>CBDDRC010000031.1:0-81597 GCA_965232985.1 uncultured bacterium
GCGACGCCGTTGGCCGCGCGGACAGCCACATCGTCGCTACCGCCTTCACTGACAGCGCTGAACAGCACGCCTGCCATAAAGATCGCAGCGAACACCCAGAGGATATCGGGAGACTTCTTTTTCATCGTCGTTTACCAGCAGAAGATCGGTTGACCAATCTTTGGCCAAGCGGCGAGTATCATTCCGTGATCCACCTCCCGAATCAAGCGCAAAATAGCTACAAGATCAAAAAGTTAGGTCGGCTTGCTCAGTAACGCCTCAAGATCTGTGAATTGTTTGGCGTTCCCTGTGTGCGGTACCCCACGCTCGCTATGGGATACTTGCCGCCCAAGGGCATCCCAGCCTGGCTCACCCTTTCCCACACCCTGCGCAGGAACACCCCATGTCCATGTCCTTCCATCGACTTGCTCTCGCCCTCGCCAGCGGCGTCTTGTTCAGCACCGCATCCGCCGCTCCCTTCGCCCCGTTCGACCCGCGCGCTGCCGGCATGGGCGGCACCGGGGTTGCGTCAGCCAAGACGGCGAGTGCGGCGCTGTTCAATCCGGCCATGCTGTCGGCTCAGGTTGAAGGGGATCGCTTTCAGGTCGCGCTGGGCTTGGGTGCGCAGGTGGCGGACGAGGACGAAATGGTCGACCAGCTCGATAATTTGCAGACCACGCTGGATGAACTTGATCGCCTGATTGCAACAATCGACACCAGCAATATTTTCGTCAACACATCCAACGCGGATCTGGCCCGCATCGGCGAAGAAACAACCACGCTGTCCGGCCAGTTCACGCAAATCGACGGCGACAGCGCCAATGTCATTCCTGCTGCCGGTCTGGCTATCGGGATCGCGGGCAAAAAAATCGGTGTCGGGGTTTTCGCCAGCCTCAATGGTCAGTTGTCGATTTCCACAACCGTTGACCGTTACGATACCGACCGCCTGAATCTGCTGGGGACTATCCTCGAGGACGGCATCGTCGACTCGGCCGAGCTTAATAACAGTAGCGTCGTCGATACCAACGGCGTACCGCAACCACTGTTCAATACCGCCAGCCAAACCGTCGTCGACTTCAGCGACTTCAACTCCGCCTCGTCGGCCACTGCCGTGGGTGTTGCCATTGTCGAGGTGGGCGTGGCCTTGTCACGGCAATACACGTTGGCCAACGGCGGCCTGCTCAGCGCCGGCGTGACGCCAAAATCCGTCGATGTCATCACCTACGAATACACGGCCAACACCGAGTCATTTGAAGATGCAGACATCGAGGATTTCGAAGCCACCGATTCCGGTTTCGATCTGGACATCGGCGCGGTCTACAAGACTTCCGCCGACGCACCGTGGCAGTTCGGAGCCGTGGCCAAAAATCTGATCGGCGGAAATTACAAAACCATCGCCGGTCGTAAAATCGATGTGGATATGCAACTGCGTGCCGGCGTTGCGCGCATGACCAAGCGCACAACTCTGGCAGTTGATCTTGATCTGACCGAAAACACCGGTACAACCGGTACCGACGCCACACAGTTCCTGGCCTTCGGTGCTGAATACGATCTGAAGTTTCTGCAGCTGCGCGCGGGCTACCGCGCCAATCTGGCCGGCGGCGATGTGGCCGATGTGATGACTGCCGGCCTGGGTTTGGGTCCTGTTGACCTGACCGCCGTCGTCAGCGACAACACTCTCGGCGCCTACCTGAACCTCGGGTTTGGCTGGTAGTCGGGCGATACCAGCGGCTGCCTCGGGCCGCTATCGAGCGCAAGTAAACTGGTTACTGAAGGAACAACGCGAACGCCGGGTTGTCCGTTTCGTCGGTGAACGGATAGCCCAGCTCACGCAGCGAGTTTTCCACCGCGCGTCGCTCGCCTGGATTGACCTGGAACCCGGCGAGTACGCGCCCGTAGGCGGCGCCATGGTTGCGGTAATGGAACAACGAGATATTCCAGTGCTGGCCGAGGCGATCGAGGAACTTCATCAACGCACCCGGGCGCTCCGGAAACTCGAAACGAAAAATCAGTTCCTGCTTGCCTACCGATGGCGGGTGACCACCAACCATGTAGCGCACGTGCAGTTTTGCCATCTCGTTGTCGGTCATGTCGATGACCGGGTAATCCTTGCCGCGCAGCACCTCGACCAGCGCCTCGCGATCGGCCGGACGGGCAAGCTGCAGGCCAACGAATACATCGGCGCGCTCGGCGCTGCTGAAACGGTAGTTGAACTCGGTGATGTTGCGTTTACCAAGCGCCCGGCAGAACGCCTTGAACGCGCCCGGCCGCTCCGGGATCGTCACCGCCAGGATCGCCTCGCGCTTCTCACCCAGCTCGGTGCGCTCGGAAATGTGGCGCAGCCGGTCGAAGTTCATATTCGCGCCGCTCGCGATCGCGACGAACGTCTTGCCCGTGCACTTCTCGCGCGCGATCCAGTTCTTCATGCCGGCGATGGCAAGCGCGCCAGCCGGTTCGGCGATCGACCGTGTGTCCTCGAAGAAATCTTTGATTGCAGCGCAGATTTCGTCGGTTGAGGCGGTGATTACTTCATCGACTGTCTTGCGTGCGATGCGGAATGTTTCCTCGCCGATCTGCGCCACGGCAACGCCGTCGGCAAACAGGCCGACTTCCGGCAGCACCACACGCTTCTTCGCCGCGAGCGCCGCCTTCAGGCAAGCGGCGTCTTCCGGTTCGACGCCGATGACGCGGATGTCTGGCCGCAAATATTTTATGTACGCGGCCATGCCGGCAATGAGGCCGCCGCCGCCAACCGGGACGAACACTGCGTCGATCGGGTCGGGATGCTGGCGCAGGATTTCCATCGCGATGGTGCCCTGACCGGCAATCACCGTCGGATCGTCGTACGGGTGCACGAACGCATAACCCTTTTCCTTTTCGAGTGCGCGCGCATGGATATATGCCTCATCGAAAGTATCGCCATGCAGCACGACCTTCGCGCCGCGCTGCCGCACCGACGCCACTTTGATCTCCGGCGTGGTCTGCGGCATGACAATCACCGCCTTGATGCCCAGCGTCTGCGCCGCAAGCGCCACGCCCTGCGCGTGATTGCCGGCAGAAGCGGCGATGACGCCACGCGCGCGATCAGCTGCCGACAGATGCACGATCTTGTTATAGGCACCGCGCAACTTGAACGAAAAAACCGGCTGCAGGTCTTCACGCTTGAGCAGCACGCGGTTCTCCAACCGACGCGACAGTTGCGGTGCAACCTCCAGCGGCGACTCGATCGCCACGTCGTAGACGCGGGCGGTGAGAATGCGGCGGGCGTAATCCTGGAGCATGTTGGCTTCGGTCATGGGTGTCCGCAGGGAGAGGCGCCGGAAAGCAGCCATGGTAGCCGAACACCGGCCGGGGTTTCCCAAGGGGCGCTTATAATGCGCCCCGATCAATGCCCGCCGGAGCTGCGCACATGAATCCCCAGGATGCCCGCAAGAAAGCTGCCGCTCTGGCAGCAACCAGGTACGTGGATCCTTATGCCATCCTCGGCGTTGGTACCGGCTCGACCGTCAATTTCTTCATTGATGCGCTGGCGCCGCTGGCGGGTCGCCTCAAGGGTGCCGTGTCGAGTTCACTCGCCTCGACAAGGAAACTTGAGGCGCTCGGCATTCCGGTGCTCGATCTGAACGAGGTCGACGAGATACCGATCTACGTGGACGGCGCCGACGAAGTGAACCACCGTCTGGAGATGATCAAGGGCGGCGGCGCGGCCCTGACCCGTGAAAAGATCATCGCCGCAGTCGCGCAGCGCGTTATCTGCATCGCTGACGCAACCAAGCTGGTCGATCGCCTCGGCGGCTTCCCGCTGCCGGTGGAAGTGATCCCGATGGCCCGCAGCTACGTGGCGCGTGAACTGGTGAAGCTCGGCGGCCGGCCAGCGTATCGGCTTGGCATCGTCACCGACAACGGTAACCATATCCTCGATGTGACCGGGCTGGACCTCTCTGTGCCGGCCCCTTTGGAAGAGCGCATCAACAATATTGTTGGCGTCGTCGCCAGCGGCCTGTTCGCGCGGCGGCCGGCCGACGTGCTGCTGGTGGGGGAGGATGGCGGGGTGCGGACGATCAAGAGGTAGCGGCATTGAGACGTGCCGGCAGTTGGCCGCATGTCGCTTTGGCACAACTCACCGTCGCTCTTTCCTCATGGCCAATCTATTAGTAAGCATGTTTACTATGTGCCTGCTTACTGAATGGCCCGTACGTCGTGCGCGACTTCGATCCCGACCAGAGCTTTGGCTTCAACCTCCACGACGCAGCGCGCCTGTTGCGGCGTGATTTTGAGCGCCGCGCCAGACAACACGGCGTTACACGCGCCCAGTGGTCGGCACTTACCTATCTGGCCCGTCAGCCGGGGCTGCGGCAATCGCAGCTCGCCGACCTGCTGGAAGTAACCCCGATTGCCGTCGCCCGCCTCATCGACCGCATGGAAAACGAAGGCCTCATCGAGCGCCGCGCCGATCCCGACGACCGCCGTGCCTGGCGTCTGCATCTGACCGCAACCGCCAGCGCCCGTCTTGAAACATTGCGGGCGGTAGGTCGCGACGCGCGCGACGTCGCCCTTGCCGGCATTTCACTGAAGGACCAGGAAGTCCTGCTCGTTGCGCTCAAGCGCATTCGCGACAACTTCACCACTCCACGCTAATCCTGGACTGCCTCAATGACTGCCATGAACGATATCACTGCCAACACAGACGCTCATCTCAACACCGAGACCAACAGCGTTGCCAATACCCGTCGTCGTCGCGTGTTGATGTTGGGTGTGCCGGCGGTACTGCTCGCTGTCGGTGCAACGTTTTACCTCGCTGGCGGCAGCAAAATCAGCACCGATAATGCCTACGTGAAAGCATTGACTGTCGATATTGCACCGCAGATTTCCGGCAAGGTTGTCGAATTGCCCGTGGAAACCAACACCCGGGTGAAAAAAGGCGATTTGTTGTTCGCCATCGACGACAGCGATTATGAAATCGCCCTGCGTGTGGCAGATGCCGAATCCTACGTTCAATGGGCACGCATCGAAGCACTACGCCCGGAAATGCGCGGCATTCTCGAAGAAAAGCACAAAGCCGAAGCAGAAGCCGCGTACTACGAAAAAGAGCTCCAGCGGCTGGAAAATCTGCGTAAAAAACTGGTGGTTTCCGAAGCGCAACTGGACGACATGCGCCATCGTCGCGATGCTGCACTCGCCGGTGTTGCTGCACTTGAGCAGCATTACCGTCGCGCCGCCGTGGCGCTCAATTTCGACGTGAATTTGCCCAAGGAGAAACATCCGTTCTACCTCGCGGCGATGGCGAAACTCGACAAGGCAAAGCTGGATCTTGCGCGTACCCGGGTAGTCGCACCCATGGACGGTGTGATCACCAACAAAAACATCGCCATCGGTGATCTCGTTGCCCCGGGGCGCACCGTGCTGTCAATCGTCCAGGACACCGGCATGTGGGTCGAAGCCAACCTGAAAGAAACCGATCTTGCCGGCGTGAATGTCGGCGCGGCGGTGACAGTGACACTCGATATTTATCCGGGCGTCAAATACCGTGGCGAAGTAGAAAGCATCAGCCCGGTCACCGGCGCTGAATTTGCGCTCTTGCCGCCCCAAAATGCGTCCGGCAATTGGGTCAAGGTAGTGCAGCGCGTGCCGGTACGTGTGCACATCATGCCGCAAGCAGATCAGCCGCCGCTGCGCGCTGGCCTCTCGGCTGACGTGACCATTGATGCTGGCAAGAGCCGCTGGCAGCGGCTGTTTGATTGACGATTTCCGGCGCGTAGCCAAACCATGCGTACCGCAACGAGTAACGGCGCAATACCATCGTCGCCAGCACAGCAGTCACGCCCCGTGCTCGACGTGTCACCAGCGCGGCGGCGATTAATCACCGTATCGGCGATGCTGGCGACGATCATGCAGACGCTCGACATGACCATCGCCAATGTCGCGCTGCCGCATATGCAAGGCACGTTGTCGGCGACCCAGGATCAGGTCAACTGGGTGCTCACTTCGTATATCGTAGTCAGCGCGGTGTTAATGCCGCTCACCGGTTTCCTGGCTGCACGCTTCGGTCGCAAACAGCTTTTCATTGCCGCCATCGCGCTCTTTACCTTCACCTCCGTGTTGTGTGGCATCGCACAGTCCCTGAATGAAATCGTCGTTTACCGGGCGCTACAGGGCGCGGCCGGCGCAGTGATTGTGCCGTTGTCACAAACCATCATGCTCGACATTAACCGCCAGGAAAACCACGGGCGGGCCATGGCCCTGTGGGGCTCCGGCGTGATGCTCGGCCCAATACTCGGGCCCACCATTGGCGGCTGGCTTACCGAGTACTACAACTGGCGCTGGGTTTTCCTGATCAATCTGCCCATCGGCGTGCTGGTCGTTGCCGGCCTGCTTGCCTCCATTCCACGCACCAATGCCAATACCAAAATACGCTTCGATGCACTCGGATTTTTCCTGCTGGCAACGGCAATCAGCTGCACCCAGCTGGTGCTTGATCGTGGTGAAACACTCGATTGGTACGCATCCGGTGAAATCTGGATGGAAACCGTGATCGCTGCGCTGGCGCTGTACTTGTTCATCGTGCAGCTGATGACGAAGAAAGATCCATTCCTGCCGCCAAGGCTTTTTACCGACCGAAACTTTTTGGTGAGCATGTTGCTGGCATTTATCGCCGGCCTCGTGCTGCTTTCCACCATGGCCCTGCTGCCCCCCATGCTGCAGCGCCTGGGCGGCTACAATGTGTTCGACACCGGGTTACTGCTGGCGCCGCGCGGCGTTGGCGTGATGCTGGCGATGCTGCTGGTCGGTCGCGTGCTGCTGGGTCGTTTTGACCCTCGACATATCATTTTTATCGGCTTCGTCTTCATTGAAATATCACTGTGGGGTATGACCCAGTTCACCATGCAGCCGCAGGTTTTCGAACTCGTCTGGACCGGAGTCGTGCAAGGCGTCGGCATTGGTTTTATTTTTGCGCCGCTGTCTACACTGAGCAGCGCCACGCTGGACCCGGCGCTACGCACCGATGCCTCCAGCATGTTTAACCTGCTGCGCAGTCTTGGTTCAAGTTTCGGCGTCGCCGTGGGTGCTGCCGAACTCACACGCAACATCAGCATCAACACGACGCAGTTAGGCGAGCACATCAACAGCGGCCAGGCGCGAGCACTCGCCGAAACCATGGGGGGGGCTGGCGGCGCGCTGGATACAGCCACTGCAACAGCACTGCTGCACGCGCAGGTGCTGCAGGAGGCGGCGTTGATTTCCTACCTCAACGACTTCCGCCTGGTATTCATAACCACGTTGTTTGCCCTGCCGATGGTCTTCCTCTATCGCAAGCCGCCCCCACCCAGAGCTGGCGACAATGAGATTGCCGTCATCGATTGAACGATGCCTATCGCTACACGTTCTGCCTCAGAGGATGTGTCCGTGAAAAAACTGCCGCGCGACAAGAACAACGACTATAGCCGGGAAATGGCCGCAGCACGCCGCGACACGGCGAAAGCCGAAACCGGCGCATCCTTCGAGCATGTTGCTGCCTACTCGTTCGATCCGGCAGCGCTGCCAGGCAACATCGAGAACTTCATCGGCGTCGCCCAAGTGCCGGTCGGTCTCGCCGGGCCCATGCGGATTGACGGCGAACATGCGCAGGGCGAATTTTACGTGCCCATGGCTACTACCGAAGGCACTCTGGTGGCCAGCTACTCGCGCGGCATGCGCCTGTGCCACGACGCCGGCAGCATTAAAACCACCGTGATCGACGACGCCATGCAACGCGCGCCACTGTTTGTTTTCACAGATGCTCGCGCTGCCCGCGATTTTGGGGTGTGGGTGACAGAAAATTTCACCGCGATCAAGACGAAAGCAGAAGAAACCACGTCGAGCGGGAAATTGCGCAATATCGAGCAGTACGCTCTCGGTAAAATGCGCTGGTTACGCTTCAACTACACCACCGGCGATGCTGCCGGCCAAAATATGGTCAGCAAGGCCACACGACACGCCTGCTTGTGGATGATGGACAACGGCATTGCCGGCCTTGAGCACTTCACCCTCGCCGCACAGCTCGACACCGACAAGAAGCATTCAGCACTCAACAACCTGCATACCCGCGGCAAACGCGTTGTGGCGGAAATCACGCTGCCGGAAAAAATGGTGCGCGAGGTAATGCACACCACCGGTGCGGTAATCCACCAGCAGCGGCAATTGTCGAATATGGGCGCACTACTGTCCGGCTCTATCAACAACGGCTCGCATTTTGCCAACGGCATCACTGCGCTGTTTATTGCCTGCGGCCAGGACGTCGCCAATGTGGCCGAATCCTCGTCCGGGTTTGCCTATGGTGAACTCAAGGACAACGGCGACTACTATTTCTCGGTCACGATTCCGTCACTGATCGTCGCAACCTATGGCGGCGGCACGGCGCTGCCTACGCAACAAGAATGCTTGGGCGTGCTTGGCTGCGTCGGCAAAGGCAAAGCGAACAAATTCGCCGAGATCGTTGCCGCAACGGTGCTGTGCGGCGAATTGTCACTTGCGGCCGCGATCGTTTCCGATCAATGGGTGTCCAGCCACGACCAATACGGGCGCAACCGCAAGTAAGAATCAAAAAGTATCAGCAGGAATAGCGTCCGCTGGCGGCGCGGCCACCGGACGGCGCGGCGCCACCTGCGCAGGCGCGACAAACTGGATTTCATTGCCGCAAGCCGCAACTATCTGAAACGGCACTGCCTCACTGAAACCATCGCGATAGCGCAGGTTGAGCTTGCGAGTTTTTCCGCGACAGGGAAACTCGATATCCGAATAGGGCGCGATCGCGACAAAAATCCCGCGCCCTTCGTCAAAAACTTCCACTACATGCGGTCGCGAATTCTGTAGCAAGATCGGGCGATTTTTCTTCATCTCGCCAAAAAGTCGATAGCCCATGTCGTCGCCAACACCTTCGGGGGCTGGCGACGCCGCCACCATCGCACTAACCAAGGCAACCGCGAAGCCCAGCGCGAGGCCGGGCACGTTGCAGCGAATCATTACGGCCGTCAACTCCCACTCGCCCTTGATAGAGCCCCTCAGATTAGGGGAAAAGCCTCACGCAGCTGCAGAGGCGTGCCTTGCAAAGGCAACATCGGCCGCCAACTTTGGATCCTGGTGCTTTTCGTACTCGGCTATCCAAGTGGCCGCAACCGGGGGCAACGCGGTGTCCCACGGATGGAAACCCGGCTTGAACCAAGCAAAAAACCGTGGCGCCAACTTCGTGAAGATACCGTTCGGGCCGTACATCTTCCAGATACCGCGCGCGACCACCAGCGGCTTGCCGGTAACACCATCAACCTTGAACATGTGGTTCATGATCATGGCCACCTTCAGGTGCACCAACAATGTAATGGCAACCAAGGCAAGCGCGCGTGTCGCATAATCGCCATCTGCAGCCTTTTGGTACACATCGAAGGCCACCGCCTTGTGCTCGACTTCTTCCGCTGCATGCCAAGCGTACAATGCGCGCATTTGCGGATGTGCCGAGCCGAGAATTTCCGGTGACAGCTCAAGCAAGCCTTCGCCCAATGTGGCCGTGAGATGTTCGGCTGCAGCTGTCATGGCAAGCAATACTTTCTTGGGCAGATACTTTTGTGCCAGAGCTAACTCTGTCTTTATCTGCTTGATCACACCCTCGACGTTGATGCCCTGCGCGGCAATCATCTCGTTATACAGGTCATGAATATGGCCGTGCTGCGCTTCCTGGCGAATAAAAAGCTTAATGTCTTCGCTAAGCTGCGGATCAGTTACCTGGGACGCATAATTGCGCACAGAATCCATAAAGAATCGCTCACCGTCCGGAAAGTTGATCGACATGGCGTCGATAAACCGGGTGAGAAATGCATCACCGCCCAGCCAGTAAGCCGGCACTGCGCTGAAATCGAATTTTGTCCGGCGATGACGCAGCGGGATTCTGTGCGCCTCTTCGGCGTGGCCTGTCGATGCAACCTGTGCTGCGGAAGCCTTCAGTGCGACTACCTTGCTACCCATGGCGGAAGTTCTCCGGGTGGTATGACGGATTAATAGATAAGGTACAGGGCAGACGTTAGTTGGCCAGCCGACCAAGCCCCAGCGCAGAGCGGGCCGCGATTTTATCATTTAGGGCCAAATCGGCCTGCCGGCATACCACCATCACGGTCATTCTTGATACGCCCGGATCTCAACCGGCAACGCACTGATGCGCCGATAGAGGCGGGCATCGCGCAACAGCGGCCACCAGTCGTACAGCAGGATCTCCAGCGGCCGCCACATGGCCACCCAGCCAATGATCAGAAAGCCTTCGCTGAGGATACGATCAAGGACACCCTCACCGGTAAATACAAAGCGCCATAATGCGGTGCAGACAGCCAGAAACAATAGGCCGACAGCCAGGCTGATTCGACCCAGGCGCAACACCTTGCGTACATCAAAACGCGCAGCCGTCTCGCGGTAACGGAAATAGTTATGCACGGCACCGGCAACGGCTTCGCGGGTGTGCGCCTCAACTGCGCCAGGCAGGTAGACGACAACCTTTACATGCTGATGGCCATGCAGCTCACGGATCGCATCGACGAGATAGTCCGCCGCCTCGGCATCGAGGTCGCGTTCACGAAACGGCGACGGATCCAGCGAGTTGAACAACTGCGCCGGGTGACTGATCTTCAACTCGACCAGGTTCCAGTCGCCTTCGCGGCGATAGATCCCGGTCATCGGACCTCTTTTCATCGATCCCCTGAAACGACAAAGCCCGGCGAGGCCGGGCTTCAATCATGCCTGCGCAAGCCGCAGATACAGACCAGACCGACAATCAGCCTTTCTTGCCCGTGGCCACAGCCGCACCCGCGGGCGCGCTCTTGTTGTCAGACTTCGGCCGGCTGTTGCCAAACGAGCCACGGAAAATTTTGCCCTTGCGGGTACGCTTGTCACCCCTGCCCATGAGAAGTCTCCGGAACGAATTGATCAGTTGAACGGGCCGTGAGTATAGCGCGAACCCGACGGCTGCGAATGGCGCTCTGGATCGGGGCCGCGCCCCATGTTGGCGCAATAGTGGCGGCTTTGGGGCTGAAACGCTGGCACAGCCCTTGCACTGAGATGGGTAGCAATAAGCCCGTACCGCCAGACTGAGTCCCTCCGCATGCCCGCCCTCACCAGCCCCCCGGCCGGTATCTACGACGAACTCCTGCTCGCCGACGGCAGCCCCCGACCCCATGGCCGCGGCCTTACTGACTGGCTGCGCCGTACTGATGCCAGCCGCTTCACCCGCAAGCGCGCTGAGGCCGACCTGCTGTTCCGCCGCACCGGCATCACCTTCAATGTTCACGGTGATGCGCAGGGCGCTGAGCGACTGATCCCGTTCGATATCGTGCCGCGCCCGATTCCCGCCCATGACTGGCAACTGCTTGAAAAGGGCCTCAGGCAGCGCGTCACTGCCCTCAATCGCTTTATCCACGACATCTATCACGGTCACGACATCATTCGCGCCGGCATCATGCCGGCCGACCAAGTATTCACCAACGAACTTTATCAGGTTGCCATGCAGGGCATCGATCTGCATGGCAATACCTATACGCACGTCGCCGGCATCGATCTGGTGAAGAACACTGACGGCAACTGGTACGTACTGGAAGACAATCTGCGCACGCCAAGCGGCGTATCGTACATGCTGGAAAACCGCAAGATGATGATGCGGTTGTTTCCCGAATTGTTTGCCGCGCACGCGGTGGCACCTGTCGAGCACTATCCAGCACTGCTGCTGGAAACGCTGCGCGAATCCTCGTCGGCCGATAATCCGGTGGTGGTGGTGCTCACGCCGGGACGCTACAACAGCGCCTACTTCGAGCATGCGTTTCTGGCCCGTGAGATGGGCATTGAGCTGGTTGAAGGTGCCGACCTTTTTGTTCGCAACGATTACGTCTGGATGCGTACGACGCGCGGACCTCGGCGTGTCGATGTCATCTATCGGCGCGTCGATGACGCCTTCCTGGACCCCCTCGCATTCCAGCCGAACTCTACACTCGGCGTACCGGGTTTGATTGCTGCCTATCGTCGCGGCAATGTCGTGCTTGCCAATGCCGTCGGGACCGGTGTCGCCGATGACAAGTCGATCTATCCTTACGTGCCGGAGATGGTGCGCTTCTATCTTGGCGAAGAACCGATCCTGCACAACGTACCGACCTGGATGTGCCGCAAACCGGATGATCTCAAGTACGTGCTCGAGCACCTGCCTGAACTGGTGATAAAGGAAACCCAGGGTGCCGGCGGCTACGGCATGTTGATCGGCCCGAAGGCGACGCAGGAAGAAATCGCCGTCTTTCGCGCGCTACTCAAGGCGAAACCGGAAGGTTACATTGCGCAACCAACATTGGCGCTGTCGACTTGTCCGACCTTTGTCGAGGCCGGCATCGCGCCACGCCACATTGATCTGCGCCCGTTTGTGCTGTACGGAAAGGAAATTCGCATCGTCCCCGGCGGGCTGACGCGCGTGGCGCTGCGCGAAGGCTCACTGGTGGTGAACTCGTCGCAGGGCGGCGGCACCAAAGATACCTGGGTGGTCGGAGAGCGCTGATGCTGTCACGTACCGCCGACAATCTTTACTGGATGGCGCGCTATCTTGAGCGTGCAGAAAACACCGCCAGACTGCTCGAGGTAACACACACGCTGACGCTAATGCCGGTATCGACAGATCCCACATCGGAATACGAAACCGTACTGGAATCCACCGGTTCGCGCGAACTTTTCGCCAAATTATATGGCCAGCCGGATGCCGCAAAATTGCTGCACTTCTTCGTGTTCGAGCCGGACAACTCCGGTTCGATATTCGCCTGTCTCAAAGCGGCACGCGACAACGCACACACGGTTCGCGGGAGCATCACGCTTGAAGTATGGGAAAGCGTCAACACCACATGGCTGGAAATCTCCAGGCTTACACCGGAAACACTTGATGACATGGGTGCGGGAGTTTTCTTCGATCGCGTCAAGGAACGCTCGCACCTGTTCCGCGGTGCGGCCTATGGCACGATGATGCGCAATGATGCTTTCCGCTTCGTGCGCCTCGGTACTTTCCTTGAGCGCGCCGACAACACTGCGCGCCTGCTCGACGTGCGCTACGCACTCCTCGTTGGCGCCAACAACACACTGAGCGCCGCCGACTACTTTCAGTGGAATGCCCTGCTGCGGGCACTGTCGGCACATGAAGCCTATCAGGCTATCTACCACGACCGCCTGCTGCCTGAACACGTTGCCGAACTGCTGGTGCTAAATCCGGTGGTACCACGCTCGCTCGCCGCCTGCGTGCACGAAATCGCCGAATTGCTGCCACGCATCGAGGGCGACAGTGGCCGCACCCCAAAGCGCCTCGCCGCCGAACTCGACGCATCATTCGCCTGGGGTGAGATGACGCCGATACTCGCGCAGGGAGTGCATGACTGGCTCAACGATTTCCTTTCCCGCATCCACCATATCGGCGAGGCGGTACATGCTGCCTACCTGGAGGGACCATGAAACTGATCATCGAGCACACCACCGCCTGGCATTATGACCACCCGGTGCTCACCAGCACGCAATACCTGCGTCTGACGCCACGCAGCAATACCCGTCAGCAGGTGCTCAACTGGCAGGTCGACATGCCCGGGCGCGCCACGCATGGCACCGACCCCTACGGCAATATGCAGCACGTGCTGACGCTCGATTCGCCCGGCGCGACGATTCATGTCACTGCGCGCGGCAGCGTAGAACTGCATCCGGACGTCATCGAGGAAAACGATGGCATCAACCCGCTGGTTTTTCTTCGCACCACGCCGCTCACCCGCGCCGACGGCCCGCTGCTTGATTTCGCGGACGCCTTCCGCAGCGAGCGTCCGACGCGCGAGGCGCTGCGGGCACTGATGCTGGCGATCGAGGGCCATGTTGCGTACACGCAGGGCACTACTGACGCTGCCACTACCGCTGCCGAAGCGTTCACGCGACGCAGCGGTGTCTGCCAGGACCACACGCACATCTTCCTTGCCTGCGCCCGCGCCATCGGCGTGCCGGCACGCTATGTCAGTGGCTATGTGCACGTGGAAGGACGCAGCCACATTGCCAGCCACGCCTGGGCGGAAGCCTGGCTCGGCGAGCACTGGCTGACCTTTGACATCAGCAACAAACTCGATCACCCAACCACCCACCTGAAACTCGCCATCGGCATGGATTATCTCGATGCCTGCCCGGTACGCGGCGTCCGCTACGGCGGCGGCATCGAACGGATGAGCGCACAGGCACTGGTCGACCTCGCGCAGCAGGGCGGGCAATAGGTAGAATCACGCCCAGGAAAATACCCGGGGCCGAGCGATGACGTATTGCGTGGCGATGAATCTGCGTGAAGGCATGGTGTTCGTGTCTGATTCACGCACCAATGCCGGCGTCGACCAGATTGCGACTTTTCGCAAGACGCAACTGTTCCAGGCGCACAACGATGCCGCTGGCAGACAAAGCGGCAAGCGCATCATCGTCATGCTGTCCGCTGGCAATCTTGCCACCACGCAGAGCGTGATCAGCCTCCTGCGCGCGCGCAGCCAGCATGAGGGCATACACCTGATGAATGCGCCGAGCATGTATGAAGTGGCTGAAATCGTCGGCAAGACCATTCGCGAGGTGGTCGCCCGCGACAGCGGGCCACAGGCCCAGAGCATCGACTTCGGTTGCACGATGATCGTCGGCGGCCAACTCGACGGCGAGGCGCCGCGACTGTTCAGCATCTATCCGCAAGGCAACTTCATCGAATCGACCGAAGAGACACCCTTTTTCCAAATCGGCGAAAGCAAGTACGGCAAACCGATCATCGACCGGGTGCTGGAGTACAGCACCCCGCTGCCGCTTGCCGCGCAATGCGCATTGATATCGGTAGACAGTACGATGAAATCGAATTTATCAGTCGGCCTGCCGCTCGACGTGACGATCTACAAACGCGACAGTTTCGCGCCGGAGCAACATCGCATTGACGAGAAAGACCCTTACTTTCGCTCGCTGAGCCGGGCCTGGTCGGAGGGCCTGCGGCGGCTGTTCAGCGAGTTGCCACCGCCGCAACTGTAGCTTCCACTCTCTGCACCAGCACTTTCTGGCAACGAGGAACTGCTGCTGCCATCAACCAATTTTACGCTCAACGCCTTGCCAGTATTTTTCCCTGACCTTGCGGCGCAACACCTTGCCGACAACAGAAAGCGGCAACTCGCCGACAAAAACCACTGATTTCGGCGTTTTGTAGCCGCCGAGCCTTGCTCGAGCGTGCGCAATCAACGCTTCCGGCGCAACACTCACGCCGGCGCGCAAAATCACTTCCGCATGTACCGCCTCACCCCATTCAACGTGCGGAATGCCGACCACCGCCGACATCAATACGGCCGGGTGCGACGCCAACGCCGCCTCGACTTCAACCGCATACACATTGAAGCCGCCACTTATAATCATGTCCTTGATGCGATCGACGATATAGAGATAACCCTCTGCATCGATATAACCCAGATCGCCGGACTTCCACACACCGTCCTCGAACTCCGCAGCGGTTGCTTCCGGATTTTCGTAATAGCCCTGGATGATCGCCGGGCAGCGGATGCGGATTTCGCCGGTCTCGCCGACAGGCAGTTGCTTGCCATTTGCATCGGCAACAAAAACCTCAACACCCGGCGTCGTGCGTCCGGCCGACGCCAGGCGCCTTACGACGGCTTCGTCGTCAGCGCGGTGGGCGGATTTATCTAGCATTGAAATAAACATCGCGGCTTCCGTGGCGGCATAGACTTGGAGAAATATCTGCCCGAAGCACTTGACCAGCTCGCCAAGCTTTGCCGCACTCATCGGCGCAGCACCATAAATCAACGTGGTGAGCGACGAGAAGTCGCGCGGATTTTCGCGCTGCAATTCGAGCAGCCGATACAAAACCGTAGGCACCAGGAAGGAATGCGTCACTCGCTCGGCCTCGACGACCTGCCGCCAGGATTCAAGATCGAGTTGATTCAGCGTGATATTGGTGCCGCCAGAATAAAACGTCGGATAAAACATCATCATGGTGCCATGCGACAGAGGTGCCACATGAAGCATGCGGGTTGCGCCGTCAAAACCCATGTCGGTATTGATGAAGCCGGCGTCGCGGGTCGCCATCATGTTGTTGATTGAATACATCGCGCACTTGCCGGCGCCCGTCGTGCCGCCGCTGAAACGCAACATGACCAGATGTTTGTCGGTGTCCAGCTCAACATCGTTGTCGAGATCGGAGGCCGCTTCAATAAGCGACCAGAAATTGCGTACCGCTTGCCGCGGTGCCGCGTCTTCTGCCAGCGCATCCATCAGGACGATGGTGCAACCCTGGGAACACAATATGTCGTAATGACTGTCGAGCAGGCGCGCCTCAAGGAACACGACTTTCGGCCGGCAGACTGCCAGCTGGCGCGCATGCTCTTCTACCGAATCACGAATATTCGTCATCACCACCGTGCCAGGCTGTTTGAAAACAGTGGGAAACATCAGCAGGCTGAGGTTGTCATTGTCCAGAATCAACATGAACTTGTCGCCAGCGCCGACCTGCAACGTTGTACGCAGCGTGTTGGCAATACGATTGGTCAGCAGGTGATATTGCTCATGGGTGTAGCGTCGATTGCGCTCCACATTGACGATGGCTTCCTGATTGCCATAATGCATCGCCATCAGGCGCATAACCCGGCAAAAATTCATTTTCATTATTTTTCGCCCTCGCTTCCCCGTCTGGCTGACGATAGAAAATCACTTCGATAGAAAATTGATTGCGCCACTACGCATTATTCTTGCCGCGATATTTCTTCTTGTCGGTGCGCTCAAGGCGTGTAATAAACCCGCGCACGAGCCCACTGAACTCGTCGGCATGCGTGCGCTGCGCCCAATGATTGGCGTCAAGCGTCACGCGGGTAAGATCAGTGCAGACCTCATCGAGATATTCGAACAGTTGCGGCCGGATAAATTTGTCATGCACCGGCACGATCAGCTGCGTCGGCGTGCTGATCGAGTGCGGCGCCGGCGCCGGCGGTGGCGTGAACAGGTTCTGCTGGTAAAGGCCGATCGTGAACAAGGTGAGGCGCTCCACCTCGTCCTGAGTGATGTTGAGATAGGGATCGTCCGGGCTGATGCCGCCCTGGCGCATACCCTCTCGCCATACTTCAACACCGGCGAAGCGGAACAGCGCCCGCCCGACGCCGGGAATATTCAGCGCGAAGATGTACCAACTGTGCGCGAATTGCTCAATGACGCCCTTCAGTTCGTGCCAATTTCCGCGCCAGACACCCTGTTTCACTTTGCGTGACAACCACTGCAGCACCAAGCCAACGTGCGGGCCCGACATACTGGTCCAGCTCAAGATGCGCTCGGCGTACTGTGCATTGGCCACAAAACTCCAGCCCAGCACCGAACCCCAGTCGTGGCCGACCAGATGCACCTTGCCATGCGGGCCGCGCGTCGCTTCGATGACCGCCAGAATGTCCGGCAAAATGCGCGCGATACGGTAACCGTCGCGGCGCGCCGGCCAGGTGCTTTTGCCGCAACCGCGCAGATCAAAAGCAATGACGTGATATTGGCGGGCAAGGTCGCGCAGTTGGTTTTCCCAGACCTTGTGGCAATCGGGGAAGCCATGCAGGAACAGGATGCCGGGATTCTTCGGGTCTCCGGCTTCAACAACATGCAGCTCGACGTCCTGGGTCTCAACTATACGGGTACGCATCAGGTGGCCCTCGTCTGCTTACGGATGACGGATTTCTTCGCGGCAGCCTTCTTGATACCGGTTTTCTTTGTACTGGCTTTCTTTGCGCTAATCTTCTTCGTCGGCGCTCGTTGCGGCGAAATTTTTCCCGGCGCGACTTTTTTCGCTGCAGCTTTCTTCGTCGCAGTTTTCTTCGGCACAGCTTTCTTCGGCGAGGCCTTCTTGGCCGCCGGTTTCGCTGCGGCCTTGCGACCAACCCAACCCCTGGCGCGCGCCTCAATCATGTGCGGCGTCTCCTCATCGAGCCAATAAGCGTCATCCTCGGTGATGACGAGGATCTCTTCCCACTTGGCGCCAATGCCGTGGCAATCAAGATGCGGCTCCACGGCCCACACCCCGGGCTGCGGCTTGTGGTCGGATTCGATCCCGTCATTCCATAGCGGCGATTCGTTCTGCGCCGGATTGAGGCGGGCGCGCAGGCCCTGCGGTACCAGCCAGGTGAACTGATCGAGACCGAAACCAAACAGATGGCGATTCGTCCACCAGCTTTCCTCTATTTTTGCGACCCGGTGCGCAAGCACGCGCTGCGGATACTTGCGGTGCGCACTCACATAACCCTGCCGCGCAATCAGCGCATCAACATCCTGGTAAATATCGCGAAAGGTCCGGCCGGCCTTTACGCCGTCGAGGATCAGTGCACGGTAGGCAATCAGATCGCGCTTCAACTGCTTGTACTCAGGGCTTTCTTCGCCAAAAAATGTCGACCAGCCAATGTCGGCAACATAACCATCCACCAGCGGGGCAACATCCAGAATCACCGGCATGCCGTGCTCAAGCTTGCGGTTGGTGGGGAAGAACTGGAAATCGTTCCAGAAGCCGGTGAAGGCGGTGCGATCACCGAACCAGGCAAACGGTTTGTGAAAAAAAGTCGTGACGCCACTCTCGCGCAACCACGCCTCCATCAACGTCACGGCATCTTTCTCGGTCATGCCTGCTTCGAGTTGCGCACCAACCTGCTCGACACAGGCATAGGCCAGCCGCTGTACGTCACGGAAACGCGCCAGCTCGCGCGCGGTAAAATCCTGCTGCTTGATCATGGCGGGCCTCCGGGCCGGGTAGTCAGTTGCCGGCCCACACTATGACCGCCTGACCACCCGTCTTGCATGGCTATATCTGCCAGCAATCTGTCACTTCCGGACAGCCCAACCCCGGACAACCGCACCTCAGGAAAAATCAGTCGTCAAGAATTGCCTGCGCCTGCCCGCTGATCAGCGTGTCGATGGCACGCAACTGATCGAGCAGGACACCTGTGTCACCGCTGGTCTGCGTAAAGGCCAGCTCGGCGATCGGCACGATCGCGCAATCCGCAGGCAGCGGGTGATCGCCCTCCAGCAGGGCGCGGAAACGGGGAATGAATATCCACTGCAACCATTGGGTGAACGCCAGCGTGTCGTGACAGAACGGTACCTCACTGGCCAGCCGCTCCAGGGGCGGCGCCATGCCTTCCCACAGCCCGAGGGCGCGCAACTCGCGCTCGGCACCGGCCAGCAGCAAAACCAGCTCGCCACGCAACGCGGCATATTCCCGGTCATTCATCGAAATGGCCCAGCAGATTTTCCAGCTCATGAAAATGCTCGAACGCATGCACATCATCAGGCAGCGCCAGCGGGCGTGGCAGACATAGCGGATTGGCCCAAATCACGCCGATGTCCAGATCGCGCGCCGCACGCACATCCTGCTCCGGGTGATCGCCGATATGCACGGCAGCGCGAGCAGGAACTCCGGCATCTGCCAAAGCGCGGGCGAACATCGTCGGATCCGGTTTGGCGCGGCCCACTTTTTCCGCCGACAGAATAACCTCAAACAGATGCCCAACACCGATGCGGGCAAGATCGGCATTGCCGTTGCTGAGCGCGGCGAGCCGATAGCGGCCGGCAAGTTTCTCCAGCAATTCGCGCGCACCAGGGAAAAACGTGACTGCGTTGCGGTGCGTGAGAAATTCTTCCAGTGCCTGTTGCGCCAGCGCGCGCGCCTCCGCAGCGCCGTAGCCCGCGTCGACGATGGCCCCGGTCATTGCATCGCGACGCAGCGCGGTCAGGTTATGGATGTAATCCGGCCGCGCCGCGAACAAGGCGTTGCGCCGATCGCGCATGCCATCGACATCAATCTGCGCGACCACCGCCGGCGCCCGGGCCGCCAGCCAACGCCAGGTCTCGGCTTCGGCACGATCAATCACCGGCTCGACCGGCCAGAGGGTGTTGTCAAGATCGAAGCAAATCAGGCGCAGCGGCATGGGCACTTCACGGACCGGGTTCCCGCTTGCGCTTTTTCGCGCGCGGATGCGCCTGATCGTACACCTGGGCCAGATGCTGAAAATCCAGGTGCGTGTAGATCTGCGTCGTAGCGATGTCGGCATGGCCAAGCAATTCCTGCACGGCACGCAAATCGCCGGAGGATTCAAGCAGATGTGTAGCGAACGAGTGCCGCAGCATGTGCGGATGCAACCGTGACGGCACGCCCTTCGCCAATCCCGCCCGCGCCAACCGTTGCTGCACCACGCGCGAACCAATCCGCTCACCGCGCCGGGTAACAAACAAGGCGCGCATTCCGACATCAAGAGCCAGTTGTGCCCGCAATGGCAGCCAGACCCTGATGGCGGTGATCGCCTTGCGACCTACCGGCACGATGCGCGTCTTGCGGCCCTTGCCGGTGACGGTGAGCTCTGCTGCACCCAGGTCCAGCGCATCAAGATCGATGGAAATCAGTTCGGCCAGCCGCAGGCCCGACGAATAAAGCAACTCGAACATCGCCTGATCGCGCGCCGCGAGCCAGCGCTCGGTCTCGGTGCTGTTGGCATCCACGGCGTCGTCAGCAGCGGCACATCCATCGAGCAGCCGCGAAAGGTCGTCCGGATCAAGTGCGTCAGGCAGTTTGCGGGCGCTCTTCGGTGCCCGCACGCCGAGCGCAGGATTGTCGGTGGCGTGGCCTTCACGCAGCAGGTATTGATAAAACGTGCGCACCGCCGACAGCGCGCGCTGAATGCTGCGCCCGCCCAGACCTTGACGATGCGCAGCAGCGACAAACTGGCGCAAGTGCGCAGTCTTCACCTGCTCCCAGTTGGCCAACAAGGGCTGCTGCGCGCACCAGGCGACAAGTCGCGCAAGATCACGCGCATAACTTTCCTGAGTGTGTGCCGACAGTTGCCGCTCGGTGGCGAGATGTCGAAGAAATGCCGCGATGTCCGCGCGCAAGGCGTCAGTCATCGCGGTATCCGGTTCAGCCGCCGGCGCGGACACGCTCCACGGCCTCGCGCCCTGAACGCAGCGCGTACAGCCGGCGGGCCACCACATCGCCAATGTAACTGACGAACAATGTGTCCATGCCGGATTTGAAATGCTGCGGATCGCGGGCGCCGATGGCGAGCAATCCGAGCTGCCGAAGCGGGGCGGCGTGGAAAAAGAGCGGGACTATGGCGGCAGAGCCAACTGCCTCGGCGGTGTCGCCAAATACATAACGCAATTCTTCCGGGCGCAGCACACCACAGATGACCCGCTGACCTTTCAGCAAACCCCCGATCTGCGCTTCGGCATCGGCAGCATCCGCCACCTGCACACGCGCCGGCAGCGCATCCGCGCGCATATCAAACAGCGTCAGCGACAGGGTCGCCATGGAAAAATCATCAAGTAATGAACGTGACAACGCCTGTGCCAGCGCGGCCACATCCTCGCTCTCGATCAGTGCCAGTACGAGCGCGCGCGTCTTTTCGAAAATGAGATCGTTATCGCGGGCGATCGTCAGCAAGCCATTCAGCCGTTCGCGCAACTCGATATTGCGCTCGCGCAGTACGCCGACCTGGCGTTCGACCAGCGACACCGCGGTGCCGGCGCTATGCGGGATACTCAGATCGGCAAGCAGTTCCGCGCGGCCGGCAAAAAAATCCGGGTGCGCACGCAAAAACTGCGCTACCTGATCCGCAGTGGGCGCCGCGTTCTGCTCGGCATTTTTGGTCGATGCTTGCTCGCTCATGCGCTGCCTGCCAGTGCTTTCTTCGCCAATTTTTTGATCGCCAGATATTTCACAGGTCGATTTGACCGTGGAAAACTGTGGTTGCCGGCCCGGTCATGAACACGTGGGCGCCAAAGACGCGCACATCGTGGCGGATGACCAGCTTGCCTCCGGGGAGCGTAACCGACACTTCGTCGTCGAGCCAGCCGTTGAGCTGGCCGGCAACGACTGCTGCGCAGGCGCCCGTGCCGCAGGCCAGCGTCTCGCCGGTGCCGCGCTCGAACACACGCAGGGCGATGGCATTGCGGCCCAGCACCTGCAGGAAACCGATGTTGGCCCGGGCCGGGAATAGCGGGTGTCGCTCCAGTTCCGGGCCGAGCAACCCGACTGGCGCCTGGACGACATCATCGACGCGCAGCACCCCATGCGGGTTGCCCATCGATACCAGCGTCAATTCGCACTCCCCGCGCGCCGTGGCCACGGTCGCCACGGTGCCTTGGCCGTGGGCAGTGTTGCGCGTGGCGATCGCGCGGGTGGTATCGGCCGGAATGTCAGCGCCGGCGAGCTGCGCGGGGCCCATGTCGACAACCACCTGCTCATCCTGCATCACCTCAAGACTGATCACGCCCTGCATCACCTCAACCACCAGATGCCGTTTGCGGGTCAGGCCGCGGCCACGCACGAAACGGGCAAAACAGCGCGCGCCATTGCCGCACTGCTCCACCTCGCCACCGTCGCAGTTGAAAATGCGGTAGCGGAAATCGGCAGCGGGCGTTGCCGGCGGCTCGACCACCAGCAACTGGTCAAAACCGATGCCGAAATGGCGATCGGCGAGACGCCGGATGTTGGCTGGCGCGAAGAAGCGCTCGCGCAGCGGACCGTCGAGGTGCTGGGTGACGAGATCGACAACCATGAAATCGTTGCCCAGACCGTGCATCTTGCTGAATTTGAGGCGCATGGGGGCAATTCTGGACTCAGGGCAGCAACGATTCCAGCGCCAGCAGGTCGGCCACCGTCTCGCGACGACGGACGATGTGCGCGCTGTCGCCGTCGACCATCACCTCGGCGGCGCGACCGCGGGTGTTGTAGTTGGAGCTCATCACGAAGCCGTAAGCGCCGGCCGAGCGCACCGCCAGCAAGTCGCCGGGCGCGATGGCGAGCTCGCGCTCCTTGCCGAGGAAATCGCCGGTCTCGCAGACCGGGCCGACCACATCCCAGCGTTGCATTGGCGTGTCGTCAGCGCGCTGCGCATGTTCGCCGCCGCGCGGGGCCACCGCGACAATTTCCTGCCAGGCTCCATAGAGCGCCGGGCGGATCAGGTCGTTCATGGCGCCGTCGATGATGGCGAAATTCTTGTGGTCGTTGCTCTTCAGAAATTCGACGCGGGTGACGAAGATGCCCGCGTTGGCGCAGATTGCCCGGCCCGGCTCCATCCACACCGGGATGCGGCGACTGCCGAGCTTCGCCAGCACCTGGCCGATGTATGCGGCCGGTTCCGGCGGCGTTTCATCGCGATAGCGCACGCCGAGGCCGCCGCCAAGATCCAGATGATGCAGCGGGATGCCGTCGGCAGCGAGCGCGTCGACCAACGCCAGCACCCGATCGAGTGCATCGAGAAACGGCGCGGTCGTGGTCAGCTGCGAGCCGATATGGCAAGCAACGCCGACGATCGCAATGTGCGGCAACGCAGCGGCACGGCGGTATATTTCCTGCGCCTTGCCAATCTCGACGCCAAACTTGTTTTCCTTGAGCCCCGTGGAGATATACGGATGCGTCTGCGCATCAACATCCGGATTCACCCGCAACGAAATGCGTGCCTTGATGCCAAGGTCGCCGGCAACCGCGTTGATGCGATCCAGCTCGGCATCGGATTCGACGTTGAAACAGGCGATGCCGAGTTGCAGCGCGCGACGGATTTCGTGTTCCTGCTTGCCCAAGCCTGAAAAAACCACTTTCGCCGGATCGCCGCCGGCCGCGATGACACGCGCCAGCTCGCCACCGGAAACGATATCAAAACCGGCGCCGAGCCGCGCCAGCACATTGAGCACGGCCAGGTTGGAGTTGGCCTTTACTGCAAAGCAGATGCAATGCGGGTGCTGGCCAAATGCCGAGTCGAAAGCGCGGTAATGCCGCTCCAGTGTCGCTCGCGAATAGACATATAACGGCGTACCGAAACGCGCGGCAAGTTCTCGCACCGGCACACTTTCCGCGTGCAATTCGCCGTCGCGGTATTCAAAGTGATCCATTGCCTTTTTCCACTGTTGCATCGGCAGCAGGTTGCGCCGGTGGCGCAATCACAGCCGCCGGAGCTATCGGCGGCGCCTTGTGCGAGGGCGGTAACTGGTCGGCGGGCGGATCCTCATCAAAATACAGTGGGCCCATCTGGCCGCAGCCGGCCAGCGCGCAGCCAAGCACAAGCGACGCCACCAGCATGCACACAAGACGGCTGTTCATCGTGTCCGCCTCAGCTGCCGATCCGCTGGCGCGCATCGACTATCGCCTTGCGCACCTGCGAAGGAGCAGTGCCGCCGATGTGATCACGTGCATTCACCGAGCCTTCGAGGGTGAGCACCGCGAACACGTCGGCGCCGATTTCCGGCGCAAAGTGCTGCAACTCGGCAAGCGTCAGTTGCGCCAGATCGCGCTGCTGTTCAACGCCGAAGCGCACCGCCTTGCCGACAACTTCATGTGCCTCGCGGAACGGCAGGCCTTTCTTGACGAGATAATCGGCGAGATCCGTTGCCGTCGAAAAACCGCGCCGCGCCGCTTCGCGCATCACCTCGCGATTCGGCTCGATCGCCGGCACCATGTCGGCGAAAGCGCGCAGACAACCCCGCACTGTGTCGGCGGCGTCGAACAGCGGCTCCTTGTCTTCCTGGTTGTCCTTGTTGTACGCCAGCGGCTGCGATTTCATCAGCGTCAGCAGCGCCATCAGGTCACCGTAAACCCGGCCGCTCTTGCCACGCACAAGTTCCGGCACATCCGGGTTTTTCTTCTGCGGCATGATCGAGCTGCCGGTGCAGAAACGATCCGGCAGGTTGATGAAATTGAACTGCGAACTGGCCCACAGCACCAGCTCTTCCGAGAAGCGCGACAGGTGCGTAAGCAGAATGGCCGCCGCCGCGCAGAACTCGATAGCGAAATCACGATCGCTTACCGCATCGAGCGAATTACGGCAAACGTCGTCGAAGCCGAGCAGCTCGCGGGTGAGGTTGCGGTCGATCGGGTACGTGGTGCCGGCCAGCGCCGCCGAACCCAGCGGCAGGCGGTTGACGCGCTTGCGGCAATCGACGAAGCGCTCGTGGTCACGTTCGATGTTCTCGAACCAGGCGAGCATGTGATGGCCGAAAGTCACCGGCTGCGCGGCCTGCAAATGCGTGAAACCCGGCATGATGGTGTCGGCTTCGCGACCGGCAACATCGATGAGCCCGCGCTGCAGGCGGCGGATTTCACCGAGGATGAAATCGATTTCGTCGCGCAGCCACAACCGGACATCGGTGGCAACCTGATCGTTGCGCGAACGGCCCGTGTGCAGCTTCTTGCCGGCAACGCCGATGCGCTCGGTGAGCCGCGCCTCGATGTTCATGTGCACGTCTTCCAGCGCCACCGACCAGACAAACGTGCCGGCTTCGATCTCGGCGCGAATCTGCTCCAGCCCGGCGATGATGCTGTCGCGCTCTGCCACGGTGAGCACACCCACCTGCGCCAGCATGGTGGCGTGGGCGATTGAACCGGTGATGTCGTGGCGCCAGAGGCGCTGATCGAAAGCAACACTGGCCGTGAACCGGGCGACAAAGGCATCGGTGGGCTCGGTGAAGCGCCCGCCCCAAGCCTGATTGGTATCCTGTTTCTCGCTCATGACGGAATCCGCGTGGCCAGCGGGGCAATTGCCCACCAAAATAAAGCGCGCAGTATACAGCCCGCCGCCGGCATCGGCCCTTGCCAAGGGGCGGGGGCGCCGCGACACTCGCTATCGATGGAACGCATGCAAACAGCCGCACCCACTGTCGATCACTTTTTTCTTCCGGATCTGTGCGGCCGCCGTGCCGTTGGCGTCGTGGTACTGGTTGCCGAGTTGCTCGCCATCGTCCTGGTACTCGCGCGCACCGGCTTTGCTGGCGAGCTGTGGAGCGAACTGGGGATTACCTCCCTGTTCGTGCAGTGGGTGGCGCTTACCACCGCCGTGGCACTGTGTGCATTGCGCCAGCCACTGGCCCAGATGCAGCGGCACATGGCCGCCGCGATTGCTTACGGCGTAATAGTGCTCGATGCACTGATCTTCAGCCTGATTGCCCAGTACGGCTACGGCTCATTGCTCGGCCCGTTCGCGCCCCAGGGAGAACCTTCCCTTGCTGCCGTGGCGGCCAATGTGCTCATTGCCGCCATCATCGGCGGCCTGGTACTGCGCTACTTCTATGTGCAGGAGCAGTTGCGGCTGCAACAGGAAGCCGAACTGCAGGCCCGCATCCAGGCTCTGCAATCGCGCATTCGGCCGCATTTTCTGTTCAACAGCATGAACATCATCGCCAGTCTGATCGTCACCGATCCGCGTACCGCCGAGGTCGTGGTCGAGGATCTTGCCGACCTGTTCCGCGCCAGCCTGCACGATGCCGGCAACGAGGTATCGCTGGCCCACGAACTGGATCTGTGCCGACGTTATGTGCGCATCGAGCAGTTGCGCATGGGTGAGCGGCTGCGGGTCGACTGGCAGATCGACGATATCCCGCTCAACGACCTGCGAATTCCCCTGCTTACCCTGCAACCGCTGCTGGAAAACGCCATCTATCACGGTATCCAGCCATTGGCCGAAGGTGGCACGGTGACCCTGCAGATCACCTACCGGGACGGCATTGTCACCATCCATGTGACCAACCCGGTCAGCCCGCTGACGGCGGACGGGCCAGGGGCCGGCGGCCACCGGGGTAATCGCATGGCCCTGGACAACATCCGCCACCGGCTGCAGGCCCTTTATGGCCCCGATGCCGGCATCAGCGGCGACCGGCATGCAGACACCTATGGCATGACGCTCCATTATCCTTTTAATATCAGCCGGTAGGGTCTTACGCTGGCCCCGGTAAAGAAGAACAACAAAGCAGGTACACGCCAATGAAGGTACTGGTGTGCGATGACGAGCAACTGGCCCGGGAAAGGCTGTCGCGCCTCGTTGCCGACATGGATGGCTATGAGGTTGTCGGGGAGGCGGTGAACGGTGCGGAAGCCGTGCAGCGGCTGAACGAGACCGAGGCCGACATCATCCTCATGGATATCCGTATGCCGCAAATGGACGGCCTCGAAGCGGCGAAGCTCATCAGCCTGAACAAAACACCGCCGGCCATCATTTTCTGCACCGCCTACGATGATCACGCCCTGCAGGCCTTCAACGTCAACGCCGTCGGCTACCTGCTGAAACCGGTGCGCCGTGAAGCCCTGGCCGAGGCGCTGGCCAAGGCCCGCAGCCTGAATCGCGTGCAGCTTTCCGCCCTGTCCACCGTCACCGCCGCCAATGATCAATCGCACAAACAGCGCACCCATATTGGTGCCAAGACCCATCGGGGTATTGAGCTGGTGGCCCTGGACGATGTCCGCTATTTCCTCGCCGACCAGAAATACGTCACGGTTCGCTCCAGTCGCGGTGAGGTCCTGATCGATGAGACGCTCAAGGAGCTGGAAGACGAGTTCGGCGAGCGCTTCGTGCGGATTCATCGTAATTCGCTGGTCGCCCGCCGCTACATCGACGGCCTGGAGCATGTGAGTGCCGGCCACTATCAGGTGCGGCTCAAGGACACCGACGAAAGACTGATTGTGAGCCGTCGCCATGTAGCCGGCTTGCGACGGTTGTTGCAGCATCTGTAACCGCCTTGCGGTGCCGCTTGGCCCGCCTGCCGGCTTCCGCTATCCTGCGGACGTTCTTCACCGGCCTGCCGCCCAACTCAATCCGAACAACAACAATAAACAGGAACGTCGTATGAAGCGCCTCTTTGCCCTGACCGCCGCCGTGGCCCTGTCTGTTGCAGTGAGTGGTTGTGCGGTTACTCTCGGACCGGTCACCGGCCTTGTCTACACCAATGCGAAATATCCCTGGTCTGCCACCGGCAGCCCGAAGGAGCCGACCCGCGTCGGTCGCGCCACCGTGCGCTCGTTCTTCGGCGCGGTCGCTACCGGTGATGCCTCGATCCAGACGGCAGCACAAAACGGTGGCATTACCGAAATCCACCACGTCGACTACGAAGCCCAGAACGTATTCGGTGTGGTGGCCGACTTTACCGTGGTCGTTTACGGCAACTGACGGGCCCGCACTTTCAGGAGCCTGCGCGCTTCGGGAAAACCCGTATCTGCAGCAGGAAAGCGAAAAGGCCGCGCTCGTGCGGCCTTTTCCCGTTTTCGGCTGCCTGCACCACCATAACCGGGCATCATCAACCCATGGTCGAGATCATCCGCATTGCCAGCCGCCAGAGCCCGCTCGCGCTCTGGCAGGCCAATCAGGTCGCTGACCGGCTGCGCTCACTGCATCCGGGCCTGCGCACGGAACTGCTGCTGCTGACCACCCAAGGTGATCGCATCCTCGATGCGCCGCTGGCAAAAGTCGGCGGCAAGGGTCTATTTGTGAAGGAACTGGAGCAGGCCATGCTGGACGGTCGCGCCGACATCGCCGTGCACTCGATGAAAGACGTGCCGATGGCGCTGCCGGATGGCCTCCTGCTGCCGGTGATCTGCACGCGCGAAGACCCGCGCGACGCGCTGGTCGCCAACCGGTTCCACATGGTCGACGAATTGCCGCCCGGCGCCGTTGTCGGCACCAGCAGCCTGCGCCGCGCCGCACAACTGCGGGCGCGAAGGCCCGATCTGGTCATCCGCGATTGTCGCGGCAATGTCCAGACGCGCCTCGCCAAACTCGACGCCGGCGACTACGACGCAATCATTCTCGCCAGCGCCGGCTTGAATCGTCTGGGCCTCGCTGCACGCATCGCCGGCTTTCTCGCCATTGAAGACAGCCTGCCGGCCGTCGGCCAGGGCGCAATCGGTATCGAGTGCCGCGCGCACGATGCCACGACCCTCGCCCTGATTGCACCGCTTAACCATACGGAAACGTCGCTGTGCGTGCGCGCCGAGCGCGCCCTCAACTGGCAACTGCAAGGTGGTTGCCAGGTGCCGATTGCCGGCTTCGCGCAACAGGGCGCCGACCACACCCTGCATCTCGAAGCGCTGGTCGCCAGTGTCGATGGCCGCACCCTGTTGCGCGCAACGCAGCAAGGCAGCGCGACAGACCCGGAACGGCTCGGCATCGCCGTCGCCAATCTGTTGCTGGCGCAAGGTGCCGGTCGCATCCTGAGCGAGGTTTATGAAAACGGATCGCGCCACTGAGACCGACCGGCCACTGGCTGGCCGCCACGTGCTGGTGACGCGCCCGGCGGCGCTCGTCGACGCGCTTGTCGCGATGCTCGTCGATGCCGGCGCCAGCCTGTACCGCGCGCCGCTGCTCAGGCTGGAACCCATCCCGGAAAGCCCGGTGCTGCGCGCACACGCGCAGGAACTCGACCGTTACGACATCCTCATCGTCACCAGCCGCAACGCCGTGCATTACGGTATGCCGTTGCTGGCAAGGTTCTGGCCGCAGTGGCCCGTCGCCCAACGGTGGCTGGCCATCGGTGCCGCCACCGCCGCAGCGCTCGCCACACATGGTATTGATGCGACGGCGCCGGCAGACGCGCGCTCCGAAGGCCTGCTGGCACTGACTGCACTGCGCAATGTCGCCGGCCGGCGCGTGCTGCTGATTACCGGTGAAGGCGGCCGCGAGTTGCTCGAGGAAACCCTGGCCGCCCGCGGCGCGACCGTGTCGCGCCTGGCTGTCTACCGGCGCATTGGCGCGCCGGATGCGGTCGTCGCGATCAATACATTTCGTGACATTCTTGTCGATGCACCCGATGGCGTCGGCACGCGCGCCGCGCTGGTGACCAGCAGCGCGGCGTTGCAGAATCTGCTCGGGCTCGCGCCCTGGCTACCGGGCAGTGATGTCCGGGTCGTCGTCGCGAGCGAGCGCATCGCGGCACAGGCCCGCGCTGCAGGCATTACCAATATCAGTACGGCGCAGGGCGCCGACGATACCCACATGGTGGCGGCATTGCGCGCCTGGGCGTGTGGTGCACGGAACAGCGAGGATCACGCATGACTGACAGCTTTGCCGCCACCGCCCAGCGCCGCCGACAGACGTTGCTGCGCCTCGCTTTGGCTTTCGCCATCGTTGCCGTCGGCACCGCGCTGTGGGCTTGGGGTGACATGCGTGCACTCAAGGCGCACACAACATCGATCGAGCAACAACTCGACACAGCTCTACGGCACGATGCGGCGCTTGCCGCGCAGGATCAGTCGTTCGCCCAGTCACTGGGTGCATTGCGCACCCGGCATGATGCTATCGCCAAACAGCTCGACGACCTGCACGATACCCGCCGCGCCGGCCTGCTTGCGGCAGAGGCCGAGTATCTGGCGCGCCTCGGGGCACAACGGCTCGCACTGATGCAGGATCCGGTCGGCGCACTGGCGCTGCTGGGCGCCGCCGAGGCAACGCTCAAGGATATCGACGACGTCGATGCGCATGCCGCGCGCGCCGCGCTGGCCAGCGACATGGCGTTATTGCGGATGGCTGCGACGCGCGACATCGAAGGCCTGTATCTGCGCCTTGCCGCCTTGTCCGTTGCCGTCGATGCCATTGCCGGCCGCGCCACTGACGTGCGGCCGGCAATCAGCACAATGCCACAGCCACCCACTGCGCAATCGGCGGGCGCAACGAACGAATCCTGGTGGCAACGCATGCAAAATTCACTGCTGTCGCTGGTCACTGTGCGCCGCGTCGACGCGCCACTGACGCCCATGATCACTGTCGGCGAACGCGCGCTCGCCGCCCAACATTTCGGGTTGCTGATCGAGCAGGCGCAACTGGCACTGCTGCAGCACCACGCCGGCATCTATCGGCACAGCCTTGCGCAGGCCGATATCTGGCTTGCCCGCATTGCTACCGGCGAACCGGCCGGCCGCAATGCGCTGCATCGCGAGCTCGCCAATCTGCAAACACTCGACATCGGCGGCAATCTGCCCGATCTGACGCTGTCGATCGCCGCCACCCGAACCCTGGCGGCACGCTTGCTGCCCAAGGCGGGCGCAACCCCATGAAACGTGCGCTGCTCTGGCTGCTCGCCGCGCTCGCGCTCGGCACCATCGCCGGCCAACTGATACTCGACGATCCGGGTTACCTGTTCGTTGCCTGGCATGAATACGTCGTCGAAACCAGCCTGTGGGTTGCCATCACCGGCGTGGCCGTGCTGTTTCTCGCGCTGCTGCTGGCAATGGGTCTGCTCGGCGCTCTCGTCGATGCTGCCGCAACATTGCGCCGCTGGCGCGGTGAACAGCGCGCCCGCAAGGCCCGGGAACTCACTGAACAAGGCCTCGCCCGGTATGCTGCCGCCGAATGGCGCAAAGCAACCAGCACCCTGCTCAAGGCCGCCGAACTCGTCGACACCCCGCTGCTGGTGCGGCTCGCCGCCGCACGCGCAGCAGAAGAAGATGGCCGCATCGATCTCGCCAGGCAGGTGCTGCGCGAAGCACGCACCAGTGCCGGCGCAGCGGTGCCGCTGGTCGATGTGCAGCTCGCCGCACTGAAATTACGCCACGATGATGCGCCCGGCGCACGACTGATTCTTGAGCTGTTGCGGGAAAAATTTCCACAACACCCCCGCGTCCTCGTTTTGCTCGCCGACACTTATGTGGCCCTGGGCGCCTGGGAGCCATTAACCCTGGTATTACCGACGCTGAAAAAACTGCTGCCACCGACCGCATGGGAAGCCCTCGCACGGCGCGCCTGGATCGGGCACATCACGGCCGTCGGCGGCGGCGCCGGCTATGCCAGCCGCAAGTCGCGCATTGATGCGCTGCGCGGCGCCTGGAAGTCGGCATCCGGCGATTTTCACAGCGACGAACAGCTCGTTGTAACGCTGGTCGACTTGCTGGTGAAATACGAGGAAAGCGACGAAGCGCAGGCAACGATTGAGCGCACCTTGAACAACGCATCGCCCGATAACTGGAGTGATGTGCTGATCGCACGCTATGGCCGGCTTGATGTCGAAAAGCCGGCCGAGCAACTTGCCACCATCGAAAAATGGCTAACGATGCGACCGACCCATGCCGCGTTGCTGCTCGCGGCCGGCAGAAGCAGCCTGCGCAACAAATTGTGGGGCAAGGCGCGGGATTATTTCGAGGCAAGCGCAGCGCGGCAAGCCACGCCGGAAGGTTGTGCCGAATTGGTGCGCCTGTACACGCGTCTTGGCGAGTCCGCAAAGGCCGAGCAGTTCCTGCGCAAACAGGCCGAACTGACCGGCAACGAATTGCCGAAACTGCCGTTGCCTACCGCAAGAATGTAAATCCGCACAGCATTCACGGGCGTGCAGCCCAGGCGAACACGTCGGAAAAAATTCGCTCTGCCGGCAACCCGTGCGCCACGAAGGCATCCTGCGCGGCGTAAACCATCGCCGGCGAGCCGCAGGCATAAACCAGCAACCTGTCAAAATCGTCCACGTCGGCCAGCGCAGCCTCGTGAACGAGGCCGGTGCGAATTGGGTCGCACTGCATTGCCTCGTCAACCCCGGAAGAAATCACCGGCACGAAACGAATGTTGGCGTGTTCGCGCGCCCACCGTTCAGGCAATTCCGCAAGATAAAGTTCAGCCAGGCTGCGCACACCCCAATAGATCGCCATCGGCACTGTCCAGCGACGTGCAATCGCATGCTCGACGAACGCTTTCACCTGCGCAAAGCCGGTCGAGCCGGCGATGTACAGCACTGGCAGGAGCGGCTCGCCTGCCAATGTGCAATCACCCATCGGCAAGCGCAACGTCACCATCGGCTCACGGCGCAACAATGCCATTACGTCAAGCGAGGACGGATTTTCTTCGCCGTAACGGATGTGCAGTTCAAGATCGCGGCCACTCTCCGGTGGCGAGGCGATGGAAAACGCATACGCGGCTGCTTTGGAAACAGCTCCGGAAAGAACACCTGCGCCGGCGCCATCAAGAATCTCGAGGTACTGGCCCGCAAGCCGCTCCACATGCCTGCCCGCTGGCAGGCGCAAATGCACACGCGAAATTTGGTCGCTGAGCGGCGCAATTGCCACAACCTGTGCGGCAACCTCCACCACTGGCAGTTGGCCAGGACCGTAAACCCCCTCCACAGCAAGCGTGCAGTCGCCGCGTGCCGCGACGAGACAGGGCAACACCGCTGCCGATTCGCCATCGGCGGTGATGTGCTCGTGCGAGCGTTGGTGTTCAACTGCGCCGCGCAGCAACGCGCCTGCGCAGCGCAAGCAATTGCCACCGGAACATGCCTGCGGAAAGGTAAACCCGGCGCGCCGTCCGGCCTCAAGAATCGTTTCGCCCGCCGTCGCCGGGAAATTTTGGCCGCCGGGCAACAGGACTATCGTTGCGAATTGCGAGTTGTCAGTGGCCACGCCATACCCCTCTGCTTCGGGAGTTAACCCGCCGAATAAATCATGATAGCCTCCGCCAAACCCGCTAACGAACGGGCTGTCGTGTAGCACTTATTAACCCATTGGAGATACCACATGATCCGGAAATTGGTCTTGTTGAGTGCGTGTGCCGCTCTTGCATTCACCTTGAGCGGTTGCGGCAGCGACAGCAGCGCACCCGCGGCGCCGGCCGTTGCCCTCAGCGGCACCGCGGCGACCGGCGCCCCGATTGCCAGTGCGGCAATTGCCATTCGCTGCGCAAGTGGCGGTGAAATCACCACCATGACGAATGCTGCCGGCGAGTACACCGTCACGGTCGATACGATGACCGCAGCCGCTGCCGTCATGCCGTGCGCCCTGCAGATCACGCTGCCGGGCGACGCAAGCCCGGGAGTGCCTTACCTGTACGGCCTCGCCGAGGCAAACGGCACGGCAAACATTACGCCACTCACCGGTCTGGCCGTTACCCAGGCCATCAACGCAGCGGCAGGCGTTTCTGCCGGGGACTGGTTCGCCGGCACTACCCTGACCTTCCCGACAGCGGAGCAAATTGCCGCCGCCCGGACAGCCGTCGAGACGGCTCTGCAAACCGCAACCGGTGCAGCCACGGTTCCGTTCAACATCTTCACCACATCGTTCGCCGCCGATTCAACGAGCGACTACGACGTCTGGCTGGACCGTTTCAACCAAGCACTGGTTACCGCCGGCACGAACTACAGCGCCTTGATGGCTGCCTTTGTCAGCGGTGGTGGCTTCGGCAGCATCACCATTGATGTGACGCCGGTCACCGGCGGTGGCGGGACGATGCAGGTCACCGTTAGCGTCAGCGGAGTCGCCGGCCAGACCGTTACCATAACCGGTGTTCCGCAGCCGGCGAACCAAGGCGAGTTCTGCAACAGCAGCGTTCTCCAAGGGTATATTTATCAGGGTGACGGCGCGACAGTGACGATCAACAGTTGCTCGTTCAGCGGCAATACCGGCACGATCAGTGCAACGGTACTCATCACGACGCCCGTCACGATGAGTATCCCATACTCGGCAACCTACACATGGCTCTGATCAGCCACTGACACACGTACTGCCAACAATGCCCCGCCTGCGGGGCATTGTTTTTTGTGGCGCCAGCAAAACAGTGCGGACGGCAGGCCGTTGTGCCGAAAGGCGGACCGCGCTAGCCCAAACCCAATGACACCCACAGCGCATCAATACGCTGCTTCACCGCCGCATCCATCGCAATCGGCGCGCCCCATTGGCGATTTGTTTCACCGGGCCATTTGCTGGTCGCATCGAAACCGATTTTCGAGCCAAGACCTGACACCGGCGAAGCAAAATCCAGATAGTCGATAGGTGTGTTTTCGATAATGACGGTATCGCGCTGCGGATCCATCCGCGTGGTCATTGCCCAGATCACGTCTTTCCAGTCGCGGGCATTGATGTCGTCGTCGGTAACGATCACGAATTTGGTATACATGAACTGGCGCAGAAAACTCCACACACCGAACATTACCCGTTTGGCGTGTCCCGGGTATTGTTTCTTCATTGTCACCACAGCCATGCGGTAGGAGCAGCCTTCCGGCGGCAAATAAAAATCCGTGATTTCCGGAAACTGCTTTTGCAGGATCGGCACAAACACTTCATTCAGGGCAACGCCCAGTATCGCCGGCTCGTCCGGCGGCCGACCGGTATAGGTGCTGTGGTAAATCGGGTTGTCGCGATGGCTGATGCACTCGACGGTAAATACCGGAAATTTTTCAACTTCGTTGTAGTAGCCGGTGTGATCGCCAAACGGGCCTTCATCGGCCATGTCATTCGGGGCAATGTAACCCTCCAAGACAATTTCCGCGCTCGCCGGCACCTGCAAATCGTTGGTGAGACACTTCACCACTTCCGTGCGTGAGCCACGCAGCAGGCCGGCGAAACCGTATTCGCTCAAGGTATCCGGTACCGGCGTCACGGCACCGAGTATTGTCGCCGGGTCGGCGCCGAGCGCGACCGCGACCGGGAATTTCTGGCCGGGCCGGGCGCTGCACCACTCGCGGAAATCCAGAGCACCGCCACGATGCGACAGCCAGCGCATGATCAGCCGATTCCTGCCGATCAGCTGCTGCCGATAAATGCCGAGGTTCTGCCGCTCCTTGTGCGGACCTTTGGTAATCACCAGCGGCCAGGTGATCAGCGGGCCGGCGTCGCCGGGCCAGCAGGTCTGGATCGGCAGCTTTTCGAGATCGACTTCGGAGCCGCGCAGCACATTTTCCTGGCAGGGTGCGCGCGCGACTTCGCGGGGAGTCAGATTCAGTGCCTGCCGAAACAGCGGCAACTTGTCCCAGGCATCCCTGATGCTGATCGGTGGTTCCGGCTCCTTGAGGAAAGCCAGCACCCGGCCGACTTCGCGCAGTGATTCGACCGAGTCCTGGCCCATGCCCAGTGCCACCCGGCGCGGCGTGCCGAACAGGTTGCCCAGCACCGGCATGCCGTACCCGGTCGGCTGCTCGAACAGAATCGCCGGGCCACCCGCGCGCAACACGCGGTCGCAGACCTCGGTCATTTCCAGATGCGGCGATATCGGCGTGCTGATGCGTTTGAGTTCCCCCTGCGCCTCAAGGTGGCGCAGGAAGTCACGCAGGTCGGTGTATTGCATGGAGTGCTCCCGGGAGTCCGGGGCAGGATAGCCGAAACAGCGGGTGCAGCCCGCTTCAGTTCGCCTCGGCGAAGGCGAAGAAATCGTCGTAGGCATGCCCTTGCGGGGTTGTCGTCCCGTCTGCGAACAGCAGGTCGACACGGGCGTCCGCCGTGCCGGCGGAGACAAATTCACGCGTCGCGCGGGCATCCTGGATAAAGCGGTCTACCGCCTTGTGCAGCTGCTGCTCGCCGCTGGCGCTGGACAGACCGAAGCGCGCGGGCAGTGCTACGGCGGGACGACCCTGCACGAGCGCCTGGTGGATGGGCCGGTGGACGGCAGCCAGAACATTGATGTCGAACATGGCCGGATCGGCGGCACCGATGGCATCGATCTGGAGCAGAAACGCGAGGACGATGGCTTGCATGGCACTTACCCCTGGCTGACTGACTCTCCGCATGCCCGGCGGGCACTTGCCCGTGATCTGCCGGGTGAGCATAAACAACGGTCGATGGCCGCTCCATTGTGGAGGCTACCTAACCGGCCGTTACTTTCCGGTACCGGTACTGCACTGCGCAACCTAAGCAACGTGACGGCGATCACTTTATGGGCAACGCATTGCAACATGATGAAAACCTGTCCGACGCGACCGGCCGTTCGCACAACAAAAAAGGCCGCACGTCGTGCGGCCTTTTTTGGAGCATCCCCCGAGGCCCGGCTTGTTCCCGGACCCGTCAGGGAAGCGGCGATATCACTTGCGCTTCATCGCGTCGAAAAACTCGTCGTTGGTTTTCGTTTCACGCAGCTTGTCGATGAGGAATTCCATGGCCGCGATTTCATCCATCGGGTGCAGCAGCTTGCGCAGAATCCACATCCGCTTGAGCTCATCCTCGCCGGTGAGGAGCTCCTCGCGGCGGGTACCGGTTTTCTTGATGTTGATCGCCGGATAAACACGTTTCTCGGCCAGACGACGATCGAGATGCAGCTCCATGTTGCCGGTGCCCTTGAACTCCTCGAAGATCACTTCGTCCATCTTCGAGCCGGTTTCCACCAGCGCGGTGGCGATGATGGTCAGCGAACCGCCTTCTTCGATGTTGCGCGCCGCGCCGAAGAAGCGCTTCGGTTTTTCAAGCGCGTGCGCATCGACACCGCCGGTGAGCACCTTGCCGGAGCTGGGAATCACCGTGTTGTAGGCGCGAGCCAGGCGGGTGATGGAATCGAGCAGGATGACGACGTCGTGTTTGTGCTCGACCAGGCGCTTGGCCTTCTCGATCACCATCTCGGCGACCTGCACATGGCGCGACGGCGGCTCGTCGAAGGTAGACGCCACCACTTCGCCACGCACGGTGCGCGACATGTCCGTCACTTCCTCGGGCCGCTCGTCGATCAACAGCACGATGAGGTAGCACTCGGGGTTATTGCGGGTGATGGCGTGGGCGATGTTCTGCAGCAGCATCGTTTTGCCGGCTTTCGGCGGCGCGACGATCAAACCCCGCTGGCCCATGCCGACCGGGGAGAGCAGATCGATCGAACGACAGGTGATGTCCTCGGTGGAGCCGGTACCGGCCTCCATCTTCATGCGCCGCTGCGGAAACAACGGCGTCAGGTTTTCGAACAGGATCTTGTTCTTGGCGTTCTCGGGACGGTCGAGGTTGATCTCGTCAACCTTGAGCAGCGCGAAGTAGCGTTCGCCTTCCTTCGGCGGGCGAATCAGGCCCGTAATGGTATCGCCCGTACGCAGGTTGAAGCGGCGAATCTGACTCGGCGAAACATAGATGTCATCAGGGCCGGCAAGGTACGAGCCTTCCGATGAGCGCAAGAAACCGAAACCGTCCTGGAGGATTTCCAGCACGCCGTCACCGGCGATATCCGCACCGTTGCGCGCGGCTTTTTTCAGGATCGCGAAGATGATGTCCTGCTTGCGCGCCCGGGCCATGTTCTCAAGGCCCATCTGGTCGGACATATCGACCAGCTCGGCAATCGGTTTGCGCTTCAGATCCGTCAGACTCAGCGGCGGCGGACGCGGCTGATTGTTCTGCTGACGGTGGTTGTTCTGACGGTTCTCTTCTTCCTGAGCCTGCGAATCGGTTTGCTGGTGGTCTTCCATAGGGGTCGTACACGAGGGGGCAAAAGGGAGCGCCCGGGAGGGCGGTGGTTTGAAGAACGGGGTCGTTCTGGTTTGGCGGCCGGCCTGCTGCCCGATCTGGTGATCAAGAAGCGGCGTTCTCAGCGGGGCGCTATGGAGCGATCAGGCCGGCGGGGATTCGGTCTGCCCTTGAGTTGCTGTGGGCAGGAGTCCCTTGCGGGTTCGAATCTAGCACCCCCCTTCCGGGGAAAGCAACGGGGTTCGAACCAAGCCATGGCCAGAGAAACACCGGCCGACGCCTGCGCGGGGCCGGGTCATGGTCAGATATTGCCGTCAATGAATGCTGTCAATTGCGATTTCGACAGCGCGCCGACCTTGGTCGCCTCGACCTTGCCGCCCTTGAGCAACAGCAAGGTCGGGATACCCCTCACGCCGTACTTGGCAGCAATGGCCCCGTGGTCATCGACGTTCACCTTGCAGACTTTCAGGCGCCCGCCGTATTCCTTCGATACCTCGTCGAGTACCGGGGCGATCATCTTGCAGGGGCCGCACCACTCGGCCCAGAAATCGACCAGCACCGGCAGCTCGGCCTTCAGCACATCCTGCTCGAAGGAAGCCTCGGACACATTGACGATATGCTCACTCATGGGAACTCCTGAAAGTCGGATGCGGCGCGGTGGTAAGGGTTGCGATGATACCACTGCGTTAGAATTGCGCCTCATTTGCCGTTTTCAAGGGCGTACGCGTGCCGACCAGCCAGATTCCGTTCCGCCAGATCGCCGCCATTGACCTTGGCTCCAACAGCTTCCACATGGTGGTGGCCCGGATCGACCGGGGTGAAGTCCGGGTGCAGGAGCGGCGCAGCGAGAAAATCCAGCTCGGCGCCGGGCTCGATGCCGAACTGCGGCTCACCGCAGAGGTCCAGAAACGCGCCCTCGACTGCCTGAAGCGCTACGCCCAGCGCATCGATGGTTTCGCCCCCGGATCGGTACGGGTGGTAGGCACCAATACCCTGCGGGTAGCAAAAAACAGCACGCAGTTCATCGCCCGCGCCCAGAAAATTCTCGGTCATCCCATCGACATCGTCGCCGGCCGCGAGGAAGCGCGGCTCATTTATCTGGGTGTCGCCCACACGCTCGCCGACGACAAGGGCAAGCGCCTGGTGGTTGACATCGGTGGTGGCAGCACCGAATTCATCGTCGGCGAGCGCTTCGAACCGTTGGTGATGGAAAGCCTGCACATGGGTTGTGTCAGTTACGCGCTGAAATACTTCCCCGGGGACAGCATCAGCGAAAAGGCCTTTGACGCCGCGATTACCGCTGCGCACCGGGAGCTGCTGCCGGTGCGCAAGACGTTCAAGTGCGGCTGGAAAAATGCCGTCGGTTCATCAGGAACGATCAAGGCAATACAGCAGGTGCTGGAAGCCAACGGCCTCGTTGAGGAGGGCATTTCGCTCGACGGTCTCTACCAATTACGCCGACTCGTGCTGCGCGCCCGCCGCGCCGCCGACCTCAACCTCGCAGGGCTGGAAGCGCAGCGGCAAGGCATTTTTGCCCCGGGCCTCGCGATCCTCACCGCTGCCTTCGAGGCACTCGAAATCAACCACATGCGCTATTCGGTCGGCGCGCTGCGCGAAGGTGCGCTGTACGATCTGATCGGCCGCATTTCGCACGAGGACGTGCGCGACCGCAGTATCCAGGCGCTGGTGGCGCGCAACCATGTCGATAGCCAACATGCGCAACGCGTGACAACGACCGCACTGAAACTGTTCGCGCAGGTAAAAAAACGCTGGGGTCTGAACGAAGCCGATCGCGACCTGCTGCGACGGGCGGCCACCGCACACGAAATCGGCCTCGATATTTCGCACTCGAACTACCAAAAGCACGGCGCCTATCTGCTGCAGCACTCGGATCTGGCTGGTTTTTCCCGACAGGACCAAAAGATCATGGCGACCCTGGTGCGCGCCCATCGCCGCAAAATCAGCTTCGAGAACTTCGCGGATTTGGGGCCGGCAATGGCCGATCCTGTGCTGCGTCTGGCGCTGCTGCTGCGCCTCGCCGCGATCCTGCACCACGGCCGCAGCGAGAAGCGGCTGCCGCCGATAAAACTCAAGGTCAACGACAGCAGCCTGATGCTGACCGTGCCCGCAAGTTGGGCGACAAAAAGAACCTTGGCGCTGGCCGACTTCAAGGACGAGGCAGCGCAGATCGCCGCAGTTGGCTATGACCTGATTGTGAAATTCGCCAGGCGAACCTGATTACCGCGCCAACCGTGCCAGCAACTCTCCCTGCAGGCTGACCGGCACCACATCATCGGCATGGGTGATCCGCACGCAACTGCCATCCTGCTGCATCTGCCAGGCCGATTCGTTATCGGCAAGCGCGAGATCAAGACACTCTTCTTCTACCCGGCGCGCCAGTTTCGCCTCGCGAATGGGAAAGCAGACCTCGACGCGAGAGAACAGGTTGCGCTCCATGAAATCGGCGCTGCTGCAGTAGAGTTTCGGCTCGCCGCCATTGGCGAACCAGAACACCCGCGCGTGCTCCAGAAAGCGGCCGATAATCGAGCGCACGCGAATATTGTCCGAGACGCCCGGTATGCCCGGACGCAGACAGCACATGCCACGCAGGACGATATCAATCTGCACACCTGCCTGCGAGGCGCGGTACAACGACTGAATCAACTCTTTTTCCGTCAACGAGTTCATTTTCAGCTTGATTTGCGCCGGGCGACCCGCCTGCGCATGCGCGATCTCATTATCGATCAACTCCTTCAGGCCACTGTGCAGCGTGAACGGCGCATGCAGGATGTGTTTAAGTTGCGCAGCGCGACCAAGGCCGGTGAGTTCAAGGAAGATCTTGTGCACATCCTCGCCGAGCTCCTCGTCGGCAGACAGCAAGCCGATGTCGGTGTAAAGGCGCGCAGTGCCTTCATGATAGTTGCCGGTACTCAGATGAAAATAGCGGCGCAGTTTTTCACCTTCGCGACGCACGATCATCAGCATCTTCGCATGCGTCTTGTAGCCGACGATGCCGTAGACCACGATCGCGCCGGCTTCCTGCAGGCGAGTCGCATCATTGATATTGTTTTCTTCGTCGAAACGCGCACGCAACTCGACAACGACCGTTACTTCCTTACCGTTGCGCGCCGCTTCGATCAGGTGCGCGATGATCTGCGAATTGTTACGCGTTCGGTATAGCGTCTGCTTGATCGCCAGCACATTCGGATCACGCGCTGCCTGTGCCAGCAGGTCGACTACCGGAGCGAACGATTCATACGGATGATGCAGCATGATGTCGCGCTCGCGCAGCGCATCGAACAGCGCGCCCTCGGCAGGCACGCGCCGACCACGGCCAGGCATGAACGGCGCCCACTTCAAACGCGGCCTGTTGACATCGACAATCGCCATCAGACGCGCGAGATTGACCGGGCCATTGACGCGGTAGAGGTCAATTTCCTCCAGCGCGGTCTCCGCAAGCAGGAAATCGATGAGTTTCTGCGGGCAATTGTCCGCCACTTCAAGCCTCACTGCATCGCCATAACGGCGCGAGAACAACCCGGACTTAAGGGCATCAGGCAGGTCTTCTGCATTTTCATCAACAGCCAGATCGGCGTTGCGGGTGATGCGAAACTGGTAGCACCCGGTCGACTTCATGCCCGGAAACAGCAGCTCGGCGTTGTCGTGAATGATGGACGACAGAAACACGAAGTTGTCGCCGCCGTTGTCCTGCAAATGCTCCGGCAAGCGGATGACGCGCGGCAGCGAGCGCGGTGCCGGCACAATGGCAAGGTTCAGTTGGCGGCCAAACGCATCGCGGCCCTCCAGCGCGATGATGAAGTTGAGGCTCTTGTTGACCACCCGCGGGAAAGGGTGCGCAAGATCAATGCCGATGGGCGTCAGTACCGGTTGTACCTGATCACGGAAATAGCTGCGGATCCAGTCGCGCTGCGCGTTCGACCAGTGGCGGCGGCGCACGAAATGGAGATTTTCCTCGGCCAGCTTCGGGATCAGCACCTCGTTGAGAATCCGATATTCCTTGGCAACCGCCTCATGGACCAATCCCTGGATCGTCTTCAACAATTCCTGCGGCAGCAACCCGTCCGCGCCGGGGCGCGCCTCACCGGTGCGGATTTCCTGCTTGAGCGCCGCCATGCGGATCTCAAAAAACTCGTCCACGTTGGCGCTGAAGATCATCAAAAACTTCAGCCGCTCGAGCAGCGGGTGGCTGTCAATCGTTGCCTGCTTGAGCACCCGCAGATTGAACTGCAGCAGCGACAGCCAGCGATTGGTGAACAGTTCAGGGCGATCAAGATCAGTGGTCTGGCTGGCCGTGACGATTTGCAACGGCTGGGCCGACGGGTTGGCAGACTGGCTCATGCGAAAACAGGCGTTCCGTGCAGGAAAGCCCTCATATTAGCAGCGTTGCCATGGCGTCCCGGTGACAGCTGTCACGAAAGCTGTTGCCGCGCCAGCACCCTGGCCGCCTGCACCGCAAAATAGGTGAGGATGCCATCGGCGCCGGCGCGCTTGATCGACAGCAACGACTCCATCATCACCGCCTCTTCGTGCAGCCACCCGTTTTGCGCGGCAGCCATGTGCATCGCGTACTCCCCGCTGACCTGATAGACGAAGGTCGGCGCGCCAAACGCGTCTTTCACGCGGCGGACGATGTCCAGGTACGGCAGGCCGGGCTTGATCATCACCATGTCGGCACCCTCGTCGAGGTCGAGGGCGACTTCGTGCAGCGCTTCGTCGCTGTTCGCCGGATCCATCTGGTAGGCCTTTTTATCGCCCTTACCGAGATTGCCGGCGGAGCCGACCGCATCACGAAACGGGCCGTAATAGGCGGAGGCGTACTTCGCGCTATACGCGAGAATGCGCGTGTTAACGAAGCCGGCTTCTTCCAATGCCTCACGAATCGCGCCGATCCGCCCATCCATCATGTCGCTGGGCGCGACGATGTCGGCACCGGCGCGCGCATGCGACAGGGCCTGGGCAATCAGTGCCGCAGTGGTGATGTCGTTGAGCACGTAGCCACTGTCATCGACAATGCCGTCCTGCCCGTGGGTAGTGAACGGATCAAGCGCCACATCCGTGATCACCCCAAGCCCCGGCAACGCCTGCTTGAGTGCGCGCACCGCGCGCTGGGCAAGGCCTTCGTCGTTCCATGCCTCTTTGGCATCCAGGGATTTTTTCTCCGCCGGCGTTACCGGGAACAAGGCAATGGCCGGAATGCCGAGCGCATGGGCCGCGCGCGCTTCCTGCACCAGCAGGTCGATCGACAGGCGCTCGACGCCAGGCATGCTGGCGATCGGCTCGCGGCGGCTCGTCCCGTCCAGCACAAACACCGGCCAGATCAGATCGCCAACAGTGAGCACATACTCGCGCATCAGGCGCCGGGAGAACTCATCGCGACGCATGCGGCGCATGCGGGTGAGCGGGAAGGGACCACGGACGGGGGACACCACGGCAGGCACTCCAATGCGCCACAAGGGCGGAAACAGGACACCTGGCAAGCATAACAATCCCGGCACCCACCGCGCCTGCTCCGTCAAGCCCGCCGGCCCGGTTACACTGCCCGACGATGAATGCCCGCCGCCTGCTCCTGCTTGCCGTCGCACTGCTGTTGCTCGCCATCGCCATCCGGCTGGCGGGCGACGCCGGCCAGTGGCTGTTCGACCTGCTCAAATCACACCAGGTGCAACTTGCAACCCTTGCCGATACGCAACCGTTGTTGACCCGAGCGGGCTACGTCGTGCTGTTCGTGGTAATGACCTCGTTGTCGGTACCGGTGGCGACCGCGCTCACCCTCGGTGCCGGCGCCGTGTTCGGCTTCACCGAGGCTCTGCTGCTCACCCTGCTCGCCGGTGGTATCGGCGCGACGCTGGCCATGCTGCTCGCCCGCTATGCGTTCCGGGCGCGGGTCGAAGCACGCTGGCCGGACTGGGTAGCTCGCATCAACCAGGGCATTGAACGCGACGGTGCGTTCTACCTGCTGTCGTTGCGGCTGGCGCCGGTACCGCCCTTCTTCGTGGTGAATGCCGCGTTGGGCCTGACGCGCATGCCGGCCCGCACATTTTTCCTGGTCACCCTGTTTGGCATCGCGCCGTTCGACGCGGTGTTCGTCAATGCCGGTCACCTGCTGGGCAAACTGAGTAAACCCGAGGATGCGCTGCAACCGCAGCTGATTGCCGCCTTTGCCCTGATCGGTATCGTGCCGTTGCTGATGCGGGCAGCACTGCGCCGCTGGCGGCGGCTACGCGTACGTTGATCCTCACCCCAGTCTCGGCACCGCGCACCCGCCCGATGGACCCCTGTGCGACAATAGCGCCTGTTTACCGACATGCCTGCCATGAGCCGCTACCGTCCGCCCGCACCCGTCAGCTCCCCGTACATCACGCCCGAGGGCTATCGTCGCCTCGACGAGGAACTGAAGTACCTGTGGAAAGTGAAGCGCCCGGAAGTCACCAAAGCGGTGCAAGAGGCGGCAGCGCAGGGCGACCGTTCCGAAAATGCCGAATACATTTATGGCAAAAAGCAACTGCGCGAAATCGACCGGCGCGTGCGCTACCTGGCGCAGCGGCTCGATGACATGACGGTGGTCGATCGCCTGCCGCCCGATACCTCACGGGTTTTTTTCGGCGCGTGGGTAGAACTTGCGAAGGCAGACGTCGGCAACGCGGTGCGTTATCGCATCATCGGGCCGGACGAGATCGACCATGCGCCCGGGTACATCAGCATCGACGCGCCGCTGGCGCGGGCGCTGCTGAAAAAACAGGCCGGCGATGAGGTCATCGTGCAAACGCCGGCCGGCGAACAGGCGTATTACATAACCCGCATTACTTACGAGGAACAACCGACATGACCGAACAGGTTGCCGAACCCGGCGGCATCAGCCGCTTCATCAAGAAATCACTGCTCGGTGGCGTTGTCGTGCTGCTGCCGTTGACGCTGATCGCAGCGTTTTTCAAATGGCTGTTCAAGTTCCTGACCGGCCTGATCCAGCCCTTCACCGATGAACTGATCACGCTCTACGCGGTACCCGACTATGTTGGTCACCTGCTCGTTATCGCAATCATCGTGCTGCTGTGCTTCACCGTCGGCAATCTGGTGGCGACCCGCTTCGGCAACTGGCTGTGGAACGCAATCGATGGTTTCCTGCAAGCCAAGTTGCCAGGCTATAAGGCCGTGCAGGAACTGGTCGGCCAGTTAATGAAGGGCGGCGCCGCACGCGGCGAAGTATGCCTGCTGAAAGTGATGGGCCGTGACGTCGACATCACGGTCACCGGCATGGTGACGGCCCGTCACGCCGACGGTCGTCTGACGATATTTGTACCCTGCGGACCCAATCCGACCACCGGTTTCATCTATCACGTTGCATCGGAGCTGGTAGAGCTGCGCCCCGACATCAAGGTCGAAACCATGATGAAAACGGTGATCGGTTGTGGGGTTGGCGCGGCTGACGTTTTCAGGAAACGTTGATCAGGTCTTCGCCGCCGGCTTCACGCTGCAGGTGCTGATGCCCAGCATCTGGTACGGCGGGCAGTAGCCCGTCAAACCGGTGGCGATCGGCAGCAGCCCGATCAATCCCAGCCAGTTCTGGTAATAAACCCCGGCCGCAATGATGCTCAACCCGACCAGCACACGCACTATCCGTTCGGCATTGCCTACGTTCTGGATCATGGCCTCTTTCCTCCGCAGCAGTCAGATTTGGTATTCCTCACGCACCTGTTCGCGACTTTCGAAGTTAACACCGAGATCGTGCAGGATGCCATCGGAGATACGGTAGATCCAGCCGTGCACGGCAAGGGGCTGGCCGCGCGCCCAGGCGTTCTGCACGATGGTCGTATGGCAGACGTTGTGCACCTGCTCGATCACGTTCAGTTCACACAACCGGTCCATGCGCGCGGCCTCGTCGAGCCGGTCAAGCTCGCCATGGTGCTTCACCGCGACGTCGCGGATGTTGCGCAGCCAGTTGTCGATCAGGCCAAGGTTTTGCGGGGCCAGCGCCGCACGCACGCCACCGCAGCCGTAATGGCCCACCACCATGATGTGTTTCACCTTGAGCACTTCGATGGCGTACTGCAGCACCGACAGGCAGTTAAAGTCGGTGTGGACGACGATATTGGCGACATTGCGATGGACAAAGACCTCGCCAGGCAGCAGGTCGACGATCTCATTGGCCGGGACGCGACTGTCGGAACAGCCGATCCATAAATACTCAGGCGCCTGCTGCTCGGCGAGCTTTTCGAAAAATGCCGGATGCTGCTTGCGGATGCGCGCAGCCCAGCGGGCATTGCCGTCGAGGAGTCGGTTCAGGGGTTTCATGGGCCGGATTCTAGCGGGTCGCCTCCGGCGGCACAGGCAAGGGTTTGTAACCACTTGCTGCCAGGCAGGGCCTACAGTTTTTCGAGCGCTTCCATCGCTACGAGCAGCTTTGCCTCGACAGCGTCGATCAGTGCGGCGAGGCGCGCCCGCTCGGCGAGCAGTGCGTCGAGCTGCGCCTTTTTGCCCGGCTGATAGATGTCGCCGCCGGCGAGGCCGGCCTCGGTCTTCTCCCGCTCAACCTGCAATGTGGCAAGCTGCGTTTCGAGGTCGCTCACGGCCTTCTGGGCCTTCTTCAGGTCGCGCGACACAAAGCCGGATTTTTCCGCAGCTGCCGCAACGACCGGCGCGGTAACGACAGTCTTCACCACCTCGGCCGGTTTCGCTGCCGACGGCCGCGTGTCGCTACGCTGCGCATCCAGCCATTTCGCGTAGCCGTCGAGGTCGTCGTTGAAGACCGTCGCCTGGCCGTTGTCGACCAGTAACAGATCATCGACGGTAGCGCGCAGCAGGTGGCGATCATGTGAAACGACCACCAACGCACCGTCAAATTCCTGCAGGGCCTCGGTAAGCGCCTCGCGCATCTCGAGATCGAGGTGGTTGGTCGGCTCGTCGAGCAACAGCACGTTCGGGCGCTGCCAGACAATCATCGCCAGCGCCAACCGTGACTTCTCGCCGCCGGAAAACTGGCCGCAGGGTGTCAGCGCCGCCTCACCGTTGAAATCGAAACCGCCGAGAAAGCTGCGCAACTCCAGTTCACGCGCACGCGGGGCAATGCGCTGCATCAACAGCAGCGGGCTGGCTTTCAGATCGAGCGAATCGACCTGATGCTGGGCGAAATAACCGATGCGACATTTCTCCGCCGCCAAGCGCTCACCGGTCAGCAGCGCCAGATCGCCCACCAGCGCCTTGATCAGCGTCGACTTGCCGGCACCATTACGGCCCAGCAGGCCGATGCGCGAATCCGGCGTCAGCTCGACATTGACGTCGCGCAGCACGACGCGATCCCCATAACCCAAGTCGGCATCGTCGAGGCGGATCAGCGGGGTGGTGAGGTTCTCGGCCTTGTTGAAATGGAAATCGAACGGCGAATCAGCGTGCGCCGGCGCGATGATCGTCAGGCGCTCCAGCGCCTTCAGGCGACTCTGTGCCTGCTTGGCTTTCGATGCCTTGGCACCGAAGCGGGCGACGAATTCCTGCATATGCACGATCTTCGCCTGCTGCTGCACGTACGCCGACTGCTGCTGCATCAACTTCTCAGCGCGCTGCCGTTCGAACTGCGAATAGTTGCCGACGTACAGTGTCGCCTTCTGCTGCTCGATATGAATGATCTGGCCGATGACCGAATCGAGAAAATCGCGGTCATGCGACACCACAACCAGCGTGCCTTCGTACTTCTTCAGCCAGGTTTCCAGCCAGAGAATCGCATCGAGATCGAGGTGGTTGGTCGGTTCGTCGAGCAGCAGCAAATCAGCGCGCCGCATCAGCGTGTGCGCGAGATTCAACCGCACCCGCCAACCACCGGAGAAATCGCTGACCGGCCGCTCGTGATCCGCAGCCGCGAAACCCAAGCCATCGAGAATGCGGGCGGCGCGGGCACGCACGGTGTAACCGTCGGCATCGCTGATGGCAACGTGCAGGTTGGCCATGCGCTCGTAGTCGTCGGTCAGCTCGACTCTGGCGAGCTCCGCTTCCAGTACGCGCAGCTCGACGTCGCCATCAATCACATAATCGATCGCGTGGCGGGCCAACGCCGCCACTTCCTGGGCCATGTGCGAAACAATCCAGTCGCGCGGCCGCTCCAGGTCGCCCTGATCGGGGCCGAGCTCACCCTTGAGCAGCGCGAACAGCGTCGACTTCCCGGAACCGTTGCGGCCGGTCAGGCCGACGTGCCAGCCGTGATGCAGCGCGAATTCCGCGCCATCGATGAGGGTGCGGCCGTTGCGGGCGAGTCGAAGGTTGCGGAAACGGATCATTGTTCGGGAGGAGGTGCAGATTCGGGGCGGCGCAGTCTATACCTGAACATCTACTGCCGGCTGCCTCGGGATGGTGTCGGGGCTCCTTCGCTTTTCGCTCAGGACCCCGATCACCACCCCGGGCGCGCCGGGGAGGGAGTGGTGGTATACCAACCCCGAGCGGCGGGGGAGGCTTGGAAAGAGCAAAAGCCGTGCAGTCGGCACGCTCCCGCTCTTTCCAAGCCCCCACTTCTGCTCACCCCGTTCTCCGTTCCACCAACCTTGCCCCGGCGCGCCCGGGTGGGCGACTCCTGTGGCGAGCGAAGAGCGAGACAGCAGGAGCGCCCTCCCGAGGCAGCCGGCACTCCGGCTGTGCTACGGTGCCGCCCATGAGCAAAAACCCGTTCCCGACCAATGACGCGCTGTGGCAGGAAATCGTCGCCCTGTACAGCCACGAAGGCGCGCCGGCGCGCTGTATGCGCGTGCAGGACAGCTACGGCCTGTGCGTCACCCTGCTGCTGCTGGCGATAGCCGTCGGCAAGCGGGGCATCGCTATTCACGAAGGCGCGCTGCCGGCGCTGAAGGCCCTGGTGCCGCGCTGGCACTTCACCGTGCTGGTACCTCTGCGCGCGGCCCGTCGGGCTCTGCGCGAAACCGACACCGTCACCTATGGGCAGGCCAAGGCGCTAGAGCTGGCCGTTGAGCGCGGATTACTCGACGAAGCCTGCGCAGTGCTGCGCGGCCGGGCCCTGTGGAACGCCGAGGATGCGCTGCCACGCAACCTTGAACTGATGGTTGATGCGCACGGTGACGAACTCCCGGACGCCGCTTACGCGGCTGCCGAGAATCTCGGTCGACTGCTGGCAGCCGACTGACCGCGACGGGCAAACGACGGCGCGCGCCCCAAAAATCAAAAGGGCGGACTGAAAGCCGCCCCTTTGTCTTGCAACGCATACCCTGTCTTATGCATCCATGGCCGGGTTAAACATCGTCCGCGGGGCTACTGCGGGGGGCGCAGGCTCCGCCGCAGGCGGCGCGGGTGGCGTTTTCGGCACTTTCGGCCTGGTCGGTTTGGCAACCTTCGGGGCCTTGGGGACAGCAGCTTTCTTCACCGTCTTTTTCGCAGCCTTCTTCGCGACCTTCGGCTTGGTGGCTTTCTTCGCCTTCTTGCCACCTTTCACGGCCTTTTCGGCGCGCTCAACCACAGCCTCGGCGAACTCGGTCATCTTGATTTTGGCCAGCGCCTGATTGGCGCCAGCCAGTTTTTCGGCGGCATGGCGGGCAGCAGCAAAGGCTTCCGTCGCGGCCTTGCGGGCCTTTTCGACTTCCTTGCGAGCGCCCTGGTTATTCAACTTGTTGGCCTTGATTTCGGCCGCCTTGATCTTCTTCATGCTCGCCTTCTCATGCTTGACCGAGGACTTGAGGTCCTTGATCAGCCTGGCGACGAACTTGTTGGCATCGACAATTTCCTTGTCGATCGCCTTCAGTACTTTCTGGCCGAGGCTCTTCGCCTCTGCTTTGAGCTTGTTAACCGCTGGAGTCGACTTTTTCACTTTCTTCTTGGCCATGATCCTGTCCTTCCTGTGTTGGTCTCAAGGGCATTGTTGCGCGGGAAATCTGTGGCGCCCACAGTGTAGGCAAACTGCAAGGCAGTTCAAGCGGCCAACGGCGCCATGGGTTGACCTGGCTCATGCAGGCGCACCGCCGGGGCGATTCCGGTAGAATGCCGCGATTCCGACCGGGGGGTCGGGGTACAACGAAAACGACCGTATTCAACCCGGGATCCGCATCCCGACCGGAGAGGACATGAAACGCTTAGGTCTGGTGCTGTTGGGCGCCTTGGTAATTGCCGGCTGCAACGACGACAAAAACGACGAAACCTGGAAGGTCGGTTACAGCTTGGGCTATAAACTCGGCGAGCGGGTTCAGAACGAAGTGAAGGACCTCAACGTCAAGGGCTTTGTCGCCGGCTTCCAGGATGCCTACAAAAGCGAGAAAAAGCCGAAGCTCACCGAAGAAGAGATGGAAGCCACGATCAAGGGTTACCAGGAGAAGCGCGTCGCCCAGATGCGCGACGAACTCAAAGCAAAAGGCGAAAAGAACCTCGCCGACAGCAAGGCCTTCCTCGACAAGAACACACAGAACCCCAACGTGAAAACGCTGCCGTCTGGTCTGCAGTATGAGGTGCTTGCGGCAGGCGCCGGCCCGTCGCCGAAAGCCACCGACATCGTCAAGGCGAAGTATCACGGCACGCTGATCGACGGCACCGTGTTCGACTCCACCCGCGAGCGGGGTGACGAGCCGGCCGAATTCCCGCTCAATCGCGTAATCCCGGGCTGGACCGAAGGCCTGCAGCTGATGAATAGGGGCGCGAAATACAAGCTCTACGTGCCGCCGCAATTGGGCTACGGCGAGCGCGGCGCCGGCGGCAAGGTCGGCCCGAACCAAGTGCTGATTTTCGAAGTCGAGCTGGTCGATTTCAGTACCCCGGGCGCAGCGCCGAAACCGCAAAAGAAATAAGCGCTCGGCAGCCGCTGCGCGCCAGACGAAAAGGCCGGTCACTGACCGGCCTTTTCTTTTCCTTGAAGGGGTCGGAAGCCGCCATGTCTGTTTTTATCTGCCCGCTGTGCCGCGCACCGCTCGGCCGCGAGGAAAAGACCTGGCGGTGCGCAAACAGCCACGCTTTCGATATCGCCCGCGAAGGCTACATAAATCTGCTGCCAGTGCAGCAGAAAAACAGCCGTATGCCCGGCGACAGCGATGACATGGTGCGCGCACGCCGGGATTTCCTTGCGGCCGGGTACTACGCGCCGCTGCGCGCTGCAATTGTCGAACTGTTGCGCCCGCTTGGCTCGCAACGCGTGCTCGATATCGGCTGCGGCGAAGGCTGGTATACCAGCGCGCTGACGGCGGTTGCTGCGGACGTCACCGGGGTCGACATTGCCAAGACCGCCGTGCAACTCGCCGCAAAGCGCTTTGCGGACATCACCTGGCTGGTCGGCAGCAGCGCGTCATTGCCGCTGGCCGATGCATCCGTCGATCTCGTCACCAGCCTGTTCAGCCCGTTGCCGGTTGTGGAAATGGCGCGGGTGCTGAAGCCAGGCGGGCACCTGCTCGTCGCCACGCCGGCAGCCAGGCACCTGTGGTCGCTGCGCGCAGCGTTGTTTGATGAGGTGCGCGAACACCGGCCAGAGAAGTTTGTCGAGGAACTGGCGCCGGCATTCACACTGCAGGAACAACGTGACATGGCCTTTGCGCTACAACTCAACAATGCGGCGCTGAAGAACCTGCTGCTGATGACGCCGTATGCCTGGCGCGCGAAGCCCGGGAAGCGGGCAGCACTGGAGGCAAACGAGGCGTTTTCGACAGAAGCGGGATTTGCGTTGCACCTGTTGCAGCGCAAAGGGCAGCCCGACTGACGTCGTACCTACAGCAACGCTACCACCAGCGGCAGCAGCAACGCCGTAAACAACCCGGTGAGCGCAAGGCCAACCCCGGCGAACGCGGCGGGCTTGTGCCCCATCTCAATGGCGCGTGCAGTACCGACCGCATGCGCAACCACGCCGAGCACCAAGCCGATGATGCGCGCATCAATGATCCGCAGTGCGCTGAATATCCACGGCGCAACAATCCCGCCGACAATACCCGTAACAATGACGATGCCGACCGCAAGTTCGGGGTTGCCGCCGGTGATCCGTGCCACCGGAAAAGCGATCGCTGAGGTAATCGATTTCGGCGCCAGCGACAGCAACAACTCGCGCGCCGGGTCGAACGGCAGCACCACCAGTATCGCCAGCAGCGGCGCCGTGATTCCGCCAACAATCACCGCCGTGAGTACCGGTTTCAGCGCATGCAATACAGTGCGGCGCTGCCGGTAGACCGGCACGGCAATGGCAACCATGGCCGGGCCCAGCAACCAGTAAAGCAATTGCGTACTGGCCCGCCAGGTTGCCGCCGGCACGTCGAGCCACAGCAGGACAACGACCAGCGGGATCGTGGCGGTAACCAGGGGGTGCGCGAGCGGGGCGTGATGCAACCTGAGCCAAAGTCGCTGGCCGGCGACATACGCAAACCCGGCAGCCGCGATGCAGGCAACCGCGAGCGCGAAGGCATGCCAGGATGAAAACATTGCCAGCGCCGCGCTCATTGCCCAGCCTCCGGCGGCACCTTTTCAGGCGCAATTTCAGGCGCAATCGCTTCCGGCGCGACGGTATATTTCAGCACCAGTGCCAGCACGATCATCGCCAGCGGCGTGCCGATACCAATGGCCACGGCGAGCGGCGCTGCCCAAGGCGTAAACTTGCCGTGATCAAGCACCAGCGCAACCACCGGGCCGAAAAAAAACAGCGAGAGATTACGCAGCAGAATGTCTGCGGCGCGCGCAATCCGGCTCAACAAGTGCTCGCCAAAAATCACCAGCAATGCCAACAGTAGCAACATGCCGACCACGGCGCCGGGAAACGGCATGCCGAGCAAATGCACCAGCGCTTCGCCAGCCAGTTGCAGGCCAACGAGTAATACAAAACCGAACAACAAATCGATCATGGTGCTGATGTCTTTGCGTTCATGTGCCGTTGCATTTATGCATCACGCCGGAAAATCTGGAACGAAAACAGCGCGCCCAGGCCAACAAAAACCACCGCCGTAAGCTCGGCAAGACTGAAGCCGAGGAAGGTCCAGTCAACTACGGCACACTCGCCGGAGCCGCGCAGCACCATCGCGACAACGTCTTGCAGCGGGAACACGTCGATCATGTAATTAAGCCCCGGGCCGCACGCAGGCACCTGGTCGGCCGGCATGTGTTGCAGCCAGACATGCCGACCAGCCACGCCAACACCGAACAGCGACGCAAGCAACCCGAGCGCGGCATACACACGCTGACCGGTGGCCCCCGGGTTGTGCGCAATGGCAGCGATGAGCACGCCCATCGCCCCGAACACAGCCACCCGTTGCAGGATGCACAGCGGACAAGGCTCCAGCCCCACGACGTGCTGCAGGTAGAGCGCGAAACCCAGCGCCACGAAGCAGCCAACGAGGCCGAGCGCACTGACGAGGCGGTAGCCGGGAAGTGTCATTCCGCCTCGCCAGCCGGCACTTCCTGCGGCTCGGCTGCGAAATCAATGAGCTCGACCTCGAACACCAACGCCTGGTTCGGGCCGATTGAATCGCCCGCGCCACGCTCGCCGTAGCCTAACTGCGGTGGAATGAAGAGCTTGAATTTCGCGCCCTTGTTCATCATTTGCACGCCTTCAGTCCAACCGGCGATGACCCGATTCAGCGGAAACTGTGCCGGCTCACCATCGCGGCTCGAATCGAATACCGTACCGTCCGGGAGTGTGCCGTGGTAGTGCGCGGTCACCATGTCAGTGGGCAGCGGTGACGGGCCGGCGCCTTTTTTCAATACTTCATACTGCAAACCGGACGGTGTTTTTTTCACGCCCTTGCGCTTGCTGTTTTTTGCGAGAAATTCGTTCGCCTTGATGAGGTTGTCGGCGGCAAGTTGCTCCCGCTCGGCCTTCACCTGCGCCATGCGCTGCTCCTGGAACTGGCTGATCACCTGCTGCATCTGCGCGTCGGTGAGTTTGCCGGCACCTCCGGTGTAAGCCGTGTTAAAACCTTCCTGGAACGCGCTGACATCAAGATCTTTGATGTCAGCGGCAATGCGCTGACCCAACGTATAGCCCATCGTGTAACCGAACGGACCATTCGGGCCAGAGCCGATCGCCGGCAGCGGCGCGATCACTTCCTCAGGAACAGGTACTGCCGCTGCCGGAACAGCCGCCGGCGCCGCTGCCTGTTTTGCAGCTTGTTCCGCTGCGGTGTCTGCGAGTGCCGTGACCGATACCAATGCCAGCGTTGCCAGCCATGCTTGCATTCTCATTGCTTGCTCTCCTTGTGTTAGCGGAACCAGTCCGCCAGATAATGTTCGAACGGCTGCTCTGTGACCGCCTCCAGGGTGCGCTGTTCCTCCAGCGACCCGGCAGCCAGCTGCTCAAAGAACTCCTGTCGCGCCGGGCTCATCGGCTGGGCACGGAAATAATCGCGTGCCCTGGCGGACTGCTCCATGGCAAAGCCGAAGAAACCGGTCCCGCGCTCGCGCAAGGCCTCGAGCACGGCGGCACTAGGGGTCTGCTCCGGGTCTATCAGCTTGCGGCGCTGGGCCGCGAGCGAGCGGGTATAGCCGCGTGATGATGGCCGGGCTTCATCGAGCAGCACTGCCACCGGCAGCATCGCCTCACACAACGCAAAACCCCATTCGCGCAATGAAGTGGTCGCGCCATCGAGCGTGATGGTTGCCTCCGGGCTGCGCCCCTCGTTCACCGCGATTTGCAGATTGGCCTTGTTCTGTGCCAGCTCCGCCGCACCCTGCAACGGGCTGTTGTGCAGCAAGCAGAAAGTGGCGAACAGCTCCATGAAGTACGACGTCTCGTGATCGATGCCTACCGGCAGGAACGGGTTGAGATCGAGGCTGCGCATCTCGACGTACTCGACGCCCCGGCCGCGCAGTGCCGCTGACAACCGCTCGCCTGGCAGCGGCACGCATTTCGGACGGATGGAGCCGTAGAACTCCGCTTCCGTCTGCAGCACGTTGGCGTTCAGCTGCCGCCACTGGCCGTCTACCTGCACCCCGATTTTGGTGAATTCCGGATGCGGCGTACGCATCGCCCGTTCCAGCGAATCAACATAGTCCGTGACGGAGTTGTAGCTGACCGTGAGACTTTTTTGCACCTCATTCGAATAACCGAGATCGCCCATGCGCAGGCTGGTTGCATAGGGCCGATAGAGCGTGTGGCTGTCGATCACTTCGAGATTGTGCGGCCGCCCGCGCATAAAGCTTGCGCACATCGCCGGCGATGCACCGGTCAGGTACGCGACCAGCCAGACGTACTTCTGGTAGTTGCGGATCAGAGAAAAATATTCGCGCGAGATGAACTGCTCGGGTTCTGTGTCGCAGGCATCCTCGTTCTTGCGGTAGGCCCACCAGAAATTATCCGGAAACGAAAAATTGTAGTGGATGCCGGCAATGGCCTGCATGTGGCGGCCGTAGCGGTGCCACAAGCCATGCCGGTAAACAGTCTTGAAGCGACCAAGGTTCGATGAGCCGTATTGCGCGATCGGGATGGACAGCTCATCGCCAAGCACGCAGGGCATCGAATTCACCCACAGCAGTTCATCGCCAAGGTTTTGGTAGACAAAGTGATGAGTGTCGGTAAGGAACAGCAGACAATCGGTGATGTGCTCGTAAGCCGGCGTAACGAATTCGAGCAGCGCTTCGGAATAATCGGTGGTGATATGCGGATGCATCAGCGCCGAGCCCAGCGCCGCCGGGTGCGGCGTCTGCGCGATGCAGCCCTGCGCGTTCACCCGCAGGCTTTCCTTTTCGATGCCGCGCCGCAGGCCACGCAACGTATGCACCTTCTGCTGCTCGCGCAGCAAGGCGATACGACGGACAAGGCGTTCGGTGTTCAGGGCTGGCATCGGTCATTCCGGGGGCAACGAGGGCCGAATATACCGTAATTCCCGAGACAGTCCGGCCATACTCAACGCAGATCCGGCTGCAGCCGGATTCACAACAGCACCTACTTCTTATCGATGCCCGCCTTGCGCAGCGCATCGGCAAACGCGTTCTTGCCGACGGCCTGCTGCTGGGCGCCACCAAACGAGCGCTGCTGCTGTACAGGGTCAGGGCGGGCGCTGCGGCCTGTACGCAGCTCGCCGGCAGGGCGTTGCCCAGCCGCAGCTGGACCTGCATCGGCAGGCCGGGCCGGGGCCGGCTCGTCGGTGCGCATGGTCAGCGCGATGCGCTTGCGGCCGAGATCTATCTCCAACACTTTGACTTTGACAATATCGCCGGCCTTCACGACCTCATGCGGATCCTTGACGAATTTGTTGGCGAGCGCCGAAACGTGCACGAGGCCGTCCTGGTGCACACCGATGTCGACGTACGCGCCGAACGCGGCGACGTTGGTGACGGTCCCCTCAAGCACCATGCCGGGCTTGAGGTCCTTCATGTCCTGTACGTCCTCGCGCAATTCCGCCGCACGAAATTCGCCGCGCGGGTCACGGCCGGGCTTGTCGAGCTCCTTGAGGATGTCGGTGATGGTCGGCACGCCGAACTTGTCGCTGACGAATTCCTGCGGCTTGACGCTGCGCAGGAAATTCGTGTCGCCGATGACGCTCTTCGGGTCACGGCCGCTCCGCTGCGCGATGGCTGCAACCACCGGATAGGCTTCCGGATGCACGGCGGAGGCATCGAGCGGGTTGTCGCCGCTCATCACGCGCAAAAATCCTGCCGCCTGCTCAAAGGTGCGCTCACCCAGGCGCGGCACCTGCTTGAGCTGTTCGCGGCTAACGAAAGCACCATTTTTAGCGCGAAAAGCTACGATATTGCCGGCAATCGTGCCGTTCAACCCGGCGATGCGCGCCAACAGCGGCGCTGACGCGGTGTTCACATCGACGCCGACCGCGTTCACGCAATCTTCGACGACACCATCAAGTGAGCGCGCCAGCTTCAGCTGATTGACATCGTGCTGATACTGGCCGACGCCGATCGATTTCGGTTCGATTTTCACCAGCTCGGCGAGCGGGTCCTGCAGGCGACGGGCGATCGACACGGCACCGCGGTAGACGACGTCAAGATCCGGGAACTCGGCCGCTGCCAATTCCGACGCGGAGTAAACCGACGCGCCCGCTTCGCTGACCACAATCTTCTGCGCTTTGATTGCCGGGTGTTTCTTCAACACCTCCGCAGCGAGCTTGTCGGTTTCGCGCGAGGCCGTACCGTTGCCGATGGCGATCAGTTCGACCTTGAACTTCTGGCACAGCGCGGCGAGCACGGCGACGGAGTTGTCCCAGTCATTGCGCGGCACGTGCGGGAAAATCGCCAGGTGCGCGAGCAGTTCGCCGGTCGCGCCGACCACCACCACTTTCACGCCGGTGCGCAGGCCCGGATCAAGGCCCATGGTCGGGCGCATGCCGGCCGGAGCCGACATCAGCAGCGCCTTGAGGTTGCGGGCAAAGACGTTGATCGCCTCTTCGTCCGAGCGCTCGCGGATCGCGCCGAACAGCTCGCTTTCGAAATGCATCAGCAATTTCACGCGCCAGGTCCAGCGCACGACTTCCTGGAGGAAATCGTCAGCGGCGCGCCTCTGGTGCGACCAGCGGATATGCGAGGCGATCATTGCCTCGCAGGGGTGCTCGCGGGTGCGGTCTTCCTCGTCGCCGACGGCAAGGCTGACGCTCAGCACGCCCTCGTTGCGGCCACGCAAAATCGCCAGTGCCCGGTGCGAGGGGATCGTGGCGAGCTTCTCGTGGTGGGCAAAGTAGTCGCGGAATTTCGCGCCTTCCTCTTCCTTGCCGGCAACAACTTTCGCGCTGATTTCGCCTTCGGCCCAGAGGAAGTCGCGCAAGCGCTGCAACAGCGTCGCGTCTTCAGCGAAGCGCTCCATCAGGATCTGCTTGGCGCCGTCGAGCGCGGACTTGATATCGACTACGCCTTTTTCGGCATCGATGAATTTCTGCGCTTCTTCTGCCGGCACCAGCGCGGGGTTGCCGTACAGCGCGGCCGCCAGCGGCTCGAGTCCGGCTTCGCGGGCGATTTGCGCCTTGGTGCGGCGTTTTTGCTTGTACGGCAGGTAAAGATCTTCAAGCCGCGCCTTATTGTCGGCGTTGCGGATTTCCTGCTCGAGTTCGCCGGTGAGCTTGCCCTGCTCGATGATACTTTTCAGGATCGCCTCGCGGCGCTCTTCCATTTCGCGCAGGTAACGCAGGCGCTCATCGAGATTGCGCAGCTGGGTGTCGTCGAGGCCGCCAGTGATTTCCTTACGATAGCGGGCGATGAACGGGACGGTGGCTCCGCCATCGATCAATTCGACGGTGGCAACAACCTGGGCGAGCTTGCAGGACAGTTCATCAGCGATGCGCTGGGCAATGACGAGGGCGTTGGAGGACATGCGCGATGGTGTTCCAAGGGTTGCAGCGAGGCGACAGATTCTAGAGGTGAACAGGGGGTCGGCGTCACTCCTCCCAAACCGGAATGTGACGCCGACCTCTTTGCCACCCCGATCCTACTGGAGCGTCACCCGGAATTTACCTGTAGAAGAGCTGCCAGCGGTGATGGTGCCGATGCGCAGCGTTACCGCGCCGACCGTGCTCAGGTTGTAATCGCCGCCGTTCGGGTCGGCCTCGTCGGCGCCGGCGTTGTCGTCGTCCTCGACGCTGCCGCCGGCGACCAGGCTGCCGGTGACGTATGTGGTGTTCGCCGGCATCGGGTCGCTGACGATCACCTCGACGGCATCAACGGTGCCGGCGGAATTACTCACCGTGATCGTGTATTCGATTACCGCGCCCGGAATGCGCTTCGGCTCGCTGACGCCCGGATTTCTGACGCCGACGAGCGGGTCGGAAATCACCGACGAACTTTTCACCACCGTGAGCGCCGGGTTGACGGTGAGCACGGCGCTGGTGGCCACCGCGTTGCTGCCGCCGCTGGTGCTGAGCGCGCCAATGGCGAGCGTGTTCGTGTAGCTGCCGGTAGCCGCCGTTACATCGACGGTAATCACGCAACTGCCGGCCGCAGGAATCGTGCCGCCGTTGAGGCGAATACCGACATCGGCGGCGGCCACCAGCGCCGTGTTGCCGCTGTTGTTGAGCGTGCCGCCGCAGGTGTTGGTCACCGCGGGGGTGGCCGCGACCGTCACGCCGACCGGAAACACGTCCGTGAATGTTGCCGCAGTGAAGGCGACTGCCGAGCTGTTCGCCAGCGTGATCGTCAGCGTCGATGTGCCGCCGCTACCGATGCTGGCGGGACTGAAGGCCTTGGTGATCGTCGGCCGCACGAAGGTGACGACTGCCGAAGCCGTGTTGCCGCTGAGGCCACCGCCACCACCGCTGGTGGTGGTGACGTTGCCGGTGGTGTTGGTGTAGGCCCCGGCCGTCGCGCTGGTCACGTCGATGCCGACCGTGCACACCTGGTCGGCCGTCATGTTGTTGTTGTTACCGGTCAAGCCAAACGTGTTGCCGCCGGCGACACCGCCGGCAATGTCGGTGGTGATGTTGCCGCCGCAGGTGTTGGTGATGTTGGTCGTCGCGGCGTTGACCAGGCCAGCCGGATAGGTGTCTGACACCCGCACCCTGCTAAGCGCGGTGTTGTTCGGGTTGGTGATGGTGAGCGTGAGGCGCGAAATGCCGTTCACCCCGAGGCTGACCGGACTGAACGACTTGGCGATGACCGGTGGCATCAACTGCACGGTGAGCGTCGCACTGCCGGCGACCGTATTGCTGCCGCCATTGGTGGTGGTGACGCCGCCGATCGCGATCGTGTTGGTGTAACTGCCGGTCGTCGCGCTGCGCACATATACCGTCACCGTGCAGGAGCTGCTCGCCGGAATCGTGCCACCGGAAAGCGCCACGCTGCCGCCGCCCGCCGTCGCCGTCACCGAGCCGCCGCAGGTGCTGAAAGCGCCGGGCACCGGGCCGTTCACCAGGTTCACCGGATAGGTGTCGGTGAAGGCGGCGCCGGTCAGCGCAATCGCGTTGCTGTTGCTCAGCGTGATGGTCAGCAGCGAGTCGCCATTGGTGGCGACCGGGGTCGGTGCAAAGGATTTCGTTACCGTCAACGGCACCGGCACGAACAGACTGGCACTGGTCGCCGCCGCGTTGCTGCCGCCGTTGGTGGTGGTGAGCGCACCGGCCGCGATCGTATTGGTGTAGTTGCCGGTCGTCGCGACCGTGACGTTGATCGTGATGACACAGCTGCCGTTGGCCGGGATCGTGCCGCCGTTGAGACGAATACCTGCATCGCCGGCAGCAAGCGCACCGTTGCTGTTGTCGTTGAGCGTGCCGCCGCAACTGTTGCTGGTGGTGAGCGGCGTGGCGACAGTCATGTTGCCCGGCGAGGTCGGGAAGGTATCGATGAACGTGGCGCCGGTCATCGCCACGCCGGACGCATTGGCCAGCGTGACCGTCAGCGTCGACGTGCCACCGCTGACAATAGTGCCGGGGCTGAAACTCTTGGTGATCGTCGGCCGGTAATAGCGGACGGTAGCCGAGCCCGTGTTACCGGTCAGGCCGCCGCCGCTGGTGCTGGCCACGTTGCCCGTGGTGTTGTTGTAGGTGCCGGCACTGTTGCTGACGACATCGATGCCGACCGTGCACACCTGATTGGCCGTCATGTCGTTGTTGGTGCCCTGCAGCCCGAAGGTATTGCCGCCGGCGACGCCACCGAAAATGTCGGTGGTGATGTTGCCGCCACAACTGTTGGTGATGTTCGTCGTTGCCGCGTTGACCAGGCCCGCCGGATAAGTGTCCTGCACTGTCACATTGGCAAGACCGGCATTGTTCGGGTTGCTGATGGTCAGTGTCAGTCGCGCCACGCTGCCAACACCAAGACTGTTCGGGCTGATGGCTTTTGTGATCGCCGGCGCGACCAGTGCGGCCGCCACCACGAGCGATGCACTCGCCGAATTGCCGGTAGTTGCTCCGGCCGTGGTCGATGTCACCGTGCCGGTACTGTTGTTGTAAGTGCCATTGATGCTGCTGGTGACAGCAACAGTGAGCGTACAACTGCCGCCGGCCAGCAACGACCCGCCGGATAAACCGATCGTACTGCCGCCGCCAGCGCCGCCCGTGAGCGTGCCGGTACTGCCGGCAGTGCAGGAGATCGCCGCGCCGGACGGCGTGCGATTGAACAGGTTCGCCGGGTAGGTGTCGGTGAACGCGACGCCGGTCAGCGTCGTCGCGGTGTTCGGGTTACTGACAACGATGCTCATTTGTGCAGTGCCGCCATTCTGGATCGGCGACACATTGAACGACTTGGCAATGGCCGGCGGCTGCAGCTTGCTGTTGGTGATCGTGCAGGCCGCGGCGGAATTGGTCGAACTCAGCCCCGTCGTCACGGTGCGGTTGGCAGCGTCGGTGGTAACGGTGGGTGTGCCGGTGACCGCCGCACAATTGAAAGCCGCAGTGGTCTCCCAGCCGCTGGCGGCCGTCTCGACAATCGCCAGATTCTGCGCCGCCGCCAGCGCATTGATGAACACGCGCGCCGTCTGGCCATCGGCCAACGAAAAGGTCGTCGAATTGGTCGCCGAGGACATGAGCGCCGGCGAATAGGTGCCACCGGTCACCGAGGTCGGTGTCAGCGTTGCGCCGGTCACGACAACCACTTTCGAGCCAACCGGACCGGTCGCGGTAAACGAGAACGACTGCGGATCGCCGTCTGGCGATGTCTGCTTGGTGATATCGACATAGGCGCCCGCAGACACCGCCACCACGCCGCTCACCGCCGAAGTGCCGGCGTTGCACTTCGACGGCGCGCCGTTGGTGACGTCGGCCGGGCCGGTGCAGATGCCACCGGTGCTCTGTTTGTAGGTCAGCACATAGGGGATGTTCAGCGCGCCGGTGCTGTCGCCGGTGCAGACCACCTTGATCTCGTTGATGCGCGTGGTTTCCACGCCGGCACCGTTGTAATCGCCGCAGGTGTTGCCGTCATCGTCTTCCCAGGACGAGGCGGGCACCGTCGACGTCGGGAACGTGGCAACCGAGCACTGCTTGCTGGCGTCGTTGGCGGTGGGGTCGTTGCCGGTCTGGCCAACGAAGAAGCCGATGTCGTAACGATCGGTATTGGTGCCCGACAACCCGAGGTCAACTTTGAAGTTGAACTCGGCGCCGGCGGTACAAAACGGTGGCGTGCCCGGCTCGGCGCTGAACACCGGCGACACCGTGAACTCGCCGGCCGTACAGGTCAGCTTGCTGCCGGCGCGGGTGCCGGCACAGCTCAGATCTTTCACCGCCGAGGTGGTCCAGATGGCACCCCAGGCAGGTGAAACCGGCAACCACAGCAGCGCTGCAATTGCCAGCAGCGTGCGCGCCGCCATCGGCAACCGACGGACGATCAGGCTCGGGCCGTTCATGGACGTGAATCCTCTGCTGGTATTGCGGCACCGACCGGCGCAGGCACGATCTCGTAGCGCGGAGCCTCGTGGTCGTGCAGACGCGTTTTCTGGTCAAACTTGAAACGGACCTTCAGGAACAGGCCCTGCGCGGTGTAGCGCGCATCGGCGAAATCGGGATCGTCGAAACCTTTTACGTTGTAGCCAACGGATATCCAGGCGTTGGTGAGCGGCGACCAGCCAACGCTCGGGCCGAACGAATATTGCACTGTGCCCGGCTCCCAGGCATGCAGCGCCGAGGCCTGGAAACCGATGTCCCAGTGGCGCGTCAGATCATGGCGGACTTCGACACCGAGCATGTCCGTATAGCCGCTGTAGTCGGTGCCGTCGATGCGATCCATGGCGTATTTCGATCCGTAGTAGAGCGACCACTGATTGCGTTGATTGAGATGGAACAGGTTGCCCTGACGATCCATGGAATTCCAGGCGCGCGACACGCGGTTGAGCGCAAAATTGTTGATGATGCGGCGCGATGCAGCATCACCGACACCGTTCAGGCTGGTGTAGCCGAACAGGCCCGCCGGATCAGACGCGGTGCCGTTTTCCAGTGCGTCGTACTTGAATTCAAGGCGATCGAGCAGCGACCAGTGCCAGCCGAGCGGACGCCAGGCCCAGGCGAAACCGAGCTTGCCGTTGCGGCCGGACATGCCGGTGGCGCGATCAACGACGAAGTACTGCGCATCGGCGGCGAAGGCGATGCCGGCATTCGCTTCACGCAGCAGGTGCGTGACGATGCCGTTGCGATCGCTGGTGCTGGCGTGGCGCGTCTCGACGCGTCCGTTCCAGGTAAACAGCGCTTCCCGGTAGGTAAGGCCGGCCGACAGCGCGACATAATCGTCGGTAATCGTTTCACCGCCGGCAACCGCCGATGGCTGGTTCGGATTGAGTAGCGCGGCAGAAAAACCGGACTCGGCCAGCGTGCGGCTGCTGTCGAGGCTGGCATCGGCGCTCCACTGTTCGCCGACCAGCAGCGCCTGCGTCAGGCCGAACTGCGCGAAAGTGCGCGGGCCGTATTCGCTGATCGCCTGCTGGTTGAGCGTTGTTTCCAGGCGTGAACCCTGCCATGGCACCACCTGCACGCCGGCGCGCGTCAGACTGGTGTTGTAATCGGCACCGTTGGTAAATTCCTGCGCCGCAATCAGCCGTGCGGCCGGCGTGATCGCGTATGCAGCACCGAACTGCAGGCGGGTCGGGAAATCCGGGTTCTCGTTGCTGTTGTTGCCCAGGCCGATATCCGATTGCGCGGTCAACTCAAGCCGTTTGTCCATGAGCAGATGCGACGCACCGAGCGTCAACTGTTCGGAATCGAGATTTTCGCCGGCACCGGTATCGTCCTGCGCAACCTGCAGGCCGGCATCGAGTTTCGTCACATCGTCCTGCCAGCGCACGCCGCCGTTGGCGACATCGCGCGCTGCGGCACTGACCAGATTCTCCTGGCGATACAACTCGCCGCGCAGTGCCCAGTGATCATCAAGGTTGAGCTGGCCGTCGGCACCGATTTTCTGCATGCCGGACTCGGAGATGCCCTGCTGGCTCAGGCCGAAGCCTGGCTCCTGCCGACGTACATAGACGAGACCATCGACTTTCGGCGTGTGGTGTTCGTACTCGACCAGCATCGCCGCGCCGGAACGGTCAAACAATCCCTGGGTGCCGCTGCTGTCGGCCGCCTCGACGCGCATGTCTGCGTTGTCGTTAATGTGCAGCGTTGCGTCGACGGCAACGAGTTCGGTGTCGGCATTGTACTGCCGCTCGCTGATCGCGGTGAGCCCGGCTTCGACGCGGCCGGCAGCCAGCGTCGTACCGACGCGCCCGCCGGCAGTGGTGTCCTCGATGCCATTACCCATCGTCTCGAACTCGGCGACGATGAATACCGGATTGAAACTCACATCGCGGCCGACGATCGGCTCGCGGAAGAACAGCGTGCCGGCAGCGTAGTCGATGTCGTAATCAAGATGGCGCGTGAGCGAACGCGACTGGACAATGATCTGACTCTGGTAGCGGTCACGCGTTTCGATGCGGATTTTTTCGCTGTTGATCACGATGTCCGGGCGCGACAACTGATAAAGCCCGGAGGTGCCGTTGCCACGAATCTCGTCGCGCGCGGAATTCTGGGCCGTCTGCGCCGCGAACACCGTGAAGTTGACCGGCCCGCCGCCCTTGCCGGCCTTGAAGCCGTTCAATGTGCGGTTGTAACGCGCAAGCTCGGTGACGGTAAGACCGGTTTCATAGTCGCCGAACAGCGCGTAGAACTGGTTGCGCTCGATTTTCAGGTAAAGCTTGCTCTGACTCGGCGCGTCATAGCGCTGCTCGCTGCCGTCGCCATACAGCGTGTAGAACTCGTTCGGGTCGATGGTCGACAGCAGGCTGTCGCGCCGCGCATCTTTCGATGCCTTGCCCGAATCGTAGGCGATTGTCGCCAGCCACTGCCCGGAAATGCGGCCCTTGGCATAGAACGACGCCTGGCCGTCGCTGTAGCCGCCGTCCTCGACGCTGTCGGGCAGCGGCGTGATGTTCCTGTTCAGTGTCTCGTAGCCGACCGTCCCCTCGACAAAACCGACCATGATCCAGTCACGCGGTGTAGCCGTCAGCCAGGTACGCAGCTCTTGGCGCCGTGACTGCTGGTCGTTCAACTGGAAACTGAAATTGAGTTTCAGCTCGCCGCTTTCCGTTGTCGGCTGCAACTCGACGAAGCCAATGCCGTCATCGGTCTGCACCACGAGTTGCGGCTGGAAACGGTCCATGCCGGCGAGTTGGCGATCCTGCTGGTTCTGGATCGACTGCCATGGCATATACGGCGCGCCCACCTGGTAGGTCGTGGAAACGCCGGCGCGTACGGGCTTGCCGTCGCGGTCGAGCAGGCGCACGGCGATGCGCGGATGCTGCATGCCGTCGGCAACGAGCACCGAGCGCTCCGGCACCAGTTCAGCGCGCGCCACTGCGTTGCCATAGTGAACGGTACGCGCCATTTCCTTGACGACATTGCCCTCGCTGTCGAGCACCTGAACGGCGAGACGGTTATCGCCCTCGCGCAGCGCCAGGCCGCGCCAGACGCTGACCGCGACATTGCGTGACTTGTCCGTCCTGACGCCGTCGAAGTTGAGCGGTGATGCCGGTTCGCCGTTGACGCTCAACTGCACTTTTTGGCCGGCCTCGTGCTGGATAACCACGCGCGCGCTCGGCGCGCGGGGGTTGTAATCGGTGCCCGGGAACAGCCAATCGATGCCAGAAGTTGCCTGCGCCAGCCAATCCGTGCTGCCGCCAGCGGCACTCACACCGTCGACATCCTGCGCGTCGCCGGCGGCAGGAATCACGGGCGCCGACTCCTGCGCGGCCGCCTGCAATACCGCAACCTTGCGGCCACTGTCGAGATCGCTGGCATGGTCGCCGCCGCCATCAGCGGTTGCGGCGGCAGCGTTGCAAATGACGCGGTTTTCAACAACCGGCAGCCGCAGATTCGGCACCGCGTCGGTATCAACGGTTACCATCGCCGGCAAGCGCAAATAGCCGCCCTGCGCGCAAGCGGATACCGCGACGACATCACGACCGTGCACGATCACTTCGACGCGACGATTCTGTGCTCTGCCGGCCGGCGTTTTATTGCTCGCAACCGGCCTATCCGCACCCCTGCCAATGGCGGTGATGTGTGACGGATCCAGACCAAGGCTGTTGCCAAGCAATTCGGCGATGACATTCGCACGCGCCTGCGACAACCCCTGGTTGTCGGTGAATTTTGCCCGCGCCTGTGGCGACAGGGGCTCACTGTCAGTGTGCGCAATGATATCCATGCGCTCAACAACGCCCCTGTCCAGTTCGCGCAACAGGCGGGCGATCTCAGCGTAGGATTCCAGCAGTAACTCAGCCTCACCGGAGGCGAACTGCCCATGGAAGGTGTAGCTGCGCATTTCGCCGGCAGCTTCCTTGTGCATCACCTTGGTGAGCGTCAGAAATTCCAGCCGGTGTTGCCAGCCGGCGCCTGCCGCTGGCAGCTTCCATACCAAGGCACCATCGCGATCTTCCGGATCAGCAATCGTTATGCCGTCAAGCGTCGACGAACCCGGCACGTAACTCATGCCCGGCGGCAGCATCACCGTCGCGCGCGGATTGGTCGCCGGGATGTTGCCGGTATCGATATCAAGACGATGACGGCGGCGCCCATCATCACTTGCGCTGGCAGATTCTGTCGGCGCAGCGCCCTGCACGATCACCTCAACACGCCTGTTCATCGCCATGTCTTCCGGCGTTGCATTGCCTGCCACCGGCACATCCGCACCCTTGCCATCAATATGGATCTGCTGCGCATCAAGGCCCAGACCCCGGCCCAGCACCTTCGCAAGGGTATTGGCCCGGGCCAGTGACAGGCCGTAGTTATCAGCGAACTTTTTCTGTGCATTCAATGACAGACGCTGGCTGTCAGTGTGGCCAACGATTTCCAGACGCTCGACTGTGCCGCTCTTCAACTCTTTGAGCAGCCGCCGCAGTTCAACGACCGATTCCGGCAGCAACTCATCCTGTCCCGAGGCGAACTTGCCGCGGAAGGTGTACTGGCGCGTGACCGGCGTGGGCGACGCCACGGGCGATGTCGATAATTCATCACGGAACGTCTGCAGACGAACGCCGGCCTCGGTGGCATTGACGGCCTGCGTAACCGGATGCAGATAGAAATCGGCACGCCACAAGGTGCCGCCCTGCACTTCGACAAATTGCGAGAACGAACGGCCGGCGAAGCGGGTATTGGCGATACAGGACACCGGCTCCCAACCCTTCGGCAGACTGGCGAGATCGATCTGCACGACGTGCGTGCCCGGACGCACGCCTTCGAGGTGATACATGCCGTCACGGTCGGTAGCAACGTAAGTGCCGTCTTCGGTCACCAGGCGCACGTCCGGCACGCCTTTGAGCTTGTCCTGCGGCGTGTCGCACGGGCTCTCGAGCACACGGCCAATGATCGTCGCGCCGTTGCTCATCAATGGCTCGCGCAGTTTCACCGCAACCTGCGCCACGTTGGAACGCAGGCCGCCGTCGGCCGCCGCCTGCGCGCGGTTGACCGCTTCGCGTTGCGCGTCGAAGGCGATGACACGAACGACATAGGAAATTTCGACTTTGCCGCTCGCGGCAACCGCGCCGATCGCCATCGTCAGGGTACGGCCGTCGGCCGCGATCACCGGATCGGCAATCGCCACACCGTTCACGCGCAGGCTGCCCGCCTCGTAGCGCAGGCCGCGCGGCAAGGTGTCGGTGATTGTCGCGCTCGTCGCAGCATTGGCGGTGTCACGGTTCTCCAGCGACAGCGCGTAGCGCAGGAAGTCGCCGGCCGACGCTTCAGTTGCCGACACGCTCTTCTGCAGGAACAGCGAACTGTTGAGCGGCGGCGGGTCGATCGGAATGTCGATCAGCAGCGCCGGGCCCGGGAGCACCGCGAACACGTCACCGTACGATCCAGCTGCAATGGCGTACGGAAAACCATCCGGGTCGTTCGGCAGCAGTGCTTGCGGTACCGTCGACGGCACGGTGAAACCGGCCGGCGCGGTGATCAGGTAACGGTAGTTGCCCGGCAACATATACGGAAAGCGGTATTCGCCCGGCGGCAGTTGGTAGATGCGGCCGCTGCTGTCGGTATAGGTGCCACCGGTAACTATGGTCGACGGGAAACTGCTCACGCCATCATCGCCGAACACACGGGCCGGCAAGCCCGTATCGGCATTGATGACAGTGATGGTCACGCCGTTCACCGGCACTCCGGTGCCGGAATCGAACACCGTGCCGTAGGGATCGACCAGCGCGCGATCCTGCGCCTGATCGGTGGGATAAAACAGATCCTGGTAATCGGCCACGAGCGTCTGCTCAATGCCGACCGACAGTCGTCCGTCGTATTGCGTCACCGGCTCGGACGGATCCGCGCTCTGGATCACGGCCGCGAACACTCCGGTATCCGGCCCGGTTTCCTGCAAGCGCAGAATCTCGATATCGCCCGTCGAACTGGTGATGCTCAGCTCGATGAATTCGCGTAGCGAGGAATCCTGATTGCGGTTGGTATCCGCCAGCGACACGAACACCGGCTCACCCGCATGGAAAACTGCTGTCTCGCGCAGCGGCACGGGGCCGTCGAGCGCGATCGGCTGGCCACCCAGTGTGATCGGGTCAGGCAGCGGCAGGAACACTGCGGTGCCGTTGTCATAAGCGCCACCATCAACCGGATACTGCACGTCGCTCGGGGTACCCGGCGGTGCGTATTGGTAGAACGTCACCGTCGCCGGCGTTGGCGGTGGTACGGTCACCAGTTGGGTGGTGTTGGAACTTTGCGGTATCGGTGGATCAGTCAGGAACAACTGGTAGCTTGCAGTGGCCGTGTTGTCGATCGTTGCCGCGTACGCCGCGCCTGCCGGGAAAACGCCGAAAACGGCGGCCAGGAAAATCCCGGCCACCGTTTTCGGCGAGAGGCAGTTACGCATGCGTTGCCGCATGATCATCCGTTCACGTCACCCCGCACCAGGGCGAGCACGAACGGTCAGTCGATCGTTACCTGGAAGGCGGCGCGGGAAAGGCCGCCGCTGCCAGCGATGCTCGGTTCAATGTTGACCGTCACCGTGCCGGCCGCGTAGCTGCCGCCAGCCGGATCGGTTTCGTTCGCACCCAGGGTGTCGTCATCCTCGCCGGTGCCGGTGCTGTCACAGACTGTGCCGGCGCCGCCAACTGCAGTGCGGATCGAGCCTGACACAAACGTGGTGCCAGCCGGCACAACATCAGTAACGGTTACCGTATCGGCGGCAGTGGCGCCGTTGTTCTCGACAGCAATGCAGTATTCAATGACCGCACCCGGAATGCGCTTCGCATTGACACTCACCCCGGTGAACGGGTCGCTGATCACTCGCGAAGTTTTGGTCACGACGATGTCGGCAGACGATACGCTCCAGCCATCCGCATCGCTGGCGGCGCCATCGCGGGCAGCGCTGTACGCAGTGAGGACATCGCCGAACACGGTATCAACCGAACCCTTGGTATCGGCAACGGCATCGCCGGTCTGCGTAACAAGCGCACCCTCGGAGGCTGCCGCGCCGCCCTCGCGGGCAGTTGCCGTCAACACGCCGACGGCGAGATCGCCGTTGACGCGGGTGTTGACGATGTCGGCGACCACGAACACGGTGCGCTGTTCGCCTTCGGTCATTTCGTCGAGGTAGGTGACGAGCGTATCGGCGGCATCCCAGACCCCAGGCGATGCACCCAGCGGATCGTCAACGTACAACGTCGTCGCCGCGACGTTGAAGTTGTCGGTGCCGCCGAACGGCTCGGCGCCGCCCTGTGCAAACGCCAGCCCCATGTCGATGGTCTCGTTGGTGTCGTTGGTGACCGTGAACGTCAGCGCCTGGTTCGTCGAACCCGGCGCAACAGACGTGTAGACACCACCGGACTCGGCAACCGTCAACAGAATGCGGCGGTCGACCACGAATGTGTCGGGGGTGAGGTTGGAGACCGGGGGCTGACTGATAGCCCCGATCTTGTAGTTGACGGTGGCGGTGTTGCTGACGCTCGTCCCTGCATCCGTGCCGGTCGCGAATGCGGCCGGTACGAACGCCAGAGCCAGCCCGACACCGAGTACATAACTCGTGATCTGCTTGCGGTTCATGGTGTGCCTCTCATGGTTGGATTTTTTGCTTTCCCTGACCGGTCGTTGTGCTGCCGTCCGGTTCGGGTTTTCTACTGCACTTGCAACTTTTCACTTTCAGCTTTTCACTTCCAAGTAACACTTTCTTTCCCTACGAACCGGAACCGGGTTGCCCCGATTCCGTCAACTCACTTCACGACGGCGCGATAACCCACGCTGCCGGATGCGCCGGGAGCAACCGGTGCCAAAATTTTCCACTGCACAACCGTTACGTCGGCGCTGGTTGCCGGACGCATCTTGCCGTCGTCTGCCTTGACCGTGAGCGCTTCCAGTTGCCCCCAGGTCTTGCCGCCGTCGACCGAGACCTCATCTTTCGCGCCCGGCGCTTTCGACGAGCCGGCGACGAAACTGACCTGCTTCGGCACCGGATTGTTGACGACAACATCGCCGGCCGGCTTCGCGCCGTTGTTCTTCCAGGAAATGACATAAATGACCTCGTCGCCCGGAACGATCTTCGCCACCGGCACGGTTTGCTTCGCTGTCTTGCCGTTCTTGTCGGTAACGACAATTTCCTGGAAGGACTTCACTGTCAGTTCGATACCGGATTTCTTTGCTGGCGCCGCGTCGACGGCCCAGGCCGACGGCATGGCGAGCAATGCCGCAACAGCCAATCCGGCGATCGCTTTTGAAAATATGTGCGTGTTGAAAAAAGTTTGCGTTTTCATCTGCAGCATCTCCTCGATCAGTTGATCGTGACTTTGAAGGTAACGGTTGCGGTGCCCGGTGCCGGCATCACACCGGCGGTGCCGGGCACCACATCAATTTGCGTGCCGGTAAAACGCCCGGCATCGCTGTCAGGCGCGTCGGTGAGGCTCGCGCCGTCCAGCGTAAGGCTTCCGGGTACATAGGTGGTGTTGGCGGGAATCGCGTCCTGTAGCCGTGCGTTCAGAATCGTGCCGGTGCCGGTAACGGTGAATACCAGTGTGTAGGTTATGGTCGCGCCGCTGACCGCGTAGGCGCGGCCCAATGGGTCCAACACCACCTGCGTCTTCACCAGCGTGGTCGTCACCTGCGCGACGGCGTAGCCGTTCTGTTCGCGGTGAGTCGCCGTCGTCGCACCGACCACCGCATCGACACCACCGGTGCCGGCACCGGGGAACACGGTGCCCGGGGTGCCGCTGCCGGTAGCGGCCGTCGCCTGCAAACTGACCAGGCCAATGTCGCCGTTGGCCAGACCCGCCGGCATGTCGCTGACCACGAACAGCACCCGCGATGCATCGGCGGCGAGGAGCGGGGCGTTCACCCCGGCAACGTACAACGTGTCGGTGCCGAGCGCGAAAACGCCGTCGCCGTTATCCATATAAATCCGCACGTTCTGCGGATCAAAGGCATCGCCGGCTAGTGCCGGATTGACCTGCAAGGCAAACGCTTCTTCGCCGTTACCGGTGTTGGTCAGCGTGAACGACAACGGCACATTGGTGCCGGGCGTGGTGACGTTGACGGTGCCGGCGTCATTGCGCACGAGCGTCAGATCGAGCAGTTCGGCGACCGCAAAGTTGTCGGTGTTGGAGTCGACCTGCGCCGGCACGCCCGAGACGGCAAACGTCGCCGACGCAACGTTGGTAATGAACGAACCGGCCGCACGGCCGGCCGCGCGGGCCTCGACACCGGCCAGCAGCAGCGACAACAGCACCAGGCCACGCCAGGACAAAACCCGGCCCGCAGGAAAGCCCCGCCCGGCGCGTTCTGGCGCCTGACCTGCGGGGCGAAAACACCTCGCCATCGGGTTTGTGCCCACTGATCGGCTGCCCAATACCTGGAAATGTGACTTAGCGCACAGTCTAGCCTAGGAAAAAGGCGTGGTTTGTCGGGCTTGTACCTAATCCCTCAGATAAGCCGATAACTCATGACGGGCGGCGGCGGGCGGCTTCTGACCGGTCAGTCAGCCGGCAGAGCTCGCGGGCCTTACGCCAGGCAGCTGCGCCAGACAGGCGTCGCGGGCCGTGCCGATGAAATCCTTGATGTAGGCGCGTTGCAGATCCTCTTCGCGCAGGACGGCGTACAGCGTGCACCATATTCCCTCGCGCCCCAGCCGCATCCCCCGCACCCAGCCACGGGTCAGGTAGTCGTTCGCAGCCCAGTTGGGCAACGCCGCAACGCCGTGGCCACTGGCCACCAGTTGCGCCATCAACGGATCCCGCTCGGTAAGGCGCACCTGCGCCGGCCGCTTGCCGGCCGGCAGGAGAAATTCGCGGAACAAATCTTGCCGGCCTTCTTCTTGCGGGCAGGACAACAGCGTTTCTCCGACAAGATCCGTTGGCGCGACAAAGGTACGCGCGGCGAGCGCATGGGCCGGCGGCACCAGCAGCAGCAATTCGTACTCGAACAGGCGCAGGCGCGCCAGGCCTTGGGTTGGCCGCGGATCAGATGTCAGCAGCAGATCGATCTCGCCGCCAAGCAGCGCCTGCTGCGGATTTGCGCCAACATCGTCCGCGAAATCGATTTCGACATCAGGCCAGTGCGCGCGAAACTCTCCTGTTATCGGCAACAACCACTCAAAACAACTGCGGCATTCGATGGCCATGTTCAGCCGCCCGCTCGAACCGCTCTGCAGGCGACCCAGATCACGCTCTGCCTCCTTCACGGCAGCCGTGACAAGACCTGCCAACGTCAGCAGGCGCTTGCCGGCCCGCGTGAATTCGGGCGGCCTGGTCTTGCGTTGCAACAACGTCATGCCAACGGTGGATTCCAGTTCCCGCAATTGATGCGAGAGCGCCGATGGCGTCAGATGCAGCCTGGCGGCGGCATCGGCCAGCGAGCCGCTTTCCTCGATGGCTTTCATGGCACGCAGGCCACGCAGATCAGGGACAGTAGATGTAAACATGGTGATTTTCTCTCCGTTGTGTATGCCATTGCCGGCTTATTCAACTGCGTCAGCCGCACTCCAGCGATCCAGACGGGCGCGCAGCCGCACTATCGCCTGCCCGTGAATCTGGCAAACACGCGACTCACTGACCCCGAGCACCGCGCCGATCTCGCGCAGATTCATTTCCTGTTCGTAATACAGCGACAACAACAGTTTCTCGCGCTCCGGCAGTGCGGCAATTGCAGCGGCAAGATCACGGCGAAATTCGCCTTGCTCGAGTTCGCGCTCGGCCGGCGGCGCACTGCACGCAAAGCGCGACTCACCACTTTGGACGATCTCTTCGTCAAGGCTGAAAACCCGGCCGCGCGCGGCGTTTTCCAGCAATTTCCGGTACTCGGCAAGCGGCATGTCCATGGCGGCGGCGACTTCTGCTGCGGTGGCGCTCCTTCCCTTGCAATGCTCAATACGACGGGTAGCTTCGGCGGCAGCGCGCACGCCGCGATGCACCGAGCGCGGCACCCAGTCGCCGCGACGCATCTCATCGAGCATTGCGCCGCGAATGCGGATCGACGCATAGGTGGTGAAACTGGCGCCGTTGTTGCTGTCAAATTGGCGCGCGGCTTCCATCAGGCCGAGCATACCTGCCTGTACCAGATCACCCACATCGACGCTGGCCGGCAGGCGCGCGGCAAGGTGGTGGGCAATGCGGCGCACCAGATCACTGTGTTCATTAACACGCCCAACAACCAACCCGTACGCATGATCGGCGACCTGATCGCATACGCTGTGAATCGGGACGGTCATATCGCGACACCCGATGCAACCAGACGTTCGACAAAAAACTCGACCCCGCCACGGGGGCCGGCCGGCGCTTCCCATTGTTCGGTACAACGAGCAAGTTCATGGAACGCGGCGGCCGCGGCACTGGCGGGAAACGCATCGACCACCGCCTGCTGACGCTGGATGGCGCGACGAACCCATTCATCGCAGGGAATAGCACCGGCGTAATCGAGCACGACGTTCAGACACCGTTCGCTGGTTCTGGCCAGCGCCTTGAACATTTCCCGCCCCTCGGTCGCGCTGCGTGTCATGTTGGCCAGTACATGCACGCGCTTGACACCCCGCTCCTGCGCAAGAATCCTGATCAAGGCATAGGCATCTGCCATCGACGCTGGTTCGTTGCACAGGGTGACGATCACATCCTGCGCGGCCTGAATGAACGTCAGCACACTGTCGGAAATGCCTGTCGCCGTATCGATGATCATCGTGTCGAGCGGCTGACGAAGCTCCGAAAACGCATGAATGAGGCCCGCATATTCGGCAGGCCGCAATTCGGTCATGTGCCGCTTGCCCGACGATGCCGGCACCACCAGCAACCCACGCGGCCCGGTGATGATGGTTTCAGCAAGCGTGCAGCGGCCGGCGAAAACATCAGCCAGCGTGAAATGCGGCGTCAAACCCAGCATCACATCGACGTTCCCAAGACTGAGGTCGGTGTCTAGCACCAGCGCACGATGGCCGCTGTCGATGAGCGCCAGCGCGAGATTGATGGCAACCGTGGTCTTCCCGACACCGCCCTTGCCGCCAGCGACGGCAATGACACGCACGGGGGCGGGCAGCTCGCCGGCACCGACGGGCGGCAGCGATGTGGGCAGCACATCTTCTGGTGTTGGCATGGACGCTCTCCGCAATGACGAGGACTCACAACCCGTGCTTCTGCAAGAGCTGTGCCCGCGTCACGCGCCAGAATTCCGGCGCGTCCCAAGTCAACGCACACAACGACGCCGGAAGGAGAGGGGTGATCGGAGGATGTGCGGGGGAGGGCCGCTACGGGCCGGGCTCGCGATCGAGCCCGTACTTGCGCAACTTTTCGGCGAGGGTGGTACGGCGCAGGCCGAGATACTGCTCAGCGGCGTGAGCGACGATACCATCCGCTCTCGCCAGCGCCGAACGGATGAGGGTGAGCTCGATGCGCGCGAGGTGTTCCTTGAGATCGAGACCTTCCGGAGGCAATTCGTCGAGCGCATAACCGGAGTCCGGCGCATGCCCGGACTCCGGTAAGTCACCGGCCGGCATCTCACCTGCATAAAGATCACTTGCGGGCAGATCACCTGCAGAAAAGGCGCCCGGATCGCCGGCCGGTGATTCCTCAATCGTGCCGGCATGAACCCGATAGCGCACCGGCAGATCGACCACCCGAATGACCTGCTGATCCGGATGCAGCACCGTCAGGCGCTCGATCAGGTTGGCCAGCTCCCGAACATTGCCCGGCCAGGCATAACGCTGCAGAACGGCCATGGTTTCCGGCGCGAACAGAATTTTTCCCCGCCCATTTTCGCCGAGCTGACGCACCAGCGCATCAACCAGTATCGGCAGGTCTGCGGCTCGCTCGCGCAATGCCGGCATCTCGATCGGGAAAACGTTGAGGCGATAGAAAAGATCTTCGCGGAACAACCCCTCGGCGATGCGTTGTTCCAGATTGCGGTGCGTGGCGGCGATAATCCGGACATCACAGGGAATCGTCTGGTTACTGCCGACGCGCTCGAAGCAACGCTCCTGCAGTACGCGCAACAGCTTCACCTGCATCGGCAGGCTCATGTCGCCGATCTCGTCGAGCAGCAGCGTGCCGCCCTTCGCCATCTCGAAGCGGCCCTTGCGGGCGGTGAGCGCGCCGGTGAACGCGCCCTTCTCGTGCCCGAACAACTCGCTTTCGAGCAAATCAGGTGGAATGGCGCCGCAGTTGATGGCCACGAAAGGTCCCTTTTGCCGCAGCGAGGCTTTGTGGATTGCCCGGGCGACGACTTCCTTGCCGGTGCCGGATTCACCGAGGATCAGTACCGTTGTATCGTGCCCGGCCACCTGTTCAATCATCTGCCGAAGACGTCGGATGGCAACGCTGGTTCCGGTGGGGCCGGTCGCGACAAAAACTTCGTGGCGCGCTTCCTCATCAAGCTGCCGCAACGACGCGCGCCGCAACAATTCGGTGAGCTGGCCGTGCTTGGCCGGGTAGTCCAGCGGCCAGCACAATTTTTCATCCATGCCCGAATAGCGCGCACCCTTGCCGTGGTGTTCGGGCAACAACAACAGCGGCGGCGTGAAATGGCCATTCGCAAGCCAGCGACAAAAATCGCGGAACGCAGCCTCGTTCTCGATCTCGCCAACCACGACGGCCAACCAGTCCGAGGCGCGCTGTTTGCGACGATCGACCTCATCAATGCTGCAAACAATGCGCGGATTGGCGTCCACGAAATCCAGCAGTGCCGCGATTCGCTCTGCCCTCATGGCCTGCGCATCAACCACCAGCACCCGTGACTCACTCATCCTTTATGCTCTCCTCTCCTGCCCAGCGCCGCAGCAGGGGCAGTACATCCTGCAGATAGGACAGCTTGCTGACAAAGGCGTCAGCGCCGGCCCGGACGGCATACTCGCGATGTTGTGCATCGTCGAAGTGGGAGATGATCGCCACGAAGGGCGGATCGTCCTGCGCCTTGATCAATCGACAGGCCTGCAGGCCACCCATTTCCGGCATCGCCAGGTCCATAAGCACGGCGTCGGGCTTGAGGGCTTCGGCTTTTTCCACGGCTTCCAGCCCGTTCAGCGCCCGCCCGGCGATCTCCACCCAGGGTGCAGACCGGAAGTGTCGTACGGCGGCGTTCAGGAAACCTTCGTGGTCATCAACCAGCAAGACGGAAAATTGGCGCATTGTCGTTCTGTCCGTTCAACCCGCGGAGCGGGCTGGTGTTGGCAAGTATGCACATGCCGGGCGGGAATGGCAGCCAAGGTCCGGCGGGACGACTGCGATCACTATAACTGCCCCGCCAAGCTCCCACCGCCCGCTCAAGGAAGCCCCGCGCCACGCCTGCAGCAACCCTCGTGCTGTCAACATGCGTATCGGTTGCAAAGAGCGGAACTTTAGACCTCGTCAGGAATATTTTCCCCGCCCGCACTTTTCGTCATAACGACCTTGAAATCGCCCCGGATTGAAGGGCACTCTGCATGCAGGGTCGGTAAAAATCGCGGTGACCCTCAATCCAGCGGTGGGCAGTAGCTTATGGCAGACACAAAAACGAAAATTCTCTGCGTCGACGATGAGCCGCATGTCCTTGAAGGACTTGCGCTGCATCTGCGCCGCCACTACGACGTACTGACTGCGCCAGGCGGCATTGAAGCGCTCGACATCCTCGGACAGGAAAAAGATATCGCCGTGATCATGTCCGACATGCGTATGCCGGGCATGGACGGCGCAACGCTGCTGGCGGAAGCGCGACAGGCAGCACCGGACACAGTGCGTTTGCTGCTCACCGGGCAAGCCGACATGGAGTCGACCATCGCCGCGATCAACGAGGGACAAATATTCCGGCTGCTGATCAAGCCCTGCCGGCCAACGCACCTGCTCTCGACCATGCAAACGGCGGTTGAACAGTATCGGCTGGTCACCACCGAGCGGGTGTTGCTGGAACAAACCCTGCACGGCACGGTGAAAACGCTAACCGACGTGCTGGGCCTCACAAACCCGATTGCCTTCGGCCGCGCGACGCGCATCAAGAAACACGTGACCGACCTGGCAACAAAACTCGATCTCAAGCCACGCTGGCAGGTGGAAGTTGCTGCCATGCTGTCCCAGCTCGCGTCCATTACCCTGCCGGGCGAACTGGTGGAAAAAATCTACGCCGGCCGCCCGCTGGACGAGCAGGATCAGGAGCTGGTCGCGCACATTCCGGTCGTCACCGAGCAGCTGCTCAAGAATATCCCCCGCCTGGAAGTCGTGCGCGGCATTCTCGCCGGCAGCGCCAATCCCTACCGCCCGCCGACGCCCGGTGCCACCGGCAGTGCCGATGCAAGCCTCATCGCACGCGGCGCAGAAATCCTGCGGGTTGCAACCGATTTCAATGTGCTTGAGGCACAGGGCATGCCGGCAGTCGTTGCCGTGGAAACCCTGCGTAACAGGACGGGGCGCTATGACAGTGGCGTGCTGGACGCGCTGGCGCTGCTCAAATGCGGCCCCGCTCCCAAGATCGAGATAAGGGAAGTGTCAATCGCAGCGCTACACGAGGGCATGATTGTTGCGGAAGATATCAAGACCGCAGATGGCATGCTCATGGTCGCCCGGGGCCAGGAAATCACGGCGGGTTTCCTTGAGCGCTTGCGCAACGACCGCAGCGGTTCCGTCCGGGATCCACTCAAAATCATCGCGCGCCCCGGCCAACGACTGTCGGAGTAACAACACCGGCCAGCAACTGATTACGCCCGAAACAAACCCGATGGCAGCTCAGATTTCATAGCGTACCGGCGCCGGCGCGAGGGCCGTCGTCAGCACTTCTTTTGGGGTGGCGACCGTCCGCCCCGCAATCGGCAGCCGGATGAAGAACGTCGTGCCTTCGCCCAGCGCCGTGATGAACGACAATTCGCCATCATGATTTTCCTTCACCAGCGACCAGGCGATCGCCAGCCCCTGACCTGTTCCCCTGCCCACTTCCTTGGTCGTGAAAAACGGATCGAATACCCGACCACGCGCGCTCTCGGGAATACCACTGCCGGTGTCCGTGATGCTGATAACAACATCGTCGCCTTCGCGCCGGGTGCGCACGGTGATCTTTCCCTTCATGTCAGCGCCTTTCACCACGTCGGCGATGGCATGCGCGGCGTTGACAACGATGTTCAGGATCACCTGGTTGATTTCGTTGATGTGGCACGTCACCTGGGGAATATCACCAAAATCGGTCTCCACATCAGCGATATATTTGTACTCGTTGCGCCCGACCACCAGCGTGCTTTGAATGGCGCGATTGAGGTCGACAGCCTTCATCTGCTCCTGGCCGGGATGCGAGAACTCCTTCATCGAGCGCACGATCGTGGTGACACGATCAAGGCCATCAAGACTCCTTTCAAAAGCCTTGGGCATGTTCTCGTGGAGGTAATCGAGATCAGCGGCTTCCATCGCAACGGCGGCAGCAGCAGCAAGACCCGCCAGGGCCCCCGGATCATCATGCACGGCCCGGTGCAGGGCCTGCAGCACTTCGACAAGGCGGAACACATCGGTGCTCGCGTCGCGCAGGAAATGCAGGCTGTCGCCGACAAACTGGATCGGGGTATTGATTTCATGAGCGAGGCCCGCCGCCAGCGAGCCCACCGTAACCAGGCGCTGGCTGGCAACCAGCCTGGCCTGCACGCGCTGCTCTTCGGTCAGATCCTGCGCCGCAATCACGGCGCCGGCCACTTCGCCCTCGTGATACCTCGGGCCGATATAACAGGCATACGATAGCCAGCCGCCACTCACGCTAGGCACAGTCAGCGAACAGGTGCGCGGCATGCCGGTGTCCAGGACATCACGAAAGGCTGATTCCAGCGCCGCCTGCTGTTCGGGCGGGACAAACCGCAACCAGGAGGATCCGGTAACTTCACTGCGGTCGTGCGCACCCAGCCCCCGATTGCAGTAGCGCACCATCCCTGTCGGGTCGACGGCAAAAATCGCCACCGGTGCGCAATCGAGGAACGCCTGGACCTGCTCGCGCGCCGCCTGCGCCTCGGCCGTCGCCGATTCCGCGCGATCCTTCGCGTGCGACAGCCTGCCCCTCATCTCCTGCGCGATTGCCTGGGCCTGTAACCTGGCCCGCCCGAGCGACCACACCAGCAGCGCGAACAGCACGCTCAGCAGAGTTCCGCCCGCACCGGTCAACGCCGGTGCGCCGGTATCGATGCCGGCATCGATCTGCATTTCGCGGTACGCGACGATACCGGTCAGCAGCAGGCCGACTACCAACACAAAAGCGGTCTGTGCGAACACCCATCGCCTGCCGTCAACCTGCATCGATCCGGCCGCGACGCTGCGCCGAGTGATCGCGCTCAGGATTTTGGGAAACAGTCCGGGTAATCTGGGCATGGGAATCGACCGCTGCAAGTTTGCTTCGGCGTGCGCGCTGGCGCACATCCGGCTCCTTGAGGGTTTTGCAAGCGACGTGCCAGCAACGCGAGCCAAAATTCCGTCGCCTTATGCGTGCAAACGCAGCTCAAGTTTCCCCGGGGGCCGCCGATACACCTCTTGAACCTTTCCGGGAATCGCCGCCATCACGAGCAGGATTGATCACTCACCCTCCCCGCCCAACGGGCTTGCTGCGCCGGTGCTGGACCATGCCCGCATCCAGGCGATTCGTACGGCGCTGGCCAACGGCCGCTACTTAATCGATCCGCAGGTCATCGCCGCCCGGCTGGATGCAGTGGAACGGGAGCTCTCGCGATGAATAGCCGACGGGCAGCCACAACGAGCGGGCGCTATGGCCGGATCGCCCGCATGGGCCTGGCTGCAAAGGCACTGAGGCACACAGGCAGACATCATTATGCAAAGCTCACTTCCTCATGAGAAATACAAGGAGTTGCTTGGCGATTTCGCCGAGCGCACCGGTGATGCCATCCTGCTGATCGATCTCACGCAACGGCACATCCACTACTTCAATCCGGCCGCCGAGATGCTGGCACTGCGCCTGGCCCCGACAGCAGAAAGCGGGGATGCACGCGACTGGCTGCTGGCCCAGGTGCACGACGACGCGTTCGCCAACACGCGCGACGTCGGCCACTGGACAGGCAGCCTGATGCTGACCGGGGCGCACGGCGGGGCCGCGATCGAGATCAGTCTCTACACTACCCTGACGGCAGCCATCGACACATCCGACAAATCCGCGCCGGCGTTGCTCGTGCTGCGTGACACCAGCGCCGAATTCATTCATGCCTGTGCGCTGCAGCGCAAAAATACCGAACTCTCCCAGGCGTATGCGCAGCTGGCAACGGCGCAGCAGGCAGCAATACAGAATGAAAAGATGGCGTCGACCGGTCGCCTCGCCGCCGGCATTGCGCACGAAATCAACAACCCGATCGGCTACGTGCATTCAAACTTGGGAACGCTGCAGGAATACACCAGCAACCTGCTCATCCTGGTTGCCGAATATGATCGCGTACTGCGCAACACGACTGCGGAGCCTGCGATCCTGCAGGCCATCGACGGGCTGCGCGCCCGCCACGATATCGACTACGCAATCCAGGATCTCCCGCAATTGCTCAACGAATCGCTCGAAGGCATTGGGCGGGTAAGCAAGATCGTGCAGGACCTCAAGGATTTTTCGCGGCCCAACCCCGGCAGTACCTGGGCGTTCGCAGACCTGCAACAATGCATCGAATCGACACTCAATATCGTGACGAACGAGATAAAGTACAAAGCGAAAATCGCAAAACAGTACAGCGTCCTCCCGCCCATCGAGTGCTTTGTTGCGGAGTTGGGTCAGGTTTTCATGAACATCCTGGTGAATGCCGCCGAGGCGATAACGGAGCAGGGCATCATCACCATCGCCACCGGCGTCCAGGGCGACGAGGTCTGGGTGTCGATCGGCGACAATGGCCCCGGAATTCCGGAACATCATCTGCCCCATATTTTCGAGCCCTTTTTCACCACCAAGCCGGTGGGTCACGGCACCGGGCTCGGCCTGTCGATTTCGTATGGCATCATCAAGAAGCACCATGGGCGCATCGAGGTTGACACGGCGCCCAATCAGGGCGCGCGCTTCCACATTGTTCTGCCAGTTCGTCAACCCGCCGGCAGTGCCATCCAGCAAACGCAGATGCCCCCCATGGCAGAATCATCGCCGCAGGATAATTCGCATGAACAGCGCAATTAATACGAGCCAGACAGTGCAAACAATCCTGCTGGTCGACGACCGCGCGGAAAACCTGCTGGCGCTGCAAGCGATTCTTGAGGCGCCGGGTCGCCAGTTGCTGCAGGCACTGAGCGGCAACGAGGCGCTTGCGCTCGCGCTGAAGCACAACATCTCCCTGATCCTGCTTGATGTCCAGATGCCGGACATGGACGGCTTCGAAGTAGCTGAGCTGCTGCACCGCAATCACCGCACGCGGGAAATTCCCGTGATCTTCTGCACCGCGATCAACAAGGAGAAAAAATACATTTCCCGCGGCTTCGACGTCGGCGCCGTCGATTATCTGTTCAAGCCACTTGATACAGACGTGCTCAAGGCCAAGGTGCGGGC
>CBDDRC010000032.1:0-36279 GCA_965232985.1 uncultured bacterium
AAGATCCGGCAACCTGCGGTGACACAAGGAAAAAACGGCCCTTGAGTCTAAGTCAGGCCCGCTGCCCGGCCAAGTGACCGACTGTAACCGTCAGGGCTTCTTCGCCGCGCGCATACGTTGCAATTCAACACCAAGCTGATCGGCTGTCATCGGCCGGAACAGACTGAAACCCTGCAGGACATCGACGCCCAGGGCAATCAACGCATCCCGCTGGGCGCTGCTTTCCACCGCCTCACCCACCACCTGCAGACCCAGGCTGTGACCCAACGCCACAATTCCCTTGACGATTTCGCGCGCGCGCTCCGACTCGGCCAGGTCAGCGATGAACGATCGATCAATTTTAAGCGTATCGAGCGGCATCATCTTGAGGTGACCGAAAGACGAATAACCGACCCCGAAGTCATCAAGGGCGATGCGTACGCCCAGCGCTTTAATCTCCCGCAGCAACCGGATCATGGATTCCGGATCATCCATGATCATGTGCTCGGTGATCTCAAGCACCAGCTGGTTCGGGCGGATACTCAGGCGCGACAACACCTCATGCAGGGTTTCGATCACACTGCGGCCGCGCACCTGACGTACCGAGAGATTGACGGATACCGATACCGGCACATCAATCAATCCTTCATCCTGCCAGCGCGAGGCCTGTGCACATGCCGCGCGCAACACCCACTCGCCGAGCTCGACAATCAGGCCGGTCTCTTCGGCCAGCGGAATGAAATCGTCCGGTTCGATGAGCCGGCCATCCGGTGTTTGCCAGCGTACCAGTGCCTCGATACCGCAGAGGACCCCGGTATGCGCGTGGACCTGCGGCTGATACCAGAGCACGAACTCTTCAGCATCAAGAGCGCGACGCAGTGCCACCTCAAGTTGTTGCGCATGCTGCACCTCATCCTGCATGTCGGCGGTGAAAAACTGGAAATTGTTCCGCCCGCGCTGCTTGGCCTGATACATCGCGATGTCGGCACAGCGCAGCAGTGTATTGGGATCACTCTCGGTGTCCGGGAAGGTGACGATGCCGATGCTGGCGCCGATGAATGCCGGCGATCCGCGAACCATGAACGGCTCGCTCATCGCGCGAATGATCTTGCCGGCGACGACGGCAGCCTGTTTGCCGGCACTCAGGCCCTCAATGATCAGAACGAACTCATCGCCACCCAGCCGGCAGACAGTGTCGCCCCCGCGGACACAGTGGCGCAGGCGTTTGGCGACCTCGCGCAACAGCTCGTCGCCGGCCGCATGGCCGAGCGCATCATTGACCTGCTTGAAGCGGTCGAGATCGAGGAAGAGAACGCCAACCTTGTCTGTGGAGCGCGTCGCGCGCGCAGTGGCTTGCCCCAGCATCTTGAGGCAAAGGTAGCGATTGGCAAGGCCAGTGAGCGAGTCATACTCGGCGAGCTGAATGAGTTTCTGCTCGTATTCACGCCGCTGGCTGATGTCCTGGAACACGATGGCCGTGCCGGCAATCTCGCCTTGCTCGTCGCGTACTGCCGAGACGGTAAATTCCGCCGGCACGCGCACGTCGTCGCCGCGCAACAGAGCACCCTGAATACCCTGCAGCGACATGCTGCGTGAAGCGCAAGCGCGATAAAGCGGCGTGTCCGCCCAGCGGACACCGGCCGGCACTTCGACAATTTCGACGAAGTCCGACAGCCAGCGTCCAATCAGCTCGTTCACGGAGCGGCAGAGAATGTCGCCGGCGGCAGGATTGGCGAAGGTGATCAGACCGTCCGGACCGACACCAATAATCCCCTCGCCAACGCTCTTGAGCAGCGCCTCATTGTTGTCACGCAGCGCCCGGACTTCGAGCAACGCTCCCTCAAGCTGCCGCGATTTGCGGTCAAGATCAAGGAAGACTTGAATTTTCGATAGCAGAATGCGCGGTTCGGCCGGCTTGAAAATGTAGTCGACCGCACCGGCATCGTAGCCCTTGAAGACCTGGCGCAGGTCCTTGTTGATCGCAGTAAGAAAAATGATGGGGATATGCCGGGAACGCTGATGGCTGCGCATCAATTCCGCCACCTCGTAACCGTCCATCTCTGCCATCTGCACATCGAGCAGTGCCAACGCGATATCGGTGTTCTGCAGCAGCATTTGCAGCGCTTCGGTGCCGGAGTTTGCCTTCAACAATTGCACGCCGGGAATATCGATGATCGCTTCGAGCGCAACCAGGTTTGCCGACTGATCATCAACACACAGAATTTTTTGTACGATTTTGCTCATGGTGGCGCCTCAATATTTATCAAGCAGATAGCGAATGACTTCCAAAGACTCCGGCTTCTGTTCAATCAAGCGAAAACCGGTGGCGAAATCACCGCCATAACTGGCTTGCTGTGTCCATACCACCACGGCATCAACACTGATGGTTGTGCTGCCATGCACCATTTGCGGCAGAACCATGCTGAAAACCATGCGCTGGCCATCGGCAAACGGTTTTTTGCTGATCAGGCGCAAGCCGCTTTCAGACAAATTCATCAAGCGTCCGATATTGGCTCCTGTGGCACGATCGAAGATATTTAATTCGGCTGACAGCCGCTTGCGCGGTGATTTTCGGCGTTCCTCAAACGCCTTCTGCGCCTGCTCACGCGACGAGGCAGAACGCACCACAGCTACCGCGCCGGAGAAGTTGTTGTCACGCTCGTTGATCGGTGTAGTTGTAACTTCCAGCCGCAGTGGCTTGCCATTGTTCAGACAATGCAGTTCGGTTGACTGGTAGGAGTCGCCGCGACCGATAGCCTTGAGAACGGCGGAATCTTGCCAGCACCACAGCAGGCGACCGTTGCCATCAAAAAATATCAGGCTGTCGATCGACATGCCGATTAATTGCTGCGTGCTCTTGCCGAGCAGGCTTGCGGCAGCAGGGTTTGCAAAAGTGATCAGCCCCGTCTTGTCGAGACCAATCACCCCCTCGCCCATCGCACGCAGAAGCCGCTCGTTTTCCTGCTGGGCCCGATGCAATTGCACCAGCGTTTGCTGCAGCTTGCGTTTTTGCAGATCGAGCTCAAGAAACACGCGCACCTTGGCGGTGAGCACGTTGGGGTCAATCGGCTTGAACAGGTAATCAACAGCACCGACATCGAAGCCGCGCGTCATGTAATGCTTTTCCTTGCTGATCGCCGTACAGAAGATTACCGGTATTTGCCGGGTCTTGTTGTTGCGCTGCAACAACTCTGCCACCTCGAAGCCATCCATGTCCGGCATCTGCACGTCAAGGAGGATCAGTGAAATATCATTCTTGAGTGCAAGGGTAAGAGCCTCGTTGCCGTTCCCTGCCTTGAGCAGCTTGCGCTCGGGCGCCTCAAGGATCGCTTCAAGCGCTATAAGGTTTTCCGGTCGATCATCAACCAACAGGACTTGCTGGATTATCGTCTGCATATTCATCGCATCATGCTGCTGCCAGACTCGCCAGAAACTCACCGATCTCACCCAGCGTCATCACATGTGCCCAGGGCACCCGCTTCAGTGCGCCTTCCGGCATTATCGGAACTTCCGCAGTTCCAGGCTGTTGCACGATCGGCATACCACCGCAACGGGCCACGTGATACAGCCCGGCGGCCCCATCTTCGTTAGCGCCGGTAAGGATAATGCCTGCGAGCCGCTCGCCATATGCCTCAGCTGCAGATTCGAACAACACATCGATTGCCGGACGGCAATACATGACAGCCGGATCAATGCTGAGCGCAAAAGAGCGGTCACGCTCGATCAAGGTGTGGTAGTTCGGCGGACAAATGTAGAGAACATCCGGTTCCAGAGAAATTTTGTCCTCAACTTCAGCCACCTTCAGCTTTGTTCTGCCGCGCAGCACCTGCGGCAGGGTGCTGATTGCCAGCGGATACTGGTGCTGGCACAACACGACGGATACACCAATGCGCTGCGGCACTGCCGCGAGTATCTTCGACACAGCATCAAGACCTCCCCATGATGTGCCGATAACAACAGCATCGATCCCAATCGGATTACCCATTGGGCTTACTGATTCCCTGATGTTCCCGGCGCCCTCGGATCTCTTGGCGGTGTCGGTGAGTTTGGCTGTGGAATAGCCACCTTGGTCATTTTCTCACGGTCATATGCCGCCCGATGCGCCTGCGCCTCGCGAATCTTCCTTTCAAGCTCCCTGCGTTGCTTGTCCAGCGAGAGAAAAAAATCGATCTTGCTGGCGAGGATCACCGGATCCAGCGGTTTGAAAAGATAATCGACGGCACCGGCCTGGTAACCCTTGAAAACGTATTTCTGGTCCTTGCTGATGGCCGTGACAAATACAATGGGTACGTTCTTTGTTTTTGGGTTGCTGCGCATGATCTCGGCAACTTCGAAGCCGTCCATGCCCGGCATTTGCACGTCAAGCAGTATCAGCGAGATGTCCGACTTGATCAGCACCTTCAGTGCCTCCGGCCCGGAATGAGCCTTGATCAGATTGCGCCCCGGTGCTTCGAGAATAGCTTCCAGCGAATACAGATTATCCGGGGTGTCATCCACCATGAGGATGTTCTGGACAATCTCCGCATGGGGTTCTGCATGTAACTGTGGTTCGCTCATGGCACGACTCAGATTCCGGTTTTCTTGCGGTAGATACGGGATTCCTTGACCAGTGGTTCAAATTCGTTTTCGCATCCGGAGAAACGCATGGTTTCTTTGCTTCCAAGGCACAAGATGCCGCCAATATCAAGACTATCGCGGAACAACGAGAATACCCGACGCTGCAGTTCATGATCGAAATAAATAATGACGTTGCGGCAGACCACCAGCTGCATTTCGCCAAAAACCTGATCTGTAGCAAGATCGTGGTCAGCAAAGACAACATTCTTTTTCAACCGCTGATCCATCATAACGCTGTCGTACTTGGCGGTGTAATAGTCTTCCAGCTTCGCCTTGCCGCCGGCCTTCAGATAGTTCTCCCCGTATTGCCGGAATGAAGCCAGCGGATAGATACCCTTGCGCGCCTTCTCCAGCACGACTTTATCTATATCCGTTGCATACATCTGGGTACGTTCGTACAGGCCTTCCTCGGTCAGGAGAATGGCCATCGAATATATTTCCTCGCCGGTCGATGAGCCGGCATGCCAGATTTTGATGAACGGGTAGCTTTTCAGTCGCGGTATTACCTCTTCACGAAACGATTTGTAGAACCAGGGATCACGGAACATCTCGGTGACGTTAACCGTCATATCGTTGAGCAGGGCGACAAAAAATTCCTTGTCATGCAGCACTTTTTCAATCATCTGCGAGATATTCGCCAGCCCGGACATGCCCAGGCGATGCTGAATCCGCCTTTTCATCGACGCCTTGCTGTACGAGCGAAAGTCGTAGCCGTACATCTGGTAGATAGCCTCAAGTAGCAGACCGATCTCGACATCCTGCCTATCGAGGTCATCTTCGCCCAGCGCCGCAAGCTTCCCCGCCATGCCTTAACCCACCCTTAAGCCTTGTGCAGCCAAACGCGCATCAACGCCGTTAGTTTTTCAATATCAACCGGCTTCGAACAGTAATCGTTCGCGCCTGCCTCAATGCACTTCGCACGATCATCTTTCATGGCTTTCGCAGTGAGTGCGATCATCGGCAGACTCTTGAACCGCTCTTGCGCACGAATACGCTTCATCGCCTCATAACCATCCATTTCCGGCATCATGATATCCATGAGTACCAGATCAAAGTCCGGCTGCTGCTCCATGGCCTCAAGCGCCTCAATGCCGTTGTTGGCAATGACAATTTCGAAACCCATCTCCTCAAGAGAGGCCGACATGGCGTAGATGTTGCGCATATCATCATCAACCACCAGGACTTTCTTGCCCGCAAAAATATCTTCGCGATGATCAACTTTTTCAACGCGTCTCTGCTTGACTGCCTTGGGCATGCTTGACTCGAGCCAGTGCAGGAACAGCGATGCCTCATTCAGCAACCTTTCGGCCGAACGCTCGGTCTTCAGGATGATGCGGTCTGCATACTTGCGCAGCTGCTGCTCTTCCTCTCTGGAGAGATCCTTGCCGGTATAAACAATCACCGGCATCACGGAAGAGGTATCGTTCTCATGCATTTTCTCCAGCAACTGCAATCCATTGATATCCGGCAGTGTCAAATCAAGAATCATGCAATCGAAAACATTGGCACGCAGCGCATTGAATGCTTCCTCACCGGTCGAAACCAGGGTGATCTCAACGCCTTTCTGATCGAACAACTCACGCAGGCCCTCGTGGGCATACTCGTTGTCCTCAACTACCAGCAGCTTGCGGACGTTCGTGCTGATGGCGTTCTCGATTTTGTGGAAGGCACTGAGGATTTGCTCTTCATTGGCCGGCTTGGCCAGGAAATCGATAGCGCCCATCTTCAGGGCCTTGCCGCGCTGGTCGGCACCGGACAGAAAGTGCACCGGAATACCGGCAGTGCGTGGGTCCTCCTTGAGCTTTTCCATAACATCCCAACCGCTGATGCCGGGCAGACCCACATCGAGAATGATGGCGCTGGGGCGATACTTGCGGGCGTATTCCAGGCCTGATTCGCCATCCTCACAACTGACGCTTTCAAGGCCATAGTCTTCAGCCAATGATCGGAGGATTTTTGCGAACTCCTTGTCGTCTTCAATAATGAGAACTGTTTTTTCCTTGACGGTAAAATGCTCTTCGCCACTACCGGCCGTCGTAGCGGTGGCATTGGCGCTATCACCAACCTTCTTCTCGGACTTGTCGGCTTTCTCGTACTGTTCGGCGATGGCCGCAAGCCTGGCCTCGAAAGCATCCTGCCCGGGATCCTTCTCAACCATGTCGGCGTTGCCGACCGGGACGTAAATAATAAACGTGGAGCCGGTATTTTCGCCCTCGGAAATCAACTGAATCTCGCCACCGAGCAAGTGCGCGAGCTCGCGGGAAATCGTCAGCCCAAGCCCGGTGCCGCCATACTTGCGCGAGGTGGTGCCGTCGGCCTGCTGGAAGGCTTCGAAAATCACCTGTTGTTTGTCTTTTGGGATACCGACGCCAGTATCCTGCACCTCAAAGGCAATCATGTTGGTGGTAGCGATCTGCAGCCTGCCCGCCTCGATTTTCTTCGGATCCGCAGCACGAATGGTCAGCGTCACGCCACCCTTGTGAGTGAACTTGAAGGCATTGGAGAACATGTTGCGTAGCACTTGTTCGAGGCGCTGGCGATCGGTAAACACACTTGCCGAAGGTAATGGTTCAACGACCGCGACATCAAAGGTAATACCACGGCTCTCCGCGACATGCCGGAACGAACGCACCATATGTTGGGAGAGTTCATTGAGGTTGATCTCGTCGATCACCACACTCATCTTGCCGGACTCAACCTTGGCCAGATCAAGAATATCGTTGATCAGGGACAATAAGTCAGAGCCTGCCGAGTGAATTACCCGTGCGTGTTCAACCTGCTTCTCGTCCAGCGTTTTCTTCTTGTTCTCCGCCAGCGCATTGGAGAGTATCAAAATTGAATTGAGCGGCGTGCGCAGCTCGTGCGACATGGTAGACAAGAATTCGGATTTGTACTTGCTGGACATTTCCAGCGCGTTGTTTTTGTCTTCAAGAATCTGCTTGGCCTGCTCAAGCTGCTCATTCTGCCGGGCCATTTCCCGCTTCTGCTCAGCCAGCAGCCGTGCCTGCTCCTCCAACTCTTCGTTGGTTACCCGCAATTCTTCCTGCTGAGCCTGCAAACCTTCTTCCGATGCGCGCAGCGCCTGGGCCTGCGCCTCCAGCTCCTCGTTGGTAGCCCGCAATTCTTCCTGCTGGGCCTGCAGCCTGGCCTCTGAGGCGGCCAGATCCATTGCTTGCCGCTCAAGATCGTCGTTGACTTTGTGCAGCGCGGTTTTCTGTCTTTCCAGCTCGTCGGTTTTGCTCTGCAATTCACTGACGAACGTCGCCAGTTTGGCGCGCGACTGCGCCATGTTGAGCGAAATGGCAATGGCCTCGACGCCGGCTTCCAGCAATGTCATGTCGTCATCGGCGAACGGACTCAAGGAAGCGATCTCGATAACCGCCTTCAATGCCTTCTCATGAACAATAGGGGTCACAATGATATTGCGCGGCGAAGTTTCGCCCAGCCCGGAACCGATGGCGATGTAGCCCTCAGGCACATTGGTCAGCAGTATTTGCTTCTGCTCAAGGGCTGCCTGACCGATCAGCGACTCGCCGAGCCCATACTCGTTGGTGACACTCTTGCGACGCGTGAAGGCATAGCTGCTGACAAGACGCAGCTTCTGGATGTCGTCGTCAAAAATATAAAGCGCACCAATCTGTGCCTCCAGCGCCTGTACCAGATAGGTCAGCACGTTGTTGGCCATCTGCTCGGTGCTCAGGTCGCCACGCATGCGGTCATTGAGTTCCGCCAACTGCGTCTTGCGACGCTCAATACGTTTGTCCTCGTCGCGCTTGCGCTTGAGCGCATCACGCATCTGATGCATGGCATTGAGCAGCTTGCCGGTTTCGTCATGGGAAACGACGGTGACATCGAAATCCCAGTCGCCGCCGGCAATCCGTTCGGCGGTCTCGATTGCATTGTTCAGGGCCATGATCACGCCACGGATCGTGGTCAGCGACAGGAACAGCAGCATGACAATGCCAGCGGCGCCGAAGAACATGCCGATCAGGCGCGTCCGTTCGGAGTACGCTGCGACATCAATCAGATTCTGGTGGAACACTTCATTCTGCCGCTGGCGCAACCGCACCTGGACAGCAGTGAAGGCATCCAGAACCGCCCTCATGCTGGTGATTTCGGCATATAACTGGTCGGAGGCGATCTCCCCGCTGAGCATGCGGCCGGCCAATGCCTCCGCCACCTGGGTATAGGCGTCGAACTTGGCCAGCAGCTCGCCGGCATCCTGGGTGAGTTGAGGATCGATAGCCTGTAGCTGGGCAATGCGGGTGCGCATGGATTTGGCGTTGGCCACTGCTTCGTCAAGCGTGGTTTTGTCCTCTTCGTTGATCGCCGCAATGAACTGCTCGCGCAGATCAACGATTTCCAGGTCGTTCTTGTTCAATGCATCGATGACGGCGAAGTCGACCTGATTGATGCGGGTAACCTGCGTGGCGATGTGGGTCGCCGCGATGAACGAAAAGAGGTAGTAGCCCACGAACAGGACGATGCCGGTGCCGGCAATGAGCAGAACCTTGCTGCGGATGGAAAGATGCTGCAACCACTGCAACATAAGCGGACTCCACGAAAAACCGGCGCCTGGCGTGCTGCACGGGGCCGGCAGGATGGTTGTTATTGTCTGGCTAACCTATCAACTTCAGCCTGCTGCCACAACAAGTTACAGTGCTCACTTGTTGTGATATCGAAGCTGGCACAGGCTCCGAGCCAGTCTAGGCTACCGGGTGCGGTGGTGTCCCGCGCAGCCTTATAGCGGATTGCCGAAGTGCGTCGGGTCATGCGGAGTGTTTGTCTGATGGCCGAAGCGCACAGCAACCGCAGACCGGCGGTCAACAATGCACGACCGGCGGAAGGTTTCGGGGGGGGCTGCGCCCGAGTCAGGATCAGGAAAGAATATTGACGAGTGGAATACGCTCGGCAGCCACATCGGTGGTGCGTCGCGCGAACGCATCAAAATCGAACAGCGAACGGTCGGCCAACTGCGACGGCGCCACGTTGCCGATCGCCGAGAATATGGACTCGATGCGGCCGGGATGCTGCCGCTCCCAGTCCCTGAGCATGGCCTTGATCACCTTGCGCTGGGCGTTCTCCTGGGAGCCGCAGAGATTGCAGGGAATGATCGGAAATTGCTTCAGCGCGGCATACTCGGCGATATCCGCCTCGGCGCAGTAGGCCATCGGCCGGATCAGCACGTGCATGCCGTCGTCGCTGCGCAACTTCGGCGGCATTGCCTTGAGCGAGCCGCCGAAGAACATGTTGAGGAACAGCGTCTCGATGATGTCTTCGCGGTGATGGCCAAGCGCAATCTTGGTTGCGCCGATTTCTGCGGCAAAGCCATAGAGCGTCCCACGTCGCAACCGTGAGCAGAGCGCGCAGGTTGTTTTTCCTTCCGGGGTTTTCTCTTTGACGATGCTGTAGGTGTCGCGCTCGATCACATGAAACGGCACGCCGATGGCGCGCAGGTACTCAGGCAGTACATGCTCGGGAAAGCCCGGCTGCTTCTGGTCGAGATTGACTGCGACCAAATCGAATTGAACCGGCGCATGCTTCTGTAGATTCAGCAGGATGTCGAGCATTGTGTAGCTGTCCTTGCCACCGGACATACACACCATCACCTTGTCGCCGGCTGCAATCATGTTGAAATCCATGATGGCCTTGCCCACGTCGCCACGCAGCCGCTTTTGCAGCTTGTTGAACCCGGTTTTGTCTTTCTTCGAGATCTGCGGTGGCATAAACATCTCGACGACGCTCATCAATACAACTCCTGAGAATTAAACGTGGTCAACCCGCTCGGGAACATCAGGTAACTTTCAGGCGTCGCACCATGCGCCGGTACAGCGACGGCACAAACCGGAACACCGCCACGGCCAGCCGTTCACGACCGGCAACCAGCACCTGCGCCCGGCCCTGCTCCAGCGCCCGCACGATATGCCGGGCGCATTCGTCCGGCGCCATACCGCTGGCCTGCAACGGATCCATCACGCCGTGTTCACCACCGTCGCCCGCCAGCGCATGCAGTGATACCTCGGTGGCGATGGCACCGGGGCACACCATCAGTACGCGGATGCCGTTATCGTGCTCCTCGGCGCGCAGCGCCTCGAAGAACCCGTGCAGCGCATGCTTGGATGCCGCATAGGTTGATCGCAACGGGGTGCTGACCAAGCCGACAAGACTGGAAATGACCACGATGTCGCCGTGTTTCTGCCGCTGCATCACCGGCAACACCGCCTTGGTCAAGGCAACGACGCCAAAATAGTTGACTTCCATGATCCGCCGATCGACTGCCAGCGACGTATCCGCCACCCGTGAACGCTGCGAGATGCCGGCATTGTTCACCAGCACATCGATGCGCCCGAAGCGCGCCAGCACATCCGAGGTTGCCTTGGCGAAATCCGCCGCAGCCATATCGAGCGGCAGAACGAAATGCTCATCGGGCCGGGCGCAACGTCGGCGCACCTGCTCAAGTTCTTCCAGGCGCCGGGCACTGAGCACGACATGAGCACCAGCCCGGCTGAACGCCTCGACCAGTGCCGCCCCGATACCGGACGAGGCACCGGTAATCCAGACCACCTTCCTGTCAGTCGCCATGATTGAAATGTCCCGCATTTCATTCCCGAGCTGGTAAGGATAGCACCAGCCATCCGGGCGCGAGCCGGCACCGGAAAACGAACGGGGCCCGAAGGCCCCGTTTTTTCTTGCCGCCTGTCCGGTCCGAGCCGGATCTGCGTCAGAAACCTACTTCAACTCCCGTGAGCTCAGACCCAGTACCATCCGCGCCACGATCAATTGCTGGATCTGCTGGGTACCCTCGAAGATATCGATGATCTTCGAGTCGCGCGCAAACTTCTCCACCAGGAACTCCTCGCTGTAACCCAGGTTACCGAGGATCTCCACGCAACGCAGCGTCACGTAATTGCCGGTGCGGCCGGCTTTCGCCTTGCACATCGACGCCTCCTTGGAGTTAGGCTGGCCGTTGTCGGCCATCCAGGCGGCCTTCAGCGACATCAGCCGCGAAGCTTCGAGGTCCGCTTCCATCCGGTACAGTTCGGCTTCAATCGACGGTACGCTCCAGATGTTGCCTTCATATTTCAGCGTCACACCTTCCTTCTTCAACACCTCGCAGGTGATATCGAGCGCGGCCCGCGCTACCCCCAAGGCCATCGCCGCCACCTGCGGACGGGTGTTGTCGAAGGTCTGCATCACGCCGCCAAAGGCTTTTTTGCGTGCTTCTTCCGTGTCTGCAATTTCCGGTGAGCCGAGAATGTTCTCCTTCGGAATGCGGCAGTTGTCGAACAGCAACGCGGCCGTATCAGAAATGCGCAGGCCCATCTTGTGTTCGACGCGCACCAGATGCAGACCCGGCGCACCCTTTTCCACGATGAACGACTTGATCGCTGCCTTGCCTTTGCTCTTGTCGAGTGTTGCCCAGACCACAATGGCATCGCCACGCTGGCCGGCAGTGCAGAATATCTTCTCGCCGTTCAGTACCCAGTGATCGCCATCGAGTTTCGCGGTGGTGGCTACCGCTGCGGAGTCGGAACCGACGCCCGGCTCGGTGATGGCCATGGCGCAATACTTCCCGCCCCACTTTTCCTTTTGCTCCGGGGTGCCAACCGCAGCGATGGCGGCATTGCCGAGGCCGACGCCCGGAATCGACAGCATCAGGCCGCAACAGCCGGCAGCCATTTCGGCAGTGCTGACGATGCCCATCATGTTGCCGCCGTTTTTGACGCCGCCATCGGTCTTGCCACCCGCCGTGGCCGCCGCCATGGCGTTGCCGCTGCGACCGGAAATCATGGCTGCCAGTGGTTGCAGCTCCGGCACGCTGTCGGCGTGTTCGAGTTTGTCGTATTTGCGGGCAATGGGCCGCAGCATGCCCTGCGCGACCGCATGGGTCATTTGCTGCATGGTCAGCAGTTTTTGCGGCAGTTCGAGATTGATCATGGTGATTGCTCCCCGGTGTCTGATGGGATGGCGCTGCGGTTAAACCGCGGCTGCGCCTTCGAGGCTGGCGACTGCGCGCAGGTTGCGGTACCACTGCTCAAGCGGGTGTTCACGGGTAAAACCGTGACCGCCGAGCAACTGCACGCCGTTGGTGCCGATTTCCATCGCCTTCTCGGCGCACAACACGCGAGCGAGCCAGGTTTCCTTGTGGAAATCGAGGCCCTGTTCAGCGCGGGAAGCGGCACGCCAAACCATCAGCCGCATGCCTTCGAGTTCGATGGCGATGTTGGCGACCATGAACGCCACGGCCTGGCGGTGCGCAATGGGCTCACCAAAGGCGATGCGCTCATTCACATAGGGAACGACATAATCCAGCACGGCCTGACAGGTACCCAGCGCCAGCGCACAGGTGCCAAGGCGCGCCAGATCGACCAGACGCTGCAGATTGAAAGCCTTTTCGCTTTCGCCCAGTTTTGCCTGCGCCGACACCTTCACGTTCTCAAGTGTGAGCCGGCTGACTTCGATGGGCTTCAGGCCCATGTACTCTTCCTTCGTCCAGCTCGTGCCGGCAGCGCCCTGCTCGACGATAAAGGCCTGCGCACCTTCGCTGCCGGCATCGGCCACCACCAGCACAAACTTTGCCGAGGCGCCCAGTACAACCATCGACTTGGTGCCGTTCAGCACATAACCGTTGCCCTCTTTCCTGGCGGTCGTTGCCAGTTTTTCCGGCACAAAGGTTGCGCGCGGCTCAACCAGGGCGATGGTTGCCGGTGTGAACTTTTCGCTGGCCAGTACAGCCAGATATTTTTCCTGCTGTGCTTTCGAGCCCTGGTCGATCAGGGTGTTAACGAACGCCAGCGGCGTCAGCGTGGCCAACGCGATGGAAAAATCGCCATAGGCCAGATCCTCGGCGTTCAACACATTGGCCACTGGCGAGCGGGCCATGCCGGCACCACCGAAATCTTCCGGTATCGGCATCAGCGCGAGCCCCAGCCCCGCCACCTTGTCCAGAAAGCCAACCGGCAGCGCGGCGTCAAGATCCGCCTTTTTGGCGATGCTGCGGATTTCCGAGTGCGCAAAACGGCGCATGTTTTCGCGCGTGATGCGCTGCTCTTCGGTCAACGTCAGGTCGAACAACTGGTCGCCAGCCATAACGGGGCCTCGTCCGGGAAATGTTGGGGAATCAGAAAACGCACGTTTGATTGCGCGTTCGGGGCGGGGATGCTTGCATGCGCTTCCGGTCCCGACAAGTGCCCGAATCGACCATCGTGTTGATTAAACGTGTCAGCGCCAGCAGTGACCAGTCAGTCGCTCAGCGGGCGGCAACCGGGAACAACAGACGGGACCAGTATTTCAGTGCTTCGTCATGCGTGCGCCAGTCCGGGTTGAGGGCGGCGAGACGCCGATAGAAGCCGGCGCCATGGTTCATGTGCTCCACATGCGCCAGCTCGTGCAACAGGATCGCATCGGCCAGATCCGGTGGCAGCGCCGCCAGCCAGAGGTTCAAACGTAACTTCACGTCGCGCCCGCCATCGGCGGCGCGCCGCGCATTGCAGGTACCCCAGGTCGCGCGCATCCAGCGCAGGTCAATGTTGCGCAGGCGATGCCCGGCGCAATGCGTTGCGAACAGCGTTTGGGCACGCGTCTGCAGCAGTTCAGCTGCGGTGCGTCGGTGCCAGAGCAACACTGCCCGTTGCCATTTGACGTCGTCATGTGCCGCCGTCAGCGGCAACGAGAGCACGCCGTCGGCGAGGCGGCCACCACGCGGGCCGCCGGCCGCCAGAGCAACCGTTTCCCCCAGCCAATACCAGTGACCGCCGTCTCCCCAATGCGGAACCCACGGAGGATTCGCCTGCACATCGGCCAGCTTGCGCATCACCCACTGGCGGTGCCGACCGAGAAAATCGGCAATTGCCTGCGCATCGGCCCATGGAGGCGCCCGCACCTCGACTGCACCCAGCGGGCTGACATGAATCGCGAGGCTCCGCCGCCGCGCCGAGCGCACAATGTCGATGTGCAGTTGCAACCCGCCAGCGGCGGTTTCGTCGGCAATGCACAGCGGCTTTGGCGGCGAGTCGTGCTGCACGGACGGTTACCCTCGTGGACTGTTAGAATTCCTGCACTCTACCCTGCGTCTGGACACCGGGAACGCACGATGAAGGAATTCACCGACGACGACGAGCAGGCGCTGATGCTGCTGCTCGACGAGCTGGCGAGCGATGACACCCTCGACTACGCGGCAACCCACGGGCTGATCTGCGCCGTTGTTGCCGGGCCGGATGTCACCGAAGAGGAATGGCTCAGCACCGTATTCGACGGTGCGCCGGCGTTCCCGGAAGCAGGCCAGGATGCGCGCTGCATCGAATTGCTGCGCCTGCTGCATGCCGACATCGCCCACCGTTTTTACGGTAACGAACGCATCCGCCTGCCGTGCCCGCTGCGGCCCGGCCAGGAGCGGCTCGAATCCTGGTCGGTCGGCTTCATGGAAGGCGTGTTTCTGCATGAAGCGGATTGGCTCGGCGACGATGCCAATGCCGAAATCACCCATCTGCTGCTGCCGATGATGGTGGAATCGGATCTGATCGACCTGCCGGAAACCCAGGAAATCCGCCGCAACCGCACCCTGCGTGAGGCCATGGCGCGTGAACTGCCGGAAAACCTCACCGACCTCTATCTGCTGTTCCATGGCAGCAAGGTCGAAGGCGGCAACGAGGCAAATAACACATGAGAATTCACCTTAAGAAGAATACATAACTACTTATATTAATTAGGTTATCTCCGAAAAATTCTATCAACATTCGGATCGCGCATTCCCTATGGCCCGCTTCCTCCTCACCTTCATGCTGTTGTTCACGGTTGCCGGCGAGGCGCTGGCAGAAAAGGTGCAGGTCTACCGCAAGCAGGATGGCACCCTGCTATTCACCAACCGGCAGCCCGCCATCGTCCGCGAAGCGGGCATGCAGTTGCTGGAAACCCGCGTTTACCGCGACGACCACTATGCCCGCAAACCGGCCGCCCTCACCGCCCGGCGCCGTGATGCCTATGACGACATCATTGCCTCGGCCGCCCGGCGCTGGGATCTGGACTTCGTCCTGGTCAAGGCCGTCGTCCATGCCGAATCTGCCTTTGACCGGGATGCCGTCTCCAAGGCAGGTGCACGTGGCCTGATGCAGTTGATGCCGGCGACTGCCCGCATGTTGCGCGTCACCGACATCCATGATCCGTATCAGAACGTCAATGCCGGTGCCCGCTACCTGCGCATGATGCTCGACAGGTTCCGCGGCGACGTGCGCAACGCCCTCGCCGCCTACAACGCCGGCCCGGCGAACGTACAACGCTATGGCGGCATACCGCCGTTTGCTGAAACGAAGCACTACGTCACGCGCGTGGTTGAGCTTTCCGACAAGTATCGCGAGCTGATGCTGGCGCGGCGCTGAGGGCGAAGTGAAGGGGGTAGCAAAAGGCGGAATTTTCACCCTGATCCGCTTCGTGCCTGTTGCGGTGCTGGCCGCAGCAGGCCTTTTGGGTTGCGGCAACGGTGACAACGGCGCGCCTCCGGCGGCAATCACCCATACGGTCAGCGGCACGGTTTCCGGCCTGGCCGGCACGGGCTTGGTGCTGCGCAACAACGGCACGGATGATCTGGCGATCACGGCTGACGGCACCTTCGTTTTCACCACACCGATTGCCTCCGGCGCGGCCTATGCCGTGACGGTGGCCGCACAGCCGACCAGCCCCAGCCAGACCTGCACCGTCACCGGTGGCGCGGGGAACATCGGCAGCGCCAATGTCAGCAGCGTCAGCATCAACTGCACCGTCAACCGCTTCAGTATCGGCGGCACGGTTTCCGGCCTGGCCGGCACGGGCCTGGTGCTGCGCAACAACGGCACGGATGATCTGGCGATCACGGCTGACGGCACCTTCGTCTTCACCACGCCGATTGCATCCGGCGCGGCCTATGCCGTGACGGTGTCCGCACAGCCGACCAGCCCAAGCCAGACCTGCACCGTCACCGATGGCGCGGGGAACATCGGCAGCGCCAATGTCAGCAGCGTCAGCATCAACTGCACCACCAACAGCTTCAGCATCGGCGGCACGGTTTCCGGCCTGGCTGGCACGGGCCTGATGCTGCGCAACAACGGTACGAACAGTCTGACGATCAATGCTAACGGCGCCTTCGTCTTCAGCGCACCGATTGCATCCGGCGCGGTCTATGCCGTAACGGTGTCCGCACAGCCGACCAGCCCCAGCCAGACCTGCACCGTCACCCGCGGCGCGGGGAACATCGGCAGCACGGATATCACCCAGGTCAACGTCAATTGCGTCAATAACTTCACCGTCGGCGGCACGGTTTCCGGCCTGGCTAGCGCGGGCCTGGTACTGCGCAACAACAGTACGAACAGTCTGACGATCAATGCCAACGGCGCCTTCGTCTTCAGCGCACCGATTGCATCCGGCGCGACCTATGCCGTGACGGTGTTCAAACAGCCAACCGCCCCGAGCCAGACCTGCACCGTCACCGGCGGCTCAGGACGCGTCAGCAATGCCAATGTCAGCAGCGTCAGCATCAACTGCACCACCAACAGCTTCACCATCGGCGGCACGGTTTCCGGCCTGGTTGGCACGAGCCTGGTGCTGCAGAACAACGGCGCGAATGATCTGGCGATCAACAGCAGCGGTGCCTTCACCTTCACGACACCGATCCTGTCCGGCACGGACTATGCCGTGACGGTGGCCATGCAGCCGCTCAACCCCGCCCAGCTCTGCACGGTGACAGGCGGTTCGGGCACGGTAGGGGCGGCCAACGTCACCCAGGTGAACGTCAGTTGTGGCACGAACGACCCGCTTTTTGTGGATCAATGGCACCTGCAGAACACCGGCCAGGCCGGTGGCACCGCCGGTGAAGACGTCGATGTCGTGCCGGTATGGAACGCCACGCCCGCCATCAAGGGCACCGGCGTGCGCATTGCGGTCGTGGACGACGGACTGGAGATCGCCCACGAGGATCTCAGCCCCAACGTCGTGGCCGGCCAAAGCCATAACTACGTCAACGGGACGACCGACCCAACGCCCACCGGCGCAAACGCCAACCATGGCACAGCCGTGGGCGGTGTGGCGGCCGCACGCGATCTGAACGACCTGGGCGGTGTCGGCGCCGCGCCGCGCGCGGGTCTGGTGGGTTACAACCTGCTCCAGGATCCGACAACTGCCAACGAGGCCGACGCCATGACGCGCAACGCCGCAGCGGTGTTCGTATCGAATAACAGTTGGGGCGCTCCCGACGACGGCCGTTGGGCTGCCAGCGCTTCAACCTGGCGCAGCGCGATCGATACCGGCACGAGCACGGGCCGCAACGGCAGCGGCATCCTCTATACATGGGCCGCCGGCAACGGCGGCTCAGTGCCAGACAATTCGAACTATGACGGCCAGGCAAACTACCACGGCGTGCTGGCGATCTGTGCCGTGGGCGATGACGGTATCCGGGCGTTCTATTCGGAGCGCGGCGCCAATCTCTGGGTATGCACACCGTCACAGGGGCGCGCCAGCCATGCGATCACCACGACCGATCGTACCGGCGCGGCCGGCTACAACGACGGCACCACGCCTGGCGACTACCCCAACGCCAACTACACCAATACCTTCAACGGCACATCCTCGGCCGCGCCCCTGGCTGCCGGCGTGATCGCGCTGGCGCTGGAAGCCAACCCCAATCTCACCTGGCGCGATCTGCGGCTCGTTCTCGCCGGGTCGGCGCGGCAAAATGATCCGACGGACCCTGACTGGGTCGTAAACGGGGCTGGCTACCACGTCAATCACAACTACGGCTTCGGCGTTGCCGATGCCAATGCAGCGGTTGCGCTTGCGCAGACCTGGACCAATGTTGGCGAGGAGCTCAGGTTCAGCACGCCGACGGCAACCGTCAATGCAAGCATTCCCGACAACGACACCACGGGAATTACCGATGTCATCACGGTGGCGGGCAGCGGCATCGGGAAAATCGAGTTCGTCGACATTACCTTCAACGGTACTCATACCTACGTGGGTGATCTGGAAATCAGCCTGACATCGCCCGCCGGCACAACGAGCCTGCTGTCCGAGCGGCACGCATGCGCCGACGGATGTCTTGGCGTGCCGGACAACACCTGGCGCTTCGGCAGCGCGCGCCACCTCGGTGAGGCCGCCGACGGCGTCTGGACGTTCAGGGTCAGGGATTTGGCGGCAGCCGATACGGGTTCATTCACCTCCTGGCAACTGACGTTCTACGGGCGTGCCAACTGATGTCACCGATCATGCCAAAGCAAGCGAGGAGCAACATCATGCGGGTAGCGCGCATCGGTTTTCTGTCCTTGCTCGGCGCGTTCGCACTCTTGTCTGGCGCGCACGCGCAGGGTGTCCCGGTGAAGGGCAAAATGGCTACCGCACTCTCGACGAGTTACATCTGGCACGACGCCGACGGCATGCACACCCTGTGGTTAAACCCCGCCCTGGTCGCTGAATTCAGCCGCCAACCGCAGCGCGAGAGCACCGTGAAACGCGTGCATCCAGCCGCCTTGGCAGAGCCCGGCTCACGCGGCACGGCGCGCATCTGGCGGCTTGATAACGCCGAGCAGGTTCTGCAGCAGGCACGCGCCGTGAATCCTGCCGGGATGTATTCGCCGGTATTCAACGACGGGCCTGTGGATGGCGCGCGCAAGCGCACGCTGCCAGGCGGGGTGATCGTTTATTTCAAGCCCGAGTGGACCCGGTTGCAAATCAGCATCTGGACCGCTGCCCAAGGCTTGTCGAGCGGGCAACGGCTTGCTATTGGCCCGAACGTTTATGTCTTGCAGACAGCTCCGGGCCTGGCGGCACTGGCAATCGCCAACCGCATTCATCAAAGCGGCGACGTTGTATCGGCCGAGCCGAACTGGTGGGTGGAGGCGCAGACGCGCTGAGCGCGCGGCAACGGCTCAGAACCCGCTCTCGCGCAGCAGCACGCCGCCGACAAACGTCCAGATTCGTCCGAGCAGGCTGCGTGAATCACCACCCAGCCGCACTTTCCCGCGAATCACCCGCACCGGTAAATCGCTCATCTGCGCTGCCAGGCGTACCCGAACCCGGTACACGGCCTGCACGGGTACCGCGTTGCCGTCAGCATCCTGCCTGACTTCGATACCACCGCCGAAGTGTGCTGCCAGATAAGGCTCAAGCAACACCCGCGTATCGACCGCATCAACGCTCTCAATGACGCCGTTCTGCGGCGAGAGCGTGTAGTCCTCGGGATAAAAACGCGCCGCCTCACCGACAGTAATGAAACGCAGATATTCCTCGGTCACATAGGCATCGACCACGACGCCGCCGTGCGTGCCAACCACAACCCCCAGCGACTGCTGGTCGCTCATCCACAGCCCCGGCCTGAGCGTCAGAGGGATGTCGCTGAGCACGCCGTCGAACGGCGCCTGCACACGCTGCCTGTCAGAACGCAGCATGAGGCCCGCCAGCTCCGCGCTTGCCTGGGCCAAAGACTCTTCCGCCACCAGCCGGTCCTGCGATGTTTCCTGGCTGGACATGACCCGATCCAGATCGTGATCAGCACTGCTGACCTGGGCTCTTGTCCGTGCCAGTTTCGCGTCGAGCTCCGGCGATACCATTTCGAACAGCAGGTCGCCGCGACGAACCTCGCTGCCGTTCTTTACATGCACCGCGACAACCTGCGCGGGCTCCACCGGGTACAAACGCTGCTGCTCACCGGCTTTCATCACTGCTGGTGCCCGAAATGAAGATTCCCAGGGAACCAGCAACAACAACAGCAACACCGCGCCGCCAATCCAGGCAATGCGGCGCCGCAGCGGACTGAGCGCCGTGGCGAATTCGCCCCAGTTACGTATTTCCCGCCAGATGGGAGCCACAATGAACCACCAGATTTCCACTGCAAAAAGGAAAATTCCCAGCGCTTTGAAAAAAAACGCGTAGACCAACAGCGCAATGCCCAGGAACAACAGAAACCGGTACACCCAGGTGGCATAGGCCCAGGCGATGGCGATGCGCTGCTCCCTCGGCAGCAGCCCGGGATCTGTTATCAGCGGCACACCGAAGAGCACATGCCGCATGCGGTTGCGGGCCAGCGCAAAACCGCGCTCCTGCAAATTCGGAATATCGAGCAGATCCGCGAACAGGTAATAACCGTCAAACCTCATCATGGGATTCAGATTCACCAGCAGACTCATCATCCAGGTGGTGGTTGCCAGCGTGAACACCACACTGCGCAATACGCCATCAGGCAGCAGCACCCACAGCAGGGTGGCATAACAGGCAATGGTCAACTCCGTCAGCATTCCGGCGGCGGCGATCGTTACCCGGGCGCGCCGGCTGGTCAGGCGCCATGCTTCGGTCGCATCGGTATACATCACCGGCCACATGACGATGAATGCCACGCCGATGCTGGGCACGCGCAACCCGAAATGGCGGCAGGCCAGGGCATGCCCGCTTTCATGCAACACTTTGACGAACATGAGCGCCACCGCAAAGGCAGCGGCGCCATCCCAGCTCAGAAACCCGAGGAAAGTGGCGAAAAACAGCTCCCACTGGCGCAGCACCAGCACCAGGGCCAACACGCCGGCCAGTACGGTTATCTGCGCAAAGCGTCGCGACAACAATGGCCGCAGCAGCGGATAAAAACGGTCGAGCCAAGGGTCCGGCCGTACCAGGGGCACACGCAGGAACAGGTAGTTGTGCAGCACCTTTTGCCAGAGTGTTTGCTGGCGGAGCTGGTGGGCGGCCAACAGGCGTTTTGCCGCGCCCGGGTCGCCCTGTGTCAATTCGCAGCGGTGGAGGAACTCCGCGAGCTGGAGCACGTCGGTGGCAGTCACCTCGATGCCATCAGCAGCGGCCAGGGCTGCGAGGCTGGCGACACCCTCTGCCTGGTGCCACCTGCTCAGCAGTTCAAACTCGCGTTGCCCCAGCCGGAAATACCGGTTGCGCACCGGATCGTGCAGCGTCCAGCTTTTTTCGCCGCGCGAATTTCGCGGCCCCGGCAGCAGGCCAAGATCATCGCGCAACGTTGGCAGTGGCGGGTCGGGCAGTTCCCCGCCAGTCAGCGCGACGGCTTCCACGGCGGCCTCCTTACCACCCCAGCCGCTGCCGCACCCAGGTCAACGGGCGGCGCAGCAGGTAATACACGAGCGGCACGCGGCTGCCATAAATACGCGCCGTGCCCTTGAGCCCCAGTCGCGGCCGCTCGGCATCGGTAAAATCGGCCATCAACGTATAGGCAAGCTCATCCTGCGACGTTTTTTCCGCTTCATAACTGGTTTGCACCAGGCTCGCATCGTAGGCGGCCAACGGGTCTACGTTAAGAAAAAAACGCACGTCGGCACCAGGCTCCAGCGTAATGGCATCGTTCACGGGCAGGTGCATCTCCAGCCAGCTGTCGGTGGGCTGCGCCAGCAGCATGACACGCTCGCCGATCGACATCGGCCGGCCCAGCAAATCGTTGCGATCCTGAAACACCGCCGTGCCGTCGATATCTGCCTTTACGGTAGCGCGTGCCAACAGCGACAACGCATAGGCAAGCTCGGCATTTTTTTGATCCGTGATGGCGCGCAACACCGGCAAACGGGCCCGACATTCATCGCAGGTATAGGCAAGCTGGGTATTTTTCAGCAACTCGGCCTGGGTCACGTCAAGCGCTTTGCGCGCAACATCCACCTGGCTGTCGATATCCGTGTTATCGAAGGAAAAAAGTGGCGTGCCGACAGTGACTTGTGCATTGGGCATCACATGCACTTCGCGGATAACCCCGGCGATCGGTGCCGCTACTACCACCGGATGGCGCGCTGATACCGACGCCGGGACCACCACCGACTGCCGCAGCGGGAACAGCAGGATGAGCGCCGTCGCGATGAGGATGCGCGTCCGCTGGCGGGTGAACCAGGCACGCACATTGCGGCGCCGCCGCTCGCCGGAGAGCGCCGCCCAGGCATGCGCGTAGGCATCCGTCAGGTGCTCCAGTAAAACATGATGGCCTTCTTCCCAGGGTTGATCGCCCGCCAGCAGCAGGCCACCGAGCAACACGCCTTTGGGAGAAATAAACGGCACCAGCAGCGCATTTTCTGCGAGGAATTCCACCCAGCCACTGCGCAGGTCTTCCGGAACGGCAGCGGCATTGAGTGTTTTGATTTCGCGCAGGCCGGCAGCCTGCACCGCCGCAAGCATGCGCTGCACCCACACCACATAAGGTGCGTGCGACTCGATTTCGGAAGCCCCGGAACCGGCGACCATGCGCAACAGCCCGGCGTCATCCACTTCCCACAACAGCGCTTGCCGGTAAGGCACGAGTTTGCGGCTGTCGTTGACGACCAGAAAGCCGAGCTCAATCAGTGACTCGGCGTGACGCGCATCGCGCTCAAGTTGCAGCAGGGCCGTAAGGCCGAGGACGCGCGCGTCTTCCCCGGCGGCCATGTCAATGCACTCCGAAATCGGCAATACCGCTCATGCCCGGCAGCAGTCCCGGAGCAGCGCCAACGATCTCGGCACGTACGTTGATGGTTTGACTGGCAGCATCAACGCGCGCGCCCAGCGCAGCGACGCGGGCCTTGACGCCGACATTCAATTCATCAACGTGGACGGTGAACTCGGTGCCTTTTTTCAGCCAGCGCAACCAGATTGACGGCACCAGCAGTTCCAGTTTCAAGGTGCCGGTTTCCACGATCTGCATCAACGGCGTACCAACCGTCATATGTTCGTACTGATTGGCAATATGGCGCACGACCCGGCCGGCATAGGGAGCAAAAATAACGCACTGATTAACCTGGGCCTGGGCCATCGCCACGTCGGCCTGTGCCCCTTGCAGTTCTGCCCGCGCAATCTCGTACTCAAGGTCACTGATGGCTTTCAGTTCACGCAACTGCTTCTGTGATACCTCGGTTTTTTCGGCCCTGCCCTGCGCGGCCCGAGCCTTGTCGAGTTGCGCGCGGCGCTCATCACAGTCGAACTCCACCAGGCGGTCGCCTTTGCGAAACGCAGCACTTTCCTGAAACAGGAAACGCACCAGTTTGCCGGACATCTGGCTGGCAAGCTTCGCTTCCTGCGGGGCCTGAATAACGAAACGCACCGTGGCGGGCTTGCCTGCCGGAGCCGGCGCTGTGAGTGGCCGGGAGTTAACTGCCGGCATGCGCGGTTGTTCGGCTGCGGGGGCCACCGGGCTTGCCGCGAATGCGGCTGACGTAAACGCCAGCGCACATGCCAGCAATGGCACGCGCAAATTCCAGATGAAACGGCCCTGCATGAACTGACTCATAACACGCACAACTCCTCAAAGGAGCGCAAGGCCGGCACTGCTGCAACAGGCGCTTCCGGCGCACCGTTACCACCGAGGGCGCTGGCTTCCTCCTGCAAACGGGCATTCAACCCTGCCGCAAAATATGACCGCAACTGCTCCGCGACTTCTGTCGGCCCCTCCTGCGTGAGATCGGCCGGATATGGATCCACCCCCAGCGTGTTGAGCAACAGCGCATGGCTGGCCTCAAGCTCGGCAAAGGAAAACGCGCTCTCCAGCGCGGCAAGCACCGCTTCGACTTCCGAACGAATCTGCGTCAGTTCATCCCCCGCAGAACTGGCCGCACGCGCGCGATACTGCTCTTCGCGCTGGGCGGCCACCCGGCCCAGTTCACGCGACAGGCACCAGTTGCGCCGGTCCGTTTCAATCGCGCGCAACGCAATGCCGAGTTGCGAAATAACCGCGACCGTCATCGCATCGGCGTGCAGACTTTCTGCAGCGGCGGCCGCCTTGCCGTAACGGCGCGCCATCGGCAGCGCCGCCAGATTGAGCAGATTGAAAGAGAGCTGGGCATTGGCTTCGTTCCAGTCGTTGTGCACGAGAAAACTGTTGCTGTCGTAACGCGGACCGGCCGCCAGGTTCAGCGACGGCAACAAGCTGGCAACAGCAACCTTACCCTCAAGGCCCGCTATACGCTGGCGGTAATTCAGTTCCCGCAACTCCGGGCGATTGGCCAGCGCAATGCGTTGCAGTTCTTCCCGGGTCAGATTCGGCAGCCAGCCTGGCTCTGCCTGGTCGGCGGGCTCGACCAGTACCAACGATGCGCCATCAGGCAATGCCACCAACCGAACCATGTCGTTGCGCGCGTTCAACACTTCTTCCTGCAACGCCGCCAGACGCTTGAGCGACAACAGTAGATCGCGCCGGTAATCGAGCAGCGGCAGTTGGGCCTGCAAGCGCATTTCTTCCATCTGCCGGGAGCGTGACAGCGCCGACTCAACCCGCTCACGCAATGCCTGCAGGCGCGGCTCCATGCGTTGGGCCGCCAGCGCACGCCACCAGACGAAAGTAACGTCCTGCACGATGGACTGGAACGCTTTGCGGCGCTGCTCTTCGGCAATCAGCAGCATATTGCCCTTCTGCTGCGCGCGCAGATAACCCACGCCGAAATCGAGCGCATTCCATGTCAACTGCAGTTGGGCAGTGGTGGTTTTCTTGTCCGAGGCGGTAGACGGCTGCAGCGTTTGGAAACCGGTAACCGGATCCTTGCTCACCGACGACGCATAGCTGTCGCGCGCGCTGTACCCGGCGCCTGCGGCAAGTTGCGGCCACAAGGCAAAACTGCTGCGCGACAGATCTTCTCGCGCCATGGCCTCGCTCATGAATGCCGCCCGATAGTCGAGGTTGTAAAGCAGCGCGCGCGCGATGGCATCAGGCAGATCGAGAGGCGCAGCGAGCATCTGTTGCTCCTCATAAACACGCGCCAGCCTGGTAGAGCCTGCCTGCAAGGCGCTTTCGCCATCAAGCGCAGGCACACTGACGGTACAGGCTACTAAAAGAAGGGAAAAAGCGCTTAGCAGCACACAAATCGCGACTTGCCGGACAGTTCGCATCAATCGGCACTACCTGAGAGTTGCGGATGTTCTTGTTGTTTGGGCCATTATCCATGGCGTCCTGATGCAGGTAAACAACGTGTTGGTTGCCAATCCCGCCGATTAACCAGCTAAAAAAAAGGCCCGCTTGCTGCGGGCCTTTGGGGGGGCGGATTATTTCAGGCACTCACACGACCACTGCCGGTGCGATCCTTGTCGGCAAAGTGCCTGAGTAAAGCGTCTGCACCGGCTCGCCGCGACTGCACCTCACGGCCCAGCACGGCGGAGAGGCCCGGCTTGGCCATCTCTGGCTTGATCGTTTCCTGCATCAACGCAGCCGGTGCCGAAACAGCAGGTACCGCAGCAGGTTCTTCTGCATCCACGCCGGCAGGGGGAGCTGCCGGCGGTTCATCCGGCACGGTTGCTATCTCGACCAGTCCGTCGAGGGCCATCCGGGCAACATCATTATTCAGCACAGCGGCCGCATCAGCGCCCGACACCCCGGCCGGCACTGGCGCCAGCGCCAGGCCACCGCTCACGCCGAGCGAAGCTTCCGGCAGCGCGAACCGGTCTTCCTCCTCATCGTCGACCACTGGCGCCACGTAGGTGCCGTTGACATACACATGCACATACGCGGTGCTGACCGAGCCGTTAGCGTACTGCACGGTGTAGGTGAACCTGTCTACGAATACCCGGCCGGCCGGCCAGGTCGCCAGAGACGCGCCCGGGGTATAGACCAGCACGTTGCCATCGACAACAGCGACAGTGCCGTTCGCGCCCGCTGTTGATACGGCAGTGAGCACCCCGCCGCGGTCATCATTGCCTGCTACGGTGATGGACACCGGACTCGTGCCGGAGGTGACCGCCACATCAGCCTGGGCAACGCCCGGCACGATCGACACGCCCGGAGCCGATACACCCGACACACCTGGAACCTCCGCCACGCCCGGAGTTTCCGGCACGCCTGGTGGCACCACCGGCACAACGCCTGGCGCGCTCACATACACGGTGGCAATCGAAGTCTGGCCGAGGCTGTCGATAATTTCGTAGGAGAAGCTGTCGGCTACCGCGTCTGCCGGTGCGGAGTAACTGATCGTGCCGTCGGCATTGAGCACAACCTGACCGAGTGTCGCGTTGGTAATGACGCGGGTGATTCGGATTGCATCGCCGTCCGGATCGCCATCATTGGCGAGCGCGTCGATGGTGATCGTGCTGCCACCGCCAACAGTAACGGCATCGTCGTTGGCAGTCGGAGCATCATTCACGCCAATCACCAGCACCGTGAGCAGCGCCGAGGATTCGTTGCCGGCATCGTCACGCACGGTGTAGACGATACGATCCGTGGCGGTTTCCCCGGCCTTGAGGTACTTGAACGCAGCGCCCGGCAGATAGGTTATCGTGCCGTCGGCGTTGCGCACCACGCTACCCAGCGCCGCCGAGTCGTCAATCGAGGCAAGCCAGAAAGTATCCTGGCCATCCTTGTCCAGATCGTTGGCCAAAACGTCAATCGTGACGGCCGCATCGGCCTTCACGCTGGCGCTGTCATTGACGGCTACCACCGGGTCTTCCGCGCCAACAACCAGCAGCGTGACATAACCGGTTACTTCGTTGCCTGACGAATCGATAACCGTATAGGTGAAGACTTCCTGTACCGATTCACCGGCACGCAGGGTGTCGAACTTGCCTTGCGGGTCGTAGATCAACGCGCTGCCGGTGTTGTAAACGCGGCCCTGCACGGTGCTGGTTGCCAGCGACTGGATGAACAGCGTCGACACATCGGCGTCCGGATCGATGTCGTTGGCAAGCACATTGATGAGGGTTATTTCCGATGCCGAAACCGCGGCGATATCGGCACCGACCGTGAGGCCATCGTCAACACCGTAGACGGTGACGCTCACCGTATTGATGTAGGTGGTGCCGTTCTGCTCGGTGAGATAAGTAAACGTATCAACGGCGGACTGACCCAGACCGAGCGATTTGAACGCACTGCCGGGCGTGTAAACCATCTGGCCGTCGGCAGCGTACGACACCGTTCCTTGGGTTGCGCTGGTATCGAGCGCAACCACATCCATCTGGCTGGCGGAAAGGAAATACGATTCCGAAGCAGCAGTTTCGGCGGAGAGAATCGTCGAGTAATTGCCTTGCGTGAGCAGGTTCGCCCAGTACATCGCACCGTCGTTGGTCTGGCCGCCGGTATCGCGCCAGCGCGAGCCAATGACCGCCCGCGTATCGGCCAACGCCACGGCATTGCCGAAGAAGCCAGCCGCGCCGATCGAGCCACCCTGTGGTGTCGTATTGACAAACTTTTCCGGCAACCAGTTGCCGCTGCCGGCGTATTTGTAGGCGTACACGGCACCGGAATAAGCGCCATTGGTATCCTCGAACTGGGCGCCGACCAGCAGCCGCGTGCCGCCCGTAGCTTCGTCGTAATCGAGGGCAATATCACTGCCGTAATAGTCGCTCGCCGTACTGTCGAAGGAGGTGAGCTTGCTTTCGAGAAGCCAGGTGCCATTGCCCAGGCCACCGTTGTTCAGGGCACCACTTTGCAGGCTGGTGGAACGCCAGACATAAACCGCACCGCCGTCGGTGGCTGCTGCGTCGTTGTAGATGCTGCTCGCCACAATCAAACCGCTCTGGCGAACACCACCGACATCAAAAATATCCACGTCGATGGCCCAGCCGAGCATGTCGCCATTCAACGCGTCCGGCACGTAGAGCTTGGCCACCTGAGTGTTGGACAGATCGGTCGAGAACAGATAGAGACTGCCGGCGTCGGTATACGGAGCCCCGGCCGCTGCGACACCCGAGTAAACGTTGCGGATTTCTGAGGCGCTCAAGGCGCGGTCGTAAATCCGGAAATCGTCGAGGTAGTCGGCAAAACGTTGGCCATCACCCTGAAAGTTACCAACCGCCACAATGTCGTCGGTCGGCTTGTATGCAGCGGTGCCCACCTTGACGCCGTCGATATAAAACGTGGTCGTCGCGCCCTCACCTACCGCCACAATATTGTGCCAGCCGGTCATCTGGGCTGCCGTCAAAGAGTAGCCGGCTGCCCCCTGCACAAGCGTTGAGATGGCAATATCAGCCCTGCTTGAAGTCATTTGCGGCCGATCAGCAAATGCATTGAAAGTGACTTTAAAAACGTCACTGCCAGTGCCCCCATCGGTAGTCAGAGTGACGGTTGCCGCTCCTGCACCCAGCAGAGTATTTAACGCATTCTGGATATTGGTTCGAAGAGTCGCCGCCGTGCCGCTCCAGGCAATGCTCGCTGTCGTCCCCACCCCGCTGAGTGTCAACGTGAAAGCCGTGTTCACGCCCGGCACCACCAACTGTTGCTGTTCGTAGGCGCCATCCGCAGGGATGAACCCGGCGATACCCACTCCGGAGTTGTTCCACACGCCCAGCGTATTGGTGCCGGCATTGATGATGATCTGGTGATCCACTGTGCCACGGGTCAGCGTGTTGTAGGCACCATCCGGGGCAGCGATGTTTCCGCTCCAGACCATGTCCTTGTACCAGGAAGAAATCGTCCAGCTCGCGCCGATATCCACCGGGGAATCCAGCGTCACCTTGCCGTCCGTGCCGGTCAGTTTCAACACCGCGCCGCGTAGCGCATCCTGGGCAAACTGCGCGCTGGCCGAGAGCGTACCGCCCACGGCGCCGAAGCTTGGTGCCGCATAGGTGCCAAAAACATCGTCGAACTGCAGACGCGAGACCATGCCTGCAGGGTTGTCGTCCTTCGTCGCCGACACCACGAGAATGTTTTGATCGAAGGCGACACTGTTCCCGAAGTAGTCGAACTCGTTAAGGTCTTTGGGCAGCACGTTCGCTGTGAGAGCAACAGTACCGCCTCCCGACGGGAATGCCGCCATAAACGCAGCGCCACTATCCGTCAGGCCGGCGTAGTCGAATTGATTGGCACCGATCAGGACATAAGCACCGTTCTCATTGAGCGCTACCGAGGTGCCAAAGCGATCATTGGCCGTTGCGCCGCTCGCCGTGAACTTGCCGCTGAGCGCAAAGGTGGAAGACGCGCCCGTACCCGAGCGCGTGTAACAGTAGACCGCGCCCATACCGCTGTTCTCGCCGCTCGCGCCAATCACAATCTTGGTACCGTCGGCGCTCAGGTCGACGCTCCAGCCAAACCGCGCGCCAGCTGTCAGAGCCGGCAACGTGAAAGCAACCGGGGTCCAGCCTGTTCCATTCCACCAGTAAACCGAAACGGATCCGACGCTGGTGCTGGTGCCACCCGGCGCGCCGGCTACCAGCCAGTTGCCATCTTCGGAAATTGCCGTGCTGAAGCCCAGATTGTCCTGGGCTGCGGCGCCGTCGGCAAACTGGGTCAGCGTTTTGAGGGCCGGGTTGACGACGGTGAGCGTGAAGTCGTCAAACGTGGACGCCACACCATCGTTCGCGGTGACGCGCACGGTGAGGACGGCAACATCGCTTGCCGCAGGCATCCCGGAGAACGTCCGGTACACAGGATCGAACGTCAGCCAGGCCGGCAAGGCGGCGCCACTGCTGAGCGTGGCGGTGTAGGTGATGGTGTCAAACGGTGCCGGGTCCGAATCGTAGAATGTCGTCACTGGCATGACATAACTGAATTGATACAGTGCCAGTGTCGTCTGGTCGGGGATCGGATTCTGCACGATCGGCGCGTTATTGACGGCGTCGATCCGGATGATGAAGCTCTTTGTCGTGGTGCTGTAGGCGCCCTGCGCATCCTTGACGCGTACGGTAATCGTGTTGTCAGAGCCGTCGGCGGCCGATGCTGGCGCGGTGACCAACAGCAATGACCCGCTGGCAACGGCGCTCCACCCGGATGGCAGCACCGTTGCCTCAGGCACCAGCGTCGCCGCTTCACCTGCATCCACATCCGTAAAATAGGCGCTAAAATCGTAGGCAACCGTTGAGTCAGACTGCTGCAGGGCGTAGTACGGTGTCAGCGGCACCAGCGCCGTGGTCGTCGGCGCATCATTGACGCCGTCGACGGTGATGTACAGGAATGACACATCGGTACCGCCCTGCCCATCGCTCACAGTGACGTCGATCCTGTCCTGAACGGACTGGCCCACAGCCAGCGTTTGCAGGTAAGTGGATGTGGTTGGATTGTAGGTGAGCACACCTGCGGCCACCGACGCGGTGGCGCCGAATGCCGTGGTGGCTGGAGCTACCCCGGTTACCGTCAGCACATCGCCGTAAAAGCCGTAGGAAGTGATATTGATGTCGGTATCGTTGAGCCCGAGGGTACTGATGGTGAGGGTGAGCGGCGTATCTTCATTCGCTGTCACGGTGTCATTACCAGCGACCGGATCCCAGTTGTAGTGATAGGAGCGTGCGCCGGTCGCGTTCGCAGTCAGCATGTCGAGGGAATAGTAGCGATCGATTGCCACTGCCGTTTCCTGCAGGGCATTGATCTGGAACCAGGGAACCCACTGCCCACCCGTCGACGCATTGATGTCGGCGATATAGGTGATCGTCGTGCTGTTGAAGACGCCGCTGTAGATCAACCGTGCGCCATCAACGTTGTCGCCGGCTGCCGAGAGGTCCCAGTCGTCTACCATCACCACGGCACCGCCGCCGCCGAACGCCGTGCCCTTCAGGGCATAGCCGGTGCTGCCAGCATCGAGCTTATAGGCCTGCACATTGGCGACATTGGCGATAACCATGTAGTCATCGTCCATCGAGACATCGTTGGTGCCGGCGCTATCCCAGGCAAAACTCTGGGTGAAGGTCGCGCCGCCAGTCGTGCCCAGAGCCGGTGCGCCATAGGTGCGCACGGCATTGAGACCGTCGCCGCCAACCGTGACCCACCACTTCGTGCTGTCATAGTCATACGCGACACCGACGACACCGCCGAACAGGTGACCGTTGCCGGTCGCGCCGCCCTGCTGGGACTCGATCTGGCTGAACTGGCCAGCAGCGATATTGAATGCAAGTGTATGGCCAGTTGCCGAGAACACGTACGCGACGCCGGCGTTGTAGCGCGCGTTGTCAATGCCAGTGCCGTTCCAGCTGTCATTAAAGGTATTCCACCAGTCCTCGTTGGGGTTGCCGACGACCAAGCGGTAATTGCTGCCGCCATCCCAGGCGATATCCACGCTGTAACCAAAGGCATCGTTGCCATTATCTGCGGTAGTGGAGGGCGCGTATCCAGTTGCGCCGGAACCTGCCGCATCAAAGTCATTGATGATTTGCTCAGTCGTCCAGTTGGTGCCGTTATAACTGTAGATGTAGACCTTGCCGACGTTGGTTCCGGAGACCACTTCATTGGGTGCACTGACAACCAGCTTGTTGCCGGCCGCCGCAATATCAAATCCGAAACCGCCCGCCTTGGTAATCGTTGCAAACGGTGTGCCGGCGGTACCGGCGAGATTGCCCCAGACGCCGGTAGTCGTATTACGCAAGTAAATATCGACCTTGTTCGAGCCGCTCGTGCCAACAAATTTCCAGTCTTTACCGTCCGTGGTGTGGGTAATGGCCACCGCACTCGTCCCGGCCGTTATTTCGGTGTCCTGGACCCAGCCATCGACCAGCACGCCCATGAAATCCGCGCCGGCGCCGCTGGCATACAGTGATTGCGTGGTTACGTCGCCAGTCGCTTTTTCGAGATCCCAGTCACCGCCCAGCGCGGCAACACCGGAGAGATCCGCTGAGGCTGCGACATCAGCACCGGTACGATCAGCCAGCGCCTGCACGAAAGCAGCGCCCGCGTCACCGGCAGCCACATCGCAACCGTAAATGAGAATGTCGCCATCGGCAGTCAGTGCCTGGCGCATCGCCGACCACACCCGCGCATAACCATCAAGGCTGGCAGTATCCACCGACTCGCCGCCCAGGCTGAGCTGGCCGGCGCTGCCATGGCTGACGATATGAATGGCGCTCACGTCGCCTTCGCGGCGGCCCAGCACCGCCTGGATTTGCGCAGCCCAGTCGCCGGCTTGCAGTATGTGTACTTCAACTCCGGCACCGAGATTGCGAATCAGGGCGTCGTAGTTCTCCACTCCGGCATCGACGAACAGGATTTCGCGGGCACCGCCGGCGCCCGCGAGCGGGCTCACCACCACGCTGTTGTCGAGGAAGGCAGCGGCAAGGGAATCCGTGCCCGAATAATCGGTGGCGGTTGCGTCGAAAGCGCCGTCTGCGGCAATCTTCGCCGCCGTTTCAACGGCGGCGGCATCCAGCAATATGCGCGGCTCCAGGGCCAGGAAACGACTGAGTACCCTGGCTGCGGGCTTGCCGCCCAACTGACCCGTCTTTGCAACTGTCTCTGTGACTGTGCGGGAATTGTCCTGGTTCATGACCGCCTCTCGTTCTTATTATGCGGGTCGGAACAGGGGGTGCCGGCCTGCGCCGAATAGCAGGTACACTCACCCCAATTTCGTACGATGAGCATAGGCCGGCGGCACCCCATTGACAACGGGCCGAAATGGAATCCGCCATCCGGTTAGCCCGAACTGACGAAATGCACCCATAACGGTTACCGCCATGCCGACCATCCCTATCCCGGAAAACAGCCCAGGCCCCGGATCCCGGGTGCTGGGCCTGATCGCGCGCTGCGGGTCTCCCGAGGAGCGCCGCATGGCGGTACTCCACGGCAATGAACTCGCTGCGTTTCTTGATCACCCCGACACGATCCGCTTCAGCAGGAAAGGCTCCCTGGATGTCGGGTTGGAAAACCGGCCCGTGTTGAAGTTCAACTTGATTGCCGGCGTGCGGGTGTCGCCCTGGGGCCTGATCAATGAATGGGCAGAACGAATCCCCCGATTACAGGAAGTTGCCGAACTGGTGCTTCGCCACAAGTTGCGCTGCCACGCGGGCATCAAACTCTCCGCCAGCGGGGTTGAATACGAACTCTATCCGTATGAGACGCCCGAGCGCCTGCTGGCCAGCCAACAGTTCTCGGCATACGCACCGGAACAAACGGGGCTGCCCGCAGCCCCCTATTGCTTCGGCTACACATCCAACGGCGACTTGAGCGCCTACGCCGACATACAGGGGGTCGATGCCGCCGAACTTGAGGAAGCGCTGGGCGTTGCCCTGCCAGCGAGCGGCTTGAAGGTCAATGCGCTCTTTCACAGTCGCTGGAATGTGAATGGCAGCTGGCGCACCGACAAGGCAGGCATAGAATTCATGCCGTTCCCCTCGCATATGCTGAACGCGGTGCTGGCCCAACTGAATTTGCACTTCGCCTACCTGCTCTACCGCGGGGGCGCCCGGCGCTACGGCGTGATTGGTATGCATGGCGGCAGACAGTTGCTCTACACCACTTTGCTGCCCATCCAGGCCCTGAAACGACCGCCACATGAATAGCCTGCTCAGATCCATCAAGCTGGGTGATTCCCGAGCAGTGCGCGTTCTGCCCGGCGAAGTTGGCGCCCTGTTTGTGCGTCGCCTGTATGAGGCCACCGCAAGAAATCTGCCTGCCCGGGATCAGGAATATTTCCGGATGGTCAGCGCCCTGTGCCATCGCGCCAACGATGCGGCCCAGCACAATCGACCCGACGAAGCCGGCGACTGGATCTCGCTGGCCAGCGAGATGGCCAGTTATCTCGCCGGAGAGGCGAAATTTTCCGCCTGTGATTTCATAAAATCGAACGAATCCTATGTTTATTACGCTCGCCAGGATTATGCGGCGGCATTGCAATGCCTGGATGACGCAACGATCGCGCATGCAAACTACACTGCCAGCAATGCGAACAGCGCTGCAGCAGTCGATCCGACCTACAGCATTCGCCAGTCTCTGCAACGCCTTCATTATCTGCATCTGGGTTCCCGGATCCATCTGGCCGCAGGCAATTTTCAGGCGGCCATCGATTGCCTTAAAACCGCAACCATGGCTGCCAACGCCTTGGCAGCAAACAACGGCAACCCGGAAGCAACCGAGTTATTGAACTTCATGTGCTCGCGCATTGCCGGTGAGCTGGCAATATCTGCCTGGTACGCTACGACACCGGGAGAATATTTTTCAGCAACGGCGGGTGTTATTGAAACCGCGAAGGAGGGAAGCTTCGTGGAATATCTTTTCTTCCGTCGCGCGCTGATCGCACTTCAGGAAAATAATGATGTGCGGGAGATGGTCGAGTTTACAGAACTCGGGCGCATGAAAACCGTTTGCTGGTACGCCGCCACCCTGGCACTGGGGGAACTGATGCCGCCTGCGGAGCGCAAGGCCTTGGTTATTCTTGCCGCCACCTGGCGTGATATGCCAGCCGGTCTGCGCAGCCGAATGCTGGCGCTGATCGACTGGGGGGAGTGATCTTCCCGCCATTTGACGGACACCGGGTTTTCGAAAGAATAACCCCAACCCCCGAGGTGTCCGATGAGCAAGAAGCCCAGAAGAAGTCCCCAAAGAGCGCCGGCGGTCGAGGCCGTGCAAGGCGAGGAGTTCGGGAGCCGCATGGCGATGCGTGAAACGGTGTTCGAGTACATCGAGGTCTACTACAATCGTCACCGCTTGCACTCGTCGCTTGGCTACATGAGCCCGGAGCAGTTCGAAGCAAAGAAAGTAGCGTAGTGCCGGTGTCCGTCATTCGACGGGAAGATCACAGGGCATCGAGTCGATCTCGCTGAACCCGGACTCGGTGATGGATACCTGGCTCTTCCTGGCGGAGAAGCAGGGCAAGGCCTGAGCCAGCGACGCGGGCGCTGCTTCGGCGCCTGCGGTTATCTCCGGACAAGCAGGAACTCGACCGGGAAGATAGGGCTACCGCGCTCCGGGTAGGGTTCCTTATAAGGAACCTCACCATGCTCTGCGCAGATCTTTAGCAGGATCTCCGAGTTGACGCTTGCGCGGAGATCGTTGAAGTCGACCAATTCAAATCCCTGCCGATACGCCAGCGCGATAAATTCATCGACCCGGCGCGCTTTGTACTTCCAGTAATGCTCGAAGTACAGGCGATTGGCGCGTTGCTCCGCGTCCTCGTCGATGTACTTCCAGAAAACATCGTTGATGTACAGCAGCCCGCCGCGCACCAGGTTGCGGGCAATGCAGGCCAGGGTTTTTTCGGCATCGGCATAGCCGAGGCTTTCCATGGCAGTGACATGGGTGGCGCCCGCTTGCACATAGGTTTCCATGTTGGCCAGTTCAAATCGTGCGAAGGGGTAGCGCTCCCTGCATCCACGAATGCAGGCTTGGCTGGTCGAAATGCCGATGGCCAGACTGCCGCGTCGGGTCACCTCGCCGACGAAATATCCGCTACCGCAACCCAAGTCTATCAGGCGCGATTTGGCTGTCAGGCGCAGTTTTCCAAGAATGTATTGCAGAAATTCCTCGTGCGAATTGCCGACGATTCCGTGGTGGAAAAACGGCATGATCGGGAAGAAAACATCAGAATATCGCTCGTAGTACTCGGTTTCCGAATGCCAGAGTGGCTCGCCGTCGTCGCGAATCCTTGTCATGAGGCGATCTCCGGTCTGGCAACCGACAGCAAGGACAGTAATCGGCTGCGGAGGATCACCGGCATGTCGCGCCAGGTACTGGCATGAATGGCCAGCACCTGGCCTTCGCTGGGCGACAGGTGTGGCGCCAGCTCGACAACGCCGGCATACCAGCAAATCGTTTTCATCCGGCCGATTCGTACCAAATCGCACATGCCATCGGGTTGGCGCTCGTTATGCAGCGATGTGTTGATTTCCACGCAATTCTGACCCAGGGTTTCCATCCAATTCTGACCCAGGGTTTGGTTGCCTGATCTAATCAGGTTTCTGTGGATAAGTCTGCATTCTGTGTCGTGTCTTCCTCTGATCTTCCTGCCGTTTGACGGACACCGGGTTTTCGAAAGAATAACCCCAACCCCCGAGGTGTCCGATGAGCAAGAAGCCCCAGAAGAAGTCCCCCAAGAGCGCCGGCGGTCGCGGCCGGTATACGCCTGAGTTCCGCCAGGAAGCCCTGCT
>CBDDRC010000033.1:0-6467 GCA_965232985.1 uncultured bacterium
AATCGTGCTCACGGGCGGCTCCGTAAAGATGGAAGGTGCCATCGAGCTCGCGGAGGAAGTGTTTCACATGCCGGTCCGTCTTGGGTTTCCACAGGGTGTAGTCGGCGTAACGGACGAGATCGCCGGCAATCCGATTTTCGCGACCAGCGTGGGTTTGCTGCATTACGCACGCTTGATGCGCGATGACGAGAAGCACGAGAAGAAAGGCAAGGTCGGTGAAGCTGCCATTGACCGGGTTCTCAAATGGTTCAAGGGAAATTTTTAATGCGATGTAAATATTTTGGTTTTTGAAGGTGATTTGCAAGGCGGTAGGAAGTGAAGTGATTGCTGTGCGAAATCAAAAAAACATAGTGCGGGATTGCGGGAGCTTAGGAGGAAGTCATGGCGAATTTCGAACTGCTTGACAATGTGCCGCAGAATGCGGTGATCAAGGTGGTAGGCGTCGGTGGCGGCGGCGGCAATGCTGTTGAACATATGGTGTCCTCCAACGTGGAGGGCGTGGATTTTATCTGCGCCAATACCGATGCGCAGGCGCTGAAACGTCACTCGGCGCGGACGTTGCTGCAACTGGGCAGCCAGGTGACGAAAGGTCTCGGTGCGGGCGCCAACCCGGAGATCGGTCGCCAGGCTGCTATTGAGGATCGGGATCGTATCCAGGAGATGCTGCACGGTGCAGACATGGTGTTCATCACCGCTGGCATGGGTGGCGGCACCGGGACCGGCGGCGCACCGGTCGTGGCCGAGGTTGCCCGCAGCATGGGCATCCTGACTGTGGCGGTGGTTACCAAGCCCTTCCCATTCGAGGGGCCGCGGCGGATGAAGGCAGCGGAGCAGGGCATGGCGGCACTGGCTGAACATGTTGACTCATTGATCACCATCCAGAACGAGAAACTGCTGACGGTACTCGGGCCGCGCACCACGATGCTTGAAGCCTTCAAGGCCGCGAACGACGTGCTGCTCGGTGCCGTGAAGGGCATTGCCGACCTGATCCTGCACCCGGGGATCATAAACGTCGATTTTGCCGACGTACGCACCGTTATGGGCGAGATGGGCATGGCGATGATGGGTACTGGTTCGGCCCGTGGCGAAGGGGCGGCGCGCGAGGCAGCCCAGCGGGCATTGCACAGTCCGCTGCTGGAGGATGTCAATCTGCAGGGCGCCAAAGGGCTGCTGGTGAACATCACGGCCGGCCCCGGATTCGCTATTGGCGATTTCGACGAGGTGGGTCGCGCGGTCAGTGAGTACGCCGCGCCGGACGCGCAGATCATCATGGGCACCGCCTTTGATCCGTTGCTGGAGGACGAGGTGCGGGTAACGGTAGTGGCGACCGGCATTGGCCGTGCGGTGCAGCACGGGCAGAAGGTCGTCGAAACCATCATTGCCATGCCGCGCGCGCAGGCCCAGCTGCAGGGCGCAACCCGGACGGTGGCAGCCACTGCGGAGGGTGCGCGTACCGACTACAGCCAGTTTGACCGGCCGACTGCCATGCGCCAGCGCACCCAGGCAGGCAGCAACCCGCCTCCGGCCCGGCCGGCCGGAGACATGGACTTTCTCGACATCCCGGCCTTCCTGCGGCGGCAAGCGGACTGACCTGTCAGCAGTGGCAGAATGCCGGTTCGGGTTCCCGCCCCGGGCCGGTTATCAGGGCTGGCTTGGGAAATCCGAAAAACTTTGTTACTATTTGCTCCAAGGGTGCCATGAATGTGGCTAACTTCTTGTAAAACAACAAGTTAAAGCGGGCCATTCGTCGATGATTCGACAGCGCACCATCAAAAACGTGATCCGCGCGACCGGCATCGGTCTGCACACCGGGGACAAGATCTACCTGACGGTGCGTCCGGCGCCAGTCGATACTGGGGTTGTCTTCCGTCGGGTCGATCTCGCGCCGCCGGTTGCCATCCGCGCCACCGCCTATGCGGTCGGTGAAACCACGTTGTCCACTACGCTGGTCAGTGGCGGCGTCAAGGTTTCCACCATCGAGCACCTGATGAGTGCATTCGCCGGCCTGGGCATCGACAACGCGATTGTCGAGTTGTCCGGCCCGGAAGTGCCGATCATGGACGGCAGTGCCGGCCCGTTCGTTTTTCTGTTGCAGTCTGCCGGCATAGCCGAGCAGAAAGTAGCGAAGAAATTCATCCGCGTGAAGCGCGAAATCTCCATCTGTGATGGCGACAAGTCGGCTACCTTTTTGCCCTTCGACGGCTTCAAGGTCAGCTTCACCATCGACTTCGATCACCCGGTGTTTCGTGGACGCAGCCAGAGCGCAAGCATCGATTTTTCGACAGCTTCGTTTGTGAAGGAAGTGAGTCGGGCGCGCACGTTTGGCTTCATGAGCGATATCGAACAGCTGCGTTCGAAGAATCTCGCGCTCGGAGGCAGCGTGGAAAATGCGATAGTCGTCGATGATTACCGCATCCTCAACGAAGATGGTCTTCGCTACGAAGATGAGTTCGTCAAGCACAAGATTCTTGATGCGATTGGTGATCTTTACCTGCTCGGCCACAGCCTGATTGGCGAATATGTCGGCCACAAATCCGGCCATGCGCTGAATAATCGCTTGCTGCGTACCCTGCTCGCGCAACCGGATGCCTACGAAGTAGTGAGCTTCGACAATGAATCGGTAGCACCGGTTTCCTGCGTTCAGCCGTTGCTTGCTGCCGAGTGAGTTGTTCGTCTGCGTTTGGCGTGAACGGCGAACAAGTCGCGTCAGCCGCAGAACGGGTTTCCTCCTTTCCTCGCTTTTGCCGCGGCTTCGGCCAGGGTTGTCAGTGCCTGCCGCAACCGCTCGTGGGATTCTGTGCTCGCCAGTTCGCCAATCGCCTCGGCTGGCACGGCGTCAAGCCGGGAGGGAGCGGGCGGACTGGCTGGTGGTGCCAGCCGGTTAATGGCGGCAATGGTCAGCCGGATTTCCTTCAGGCCAGCCAGTGCCGGCACCCGCAACAGCGCACGTCTGACGGCCGGTTCCTGGAACCGCCAGCGGGTGGCGAGAGCTGGCTGGTCGAGATGCACTCGCAGGATGCCCTCCTGCCAACCGGTAACCGACAATCGCGCGCCGAGCCGCTCATCCACGGCCTGGCGCAGGTGGTCGGTGAGGATTGTGAACTCGGCCAAGGATTGGCAGATTCGTTCAAGCACGGTACCGGCCTGGGTGGTAGCCTGCACGGGCGATGCTTGTCCTGCGGATGCTGATATGGGCTCCTGGCCCGCAGGCCACGATGCATGTGGATTTTTCAGGAACATGAGTCTGTCAGCCTGGGCTGATCGAGCATAAGCAAATGAAGCTCATCATACTGGACCCCCGGCGAGGGGTCAGCCGCACCATTCAACTCCCGCAGCACTGGCATCTGCTGCTGGCAGGGTTGGTACTGCTGCTGCCGATGCTCGGTGCGGTTGGGGGCTACTTTTTTTACGCAACCCAGGCGGGCGATCCGGTTGTCAGCGGTGTGGTTGGCCGCACAACGGCCTTTGCATGGCGTGAGCGCCTGGGTTTCGAGAGACAGTCCGTCGTGGACGCAAAGGCACGAGCGGAGCAAGGATTGAAGGCGTTGACGGTGCGCGTGGCCGAAATGCAGGCCAAGCTGCTGCGACTCGATGCGCTCGGTGAGCGTTTGATGCGCAGCACCCGCATGGGCAAGAAAGATTTCGATTTCAGTCGTCCGCCGCCGGTCGGTGGTCCGGAGGAGTCATCAGATGGTGTTGCTTATCAGCCCCCGGACTTCATCGCTGCCCTTGATGTAATTGCCAATCGCATTGATGTGCGCGATGCCGAATTGCAGGTGCTGGAGAATCTGCTGGCGGGCGGACGGTTGCGGGAGGAGAGCTTCCTGGCCGGCAATCCGATCAACAGCGGTTACCTGAGTTCGGCTTACGGCCGCCGCATTGATCCGTTCCACGGCAATATCGCTTTCCATCGTGGTGTCGACTTTGCCGGCCCGGTGGGCGCGGATATCGTCGCGACGGGCGCCGGTATCGTGACCTTTGCCGGTAGCCGCAGTGGCTATGGCAACATGGTCGAAATCAACCATGGTGACGGCATCTCTACCGTCTATGCACATGCCAGCGCGGTTCTCGTGCGTGTTGGCGATATCGTGCGCGAGGGCCAGGCAATTGCCCGCCTTGGCAGCACCGGCCGATCGACCGGCCCGCATGTGCATTATGAGGTGCGACGCAACGGTGAGGCGACCAACCCGGCGGCCTATATCACCAATGGGTACGCGCTGGCCCTGGGGGGCTGATGCCGCGCGTTACCTTCCGTATTCCGGTTACGGTAGAATCTCCCGCCCTTTGACGACGCTGCCAGCCTTGGCGCGTGTCCCATGCCTGCTGTCGCCCGCCCCTTGGGGGTGGGCGCCTCCTGCCACGAGTGAACCCGCATGCTTGCCAGTCTGTTCAAGACGATTTTCGGCACCAAAAACGCGCGCGAAATCAAACGAATCAGTCGCTACATTGAGGCCGTCAACGGCCACGAGGCAGCGTTAAAGCCGCTCAGTGATGAGCAGTTGCGAGGCAAGACGGATGAATTCCGGGCGCGGCTCGCGGCGGGCGCCGCACTCGACAGCCTGATTCCCGAAGCGTTTGCCGTGGTGCGCGAGGCCGCGCATCGCACCCTCGGTTTGCGTCACCATGACGTGCAGTTGATCGGCGGCATCGTGTTGCACGAAGGCCGCATTGCCGAGATGCGTACCGGTGAGGGCAAGACGCTGGTGGCAACCTTGGCTGCATACCTTAACGCGCTGCCCGGCAAGGGTGTGCACGTCGTGACGGTGAACGACTATCTCGCGCAGCGCGATGCCAACTGGATGGGGCCGGTTTACCAGTTCCTTGGCCTTTCCGTCGGCGTGATTCTCTCGCAGCAGGATCAGGCCGCCAAACGTGTGGCCTACGCTGCCGACATCACCTACGGTACCAACAACGAATACGGCTTCGATTACCTGCGCGACAACATGGCGTTGTCGCGCGACGAGCGAGTGCAGCGCGAGCTCAACTACGCGATCATCGACGAAGTCGATTCGATTCTGATCGACGAAGCCCGCACGCCACTGATCATTTCCGGCCCGAGCGCGGACAGTTCGGCAATGTATCGCCAGATCAATGAATTGATCCCGATACTGCGCAAGCAGGAAAACAAGGATGTGGTGGTCAAAGGCGATTTTCTGATCGACGAGAAAGCCCGTCAGATCGAACTTACCGAGGAAGGCCATCGTCTGGTCGAGGACATGTTGGTCAAGGCCGGTCTATTGCAGGCCGGCGATAGCCTGTATGCAGCACAGCACCTGCATCTGTTGCATCACGTCCACGTCGCACTCAAGGCGCACCATCTGTTTCAGTGTGACGTCGAATACATCGTGCAGGACAAACAGGTTGTTATCGTTGATGAGCACACCGGTCGGACAATGCCTGGTCGTCGCTGGTCGGATGGCATCCACCAGGCGGTGGAAGCGAAGGAAGGCGTGCCGGTACGCAACGAGAACCAGACACTGGCCTCGACGACATTCCAGAATTATTTCCGCATTTACAGCAAGCTCGCCGGCATGACTGGTACGGCCGACACCGAAGCGGCGGAATTTCGTCAGATTTACGGCCTTGATGTGGTGGTGGTACCGACGCACAAGCCGATGATTCGCGAGGATCTCAACGATCTCGTCTTCCTGTCTGTGCAGGAGAAGTACGAGGCGATCGTCGGCGCCATTCGCGAGATCAACGCCAAGGGCGCGCCGGTTCTCGTCGGCACGGCCAGCATCGAAACTTCCGAATTGCTGTCGGCGTTTCTCAAGAAAGAAAATATTCCGCATGCGGTACTGAATGCAAAATACCATGCCCAGGAAGCGGAAATTATTACCCAGGCCGGCCGTATCGGTGCCGTTACCATCGCCACCAACATGGCAGGCCGTGGCACCGACATCGTGCTCGGTGGCAATTGGCAGGCAGAAATTGCGAAACTCGGGGATGTGACGCCAGAACACAGGGCGCAGTTGAAGGCGGAATGGCAGAAACGTCACGATCAGGTGCTGGCTGCGGGCGGCTTGCATATCATCGGCAGTGAACGGCACGAATCCCGGCGAATCGACAATCAGTTGCGCGGTCGTTCCGGTCGTCAGGGCGATCCGGGTATGACCCGCTTCTACCTGTCGCTGGAAGATTCGTTGATGCGCCGCTTCGCGGGCGATACCGTTCGCAACATGATGCAGCGCCTTGGCATGGAGAAAGGGGAGGCGATCGAACACCGATGGGTATCGCGCGCCATCGAGAACGCACAACGCAAGGTTGAAGCGCACAACTTCGATATTCGCAAGCAATTGCTCGAATACGATGATATCGCCAACGATCAGCGCCGGGTTGTGTACCACCAGCGCCATGAGTTGCTCGAGTCCGACGATGTCAAGGACAGTGTCGATGCAATGCGCGAGGACGTGCTGGGCGAAATCATCGCGCTATACATCCCGCCGCAGAGCATGGAGGAAATGTGG
>CBDDRC010000034.1:0-15603 GCA_965232985.1 uncultured bacterium
AATGCCGGGCGACAACATCAAGATGGTGGTGACGCTGATCGCCCCGATCGCGATGGACGAAGGGTTGCGTTTCGCGATCCGCGAGGGCGGCCGTACCGTGGGCGCCGGAGTCGTTGCCAAAATCATCAAGTAAGGTGTTGCGCCGGCTGGCAATCTTGTCAGTCGGCGAAACGGGTCAGTAGTTCAATGGTAGAGCACCGGTCTCCAAAACCGGGAGTTGGGGGTTCGAGTCCCTCCTGGCCCGCCAACCTTGTGTAACATCACTGCGCGCAATTTCTGGCTGAAAGCATGAATGTGAACGCCGAAGGGTCTGCCTCACAGGCAGGCAAGTTGATTGACACCGTCAAGTGGCTGGCGGTTTTCATGCTGTTGGCCGTCGCGGTAGTGGGCAATGCGTACTATGGCGAGCAGCCGCTTTTCTATCGGGCCGTTATCGGCGTGTTGTTGGTTGCTGCTGCGGCGGCATTGGCATTGACCACCGCCAAGGGGCGCCAATTCAACGAGTTTCGGCGCGAAGCAATGGTTGAGCTGCGCAAGATCGTCTGGCCGACGCGGCAGGAGACATTGCAGACGACGCTCATCGTGTTTGTGGTTGTGGCGGTCGTGGCGTTTATTTTGTGGGTGCTCGACCTCCTTTTGGGCTGGGCTGTATCTGGGATCATCGGGTAAGCGAGACCTTTCATGACGAAGCGTTGGTATGTCGTTCACGCCTACTCTGGCTTCGAGAAGCAGGTCATGCGTTCGCTCCGGGAGCGGGTGAAGCGGGCGGCGATGGAAGATAAATTTGGCGAAATCATCGTGCCGACCGAGGAGGTCGTCGAGATGAAGGGCGGCCAGAAGCGTCGATCAGAGCGCAAGTTTTTCCCCGGTTATGTGCTCGTACAAATGGAGATGGATGAGGGTTCATGGCACTTGGTAAAGGAGTGCCCGAAAGTGCTCGGTTTTATCGGCGGGCGTCCTGACAAACCGGCGCCAATTACGGATGAGGAGGCGGCAAAGATCCTGCGCCGGATTGAGGACAGTGGTGAGAAGCCGAAGCCCAAAACCCTGTTCGAGCCGGGAGAAGTCGTACGTGTCGTTGATGGCCCGTTTGCTGATTTCAATGGGCACGTTGAGGAAGTGAATTACGAGAAGAGCCGCCTGCGGGTGGCGGTTCTGATTTTCGGTCGTTCGACGCCAGTGGAACTTGATTTCAGTCAGGTTGAGAAAACTTAAGTCGAATAGACCAGAAAGACACGAAGGCCGGCCGGTCTTCGTTAACCGGGGAGCCGCGAGGCGCTTGCACCCAACCTAAGGTACTTGTCATGGCAAAGAAAATTCAGGCCTACGTTAAACTGCAGATTCCTGCAGGCAAGGCCAATCCGAGTCCGCCCGTTGGTCCTGCGCTCGGCCAGCAGGGCGTGAATATCATGGAGTTCTGCAAGCAGTTCAATGCGGCAACGCAGAAGCTCGAGCAGGGTCTTCCGACGCCGGTCGTTATCACGGTATACAGCGATCGCAGTTTCACATTCATTACCAAAACGCCTCCGGCGTCGGTTTTGGTCAAAAAAGCCGCTGGCTTGCAGAGTGGTTCGGCGAATCCGCTGAAGATCAAGGTTGGCAAAATTACCAAGAAGCAGGTTGAAGAAATCGCGCGGACCAAAACCCCGGATTTGACCTGTGGCTCACTTGATGCAGCGATGCGCTGTGTCGAGGGCACTGCCCGCAGTATGGGCATCGTGGTGGAGGGCTGATGCCATGGCAAAGTTGACCAAGCGCAGCAAAGTGATCAACGCGAAAGTGCAGGCCGGCAAGGCCTACGATATTCTGGAAGCGACCGGGCTCCTGAACGACCTGTCCAAGGTCAAGTTCAAGGAATCGATCGATGTTGCAATCAATCTGGGCATTGACCCGAAGAAATCCGATCAAAACGTGCGTGGTGCCAGCGTGTTGCCGCATGGCACGGGCAAGACCGTGCGCGTCGCTGTATTTGCCCAGGGCGCAAATGCCGAGGCGGCAAAAGCCGCTGGCGCGGATATTGTCGGTTTTGACGACCTTGCTGAGCGTATTCAGGGCGGCGAGCTGAATTTTGACGTGGTTATCGCGACCCCGGATGCGATGCGTGTTGTCGGCAAGCTCGGCACTGTGCTGGGTCCGCGTGGTCTGATGCCGAACCCGAAGGTTGGCACCGTTACTGCCGATGTTGCGACGGCGGTAAGGAACGCCAAGGCAGGCCAGGTTCGTTACCGCGCCGATAAGGCTGGCATTGTGCACTGCTCGGTCGGCCAAATTGGTTTTGAGCCAGCGAAGATCAAGGAAAACCTGGAGGCGCTGATCACGGATCTCAAAAAGGTCAAGCCATCGACCTCAAAGGGTACCTATCTGAAGAAGGTGACGATGTCGTCGACGATGGGGCCTGGTCTGCTGATTGATCAGGCGAGCCTCACGGCGTAACAGCGGGTTTACGGACAAAATTTGCCTGCGTATGCGTACCGGCTGCGCGGGCTGAACGACTTTGAGGGTGCCCGGATTGCCGGGTGTGCGTCAAAGACCACAGGCGCGGTGACGGTTTGGTTAACGTCCCTGCTTAAAAGACAAGCCTGTGCAGATGCGGTGTGGTTCTGGCTCCCATGCTGTGACCCCCGCGCGGGAACTTCGCAAGAGGTTCGCAAGACGGTGGCTGGCGACAACGCCGGCCGTATTAACGAGGAGGTTACAGTGACTCTGAAATTAGAGGACAAGAAAGAGATCGTGGCAGCCGTCAATAAGGCCGCTGGCGATGCTTTTTCTGCTGTGGTCGCCGACTATCGCGGCCTGACGGTTGATCAGCTGACCAAGCTGCGCAGCCAGGCGCGTGAGCAGGGTGTGTATTTGCGCGTGGTGCGCAACACGCTGGCTCGCCGTGCTTTTCAGGGTACCGCGTTCGAGATTCTGAATGAATCTCTGGTTGGCCCGACCATCATTGGCCTGTCGATGTCTGAAGACGACATGGGTGCTGCCGCCCGGTTGCTCAAGGGCTTCGCCAAGGACAACCAGCAATTGGAAATCAAGGTTGCGGCTTATGACGGAAGGCTTTTTGGTGCTCAGCAAATCGATGTGCTTGCCAAGCTGCCGAACCGTACCCAAGCGCTGACCATGCTGGTGTCTGTGATGCAGGCGCCGGTTTCCAAGTTTGGTCGTCTGCTTACGGCCATCAAGGAACAGAAAGAAGCCCAAGCCGCCTGATGGTGGTTTGATCCACACCCGTTTAATGAATTGGAGTTTTTGAAATGGCTCTGTCCAAAGACGAAATCCTGAATGCCGTCGCTGCGCTGACGGTCCTGGAACTGGTTGAACTGATCTCCGCATTCGAAGCGAAGTTCGGCGTGTCCGCTGCGGCTGTCGCAGTTGCAGCCGGCCCGGGCGCAGCGGCGCCAGTTGCCGAAGAGCAGACCGAGTTCAACGTGATCCTGACGGGCGCCGGCAGCAACAAAGTCGGTGTCATCAAGGCGGTGCGCGAAGTGACTGGCCTTGGCCTGAAAGAGGCAAAGGATCTGGTTGAAAGTGCGCCGGCGGTGGTCAAGGAAGGCATTTCCAAGGCCGACGCGGATGCGCTCAAGAAGAAGCTTGAAGATGCGGGCGGCACTGCCGAGCTCAAGTAAGAGCCGTGCGGTTGGTCTGTTCGATCTGATACAGCGAAGGCTGGCGGCATTGCGCTGTCGGCCTTTTGTTGTTTTCTCTCACGGCTCCCGCACTCTCCGGGCCGTGGCCGGGTAGTCGACGATTACCCGGATGTTTCCCGAAGGCGATGTCTGTTCGGGAAGACTAGGAGGGGGTTCGCTGGAAGTGCGACGCGCAACCTAGCTGAGGCATACCGATGGCGTACTCATTTACCGAGAAAAAGCGCATTCGCAAGGATTTTGGCAAGCTGCCAAGAGTTATGGATGTGCCGTACCTTCTGGCCATCCAGCTGGACTCCTACAACAGCTTCCTGCAGGAAGGCTTGCTTGCGGCCGGTCGGCGTGACCAAGGCCTGCAGGCCGCATTCAAGTCGGTGTTCCCTATTGTTAGCTACTCGGGGAATGCTGCGCTTGAGTTTGTCGAGTACAAGCTCGGCAAGCCGGCATTCGATGTCAAGGAGTGCCAGCTTCGCGGCGTAACCTACGCCGCACCCTTGCGCGTGAAGATTCGCTTGATCATTTATGATCGTGAATCAGCGGGGGCCATCAAGGATATTCGTGAGCAGGAAGTGTTCATGGGCGAAATGCCGCTCATGACTGAGAACGGTACGTTCGTTATCAACGGCACCGAGCGTGTCATCGTGTCGCAGTTGCATCGTTCTCCCGGTGTGTTCTTCGATCACGATAAAGGCAAGACGCATTCGTCCGGCAAGTTACTCTATTCGGCACGAATCATTCCATATCGTGGTTCGTGGCTTGATTTTGAGTTTGATCCGAAGGATCTCGTCTATGTGCGCATCGATCGCCGCCGCAAGTTGCCGGCGACCATTCTGTTGCGTGCGCTTGGCTACAATACCGAGCAGATCCTTTCGATGTTCTTCGAAACAAACCGGATGGAAGTCGATGGCGAGATGTTCCGTCTCGAACTGATTCCAGAGCGGCTGCGCGGCGAAACCGCGAGCTTTGATATTACGGATGGCAAGCGGATTATCGTCGAAAAGGGGCGGCGTATTACTGCGCGTCACATTCGCGAACTTGAGAAGGCAAAGATCACCACACTCGAGGTTCCTGCCGAATATCTGCTTGGCAAGGTTGTTGCCCGGAATATCCCGAACCCGAAAACCGGCGAGGTGATGTGCGCCTGCAACACCGAGATCACCAATGATGTCCTGAAGAAGGTCCGTGAGAGCGGGCTGAAGACGTTTGAAACCCTGTATATCAATGATCTTGATCACGGTTCGTTCGTGTCGGATACCCTGCGTGCGGATCCGACTTCGAGCCCGCTGGAGGCCTTGGTCGAGATTTACCGGATGATGCGCCCGGGCGAACCGCCGACGCGCGATGCTGCGGAAAATCTCTTCCGCAATCTGTTCTTCTCTGCCGAGCGCTATGACTTGTCTGCTGTCGGTCGCATGAAGTTCAACCGGCGGCTGGGACGGGACTATATCGAAGGGCGTCCAGAAGACGGGGTTCTGTCGAAGGATGACATCGTCGAGGTGCTCAAGACGCTGATTGCCATTCGCAACGGCAAGGGTGATGTCGATGATATCGATCATCTGGGCAACCGGCGTGTGCGTTCGGTTGGCGAAATGGCTGAAAATCAGTTCCGCGTTGGTCTGGTTCGCGTCGAGCGCGCCGTCAAGGAGCGTCTGAGTCTTGCCGAAAGCGAAGGGCTGATGCCGCAGGATCTGATCAATGCCAAGCCGGTGGCGGCCGCGATCAAGGAGTTTTTCGGATCCAGTCAGCTTTCGCAGTTCATGGACCAGAACAATCCGCTGTCGGAGATCACCCACAAGCGGCGTGTATCTGCGCTCGGCCCAGGCGGTCTGACGCGTGAGCGCGCCGGCTTCGAAGTACGCGACGTACATCCGACGCACTATGGCCGGGTGTGCCCGATCGAGACGCCGGAAGGCCCGAACATCGGTCTGATCAACTCGCTGGCGACTTATGCGCGGACCAACAATTTTGGTTTCCTCGAAAGCCCGTATCGCAAGATCGTCAACGGTGTTGTTACCAACGATATCGAGTATCTGTCTGCGATCGAGGAGTCGGAGCACGTTGTGGCCCAGGCCGACTCGAAGCTTGATGGCAAGGGTCGTCTGGCGGATGAATTTGTGGCGGTCCGCTACAAGAATGAATTCACGGTCATGCCCCCCGACAAGGTCGACTACATGGATGTGTCGCCGCAGCAGGTGGTATCGGTTGCCGCGTCCCTGATTCCGTTCCTTGAGCACAACGACGCGAACCGCGCGCTGATGGGTTCGAACATGCAGCGGCAGGCCGTGCCTTGCCTCGTTACCGAGAAGCCGCTGGTTGGCACCGGTATTGAGCGCAATGTGGCGCGCGACTCCGGTGTCTGCGTGGTTGCCCGTCGTGGTGGTGTTGTCGACAGCGTTGATGCTGCGCGTATCGTAGTGCGTGCGCATGAGCGCGAGGCGGCGAAAGGCGAGGCCGGTGTTGATATCTACAACTTGACCAAGTACACCCGCTCCAACCAGAACACATGCATGAACCAGCGCCCGCTGGTCAAAATCGGGGACAAGGTTGAGCGCGGTGATGTACTGGCCGATGGCCCGTCGACTGATCTGGGTGAATTGGCGCTCGGGCAGAACATGCGTGTCGCGTTCATGCCGTGGAATGGCTACAACTTCGAAGACTCCATCCTGATCTCCGAGAAGGTGGTGCGCGAGGATCGGTTCACGTCGATCCACATTCAGGAGCTCACCTGCGTTGCCCGCGATACGAAGCTCGGATCAGAAGAGATCACTGCTGACATTCCGAACGTCGGTGAGGCGGCGCTGGGCAAACTTGATGAGTCCGGCATCGTTTATATCGGTGCGGAAGTGGGTGACGGCGACATCCTGGTTGGCAAGGTGACGCCGAAGGGCGAGACCCAGTTGACCCCGGAAGAAAAGCTGTTGCGGGCGATCTTTGGCGAGAAGGCCTCTGACGTGAAGGATACGTCGCTGCGCGTTCCTTCCAGCGTCAAGGGTACGGTCATCGACGTTCAGGTCTTCACGCGCGATGGTATCGAGAAAGATCAGCGCGCGAAGGACATCGAGAGCCAGCAAATCGAGCAGTACCGCAAGGACTTGATGGACGAGCACCGCATCTTCACCGAGGCGACGCTCAAGCGGCTTCGTCCGGCGTTGATCGGGCAGAAGGCTAATGGCGGTGCTGGTCTGAAGAAAGGGCAGGCGATCGAGTCGTCATTCCTTGACGGCCTGACCTCCGACCAATGGTTTGAAATCCGTCCGGCCGATGAGCAGATTGCCGACCAGTTGGAAAAGGCCCGTCTGTACCTTGAGGCGCACCGCAAGGATGTCGAAGAGCGCCTGACTGACAAGAAGCGCAAGCTGCAGAGCGGCGATGATCTTGCGCACGGCGTGCTGAAAATCGTGAAGGTTTACCTTGCGATCAAGCGCCACGTACAACCGGGCGACAAGATGGCCGGGCGGCACGGCAATAAAGGCGTTATCTCGGTGATCATGCCCGAAGAAGACATGCCGTATGACGAGCATGGGGTGCCGGTTGATATCGTCCTGAACCCGCTCGGCGTGCCGTCGCGGATGAACGTCGGCCAGATTCTTGAGACGCACCTTGGTTGGGCGGCGAAAGGTCTCGGCGAGCGTCTGGGTCGCATGCTTGACGAGCAGCGTAAGGCCAAGGACATCCGCGATTTCCTCGAGAAGATCTACAACGGCGTTGGTACGCCACGCGAGGATCTCAGTCAGATCAATGATCAGGAGATCGTCGAGCTGGCGGAGAATCTGCGGGCCGGGGTTCCGGTGGCGACGCCGGTATTTGACGGCGCGCAGGAGAGCGAGATTCGCGGCCTCTTGGCGCTTGCCGGCTTGAATGAAACTGGGCAGGTCTACCTGCACGACGGGCGTACCGGCGAGCAGTTCGATCGCCCGGTCACCGTCGGCTATATGTACATGCTCAAGCTCAACCACCTGGTCGACGACAAGATGCATGCGCGCTCGACCGGCTCCTACTCGCTCGTCACCCAGCAGCCGCTGGGAGGCAAGGCGCAGTTCGGCGGTCAGCGCTTCGGCGAGATGGAAGTTTGGGCACTTGAGGCCTACGGGGCTGCCTACACGCTGCAGGAGATGCTCACCGTGAAGTCCGACGATGTCACGGGCCGCACGCGCATCTATAAAAACATCGTGGACGGCGATTACCGGATGGATCCGGGGATGCCGGAATCCTTCAATGTGCTGTTGAAGGAAATCCGCTCGCTCGGCATCAATATCGAGCTCGAGAGCGACTGATCGATTGCTGTACATATGCGTGGGAGCCCCGGCGATTACGCCGGGGTTGGCAATAGACTCCTTGAGGAGGATCGACCTTGAAAGACTTGCTTAACCTGATCAAGAACCAGGGCAACATCGAGGAGTTCGATCGCATTCGGATTGGTCTCGCGTCGCCGGAGCTTATCCGCTCCTGGTCGTTCGGCGAGGTCAAGAAGCCCGAGACCATCAACTATCGTACGTTCAAGCCGGAGCGTGACGGGCTGTTCTGCGCCCGCATCTTTGGCCCGATCAAGGACTACGAGTGCCTTTGCGGCAAGTACAAGCGCCTCAAGCATCGCGGCGTGATCTGTGAGAAGTGTGGCGTTGAAGTGACACTGACCAAAGTGCGTCGTGAACGCATGGGTCATATCGAACTGGCGAGCCCGACTGCGCACATCTGGTTCCTGAAGTCGCTGCCGTCGCGTATCGGCTTGATTCTCGACATGACGTTGCGTGATATCGAGCGGGTGCTGTACTTCGAAAGCTTCGTGGTTGTTGACCCTGGCTTCACGCGCCTTGAGAAAGGCCAGTTGCTCACTGACGAGCAATACTACGAGGCATTGGAGCAATTCAGCGACGAATTTGATGCGCGCATGGGCGCGGAGGCAGTTCAGGCGCTGCTCGCGGACATTGATCTTGACGAAGAGATCAAGATCCTGCGTGAGGAAATCCCGACGACCACGTCGGAAACGAAGCTCAAAAAGCTGACCAAGCGCCTCAAGTTGATGGAGGCGTTTCAAGGTTCGGGCAACCGTCCGGAATGGATGATCCTTACCGTGCTGCCGGTGCTGCCGCCGGATTTGCGTCCGCTCGTTCCGCTGGACGGCGGCCGCTTTGCCACGTCGGATCTGAATGACCTGTATCGTCGCGTCATCAACCGCAACAACCGCCTCAAGCGTTTGCTGGAACTCAATGCGCCGGACATCATCGTGCGCAACGAGAAGCGGATGCTGCAGGAGGCGGTCGATGCGCTGCACGACAACGGTCGCCGTGGTCGTGCTATCACCGGTTCCAACAAGCGCCCGCTCAAGTCGCTCGCCGACATGATCAAGGGCAAGCAGGGTCGTTTCCGTCAGAACCTGCTTGGCAAGCGTGTCGATTACTCCGGCCGTTCGGTTATTGTGGTTGGTCCGACGCTCAAGCTCCATCAGTGTGGTCTGCCGAAGAAGATGGCGCTTGAGCTGTTCAAGCCGTTTATTTTCGGGAAGCTGGAAACGCGCGGTCTTGCGACTACCATCAAAGCCGCAAAGAAGATGGTTGAGCGCGAGACGCCGGAAGTGTGGGACATCCTCGCTGAAGTGATTCGCGAACACCCGGTGCTTTTGAACCGGGCGCCGACGTTGCACCGTTTGGGCATCCAGGCGTTCGAGCCGGTCCTCATTGAGGGCAAGGCCATCCAGTTGCATCCGCTGGTGTGTGCAGCATTCAATGCTGACTTCGACGGCGACCAGATGGCTGTCCATGTGCCGCTGACGCTGGAAGCACAGCTCGAGGCGCGGGCGCTGATGATGTCGACCAACAATATCCTGTCGCCGGCAAATGGTGAGCCGGTCATCGTGCCGACCCAGGACGTTGTGCTCGGCCTTTATTACATTACGCGTGACCGCGTGAACGCCAAGGGTGAAGGCAAGATTTTTGCTGATCCGGACGAAGTACATCGCGCGCTGGCAACGGGCGCTGCCGATCTGCATGCTCGCGTCAAGGTTCGTATCGTCGAGCAAGTCCTTGACAGAATGGGCGTTGTTGTTGAAGAGGCGCGGGTGCGCGTTGTTGATACAACACCGGGACGCTGCAAGCTGTGGGGCATCGTGCCGAAGGGCATCTCTTTCGACATGATCAACCAGCCGATGACCAAAAAGGTGATTTCCCGCCTTATCAACCACTGCTACCGCGTTCTCGGCAGCAAGGAAACGGTCATTTTTGCTGATCAGTTGATGTATTTGGGTTTCCGTGAGGCGACCTACTCCGGGTCTTCGGTCGGCATTGTCGACATGGTCATCCCGGATGCCAAGGCCGGTTTTATTGCCGAAGCAGAAAAGGAAGTACGTGAAATCGAGCGGCAGTTCGCTTCAGGTCTCGTTACCCAGGGCGAACGCTACAACAAGGTTGTCGACATCTGGTCACGCTACAACGACCTGATCGCCAAAGCGATGATGGATAACCTGAAGTCCGAAATGGTCACCGACCGTGATGGCAAGCAGGTGGTTCAGCCGTCTTTCAACCCGATCTATATGATGGCGGATTCCGGCGCGCGCGGCAGTGCTGCCCAGATTCGTCAGCTTGCTGGTATGCGCGGCTTGATGGCCAAGCCTGATGGCTCAATTATTGAAACGCCAATCAAGGCGAATTTCCGTGAGGGCTTGACGGTTCTGCAGTACTTCATCTCCACGCACGGCGCCCGCAAGGGCCTTGCCGACACGGCATTGAAGACGGCGAACTCAGGTTATCTGACGCGCCGTTTGGTTGATGTGGCGCAAGATCTGGTCATCACCGAACCGGACTGCGGCACTACCAACGGGCTGGCAATGACCCCACTGATCGAGGGGGGTGATGTTGTCGAGCCGCTGCGTGAGCGCGTGCTCGGTCGTGTTGCGGCAGTTGATGTGTGTCGGCCGGGAACGGACGAAGTCATCGCGGCGGCTGGCACGTTGCTCGATGAACTTTGCGTCGAAATGCTTGAGGCGGCGGGTGTTGATGAAATCATCGTGCGCTCGCCAATCACGTGCCAAACGCGCTATGGCGTCTGTTCCTCCTGCTACGGTCGTGATCTTGCGCGCGGGCATCAAGTCAACATTGGTGAAGCTGTTGGCGTCATTGCTGCGCAGTCAATCGGCGAGCCGGGTACCCAGTTGACGATGCGTACGTTCCACATCGGTGGTGCTGCATCACGGGCGTCTGCCATATCGAGCATTCAGATCAAGAGTGACGGTACGGTTCGTTTGCACAACATGAAATTTGTTGAGCAGCCCAATGGCAATATCGTTGCCGTATCGCGCTCTGGCGAGCTGGCCATTGCCGATAATTTGGGTCGTGAGCGTGAGCGCTACAAGGTGCCGTACGGTGCAGTCCTGACTGTTCGCGACAAGGCGGTGGTAAAGGGCGGGCAACTGGCGGCGACTTGGGATCCGCACACCCATCCGATCATTACCGAAGTCGCCGGTCGTGTGCAGTTTGGCGATATTGAGGACACCATCACCGTCAACTTCCAGACTGACGAGCTGACAGGCCTGACCAACATTGAGATTCTTGACTCGAAAGATCGCCCTGCGGCCGGCAAGGAACTACGTCCCGTGGTGCGTCTGGTGGATGCCAAGGGCAAGGTGCTTTGTTTTCCGGGCACCGAAACTCCAGCGCAATATTTCTTGCCGGCCGGGGCCATCACCACGTTGCAGGCGGATAGCCAGATCAATGTTGGCGATGTCGTGGCCCGTCTACCGCAGGAAAGTTCGAAGACGCGAGACATCACCGGCGGTCTGCCGCGCGTTGCCGATCTGTTTGAGGCGCGCACGCCGAAAGAAGCGGCAATTCTTGCCGAGAAGTCCGGCACGATTTCCTTCGGCAAGGAAACCAAGGGCAAAGTGCGGTTGGTCATTGCACCGGATGACGGCGGCGAAGCCCATGAGGAGCTGATTCCCAAGTGGCGCCAGTTGAACGTGTTTGAAGGTGAGCGTGTCCAGGTCGGTGAGGTCATTTCTGATGGTCAGCCGAACCCGCATGACATCCTTCGTCTGCGTGGTGAGACCGAGCTGGCCCGCTACATTGTCAATGAGGTTCAGGACGTCTATCGACTGCAGGGCGTGAAGATCAACGACAAGCACATTGAGGTGATTATTCGCCAAATGCTGCGCAAGGCCGAGGTTGGTGAGCAGGGGGAGTCGAACTTCATCAAGGGCGAGCAGCTCGAGTACTCGCGTGTCCGCGAAGAGAACGAGCGCCTGCTCCGGGAAGGGAAGGTCAAGGCCCAGTATGCCCGCCTGTTGTTGGGGATCACCAAGGCCTCGTTGGCGACCGACTCCTTCATTTCGGCGGCATCCTTCCAGGAAACCACCCGTGTCCTTACCGAGGCGGCCGTTACCGGCAAGATGGATGACTTGCGTGGCTTGAAGGAGAACGTTGTTGTTGGTCGCCTGATCCCGGCGGGTACCGGGTTTGCATATCACCAGGAGCGCCGCCGCAGGCGGGCGCAAGAGGTAGGGGAGGCGGCTGCCCCGACGGCAGACGAAGTCGAGCAGGCGCTTAGTGAAGCGTTGAATTCGGCTGAAAATCAGTGAGTTAGGTTTTAAATCGAGGGCTTGCTGTGTTCCTTGACGGTCTTGTTGGCCGTCTATAGAATGCGCAGCCCCGAGGGGCCGAGCCTGTCGGGTTCGGCCCCCTTTGTTTGATGAAGCTGTTTGATGGGCCAATTTCCCGGAGTCTGGAGCAATAACCAAAATGGCAACCGTTAACCAACTGGTGCGGAAGTCGCGTAGCCGGAAGCCCGCCAAGAGCGATGTGCCGGCACTCGGCGGCGCACCGCAGAAGCGCGGCGTATGCACTCGCGTCTACACCACTACGCCGAAGAAGCCGAATTCGGCGTTGCGCAAGGTCTGCAAGGTGCGTCTGGTCAACGGGTACGAAGTTATTTCGTACATCGGTGGCGAGGGGCATAACCTGCAGGAGCACTCGGTCGTCCTGATTCGCGGTGGTCGCGTCAAGGATCTGCCGGGCGTGCGTTACCACACCGTACGTGGTTCGCTCGACTGTGCCGGCGTCAACAACCGCAAACAGTCGCGCTCCAAGTACGGCACCCGCCGGCCCAAGAAGTAAGTAGCAGGCAGTACACCGGTCCCGGGCCGCCGACATAAAGGCCCGCACGATGAGTAAGGCCGGAATTTTTCCGGGCTGACCTGAAGAATCCTCCCACCCGCCCTGAGCGGTGAGGGACTATTGGAGACATCACCATGCCGCGTCGTCGCGTGGTCGCGAAGCGTGAAGTGCTTCCCGACCCCAAGTTTCATAGCCAGACCCTCGCAAAATTCATCAATCACCTGATGATTGATGGCAAAAAGTCGGTTGCCGAAAAAATTGTGTATGGTGCGCTCGACCGGATGGGCGAACGATCCAAAGGCGGTAATACGATTGAGCTGTTCGAAAAGGCGCTCGACAATATCCGCCCGCATGTGGAAGTGAAGTCCCGTCGTGTGGGTGGCGCCACCTACCAGGTTCCGGTCGAGGTACGTCCGTCGCGCCGCACGGCCCTGGCCATGCGCTGGCTGGTAGACGCTGCGCGGAAGCGCAGCGAAAAAACGATGGCCCTGCGTCTTGCCGGCGAGCTGATGGACGCTGCCGAAGGTAAGGGTGCTGCCCTCAAGAAGCGCGAAGATGTTCACAAGATGGCCGAGGCCAACAAGGCCTTCTCGCACTATCGCTTCTGATCGTCAGCGCATCGAGGAATTTTATCGTGGCCCGTACTACCCCGATCAACCGTTATCGCAACATCGGCATCAGTGCCCACATCGACGCCGGCAAAACGACGACGACCGAGCGCGTACTGTTCTACACCGGCGTAAACCATAAAATTGGCGAAGTGCACGACGGTGCCGCCACCATGGACTGGATGGAGCAGGAGCAGGAGCGTGGCATCACTATCACCTCCGCAGCCACCACCTGTTTCTGGAAAGGCATGGCGCATAATTTTCCCGAGCACCGGATCAACATAATTGATACGCCAGGACACGTTGACTTCACGATTGAAGTTGAGCGTTCGATGCGCGTAATTGATGGTGCCTGCATGGTTTACTGTGCGGTGGGTGGTGTTCAGCCGCAGTCTGAAACTGTCTGGCGTCAGGCCAACAAGTACGGTGTGCCGCGGGTCGCGTTCGTCAACAAGATGGATCGTGTTGGGGCCAACTATCTGCGTGTTGTTGCGCAGATGAAGGATCGCCTGAAAGCCAATGTGGTGAGCATGCATTTGCCGATTGGTGAGGAAGAGAGATTTACTGGCGTCGTTGATCTCGTCACCATGAAGGCGATCTGGTGGGACGAGGAATCCAAGGGTATGAAGTTCGAACTCAGGGAGCCGCCGGCTGAGATGCTTCCTGCATGCAAGGAGTGGCGCGAGAAGCTGCTGGAGTCGGCGGCTGAATCGTCCGATGAGCTGATGAACAAATACCTCGAAACCGGCGAGTTGACCGAGGACGAGATTTACCAGGCTATCCGTCAGCGCACTATCGCCAGCGAGATTGTGCCGGTGTTCTGTGGTTCTGCGTTCAAGAATAAGGGTGTGCAGGCGATGTTGGACGGCGTCGTTCGCTATCTGCCTTCTCCGGCCGATATTCCCGACGTTGGCGGCGAGCTGCCGAACGGCGAGAAGTCGACGCGCCGGCCGGATGACAGCGAGTCGTTTTCTGCCCTTGCATTCAAAATTGCCACCGACCCGTTTGTCGGCTCGCTGACATTTATTCGTTGTTATTCCGGCGTGTTGAACAGCGGCGATACCGTCTTGAATGCGACCAAGGACCGTAAGGAGCGTATTGGGCGCCTGCTGCAGATGCACGCCAATCAGCGTGAAGAGATCAAGGAAGTTCGCGCCGGTGATATCGCGGCATGCGTAGGCATGAAGGACGTGACTACCGGCGAAACCCTGTGTTCGATGGACAAGCCGATTATCCTGGAGCGCATGGAGTTTCCGGAGCCGGTTATTTCGGTTGCTGTAGAGCCGAAGACAAAGGGCGACCAGGAAAAAATGGGTATCGCGCTGAGCCGCCTCGCCCAGGAAGATCCATCGTTTCGCGTTCGTACCGATGAGGAATCGGGGCAGACAATTATTGCCGGCATGGGTGAGCTGCACCTTGAGATTATCGTTGATCGCATGAAGCGTGAGTTCAATGTTGAAGCCAATATCGGCAAGCCACAGGTAGCTTACCGGGAGACCATTCGCAAGAAGGTCGAGGCGGAAGGCAAGTTTGTGCGCCAGTCGGGCGGGCGTGGGCAGTACGGCCATTGCTGGTTGCGTATTGAACCGGTTGAGTCCGGCCAGGGCTTCTCGTTCGTGAACGAAGTCGTGGGTGGTGCAATTCCCCGTGAGTTTATTCCTGCGATCGAAAAGGGGCTGCGTGAAACCATCAAGGCGGGTGTTCTTGCTGGCTACCCGGTGGTTGACGTTAAAGTCACCGTGTTTGATGGTTCCTATCACGATGTCGATTCGAATGAAAATGCGTTCCGGATGGCCGCGTCGATGGGATTCAAAAAAGGCTGCCATGAGGCAAACCCGGTGATTCTTGAGCCGATCATGAAGGTCGAGGTCGAGACGCCTGAAGACTACATGGGCGATATCGTGGGTGATCTGAACCGTCGTCGCGGCATTGTGATGGGCATGGATGATCTGGCCGGTGGCGGCAAAGCCATCAAGGCTGATGTCCCGCTGTCGGAAATGTTCGGCTACGCGACATCCATGCGTTCCATGTCGCAGGGCCGTGCGACGTACTCCATGGAGTTCACCCGCTATGCCGAGGCGCCGAACAACGTCGCCGAAGCTATCATCAAGAAACAGGCCTGAGTGGCAGCAAATTAGTAAAGAGGTAGCTCATCGTGGCAAAGGAAAAATTCGAGCGCAAGAAACCGCACCTGAACGTGGGCACGATTGGCCACGTGGATCATGGCAAGACGACGTTGTCGGCGGCGATCACGAC
>CBDDRC010000035.1:0-59682 GCA_965232985.1 uncultured bacterium
GCGACCCCTGATGCATCTCTTCCGCAGTCTTTCCCGGCAGGGCGCCATGACGCAAAGCGCTTGCCTTCAGTCTGGTCGCATGCAGTCAGGTCTCCTGCTGCTCGCTTGCGTACTTGCGCTTGCCGGCTGTCAATCGCATCCAGCAGCAAAAACCAATGCTGCCGCAGTCGAAAGCCAACCCGGCATTATTATTGATGCCGAAGCAGAAGATGCCACTGACGAACCAGCCCCCGTTTCGCGCCCGACGATCCTTGACCCGGCAGAACCCGGCGCCTGCTGTTTACGCACCGACCTGTGGGTACGCCTGCGGGCGGGTTTTCGTTTCGACCTCGACCAAGACAACGAACGCATCGCGGCGCAGCGCAACTGGTACATCCGCAACCAGCAATACCTCGATCGCGTCATCGCCCGCGGTGCGCGCTACATGTATTTCATTGTCGGGGAAGCAGAAGCGCGCGACATGCCGCTTGAGCTGGCCCTGCTGCCCATCGTCGAAAGCGCGTTCGACCCTTATGCCTATTCAGTGGCCGATGCCGCAGGCCCCTGGCAGTTCATTCCCTCGACCGGAAAAATCTACGGCCTGAAGCAAACCTGGTGGTACGACGGCCGCCGCGATATCCCGGCATCGACGCGCGCAGCGCTCGATTACCTGGAGCGCCTTGCCGCGCGCTTCGACGGCGACTACTACAAGGCGCTCGCCTCCTACAACGCGGGGGCCGGCACGGTTTCGCGGGCGATCACCCGCAATATTCGCGCCGGCAAGAAAACCGATTACTGGTCTTTGAAAGTGCCGCGCGAAACCAGCGCCTATGTACCCAAACTGATCGCGCTCGCCCAGATTGTCCAGGACCCGCAAAAATACGGCGTCCGGCTCAACCCGGTTCCCGATGAACCACGCTTCACCGAGATCAAGGTCGGTCGCCAGATTGATCTGGCGCGCGCGGCGGAACTCGCCAACATGCCGCTGACCGAACTGTATCTGTACAACCCCGCCCACAATCGCTGGTTAACCGACCCGCAGGGCCCGCACACGCTGGTCGTACCGGTTGAACTTGCTGATACCTTTCGCGAAGTACTGGCCGGCACGCCAGCAGCAGATTACGTGCTCGCCGTACATCACGAGGTGGCCGCCGGCGAAACCCTTGAGAAGATCGCCACGCAGTACAACATTCCGGTCGATTCAATCCGCATGCTGAACAACCTTGCCGGCAACAGCGTCAGCCCGGGTGAAACGCTGTCGATCCCGCAGCCACGGCTGATGCTCGCCGCCAACGACACAACCTACGAGCCGCGCATCGTTGCCCTCAACGGCCCGAAAGCGCGCGGCGCGCGTGCCAGTCGCAGTGTCGAGTACACCGTTCGCCGCGGCGACACGCTGTCGAAAATCGCCCGCAAGTACAAGGTCGGGTTACGTGATCTGGCGCGCTGGAACGGGATGTCGATGACCAAACCACTGCGCGTCGGCCAGCGCATTGCCATCAACAGCAGCACAAGCAAGGCACCGGCGCGCAAGGTCGCTACCGACAACACCCAGAAGCGCGCCGCCCACAAGGTAAAACCGGGCGAGACGCTCAGTGCACTCGCCCGCAAATTCAAGGTGTCGGTGCACGACATCGCCCGCTGGAATGACTTCAGCCCGACGCGGCAGTTGCGCGCCGGCGAAAGCATCAAGCTTTATCTCGACTGACGCCATGCCGCTGCCCCGCTTGCTTCTCACCGCTGCACTTGCCGTGATGTCCGTTTGCGCGATGGCCGACGGCAAGGTTAACGTCGCCCACGCCATCGCCATGCATGGCACGCCGAAGTACCCGGCAAATTTTACCCATCTGGACTATGCAAACCCGGATGCGCCCAAGGGCGGTCGCATTCGCCTCGCCGCCGTGAATCCCGGCGGCTTTGATTCGTTGAACCCGTGGATTTCCAAAGGCGTTCCCGCTGCCGGCATCACCAGCCTCTATGATTCGCTGGTGGAGGGCACACTCGACGAGCCGTTCAGCGTTTATGGTCTGCTCGCCGAAAAGATGGAATGGCCCGAGGATCGTTCCTCGATCACGTTCTACCTGCGCCCGCAAGCGCGTTTTCACGACGGCAAGGCAGTCACTGCCGACGATGTTGTCTACACATTCACGCTGTTGACGACCAAGGGTTCGCCGCGCTGGAAGTTTTTCTACCGCGACGTGAAGAAAGTTGAAGCGCTGGACACGCGCCGCGTCAAATTCACCTTCGCCAACGGCAACAACCGCGAGCTGGCGCTGATTGTCGGCCAGATGCCGGTGCTGCCGAAGCATTATTGGGAAAAGCACGACTTCACCGCTGCCAACCTCGACATCCCGCCGGGCAGCGGCCCGTATCGCGTGAAATCGGTACAGCAGGGTCGCGGCATCGTGTATGAACGCGTAGCAGACTACTGGGGCAAGGATCTGCCGCTCAACCGCGGCCGTTACAACTTCAGCGAGATTGAGTATGCCTACTATCGCGACGACACCGTAGCGCTGGAAGCACTGAAAGCCGGCGAATACGATCAGCGCGTGGAAAGTTCGGCCAAGAACTGGGCAACCGCCTACAACGTGCCGGCCGCGCAGCAGCAACTGCTGCGCCGCAATGAATTCGCACTGAAGATGCCGGCCGGCATGCAGGGGTTCTTTTTCAACACCCGCCGCGATCCATTTCGCAACCGCAAGGTCCGCGAGGCGCTGAATTACGCCTTTGATTTCGAGTGGGCCAGCAAGAGCCTGATGTACGGCGCCTACACGCGCACCGACAGCTACTTCGAGAACTCCGACCTTGCCGCCTCGGGCCTGCCAACCGGTGCCGAACTCGCACTGCTGGCACCCTTCAGGCAATCGTTGCCGCCGGAAGTATTCAGCAAAGCATTCGTGTTGCCGAAAACCGACGGTAACGGCAATCCGCGCAACAACCTGCGCGAAGCCACCCGCCTGCTGGCCGAGGCCGGCTGGCCGGTGCGCGAGGGCAAACGGGTGAACGCGAAAACCGGTACGCAGATGGGCTTCGAGATTCTGGTCGACAACCCGCTGTTCCTGCCGCACACGCAATCCTTTGTGCAGAACCTCAAACGTCTTGGCATCGACGCACGCATCCGCCTGCTGGCGGACTCGCAGCAATACGAAAATCGCCTGCGCAGTTTCGACTACGACATGGTCATCGGCCGCGCCGGCCAGTCCAATTCGCCTGGCAACGAGCAGCGCGACTACTGGTCGAGCCTCGCCGCAAAAACCAACGACAGCAGCAACTACGCTGGCGTAGCAGACCCGGTTGTCGATGCCCTGATTGAAAAAGTCATCACCGCGCGCTCACGCGAGGATCTCGTCAACGCCACGCATGCGCTGGACCGGGTGCTGCTGTGGAACTGGTACGCCATACCGCACTGGCACCTGAACAAGGCACGCGTCGCCTGGTGGGATCGCTTCGGTATGCCAACGATTTCCCCCGATTCGGGCCCGAGTCCCGACTACTGGTGGTTCGACGCCGCGAAATCTGCCGCCCTCGACGCACGCCGCAGCCGCAAATCGGACCGCTGAGTTGGCCACCGCACACCCATGACTGCCTACATCGCGCGCCGGTTGCTGCTGATCATCCCGACTCTGCTGGGCATTCTGCTGATCAATTTCCTGATCGTGCAGGCGGCCCCGGGCGGCCCTGTTGAACGCATGATTGCCCAGATCAAGGGCCGCGACACCGGCGGCGTGATGGCGCAAATTGGCGCCACTGGTGGCGGCGAGTTGATCGGCCAACAGGCGCCACCGTCCAGCAACAATCAAAGCGCCTACCGCGGCGCGCAAGGCCTCGACCCCGAACTGATCAAGGAAATTGAGCAACTGTACGGCTTCGACAAGCCCGCATCCGAACGCTTCGTCACCATGGTGGTGAACTACGCGCATTTCGATTTCGGCGACAGCTTTTTCCGTGACGCCAAAGTTACCGACCTGGTGATCCAGAAAATGCCGGTGTCGATCTCGCTGGGCCTGTGGTCGACGCTGCTGGTTTACCTCATCTCAATTCCGCTCGGTATCGCCAAGGCGGTGCGCCACGGCTCGCGCTTCGATATCTGGAGCAGCACCGCCATCGTCATCGGCTACGCGATTCCGGCATTCCTGTTCGCTATCCTGCTGATCGTGCTGTTCGCCGGCGGCAATTATTTTCAGTGGTTTCCGCTGCGCGGATTGACCTCGCCGGATTTTGACCAGATGACGTTCTGGCAACAACTGGGTGATTATTTCTGGCACCTCGCCCTGCCGGTTACCGCACTGACCATCGGCAGTTTCGCCACCCTCACGCTGCTGACCAAAAACTCCTTCCTCGACGAAATCAACAAGCAATATGTGGTTACCGCCCGCGCCAAAGGCCTCACCGAGCGGCGCATCCTCTATGGACATGTGTTCCGCAACGCGATGCTGATCGTGGTGTCCGGCTTCCCGGCGGCGCTGATCGGCATTCTGTTCACCGGTGCTTTTCTCATCGAAATCGTGTTCTCGCTCGACGGCCTCGGCCTGCTCGGCTTCGAGTCGGTGATGAACCGTGACTACCCGGTGATGTTCGGCACGATGTACATCTTTACGCTGGTCGGGCTGCTGTTGAAGATCGTCAGCGATGTGACCTACATGCTGATCGATCCGCGCATCGATTTTGAGCAGCGGAATTTTTGATATGCGCCGCCACTGGTCGCCGCTGAACCAGCGCCGCTGGCAAACGTTCCGCGCCAATCGCCGGGGCTGGTGGTCGCTGTGGATCTTCCTCGTGTTGTTTGGTCTGTCACTGTTCGCGGAACTGATCGCCAACGACCGGCCGCTGCTGGTGTCATACGCCGGCAGCCTGTACGTTCCGGTGCTGCACGACTACCCGGAAAATCTCTTCGGCGGTGAATTCGAGACCGCTGCAGACTATCGCGACGGTTATGTCCAGCAACTCATTGTGGCGAAGGGCTGGATCCTGTGGCCGCCGATCCGTTTTTCCTACGAGACCATCAATTACCAACTTACCGAGCCGGCACCCTCGCCGCCAACGCGTGAAAACCTGCTCGGCACCGACGATCAGGGCCGCGATGTGCTGGCGCGAGTGATCTACGGCTTTCGCATCTCGGTACTGTTCGGCCTCGCACTGACCATCGCCAGCAGCATCGTCGGCGTTATGGTCGGCGCATTGCAGGGCTACTACGGAGGTCGCGTCGATCTCTACGGGCAGCGCTTCCTCGAGATATGGTCCGGGCTGCCGATGCTGTTCTTGCTGATTATCCTGTCGAGTTTCGTGGCACCTAATTTCTGGTGGCTGCTCGGCATCATGCTGCTGTTCAGCTGGACCGCGCTGGTCGACCTCGTCCGCGCGGAGTTTCTGCGCGGACGCAATCTCGAATATGTGCGCGCGGCGCGCGCGCTCGGCGTGCCGGATCGAACCATCATGTGGCGGCACATCCTGCCGAACGCGATGGTATCCACCTTCACCTTTGCGCCCTTCATCCTGACCGGCTCGATCAGCACCCTGACGGCGCTCGATTTCCTCGGCTTCGGGCTGCCACCTGGCTCGCCGTCGCTCGGCGAACTCACCGCCCAGGCGAAAACCAACCTGCAGGCGCCCTGGCTTGGCATCTCGGCATTTCTGGTGCTGTCGGTGATGCTGACGCTGCTGGTGTTCGTCGGCGAAGCGCTGCGCGATGCCTTCGACCCGCGGCAGCAGCCCGGAGGCTTGCGATGAGCGCCGCCGCCAACACCCACGCACGCGACGCAGTGGTGCAGGTTGAAAACCTGCAGGTGCGCTTCACTGGCGCCAGCGACGCTGCCGTACGCGGCGTCAGCTTCACCGTGCGGCCCGGCGAGGTATTCGCGCTGGTTGGCGAAAGCGGCTCCGGCAAATCGGTCACTGCGCACAGCCTGCTGCGGCTGCTGCCGCCTGCTGCCCACATCAATGCCGACCGTATCATCGTCTGTGGCCACGACCTCACCACCGCCACTGACAACACGTTGCACACACTGCGCGGCAACCGCGTCGGCATGATTTTCCAGGAGCCGATGACGGCCCTGAACCCGCTGCACCGCGTCGGCCGGCAAATCGCCGAGGCCATCACCACCCACCGACCCATGTCCCCCCATGCTGCGCGCCTGCGCGTATTCGAACTGTTGCGCCTGGTCGGGCTGCCTGATCCCGAGCAAAAGGCGGACAGTTATCCGCACGAACTTTCCGGCGGCCAGCGCCAACGGGTGATGATCGCCATGGCGCTGGCCAACGAGCCGGCACTGCTGATCGCCGACGAACCGACCACTGCGCTGGATGTGCATGTGCAAGCGCAGATCCTCGATCTCATCCTCAGCCTGCGCAGCAAACTTGGCATGGCTGTGCTGCTGATCTCCCACGACCTCAACCTGGTGCGCCGCCACGCTGATCGCGTGGCGGTGATGTGCCAAGGCGAGATCGTCGAAATTGCGACTACAGCAGTGCTGTTTACCGCACCGCAACACGACTACACGCGCATGCTCATCGCCGCCGAACCGAAAGGCGCGCCGGTTCCGGCGTCGCCGGATGCGCCAGTGCTGCTGGCGGTCAAGGATCTGCGGGTATGGTTCCCGGTGCAGCGCGGGTTTTTCCGCCGCACGGTTGACCACGTGAAGGCGGTTACCGACGCCTCATTCTCGCTGCGCGCCGGCGAAACACTCGGCCTGGTCGGTGAAAGCGGCTCGGGAAAGTCGACCTGCGCTCTGGCGATTCTGCGGCTGCTGGAAGCACGCGGCAGTATCCGCTTCGACGATCAGGAACTCGTCGGCCTGCCGCAAGCGCAAATGCGGCCGCTGCGACGTGGCCTGCAAGTGGTATTCCAGGACCCGTTCGGCAGCCTCAGCCCGCGCCTGGCCATTGCCGACATCGTCAGCGAGGGGCTGCGCGTTTTTGCCGACATGACACCGGCCGAACTCGATCATCGCGTCTGCGCAGCACTCACCGAAGTCGGTCTCGACCCGGCGACGCGCCACCGTTATCCGCACGAGTTTTCCGGCGGCCAGCGCCAGCGCATCGCCATCGCGCGCGCCCTGGTGCTGAAGCCGAAGCTGCTGATCCTTGATGAACCAACGTCAGCGCTCGACCGCTCGGTGCAGGCGCAACTCATCGACCTGCTGCGCGATCTGCAGCGCCGCCACGCCCTCACCTACATCTTCATCAGCCATGATCTGCGCACGGTGAAGGCACTTGCACATCAAGTCGTGGTGATGAAGGACGGGCGCATCATCGAGTCCGGCGCCGCAGATATGCTGTTCACGAATCCGCAACAAACCTATACGCAGGCGTTGCTCGCTGCCGCCTTCGCGTCCTGATGCCGGCGTAACAGCCCGTGACAATTGCCGGACAACCGGCAGGTCGCCTGTCTGCGAGCGGATGCCTATACTCCGGCCCGACTACGCAGACAACTTCCCCCAAGGAGAGCAGCACGATGGGTTTTCTGGCCGGCAAGAAAATCCTGGTGACCGGCGTCGCCAGCAACCGTTCCATCGCCTACGGCATTGCCAAGGCGATGCACCGTGAGGGCGCCACCCTCGCCTTCACCTATCAGGGCGACCGGCTCCAGTCGCGCGTCGAGGAATTCGCCGCCGAGTTCGGCTCGACCATCGTACTGCCCTGCGACGTGGCGAAGGATGAGGAAATCGCCGCAGTATTCACCAACCTGGCCAGCCACTGGGATGGCCTCGATGGTTTCGTGCATGCCATCGGCTACGCACCGGGCGATCAACTCGAAGGTAATTTCGCCGAAGTCACCACGCGGGAAGGCTTCCGCATCGCCCACGACATCAGCGCCTACAGTTTCGTGGCAATGGCCAAGGCCGCAGGCCCGCTGATGAAGGGCCGCAAGGGCGCCATGCTCACGCTTACTTACCATGCCTCCATGCAGACGGTGCCGAACTACAACGTCATGGGCATGGCCAAGGCCTCGCTTGAGGCCGGGGTGCGCTACCTCGCGGCGGCCGTCGGCCCGGACGGTACGCGCGTCAATGCCATCTCCGCCGGCCCGATCCGCACGCTCGCTGCGTCCGGCATCAAGCACTTCCGCAAGATGCTCGACTACAACGAAAAATGCACACCGCTGCGTCGCAACGTGACAATCGACGAAGTCGGCAACGTCGCCGCTTTCCTGTGCTCGGATCTGGCCAGCGGCATCACCGGCGAAATCACCTATGTCGACTGCGGCTTCAACACCACGGCGATGGGCGATCTCGATCTGATCATGGGCAACAAGAGCGAGTGATCTGCAGCGCCGTACTGATGCAGATCAATGCCGGCTGACGTATCCGCCTTAGACTGCGCACCAGGTTCTGGCGCGACCCGCCGCGAGACTGGACTTGGGCCGCCGGGATAAATACCCGGCCGCAACTCAGGCAGGGTTGCCCCTTGGGGGTGGCCGCCCGTATCATCTGCGCCCGCGACAACGCAGGGGGCTTTTGCCAGCCTCCCACCTCTTTTTTTTTGCTGTTCCCGTCCCTGTAAAGCAGGAAATCCATACTCATGAGCCACGCAGTTCCCATTATCGAGTCCGAATACGACTACACCGTCGTTCGGCGGTTCGCCATCATGGCGGTCGTCTGGGGTGTCGTCGGCATGCTCCTTGGTGTCTGGATTGCCGCCGAACTGGCGTTTCCGGTCCTCAATTTCGACCTGCCCTGGACGCACTTCGGCCGCCTGCGGCCGTTGCATACCAACACCGTCATTTTCGCCTTTGGCGGTTGCGCGCTGTTTGCCACGTCCTATTACGTTGTGCAGCGCACCGGCCACACCCGGCTGGCCTTGCCGTGGTTGGCGTCGTTTACCTTCTGGGGCTGGCAACTGGTCATCGTCCTCGCCGCCATCACCCTGCCACTGGGCATGACCAGCTCCAAGGAATACGCGGAGCTTGAGTGGCCAATCGACCTGCTGATCGCCGTTGTCTGGATCTCCTATGCCATCGTGTTCTTCGCCACGATCGCCAAGCGCAAGACCGAGCACATTTACGTAGCAAACTGGTTCTACGGCGCATTCATCATTGCCGTGGCCCTGCTGCATATCGTCAACAGCCTGGTGATCCCGGTCACGCTGACCAAGTCGTATTCGGTGTATGCCGGCGCGGTCGATGCAATGGTGCAGTGGTGGTATGGCCACAATGCCGTCGGCTTTTTCCTCACGGCCGGCTTCCTCGGCATGATGTATTACTTCGTCCCGGTTCAGGCGGGTCGTCCGATTTACTCCTATCGGCTTTCCATCGTTCACTTCTGGGCGCTGATTTCCGTCTACATGTGGGCCGGTTCCCACCACCTGCACTACACCGCCCTGCCCGACTGGACGCAAAGCGTCGGCATGGCGTTCTCGCTGGTGCTGCTGGCGCCGAGCTGGGGCGGCATGATCAACGGCATCATGACGTTGTCCGGCGCCTGGCATAAGCTGCGCACCGATCCCATCCTGCGCTTCATGGTCGTTGCCCTGTCCTTCTATGGCATGTCAACGTTCGAAGGCCCGATGATGGCCATCAAAACCGTCAACGCGCTGTCGCACTACACTGACTGGACTGTCGGCCATGTGCATTCCGGTGCACTGGGCTGGGTAGCGATGATTTCCTTCGGCGCGCTTTATATCGTGCTGCCGCGCACGCTGGGCGTGAAGGAAATGTGGAGCATCAAGCTGATCAATGCCCACTTCTGGCTGGCCACCATCGGCACCATCCTCTATATCACCGCGATGTGGGTTGCCGGCATCCAGCAGGGCCTGATGTGGCGTGCGGTCAATCCGGACGGCACGCTCACCTATTCGTTTGTCGAGTCATTGAGTGCCAACTGGCCGTACTACGTCATGCGCATGGTCGGCGGCATGATTTACCTCACCGGCATGTTGCTGATGGCCTGGAACACCTGGAAGACCATCCAGATGGCCGGCGAGAAGTCTCCGGCAACCCAGGCGCGCTACGCCTGAACAACCACAGAGGAGTACTGAACCATGGCACAGCAACACTCTGTCGTTGAAAAGAACCTGGGTCTGCTGATCGTACTGACGCTGATCGCGTGCAGTTTCGGCGGGCTTGCCGAAATTGTTCCGCTGATGTTCCAGAAGGAAACCACCACGCCGATCGAAGGGTTGAAGCCGCTCACTGCGCTGCAGTTGGAAGGCCGCGACATATACATACGCGAAGGCTGCAGCGTCTGCCACTCGCAGATGATCCGTCCGTTCCGGGCCGAGACCGAGCGTTATGGCCACTACTCGGTCGCCGGCGAATCGGTGTACGACCATCCGTTCCTGTGGGGTTCCAAGCGCACCGGCCCGGACATCGCCCGGGTCGGCGGCAAGTACTCGGATGACTGGCATCGCGTCCACCTGAACAATCCGCGCGATGTTGTTCCGGAATCAAACATGCCGGGTTTCCCGTGGCTGGCCACAGACGTGCTCGACGGTGAGATCACCGGCAGGAAGATGGAAGCCCTGCGCGTTGTCGGCGTTCCCTATACGGACGCAGACATTGCCGGCGCCAAAGCCGAAGTTGCCGGAAAAACGGAGCAGGAGGCAGTCATCGCCTACCTGCAACAACTGGGTACCTTGCTCGGGCGTGGCGCCACGGCGTCAGCACCTGCAGCGGCCAACTGATTACAGGGCTCGTCAACATGGACACCGGCACCATCCACGGCATCTACACGCTGATTTTCATGTCGGCGTTCATCGCCCTGGGCATCTGGGTCTACCTGCCGCGTAACAAGCAGACCCATGAGGATGCGGCATCGCTGCCTTTCAGCGATACCGATACCGCCCGGGACGCCAACGACGAATCCCGTCGACAGAATTAAGGGGAGAAAGCTTGTTATGAGCGATTTCTGGAGTTTTTGGATTATTGCCATTGTCACCATCAACCTCGGCGGTTGTGCTTTCCTGTTGTGGTGGGTAGCCAAGCCGATTCCAGGCGAGCCGCCCAGTGGCCAAAGCATGGGGCACGCATTCGACGGCGTTGAAGAGCTCAATAACCCGATGCCCGCATGGTGGATCGGGCTGTTTTGGGCAACCTTGGGATTTGCCGTGATTTATCTGGTGCTGTATCCGGGCTACGGCAAATGGCCCGGCGTGCTGAAGTGGACGGAAGTGAATCAGTTTGAGGCCGAGGTTGCGAAGACCGAAGAGCGCATTGCGCCGATCTTCAAGCAGTACGCAGCCATGCCGGTTGAACAGTTGGCTCAGGATCCCGAGGCGCGGGCGCTGGGCCAGCGTCTGTTTCTGACCAACTGTGCGGTTTGCCACGGCTCCAGCGCGCACGGCGCGCGTGGCTTCCCGAATCTGACCGACAATGATTGGTTGTACGGTGGCGATCCGGCGACGATCACCGAAACCATCACCAACGGCCGTCAGGCAGGCATGCCGGCTTGGGGCGCAGTCCTCGGTGACGAAGGCGTGAACGAAGTGGCGCACTATGTCGCCAGCCTGTCGCATCCCGAACTGGGAGCAGACAAGCCCGAACTTGTCGCCGCAGGGGAAGCCCGTTTCCAGGCCACCTGCGCGATGTGCCACGGCGCCGACGCCAAAGGCAACCTTGCCTTCGGCGCGCCCAACCTGACCGACCGGATCTGGCTCTACGGCGGCAGCATCGAGACCATCAAGGAAACTATCAACTACGGCCGCAATGGCCAGATGCCGGCGCAACATGAGCGCCTGTCAGCCGAGAAAATCCACGTACTGGCGGCGTATGTATACGGGCTGTCGACGGCCAACAAATAGTCGCGGCACAAAGAATGGCGTAGGCTGACGGCTGCGCGCGGCTCATTCCCCGCGCCTGTCCAGAAAGAGTCCATACGGCCCGGAGTGACTTGCGCACCCCGGGCCGTTTGCCGAGTGCAGATTGCAGTTCCGCGAGGTGATCCATGGCGAACCAAATTCCGATCAAGGATGTCACCCCGGCAAGCGGCGGCAACGGCGACCCAAAAGGTGGTCCTGAGCCGTTCAACTTCTACAAAAAACAGGAAAAGATCCAGCCCAAGTGGATCGAAGGCCGTTTCCAGAAGCTGCGCGACTTCACCGTGCTGATGACCATGGGCGTCTACCTCGTCACGCCATGGTTGAGCTGGCAAGACAAACCGCTCGTGCGCTTTGATCTGCCCGGCCGTCGGTTCGATATTTTCGGAATGACCTTTTTCCCCGAAGATTTTTTCTTCCTGTCGCTGCTGTTGGGAATCGCGGCATTCGGGCTGTTGTTTTTCACCAACCTGCTCGGCCGGGTGTTTTGTGGCTACGTCTGCCCGCAAACGGTATGGACCCGGTTTTTCGTGCGCATTGAGCGCTTGACCGAGGGCGATCGCGGTGCCCGGCTGAAGCTCGACAATGCGCCGATGAGCGCCAATAAACTGTTGCGGCGCACGGCAAAACATCTTGCCTGGCTTTTCCTTGCCCTGCTTACTGCGGCAACCTTCGTTGGTTATTTTTCGCCGATACGTGAACTGATTCCCCGCATCTTCACCTTCGATCTTGGCGGCTGGGAAATCTGGTGGCTGTTCTTCTTCACCACGGCGACCTATGCCAATGCCGGCTGGATGCGCGAACAGGTTTGTCTTTACATGTGCCCCTATGCCCGCTTCCAGAGTGTCATGTTCGATAACGATACCCTGGTCGTCAGCTACGACCCGGGCCGTGGCGAACCGCGCGGGCGTGGCCAGAAACGGCGCGAATTGTCAGATGCGCGCAAAAATCTGGGCGATTGCATCGACTGTGGCCTGTGCGTGCAGGTCTGCCCTACCGGCATCGACATCCGCGATGGCCTGCAGTACGAGTGCATTGCCTGTGCCGCCTGCATCGACGCCTGCGACGAAGTCATGGAAAGCATCGAAAAACCGCGCGGCCTGATCCGCTACACCACCGAACATGCGCTCACGGGTACGCCAACCCAGGTTATTCGCCCACGCCTCATCGGTTACGGGATTGTATTCGGTGCGCTGGCAACTATTTTCCTCACCGGCCTGCTGATGCGCGTACCCATCGCCATCGACGTCATCCGTGATCGCAACGCGCTGTTTCAGGAAACAGCCGATGGCCGGATCGAAAATGTCTACACACTGAAAATCTACAACAAGTCGCAACAGGGGCATGCCTTCCGGATTGCCATCGAAGCGCCGGAAGGCATTGGCTATCGCGGCCCTGCCATTATCGTGCTGCCGGCCGCCGGCAAGGAATCCGTACCGGTCAGTCTGAGCATTGATCCGCTCTATACAAAACCGCAAAACGTGAATGTGCATTTCTTGCTCACTGCCGAGGATGATCCGCAACTGACCAAACGTGTTGAGAGCCGCTTCATTTCGGTCGGCCGTTGAACGGAAAAATATCCCGATGATTCCCGAAATCGATGCGTCAAAGTCGCCCTGGTATCGCCATCCGTGGATGTGGCTGGTGGTGGGGTTGCCGCTGCTTTCCGTGGTCGCCAGTCTGACGATGGTCAGGATTGCGGTCGAAAACAGGGATGATCTGGTGCGTGATGACTGGTACAAGGCCGGCCGCGCGATCAATCAGGATCTTGACGCCGAGCATCTGGCCCGCGCCATGAATCTTTCCGGGGCGGCAACACTTGATCCGGCGACGCTGGTCATCCACGTAAGCATCAATAACGGAGCGTCGCTCCCGGCCCGCCTGCAACTGACGCTGGTGCACAGCACCATCGCCAGCCAGGACATGACGGTACTGCTTGAACGCCGCGCCGACGGCTCCTGGTCCGGCACTCTGCCGCAATTGCCGCTCGGCAAGCGTCACCTCATGCTCGAGCCGCTGCCGGCTGATACCGCAGCAGGCAGCGAGGCAAAAAATCGTTGGCGCCTGCGCGCGAGTGACATCATTTTCCAGGGCGCGCCGATACCCTTGCACCCCGTGGGTTGATCGATAGGGATTGATCCATGACGCCGGTACCAGGCTGCTATCACTGCGGTGAAAAACTGCCGGCCGGTAAATCCTGGCCGGTGCGGGTGCGTGACGCAGAACAGCAGACGTGCTGCCCGGGTTGCCAAGCTGTCTGCCAAACCATCGTTGATCTCGGCCTCGACAACTACTATCTGCATCGTGATCGTTACGCGGTACGGATCGATGCCGCGCCGGTGCCTGAGGATCTGTTCGCCAATTTCGGCGACGTTGCGCTTGCCGACACCGGCTATATCGGTCATGGCCGGCTCATACGCGGCAAACGTGACGGCACTGACGCCGCCGATACGCGCGAATGCACGCTGATCATCGACGACCTGCGCTGCGCCGCCTGCGGCTGGCTGATCGAAAAATCGCTCAAGGCGATGCCCGGCGTGCTCCACGCATCGGTGAATGTCAGCAGTGCGCGACTGTTCGTCCAGTGGCAGGCAGGACAAACGGAACTGCGCCACCTGTTGCTGCGTCTGCGCCGGCTTGGCTACCGCGCACTGCCGTTCCGCGCCGGCACAAGCAGTTCGCTCGACAGCGAGCAGCGCAATTCGTTGCTGCGTCTCGTTGTCGCCGGGTTCGGCATGATGCAGGTAATGCATGTGGCCATCGGTTTTTATGGCGCTGCGGGCGCCTCCATGGGCATTGAGCATCGCGATTACCTGCGGGTAATCAGCGCGTTCGTGACCATGCCGGTGGTGTTTTATTCCGGTTGGCCTTTTCTGCGCAACGCCTGGTTGAGCATTCGCGGCGGCCTGCCGGGCATGGACGTGCCGGTCGCGCTCGCGGTGTTGCTCGCCTACTTCGCCAGCCTCTGGTCGGTGATGGTTCAGGGCCCCGAGGTCTGGTTCGACTCGGTGGTGATGTTCGTATTTTTCCTGTTGATTGGCCGGCATCTCGAACTGCTGGCACGGCGCCGGGCGATGCGTGTGGTCGACAATCTTTCGGCGGCGTTGCCGCTCACCGCAACCCGCGTACGTGACGGGCGCGACGAAGTGATTCCTGCGAGTCAACTGCACGCGGGCGACCTCGTGCGCGTCAGGCCCGGCGAAACGATTCCGGCCGACGGCATTGTGCGTGCCGGCGACGGCCACGTGAACGAGGCGATGCTGACCGGCGAATCGTTGCCGGTACGACGTGGCGCCGGTCAGGCGGTTTATGGCGGCTGCACCAGCGTCGATGCCATTTTGCAGGTGGACGTTACGGCCGCGCCAGACAGCGGCCGGTTGTCGCGCATTGTCGATCTGGTGACACGCGCGCAAGCCAGCAAACCGGCACTGCAGGAACTGGCCGACCGCATTGCCACGCGTTTCGTTCTTGTCCTGCTGTTGCTCACCGCAGCCACCTGGCTCGGCTGGCAATTTGTCGATCCGGATCGGGCCTTCTGGGTTGCCCTGGCGGTGCTCGTCGTCAGTTGCCCGTGCGCACTGTCGCTGGCGACACCTGCCGCCTACACCGTGGCGACCAACCTGCTGACCGGTCGCGGTTTGCTGATTACTCGCGGCCATGCGCTGTCGGTGTTGCCCGATGTCCGCGTTGCCGTCTTCGACAAGACCGGCACGCTGACCGCCGGCCAGCCGGCCATCGTTGAAACACGATTGTTCGTGCCAGGGCCTGAGGCCGCCGCGTTGCGCATTGCAGAAATGCTCGAACGTGATGCCGAACATCCGCTGGCGCGGGCATTCCGCCCGGGTGCCACCGACGAGCGCGCCACCAAGGTGCGGGTTGTGACCGGCGCCGGTATTGAGGGGAATGTCGACGACAGCGGCTACCGCATCGGTTCGCAGCGCTGGGCAACCGCTGCGGATTTTTTTCACGGTGAACTGCCGATTGCACCCGGTGACGGCGCCTGGGTGTGGCTGGTCCGTGCCGATACCGTGGTCGCTGCGTTTCGCATCAGCGATCCGCCACGCGCGGATGTCCGCGACATGATCACGGCATTGCACAGACGCGGCATCGAGATTCACTTGCTGTCCGGCGATGCCTCCGGGGAAGCAGAGCGTTTTGCGGCCGAGATGGGCATAGAGCAGGTGCGTGCCGGCGCAACACCGGAGGAAAAAGTTGCTTATCTGCACGCGTTGCGCGCCCGCCTTCATACGCCGGTACTGATGGTCGGCGATGGCGTCAACGATGCACCCGTGCTGGCAGTCGCGGATGTCTCGTTTGCGATGGGTGAAGGCACTGATCTCGCGCGCACCGCCGCCGACGCCGTATTGTTGCGCCCGCAGCTGGCGTTGCTGCCGCTGGCCATTGCCACAGCGCTGGCGACACGCCGGACCATCCGCCAAAATCTCGGCTGGGCACTGGCCTACAATGCGGTGATGATCCCAGTGGCGATGATCGGCTGGATGCCGCCTTGGCTGGCTGCGCTGGGCATGTCCGCCAGTTCGCTGATCGTGGTACTCAACGCGCTGGCCATTGAACGTCGCACCCTGTCCGGCTCGCCGGGCGTCACCATTTCTACTCTACCGCAGCGGCCGATCGCGGCCTGACCAGCGAGCCTGCCCATGAGCGCACTCTACTTCCTGATTCCGCTGTCCCTCGTCATCCTCGTCGGGGCCCTGGGTGCATTTATCTGGTCACTGCGCAGGGGCCAGTACGAAGATCTCGAGGGGCCGGCAAACAGCATCATTTTCGACGATCGCGAGGAGCGCTCGCGGCTGGATCGCGAGTGATCGATCCGGTTCTCCTGCTCGCCGCCCTGCTCACCGGCCTTGCCGGCGCCGGACACTGTGCCGGCATGTGCGGCGGCATCGCCGGCGCGCTCGCCCACGCAGTACCAGCGGGGGCTCGCACACTGCCGGTGACCTGCGCCTACAGTGTGGGTCGCGTCGGCGTTTATACCCTGCTGGGCGCGGTAGTCGGTGGCGCGGCCGCGCTGGTTGCACCACGCGACGCCGGTATTGCCATGCTGGTCTCGCGTCTGCTTGCCGGGCTGGTGTTATTGCTGATGGGTCTTTACCTGCTCGGCGTTGGCCGCTGGATGCAGTGGCTGGAGGCGGCCGGCAGCCGCGTCTGGCGATTGCTGGCGCCGCTGGCCCGCCACCTGTTGCCGGTTACTTCCCTGCCCCGCGCGGTGGCCCTCGGGGCACTCTGGGGATTCCTGCCGTGCGGCCTGGTCTACGGCGCCCTGTTGTACGCAGCCACAGCCGGCTCGGCGCCGGCTGGCGCAGCAACCCTGTTTGCCTTTGGTATCGGCACCCTGCCGGCGGTGCTCGGCATGGGCCTTGCGGCCAGTTGGCTGTCGCGGCACGCGCGCGGCCTGCGCGGCTGGTCCGGGGCGTTGCTGCTCGCCTGGGCAGCCTGGACGATCGTCTCAACACTGGTGGCACTACCGGCTATCCTCGACGGCACCTGTCGGTCTCCCGGCGACGTTCTGCGTTACTGCCTCGCCCTCTTGATACACGTCAACGCGCCATTTCCGCATTGACCGATACTCCCGGCGTCCAGGGGGAGGTCGAGCGCACGTGGCTCTCAAAATCATCGAAAGTGCTCAGCAGGGCGTGCTGTGGGACGAGGGGCTGCTGCGCCGCTACGATACCGCCGGCCCCCGCTACACCTCCTATCCCACGGCCAACCTCTTCCACGAGGAATTCACCGAGGCGGATTACCGTCGTGCCTGTGCCGCCAGCAATATGCAGCGGCGGCCACTGTCGCTCTATTTTCATCTGCCGTTCTGCGCAACGCTCTGTTATTACTGCGCCTGCAACAGGATCGTCACCGCCAACCGGGAACGTGCCCGCGATTATCTCGATCTGATCAAACAGGAAATCAGCCTGCAGGCGTCCTTGTTTGAAAGTACCCGGCCAGTTACCCAACTGCACTGGGGCGGCGGTACGCCAACCTTTTTCAGCGCCGCCGAGATGACGGAGCTGATGCATCACACGGCGCGGCACTTCCACCTGCTCCACAGCGACCGTGGCGAGTACTCGATCGAGATTGATCCCCGAACGGTCGAGGAAGGCAGCATCGGCCTGCTGCGCGGGCTCGGTTTCAACCGGATCAGTCTCGGGGTGCAGGATTTCGATCCGCAGGTGCAAAAGGCCGTCAATCGCGAGCAGAGTGTCGCGCAGGTTCGGATGGTCACCGAAGCGGCGCGCAATTACGGGTTCCGCTCGGTCAGCTATGACCTCATTTACGGGCTGCCGTACCAGACGGTAACTACCTTCAGCCAAACGCTGGCACAGGTAATCGAACTGGCACCCGATCGCTTAAGCGTTTTCAACTATGCGCACCTGCCGGCGCGCTTCAGGGCACAGCGGCAGATCAACGAAGCCGCGTTGCCGCCAGCGCAGGAGAAACTGCGGATTCTCGAGACAACCATAGCCACCTTGCTGCAGGCGGGCTACCTGTACATCGGAATGGATCATTTCGCCCGCCCGGATGACGAACTGGCCATTGCCCAGCGGCACGGAAAATTGCAGCGCAACTTCCAGGGCTACTCGACACATCGCGGTGCCGATCTGGTTGGCCTTGGCGTATCAGCCATCGGCCAGATCGGGAGTGTCTACGCGCAGAATGCCAAGGCCATGCCCGAGTACGCTGAGGCAATCCGCAACGGCACGTTGGCCATCAAGCGCGGGCTGATACTGGGTGCCGACGACCTGCTGAGGCAACGCGTGATAATGGATATTATTTGCCAGGGTGCCGTCTGCTTCGGGGATATCGAACAGGCTCATGCTATTCGGTTCGATCAATATTTTTCGCACGAACTGCAGCGGCTGGCCTGCCTTGAAGCCGACGGTCTCGTCGAGCGCATGCCCGACGGCATCAGGGTGACACCGAAAGGGCGCCTGCTCCTGCGCGCCGTCTGCATGGTCTTTGACCGCTATCTTGCGGACACTGCCAGGACCCCCGCATTTTCCCGCGTTCTTTGATTGCCTGCCCCTGCATCACTGCCCTTCATGGTTCGGCACGGCCCGAGGTGATACCCTCTCGTTTCGGCACAGTGACTGGCTTGGTGAGGGGTTCCGTGACTGCAACGGCCATGAATGAAACGAATGCTAGTGGCGAGCGCCTGTCGGTCGCTGCCCACGTCACCTGCACCGACTGCAGCCTCAGCCCGCTGTGCATTCCCATTGCGGTGCGCGACGATGAGATCGCTGAACTGGACAGCATCATCAAGCGATCCCGCCCATTGCGCAAAGGCGAACACCTGTTTCGTCCCAGCGATGCGTTTCAGTCGGTTTTTGCGGTACGCAGCGGCGCCTTCAAAACCTATACCCTGACCGAAGAAGGCGAGGAGCAGGTTACCGGCTTTTATTTGCCCGGCGAGATTCTCGGCATGGACGGCCTGAGCACCAACCTGCACAGCAACGCCGCCAAGGCCCTTGAATCCAGCAGTGTGTGCGAGATTCCGTTTGGCAAGCTTGAGGTGTTGTCGGTGCGTATCCCGACGCTGCAGCGCCATTTCTTTCAGTTGATGAGCCGTGAAATCCAAGCCGATCAGCAACTGATGCTATTACTGACCAAAAAACCGGCTGAGGAACGCGTCGGTTCCTTCCTGCTTAACCTGTCGGCACGCTACACGCGCCGCGGCCTGTCGCCAAATCGCTTCCGGTTGCCGATGTCGCGCAACGATATCGGCAACTTCCTGGGCCTTGCTGTCGAAACGGTAAGTCGTATCTTTACCCGGCTGCAACAAAGCGGCGTGCTCGCCGTTGATGGCAAAGAGATCGAAATGCTGAAACGCCAGGCACTGATCGAAATGGCCAATTCTCCCGCCCACTGCAACGCCGCGAAAATACGCTCCGCCTGACGGCCTGGCTGTCGCACCATGCGTCGGACAGAACTCCCTGTTTTCCACTGGCACAAACACAACCATTTCCGGCTGCTGCCCGACGGCAATCAGTTCTTCCCGGCCATGCTCGACGCCATCGCCGGCGCGCAGCATTCGGTGTTGCTTGAGCTTTATCTCTTCGAGAGTGGCCGGGTCGCCGATCATTTCATCGCGGCGCTGATCGCCGCCGCCCAACGCCAGGTTGCCACCCGGGTCATGATTGACGCCTTCGGTTCGCGGGCGCTCGACGCGGCGGATCGCGAGCGCCTGCGCACTGCCGGCATCGAGTTGCACGTCTTCAATCCGCTGCGGCTCCTTGGCGACCGGTTGCATAATCTGGTCCGCGATCATCGCAAGCTGCTGGTCGTGGACGATCAGGTGGCTTTTGTCGGCGGCGCCGGCATTACCGATGCGTTCTCGCCGGACATCAGTCCCGAGGACTACTGGCGGGAGACCATGATCGAAATTCGTGGTGCCGTCGTGCAGGACTGGGCGCAGCTTTTTGCCAATGCCTGGGTGCGCGCTGGCAACAAATCCTTTCGCATTCCGACCCGCCATGCTGCGTTGCCGGCCGACTGCAACCAGCGCGGGCGAGTGGCGATCAGTCACGGCTTGACCATTCAGGACGTGAAGCGCCATGCACTCCTGCAGATTGGCAAGGCCCGGGAAAGAGTCTGGCTGGCCACGCCCTACTTCCTGCCCGCGCTGTCCCTGCGGCGGGCACTGACCCGTGCGGCGCAACGCGGCGTTGATGTGCGGCTGGTACTGCCCGGCGCGCTGACCGATCACCCCCTGCTGCGGCTGATCAGCCACCATTACTATGCGCAGATGCTCCGGCACGGTATCCGCATCTTCGAGTACCAACCGCGCTTCATTCACAGCAAGACGCTGATGGTCGACGACTGGGTATCGATAGGTTCCTGTAATTTTGATCGCTGGAACCTGCGCTGGAACCTTGAAGCAAACCAGGAAGTCCAGGACAGTCATTTTGCGCGAGATGTCGAGTTGATGTTCATCGCCGACATCGGCCAGACGCGTGAAATTGCTGCCGATGTCTGGGCAAAACGGCGGCCAGTCATCCACCTCTTCGAGAAACTACTGGCCGCAGCCGGCAACGCCGTCGAGCGCTGGCTCAATCGTCGTTAGGGAACCTCTGCAGCACGCATGTGCCGCCGCCGCGCGCCCCGCGACGGCATCGTCCGCCTGCACCCCATCGCCCCTGTTGGCGAGCGGACCGTTCAGCTAGGATGTGCCGATCCGCGCTGCTTTCTGGAGAAATCATAATGATGTCGCTGCGTTCACTGCTGCTGGGTCTTGCCTGCCTTGGCGCCATCCCGTTTGCCGTTGCACAGAACGCGCCTGGGGAACCATCGCCGCCGCCATTGCAATTGAACGCGACGATGACCGAAATCGGTGGCCTGATGGCCAATCTGCTCAACGAGAAAGTACTGGCCAATCCGGACGCCGCCATTCGCCAGCTCACCGAGCTCGACGAACGCTTTCACAGTATGGCGCCGCATGTGGGCGAGCGCGGCCCGGCTTTCCGGATCAGCTGGCAGACCATGATCGAGCAGATCGAACGGACGCGGGACGCAGTTGATGCCGGCACCTGCACAACCGACACATTGCGCAATCTCGTGCATGGCATCGCTTCGGCCTGCACAGGCTGCCACACCCAGGATGGCAAGGCCCAGGTGCTCAGTTTCGGCAAGCTGGCGCCCGCCACCACCGATCCGCTGCAAAGCGCCCGCTTCGCCTACATCACCCGCGACTACACCAGCGCGCTGAAGCTTTACGACACCTTCCTCGACAGCCAGCCCCGCTTAACCTACAACGGCCCGATTCTGGACGCCCTGGAGGGCGAGCTCACCATTTACGCGCAGGTTTACCGTGATCCCGATCGGGCGATCAAGGCGCTGAAGAAGCGCCTGGACAGCAGCGGCGGCTCGATGTCCCGACAGGTTCGCAAGGACATGCTCGCCTGGATCAAGGGCTTCGAGGGTATTCGCAAGGCGAAAATCAAGGCCTTCGAACCGTCAATCACCGATTTGGCGGCCTATGCGAAAAACTACATTCTGCCGCATGTCGGCACGCCGCTTGTGACCGCAGAAAAAGACAAGATTTCCTATCTGTGGATGCGCGGGCTGCTGCACGAATATGTGCAGACTCACCCGGAAGATCCGCGCATGCCGGATCTGCTGTACTGGCTCGCGATCAGCGACCGGGTGCTTGACTACAACTTTTACTATTCGCTGGCGGATCTGTACCTCAGGGAGTGCATTGTGCGGTACCCGACGCACGATACGGCCGAGCTTTGCTACGACGAGTACGAACGCTATGTCCAGTTCGCCTACAGCGGTTCAAGCGGCGAATACGTGCCGGTCGAAGTGAAGGATGAGCTGCTCAGGCTGCGCAAGATTCTCGATGCAGCCCACGCTGCCGCCGAGACTCCCGCTACCGAGGCAGTACAGCCGGCATCGACGCCCTGATACGTCGGGCTATGCCCGCATGCTGCTGCCAGCAGCGTGCCTCAGGGCATTTCCCGCTGGAATTTCGCTTTCCACTCGTTATAGGGCATGCCGTAAACCCGTATTTTGGCGTCATCGACCGACAGGGTCTGGCCGAGTTTGCCGGCTTCTTCGGCGTACCATTTCGCCAGGCAGTTGCGGCAAAAACCGGCCAGGGTCATCAGCTCGATATTCTGCACATCCGTGCGGGTGGCCAGATGAGCCAGCAGGCGCCGCAGCACGGCAGATTCGACGGCGGGACTGTATGACGGATCAGGCAATGGAGCGTTCATTCTGGCCTCCGGTAACGGCGTGCATACTCAGAAAATCGCAATGAATTACATACAAATCAACATGATAAACAAATTGCCCAAAGTACATTATCCTGCCCTGCTGGCGGTGAGCTGCCAATGATTCCGTTCCTTGTCGCCATCCTGCTCGCCCTGATCGTCGGCGGTACGCTGGTCGTGATCTGGCGCGAACGTCGGGAGCTGTTCCGCACGGCGCTGGCCATGAGCCTGGCCTTGCTGGTACTCGCCATGGGCTATGTCTGGTGGGTTGCCTACGGCTACACCCTCACCGGCGACGCCAGCGTGATATCACTCTCGGAGCTGAAGCTCGAACCGGTTGCCGGCAGCTATCGGCTGCGGGGCCTGGTGAACAATGTCAGCCCTGAGCTTGCCGTGTCGGTCGTGCCGATAACCCTGCAGGTTGCCGACTGCACTGACGCAACAAAGCCGACATCCTGTCACACCCTGTTCAATATCACCCGGACGTTGTCGGTGTCAGTGCCGCCCGGCGCATCGCGGGCGTTCGTGCTGGTATTCAGCCCACCGGCCATGGCAGTACATGGCAGCCTGCAGTGGCAGGCGCAGGCAGGGGTGCCACGAACACACCGGCCGGTTACGCGCTGAAGATCACATCACCCCACCGCCACGACGGCCCCGCAAGCAGCACAGGATTTCACGATGAATGTCTCCCCTTCCGGGCAACCACGCCCGCTGCGCGCAGCGGCCAGCCTCATCCTTGCTCGCGATGGCGCGCAGGGCCTTGAAGTGCTGATGCTCAAACGCGGGGATGCCGGCGATTTTCCCGGCCTGCATGTGTTTCCCGGCGGACTGGTTGATAGCGCCGACAGCGATCCGCGCCTCATCAAAGCCTCGCAACGTGATGCCGACAGCGCCCGCGTCTTGCTGCAACATGACGAGGCCCTGCCGTCGTTTATCGCGGCGGTACGTGAAAGCCTTGAAGAAATCGGCGTCCTGCTCGGCCAGGCGACGGCAACGAACCAGTACGCAGCATGGCAACAATTGATACTCGCGCGCGAACGCAGCTTCGCCGATCTCGTTGCCGACGAGGCGCTGTCACTGGCCACCGATGCACTGGGTTACTTCAGTCACTGGATCACGCCGGTCGGCATACCCCGCCGTTACGACACGCGCTTTTTCGTCGCCCGCATGCCGGCGGCGCAAACGGTGAGCATCGACGGCCGCGAAGCGGTCGCGGCCGACTGGCTGTCCCCGCAGGCAGCACTGGCAGCGAACGATCGCGGTGATATCCGCCTGATCTTTCCGACCATCCGCAACCTGCAGGCACTGGCCATATTCGCCACCGTTGACGCCCTGCTCGCACACACACAACAACCGCGCCCGGTGCCGGCGATGCAACCGAAAATGGTGAACAGCGCGCACGGCATGCGCCTGCTGCTACCCGGCGATGCCGGATACGACGAGGCCTGACATGACGGAGCCTGTATGAGCGAACTGATCGTCGGCAAACCGGTGCGCCTCTCGGCTACCGTGGTGCGCGTGCTTGCACCGAATCCCTCGGTGTTTACCGGGCCGGGCACCAACAGCTATCTGATTGCTCGCGGCAACGACATCGTCCTGCTCGATCCGGGCCCGGCCGACGAAACCCACCTCGCCGCCCTGCTGGCAGCGGCCGATACGCTCGGCGGGACGATCCGCGACATTGTCTGCACCCACACCCATGAGGATCATTCACCCGGCGCGGCGCCGCTTGCCGCGCGCACCGGGGCACGACTTATCGGCAACGCCGCGCCAAACGACGGCTACAACGATTTGAGCTTCCGTCCGGATCTCACGCCGCCCGATGACAGTGTCATCGAGGCCGGCGGCGTGCGGCTGCTGGTGGTGGCAACGCCTGGTCACGTGTCAAACCATCTGTGCTATCTGCTCGAAGGCGAGAACCTGTTGTTTACCGGCGATCACCTGATCCAGGGTTCGACGGTGGTGATCGTGCCGCCAGAAGGCTCAATGCGCGCTTACCTGAACTCGCTGGCGCGACTGGAAACCTTGCCGCTGGCCGCCATTGCGCCGGGTCATGGCGAGGTGATGCCGGATCCGGCCCACATCATTGCCGCCACCACGCGCCACCGCCTGGCGCGCGAAGCAAAAACGCTACGCGCCCTGCGCGATTTGCGCACGGCTTCACTCGATGAATTACTGCCACGGGTCTACGACGATGTGCCGACCTTCATGCACCTCGCCGCGCGCCTGTCGCTGCAGGCGCACCTGATCAAGCTGGTCGAGGACGGGACGATCGCCGGGCTGTCACCGGAGCGCTGGCAGGCTTGACCGGCGGCACGCCGAACTGTGCCCGCTTGCGCGCTTCCTCCAGGTGCAGTTGGCGCAGTTTTTCGATGCGTTCAAGCACGCGTGCGTAGATCGAGCCGGGGGTAAAACCACCCTTCTTCAGCGCCTTGCCGGCCGGCACATCCATCAACAATTCGGCGGCCTCGTCGACATGCTCGGCACCGTAGACCCTGAACTCACCCTTCTCTACCGCCTCCAGCACATCATCACGCAGCATCAAATTCTGGACGTTGGACTTCGGTACGATCACCGCCTTGCCCACATGCGTATCGAGCATGCGACAGGCGTCGAAAAAGCCCTCGACCTTCTCGTTGACGCCGCCGATAGCCTGTACCGCGCCGAACTGGTTCACCGAGCCGGTCATTGCGAATGACTGGCTGATCGGAATACCGGAGAGCGACGACAGCAAGGCACACAATTCGGCGAGTGAGGCGCTGTCGCCCTCGACTCCGTAGTAGGACTGCTCGAACACCATTTGCGCAGACAGCGGAATCGGCCGCTCCTGCGCGAACAAGGTACTGATGAACGCCGACATGATCATCACGCCTTTCGAGTGGATCTTGCCACCCAGCTGTACGCTACGCTCGATATCGATCACTTCGCCATCACCATACCGGGTGGTGGCGGTGATGCGTGACGGCATGCCGAACTCGAAACCCGGCAGCATCAGCACGGTCAGGGCATTGATCTGGCCAACTTCCCTACCCTTCACGTCGATCATCAGCAAATTCTTGTGCAGCGTTTCCAGATACTGGTCGCGAACGCGCCCGACGCGATGTTGCTGGCGCGCGCGTGCCTGCCGGATGTCGTCGGCGGTAACTTTCTTACGCTTCGCTTCGCGGGCACAGAACGTCGCCTCACGAAGGGTCTCCTGCAGTGAAGCGGCGTGCAGCGATAACTTGTTCTGGTCACCGGCCCAGCGCGCCGCCAATTCGATGGTGCGGCTCACGGCCGATTTCTCCAGCGGCAACAGACCCTGCTGCTGCACCATGCCGGCGATGAAGCGGGCGTAGAGCAATTCGTTCGGGCCGGTGCGCTCCATGTCGTCCTCGAAATCGGCAACGACCCGGAACAGCTCGTCGAAATCCGGATCGAGTTCACGCAACAGATACAGCATATGGTGATCGCCGAGCAGCACCACCTTGACATTAGCCGGAATCGGTTCGGGTTCCAGCGAAATGGTGCCGGTGAAAGTCAGCATGCGTTCCAGCGCGTCCACCTGGATCAACCCGGAGCGCAACGTGCGCTTCAGGCTTTCCCACACAAATGGTTGTTCCAGCAGCTTGGCAACTTCAACCACCAGGTAGCCGCCGTTGGCCTTGTGCAGCGAGCCGGGCCGGATCAGGGTGAAATCGGTGGCAACGGTGCCCATGTAGGTCACCTGCTCGATGCGCCCGACGAGGTTGTTGTGCGCCGGCAGGTCATCAACCACGACCGGCGCGCCGTGCGCCGCCTCGTGCGAGACCATCACGTTGATCTGGTAGCGTGGCGGCGTATTGTTGCCGATGACGGAAGCGGAGGCTTCCGGCTGTTCTTCGCCATTGGGCAAAAAGATGCTGAAATTCTCGATCAGATCCTGTTTGACGCGCCGCAGGTGTGTGGCCACCAATTCCAGATGCTCATACTGCCCGATCAGTTCATCGACCAGGTGGGTAACAACCAGCTCCGCCGTTTCCTCATTTAACTGCCGCCCCTTGCGGCGGTGGACCTGGTCGCGCTGATTGATTTCGCGCAGCGCCGCGCGCAATCGCCCATCCATTTCGTCGAGGTCACGCTTGTACTTGTTCTGTTTGGCCGGTGGCAGCTTCTTGAAGCCCTCCGGATCAAGAATTTCCTCGCCATTGACCGGCACGAAACTGTAACCACCCGGCGTATTCAGCACCATTTTCAGGCTGCGACTCTCGGCCTCCTTGGCAACCGCCGAGAGGATCTGCTGCTGCTGCTTCATCAGCGCGGCCTTGAGGACCTCGACACGCTGATAGTACTTGTCGTTGTCGAATGCTTGCGGAATCGCCTCGCCCAGCTCGGTGAGCAGCTTTTCCATATCGCGCTTGAGCTTGCAGCCGGTGCCTGCCGGCAAACGCAGGATGCGCGGCTCACGGGCGTTATCGAAGTTATTTACGTAGCACCAGTCGTCTACTGCCGACAGCGCGCGGGCATGTTCTTCCAGGAAACGCAGCACTAGCGTGCGCTTGCCCAGGCCGTCGGTGCCGACGGCGTAAACGTTGTAGCCGCGCTGCTCCATGGCCAGCGCGTAGCGGATGGCGGTCTGGGCCCGCTCCTGACCCAGAAACGCGGTCAGTGGCTTGAGATTGTCGGTGGTCTTGAACGGAAAACTTGCAGAGCGACAGGTACGCGTCGCCTCGCGCGGCGTCAGGGGCCGGATGGGCATGGGTTCAACTCGCAGCAACAGAAACACGGGTGGAGGAAAGATAGCATGGAGACGTGCCCAACCCGACCAGCAGCAGCAGGAAAAAACGCGCCTGCCGGCCTACAGTGAATCAAGCGGTTTCGGGCGCTCGATACCGTAGCCCTGGGCGAAGTCGACGCCGATCTCGCGCAGCTTGGCGAGAATTTCGTCATTTTCGACGTATTCGGCGATGGTCTGCTTGCCCATGAAATGAGCCATTTCGTTGATCGAGCGCACCATCATGTAATCGGCGGCATTGCGGTGCATGTCACGGACGAACGCGCCGTCGATCTTGACAAAATCAACCGGCAGATTTTTCAGGTAACTGTAGGACGACAATCCGGAGCCAAAATCATCGAGCGAGAACTTGCAGCCAATCGCCTGCATCTCGCGAATAAAATCAGCGGCATCTGCCAGGTTGGCAATGGCTGCGGTTTCGGTGACCTCGAAGGTTACTTTTTCGCGCGCGACATCGCTATCAAGCACTTGCTGCAGGATGTAGCGGGTCAATTTCTCGTCGTTCATGGATTGCCCGGAGAGATTGATCGAGAGCCCGCTGATCTTCGCCATGCGCTGTGGATTGTTGTGCATCCACTGCAATGTATTGTGGATGACCCAGTGATCGACCGCGTGCATGCGGTTGTAACTCTCGGCTGCCTGCATAAAGGAGCTTGGCGGGATGAATTCACCATTCTCGTCTTCGATCGCAATCAGGATCTCATAGTGCGGCAGCAGGCCGGAATTCGGCATGACCGGTTCGATACGCTGGCAGCGCAATTGCAGACGATCATTCTCGATGGCCTGGTTCAGGCGTGACACCCATTTGATAACGTCGTCGCGGCGGGTGAGCTGCGCGTCGCCGGCACGAAACACGTGGACACGATTGCGCCCACCTTCCTTGGCGGCATAGCAGGCGGCCTCGGCAGCCTTCATCAGGTCTGCACCCGTGGTGACGCCCGCTTCGATAAACACCACGCCGGCACTGGCTGCAATGGGAAAGGTCTTACCTTCCCACGCGAAGCGCAATGCATCGATGGCAAGCAAAATCCGGTCGATTACCCGCTTGCCCGGCGCCTCGCTTTCGCTCGGCGCGAGAATCGCGAACTCATCACCACCCAGGCGCGCGATGCGCGCGTCTGTCCCGCCGTGGGCCGTGATGGCTTCGGCCACCTGCACAATCAGCGCGTTGCCGGCCTCGAAACCGCAGGTGCTGTTGATGACCTTGAACTGATCAAGGTCGAGCCAACAAAGCGTCCACGGGGTATCGCCGGACTTCAGTTGCGATACCAGCACGAGCAAACGCTTCTCGAATTCCCGGCGGTTGAACAGGCCGGTGAGTTCATCATGCGTGGCGCGATGCGCGAGCTGCCCGTAGACCTTCTGCACCATGGCTTCCAGGCCGCGATCAACCAGCGGAATGTCGGGATCATCAATGCGGCGGATTTTTTCTTCCCGCAAGGACCGCGCAATACTGTCGACATCAAGGTCGAGCAACTTCATGCCCTGCAGATTCACAAACACGAACTGGGTGCTGTCCTCGTCGCGCCAGGCAAGCCGCGCCCGCTGTACTTCCTCGCCGTCTTCCGCAGCGAACTCAATCCAGTCGCCAACGGCAATTTCCCGCGCACGTTTGAGCCAGCGACCGAGTCCTTCAACGTCGACCATGGTGATCTGTGCTTCGGAATCAACCGCACCTATCGGCACATCGACCGCCGGCACCGCCTCGGGCCGGCCGCCCGACAATGCAGTGAACATTTCCCGCAAGTCGCCGACCACAGCATCGCGGTTGATTTGCCCGGTGGCCTGCGCGACCAAACCCTTCTTGATCAGGGCGAGCAACGCCTTCATGTTGAGCGCAGCGGGATCCTCAATGCCACGCACCATCTGGTCGATGACACCGATCTGTTCGTGCCACGCGGCGCTGGCCGGGCCGTGCCGCAACAGCGTGCTGACCAGCGATTCGCGCCAGCCGGAATCCAGCAGCGTCAACAGTGCGCGCGGTACGCGCCGGCCACCGATCCGCGCCTCGATTTCCTGCCGCACCTTGCGCTGGGCTGCGGCCACCCGATGCTGCCCTTCGCTCGCCTGGCGCACGCGCTGCAGGTTGTGCTGGTAGACCTTGCGTTGCTGCTCGAGCATTTGCTCAAGAACCTGCAGCGCCTCACTGAACACCGTGACATCCTGCCCGAAACCGGTGGTCAGCGTGCTGACCACCTCCGCCATTTTCTGCTGTTGCTGCGGCGTGGTCATGGCCCCACGCGCACCCAGCGCCGCCAGCCTGTTCAACACCTGCCGCGCCGGGTGCTGCTCGTTGCCGAAGAACTCGTTGTCGGTCAGCAGCAGCTTGAGGAACGGCACATCGAGCTGGCGAATCAGTGCCTTGGTGTCATCACGCAGCAGCGGCGTGATGAGCATTTCGCCGAACAGTGCGTCGATCGTATCGGCAGCTACGCTCTGATTCGTCGGCAACGATTTTCCGGCGCTGCCGGCCGGGTCCAGCGCCTGCTGCAACCGACTCTTGAGTGGCGCCGACGCGGCAGATTCCGGTTGCCGCTGGAGATTATCCAGCGCGCCGGTAACGACGGCCTCTTCCCACCGGGGTACCGACACGCCCGTACCGGTAGCGTCGGGCATCCCGGCAGGTGTTGCTGACGCTGTGGCTTGCCGCGCAGCCAGCAGCCGCTGCACGGTGGCATAGGACTGGCGGGCGATTTTCTGTTGCAACTCAAATTGCCGGATCGCAAGCGCAGCGCGATCGCCGCCGGTTGCCGTCGCCTGCGCGCTGGCAACCGGCGCCGCAGGTTGCGCCGCAGTGGCAGGCAACACAGCCGCAGGTGGCACAGTGACTGCGGCGGCAGCAGTGGTCACAGCTGCCGTGGCGACGATTGCCGCAGGCGCGGCAGGCTCTGCCGCCTTCGCGGGGCGCGGCGAGCCATAGGGCTCGATCTTGGCGTACTTGCCCACTTCGAGCTCAGGCAGCACGCCGTGCTTGATCAGTATTTCGTTGAGCAGCGGATACATCCGGCCGAGTCGCTCGCTCATGTTGTTCTCGAGCAACTTGAGCAGCAGGTGCTCCACCGGCTTGGGCAATTTAAGTTTCTGAATCGGCTCACCGAGCGCGTGGTAGAAAATCGCCGGGCCGACGGGGTTACTCTGGGCACCCAGTTGCAGGCCGAACATTTCATTCAGGCGAATCTGCAATTCGAACAAGGATTCCTTGCAGTCAGCCTCGGCACGGGAAACCATTACTTTTACGGCCAGCCAATCTTCGAATGCATGCTTGTCGATCAGCGACAGCTTCGAGGAGGATTTGTTGCCCCCGGGCAGCAAGGCGCCGGGCTGCCAGTTGCCGAGCTCTTCGAGTGGCTTGAGCGCCTGCTTGAGGAAACCGCTCTGGACGTTGCTGGCGTAGCGTCGCAGCGTGGCAATGCTATCGCTGAAGCGATTGTATTCCTCATCAGTGGAGGCTTTCCCGGCAAGCTCGGTGATCGGTTTCTGGGCCTCCGAGATCAGCACTGCCGGCAGGTCGGCCAGGCATTCCCGGACCTGATCGCGCAAAGCGCCAATCACTTTGCGCACCGTCACCTCATCGAAACGGGCCCGGCGCAGATCAGAGCGGCCAGCGCGCCGCTGTTGCGTGCTGTTGGTGTTGGCGAGACTCTGCAGTGCCATCAATGCAGTCGGATCAGGATTGGCGAAAGCGACGCCAAGCGTCTGCGCGTCGCGGCGCGCCACGGTGGCAGCGAGAGTGTAGGTCTCCTCGCGGCCTGAAGAACGGGTCATCACCCGTAACCGGACCGCCATGCCGCGCTCAAGCAACGACAGGCCCGGTGGGGTCGGACGTAGCGGGTCGTCAAAGGACAGCAACGCGCCGCCGAGGCAAAAGTCGCGCACCTTGCAGGGCACGTCGCGCAGCCCCGCGGTGGTCACAACGGCGTCGAAATCGACGTTCAGGCGGCGGTGGGCGCGCAGATCATCCATCGTGGACCGTTCATTTTGTCGGAATATTGCCGGCAGCAAACCAGCAGAACCGGGTTACGGGCGCACCGTGAAAACAGCGCCTCAAATGTAACAGGGGCCGGACAGCCGCACCATCCGTCCGTCCCGGGCAGGCAAGACGGTTCAGGGGCGCCATTCAGCCGAAGAACATATAACAGACGGCAATGGCTGCAGCCACGCCGGCGGCATCGGCGAGCAGGCCACACCACAATGCATAGCGAGCGTAGCGGATCCCGACGCTGCCGAAATACACCGCCAGCACATAGAAGGTCGTTTCGGTACTGCCCTGGATCACCGCCGACAACAGCGCCGGAAACGAATCGACACCCTGGGTCTTCATGGTCTCGATCATCATCGCCCGCGCGCCACTGCCACTGAACGGTTTGACCAGCGCAGTGGGCATTGCATCGACCCAGCGCGCATCAAACCCGCCCGCAGCGACGCCGTGCCGCAACAGTTCCAGCACGGCATCAAGTGCACCGCTGGCCCGCAGCACGCCAACGGCAACCAGCATCGCAACCAGGTACGGAATGATGCCGACAGCGGTGCGAAAACCTTCTTCGGCACCCGCAATGAAGGTTGCGTAGATATCGTGGCCGCGCCACAAACCCGCACCGAGGAACAGCATGATGATTCCGAACAGCGTCATATTGCCGACACTCGCCGAAACGCTGGCAATCACTTCGCGCGGCAACACCATGAGCGTCGCCAGCAGGGCACCGAGTGCCGCCACCCCGAGCAGCACCGGCCACAGGCGCAGCAGGCGCCAGAGCGGCAGGCGCTGCAGAGCCGCCACGACAACGAGCCCGGTAAGCGTCGAGGCGCTGGTCGCCAGCAGGATCGGCAGGAATACCAGCGCCGGGTCGCTGGCGCCCTGCTGGGCACGGTAGACAAAAATCGACACCGGCAGCAGCGTGACACTGGAAGTATTCAGCACCAAAAAGAGAATCTGCGCATCGGTCGCCCGCTCGGGCGTCGGGTTCAGCGACTGCAGTTCGTGCATGGCCTTCAGGCCCAGCGGCGTGGCGGCGTTATCGAGGCCGAGCATGTTTGCCGAGAGATTCATCGTGACCGCGCCAATCGCCGGGTGGCCGGCAGGCACTCCCGGCATCAGCACCCGAAAAACCGGGCCGAGAACCCGGGCGATCGCCGCCACGAGGCCCGCCTGCTCGGCCACGCGAAACAGCCCAAGCCAAAGCGCCAGCGCGCCAACCAGCCCGATGGCGATTTCCACCGACAGTGCGGCCATCGTGAAGCACGCCGCGACAATCGCATCGAACACGGCGGCATTACCGTGCGCAAGCAGTTGCCAGCAGGCCGCAACGAAGCCGATCAGAAACAGTGCAAACCAGACGCGATACAGCACGGCGGTATCCGGTGACAAAGGTGGGCGGGCCAGAGACAAGCGGCAACAGAACAGATGGCATCGACACAGCCATTATGGCCATCGCCCACTCGTCGGTCACCGGGCCGTGCACAGGCGCAGACAGGGATCCAGACGCGACCGCCTAATATCCCGGAAACCACGGTTGCTAGCAGTCTCGCTGCTATCTACCATGCAAGAGTATCTTTCCCCACCATTTTCCCGCCGCGCGTGTAACCCAACGATCCCCCATGACCCCCCTCACTAGCCTGATCTCCCGCTCTACCCTGCGCGCCCACTGCCTGCAGGGGCTAATCGCTGCGCTGTTCACTCTTGCCTGCGTGACAATCGGCAGCGCTGAAGCGGGCGCATCCAGCCTCCTTATCGAAGACACCGCAGCGGCACTGGCCGCGAAACCCGTTGCCCTGTCCGCCGATCGGGAAGAGGTCAAGGCCGGCGTCAACGTGGTGCGGCAACTGCAGTCGCATTACCGCCAGCAACCGGTCGACAGCACGCTGTCCAGCCGGCTGTTCGACCAATACCTGAAGTCGCTGGACGACCAGCGCATGTACTTCTACACCGCCGATATCGCCGAACTTGAAAAACTGCGGCCACGCTTCGATCGCGCGTTGCGCGTTGGCGATCTCGATCCTGCTTTCCAGATCTTCAATCGTTACCAGCTCCGCAGTGTCGAGCGCCTGCAGTACCTCATCGCTGAACTCGACAAGGGCATTGACCGCTTCGACTTCGGCAAAGATGAGTCGATCGAGCTTGATCGCAAGGAGGCGCGCTGGCCGGGAACCACAGCAGAAATGAACGACCTGTGGCGCCGTCGCCTTAAAACCGCAATCCTCGACATGCGGTTGTCCGGCAAGCCGGACGCTGAAGTCCGGAAACTGCTTGGCAAGCGCTACCGCAACCAGCTCAACCGCACGCTGCAGGTGCGTGCTGAAGACGCCTTCTCGACCTACATAAATGCGCTCACCGCGCTGTACGATCCGCACACCGAGTACCTCTCGCCGCAGACCAGCCAGAATTTCAACATCAACATGAGCCTGCAGCTTGAGGGTATCGGCGCGGTGCTGCAAACCGAGGACGAGTACACCAAGATCGTCAAGCTGGTAACGGGCGGGCCGGCAGAACGATCAGGTCTTGTGAAGCCTTCCGACCGGATTGTCAGCGTCGCCCAGGGTGCCGGTGAACTGGTGGATATCGTCGGCTGGCGGCTCGATGAGGTCGTCGAATTGATTCGCGGTGCCAAGGGCTCGCAGGTTCGCCTCGAAATCATCCCTGCTGCCGCCAAGGACAGTTCGGAAACCCGTATCGTCACACTCATCCGCGATGCCGTGAAACTCGAGGAACAGGCGGCCCGGAAAAAAATCATCGACGTTACCTCGCAGGGACAGAAGTTCCGGGTCGGCGTGATTACCCTGCCGACGTTCTACATCGATTTCGAAGCCGCGCACCGTGGCGACCCGGACTACCGCAGCACCACCCGCGACGTCGCCCGGCTGATCGACGAATTGCGCAGCGAAAAAATCGACGGCATTGTTCTTGATCTGCGCAACAATGGCGGCGGCTCGCTGGAAGAAGTGCAGTCGCTGGTTGGGCTGTTCATTCGCACCGGCCCGGTGGTGCAGGTGCGCTGGGCCAACGGCAAGGTCGAGCCGGATGGCGATTTCGATCCCGACGTGCACTACGACGGCCCGCTTGCCGTAATGGTCAATCGGCTTTCTGCGTCGGCGTCGGAAATTTTCGCGGCTGCCATTCAGGACTACGGCCGCGGTCTGATCATCGGCGAGCAGACCTTCGGCAAGGGCACGGTGCAGACCTTGCGCCCGCTCAACCAGGGGCAGCTCAAGATCACCCAGGCCAAGTTCTATCGCATCAGCGGCGAAAGTACGCAGTTGCAGGGCGTGATGCCGGATATTGCTTTCCCCGGCCTGATTGATCACGAGGAAATCGGCGAGAGCGCGCTGCCCAATGCCATGCCCTGGGACACGATCCGGCCAGCGCGCTATACCCGCATCGGCGATTTCTCATCAATGCTGCCGGAACTGCGCAAGCGCAGCGAGCAGCGCGCCAGCGCCAGCCCGGACTTTCAGTATGTCCGCGACCAGCTGGCCATGCTGGCGCAATCGCGCGCCCAGAAGCAGTTGTCGCTGAACGAAGACACGCGGCGGCGCGAGCGCGATCAATTGCGCCAGCAATCGCTGAATATCGAGAACAAACGTCGCGTCGCACGCGGTGAGGCGCCGCTCAAGGATTTCGCGGAATTCGAAAAGATCAACGAGGATCTCGCTGCCGCTGGCGACAATGCCGAAAGCCCGATCGACAAGGCCATGCTCATCGAGGCCGGCAGCGTGATGGCCGATCAGATCCAGTTGTGGCGCCAACGCCAGGCCGCGGCACAGAAAACAGGGTTGCCAAAAACGGCCAGCTAGCTGTTAGCCCGTGCGCGCCGCAAACGCGGCGGTTCGTTCTGCCAGCCAATCCGGCGCATCAAGCGCGACATCGTGTCCGGCGGTCGGGTGGCGCTCCAGTGGCAGGCCGAAGACGGCGGCAACGCGTTCACTGCAGCGCGGATCAACCAGCCGGTCGCCCTGCCCGTTCAGCACCAGCACCGGGCAGCGCGGCGAGCGTGCCGGCCGCCGGTAGGTGCCGGCCGCAACCAGTTGCGCGATGGCATTGCGCAGGCTGACCGGCTGTTCCTCGGCATATTTGACCCAGCGCCGCACATAAACCTCGCGGTCGCTGACCCGATTGACGGTGATATCGAGGATCAGGCGCTCGCGTGCTTCAGGGTCGTGGTGAAACAGCACGTCGCGCACAATGCGACCGTAGTTTTGCGGGCGTAGCCGCTGCCAGAACGGGTTCAGCGCACTGAGGCTGGTGTTCACGAGCACCGCCCGTTCAACCTCGGCCGGATAATGGCTCATCCACTCCAGGGCAATCATCGCGCCCAGCGACAGCGCCAGCACCGAGAAGGGCCCCGAAATATCGCGTGCCGCGAGGTCAGCGCGCAGGCCGTCCACCATGTCGCGAACGCGTAGCGGGCTGCGCTCCCGGCAATGCACGCCGTTGCCAGGCAGATCGACCATGACGATCCGCGCGTCCGGCAACCGCGCCGCCAGCACCTGCGGAAACGCCTCCCAATGCCGCTGCTCGCGGACCAGGCCCCGCAGCAACACCCACGTCTGCTTCTGCATGATGATTCCCCCGTAGTATGTCCACAGCGATTATCGGCGCCTGTCGGCAGCCGAACAGTGGCCGACAACGTCCAGTGTCGTTCGATTACAATCGGCGCGCCATCCAGATCCGGAGCTCCATATGTCCAAAAAGGTTAGCCGCATCAAGACCGGTGCCCTGGAGCGTCGCTACACGCTCGCCAAAGTCGGCTTCCTGGCCGGCGCCCGCTTCGCACTGCAATCCGCCGGCAACCTGCTCAATTCCGGCGAAGACCGCCAACTGCGGCAGAAGGAAATCCTCTCCGAGCAGGCGCAATACCTCGTTCACGAACTCGGCAAGCTCAAGGGCAGCGTCGTCAAAGTTGGCCAGATGATGGCCCTGCTGGGCGAGCATTTTCTGCCTGCAGAGGTGACTGTTGCCCTGCACACCCTGGAATCGGAAACCACCGCGCTGGAATGGTCGGCGATGTCGCGGCACCTGCACGCGCAGCTCGGCGCGCGCATGGACGAACTCGATATCGATCCGGAGCCGCTCGGTGCTGCTTCGCTCGGCCAGGTGCACAAAGCCCGGCGCAAATCAGACGGACTCGAACTGGCGTTGAAGATTCAGTACCCGGGTGTCGCCGATGCGATCGACAGCGACATGCAGGCCCTGGTGCAACTGCTCAGGCTCACCCGTCTCGTCCCGATCACCGAAGATTTCAATTTATGGCTGGATGAAGTGCGGGCGATGCTCAAACGTGAGGTGAACTATCACCTTGAACTCGACACCACGCGGCATTTCGGCGAGATCCTCAAGGATGACCCCCGCTACCGGGTGCCGGATGTGTTTCCCGAATATTCCACCGGCACCGTCCTGTGCACTTCATTCGAGCACGGCATCGGTATTTCCAGCCCTGCAGTACTGGGCTTGCCGCAAGCACGCCGCAATGCGATCGGCAAAGCCATCATGGATATCTGCTGCAAGGAAATTTTTGTCTGGAACAAAATGCAGACTGATCCGAACTTCGGCAATTATCTGATCCGGATTGCCGATCAGCCCGGCGCACCCGATCGCATCGTGTTGCTTGATTTCGGTGCCTTTATCGATTTTGACGAGCTGGTACTGGGCCCGGGCCGGGAAATGATCCGCGCCGCTTATTTCCGCGATTCCGACCGCCTGATCACGGCCATGCACGGGCTGAATTTCCTGACCCGGAACGTGCCGGCAAAAACGCTCGATCAATTTGTGGAGCTGTGCTTCATGGCAGTGGAAGTGCTCGCCGATCCGGACGTTCACCCGATGCCAGCCTATGTACTGAACGAACGCAAGGAATACCTTTGGGGCAAAAGCGATCTGCCCGACCGGGTGATCGCCAAGGCGTCCAAAGCAACGCTGTCGGTACATTTCGACGTGCCGCCCAAGGAATTTATTTTCCTCGCCCGCAAGCTGCTCGGAGCCTACACCTTCCTGCATGTGATCCGCGCCGAAGTGCGCGGCGACACGATTCTTCGCCCGTACCTTCAGGAACCGGCGCCGTAACCAGGGACGGTTCACCCTGCGATCATCAAATGGTCATAGACGACGGCGCAGTATCGCTGTGCCGTCCGTTCGACTGCAGGGAATAAGCTACGTGGCATGATGCTCCGGACGGCGCGCAGGAGCCGCGCATGTCATCGATTGGTGAATTATCCCGGGAGTCTCCCGTCCTGTCGCCCTCGGCAAGTATTGCCGATGCAGCGGGCCTGTTCCTTGCCCCAGCCTGCGCCCCGTTCCTGTCCCTGCCGGTTGTCGATGGCGTATTGCCCGTAGGCATACTCACAAGGCACACACTCCAGCAAATTTACATGTCGCGCTTTGGCCGGGACCTGCATAGCCGCAAGCAGGTCCACGAAGTCATGAGCGCGCAGCCTATTCTTGTCGACGAAAGCACCTCCGTGGAGCATGCCTCGCGACATATCACCGAACGCATCGGGTTTCCGATCCGGGAAGATTTCATCGTCACGCGCGCTGGCGCGTTTCATGGCGTCGGCGTGGTGGTTGACCTGCTGAAGGCCATGGAGCGACACATTTCCCGTCGCAATGCGGATCTTGCCGGGATGCTCCGCGAACTGAAGGAATCGCAGGCCCAGATGGTGCAGTCGGAAAAAATGGCGTCGCTGGGCCAGATGGTTGCCGGCGTCGCGCACGAGATCAATACGCCGCTGGGCTACGTGCGGAACAATGTCGAGCTGGTACAGCAGTTTTCCGGCACGGTGCGAACACTCTCGCTCGCCAACCTGCAACTGCTCGCCGCGCTGGAGGATCCGGCAAGCGATCCGGACCGCATCGTCGACGCGATCCTTGCTGCCCGCCAGGTCGTCGATACCGACAACCTGTCCATGATCCTCAATGACCTCGACCAACTGGTCGATGACACGCTGTTCGGCTGCACCCAGATCGGCGAGCTGGTATCCGGCCTCCAGGATTTCTCGCGCCTTGACCGGACGATGTCGGAGAAGGTCGATATCAATGAGTGTGTGAGCAACGCGCTGCTGATTGCCCGTAACGTCATCAAGGATCGCGCGGAGGTGGTTCGCGATATCGGGGCTCTGCCACCGGTCAACTGCGTACCGTCGCAGATGAACCAGGTACTGCTGAACCTCGTAACCAACGCCGTTCAGGCAATCGACGGCCGAGGAAAAATCCTGGTTCGCACCCGTGTGCACTCCGAGGCCATCCACATCGTTGTACAGGACAACGGCAAGGGCATTGCACCCGAGCACCTGGCCCGCATTTTCGATCCCTTCTTCACCACCAAGCCGGTGGGCCAGGGTACCGGGCTCGGCCTTGCCATCTGTTACCGCATCGTCCATGAGCACGGCGGCACCATCCAGGTCGCGTCCGAGCCCGGCAAGGGCACGCGTTTCACCGTGATCCTGCCGGTCGCCGGCGGCGCAACAAATCCACTCAACGCAATCGCCTGACGTCAGGGAGTCGCCATGCATCGGGAAAAACTGCCAAGCAAGCAACCAACGGTGCTCTTCGTCGATGACGACGAACGTATTCTCAGGACGCTCAACATCCAGTTCCGACCCTTGTGCCGGGTGCTCGTCACCCCGGACCCGCAGCAGGCGATCGCCTGGGCAACGGAACAGACCATTCATGTGGTGGTCAGCGACCAGCGCATGCCCGACATGCCCGGTACCGAACTGCTGGCCCGCATGCGCGAAGTATCGCCGGATACGGTTCGCGTCCTGCTGACGGGTTATTCCGACATCGATGCCGCTGTCGGCGCGCTCAACGACGGTGAGATCTGGCGTTACCTCGCCAAGCCGTGGACCGCCGCCGGCATCCAGCGCACCGTCCGCGACGCGATCACGGTCTCGCAGTCGCTGCGCGACACCGGCTCGGCGACACCCGGAGTCGGCGATGCAACGGAGATCCTGGTCATCGACCAGGAACCGGATGCCTTCAACGCGGTGCGCACGCTGATCGATGCCAGTGTGCCGCTGCACCGTGCCACATCGCTGGCCGAGGCGGTCGAGGTTCTGGGTGCGCACCCGGTCGGCATCATCATCACGGAGGTCGTGGTCAACGGCGACGACATGACGCACCTGCTGCGCACCCTGAAGCAGCAGCACCCGGACATCCTGAGTATCGTCGTGACCGGCATGCGCGATACGGGGCGCCTCATCAAGCTGATCAACCAGGCACAGGTTTTCCGGTATCTGCCAAAGCCGGTGCACACAGAAGTCCTCGCCCAAGGGCTTGCCTCGGCGGCAGCGCGCCGCACCAGCAACCAGCGCCTCGCACTGGTCCCATCGAGAATGCGCGTAGATGACGCCGAAACAGAGATAGATCGGACGTTGTCGCAACGCATCGGCTCCTACCTTGCGCGGCTAAAGTCGCGGCCGACATCGACCGGAGCGAGCTGAGGCGGCTTCCGTACCGTAACCGCCGCAGTTATTATCACGCGACCTGCAAAGGGGTCGCCATGGCGGATATCGTTGACCTTCAACGCGAAAAATCGCTTGCTCTTGCCGTTCTCAACGACGGCACGACCAACATTTTTTCGGCCGCAATGATCGCGCAGCTCGGTCCCATGCTCGATGCGATCGAACATGACGAGAGCATCAAGACCCTCGTTCTTACCGGCCGCGAGGGGTGTTTCGCCACGGGCTTGGGGCTGCCGGCACTGGCGGGCAATCCGGTTGCCGCCAAAGAGCTGCTCAATGCCAGTGCGCAGCTCGCGCTGCGACTGTACGAATTTCCGAAACCATTGCTCATTGCTTGCAGTGGCCATGCCCTGGGCATGGGTGCCGTGCTGCTGCTCACGGCGGATTGGCGCACCGGCGCCGAGGGTGCTTTCAGGATCGGCCTCGAGGCCGTACAGGCCGGCATGACTATCCCGCAGTTCAGCGCCGAGCTTGCGCGCGACCGCCTCAGCCCGTGCTATTTCAGCCGCGCAATCATCAACGCCGAAGTTTTCGCGCCGTCGCTGGCGGTCGATGCCGGCTATCTCGACGAGGTTGTCGATGATCTGTCGGTGCTCGATTTCGCCTGCGCCCAGGCCGAGCGCCTCGCCGCCTGCAACCCCCGGATCTTCGCGGCCACCAAACGGCGCAGTCGCGCGGCGACGATCAAGCTGATTCGCGATAATCTCGCCGCCGATCTTGCCGGGCTGACCGGCGTCTGACGCCACAGCGCACAGCAGCTACGGGCAATTGCGACAGCCTGAGGCACTTTCTTTGCCTTGCCTGCGCCTGCCGGTTTTGCACTCCGGGAAGGGATGTGTAGAATACGCGGCCTCGGACGGGGCGTCGGAGTGTAGCTCAGCTTGGTAGAGCACTACGTTCGGGACGTAGGGGTCGAAGGTTCGAATCCTTTCACTCCGACCATTCGCCCCTTGCCACCTGCGCGCAATGCGCAGAATACGCGGCACCGAGTCAGGCTTTGAGCGGCGCGCAGCCTCTGCCCGGCGGCCTCATTTGGCCTTAACATCACCGCTCGAGTCATCACACACGGTACATCTGATGCCCTGCATCTACATCGCCACGCCCAGCAGGCAAACCCTGGAAGACAACGTCAACACGTTTCTGGCAGCCATGAAAACCCGCGTGCATGCGCCGCAAAACGCCCTGTTTACGCAAATCGCGCTGGAGTTTGTCGATCAGGAACTGGAGATAGTGTTTTTTGCGGCAACCCGCCAAATCGAACTCAACGCCTTCCGCACCCGACTGGTCGATGCACTGGGCGGGCTGATCGAGAAAACCGCCCACGGCCTGATCCGCTCGATCATTGCCCGGCTCGACAACCAGGAACTTGCCCGGCTGGTGTCGTACGTTGAAGACCGGCGTATTTACCTCGATGGTGTATCGCACGTCAGTTTTCCGCTGCCGGAACATTTCACCACCCGTTTCCAGGTGATGCACGAAGCCCTCATGTCCGGCAACGTGAACGACGCCGAGACACAGATGCAGGTCATCAACGAATTCATCGACATTGCACTGGAATATCTGCTCGTCAAGCCAACCGCTCTTATCGACTTGGGCTTTCTGGCCCGCAAGGGCGTTGCCTTGGGACATTCGAGCATCCGCTCATTGGCCCACTCGACCGTGCGCAAGCTGCTCACCGACGTTTCCATTGCCGAAAAGCAACGCATCGCGACCTATTTCTACAACCTCATGTTGCAGGGCCCGGATTATCAGGGCGCCTGAGCAGCGGCTCAGTGGTCGTTCATCGCCGCTCGTCGTGATCGGCATGCGCCCGGGGCGCCCGGCGCAGAAAATAGCCTCATACTGACTTGCCCTTTTATGGAGAAGAGCGCATGGCCGCCGACAAACGCGTCACTGACGAGCAAACCCGCAAACACTTCCGCGCCGGTCGCTTCAGCGTGTCGAATGGCAAGTTTTACTTTTCCACGCGGGAGGGAACCCTGGAGGGGCCTTTCGATTCGCAGGGCGACGCCGAGCGGGAACTGGCGATGTATATCCGGCGCGCGTCGGGCAAGGACATCTACGGCAGCATCATCGTCGGCAACAAACCGCCAGCCTGAAGAGCAGGCATCCCGCGTTTCGGTGGGAGTACGTCTGCAGAACCGCATTTACAAAATCCAAAATCATGGTGCCCGGGGCCGGAATCGAACCGGCATGGGGTTACCCCCGAGGGATTTTAAGTCCCAAATCACCCCGTCCGCTGGCTTCCGCCGAACTACACCGTTTGTTTATTAATCAATAGGTTAACTGATTTCGGCGTCCTAGGAGATAGCCCTATTTACCCCTGAATCCACCGCCGAACGGAGACCGAACGGAGACGGAAATGCTAGACTCCGTCTCCGTTGCGAGGGACTAAGGGCGTCTGGCGTGGGCAATGCTATCCGGGTTAAGCAACTAGAAACCATCAAGCCGCTGAAGTGGCTGTCGGACGGAGACCCTAGGGGGGCCGGCCAGCTCTACGCCCGCCGCAATCAAAGCGGCCGGGTCATCTTCTACTTCCGCTATACCGACCCCGAAGGCAAACGGGTCCAGCTCCCCATTGGCGAGTGGTCTGAGACCAACGATGGCGAACTGCAGCTGACGCTCGCCGGCGCCCGCCAAAAGGTCCACGAACTGCGGAGCCGATATCAGGCCGGCGAGACCGACCTGCGAGCAGCCATCCAGGTCCGCAAGGAGCAGCAGGCAGAGGCAATCCGCGAGTCGCAGCACCGAAAGGAGCGCGAGGCGGAAGCCGCCAAACGGGCGGCAGAGCAGACTCTGGGTGCGTTGCTCGAGGCCTATGTCGCACATCTCAAGAACCTGAAGAAGCCGAGCGCCAGAGCGGTGGAAACGTCTCTCCATCGCCATATCCGCGATGCCTTCCCGAAAATATGGAAGGTGCCAGCTGACAAGGTGGACGACGACACCATCGCGCCCGTCCTGGATCTCATCACCGAGGCGGGCAAGCTTCGCGAGGCGGCGAAGGTGCGCTCCTACCTCCGGGCCGCGTTCTCGGCGGCCATCCGTGCCCGATCATCCGGCACTGCAGTAGGCCTGAGGAAATTCGGCATCCGGCACAACCCGCTGCGGGACGTCCCGACGATAGAAGGGTCAAGCAAGGCCCGCTCACACGTCCTGAATCTCTCAGAGCTTCAAGCGTACTGGCGCCGCATCGCCGCCCAGCAGGGACCCAAAGGCGCCCTGCTCCGCTTCCATCTGCTGACCGGATGCCAGCGCATTCAGCAACTCGTCCGCTTGACCACGCTTGATCTCGACGGCGACGCCGTGGTTCTGAGCGACGCGAAAGGCCGGCGTACCGAAGCGAGACTTCATTTGGTTCCGCTGCTTCCGGAGGCAAAGGCTGCGCTGGATGAAATGACGTCCCCAAGCCTGGGCCCCTATCTCCTCACCCTGACCATGGGCGAAAAGCCGGTCACCCACGGCGCATTCGCTGACGCGATGAGGGAAATTGTCACGGCGATGATTGAGGCCGGGGAAGTGCGTGAACCCTTCACGCCCGGTGTTCTCCGCCGTACCGTGGAAACGCGACTGGCCGCCGTGGGCACCAGCGGCGAGATCCGCGCCCACCTGCAGTCGCATGGCCTGCATGGCGTTCAGCACAAGCATTACAACATGCACGACTATTCAGCCGAGAAGCGCGCTGCACTGGAGAGGCTGTATTCGTTGGCATGCGCAAGTACCAAGGAAGACGGCTTCTCCGCGAATCGTTGAACGATGGGTCGGACTGCAGCGACTATTGTCTCGACTCGAAGGGTGCGAAGACCAAGATCTGCGCGTCCAGGAACTGCAGCGATTGAAGACCACCCTGGGAGCGCTTCGGCATCGTTGCGAGGAATCACGTCGGGCCAGGGACCGCGGCAGTCTCAGCGAATTAACGCATGAACATGATCCGCATGTTCTGTGCTGAACGATCGTTTTTTTTATTGAATATGCCGTCGGAATTTTAGGACGCAACGTCATGAAAGAGATTTTATTCGGTGCGATTCTTGCGGTAGCGACAATCAGCACTGCACACGCAGGCAGCAAGCCGGAAACGGCGGCCTCGATAAGTTCTGACGAATCTGCCAAGCCACGTCAAAGTCCGCTACAAATGAATTCCAGCGCTGACATGCTTTCCGATGACTTCATGCGGGATGTCAGTGATGGTTCCAAACCATCTGCTGATGGAAAGAACGAAGAGGAGGAAAGCGGCGAGACTATCGATCAATCGCTACGTACCCACGCCACGCGCCTACCGAATTAACGAGGATAGGCCTTAGGGTACAGCCCATTTGTTCCCGATCAATTCAACGCGCTGTAAGTCAATATTAAATGAGCTGACAATATTTACCGCGCAAACGGCGTATTTTCTGCCAACGGACGTCATAAGTACTGACGGAAAACGACCTCTATGATCGACCGCCGACATCATTTATCCGAGAATGGCCACCAGATCTGTTTCCACCACGTTTTCGGCATTTCCTCTCGCATGCCTACCTCTCCAGCCCGGATGGCAGCGACTGGCAGTCGGTAAGTACCAAACACTTTATCCCAGAGCACAAATACCTCACCGAAATTCACCTGTGCATCTTCGAAGTCACGCTTATGATGCCAACGATGCACTTCGGCAACGCCGAGCAGCGCACGTAAGGGACCCACACGATACTCAAGGTTCGCGTGCTGAAAGGCCAGATGCACCGCCACTATCGAAAACCAGCATCCGACAATGGCGGCTGGCGCACCCATAATCGTTACCACCGCAATACCTGGGCCTGCCAGCACTAACGCACTCAACGGATGCCGCCGTTCGCCGTTGAGCCAGTAAAGCCTTTCCGCACTGTGATGCAGGGCATGCAGACGCCAGAGCAACCTGTTCCGGTGACTTAGCCAATGCATATACCAAAGTCCAAAATCGAGGATCAGGCCTGCAGCCAGCACCTGCGCCCACACTGGCCATGCCAGCGGCCATAGATTCAGGATTGGGATCAAGTCGCGCGCAACGGCGACAATCTCCACACTCAGAAAAATCAACGTCAGACTGGCCAAGGCATGCATGACATCTGCCTTCAGATCCCCATGGTCTTCGTTCCACCGTGACTCATAAGGCTGCAGACGCTCCAGTAGCGCTACAGTCAGGATACCCAGCGCCGCGATTAGAGGTGCAGACGGCCAATACGGCAGTTTCCACGCCAGCGCCGCCAACTGTGCGGCGATGACCGTCCCCATCACGAGCCAATAGCTGCTCCATCGAATCAATGTGCGCATACCGCCTCCAAGCGTTGTCAGGCTGTCCACATAGTCGGCGATCTACCACCTGCAGCGCTTGAACAAACATGCCACTCACTCATCGCCCGCCTGTAACTGGATGTCGACCAGAAACTTCGAAGGTGCAATACCGAACAGTGCGACAAAGGTACGTGTGAAATAGGCGTGATCCGCGAATCCAGACTGGTGAGCGACATCGGTCAGGCCAATTCCAGCCAGCGCAAGCTCAAGACCATGGATAAGGCGCAGCCATTTCCGGTAGCTGCGGAAAGGCATCCCGGTCTGTCCGGAAAACCAATGCGAGAAGCGACTGCCGGAAACACCGGCCAGATTTGCCAGAACCGCGCGATCGACACGAATTGATGGATCGCGCACGCCATTTTGCAATGCATTCAGAACAAGCGCCAGGCGAGCATCCGTTGACGCGCCAAACGAATCCTTAAATTGATCTGCGATTTGATCAACGCAACTGGCAAGACATTCACTCATCAGAAAGTGTCGGCGCAGATCTCCGATCCAATTGCCGGCGAGGATGCTGGCAGTGCCATCAGTTCCGCTCGATGCCGCTAGAGGCTTGGCCCAAGCTGATGTTGGATCAACGTAGATAGCGATGACTCTACCTTGCATCAGTTGGTGAGCCTCCCCCGCTGGCACGAACACCGCCAGTCCACGCAGGAGATTGCCTGCAACCGCGACAGCTACATCGCCGTCCAGACCTATGCTCACCTGGTGTGCCCAGTGTAGGTGGGCCTTGTTGTCACCCGCCTCCCCGGCAAAGACACCGACGCCCGGACGAAGCAGCACACGTCCGGACCAACGCGTTTCCGATGCCACCATAAACCTATCCTCTATGCCTCCCAGCGATCGGTCCATCTGGCACTACGCACTCCTGCGTCGCAGGAGCAGGTACACCACCGGCACCACCAGCATCGAAATCAACGGCGCAGTAATCATCCCGCCCACCATCGGCACGGCAATCCGGCTCATCAGTTCCGAGCCGGCACCACTACCGAAAACGATCGGCAGTAAACCAGCAAGGATGACGGCGACCGTCATGGCTTTGGGCCTCACCCGCAGCACCGCACCTTCCCGGATGGCGTCCATCACGATATCGGCGGTCATGGCCTGCCCTTGGGCCACGCGTGCTTCGAGCGCATGGCGAAGATACAGAACCATCACCACGCCAAACTCGGCCGCGACACCGGCCAGCGCGATGAAGCCGACTCCCGTCGCAACCGACAGGTGATAGTCCATCAGGTACAGGAACCAGACCCCACCAGTCAGCGCAAAGGGCAAGGTCGCCATGATGAGCAACGCCTCATCGAGGCGGCGGAACGTCAGGTACAGCAGGACAAAGACGATGGCGAGCGTCGCTGGCACCACAAGTTTCAGCCGCGCGTTGGCGCGCTCCAGGAATTCGAACTGACCTGAGTAGGCCAGACTGACTCCCGGCTCAAGCTTCACCTGAGTCGCAATGGCCTGACGCAGATCGTCCACGACGGAAACCAGGTCACGGCCACGCACATCCACGTAGACCCAGCCGGACGGGCGTGCATTCTCGCTCTTCAGCATGGGCGGCCCGTCCGCAACGGCAATCGCTGCCACGGCACCAAGCGTAGTCAGCTGTCCCGATGGGGTCATGATTGGCAGGGCGGCAAGTTTCTCCGGCGAGTCACGCAGCTCTCGCGGATAGCGCAGGTTAATCGGAAAACGGGACCGCCCCTCGACAGTCTCTCCGACGTTCTCCCCGCCGATCATGCCCGAAACTACCGCTTGCACGTCCGAGATGTTGAGCCCGTAGCGGGCAGCCGCCTCGCGGTCGATGCGAATGTCCACGTACCGTCCACCACGCAGGCGCTCCGCCAGCGCGGAGGAGACACCCGGCACCTTTGACGCCACCACCTGAATTTCGGCAGCAACCCTGTCGATTGCTGCCAGGTCGTTGCCGGTAACCTTGACGCCGATCGGGCTCTTGATGCCGGTGGCAAGCATGTCGATACGATTACGGATCGGCGGCACCCAGATATTGGAAAGCCCCGGCACCCGTACTGCACGATCCAGTTCCTCGACGAGCTTCTCCGGCGTCATGCCTGGCCGCCATTGATCGCGTGGTTTGAGCTGGATGGTGGTCTCGAACATTTCCAGCGGCGCCGGATCAGTGGCCGTTTCCGCCCGGCCCGCCTTGCCGAACACGCTTTCTACTTCCGGCACGCTCAGGATCATTCGATCCGTGGTTTGTAACAGTTCCGATGCATTGCGTGCCGAAAGGCCCGGCAACGCCGATGGCATGTACAGCAGATCCCCCTCGTCCAGCGGCGGCAGGAATTCACCGCCCAATCGATTCAGCGGCCAGAATGTCGTCGCAAATGCCAGCACGGCAATAACCAGTGTCATCCTGGGTCGTGCCAGAACCCATTCGAGCAACGGGCGATAGCCTGCAATCAGCGCACGCGTCACCGGGTTTTTCTGTTCCGGCGGGATACGTCCACGTATCCAATAGCCCATCAGCACCGGGACCAGCGTCACCGACAACCCCGCAGCCGCGGCCATGGCCCAGGTCTTGGTGAACGCGAGCGGCGAGAAGAGCCGCCCCTCCTGGGCCTCCAGCGTAAAGACCGGGATGAAGGACAGCGCAATGATAAGCAGTGAAAAGAACAGCGCCGGACCAACTTCCTCGCTCGCGTCCTGCACCAACTGCCATCGCGTTGGCCCATCCGGCTCCTTGCCGGGATTGGCCTGTTGCCAGTGTTCAATCTTGCGGTGCGCGTTTTCGATCATTACCACGGCAGCATCCACCATGGCGCCGATAGCGATGGCGATGCCGCCCAGCGACATGATGTTGGCGTTGATTCCCTGCCAGCGCATTACCAGAAATGCGGCGAGGATGCCCAAGGGCAGGGCGACCACGGCAACCATGGCCGAACGCAGGTGCCACAGAAATATGCCGCACACCAGCGCGACGACGATAAACTCTTCAAGCAATTTCACGGTGAGGTTATTGATCGCGCGATCAATCAGGCCGCTGCGGTCATAGGTCGTGACGATTTCGACGCCGGATGGAAGGCTCGGCTTCAGCTCTCCGAGCTTCTTCTCGACAGCACGGATCGTTTCGCGTGCGTTTCCACCGCTGCGCAGGATAACCACGCCACCGACGACTTCACCCTCGCCATTGAGCTCGGCGATTCCACGTCGCATTTCCGGGCCTATCTGGATGGTAGCCACCTCACCAAGCGTCACCGGAATCCCGTTGCGTATCGCCAGGGGGATTGCGCGAAAGTGATTCAGCGAGGACAAATATCCGTCGGTTCGCACCATGTACTCGGCACCAGACATATCCAGAACCGAGCCCCCGGTTTCTGAGTTGCTGCTGATCAGCGCCTCGCGCACCTGCACGGGAGTGATCCCGCGGGCAGCAAGCTTGTAAGGATCCAGCACCACCTGGTATTGCTTGACCATGCCTCCGATGCTGGCCACCTCAGCCACGTTAGGCAGCGTTTTAAGTTCGAATTTCAGGAACCAGTCCTGCAATGCGCGCAACTGCGACAGGTCATGGGCACCCGTACGATCGACCAACGCGTATTCATAGATCCAGCCGACCCCCGTGGCATCAGGCCCGAGCGCGGATTTCGTGCCGGCAGGCAATCGCCCCTGTACTTGGTTCAGGTATTCCAAGACACGCGAGCGAGCCCAGTAGAGGTCTGTGCCGTCGTTGAAAATGACGTATACAAACGAGTCACCAAAAAAAGAAAACCCGCGTACATTCTTTACTCCCGGCACGGAGAGCATTGTCGTCGTCATTGGCCAGGTCACCTGGTTTTCGACGATTTGCGGCGCCTGCCCTGGAAAACTTGTGCGAACAATGACCTGTACGTCCGACAGGTCAGGCAGCGCATCCACCGGTGTGGAACGAACGGCCCAGAGCCCGGCAGCAGTGAGAAACAGGGTGGCGAGCAGCACCAGAAATCGATTGCCGATCGACCAGCGGATGATGGCGGCGATCATGGTTACATTCCTCCGTGGCCCGCGTGCGTCGATGGAGCCGGAGGCGCCGTCGACGTGTCCGAACTGGCTGCTCCACCCTCTCCATTCACATCCACCGGCAGGATCCCGCGCAGACTCGACTCGGAATCGATCAGGAACTGACCTGACACGACGATCCGCTCGCCATCCTCAATGCCATTTTCAATAACGATTTCATTGCCGAACTCCCTGCCTGGCCGCACGGTCACTGGACGCAATTTCCCGTCGCTGCCTGCCACATAGACGATGGCGCGCGTTCCAGTACGAATCACAGCCTCCGAAGGCACGACCACCGCAAGCTGCGTGGCCCCCTGAAAACGCACAACAGCACTCAGGCCTGCCTGCACGCGACCATCGCGGTTCGGCAATGCGATCCGCACACGTACCGTTCGCAAGTCCGTATTGCCTTCAGCCAAAACGGACTTCACGGCGCCTTTCAATGTCGTGCCTGGAAGCGACGGCAACATCACGTTGATCTCCTGGCCGACCCCGACTTGTCCAGCACGCGCTTCCGGAACGGCCACTTCTATCCATATCCGGGACACTCCGTTTATTGTTGCCAGGGTCATACCGGGTGAAACGGCCATGCCGTCGCGTACCGCCAGTTCCTTCAGGACACCGTCGATTGGCACGGTGATGACAGCCGGTTGAACTTCGCCACTGCGCTCAAGTTTCTTCACCAACCCATCAGGCATACCCAGGAACAGCAAGCGCTGGCGCGCCGCAGCCACGAGTGAATCGTCAGCGCTGCGCGTCAGCGACAGGTACTCCTGCTGTGCAGCCGTCCATTCTGGTGCCACCATCTCGAGCAGCGTGCTGCCCTCTCGCACGGTTTCGCCGGGTATTCGGGCCACGACGCGACGGACGTAACCCCCGGTACGAGCCTGCACGACAGCCACATCGCTGGCATCCAGTTGCGTCGTTCCAAGCGCCTCGAATGACGGAGTGATTTCCCGGTATTCGGCAGTTGCAAGCCGCAACCCGAGCGCCTGCGTTGCTGACATCGACAACGACAGGCCCGGAATCCCGCTGTCGTCTTCCGCGTATTTCGGCTTGAGATCCATGTCCATGAACGGGGACTTGCCGGGCTTGTCGAAATGCTGGCCCGGCATCATCGGGTCGTACCAATAGAGAACCCGGCGCTCCATCTTCGTAGTCGCCAATACGGTTGCCTCTGCCGGTTCATTGCCCACCGTCGCCTCACCGACATGACTGCCAAAACGGGCAATCCCGTAGCCGACGACAGCGCCTGTCGCCGTCAATACGACACCCAGCACAAGTGATTTCCTGTTCATGGCGTTTCCTCTACGGCGAGATAGCTCAGCCGAGCTTTGGTCACGAGGGATTGTTCAAGCAGGTCGATGGCGCGCAATTGCTGCATCAGCAGATCTCGACGCGCCGCGAACAGGTTGGCAAGCGAACCGGTCCCGGATCGGTATTGGGACTGCGCCAAATCGACGCGTAGTTCCGAGAGTGGAACGGCCTGCGCGCGGAGGCGGGTAAGTTGTCGGTCATACGCGTCGATGTCGGCCAGCGCCGCATCAATTTCCGCGCGATGACGGCGCGTTGCTTCTTCCCGAAGAGCTTCAACCCGCTCCACGGCAAGTTTCTTCGCAGCGATCGTCGGCCCCTGCCGTGACGACCGCCACAGCGGCAGGTCCATGCTCACCTCGGCGGACATCATGTCGCCATACAGCGAGCCCCGCTTGCTGTAGGCCAATTGCCAGGACCAGTCGCCCTTTTTTGACGCCTCTGCTTCTGCCAGCTCCCCTTCGGACATCGCCTTTTCGGCGGTCAGTGGCGCAATCTCGGCATGGCCCGCAACGCCAAAACGCAGGCGCATCGGGTCCACTACTATTTCGGGAATTTCATCCAACAACATTCTGCCGCTGTAATCCCCGGTCAGCGAATCCAGCCTTGCCCGTGCGTTTATCACACGCGCAGCCAATGCGTCGCGCTGGTCCGCCAAGTCCAACGCCTCCTGCCGTATCGCCAGCACGTCACCGGCTTCTGCGGAACCCGCCGCCAACCGTCCACGCATCGCGTCATTCAGTACGTCGTAGTCGGCGGCAAGGCGTGTAACGAGCGTGACGCGATCCTGCGCAAAATGTACGGCCAGCCAGGCTTCTGCTGCCGCGCTGCGCTTCGCCTGGATTTCCGCTCCGAGCATGGCCATTTCGCGCCTGGTCGTTGCCCCAGCAACACGAGCAATGGCATGACGGCGCGCACGATTCGGCACCTCCTGCATGACGCCGAGGCTTCTCATCGTCATGAAATCGGCGTCGAGGCTGAATTGATCCGGCCCGTCGATCGGGAGGTTGTCGATGCCCAGCACCAGCCGGGGATCCGGCAGTCGCCCTGCAGAGCGCTCACCGACTTTTGCTGCGTCAAGGGCGGCCTGCCTGGCGAGGACGGCAGGCGAGGCGCGAGCCGCCGTATCGACGGCCTCGCCGTAACTCAGCAGCTCGCCGCCCAGCGACGGAATGGCGATCAGCAGTGCCATGACAAGCACTGCCGCCTTTCGGAAGAGGATATTCATGATTGCCCTGTCGATTGAACTGTCGGACGAAGAAACACACGCCTGAGTCATCACCCAGGCGCCCGGATCAACGCGTGACGATCAATTCCGCAGAACGAGGAAGGACAGGTATGGCGGGGGCCAACCGGATGTTGGCTTTGGGCGGGGAACCCGTTGGTTGGCTGCGACCAGTCGGCTGTCCGGCCATGGCACCACCTCCCAGAGGCCGGGGATTCCAACAGACGATGCAGGTTGATCCAGTCCAAACGCCGATGCCGACGCTTGCGATCCCTGACTGCAATGCGCGTGACACAAAGTCGAATCGACCGTGGGCGGCACCACCACGGCATTCATCTGGGAGCAGCCCGGCATTCCTCCCATATCCGCGGATATATCAACCACCATGGCCGGCGGCACGCTATCGACAGAGTCCGGCGCAGCGCAGGCGAACGCTACCGTGACCCACTGCGTGAGCAACAGGACGACGGCGAGCAATGCCGTCAGGGTGCGAACTGTTTTGCCATTGCGTCTCATGGTCTGGATGGTATCGAACAATCCGGTATGGGTATCTTGAGTTGTGTCAACGTCACGCCGACCGTTCAGCGCCTTTCCTGTTTCTGATTCCGTTCAGGACTGAACGGACACACCAGCGCGCATACAGGTCACCGAAAATAACGCCAAGGATCCGGGTAAACACTCCGTCTGGTAGCGCGTAGTCCAGAAATACTTCGACCAGACTCCCCGCCTGGGCAGGCCTGACCATGAACCCCATGCGATAACGACCGATCACCAGCAGGCGCGGCCGGACAGATCAACGACGTCAGAAGGCACGAATGCCTCGCACGCGCTAAGCCTGATCCTCATTTTCATCCGGCGTACTAGCGTCTTTCGTTCCATTGGGCCTCTCCCATTGAGCCATACAATCAACGAGAGTAACGCGGCCGCAATCACGCCGTCTGCCTACCGGTATCACCGATCTGCTTCACTTCAACTGCCTCGCTATCGCCTCAACACCCTTCATACCCGTGCCGAACCGGGCAATCGCTTCCCGGTGGCTTGCCAGCTCGTTGTAGGGCAGGAACCGGACATTGATGTCTCGCACCCGACTGAATGCAGGGCGCGTCAATTGCGCCCTTACGTCGTCTTCGCGCGCATCGGGGGCCACCAGGAACAAGGCATGTGCCGGCTGGTCTGGTAGTCCCAGCGCCAGGTCCAGCATCCGGACGATCCCGGAATAAATCGACGTTGTGTGCTCTACCTCAAACGCCGCAGCGACTCGATGACTTCCGGTCTCCAGCCACAACACATCGATCAAGCGGATTGAATCTGCTGCGTCTGCGTGCTCCAGGGCGGGTGGTAGCGTCGCGAGGCAAACATCGCCGAGACGGCCGTTGCCGTAGGAACGACTCTTGTCGTTGCTGGCGATCCAGACGTCGAATCCCAGCGAGCGCCCGAGGTCGCGTAGCCAGCCCTGGACCTCAGTGTGCGTACGATCGTTCTCCAGATCGCCCTTGAGCGCCTTCGTCGAGCGCGCGGCCTGCTCACGAATCAGGGCAACATCAGCTTCCCACTTCTCCCAGCCGGCCCGGTCATTGGCGCGCGGTGGTGCCTGGACCCGGCTACTGCCAATATCAAACAGCGCGCCGGCAATCGCACCAAGGTCATTCGACAGGACGGTTCGATACTTTTCGTTCAGCTTGAGGATGCCATGCCGCATGGCAAGGTAATCGCCCCAGCGACCGAGCTTCACTTTCGCCCCGGTGAGCGCGTTGTATCCATTCACTATTGCCGTATTGAATGGCGGCACCAGAGTGGGATGAAGAAAATAGAGAAGGTTGGCCGAGGCCGGGCCCAACCCTTTGATGGCGGCGCGATCCAGGTTGTGAATGGCCTCGATGATCTGTGACTCGGCGGAGCAACACGCGCAGGTATTCAGGAATCGGCCAAACGCCAATTGGTTATCGCGGTTCTCGTAGATGTCCGGAATGCGCAGCTTCGGCTTCCAGAGGAACGCGTGATCCGCCCCCTTGAATATCTGCCGCTGCTCTGAAATCGAGCCGACAACAACTTCGAGCGACGACCCCTTGTACACGTTTCCGAACGTGCCAAGTTCGATCTCTGAGACCACGGTAGAAATTCCGCGACGGATCGAACGAAAATTCTTGAGCCGCTCCTCCCACAGGAACCACGTTTGGTATGTGCCGCCCGAGTCGGATTTCCACCGGGAAAAGAATTCGGGCAATGGATCCGAGTCCATGGTGTTGCTCATGCACTAGTGCCTCAGGGTCGTGGTGACGGCGACTCGCGGGTCAACTCCCGGCGACGCCTGCGAGTACGGACCGGACACACCACCGTGCGTAAATCTTCCCGAACAGTAGGCCAAGAACGTGGGAAAACCAGGCTGACGGCAGGCAATAGTCCAGAAAAACCTCGGTGATACAGCCCCCTTCGGCAGGCCTGATGGAAAATCCCATTCGATAGGGCCCGATCACCAGCAGCCTGGGCTCACCGTCTGTCTCCCATGCCTTTTTCCACGGGGGCTGCCGCTCGGTGACGGCCTCGCTGACCGCAAGGGGGATACCCAGGAGTCGACCTGCCAGAAAAATGCGCGAGCCCACCTGACGCCCGGAAGCACCGTCCATCGACACCGTCATGCGGGATCCCGCCATCAGCATGCTGGACTGCTCCATGTGCGAAGAGAAGTGATGGTGATCATCGAGATGATCAAACACGGCTTCCGCCGGCAACGGCAGGAAGCTTTCGGCCGACTCACGACGGGAATACCTCCTCCTTGCCGTCTCCTTCATTTTCAACTCTCGATATCTTTTCGCACGCGCTCGAACTCCTCGCGCGTGATCTCGCCGCGTGCATACCTCGCCTTCAGGATATCCAGCGGCGTTGATGGATCATCCTTGCCTGCTGCTCCAACGGAACGAAACAGAAGCAGCGCACCTGCAATCGTGGCTGCCCACAAAAACGCCATCATGAACCATCCGCCCATTCCCATATGTCCGTCTCCCCAGTACATGACCTGCCTCCAGTCCCGATAGGACGTTAAAAATTCGTTGCTCAGCTTTTAGGTGGTGCAATCGTGACGGCACGCAACCGGAGTGCGTTTCCGATGACCGATACAGAACTCAGGCTCATCGCCAGCGCGGCAATTAGCGGCGACAAAAGCCAGCCGGTAAGCGGATACAGTACCCCCGCCGCGATCGGCACGCCGAGCGCGTTATAGACCAGCGCAAACATGAGATTCTGCTTCATGTTGCGCACAGTGGCCTCTGACAGCGCCCTGGCAACGGCGATGCCCCGAAGGTCGCCTTTGACAAGCGTGACCTGCGCCGAATTCATCGCGACGTCGGTGCCGGTACCCATTGCAATGCCGACGTTGGCCTTGGCGAGTGCGGGTGCGTCATTGATGCCGTCACCTGCCATGGCAACGATCTTCCCCTGCGCCTGGAGGCGATCAACCAGCGCCAACTTGTCAGCCGGCTTGACCTCCCCGTAAACCTCGCTGATGCCGAGGCGCGCCCCGACTGCATTTGCCGTGGTGACACCATCGCCGGTAGCCATGATCACGTTCAGACCCACATTGCGCAGGGCAGCAAGCGCGGCCGGTGTCGTGGCCTTCACGGGATCGGACACGGCAAGCAAGCCCGCAAGACGCCCGTCAACCGCCAAGTGCATGACGCTGGCGCCCTGAATCCGCAAGGACTCCGCCTGCGGGTGCAAAGGAGAGACTTCAACGCCGAGCTGTTGCATCAGCGCCGTGTTGCCCAGGGCGACCGCGTGGCCATCCACGATTCCTTGAACACCGATTCCCGACGAGGATTCAAACTCCGCTGCCTTGGACAAGCTCAGGCCTCTGGATTTCGCGGCCGATACGATGGCCATCGCCAGCGGATGTTCACTGCCCTGATCGAGGCTTGCGGCGATCCGAAGCACTTCCATTTCATCGATACCGCTCACAGCGATGGCCTGCTGATAGGAAGGTTTGCCCTCGGTCAGCGTGCCCGTTTTGTCGACAATGAGCGTATCGACCTTTCGCATGTGCTCGATGGCAGCCGCATCGCGGAACAGGACGCCCGCCGTTGCGCCGCGTCCCGTCGCCACCATGATCGACATCGGCGTCGCCAGGCCCAGGGCACAAGGGCACGCGATGATCAGGACTGCTACGGCGTTGATGATGCCGTACACCCACCCCTGCTCTGGCCCGAACAAGCCCCACGCCAGCAACGTGAGCGTGGCAATCGCCACGACGCCTAGTACGAACCAGCCGGCCACGATATCCGCCATGCGCTGCATCGGCGCACGCGACCTCTGGGCCTGTGCCACCATCTGCACGATTTGCGATAGCACGGTTTGCGAGCCAATCCGCTCGGAACGCATCACGAGAGAACCGCCCGTATTGATCGTCGCCCCGATCACCTTGTCACCGGGACGCTTGGTCACTGGCATCGGTTCACCTGTCAGCATCGACTCGTCAACCGCACTACTGCCTTCTGTAACGACACCGTCAACCGGTACTTTTTCACCTGGACGGATGCGCAGAAAATCGCCGACGTGGACAAAAGTAATCTCGATATCCGACTCACTGCCGTCGGGGTTGATGCGCCGCGCGATTTTCGGCGCCAATCCGAGCAAGGAACGAATGGCCGCTGAAGTCTGGGAGCGTGCCTTCAACTCGAGAACTTGCCCCAGCAACGTCAACGAAATGATGACGGCAGCCGCCTCGAAATAAACGCCAACACGACCCATCGACTTGAACGACTCAGGGAACCAACCCGGCGCCAGCGTGCCGGCAACGCTGTACACGAAGGCCGCACCGGTACCAAGTCCGATCAACGTCCACATATTGGGACTGCGATTGATAACTGACTGCCAGCCTCGAACGAAGAACGGCATGCCCGCCCAGAGAATCACTGGCAGTGAAAGTACGAGCTCTACCCAGATCTGCGTGCCCGGCGCCATGAGCCCGAGCTTGTGCCCACCCATGGCCAGAAAAGCCACCACAATGGTGAAAGGCAGTGTCCACCAGAACCGCTGGCGGAAATCCTTCAACTCAGGATTTTCCTCTTCATCCAGTAACGGAATGACTGGCTCGAGTGTCATGCCGCATTTTGGACAAGTTCCGGGATGATCCAGACGGATCTCCGGATGCATTGGGCAGGTGTAAATGGTTGCCTGCAGAGGCGGAGGCGCCGCATGTTCGTGAGCCCCGTGGTCGCGCCCCGCATTGGCAGAATCGGCGGGAGCATGAGCCGCATGGTTGTGATGTGCGTGGTCATGCCCCGCATGAGCGTGGCCCGGCAGCACAGGCGCAGCGCCTGTGTAGCGGGCCGGGTCCTCCCGGAATTTTCCAAGGCATTTCGCACTGCAAAACAAGAACGTCTTGCCGGCATGATCCGTCCGGTGCGGCGAGTCAGGTTTGACTGTCATCCCACAGACGGGGTCCTTCAGTTCACCGGCGACCTCGTTCTGGATCACCGAAGTTTCCTTGTCCATTTAGTCATCTCCCCTCGTGTAGATTCCTGTTAGCGAACCGAATCCGATGAACCACTCCAACACCAGTCGCGAACCACCGGCATGTCTTCGCCGTACTGCCTGATGTACGCCCGGTGGGCTTCCAATCGCCTGTCCATCTCACGCCTCACGCCATCTACGGATTCGGCGGAAAGACCGGCAAGGGAAACGACGTCCTTGACCAGGTTGAAGCGGTCTATCCGGTTCAGTACCGCCATGTCGAATGGCGTGGTCGTCGTGCCTTCCTCGATGTACCCGCGCACATGGAAGTTGTCGTGGTTGTGGCGGCGGTACGTGAGCCGGTGTATCAGCCAGGGGTAGCCGTGGTAGACGAAGAGCACCGGCCGGTCCCGCGTGAACAACTTGTCGAACGATTCATCCGACAACCCATGAGGATGGTCTGAACCGGACTGGAGAGTCATCAGGTCCATTACGTTGACAGTCCGGATTCGCAGTTCCGGCACCAGCGACCGCAGCAAGTCGACGGCTGCGAGCGTCTCGGCTGTCGGCACATCGCCAGCGCAGGCCATGACCACGTCGGGCTCCCTGCCGTCCTCATTGCTGGCCCACGCCCAACGGGATGCGCCGACGGCACAATGCCGCATCGCCTCTGGCATGGTGAGCCATTGCGGCGCCGGATGCTTGCCGGCAACGATGACGTTTACCAGGTTGCGCGACTGCAGACAGCATTCGGCCACACAGAGCAAGGTATTGGCGTCGGGCGGAAGGTAGACGCGTATGGTGGTTGCCTTCTTGTTGACGACGTGATCGATGAAGCCAGGGTCCTGATGCGAAAAGCCGTTGTGATCCTGTCGCCAGACATGCGAGGTGAGAAGGATATTCAGTGACGCAATGGGCTTTCGCCAGGGGACTCCCCTCGCCACTTTCAGCCACTTGGCATGCTGGTTGAACATGGAGTCCACGACGTGGATGAACGCCTCATAACTTGCGAACAGCCCATGCCGCCCCGTCAACAGGTACCCCTCCAGCCATCCCTGGCAGGTGTGCTCCGAGAGAATCTCCATGACGCGACCGTCCTTCGACAGGCGATCGTCGTCGTCATGCATCTCCGCCATCCAGGTGCGACGACTGACGTCCAGCACCGCGCCAAGTCGATTCGACGCTATCTCGTCGGGGCCGAACAGTCGGAAGTTGCGTTGCTCGGCGTTCTCCACGTAAAGGTCACGCAGGTAATTGCCCAGTACGGATGTCGATTCCGCCACCAATGAACCGCGCGTGCTGACCTTGAGTGCGTAGCTGTTGACTGAAGGTAACCTGAGCGCGGAAAGCAATGCGCCGCCGTTGGCGTGCGGGTTGTCACCCATCCGGCGACCTTCCCCCGGAATCGTGCCCAGAATGCCGGCACCTGGTGCGCCCTGCGCATCAAAAAGTTCGGCTGGCCGATAGCTCTTGAGCCAGGCGTCAAGCAGCGCCAACTGTTCCGCGTTGGTGTGTGGCTGCCCAAACGGCACCTGGTGGGAACGGAACGAGCCTTCAATGGCGAGCCCCGCCACAGACTTCGGCCCCGTCCATCCCTTGGGGGTCTTCAATACAAGCAACGGCCAGGCGGGCCGATCAAGATGGCCGGCATGAGCGGCTGCCTTGATATCCCTGATGTCATCGAAGATTCGCTCGAGCGTCGCGGCCATGGCCTGATGCATTGTCGGCGGGTCATCGCCCTCGACGAAGTAAGGCTTGTACCCATAACCGACAAGCAGCGACGTGAGCTCCCCGCGTGGAATGCGCGCCAGCACCGTGGGGTTCGCGATCTTGTAGCCGTTGAGGTGCAGGATGGGCAGCACTACTCCGTCAGTCGCGGGATTCAGGAATTTGTTCGAGTGCCATGCAGCAGCGAGCGGCCCGGTTTCGGCTTCGCCATCGCCGATGACGCAGCAAACCGTCAGCGACGGATTATCGAACGCGGCGCCGAACGCATGGGACAGCGAATAGCCCAATTCGCCGCCTTCATGAATCGAGCCAGGAACTTCTGGTGTCGCATGACTGCCGACACCACCGGGAAATGAAAACCGGCGAAACAACTTCCGCATGCCGTACTCGTCCCGGGTGACGTCCGGCCAGCACCGCGAGTAGGTGCCCTCAAGCCACGTCTGGGCGTTCAGCGCCGGACCACCGTGACCGGGACCCGCTATGAAGATCATGTCGAGGTCCCGCGACCTGATCATGCGATTGAGGTGCGTGTAGATGAAATTCAGTCCTGGTGTAGTCCCCCAATGGCCGAGTGGCCGCGGCTTGATGTGCTCCGGGCGCAACGGGACTCTCAGCAGCGGGTTGTCGAGCAAATAGATCTGCCCGACTGACAGGTAGTTGGCCGCACGCCATGACGCATCGAGTGCCGCCATTTCATCCGGCGCCAGGACAGCATTGTCCGTGACTATTTGCTGATTCACCGGTCACATCCTCACGGGGATCATTGATGTCGCTCCAGCAAGGAGCCTGCGAAAGCAAGCAAACGTTCGACTGGTGAGCGGTGAAGCGAGGCCGCATCGACCTTCAGCGACCTTGCAAGGTCGCTCTCAAAAGCGCGTTCCATTTCCATGGCGATCACGTTGTCCTGCAGTGCCAGGTTGACCTCATCGTTGAGCGCAAAGGACCGGTTGTCGAAATTCGTCGAGCCAACGACCGACCAGATGGAATCAACCACCATCAACTTGGCATGCATC
>CBDDRC010000036.1:0-29113 GCA_965232985.1 uncultured bacterium
CAAATCCGTTACGATGAAGTAAATGCAGTTGGCGTCATGCTGAGCGCACAAAAAAGAGCGCCATTCTCATGGCGGGCTTTCTTGTGCGCTCAGCAAAAAGGCAAAGCAGCGCAGACCATCAAAAGTAGCGGCGGAACCCGACACCAAACCCGCTCAGCGTGTACTCGTCGCCGTCAAAGTAACTGGTGTAATCAAGCTCAAGATTATAGTTGTGCCACGCCGGGAACACGAAACCCGCTCCCCAGGAGAAACCACCATCATTGGTTTCCGTATCGGGAAGAATCCCGGAACTCTCCGCACTTACCTGCATGTACGAATAGGCCGCGTGCGCATAGAGACTGCCGTGATTGCCCCAGGGCAGCCGCCCAACCACGCCAAAGGTATACATGGAGTCGATGTTCAGTGCGTACTTGATGCCGCCGCTGGTGATAACGTCGTCAGCAACGCCGACCGACACGCGGGCCTCAAGACCAAGATTCCTGGTGAGATCGGTACCAGCGCGCAACTGGACAAGCGCAGGGCTGGCGTCGCCACCGCCATCCAGCTCATAAACTGACTGCACGTAGTCCAGGCCGAGATATGGCTGCTCTACAGCAAAGGCCGTTGAGGTGGCCAGCACCAGACCAGACAATGCGAGAAGTTTTTTCATCGTTATTCTTCCTGCACGAGCTTGGGTATAGGGGCGTCCCAAAACAAGACGATCGCGCGGAATCGGCGGTCGCTTGGGCTGGATTCTGCCAGCCTGCGGGTCATTGTTCAAGCAAGTTACTAATTGTCGCGCTTAACCTATTGTCCTGATAGAAGTTTGCTGGATTCTCATGCCTGAGTTACCGGAAGTCGAGATCACCTTGCAGGCGATCCGCCCCGTGCTGGAAGGTCAGCGCATCGCCCGGATGACGATCCGCCACCATGGCTTGCGCTGGCCCGTGCCGCCATCCCTGCCTGCCAGACTCGCCGGGCAGGCAGCGCACTGCGTCCGCCGGCGGGGGAAATACCTGCTCGTCGAGATCGGTGGCGGGACGCTGCTCGTTCATCTTGGGATGTCCGGCAGCATCCGGCTGCTACCACGCGAAGCCGCGCCAGGGCCGCACGATCACATCGATATCATGACGGTTGACGGCAGGGTGCTGCGTTACACGGACCCGCGTCGGTTCGGCGCTTTCCTGTGGGTCCAGGGGGATCCCGCCCGGCACAAACTGTTGCGCGTGCTGGGGCCGGAACCCTGGGATCCCGACCTGACTGCAGCCAGCCTGCGGGCGCGGGCGGCTGGCCACAAACGACCAGTGAAGAGTTTCATCATGGACAATGGCGTGTTGGTTGGCGTCGGGAATATCTATGCCAATGAGTCGCTGTTTCGGGCGCGCATTCATCCGAAGCGCCCTGTCGGCCGGATATCGACGGCAGCCTGGGCGCGCCTGTTGCGGGCGATTCGAGAGGTACTGGAGGAAGCCATCCGGGCGGGCGGCACGACCCTGCGGGATTTTTCATCGGGAGACGGCCGCCCCGGCTATTTCGCCCGGCAACTTGCCGTCTACGGCCGTGGCGGCGAGCTTTGTCCGCGTTGTGCTGTCCGCTTGCTGGAAATCCGCATCGGCGGGCGCACCTCTGTCTATTGCGGCCGCTGCCAACGATGAGCGCGGCAGCGGCCTAAAAGGCTTTTTTATTAGCCACTTATCACGTAAAGTACGCAAAGCACATTAACTAGCCCGAACCTCGGGACGACAAGAACAATCCGGAACTGACTACTGTGGGGGCCCCCATGAGCAAGCCTAAGGCACTCGTTGTTGCGACACTGACCGCACTCGCCGCGCTTTCGTTTTCCGGCCCGTCGCAGGCAGACCAATATGCCGAACAACTCTTCGCGGAAGACAGTGTGTCTGCCGGCGCCATGTTCATTGATGCGCTGGCAGTTCGCCCCCTGATGCTCGGCATGACCGGCATCGGTGCCGTGTTGTTCGTGGCCTCCGCACCCTTCGCCTTCGCCGGTGATTCAGTCGGCAAGACGTGGCACACCCTGGTGGGCGTGCCGGCGGAAAACACATTCATTCGCTGCCTGGGCTGTACGCCTGTGGAGAGCGCGCGCCGGGCTGCCGCCCGCAAGACTGCAGTTGCTGCCGGAACGGCGGCCGAGAAATCTGCAGCGGCACCGTAATCGACGACGTTGGTCTGGTTTGCACACACATGCGTTGCACATGTGTGTGTTGAAAAGTGTGTTGCGTTGAAAATAAGCAGGCCATGGCCTGCTTATTTTGTTTGTGCGCTGCCCCCGCCACGCGGATCGCTTGCCGCCATCACGCGACCTGAGGTTTTCTCCCATACGACAATCTGCACATTGCCATAGTTGCGACCGGTTGATGTCACAGTGTGGTTGCGGGCGCGTAATTGGCGCGCACGGTCGCTGCCGAAATATTCCGGCTCGGTCTCGACAGCATCCGGCAGATACTGGTGATGAAAGCGTGGCGCTGCCAGCGCCTGGGCAAGTTCATCCGCATCAAGCACCGAGAGCAGCGTAGTCAGCACCATGCCCGGAATCCGGCTGCCGCCGGGCGTACCAAGGATCGCGACACGGTCATTGTATTCAATAAAGGTTGGCGTCATCGACGACAGCGGCCGTTTGCCAGGGGCGATGGCATTGGCCGTCGAACCGATCAGCCCATAGGCATTGGCTGTGCCAGGCGCGCTGGAAAAATCGTCCATTTCGTTATTCAGCAGGATGCCGGTGCCCGGCACCATGTACCCGGAACCAAATGCGAGATTGATGCTGAGCGTCGCGCTGACACGATTGCCCTCACGATCAAGAATCGAGAAATGCGTGGTGTTTTCACCCTGGCTTGGTGGCGGTGAAATCGGGCCCAGCGTGTTGCTTGGAGTCGCCCGGGAACGATTAAAACCGGCGATCAGCTTCCTGGCGTGATCCATCGACGTCAATTCGGTAACCGGCACCGAAACAAAATCCGGATCGCCAAGGAATTGTGCGCGATCGCGAAATGCACGCCGCATTACCTCAACGATGAGGTGGTCACGCATGGCGCCTGCGCTGGCGGCATAACCGCCGGCATCCAGCATGTTGAGCATGGCGATCAGGGCTACCCCACCTGCGGATGGCGGCGGCACAGTGACGATACGGGCACCACGAAAATTGCCAATCAGCGGTGCGCGCTCGATCACACGATACTTTGCCAGGTCTTCGCGCGACCAGATGCCACCGGCTTCGGTCACAGCATCGACCAGCCGCTGCGCAAATTCGCCGGCATAGAAACCATCGTGTCCTTGCTGAGTGAGTCTTTCGAGGGTTACCGCCAGCTCCTGCTGCCGGATCATCGTGCCGAGCGCCGGCACATCGCCCTTGAACAGAAAAGTCTGCGAACTGTCAGTAAACCGCCGCAGCACTTCGATGCGTTGCCGGGTTACTCGCCGATAGTGATCGTCGACGGGAAAGCCGTCGCGCGCGAAACCGATCGCAGGCTTCAGACTCTCAGAGAGCGCCAACTGACCATACCGGGCCGCAAGCTCAGCCAGCGCCGCCGGGATGCCGGGGATGCCGGCCGCAAGCGGGCCGTTCGTAGCCCAGTCGCGTACCACTTCACCTTTTTTATTCTGGAACATTTCCGGCACGGACTGCGTCGGCGCCATCTCGCGCGCATCAAGCACGACATCCTTGCCGCTGCGTTCATCGTGCAACAGGAAGAAGCCGCCGCCGCCGAGACCTGAAGCATAAGGCTCGACAACGGCCAGCGTGGCCGCCACTGCAATGGCAGCGTCGAAGGCGTTGCCGCCCGCATCAAGCACCGCCATGCCCGCTGCGGTCGCCAGGGGATGCGCGCTGGCAATGGCCGCCTTCGGGGGCCCGGCGCTGGCAGGCGCCGCCATGGCGAGCAAGACGAATAAAAATACAACCCGGTGCGCAGTCGCAAACCACATCCTTGTCGCCAGCATGGGAAACTCCCGGCTGCCGTTCAGGCAGCGTTTTCTTGTTTTTCTGTTAACCGCCGAAACTTTTGCACCAGTTGTTCCTGTGATTCTGCGTGCACAGGATCTTTCGGAATACAGCTGACCGGACAGATCTGTACGCACTGGGGTTCATCGAAATGGCCGACGCACTCGGTGCACAGACCGGGCTCAATGACGTAGATTGCTTCGCCCGGGTAGATCGCCTTGTTTGGACAAACCGGCTCACACACATCGCAATTGATACACGCATCAGTGATCTTCAGCGACATGTCGTGCTCCGCGTACTAGCGCGTAACCTTGCGGCGCAGAGCCGCATCGACATTGGCGGGCACAAACTGGTGAACGTCGCCACCCAGAACCGCGATTTCACGCACCAGACTCGATGAAATGTAGGACAGGTGTTCGGCGGGAGTCAGGAAGAGTGTTTCGATCTCCGGGGCGAGCACACGGTTCATGTTGGCGAGCTGAAATTCGTACTCGAAGTCGGACACCGCGCGCAGGCCGCGCAGCAGAACATTTGCTTTCTGGTCGCGTACGAAATGTGCCAACAGCTTGTTGAAGCCGGTGGTCTCGACGTTCGGCAGATGGCCAAGCGCCTCTTTTGCCAGCGCCACCCGCTCGACAAGATTGAACATCGGGTTCTTTTTCGGGCTGTCGGCGACCGCGACGATCACATGGTCGAACATCCGGGCGGCCCGCTCGATAAGATCGAGGTGGCCGTTGGTGATCGGATCAAAGGTCCCGGGGTAAACAACGCGGTTGGCCATGGCGAGGGTCGTAATGAGGAGGCCCCAGGATGTTAGCGCATCCCGGGGCCTGGACGAAGGCGGCGCGGCGGTCGTCGCTTATGCTGGTTGGGACATGGGTTGGGCTACCGGTTGGCTGGCGCCCTTGAGGTCAGCCACCAGCGCCGTGGCCAGCCGCGAGGTGAGTCCGTAGACCGACAGCTGCGGGTTGGCGCCGATCGAGGTCGGGAACAGCGAGCCATCCAGTACGGAGAGATCCTGCAGATGGTGATAACGACCCTGACTGTTGCAGACCGCGATCTTCGGATCCTCGCCCATGCAGGAACCGCCCATGACGTGGGCCGAGGCAATCTTGGTGTGATACGCGCTGTACTGCTGTGCCTGCAGCGCCCGACGCGCTTCGGACAGCGAGGTGAACCACAGCGGATTTGAGGTTGCCGGCCGCACCCGTTTTGCCCCGGCAGCGAACTGGACCTGCAACATCACGTCGTGCGCACGTCGGGTGGCCTCAAGATGGTAGTCGGTTACCGGATAGTCGAGCACCGGCGAGCCGTCATCGCGCAACTCGACGTTGCCGCCCGGACTGTCTTCGTGGAAACCATCGCGCATCAACGCGACCATGGTGTTGACCTTGGGCAAGTGCCGCATGTCGTCAAGGTTTTGCTTGCCGTGCGTGCCCATCAGCACGGCGGCAAATCCCGGGTGCAGGGGCGCGACTTCAAGTTTGAAGCCCATCGGCCCGTCGACCCCTGCCGACCAGAGAAAGTGATCGGAATACACTGACTGCGGCGCTCCGTAATACGACTCAACCTCATCGCCGAACTGCGCCACGGAGCAGGGGCCGGCATGCAAAAAGGTGCGCTTGCCGACGCGCTGATACGGATCGGGCACCCGCGAGCGCAACAACAGGCCGGGTGTGTTGATACCGCCGCCCGACAGCACCGTATGGCGCGCACGAATCGACACCTTGCGGCCGGTGGTCGTCTGGCCATCCGCGGTGAGCGCAACGCATTCAACACCGGTGACGCGATCGCCCTGCATCGTCACGCGTTCCGCCCGCAGACGCCACACCAGTTTGGCGCCGCCGGACAGTGCCGCCGGGATGGTCGTCACCAGCATCGATTGTTTGGCATTGGTGGGGCAGCCCATACCGCAATAACCGAGATTCCAGCAGCCGTTGACGTTGCGCGGGATGATCGCCCAGTGATAACCGAGCTTTTCGCAACCCACGCGCAGAATGTTGTTGTTGGTGTTTGGCGGCATGGCCCAGGGATGGATGTTCAGGCGCGCTTCCATGTGATCGAACCAGGGCGCCATTTCTGCCGGCGCAACACCCTTCACGCCGAAGCGCTCCGCCCAGTGATTCAGGGTGTTATCCGGCGTGCGGAAACTCGATGTCCAGTTGACGGTCGTGGAGCCACCAACGCTGCGGCCCTGAATAACGCCGATGGCACCATCCTTGGTGCCGCGTGCAAGCCCTTCCTGATAGAGATCGCGATATGCCTCGCGCTCATTCATGGTGAATTGGTCAGACGTTTTGAGAATGCCTTCCTCGACGATGATGACCGTCAGTCCCGCTTGGGTGAGAATTTCCGCCGTCGTGCCGCCGCCGGCACCGGAGCCCACGATGACAACATCACACTCAAGCGTCGTATCGTTTTCGAGCGCGCTGGCGTTGGTGACATTCCAGCCTGAAGCAAGCCCCTGCTTCCACGGGTCGGGCACGCGAACTTCAATTTCATTCGTTTTCATCGGGCATTCCGTGCTGCATTTCGTACGGTTTGGGGATGTTGCGGCGCGTGCTTTTGTGCCGCAACAGGTGCGTGGCGGTGCGAATCAGGAAACGACCTTGCGCGGTGGGCCTGGATAGCCTGTCGCCGCCTGGTGCGCCGGCTCCAGGTACCACGCCAGCATCGCCATGGTCACCATGCCGTTGTAGGCACCGCGCAACAAACCAATGCTGCTGCCACCGAGGCGCTCAAGCACGGCGGCAGCGTCGGCCGCATCGGATTTTTTCCAGGATTTCCACAAGCCCAACAACGGACCGCGGACGATACCCAGATCAAACAAGTCGAGCAGTTGCAGGAAGCCTGCGCGTGCCGGAGCCGAAGTATCGACGAGTAATTGGTCAAATGACGCTACGACTTGCTGCACGGCTTGGGCGCGCGCGGCTGCATCCACAGGCAGCGCGCCGTCGAGGACAGCAGGCAGCAGGCGGGTAAGTATCGGCAGGTCCTGCGGACGCAGAACCTTGAAGCCCTGGGCAACGGCTGCCTGACGTTCGCAACCCGTCAGTAACGCCGTCATGCTTGCGGCGCCGAGCACCAGGCTGCCGGCAGCAGAGACTTGCAAAAAAGTGCGGCGCGACAACCCGGCCGGCGGGATTTCTATGGCTTGCATGGGATCCGTTCCAGTGGCTGCCAACAGGTGTTTGTCCGGTGGCGGTTGGGTTGGGCGCCGGCCTCCGCGTGGCGGCCAACACTTCGCTTTGGGTTTTTAGAGCAATTACTCTAGACTGTCAACGCGACGGCACACCGTCTTCTTGCAGGCGCACCGCCCGCTCTCGTCACAGGTTTCGTCGGCATCAATATCGAGCTGCACCCATGGTTGCCCCAGTCCCAACGAAAACCCGCGACCGCATTCTTAAGACGAGTCTTGGGCTGTTCAACGAGCGCGGCGAACGCAACGTCACCACCAACCATATTGCGCATGCCCTGGGCATGAGTCCTGGCAATCTCTACTACCATTTTCGCAACAAGGGCGAACTCATTTTCGAGTTGTTCCTGCGCTACGAAAGTGAGCTGGGACAGCGACTCGTTGTGCCGCGCGACCGGCCCATGACCTGGCAGGACAAACTCGGCTACTTCGAGGTGATTTTTCACAGCCTGTGGGAATACCGGTTCCTGCATCGCGATCTTGAACAGTTATTTGCAGAAACCCCGGCGCTGCGCGCGCGTTACAGTGCCTTTGCCGCCGCGTCGATTCGGCAAACGCATGCGATCTACGACGGCATGATCGCGGCCGGGCTGGTCGAGGCCACGCAAGACGAGCTCGATGCGCTGGTGCTCAACATGTGGGTGCTGGTGACATCCTGGCCAGCATTCCTGCGCACCACCGCTGCCCATACCGGCGACAACGGCTTGCTGACCGAGCAAATGCTGCGTTACGGCATTTACCAGATCATCTGCCTTGAGGAACCCTACGTGCGTGGCGAAGCCTTGACGCATCTGGCCGAGATCAAGGCGCGTTACCGTGCGCCGGGCTCGCCCGGGCCGCTGGTACTGATCGCTGCCGCTGTTGCCGGGCCACCGCAACTGCGCGAAGCCTGAAGCGTCTGGCCGGCGCACGCTGTGCGTATAATTCGCAGTCTCGCCCGCCTGCCGAACCTGCCCATGCCCTACCAGCACCGTTTTGTCGACGACTCCGCCTGCACCTTGCCCGTCGGCAAAGTCGTCTGCGTCGGCCGTAACTACGCCGAGCACGCGAAGGAACTGCACAATCCGGTTCCTGCCGAGCCGATCCTGTTCATCAAGCCGCGCACGGCAATCGTCTCGCTGCATGATCCCGTCGTTGTGCCACGCGGGCAGGGCGCTTGCCATTTCGAAACAGAGATGGCGGTGCTGATCGGTGCACCGCTGAAAGATGCTGATCCGACACGAGCAAGCGCCGCCATCGCCGGTGTGGGCCTCGGGCTCGACCTGACGCTGCGGGAAGTACAGGACGGACTCAAGGCAAAGGGGTTGCCGTGGGAAAAAGCCAAGGCCTTCGATGGTGCGTGCCCGCTGTCTGCGTTCGTGAATCCGGCACGCGTCGCCAGTCTGGCCGGCATGCGTATCCGTCTGCTCGTCAATGGCGAAATCCGCCAGGATGGCAACACCGCCGACATGCTGACGCCCGTGCTGCCACTGCTTTGCTATATGTCGCGCTACTTCACCCTTTCGCCCGGCGACGTGGTGATGACCGGCACCCCCCAGGGAGTCGGCCCACTCAAGGCCGGCGACCGGCTGCGGGTGATTCTCGGCGATACCCTGCTGGCGGTCGAAACGGAGGCGATATGACCCGGCACATTCCCCAGCATGTTGCGAAAACGCAGCGCGATTGCCCGGTTTGCGGCGCGACTGCGCGGCGGCCGCGCCAGGATTATTCCCAACAACCGTGGTCCATCGTCGAATGCGCGCAGTGCCACATGATCTACCTGGAAAACCCGCCCGCGCAGGAGCTGCTCAAGACCGAGTTTGCCTGGGAAGGCAGCAAGACAAATGAACGCGCACGTCGCCGCGAAGGGCGCGAGATTTATTACTTCTTCAGCGATGGCCTGAAAAAACTCCGTGCCTTCCTGCGCAGCTTCCGCAACCTGCCCAAGGAAATGCGCTACATCGTGACATTTTCGCCGGGCAAGCGCGTGCTTGATGTCGGTTGTGGCGACGGCTCCACGCTCACCCATCTTCCCGACGGCTATATCCCCTACGGCATCGAGCCATCGCCAGGCATGTGCGCAGCCGCCAATGCGCGCTTTGCCCGGCGCGGCGGCGCCTGCATCCACGATGTGGCCGTCGGTGGTTTTTCCCGGATCGAAAACACCCAATATGATTTTGTCGTCATGCGCTCCTTCCTCGAGCACGACTCCGAAGCAATGGCGACACTGAAGGCTGCGCATGCTGCACTGAGCGACAAGGGCGGTGTGCTGATCAAGGTGCCGAACATCGCCTGCTGGAACTCGAAGCTGCGCAAGGCCGGCTGGCCCGGCATGCGCTATCCGGATCACGTCAACTACTTCACCCCGGCAACACTCACCGACATGCTGCAGCGTGCCGGCTACAGCCGTACCTACATGCCATTGCACTGGCGCCTGCCGACCAGTGACAACCTGTGGGCGATAGCCTTTCGTTGAACAGTCTCTTGCCGGGAATTGTCCGATGCCTGATACGGGGGCCGCATGAGTTTCGAAGTCGATTGCGTGATCGCGCTGCGCGTACCGGAAACACCGCAAGGCGTTGCCATCCTGCAGGCATTGAAAAAACTGCACGGCGCAACACCCGACGCTGCCGGGCTTGATGCGCTCAAGGCACTGCCGGTGCCGGCGGGCCTGGCATTCTCGAAAGCATTCAAGACGGAGTCGCCACAACGTTTCCGCCTGTTCGATTTCGTCGCGCGCGGCCCGCAGGCGGCGTTCTCGCTGGTGCTCGCCGTCGACGCACTCGACACCACCTTTGCGAATCTGCTGCTCGCCTTCGACGCCGCCGGCTGCCGGCGCATTGAAGCGACGGCCAAAGCCGACGACCTTTCGCGCAACTACACCTGCGCTGCCGGCAAGGTCGAATACACCACCGAGCGTGACGACGAAACCCTGGACGGCGCCGACAGCGCTGATGGCGGTGGCGATGACGAGTAGCAACCGATGAGCTGGATTGAGTACCAACGCAGCATTCTTGCCGACCGCGTCCGCAATGACCTGTTCGAACGCGCGTTGGCGGCAGCGATCCGCAAGGGCGAAACGGTGGTCGCCGATATTGGCAGCGGCACGGGGTTCCTGTCGTTTCTCGCTTCTCGTCTGGGCGCAAAGGACGTGTTCTCGATCGAGCACAACGAGCAGTTGCTCGCACTGGCACAAGATTTAGCCCAAAGAAATCGCGTGAAAAATATCACCTTCCTGGGCTGTAACAGCGCCGACATTTTCGAATTGCCGCCGGTTGACCTGGTAGTTTCCGAAACACTCGGAAACTACGCGCTGGAAGAAAATATTCTGGAAATTCTTCGTGATGCGAAACGCTTCCTCGCGGCCGACGGCACGCTGATGCCGTGCACGCTGGAGCAGTACGTGATGCCGGTAGTGAACCCTGCATTTCACGCCGAGCTTGCAAGCTGGGACCGCGTCGGCTTTGGCTTCGACTACAGCCTCGCGCGCAAGCTTGGCTTCAACAACCTTTACGTGCGGCGCTTCAAGCCCGACGACCTGCTCACTGACGTCGCTGCAAAACCCGTACGCTGGGACCACATCAACCTGCTCGGAAAGTTCAGCAGCCTGCGCAAGGGCACAGCGATTTTCCCGGTGCCGTTCCCGGCAACGATCAGCGGTTTTGCCAACTGGTGGCGCGCGGAACTGGTGCCGGGCCTGTGGCTCGCAACCGGCCCACACGATGCGCCAACCCACTGGGAACAGATTTATTTTCCGATTGCTAAGCCCGTGCACGCCCACGAAGGCGACACCGTCAGCATTGCCATCACCTCCGACAGCCGTGACGGCAACGGCTGCACGTTGAAATGGACGGTGACACATGCGCGCGGCGGAAAAATTCTCTCCGCACAGCGGCACGACATCAGCAAGGGCGGTTAACCCACAATCCCCTTGGCGCACCCGGGCGGAGCATGCCTTATCGTTCGATTCCGAGTACCTCGCACAACGCCTCAACGAGCAGCAACTGCTCAAGCTTCTCTTTCATCGTCGGCGGATTTTCCATATCCATTCGCCGCAGATACGGCAGCAGCTGTTCCGGCACATGCGGGTGCGTCGTCGACACCAGCAATTTCTTCAGAAACTCCAGCCTGTCTTCGGCAACCGCCTTCATTTTCTTCAACGCCTTGCCCAACACCAGCTCTTCATCCGTGAAATCGTGACCGAAAGGGAAGACCGGAAAGTGGCCATTCTTGCGGTATTTCGCCAGCGCCTGCTCGAGCCGCTCCGGCGTGTTGTGGCGGAAGGCTGCCGGGATTTCGTAGTCGTGCCTGATCTTGCCGGCGGCTTTCGCTTCGTCGAGCAACTGTTGCTGGAAGCGTGAGTCGGCAATATTCAGCATCGCCGCGACCACTTCGGCATCCGTCCTGGCGCGCAAGTCGGCGATTCCGTACTCGGTAATGAAGATGTCGCGCAGATGGCGCGGTATCGTGATGTGGCCGTAGTTGAAAACGATGTTGCTGCTTGCCTCGCCACCCTTGGTGCGCGTGGCGCGCAACAGCAGAATCGAACGCGCGCCCGGCAAATCGTGCGCCATGGCGACAAAGTTGTACTGGCCGCCAACACCGCTCACCACCTGCCCGTTCGGCAGGCCATCCGACACCGCAGCGCCAAACAGCGTGGCAGTGAATACGGTATTGATGAAGCGCGCATCGCGGCGCTGCTGTGTTTTTAATTCCCGCTGACCATAAAGCGCGTTGACGTAGGAGATGCGGGTCATATTGATTGATGCGCGCTGCTCATCGCTCATGTTGCGCACGCCGTTATAGAGCGCGGTCGTACCCAGCAGAAACCCGCCATGCATAAGCATGCCGCCCTTGAGCGTGTCGCCAAGGCCACTGTGCTCCAGCGCAGCAAGCGTAATCTCATCGCCCAGGCATGCCGGAACACGCTTGCCATCTGGCAACACCAGTTCATCGTCCTGCAACAAGACGTCCTGACGCAGTATCCCGAACCGCTGCAGGTCCGCGAGGGCAATGCCCGTAACCTCTGCACTCATGCCGTTTTCAATCAACAGTTCGACCATCCGTCGATCAACCTTCTCGGTAATCTGCCGCTCGCTCAACAGCGTCTGCAATACGAGGTGGTCATAAACGCGGCGCTTGAGAATTCCCGATTTCATCAGCTCCCAGAAACCGGACACGAACATTTCGCTGGAGCCGTACAAACCTTCCTGGAACGGCCGCGTTCCGCCAATTCGGTCGATGACAGCGGCATTATTGGCCAGCGCGCCAATATCACGCAGCACGGCATGATAGATTTCGTTGTGCTCGTTACGCAAAATGGAGTTATAGACGATCGCGTCACCGAGCGATCCGATGCCGATCTGCAGCGTGCCGCCGTCGCGCAGCAGGGTGCTGACATGCAGGCCGATCAGGTAATCCGGCGTGGAGACCGACATGTTCGGCGCGCCGAACAACCGTGTCGAGTATTGTGGCTCATCGACCACGATGTCGAAAAAATTCTGGCTGACTTCTGCGTCGTTGAGCATATACGGCAGATCTTTGTGCACCATACCGATAATCAGTATGTTTTCGCCGTGCTTTTTGCGCTCAACGATCTGCGGGTACATGTCCAGGGTATTTTCCGGGTTGCAGGACAACGAATACATCACCTGCGTTTCCCCGGAGCTGCCCACCTCACGTTTCGCTATCATTTGTGCCAGCACGTTTACGCCGCGAATCAGCATATCGCGCGCCGCGAAAGTGTAGTTGGTGCTGATGTAGTGCTGTTGCGCGTAGGCGTTGCCTACCAGCGCGCCGGACTTGAAGAAAAATTCGCAGACCCGGATATTTTCCGGCACCGCATTGGCGCGGATGTCTTTCATGTACTCCAGATCGACATAGTCACCGAATACGCGCGCCACGAACGGGCCCATGAAACGCGCCTCGATGCCCGGCTGCGGCTGCGGTCGCTCCAGCGACAGTGCCGTGAGAATCTCCAGCGCGATCGACGGATCCTGCTTCGCGCGCAGGTAGACCGCATTGACGAGGGCGTTGGGCTTGCCGAGCCCCAGCGGCACGCCCAGGACGATGCGCTTGCCGACAGTGGCAATGATCTGATCAACGACGGCTTCGACACTGGCGATTCGCTGCATGGTATGTGCTGGCTGCTTTGGTGGTGGGTGTGCGGTGTTGTGTTGCATGAGGCGTTGCCTCGGGAGGGTTCCCGATCGCCTATAATCCCGTCACTTGCGTTTCTGCTCAACCACGCTGGAGCTGCCCGGACACGCCCGGGCAATCGCCATTATCTCTGGGACAACCATGCCCGACTCCGCCCGTCAGTTAATGATCCAGGCCGCTGTCCAGCGCATGCGGATTGCCTCCGCGCTGCGCGAGGCACTGGCCGAGGGGTACACGGTTGGCCGATTCCGTGCCGATGTCGTTGCCGGCATCACCCTCGGCGTGATTGCCATTCCGTTGGGCATGGCACTGGCAATCGCTACCGGCGTTGCGCCGCAATACGGCCTCTATGCGGCCATCGTCGGCGGGCTGGTGATCGCGGCCACCGGCGGCTCGAAGTTCAACATCTCCGGCCCCACCGCAGCCTTCGTCGCCATCCTGCTGCCGATTACTGCAACTTACGGGCTGGGCGGACTGCTGGTCGCCACCACGATGGCGGGGATGATCCTCGTCGCGCTGGGCCTGGCGCGCATGGGCCGCTTTGTCGAGTTCATTCCCTACCCGGTGCTGGTGGGCTTCACCGCCGGCATTGGCGTGGTGATCGCCACGCTGCAGGTGAAGGATTTCTTCGGGCTGGCGGTTATCGGCCAGCAGGAGCATTTCGTCGATAAAGTCGCAGCGCTGTTCGCCGCGTTGCCGACCCTGCGCTGGGAGGACACCGTTATCGCCGCTGCGAGCCTGGCCATCATGCTGTGGTGGCCGAAGCTGCCTTTCAGGCAGGCAGCGCGCGTGCCGGCGCACCTGATGGCACTCATTGTCGGCACCTTGCTCGCCCTCGCGCTGAGCACGCTGTTCCCGGGTTTCGAGGTAGCGACGATCGGTACGCGCTTTCACTGGCAAATAGACGGTGCGAGCGGCGCCGGTATTCCGCCGTTTCCGCCGCTGTTCGTGTTGCCCTGGCAATTGCCGGACGCGCACGGCAATCCGCTGGGTCTGGATTTCGCCCTGGTGCGCGAATTGCTGCCGGCTGCCCTTGCCATCGCGCTGTTGTGCGCAATCGAATCGCTACTGTGTGCCGTGGTCGCGGATGGTTTCGCCGGCACTCGGCATAACCCCAACTCGGAGCTGGTCGGCCAGGGGCTCGGCAATATGATCGCGCCATTTTTCGGCGGTATCACCTGCACGGCGGCCATTGCCCGTACTTCGACGAACTATCGCGTCGGCGGCACCTCACCGGTCGCCGCCATGGTGCATGCATTGACCGTGCTGGTGGCGTTGCTGGCGCTGTCGCCGGTCATGTCGCAGGTGCCGATGGCATCGCTCGCGGCGCTGCTGGTGATCGTTGCCTGGAACATGGCCGAGGCACGCCACTTCGTGCAGATCGTCAAGGTGGCGCCGCGCAGCGATGTCTTTGTGTTGCTCACCTGCTTTGTGCTCACCGTGGTGTTCGACATGGTGCTCGCCGTTGGCGTTGGTGTGGCGCTGGCGGCGCTACTGTTTATTCGCCGCATGGTCGAGTTGACTGGCGCGCAGATCGTGCCGGTGGCGCAACACGAACGCTTAGCCGGCCTGCCGAAGCACGCCATCGTCTACGATATCAACGGCCCGCTGTTCTTCGGCGCAGCGCGGCAGGCGCTGGAAAATCTGCGCTTCGCCGACAGCGGCACCCGGGTAGTGGTGCTGGACATGACGGATGTATCGACGATCGATATGACCGGCCTGGTGGCGTTCTCGGCACTGCTCAGCCGCATGCGGCAGCGCAAGGTGGCGGTGGTGATCTGCGGACTCGGCGATAACATTCACGCCAAGCTGAAAAAAGTCGGTGTCGCTGAGCAGACGGGCGTGCTGCATTATGCTCGCGATTACAAAGATGCTGTGGCCTGGTGTCATAGCCTGTGAATTTCCCCCGGAGAGCGTCGATGCGTTTGCTGAGATATTGCCTGCTGATAATGATTGCCTGCCTGCCGCTTACCACACAGGCGCGCGACCCGCTGTTTGCCGTACCCGATGCCGACAAGTCGCGCAGCGACCTTGCCACCCTGATACTGCCCATCTCGCTTGATCTGCAAATGGTAGATGGTTTCGTTTATCCGGGATTCAAAAACATGTTTCGCCGTGGCGATATCCAGGTGCGCATCCTGCCTGGTGCGCGGGAAATTGCTGTGCTGTACAACCAACTTTACAAGCTGAACGCCGACGATCACGAAATCGTTAAGTCGAAAATTGTCGTGCTCAGATTCGTCGCCGAGCCGGGCAAGACCTATCGCGCCACGCACGAGCAATTCCGCGACGTCGAGGCGGCGCGGGCGGGCGTCAGGAATTTTGTTGTGCAGATCGAGGACGAGCAGGGCGCTAATCAGGTGGTCGACGCCAGCCAGATCCAGAAAAACTGGCGCGGCGAGGAAACCATCACCACGCGCAAGGATCTGGTGTCGACGAATGCCGCAGTCGCTGCTGCATCAGCGGCGCCAACAACACCGGCAACCGACGCAGTCAATGCCGTCGAAGTACTGAAATTCACCTGGCAGAACGCGTCAGCGGCCCAGCGCGCGGCATTCATGGAGTGGGTGCAGGCCCAGCCGTGAGCCTGAAACAGTTATTCTTCGGCTTCCTCGTCCGGTGCGCGGGCAGTCTCACGCTCGCTCATCTTGCTCTCGTCAGCCGCGACCGCCTGCACCGCACCGCCGCGCCGGAGAAACGCTTCCATGTCGGCCTGCAACTTCTTGCGCAGCGCTTCCTTCGCGGAAACTGACAGCGTCTCGGGATCCGGCTCATCCTCGTGTTTCTTGGCGGCGGCCTTTTTCTCGATGACCTCGGCATCTTCTTCGTCGAGGCCGTCTTCCAGTGCCTTTTCTTCTTCCGCGCTTTCTTCAGCTTCTTCGTCTTCTTCCCACATGATCGTGACCTGCTAGTGATTCGTTCGGCCCTGGTGGGCGGTTGGCGCCGGGCGCATCTTAGTGGTGTCTATTTAAAAATCCAGAGGGCACCTGAATGCAATATGTAATTGCGCTGGCGGTGTAATTTGTTGGCGCATTGCCGGATGCTGCTGGATAAATGGCTCTTGACAGCAGCGGGTGAGCAGTGCTTACCGGGCATGCGTGAAATGATCTCAGGTTGCGCACATAACCTCTTGTCATCACTGATAACTTCGCTCCAAAAGAACAAGAAGGCAGGAATCATGCCACGTTGTCGCGCGGCCCTGCATCGCAAGCGGTGCGCGCAGGGGATGGCTGGCGCTTTGACCCGGTTTTATCGCCATACTTGCCCGATGATCGCTCATGACGACCTTACTTGAGGTGCCGCGCATCGACACACTTCCTGTCGAAACATTCCTTGTCGAAACACTGTGCGCTGACCCGCTGGCCGCACCACTGTGGCACGCCGGCTTTCGCGCGCACATTGGTGTCAGCGCCTGCCTGATGGGCGAGAAGGTGCGTTACGACGGCGATCATCGGCGCAGCAACATGATCGCGACGATGTTACCACTGGCTGCGCGAATGGTGCCGCTGTGCCCGGAGGTCGCGATTGGCATGGGTGTGCCGCGGCCGACTATCCAGCGGGTTCGCCTGGCTGACGGCCGCGAAGTCGTGCGCGGCACAACCGATCGCCTGCTTGATGTGACGGCACGCCTTGACGATTACGCAGCACAGGTGAGCGCCACAACCCTGTTGCACGGTTACATCTTCAAGGCGCGCTCGCCAAGTTGCGGGCCCGGCAATGCGCCGCTGTTCGACGAGCAGGGCGTGCAGATCGGCGTCGCATCCGGCCGTTATGCGGAGCAAGTACGCCGCATGCTTGCCGATGCGCCAATGTGCGACGAAGAGGCGCTGACCACCCTCAGCGAGGTCGCCGACTTCGTGACGGCCTGTTATCGCTACGCCGCCACGCGCCACCTTGTGTAACGCAACACCATCAGCCGTCCGCCAGCGTCTCCATCTCCTGGGCCAGCAGGAAGTCGAGCGCGGTAATCCCACCCGCATCGTGCGTGCTCAGGCTGACCACAACGCGATTCCAGGCATTGCTCCAGTCGGGATGATGATTCAGGCGCTCGGCCGCCAATGCAGCACGGGTCATAAAACCGAAGGCGGCGGAAAAGTCGGTGAAACGAAAAGTCTTGTGCAGGGCGTTGTCGCGCAGCACCCAGGGCTCGATGCCGGGCGCGTTGAGGCTGGCAAGACGGGTGGCGATTTCGTGGGGCGATAGCAAGACAGTCTGCATACAAACCTCGTGGCAAGAGCAAAGATAAGGCTGACGCGGCACCAGTGATACCCGCCGGGTGCCGCGACGAGCCTGACGGACGGGTATTCGCGCACACCAGGCATCCATATGCCACTTTGCCGGGGGTTTTGCCGTTAGGATGGCAAACCTGCCTTGTGCTCCATGTCATGCGCGCGGCGCGGACTCGCACATTACGCCTTACAGGAGTGTCCCACGTGCATACCGGAAGTTGCCTTTGCGGCGACGTTACCTTTCAAATAGACGGCAAGCTTGAATCCATCCAGGTCTGCCATTGTCAGCTGTGCCGCAAGGCTCAAGGCACGCCATTCAGCACCAACATCCCGGTTTCGTTGGCGTCCTTCCGGATCCTGAGCGGGGCGAGAACTCTCTCTCAATATGAGTCTTCCCCGGGCAATGTGCGGTTTTTTTGCAGCCGTTGCGGATCACCCATTTACAGCGCCAAAGATTCGACGCCCGACATGGTTCGCGTGCGTGCCGGCACGCTCAACGAGCCGCTTGGGGTCAGGCCCATTGCGCATTTCTATACGGCATCCAAATGCAATTGGTGGCCCATCTCCGACGCACTGCCGCAGTTCCCGGAGGCATTTGTTCCGCATGTCAAAGGCAAGGCCTGAAGCGCACAGAGCAAAGCGCAAACGCAACTGCGCACCGGCCTTGACGTTACTGTTTAGCGCGCGCGCCACACCAAGTCGAGTTCCCGGGCCGCACGCACATCGTCGAGACGACGCACCGGCATCGTCCAGGGCGCACCCTGCACCAGTTCCGGGTTCTCGTGCGCTTCCTGCATGATTTTTTCCAGCGCGCCGGCAAAGGCATCAAGTTCGTCTTTCGATTCCGTTTCGGTCGGCTCGATCAGGTGGCACTCGGGCACCAGCAACGGAAAGTAGGTGGTCGGGGCGTGGAAGCCGTAATCAAGCAGGCGCTTGGCGATGTCCATCGCGGTGATGTGCTGCTCCTTCGCCAGCTTCGCAAAGGTGATGATGAACTCGTGACTGGCGCGACGCGTGGGATAGGCCAGGTCGAAACCGGCTTGCTCCAGTTTGTGCATCAGGTAATTGGCGTTGAGCGAGGAGTACTCGCCGACGCGGTGCATGCCGTCGCGACCAAGAACGCGGGCGTAGAAAAATGCCCGCAACAACACGCCGGCATTGCCCATGAACGCACTCAACGGGCCAATTGATTGCGGCAGATCCGCCTCGGTGAGCCAGCGGTATTGCGCCTGCTCTCCCACACCCTCCTTACCGACAATCGGCGTCGGCAAAAACGGCAGCAGACGTTCGCCAACACCGACGGGGCCGGCACCCGGGCCACCGCCACCGTGCGGCGTGGCGAAGGTTTTGTGCAGGTTCATGTGCAGCACGTCGAAGCCCATATCGCCGGGGCGCACCTTGCCGAGAATCGCGTTGAGGTTGGCCCCGTCGTAATAGAGCAGGCCGCCAGCGTCATGCACGACTTTCGCGATCCGGTCGATCGAGCGCTCGAACACGCCGAGCGTGGATGGATTGGTCATCATCAAACCAGCGGTGTGCGGGCCGACCGCGCCCTTGAGCGCATCGAGATCAACATCGCCTTCGGTGGTCACCGGAATTTCCCGCACCGAGTAGCCGCACATCACGGCGGTGGCCGGGTTGGTGCCGTGTGCTGCGGCCGGGACAATGATTTCGGTGCGCGCGTGATCCTGGCGCGATTCGTGGTACGCACGAATCATCGCCACGCCGGCGAACTCGCCCTGGGCGCCAGCCATCGGCGTGAGCGACACGCCCTTCATGCCGGTGACGTCTTTGAGAATTTCCTGCAGATCGAACAGACAGGCAAGATAACCCTGCGAATGCGACACCGGCGCCAACGGATGGCGACCGAGAAAACCCGGCAGCATCGCCGCGCGGTTAGCGCCGCGCGGGTTGTATTTCATGGTGCAGGAACCAAGCGGATAGAACTGCTTGTCGATGGCAAAATTGCGCGTCGAAAGATTCGTGTAGTGGCGTACCACCTGCATCTCGGAAACCTCCGGAAGCAGCGGCTTTTCCTGGCGTAGTAACGCCGCCGGGATGTCGGCGAGTGCGTTCGGGGCAGCACCTCCCGGTGATTGTGCGTGCGCACGGCGACCCGGCGCGGAGCGCTCGAAAATGAGGGCGCAGGTTTCGTTGGTTGGCGTGGTCATGACCATTTCCCTTCAAGCCAGTGCCGCGACGAGCGCAGCGCGGTATTTTTCGATGTCGCCGTCGGTACGCGTCTCGGTGGCGCAGACCAGCACACAGTCCTGCAGCGCCGGGAAATCCTTGCCGAGCGCATAGCCGCCGAGGATGCCCTGGCCGGCAAGTTTCGCCAGCGTCTGTGTGGCGTCCTTCGGCAGCCTGATCACCGCCTCGTGGAAAAACGGGCCTGCAAACACTTTTGTTACGCCTTTGACGCCGGTGAGCGCATCGACGAGCTTCTTCGTATTGGCATGCGACCAGGTCGCGACTTCTGCCAGCCCGTTCGGGCCCATCAGACTCATGTAGATGGTGGCAGCGGTCATCGCCAGGCCCTGATTGGTGCAGATGTTGCTCGTCGCCTTGGCGCGCCGGATGTGCTGCTCGCGCGCCTGCAGCGTGAGCACGAACCCGGAGCGGCCTTCGATGTCGACGGTACGGCCGATGATGCGGCCCGGCATATTGCGCACGATATCCATTCTGCAGCACATGAAGCCGAAGTACGGGCCGCCACTGGAAAGCGGGATGCCGAGCGGCTGGCCTTCACCGATGACGATGTCGGCACCACGTTCTTTTCCGGCAGCAGTACCCCACTGGCCCGGCGCTTTCAGGATGGCGAGCGAGGTCGGGTTCACCGCACCGATCACCAGCCAGTGCTGCGCGTGCGCGAAATCGGTGAGGGCATCGACGTCTTCCAGGCGACCAAAAAAGTTCGGCTGGGCGATGACCATGCCGGCAAAATCCTGCCCGGCATATTTCTGCAGTTCAGCCAGCGCAGTGGTGCCTGTTTTCGCATCGAACGGCACGTCAACCAGGCTGACATGCTGGTTGGCAACAATCGCTTCAGTCGCACGCCGCCAGCGCGGGTTCAACGCACCCAGCACCAGCACTTGCTTCGATTTCGATTTGCGGTTGGCACGCACCGCCATCAACACTGCTTCGCTCAAACCCGAACCGCCGTCATAAACGGATGCATTTGATACATCCATCCCGGTAAGGTGCGCGATCATCGACTGGTATTCGTAGATAACCTGCAGCGTACCCTGGCTCGCTTCCGCCTGGTAGGGTGTGTACGCGGTGTAAAACTCGCCGCGCGTAGCAAGCTCCCAAACCGCAGCCGGCACATGGTGCTCGTAGGCGCCAGCGCCAAGGAAACAGGTGAGCCCCTCGTCCTGCGCGGCACGCTCACGCATCAGCCGTGTCACCGCCATTTCGGACAGACCTTCAGGCGTATTCTGCAGCCCTGCGGCGCGAATGCGGGCCGGAATTTCATCGAAGAGGTCATCTATTTTTTTGGCGCCGATGGTGTCGAGCATGACGGCGACGTCGGCTTGCGTGTGCGGAATAAACGGCATGGTGGTCTCCGAAACCTGTCACCCAAAAAACACAGCGCCCCGCAGGGCGCCGTACTTGCAATTCGTTGATCTTTTGCTCGGTTGGGCTCAGGCGTTGTCGATCTGGGCCTGATACTGATCGGCCGTCATCAGCTCATCGACCTGCCGCGCATCGTTAACGCGCAGCTTGAACAGCCAGCCACGATCGTATGGATCTTCGTTGGTCATTTCCGGCGCATCTTCGAGCAGCGAATTCACCTCGATGATTTCGCCGTCAACCGGGGCGTAAATGTCCGAAGCAGCCTTCACCGATTCGACCACGCCGGCCTCGTCACCGGCAACTTTCTGCTCGCCGACTTCCGGCAACTGCACGTACACCAGGTCGCCCATGGCGTCCTGTGCGTGATCGGTGATGCCGACCGTGGCGGTGCCGTCACCCTCGAGACGGATCCACTCATGCGTTTTCGCATAGCGGAGATTGCCCGGAATGTCGCTCATCGCTGCTTCTCCTGTGCCTGACCTGATACCTGAATTGTCCGGTTGACGGCCGGACCTATACCTTGAAAACCTGCTTGCCGTGGCGCACGAATGGCGGCTTCACCACTTTTACGTCCACGAGTTTGCCACGCATATCGACCTTTGCCGTTGCACCGGTGCTAACCGGCACGCGGGCCAGCGCAATGCTGTAGCCCAGTGTCGGCGAAAACGTGCCACTGGTGATTTCGCCACCCGCAGCTGCAAGGCCATCGACAATCACTTTTTGGTGCGCACGCAGTACGCCCTTCTCGGCAAGCACGAGGCCGACGAACTTCTGCATCACGCCGGCAGCGCGCTGCTTTTCAAGGGCCACGCGGCCAATAAAATTGCGATCCTGCGGCGCCCAGGCGATCGTCCAGGCAAGCCCGGCGGCCAGCGGCGATACGGTCTCGTCCATGTCGTTGCCGTAAAGATTCATGCCCGCCTCCAGGCGCAGCGTGTCGCGCGCACCAAGGCCGGTCGGCGCCACGCCGGCAGCCAGCAGCGCGTTCCAGAATTCGCCGACGGCAGTGTTCGGCAGGATGATTTCGACGCCGTCCTCGCCGGTGTAACCAGTGCGGGCGACATACCAATCGCTGTGGCCAGCCCCCTCAAGGGCAACACCGGAGAAATATTCCAGCGCCCGGATTTTCGCCGCCGCAGCCGGCAACACACCACAGACTTTGTCGATCGCCTGCGGGCCCTGTATCGCCACCATGGCAAGGTCGGCGCGCTCGGCGATGTCGACCGCAAACGGCGTGCACTGCTCGGCAAGCCAGAGCAGGTCTTTCTCGCGGGTGCCGCAATTAACGACGAGGCGATAACGCTGCATGTCCGGGGCGACGGCGAGGCGATAGACGATCAAGTCATCGATGACCCCACCGCCCGGGCGACACATGACGCTGTAAAGGGCCTTGCCGTCGGCCTTGAGCCGGTCGATGTCGTTGGCAAGCAGGTAGCGCAGGAAATCGCGGGCGCCGGCACCGGCCACATCCACAACCGTCATGTGCGAGACATCAAACATGCCCGCAGCAGTACGCACCCGGTTGTGCTCAGCAACCTGCGACCCGTAGTGAATGGGCATATCCCAGCCGCCGAAATCGACCATTTTGGCACCGGCGGCAACATGTTGTTCATACAGGGGGGTACGGTGGCCCATGGGGGTGCTGATTGGCAAAAGGGGGTTCGCGGGAAGCCGGGGATTCTACACCGGAAGCTGCGGCGGGGATGGACCAAAACTTCATGAACTACTGAGCAAGTCACTGCATTTGCTGCGCACCACCGGGAGAAAATTACCGAACCATCTACAACAGATCACCGCCACGCACGACCTGCCGGCAGCGCGCCGGCAGGTCGCCGTCGAGTCCCATGGCCTGACGGGCGACCAGCACCTTGAGCGGGGCGATGCCATCCAGCAACGTCATGCCGGCATTGCGCGCCCAGCGCACCGGCAACGCGCGCGCCGCGAACAGCAATTTGAAGCCGGCAAACGACTTCTGCATCACCGTGTTGTGCAGCTTGCGGCGGCGCTCATAGCGCCGCAGCGCCAGCGGCTCGTCGAACGGCAGGCCACGGGCGACGTTGCGGGCGATTTCTTCGGCCAGTGTCGCGGCGTCGAGGAAGCCGAGATTCACACCCTGCCCGGCGAGCGGATGCACGGTATGCGCAGCATCGCCGATCAGAACGGCACCATTCTTTACGTAATTGTCGGTGTGACGCTCAAGCAGCGGGAATGCCGCGCGCCGCGACACGGCGACAACATTACCAAGACGATCCTCAAGGGCGTGGCCAATTTCACGCGCGAATGCCGCATCGTCGAGCGCAAGCAGGCGCTCGGCTTCCGCCGGCACGCACGACCAGACAATCGAGCTCAGGCGATGATTCTTGTTCGTGTCGGCGAGCGGCAGAAATGCGAGCGGCCCGCTGTCGATAAAGCGCTGACGGGCGCAGTTTTCGTGCGGCAATTCCGTTTCCACCGTCGCAACGATGGCGCGATGCTGATAATCATGTGTGCGCAAACGGAACCCGAGCTGCTCGCGCACCTGCGAATTGGCGCCGTCGGCACCGACCAGCAACCGCGCCTCAATTACCGTGCCGTCGGCGAGCGTTACCTGCCAACCGCAGATGGCGCGGGCAATGCCGACAACACGCACCGGCGCACGCCATTCAATATTGGTGTGTGCGCGACAGGCAAGGTGCAACGCGGCGGCAAGGGTACGGTTCTCGACAATCCAGCCCAGTGCGGTGGTGCCGGTGTCGGCGGCATCGAAGTGGATACTGCCGGTGCCGTCGGCGTCCCACACTGCCATCTGCGTGTAGCCGCAGGCGCGGCCCGTCGGAATGTGCTGCCAGGCACCAAGACTCGCCAGCAACGCGTGCGTCGCCAGTGTCAGTGCGCTCACCCGCAGCTCGACATCATGCACCGTCGCCGGTGGCGCAACTGCAGCTGTTGCCGGATTTTCGGCATCAAGCACAACGATGGCCAAGCCGGTTTCCGCGAGCGCCGCTGCAAACGCAGCACCAACCATGCCGCCACCAACAACGAGCACGTCTACCTTTTTACTGTCAGCCTGCACGAGTTGTTCCCCCGGTGAAAACGCCGACCCCCATCGCCTGACGCGCAAACTCGCGCTTGAGCGGGCCTGCAACATCGAAAGCGACCAGGCCCAGATCGCGCGCCAGCGCGAGCAACGGATTTTTCGCCGTAAATATCCATGGCAGGCTGTGCGACAGACCGGCCGTGAGTTGCTGATCGCGCGCACGCTTCGCGACGTAACGCAGCAGCACCGCAAGCTCATTCACCGGCTCGCCTGCGGCCTCTGCATCGGCAACCGTTGCCGTAAGCACGGCCGCATCGCGCAGCGTCAGGTTGAAGCCCTGGCCAGCAACCGGGTGCAGCAGGTGTGCCGCATTGCCGAGCAACACGGCACCGGGCACCGCCTGCTCGGTGGCAACAATCTTCACCAACGGATAACCACTGCGCGCACCGACTTTCACAAAGCCGCCGAGGCGGTTGCCTGCCGCTTCCGACAACACCGCAAGAAATTCCGGCTCCGGCGTGGCAAGCAGCGCTTGCGCGCGTGCGTTCGGCAGCGACCAGACGATAGCGCAACGATTGCCGGTGAGCGGCAGGATGGCGACGGCACCGTCCGCAGTAAAACGCTCGAATGCGACATCGCCGTGCGGTTCGCGCGGCGTGACGTTGCAGACGATCGCCGTTGCGCCGTAATCGTGTTCCTGCACACCGACGCCGAGCACGGCGCGCATGGCCGACTGCACACCGTCAGCCACAACAAGCAGATCAGCGGCGAGCACCGAACCATCGACTAGCGTGAGCGCCCAGCCATCTCCGGCGCGCACAAGCGTCTCGACACGCATGGGCGCGCGCACGTCAACCCGCGTCGCGCGCAGCGCCTTCAACAGCGCAAAGCCCAGATGACGATTCTCGGCGACGAACCCGAGTGCGGCGACGCCCTCATCCTGCGCGTCGAGCCGCGCCGCGCCAAAGTGGCCCTGGTGCGACACATTGATATGGCGAATCGGCGCCGCCAACGGCGCCAGTGTCGTCCACGCACCGACGGCAGCAAGAATTTCCGCACTGCCCAGCGCCAGCGCGGTGGAACGCGCGTCGTAACTGGGCGTATCGGGCAGCGCATCGGCGGCGAGCGCTGCCTGCTCGATGAGCACAATGTCGTACGCCGTGCGTTGCGCGAGCAGCAGCGCCAGCGAGGCGCCGCCCATGCCGCCGCCGACGATCACAATGCGAGCCATGGGTTATCCGGCCTTCTTCTTGCGACTGCCGCCAATCACGCGCGTTTTCGCGCCCTCGGCCATTGCCGCCAAGATATCGGTTACCGTCTTCGGCGCCGATTCGGTCAGCACATCCCGACCACCCTTGATGACGGCAACGTCATCCTCGATGCGAATGCCAATCGCACGCCACTTCTCGTCAACCGTTTCCTCATCCGGGCTGATGTAAAGGCCCGGCTCGACAGTCATCACCATACCGACTTCCTGTACGCGCCACTCGTTGTCAACCTTGTAATCGCCGACATCGTGTACGTCCATGCCGATCCAGTGGCCAGTGCGGTGCATGAAAAAGCGACGGTAGGCTTCCGCTTCCTTCAACTCCTTGACCTCGCCATTGAGCAGACCGAGATCGACAAGCCCCTGCGTCAACACGTCGATCACCGCTTCGTGCGGCACGTTCCAGTGATTGCCGGGCTTCACCTCGGCGATTGCCGCAAGCTGCGCAGCAAGCACCAGCTCGTACAACGCCTGCTGTTCTTTGGTAAAGCGACCGCTGACCGGAAAAGTGCGGGTGATATCGGAGGCATAGTGCTGGTATTCGCAGCCGGCATCAATCAGCAGCAAATCGCCATTTTTCAGCAGCGCGTCGTTTTCGCGGTAATGCAGAATGCAAGCATTGCGACCGCCGCCGATGATCGGCGAATAGGCCGGGTAACGCGCGCCGTGGCGAATGAATTCGTGCTGGAACTCGGCCTCGAGCTGGTACTCGTACATCCCCGGCACACATTTTTCCATTGCCCGCCGATGCGCATCCGCACCGATCTGGGCCGAGCGTCGCATTAACTTCATTTCGGCTGCGCTTTTGAACAGGCGCATGTCATGCAGCAGATGGTTGAGCGCAACGAACTCACCCGGCGGATGCGCGCCGGTGCGCACCTTCGCTTTGATGCTGTTCACCCAGCTCATTACTGTGCGGTCAAATTCGGGCTCACGCCCCATGTCGTAATAAAGGCGATCGCGGCCTTCGATCAGGCCCGGCAGAATTTCATCGATGTCGCTGATCGGAAATGCGTCGTCAGCCCCGTACTGACTGCACGCGCCTTCCGGGCCGGCACGATACCCGTTCCAGATTTCCGCCGTGCGGTCGCGCTCGCGAACGAACATCACGAACTCCCCGTGCGGGCGGCCAGGCACCAGCGCGATTACCGCTGCAGGCTCCGGAAAGCCGGTGAGGTAATGGAAGTCGCTGTCCTGTCGATAGGGGTATTCGATGTCGCGATTACGAATGCGCTCCGGCGCAGCCGGCAGAATGGCGATACTGTTCGGCGCCATCTGGGCCATCAATTCGCGGCGACGACGGGCATATTCCTGCGCGGTGATGCTCACACTGCTGCTCCTGCGAATGCTCGGGCATCAGTGCCCAAACCCGGGTATCGGTCTGTCAATGCACGAGGGTATCAGGGGCCGGGCCGCCGTCCCGTGGTTTCGCCATTTCCAGGAAGATCGACAGCGCGGCGATGCGCAGGTATTCAACGATCTCCACGAAATCCCTTTCAGCGGCCTCCTCGCCGGCGCCCACATCATCTTCGCCAATCTCCGCCCGGGTGAACTCGGCCATGGTGCCGAGCAGCATCCGCACGTCCTCGGGCAATTCCTGCTCCGGGCGGCCCCCGGTGCCATTGCCGAAGCCTGCCAGAAAGCCGACGCACCATTGCGCCATGGCCTGAACGCGATCGGCAAGCGGCAGGTCGTCTTCCGGCAGCAGCAGCTCAAATCCGAGGTTATCGTCGGCCAATTGGCGGCGGGCGGTCTGCGCGATCGCCCGCAGGTCGCGCCAGGTTGCTTCGTCCAGCTCGATATCCAGCTCGACGTTGAGCAGCGCCCGCAGCTTCGCCTCGGCCAGAGCCGAACCGGAGCAGGCGAGCCCGGCCAACAGGCCATGGACCTCGGCAGCCCCCAGGGCGGCCCCAATGTCTTCAAGGGCCAAGCTGATGTCATCGTGCGGCGGAAGGAGGTCAGTCATCAGGGGTTCCATGGAGCAATGCGATACGACCGAACTTCAGGAGTATTCTTCGTTTCATCCGTAACCTGCCGGTTTCGTTGACCCTTAGCCGGGCCGATCACTATAGTAGGTCTGGTCAATCCACCCCTTTCGAGCACCTGTTCGGGCCCCCCGGCTCACCTGCCATGAGCAACGAAAAACTCCGCCAGCTGGAAGAAAAAGTCGAGGCGCTCGTACGCGCGTCCCGGCGTGTGCGCGAGCGTTATCAGGCGTCGCTGACACGGGAATCGTCGCTGCGCGAAGAGCGGGCTGAACTGCTCAGAAAAAATGACCTCGCACGCGCCAAGGTCGAGGCAATTATAACGCGCCTCAAAGAACTCGAGCAGGAATGACATGACCATCGACGCGATGGACACCGTTACCGTCAACATCCTGGGCAAGGAATACAAACTCAGCTGCCCGCCGGACGAGAAGGATGGCCTGCTGCGCGCTGCCAAGCTCCTCGATGAGCGCATGAAGATCCTCAAAAATGGCGGCATGATCGGCCTGGAGCGCATCGCTGTGATGGCAGCACTGAACCTCGGCTATGAACTGCTGCAGGCGCGCACGGTCGTCACCCGGGATGCCGAATCCACACCCCGCATCGATCGTTTATTGGCACAGGCTGATGAAGAACTGCTTGCCATCGAACAGCTCAATGAGCGCAATCGGCTTAATCCTTGATCGACGCAGGATCTGCGCCCAAGTGGTCGCGCCCACGGCGCGCGACTTGCCGCCATTCGCATTTTCCGTCGTGTTTTGCCACATGGGCTGCGGTGCGCTTCGGTATACTCAGCCCCGGTTCTCTGGCGTGTTTGCCAGCCGGGTCACGTCCCTCGAGCCGATGCGTATATCGCGACGGAGGCGTGTTGTGATGCCAGTGTGCATGTCCGCTCGACGGAAAGCCTGAGGCATCCTGACGCCACCAACCTTGAACCCTGGGTTCAAGGGCCATACCCGCAGCGGCACGCCGGAGAACTACTCTTCCCGCCTATGCCTTCCGTCGATCCCCGCACTCTGCGCAAACGCATGCGCGCCAGCCGTCACCGGTTGCGGCCGGCGCAGCAGCGCGCCGCCGCACAACGACTTTGCCACTGCGTTCTTGCCAGCTGCTCATTTCGCGCCGCGAGGCGTATTGCCCTCTATATCGCCGCCGACGGCGAAATCGATCCTGCCCCAATCTGCCGGGCGGCCTGGCGCCGCGGCAAGCAGGTATTCCTGCCAGTGCTGCACCCTCTGCACCGGGATCGCATGATTTTTACGCGCTACCGCGAGAGTGACCACTTGCTTCCGAACCGGTTTGGGATTCTCGAGCCGTCGTCGCTGCGACACAGGGTCGCGCCTTGGCAGCTCGACCTGGTGCTGGTGCCACTGGTGGCCTTCGATGCAGCCGGGAACCGCCTCGGGATGGGCGGCGGCTTCTATGACCGGAGTTTTGCGGTTGTGCAAGCGCTACGTTGGCCGCGCCGCCCGACGTTGTGCGGGCTGGCTCATCGGCTGCAACAGGTGGCAGCGTTGCCTGTAAACAGTTGGGATGTTCCGCTGGCGCTGGTTTTCACCGACTAGACAGGCGGCGGGCGCCTTGGCCAGAAAACGCCTGGCCAAGCCATGTCTCAGCGGCTGAGGACGGCGACGCCGTTGGCCGCGCGGACAGCCACATCGTCGCTACCGCCTTCACTGACAGCGCTGAACAGCACGCCTGCCATAAAGATCGCAGCGAACACCCAGAGGATATCGGGAGACTTCTTTTTCATCGTCGTTTACCAGCAG
>CBDDRC010000037.1:0-53652 GCA_965232985.1 uncultured bacterium
GTTTTCGGCGGCACGCGCCGAGTTCAAGCACATGGAATATTTTTACTTCCATAACTTCATCTATGAAGGCCTATGGAAAGACAATCGCCGTCGCCACGATCAACGCGTGCCAACCTGGGACATCCTGCACAAGTACGGCAAGGAATACCGGGTGATCATTGTTGGCGACGCGGCGATGGGGCCCTACGAGATCAACTCGCCTGGCGGTTCCGTGGAACACTGGAATGAGGAGCCGGGTGCGGTATGGATGCAGCGCCTCACCGATCACTTCGGCAAGCTGGTCTGGCTCAATCCCGAGCCGCAGCGCAATTGGGATCATGCCACCTCGACCGTGTGGGTGCGCCAGCTGGTCAACAATCGCATGTATCCGCTGACACTCAAGGGTATCGAGGACGCGATGCGCGTCCTTAGCCGCTGAGTACTGTATCGAGCCAGGCGGCCAGATCGGCAAAGACCTCGTGGCGGTTCGTCTCGTTGAACATTTCGTGGCGCCCCTCTGCATAGAGCTTCAGCGATACGTTGCGCAGGCCTGCCTCACGCAGTTTTGCCGCCAGCCGGGGCAGTCCGGTGCCGGCATGGCCAACCGGATCGCGTCCGCCGCCGAGGATGTAAACGGGCAGTTTTGACGGAATGCGCGCGAGATTGCCGATCTTCGAGATGTCGATCAGGCCGCCGAGCAGATCAATCCACAACCCGGTGCTGACGCGAAAACCGCACAGCGGATCATCTACGTACAGATCGACCTGGGCATGGTCACGGCTGAGCCAGTCGTAGGCGGTGCGGGCCGGTTTGAAGGCATGGTTGAAGGCGCCGAACGACAGGAATTCCAGCAGCGCACTTTTGCCACGGGCACCGATGCGGAATTTCTCCAGTTGCGCAATCAGACGACCGGCGTGATACGCGGCGGTTGAGCCGTAATTACTTCCCGACAACACCAGGGCAGCAAGCGCCGCGCCATGCTCGATCGCCCATGCCTGGGCGATGAACGAACCCATCGAGTGACCGAGCAATATCAATGGCAGGTGCGGATAGGTTGCGCGCAGTTGGGTGACCACGGCCTGCAGGTCATTGATGACCCGTTGCCAGCCGTTCTGGTCGGCGAAGTGGCCGATGTCGCCGGCGCTGGCCGCCGACATTCCGTGGCCGCGGTGGTCAAGTGCATGCACGACCATGCCGCGTGCGGCGAAATATTCGGCCAGCGGGGCGTAGCGCTCAGCATGCTCGGCCATGCCATGCACGATGAGCAGCACGGCGCGTGGCGCGCCGGCAGGATCCCAGTGGTGGACGGTGATCTTGTGGCCGTCGTCGGCCCGGACGAAGTAATGCGCAGCAGTCATATGCGTTTCCGGCCTGAGGCGATGCACGCGGCTTGCAGTGCAATCCGTGCAAGTTGCCGCCGATACAGTTTCAGTGACTCACTGCGCGGCTGACCGCACCTTGATTTTCAGTGGGGCAAGGAAACTGTTGGCATAGGCGCGTGGCGTCAGGTTGCCAAGGTTCTCGTTGAAAGCAAGTGTTGCCTTGAGGAAGAAATCGTGGCCGATCGGCACGTCGTCCAGCCCGAAACCGACGTTCGGCCACTGGCCGATAAAACGTTCGGGCAGGTCTTCGTCGCGCCGCGAATCCTTGTAGACCAGTGACATCGGCACGTCGAAGCCTTTTTTGAATTCCATGCCGGCGAGGACAAGGAAACCCTTGCCGGTGTCGTAGAGCAGCCAGCTGTCCTTGTTTGGCATGCCGAGGGCCATCAGTGCGGCCTCGCTGTTGTCGATGCGGCCGTCAGTGATCACCGGTTCGTCGGGGCCCCAGGATGTCCACAGCTTACCGCCTTCGAGGCGATTGCCGTCGAGGGCCACGCTGAAGCCTGGTTTTTCGATCACCGGTTTTGCGATCGTGGGGATTTTGAACTTCGCATAGATTTCGGTCTGGCGTGGCTGGATGACGTAATAGATGAGCACGCTCAGAACCGGCACGCGGGCCACCTCGACTTTGGCCTTGGCAAAGATTTCCGTCTGGATCTGGCCGCGCCGGATTTCGATCACTTCAGTGTCGAGGTTTCTGTTGTCGAGCCTGATGCGATTGTTTTTGGTGAACAATCCGGCCGAGATATTGATCTTCATGGTATCGAGCAGGGTGCGTTTTTTCTTGCCTTCGGTAACCGTGTAGCTGCGGAAAAAGAAATCTCGCCAGATGTTCAGATTCTTCGGGTCTACTTCCAGGTCGAACCAATCGGTACCGATGAGGCCGGCCTTTTCGTCGTACTTGACCAGGGTACGGTTGTTCTGCAGGAAGCCCGGGTCGGCCAGGTATGCGTAGCGCGGGCCATCGCTCGTCTGCACCTCGATTTCCGCGTATATCTTCTGCGCGCTGCGTCCTGTGAAGCGGGTGCCGGTATCGTCGAGCTGAAAGATCAGCTGGTCAGTGGCATCAAGCAGGTTGGCGTTGCCCGCAGCCTGTGCCGAATCGTCAGCCGCGAAATACGGCAAGCCCTCAATGGTGCGCTCGACAAACTGCAGCGGAATGGCACGCAGGCGCCCATCCTTCATCGACATCAGCGCGTAACGCCGCAGTTCGCTGCCGACGAGGTTGGTGAAGAGCTCGCCATCGACATGCACCAGGCGCGATTCCTCGGCCTTGGTCATGGCCTGGGCGGGCATGGTGATGGCGAACAGAACAAGTACGCCGCTCAAGGAGCGCAGCAGGTAGCGCATCATCATAGGTCGGGAACCGCTTGCTGGAGGGTCGGCAAACACTCTGGGGATTAAAGCGATTTTTAGACAGCCCGGCTATCGGCCCGAGTGTTTTATTGGGCCATCAACGCGATCAATGGTTCCTGGCGGGGGACAAATGGCCTGTGGCGGGCATGCCAGGTGCAGCGGGATCCCGGTGCTATCCTTGCGCGCTTTCGCTGCGCTGCACCGCTGCGCGCCCTTTTCGTGCTGCCCATGACCGACGTTGCACTTCCCGCCGCCGATGAACTCAAGTGCCTGCTGGCCGAATGCCTGCGGGCTGATCGTTTTCGGCTGCAACGCGGCTGGCAGCACTTGGTGGCTTCTCGTCGCGGCACCGCGGCGGGTGGGCGCAGCGGGAAGGATGAGGGGCCGCATACGACCAACAGGGCTGTGGCGCAGGCCCGCTGGCAGGCGCAGCTCGCCGCTTCGCGGGCGTTACGCACAACGCGGCTCCTGTCGCTGCCGCTGCCCACGTTCGACGATGCTCTGCCGGTGTGCCAGCGCCGCGAGGAAATTCGCGCGTTGATCGCCAAACACCAGGTGGTGATCGTGGCAGGCGAGACCGGTTCGGGCAAAACGACGCAGTTGCCGAAAATCCTGCTTGAACTCGGCCGCGGCGTCGATGGCTACATTGGCCATACCCAGCCGCGGCGTCTTGCCGCGCGGGCCGTCGCTGCGCGCCTGGCGCAGGAGCTGGGGACCAAAGTAGGCGCTGGCGTGGGTTATCAGGTGCGCTTCACCGACGAAGTGGGCCCGGCGAGCCATATCAAGCTGATGACCGACGGCATTTTGCTGGCGGAAATTCCCCACGATCGCTTTCTGGAAAAATACGACGCCCTGATCATCGACGAAGCGCATGAGCGCAGCCTCAATATCGATTTTCTGCTGGGCTACATCCGCCGCATTCTGCCGAAACGACCGGATCTCAAGGTCATCATTACCTCGGCGACCATCGATCATTGGCGGTTTGCACAATATTTTGCCGATGTGTCCGGCACGCCGGCACCGGTGATCGAGGTGTCGGGGCGCACCTACCCGGTGACAACGATTTACCGCCCGTCCAGCGAGGATGCCGAGGTGCGCGTGCTTGATTTGCCGCAAGCCGTGCATCAGGTGCTCGGCGAAATTGTGGCGCGCGAGCGCAGCGAGGGTGTGCCGCCGGTGGGTGACGTGCTGGTGTTCTGCACCGGCGAGCGTGAAATCCGCGAGGTACACCAGTATCTGCGCAAGGCGATGCAGGGCATCGAAGTGCTGCCGCTGTATGCGCGGTTGGGCAACGCCGAACAAAATCGCGTGTTCGCCCCGGCTGCTTCCGGGGGCAGCGCCGGGCGTCGTGTAGTGCTTGCCACCAACGTTGCCGAGACATCCATCACGGTGCCGAACATCCGCTATGTGATCGATCCGGGTTTTGTGCGGATCAGCCGTTACAGCGCCCGTTCGCGCGTGCAGCGCCTGCCGATCGAGGCGATCTCGCAGGCGAGCGCGAACCAGCGTCAGGGGCGTTGCGGCCGGATCGCCGCCGGCCTGTGTTATCGGCTGTACAGCGAGGCTGATTTCCTGGCGCGGCCGGCGTACACCGATGCGGAAATTCAGCGCACTAACCTGGCGTCGGTCATTTTGCAGATGGCGTATCTGGGGCTTGGCGATATCGAGGCCTTCGAGTTTATCGATCCGCCGGATCGCCGTTTCGTCCAGGACGGCTGGCGTTTGCTTGAGGAATTGAATGCCGTCAATGCGCAGAAAGTGCTGACGGCGCTCGGCCGGCAACTGGCACGCCTGCCGGTTGATCCGCGTCTTGGGCGCATTCTGCTGGAGGCAGCGCGTAATGGCTCATTCGCGGAAGTTTTGCTGATTGTCGCCGGGCTTGCGGTGCAGGATCCGCGCGAGCGGCCGCACGATCAACAGCAGGCCGCTGATGAAGCGCATGCACTCTTTGCCGACCCGGAGTCGGATTTCCTTTGGTTTGTGAACTGCTGGCGCGCCTATGAGCAGGCCCGCCAGGATCTTTCCAGCAGCGATTTGCGGCGCTGGGCCGAGCGGCACCATCTGTCGTTCCTGCGGTTGCGCGAGTGGCGCGAGACGCATCATCAGCTGCGGCTGGCGTGCCAGCAGCTGGGCCTGAACGAGAGCAGTCTGGGTCAAATCGACAGCAGCGCCGCTTTCATCGCCGTGCATCGGGCGCTGTTGAGTGGCTTGTTGAGCCAGATATTCATGCGTGAGGAGGGACGGGAGCCAGCAGAGAAGCTTTACCTCGGCACGCGCAACCGCCGTTTTGCGCTCTGGCCCGGTTCAGTCCTGGCGAAAAAAGGCGTGCAGTGGGGTGTTGCTGCCGAGCTGGTCGAGACGCACAAGACGTTCGCTCGTACCGTAGCGCGGGTCCAGCCGGGCTGGATCGAAAGTCAGGCACAGCATCTGCTCAGGCGTGAGTATTTCGATGTGCAGTGGGATGGCAAGCGCGGCATGGTGATGGCGCGCGAACAGGTCTCGCTGCTGGGGCTCGTGTTGCATCCGGGTCGTGATGTGCATTACGGGCCGATCGAGCCGGTGCTCGCCCGCGAATTGTTTATTCGTGGCGCACTGCTCAACGGTGACTGGGGTGATCGCGAACCGGATTATTCGTTTCTTGCCCACAACCAGACAGTCGCCCGGGAGGTCGATCGTCTTGAATCGAAACTGCGGCGCCGCGATGTGCTGGTTGACGATGCGGTGGTCTATGCCTGGTTCGATGCGCGGCTGCCGGCCGATATTTTCAGTACGCGTAAGTTTGCTGCCTGGTACCGACAGGCAGCGCGTGGCGATCGCTCATTGTTGTGCCTCGCGGCAGCCGATCTCATGGTGCGCACGCCGGATGAACTCGCACCCGATGCATTTCCGGATACGACGTCGCTGGCCGGTGCTCGGGTGCCGCTTGTCTACCGTTTTGTGCCGGGCGAGCCGGACGATGGTGTCAGCCTTGATGTGCCGGTGGCGGCACTGAATCAGTTGACGGCGACGCAACTGGATTGGCTGGTGCCCGGCCTGTTGCGCGAGCAATGCGTCGCCCTGGCAAAATCGCTGCCGAAGGAAAAGCGCCGGGCCCTGGTGCCGGTGCCGGATGTCATCGCTGCCGTGCTGCCGCGCCTGGTGCCCGGCGAGCGCACCCTGGTCGAGACGCTGGCGGGCGAATTGCGGCGTGTATCGCGGCAGGACATTCGCCCGGAGGATTTCAATCTCGCTGCGCTGCCACAACATCTGCGGGTCAACCTGCGGGTACTCGACAACAACGGTTGCCTGCTGGCGCAGGGACGCGATCTGCTCGTGCTGAAGCAGTCGCTCGGCGCTGTTGCCGTCCAGGCGATCGTTGCCACCGGGCGCGACACAGTCGGCACTGCCGATATCCGCAGCGCCGGATTTGCGCCGCTGCCGGCCCTGGTCGAGGCACAGCACGCCGGCATGACCCTGCGCAGTTATCCGGCACTGGTTGATGAAGGCGATCGCTGCACCGTGCGTCTGTACGCTGATGCGGCAACGGCGCAGGTTGTACACCGCCGTGGGTTGCGCCGACTGTTTCTGCTGCAAAGTGCGGCGATCATCCGGCCGTTGCGCAAGGCCTTGCCCGGTTTCAACGAGGCCGGCGTGCATTACCGCAGTATTGGCACTGCCGATGAGTTGCTTGACGATCTCTGGCTGGCAGTCTCGGATCTCACTTTTCTTCGCGATGAAAGCGCCGATGACGCGCGCGACAGCGATGCCTTCGTTGCTCGCTGGGAGGCGAATCGCGCCGCCCTGCACGGCAACGCCAACCGGTTGGTAAAGTGTGTCGGCGAGACACTGATGCGCGCGCAGAGCGTGCGTATCGCCCTGGCGAAGATGCCGGCGTCACTGGCTTTTACGCGCGACGACATAGCCCGGCAGCTTGATGCGTTGCTGGTGCCACGTTTCGTCAGCGCCACACCGGTAGTCTGGCTGCTGGAATTGCCGCGCTACCTGCAGGCAATCCAGCTGCGGCTGGAGAAGCAGTCGGCGCGCGATACTGAATTCACGCGAGAACTGAGCACTTTGTGGGCGGATTTTCTGCGCTTGCGGGCGCAGCTTGAGGCCGCGGGCCGGCAGTCAACCGAATTGGAGACATATCGCTGGCTGATCGAGGAGTATCGGGTGTCGCTCTTCGCGCAGCAACTGCGCACCCGCCTGCCGGTTTCAGCGCAACGGCTGGCAAAGCAACGCGAGCGGATTGGTTGATGGCCATGGCTTGCCAGTGGTGCGGTGCGGCGTCAGGATGTGTCCGGGACATTGGCAGCAGGATCCGGCAATGAACATAGGTGTAACGGCTCCGGGTGCAAAAAATACGGCAAGCCCCGATCGCCGTGAAGCCGACTCTATGCTGGTTGCGGTCAATGATCGCGACCAGCTGCATGTGCGTCATTTTCGTGACGGTACGCGCAATACCAGTGTCGTGCTGCTGCATGGCCTGTTCGATGACGGCAGCCTTTTTTTTCGAGACAGCGATGCCCTGGCGCCGACCTTGGCACGCGCCGGTTTCGATGTCTGGGTGCCGGATCTGCGCGGCAAGGGCCGCAGTTTCCCGGCCCTGACGCCGGAGCGTGCCGCCGAAGCGGATTACGGCTTCCATGCGGCCATCACCGAGGATCTCACCACATTGTTTGGTTTGTTGCGCGAAGCGGCACCGGACAAGCCCGTGTACCTCGTTGGCCATGGTGTTGGCGGGCTGTTGTGGCTGAGCTTGCTGGCGCGCTGGCCGATCCTGCGTGAAATGGTGCGTGGCGTGGTGCTGCTCGGCACGACGACCGCAGTTGAGCGCGCTGGCCTGTATGCAGCACTGCGTTGGCGAGTTCGCGATGGTTTTTGCGCGCAGTGGCTCGCCCGTCGTCGTGGCTTGGTGCCCGGCAGAGCTTTGGGTTTGTTTTCTGCAGCGGGTGCCGGCAACGAGGCACCGCGGTATTACCGTGAAGTGCGTGCGATGCTTGCGCAGGGCTGGATCGATCCGGTCGATGGCCTTGATCATGCGGCGCAATTGCGCGAGTTGCCGCACTGGCCACCGACCCTTGTCTTGGCGGCCGAATGCGATGCCCCCTGGAGCGGGGCGGCCGGCGCCCGGCTACTGCAGGCACAATTGCCACCGCATGATGGCAGGCTTTACGTATTTCCAGCGATCGGCGCCGTGCAGTTGCTGGGTCCGCGCTCGGCATTGGCCGGGGGAGCAGGTGCCGGAGAGGTGCAAGGGCTTGTGCTAGACTGGCTCACCCATTTCGACGGCTGAATGCGTTCGTTCCCTGCGTCGCCGGGCTGCCGAATGCAGCGCATGCCGTGTTCATTTTGTTTTTTTATACAACACAGAGGATTCTTCCTTGAGTTCTTCTTCGTTCGCCGGCGGTATTGTTATCTCGGGTACCGGCCTGTTCACTCCTGCCGAATCAATTTCCAACGCCGAGCTCGTTGCCTCGTTCAATGAATACGTCAGCCGCTTCAATGTGCGGCATGCCGAAGATATTGGCGCTGGCCGTGTCGAAGCGCTGGTGCCATCCAGTGTCGAGTTTGTCGAGAAGGCTTCCGGTATCAAGAGTCGCTATGTCATCAATAAAAGTGGCGTGCTTGATCCGGACCGTCTCTGTCCGCGCATTCCAGAACGCGCTGAAGAAGAGCCATCGGTGCAGTGCGACATGGCCGTTGCTGCTGCCAACGAGGCGCTGGCGAAGGCCGGCCTCGCTGGCAGCGACATCGACGCGGTGATCGTTGCCTGCTCGAACATGCAGCGGCCTTACCCGGCGATGGCGGTCGAGGTGCAGGCGGCCATCGGTGCAAAGGGTTTTGCCTACGATATGAACGTTGCCTGTTCGTCGGCCACCTTCGGCATCCAGGCGGCGTACAACGCCATCGCGGCCGGCAATGCCGATCGCGTGCTGATGGTGAACCCGGAAATCTGTTCCGGGCACCTGGCCTGGCAGGATCGTGACTGCCACTTTATTTTTGGTGATGCCTGCACGGCGGTGATTGTCGAGCGCAACGCCGTCGCGCGCGCCACTGAACGTTGGGATATTCTCGGCACTCGATTGCAGACGGTTTATTCGAACAACATCCGCAACAATTTTGGCTTTCTCAATCGCGGCGATGAGTCCGGCATTGGTGCGCGCGACAAACTGTTCCACCAGAATGGTCGCAAGGTGTTCATGGATGTCTGCCCCATGGTTGCCGAGCAGATCAGCTCGCATTTGGGCGCCCTGGAGATACCCGTTGCATCACTCAAGCGCATGTGGCTGCACCAGGCAAACCTGAAGATGAACGAGTTGATCGCCCGGCGGGTACTCGGGCGCGATGCCGCCATTGAGGAAGCACCGGTTATTCTTGACCGTTATGCCAATACCAGTTCCGCCGGCTCGGTGATCGCCTTTCATCTGTGCAGGGAAGATATGCACACCGGAGACACCGGCGTGATCTGTTCTTTTGGTGCGGGCTATTCCATTGGTAGCATCGTTGTGCGCAAGCGTTGACCGCCTTCGGCATGCCGGTTCCCGGGAACTTGCATGATGGGGGCGGGTCCAGCAGCAAGGCCTCAGCCCGGAGGGGCAGGGTGGTTCGTTAGCAATAATGCAGATAGATCAACACAAAAAAGGAGCAATCCAATGTCCAGGTTGAATCGTTTCAATGTGCTTGCGGCTTCCGTTGTCGTCTCTGCGCTCGGCGCAGCCGGCGCAGTCCAGGCGGCCGGCAACCCGTTCACGGCCACCGACCTCGCTGGCGGTTATCAGCAGCTCGCCGATAACCATGCCGAGGGTAAATGCGGTGAAGGAAAATGCGGTGAGGGTAAGTGCGGCGGCCAGCACAGTAAGGTCAACGCTTCCGAGGGCAAGTGTGGTGAAGGCCGGTGCGGTGAGGGCATGTGCGGTGCAGATATGCACAATACCGCCACCATGCCCGCTGAGAAGGGTGCCGAAGGCGCGTGTGGTGCGTCCAAGGCTGTCGAAGGCAAGTGCGGCGACATGAGCAAGAAGCCGTAATTCGGTGTTGCCAATGCCTGGGCAAGTGGTTGGTGCAGGGCTTGGTTTGAGGCGGGCCCTGTTGGGCCCGCTTTCTGGTCTTGATCCGGCTGCCGGGGCAGCGTGTCGTTTACCGGATTTCCTCGAAGTCGCGCCGGAGAACTGGATCGGCGTCGGTGGACGCCTCGGCCGGCAGTTTCGTGCCATGACCGAGCGCTTCCCGTTGGTAGCCCATGGATTGTCGTTGTCCGTCGGCGGGCCTGCTCCGCTTGATCTCGAACTGGTGCGCGCGGTTGGCCATTTCCTCACCACGCACGGTATCGAGACCTACAGCGAGCATTTGAGTTACTGCAGTGACGACGGCCATCTTTATGATTTGCTGCCCATTCCGTTTACTGCTGAGGCCGTGAGGCATGTCGCGAGACGTATTCGTATCGTCCAGGAAGAGCTGGGCAGGCGGATCGCGATCGAAAATGTTTCGTACTACGCGGCACCGCTCGCACAGATGAGCGAGCTCGAATTTCTCAAGGCTGTGCTCGCCGAAGCCGACTGCGACCTGCTGCTTGATGTCAACAACATCTACGTCAACAGCATCAATCATCGCTACGATGCAGATGCATTTCTCGCCGGCATTCCCGGCGAGCGCATTCGTTATATCCATGTCGCCGGTCACTATGACGAGGCGCCTGATCTGAAGATCGACACCCACGGTGCCGATGTCATTGATCCGGTCTGGCGATTGCTTGCGGCGGCCTACGAGCAGTTCGGGGTAAGGCCCACATTGCTGGAGCGGGATTTCAACCTGCCGCCATTGCCAACCCTGCTTGCCGAGCTCGAACAGGTGCGTGTCCGGCAACGCGCGGTGCACCCGGAGCGCGCGCTCGCATCATGACAACCCAGGATTTCCGCGACCTCCAGTTCGCTTTTGCCGCCCATTTGCGCGATCCGCTGGCCAAGCCACCGCCAGCGGGTATCGAGGAGCGGCGCCTGGCGATCTATCGTGAGCTGTTCTTCAACAATGTCGTGAATTTCCTCAGCAATTTCTTTCCGGTATTGCGCAGCCTGTATCGCGACGATGACTGGCAGGCAATGGCCCGGGATTTCTATGCCCGGCACCGCGCGCATACGCCGTATTTTCTTGAGATTGCCGAGGAGTTCCTGCATTACCTCGCCGAGGAGCGCACGCCACAGCCTTGCGATCCGCCCTTCGTGCAGGAGCTTGCGCATTACGAATGGCTTGAACTCGCCCTTGATGTGGCCACCGAGGAGATTCCCGTCGAGGGCTTCGATCCGGCCGGCGATCTGCTCGATGGCGTGCCGTTGCTGACCCCGGTCGCCGTGCTGGCGAGCTATCGCTGGCCTGTCCATCAGATTTCGGCGAACCGGATGCTGGAGGAGAGGGTGCCGACGGCGCCGCTGGCGACGCCGGTATTTTTTGTGGTCTACCGTGACCGTGCGGATGCGGTGCGCTTCCTTGAAGTGAATGCGACCACTGCGCGGCTGTTCAGTCTGTTGCGTGAGCAGCCGTCGCTGAGCGGTCGGGATGTCGCCCTGTGCGTTGCCCGTGAGCTTGGGCACCCTGACCTAAGCGTTGTGGTGTCCGGCGCCGCTGATTTGCTGCAGATGCTGCGTGAGCGGGACATCGTGCTGGGCACCCGTTTGCCCTAAACTGCACGCCTTTGTCGCCTGGAGATCCGAAAGTTCATGCGTCATTTGCTGTGTTGCCTGCTGGCCGCTTTGCTGTTTGCCATGACCACTGCGGCGGTTGCCGGCAACGATGCCCGTGATCCCTGGGAAGGATTTAATCGCAAGGTGTTTGTCTTCAATGAATGGTTCGACCGCTGGCTGGGCAAGCCCGTCGCCCGCGGTTACCAGGCCATTACTCCAGCCGTCGTCGACAAGCGCATCACGTATTTTTTCCGCAATTTTGACGACGTGACCAATGCCGTCAATCTTGCCCTGCAGGGCAAGGGGCGAGAGGCGCTGGATACCACAGGGCGCGTGATCGCCAACACCAGTTTGGGTCTTGGCGGCCTGTTCGATGTGGCCTCGGCGGGCGGCATCCCGCGACGGGTAACATCTTTTGGTACGACGCTGGGCAAGTGGGGTATGGGCAGCGGCAGCTATCTCGTCCTGCCTTTCCTTGGCCCCTCGACACTGCGCGATGCGGCCGGTGTGCCCGTTGACTGGGTCTTCAACCCGCTACCCACGCCACTGTCCGTGGTATCGGAAGAAGCCGATCGTTATGCGCTCGGAGGGCTAGGGCTCATTGATCAGCGTGCCGACCTGTTGCGCTACGAGGAGGTGCTGGTCGGTGACCGTTACGTCTTCCTGCGCGATATCTATTTGCAGCATCGTGCGTTCGCGGTTGACGGAGCGCCGGCAGCAGACCCGTTTCTTGAGGGCGAACCGGCAGACGAGTGATATTCGCCTGCCGGCCTGACAAGCAGCATCAGCTTGCGGTACTGACGTGCCGGGTATACCGTACGGCAAACCTAGCGTGGCTCGTGTGGAGTGTGCATGCTGGATCGACAGGATCGCTGCATCCTGGTAGTCGAGTCCGATCACGGGATGCGCGACGCCATGGTGCAGATCCTTGCACGGCGTCAGGAACGCATTGTCGCTGTCGCCACCGTTGCCGATGCCATCGCTTGCCTCTCTGTTGCCAGGGCAAATGTCGACGTTGTCTTGTGCAATTTCCACCTGATGTCTTCCCCCGGCGTGCACTTCGTGCGCGAGATTCATGCGCATGACGCCGACTTGCCGGTGATCCTGGTGGGCAGCGCGCCGCGCGTCAGCGACGTGGTCGAGGCATTGCGCAGCGGCGCCCACGATTTTCTTGCCTGGCCGATCGCGGATACGCACATCCTGTTGCTGGCGATAGAGCGCGCGCTCGACACCCGTCGTCTGCGTGAAGACAACCGCCGCTATCGTGCACGACTTGAGGCGGCCAATCTGGAGCTGGAGCACAACGTTGCATTGTTGCGCGAGGATGAAGACGCCGGCCGGCGCGTCCAGCAACGCATCCTGCCTGATTCACCGCGCGACTACGGCTGGTGCCATGTCGAGCATTGCATTATTCCCTCGCTTTACCTGTCCGGCGATTTCGTCGATTACTTCGAGGTCGGTGTGCGGCAGTTGGCCTTTTACCTTGCGGACGTATCCGGGCATGGTGCCTCCAGCGCCTTCGTGACGATGTTCCTCAAAACGATCGGTAACCGCGCCCGCCGCGAGATTCGGCGTAACCCTGCCAACCTCGTGCGGCCATCGCTGATGCTCGCACTGGCGAATCGCGAACTGCTCTCGTTGGGCCTTGGCAAGCATGTGACGATGTTTTGTGGCGTCATTGATTTTACGAGCCGTCAATTGCATTTTTCGGTTGCCGGGCAATACCCTCAACCCATTGTTTTAAATGGGAAATGTGCAGAATACTTGGGGGGTAAGGGTATGCCCGTAGGGCTATTTGACGAAGCAGTGTACGAAGATAGAATGCACGCGCTTCCAGAAGGGTTCGCCTTGGTGCTCCTCTCAGACGGTGTGATGGAGCTGATGGGTGATGGGTCGCTGGCCGAGAAGGAGGCCCGCTTGCTTCAGGTTGTGGGCAACGGGGCCGTCACGGTGGAAACCTTGAGTCGCGAATTGCAACTGGATCGCAGCCGGAGAGCGCCCGACGACGTGGCGATGTTGTTCATTCGCGATGGCGTCGCGACTCCCGGTATTTAAAGGGCAGAACCTATGAGCGCTGGCAGTATTCTCTACGCGGTTCACAACGACACTTGGGTGCTGCGCCTCAGTGGCGATGTACGCGCGCCTTGGTGCGCATCGCTTGACGCATTGCTGGAACGCATGTTCGATGACAGCGGTATTGTCGGCGTCGTGGTGGACTTGCGTGAAGCCACCAACATCGACAGCACGATCCTCGGTCTGCTGGCCAAGATCGCTGTTCGCTCCCGCGAGAAATTGAATCGCAAACCGGTGCTCATGGCACCGAATCCTGATATCCGTCGCCTGCTCGACAGTATGTGCATGGAAAACGTCTTCCGCATTGCCGACGATGCGGTCGGCGGCGGCTATGAATGTACCGAGTTGCCGGCGGTGGACCGCCCGGAGGCGGAAGTGTGTCGCCAGGTTACCGATGCTCACCGCGTATTGATGGACATCGACGAGCGCAACCGCGCGGTATTTCATGATGTTGTCGCCACACTGGAAGACCAGCAGCGCACTGCCAACGGGCGCTGACCGCATCACATCTGCCGTTCCTGCCGTTTCGATATTTGTCGTTGCGGTTTTTTGGTTCTAGTTTTCCTGCCCCGCCAACAGCCGCGCGTGAATATAGTCTTCGTGCGGCACATACAGCAGCCCCGCAACCTGGCGGATTACATACTCCTCGTACTTGTCGATCCGGCCATCTGCCAGTGCGACTTTCCACATCTGCACCAACAGCTGCTTCCTCGTCGCATGATCACTGTGGCGGTTCACTGTCTGCGTCAGATCGGTCAGTGACACGGCATTTGACGAGCGATCCTGCCCGCGTGCGACGAGATCCCGGGCATCCTCCTCGGAGAGCGTGTAGGTCGCGCGCAGCAACGATGTGAGCCTGGCGCGCTCTTCGTCGCTGAACGAATGATCGGCGCGGGCGGCTTCGACAAGCAGTGCTGCCGATACCAGTTGCAGTTCACGCTCGTCGCGCTGTGCATCGCGTTGTCCGGTATAGGTCTGCGCCTTGAGACGCGCCTCCAGCCAGCGGGAAAGATCGCCAATCATGGCGATACCTGCTTGATGAGTTCTTCGAGTTTGTGCTGGTCGGCAACGAAATTGCGGATGCCCTCGGCGAGTTTTTCGGTGGCCATCGCGTCCTCGTTCATCAGCCAGCGGAAACGCTTTTCGTCGAGATCCATGCGGGCGAGGTTGGCCGGCAGCGCATCGGTGTGCAATTTGCGGGTGAGAGTGCCGGTGTCGCGTGATAGTTCCTCAAGCAGCGCCGGGCTGATGGTCAAGCGGTCGCAGCCGGCAAGGGCCTCGATTTCGCCGACATTGCGGAAACTGGCACCCATCACGATCGTCGCGTGGCCATGGCTGCGGAAGTAATGCCAGATCCGGGTGACCGACACCACACCGGGATCTTCGTCGGCGCGGAAGCTTTTGCGCTCGGTGCGGGCTACATGCCAGTCGAGGATGCGGCCCACGAACGGCGATATCAGAAAGGCACCGGCCTCTGCCGCCGCCACTGCCTGTGGCATTGCGAACAGCAAGGTGAGGTTGGTGCGGATGCCTTCCTGCTCAAGAATGCGCGCCGCCTGGATGCCTTCCCAGGTACTGGCAATCTTGATCAGCACGCGCTCAGGACCAATGCCCTGGGCGCGATACAGCGCCATGATCCGGCGAGCGCGGGTGACCGTCGCCATGGTGTCGAACGACAGGCGCGAGTCGACCTCGGTAGAAACGCGGCCGGGAATGATCGCGAGGATTTCACCGCCGATCTTCACCGCGAGACGGTCGGCGGCATCGTCGACCCAGCTATGCGCGGTGTGTATCGCTGCGGGCTGTGTTTTCGCGGTTTGCACGGCGTCGATCAGGTGCTGACGATACTGCGGCAACTGCGCTGCCTTGAGCAGCAGCGAGGGATTGGTGGTGGCGTCCTGCGGCGCGTAGGCGCGCATGGCCTCGATGTCGCCGGTGTCGGCAACCACCACGGTCATCGTGCGCAACTGCTCGAGCTTGCTTTTCATTCGGGTGCTTCCGTTCTCAATCGTTCGACCTGCGCCAACGCGCTGCGCAGGGTGTGGATGCCGGCGCTGGCTTTTACGCCCCCGGTGCTGAGGATGCGGCGAAAGGCGCGCGCACCGGGCAAGCCGTGATACAGGCCAAGCATGTGGCGGGTGATGCTGTGCAGCCTGTGGCCTGCTGCCATTTCGTGTTCTATGTGCAGAATCATCCGGTCGACAATTTCCGCGCGTGTCGGCACGGCGTGGTCGTCGCCGAACAGGCGGTGGTCGGCATCGGCGAGCAGGTAAGGGTTGTGATATGCCTCGCGGCCGATCATCACGCCGTCGACCTGCGCGAGATGCGCCACACATTCATCCAGCGTCTGCACGCCGCCGTTGAGCGCGATGGTGAGTTGCGGGAAGTCGCGCTTCAGCCGGTAGACGTTCGTGTAGACCAGTGGCGGGATTTCGCGGTTTTCCTTTGGCGACAGGCCAGCGAGGATGGCCTTGCGCGCGTGCACGATGAACACGCTGCAGCCGGCCTGGCGCACGGTGTCGATGAAGCCGTGGGTGAACTCGTAGCTGTCGTGGTCGTCGATGCCGAGGCGGTGCTTCACCGTCACCGGCACTTTCACCCGCGCCCGCATTGCCGCGACGCAGTCGGCGACCAGCGCCGGCTCGGCCATCAGGCAGGCACCGAAGCGGCCTTCCTGCACGCGGTCGGACGGGCAGCCGACGTTGAGATTGATCTCGTCGTAACCCGCATTCGCACCCATTTCCGCCGCGCGGGCGAGGGCGAGGGGATCGCTGCCACCCAGTTGCAGCGCGACCGGGTGTTCGGCCGCATCGAAGGCGAGCAGTTGCGCGGCATCGCCGTGCAGCAGCGCGGCGGCCGTGATCATCTCCGTGTAGAGGCGCGTATGGCGGCTGAGCAGGCGCAGGAAGTAGCGGTCGTGGCGGTCGGTCCAGTCCATCATAGGAGCGACGGACAACCTCCAGCCCCCTGAAAACTCAGTATTTGCGCGGCTTTGCGCCGTGTTTTCAGTAGGTTGCGATTCCCTGTTCAACACCTAATAAACCCCTGTTTTTGGCTATTTTGTAGCAACCGTTGCTACAATCGTTGCTACGCGGCACTCGTGTAGCAACGGTTGGATCTGCAATGCGAAGCATCACCCCTCGCCGCCGGAAGGATGGCGTCACGACATACACCGCCCAGGTGCGGATCCGCATCGAGCGGCTGATTGTACATTCCGAGTCGCGGACATTCCCTCGGCGTCGCGAGGCCGTGGCCTGGGCAGTGGAAACCGAGCGCGCCCTGCAGAAGCCTGGCGCCCTCGAGGCAAGGGCATGGAAAGATCTGCGCGTCAGCGACCTGATCGATCTCTATCTGAAGCAGTTCGCGTCTGACGCCGGCAGGACCAAGGCTGCCGCGCTGAAGTCGCTGAAGAAGTGGCCGGTTGCCGAACTCGTTGCCCTGCAGGTGAAGTCGTCAGACATCGTCGAGCACGCGCGCTTGCGCCGCACTGGCGGCGCATCACCGGCCACCATCAACGGCGATATCGTCTGGCTGCGGGTCATCTTCCGCACGGCGCGGCCGGCATGGAATGTGCCGATCGATATCGCGCCCATCGCCCAGGCCGCTGTGCTGCTACGCAAGGAACGCATGATTGCCCGCAGCCGCCATCGCGATCGACGGCCGTCATCAGAAGAGCTGGCGATCCTGGATGACTACTTCGCGCGACGCGACCAGCGTGCCGAGATCCCGATGCGCGACGTTATGTGGTTCGCGGTGCATTCGGCGCGCCGCCAGAGCGAGATCACGCGGATCACACGCACGGGTCTGGCCGACAAGGCAGGCACGGTGCAGGTGCGCGATATCAAGCACCCTGGGGGCAAAGGCTACCACCGTATCTCGCGGCTCACGCTCGAGGCGCAAGCGATCATCGAGCGACAGCCGAATACCGGCGACCGGATTTTCCCCTACAACTGCAAGTCGATCAGTGCGGCGTTCACGCGCGCATGCAAGGCGTGCGGGATCAAGGATCTACGATTCCATGACCTGCGCCACGAAGGGACCAGCCGCCTGTTCGAGGCAGGATATTCGATCGTTGAAGTGCAGCAATTCTCGCTGCATGAATCGTGGGACCAGTTGAAGCGGTACACAAACCTGAATCCAGCGAACGTTGCGCTGCGCTGAAATGCGGGCGGCATTGCGCCGCCCGTCTTGCGTTCAGATCACTTCTTCTCTGGCGTGTACCCACCGTAACCCTTCTTGATTTCGATCACCACACTGCACAGCGGGTCGAGCACCAGCTGCAGCATCTGCGTCAACTCGGCCGGAGACAGGTGCATTCTCTGGTCCGACGGGATCTCGCCGGCGAGCCGGTGGATCGCCATCAGTCCGCCATGCACTACCTCCAACTGCTCAATCACGCCCTCATCGGCGAAATAGCCGACCTGCGTTGGCTGGCTCATGCGCCACCGCCGGCCAGCGAAGCCTGGTCATCATCGATGCGGTTGAAGATCTGCTGCGCTTCGGCGAACGCCGGCGAATCACTGTCGGGCTCCAACGCGTCGCGCACGGCATCGTGCAGACGTTCCAGGAAGCGAGCGAGCTGCAGCCGGGCGGCGCGCCGCTGCCGGTCACTGGCATCGGCATCGATGCCGAAGGCAGTGGCTGCGCGCGCCACCAGGCTGGCCGCGGTGTGGCATTCCAGTGCGTAGCCGGCCTCGTCGAGGGCGACCGGGGTCACCGGCTCGATCAGCTGCAGGGAAGCCTGCAGGCGGCCGTACTGCTCGAGGGTGACGGGTTGGTTGTCCTCAAGCTCGCCGAGTACGGCGCGCGCCTGGATGATCAGGCCGATGAGTTCGAGACGAGAGTGGAGGCGGGCAACGCGCCAGGTGTGAATGCGCGGGGCCCAGGTGGGATCGATGGCGGTCATGGTGGTGCTCCTGAGTCATTGTGCGTTTGCCGCCCATCCCGCCGCTAAACGGGGTGGACGAACCGTGCGGGTTAGCGGACCGGGGACTAGGACCCGGCAGGCCCTTGCGGGCCTCCCGCACGGCCGCCCATAACTGGCTGCCGTGCGTGCACAAAAAAAACCGCTGAGCGCGGTTTTGTGCGCTAGTCCTCTACCGGGCCGCTAAACCCGGCTGCGTTATTGACCGCAGCAAGGGTGTTGTACGCCCGGAAGGGGAGGTAGTCAACGACCAGAAAGGTGGCCTAAACCCTCGAATAGTTAAAAAAGGATTGTAAAAGGGGGTTAAAAGGTGGTTTAAACAGATTGCTAAGGGGTATTTTTTACCTATACTCGCCACCGCAAGACCGGACCCATGAAGAAATCCCCTCCAAAGTCCAATGTGTTTCCGCTGCGGTCGCACCCCAAGCCGGCACTCGAGCGCATCAGGGCCGTCGTGGCCCGCGGGGCTGTCCAGATGAGCATGGCGCTGAACGACCTGATGGTCTCGCGCCAGGTGCAGATGAGCGAGATCTGGCGCTGCCTCGAGGAAGGGGAGCTGGTGGGCGGCCTCGCGCGCACGGGCGGCAAGTACCAGTCGGCGGAACTGGTGCTGGCGGTGGCGGGCCGGGATGTTCATATCAGAGTGATCATTTTCAAAGACCCTGACGGGCAGGACGCGCTGGAAATCACGGCGGTGTCCGCAAACGAAGAGGAGGAGTAGCCATGTTGTTTCACTATGTCGCATGCGGCTTGCCGGACGTGTGGCTGGCGAACGGCTTCACGAAGGGCGCATCTCCCACGGGCGGTGAGTCGTTCACGATCATGCATTTGAAGGAATTGCACCTGGCGATCGGCCGGGCGCTGGTCGAGAAACCGAGTCTGCTGACAGGCGATGAGTTTCGATTCCTGCGCACCGAACTGGGCATGTCCCGAAAATCGCTGGCTGAAATGCTCGGCCTGACGTTTGAGGCGCTGAAGAAGTGGGAGCAGTCCGGCGACGAACCACTGACAAACAAGCTCGCTGATTCTGCGATCCGATCGTTCTACATCGAAGCGCATGAGGGTGACGGCACGTTCAGCGATCTGGTCAAGCGCATCAACAACAAGGACAACCTGAAGGCGCGAGCGCTTCGTTTCAAGGAAACTGCGCAGGGATGGCTGCAAGACTGTGCCTGATGCTTTCATGATGTTCTTCCCGAGGGGGTGGCTATAAGCCACCCCTTTTCATTTGTGGCGTTCATGACGTTTCACACAGGCAGCGTCTGTTGCGGCTCAGCGACCGGATAGCCGAGGTCGGCCAGGTTGTCGTGGATCATGCGCGTCAGCGCATCCTTTTCGCCCGCGCTGCTGGCTGCACTGCGGGCCTTGAGCAGGCCAAGCAGTTCGCCGCGGTCCTCAACCTTCCGGCGTTTGAACGCCACGCCCTGGGTTTCGTACTTGTGCAGGGCGTCGGCCCACTCGATCTGCAGGGCCAGCAGCCGTTCAGCCGCCTCTACGTTGCCCTGCGATTTCATCTGCCGGGTATTGATGCGAGCCAGATACATCCGGCCCCGATCCAGACGGATGTAGACGCCTGCGTCGTGCGGGGTGGGGGTGCTAGCCCCCCCTTCGGCTGCAAAATGCGGGTGTTTCAGCCTCCGAGTGCCATAGAGAACTGCGTTTTCTTCCTCCTGAAAGGTCTTTTTTGCAGTCCGCCAGTCAACGCCAGCGAGGTCTGCCAGCGGCTTGGCGTAGATGTAATCCACGCCATCGAAGTGCAGAACCATCAGCGTGAGGCCGTGGAAGTTGATGATGCCGCTAACAATCGGATTGGTCGGTGACATGGTGGTGCTCCTTTACGGTTGTGAAATCTGTTCACTGCAGGGTATTGAATTCGATTCGGCAGGTTCGCCAGCATGGGTCTGCGTGGCCATTTGCCCGCATGCCAGTCACGATAATTTGCCAGCTGATATCAGTTATGTACTCGGCTGGATCTGGCAGTGCGTGCTCCTCGCAGACGTACATGCCCAATTCGGCCCGGCCGCGTGGGCCGTTCGGCGCAATGATGGCGGCGAACGTGAGCACCGGCTGTTTCGTCGCGTGCTTAACGCAGTTCTTGCGTGCGCACATCGGTCCGCTCATGACGCCTTCTCCTGATTCATGTGGTTCCACTCGAGCTGTGCTGCAGCGCGCTGTTTATCGATGTGCTCAGCGAGATCCTGCAGGTTGATCATCCAGGGGCTCTTCTGTGTGCCCAGCCGGTGCGCAGCGATCGGCAGTTGCTTGATCAGCGCGCGCTCCTTGGCTTTCCCCGGCGCGAGGCCGAAGTACTTCTCGCACACCTGGTCGAGCGGCACCTCAACGGTTCCGTACTCGGCCATGAGCGCGAAGAATGTGCTGACCTTCATGTCGGCAGACCACCATGCAAGCGCGCCAGATGTTCGGCGGTCTGTTTATCGACAAGCTTTAGGTGCAGCCCATCCTTCAGTTCCTGGACAGTCATATAGAGATCGGGCATCCCAGCCAGATCCTCTGAACTGATAACGACGTGTCCACCATTCTTGTGAACCAGCACGGCCGCGATCTTGTTCCAGTTTTCGCTGACCAGCCGTGTGACAGCATGGTTTGGATTCAACTCGGTCACGACACCCTCCGAAACTCGACACCGGCAACGATGTTGTCCGGCACGTTGAAGAAACCTTGTTTGCCGCGCCACGGGATCGGCACCTGACACTGCTCGATGTCGACGAGCACCCAGCACCAGGGGCCGTTGCAGTGCGCGCGGCTGATGAGTTGCGGGTATTTCGCGTCGTACATGCCGGCGCAGATCTCGCCGACCGGCAGGCAATCGGCAATGCGGCAGCGGCCGACGATCGCGCCGAAAATCAGCGGATCGCCGGCAGCAGCAGCGTCCTCTTCGTCGCCATCAGCCAGCCACACGCGGCTGACGCCGGCGTGAATCAGCAGGGGGCCGCGGTAGCGAATCCCCCAGCTGCGGTTCTCGACGGGCTTTTCGCCCAGAAGAATCAGCCGCGGGTAGGGCTGGCAGATGGTGATGGCTTTCACTTCGGCGTTACTCCTGCCGGGCGCGCAGCGCCTTCGGCAACCACGGGTTCTCGCGGCCCTGGTCGGACTTAGCAATCAGCTCGCCGGCGCGCTGTGCGGCCGCATCTTTACCCAGGCTGGAGATCTGCTTGGCCGCGAGATCGCCGCAGGCATCGGCCACGTCGCGCAAGATCTGCGGCTTGGTAACGCGCGAGAAGTAGTTAGCGGCCGTCGGGCGCCACCAGTCAGCCATATTGAGGCCGATTTCGCCGGCCAACACGTCGGCCGGCACGTCGGTGTCTGCGACGGTCACGGCATAGAGGTGCCGCGCGACGCAGTAGCTAATCAATTTGATCAGCGTGTCATCGGTCCATCCCCGCAGTCTGGTGAACAGCGCGCCTGCGTCGTTGATTGATTTGCCCAGCAATTCTTCCCACATCATGTGCTGCTGCTGAAGCAGGCCGCCGGCCTTGCTGTCGTAGCAATCGTCCTCGAAGTCCAGCCAAGGCATGTTGAATCGACCGGTCTGCAACATGCCGCCGCTGTTAACGGCGTGGCCTTTGAACACTTCCAGCGTCAAGTGATGGGCGAGCAAGACGATCGAGATCCACTCCCCCCCCGCCACGACCGCCTGCAGTGCCACGGTCCGGCTGGCCGTGAGATCGCGGATCAGCGATGCCGGCAGACTGTCATCGGTGGGTGCTGCGTCCTGGCCTTTCTGCTGGCCGGTTTCCTTGGCGCCCTTCGCCTTCTTGCCATCCTCGGGGCGGATCAGTCCGCGGTGGATCGTTACGGTGCGGCCGCTTTCGCTGAGCGTGACGATGACGCCGGCCGTGGCCTTCTGTTCGTCGCTGAATACGAACAGCTCGCCAAGGAGCGCGTCTTCCTGCTCCTCTGCCAGTTCCAGATCTTGCGATACTTGTGTCGCGCGTTCAAAGTCGCGTTGCGCGAACGGAAGCGATGAAAGCCGCTCCTGTTCGTCCTCGAGATCCTTGATCTGCTTGTTGAGCGCAGCCCGAGCCTTCTTCTCGCCGGCGGTCGGTTCGCGGCTGTCGTGCTTCACCGTGCCGTACTTTTTCAATTCGCCGAAGTTGATTGTCGGGCGAACCTCGACCCACGACCACCCGGAGGCACGTACCAGCGCGGCTGCGTTCTCCAGCTTGTCGCTCACAAGACGGTCCAGCAGCTGTTCGTCGATCAGGTAGCAGCGGTGCTGTTCGCTGAACAGGTCGCGCAGCAGCTTGCCGCCCGCCGCCTCGTATGCGTCGACACCGACGAAGATCGCGCGCCGATCGTCACTGGAATCTATCTTCTGCTCGACCAGGTAGGCACGCACCTGGTGCGGATTGACGCTGCCGCCTTTCTGCTGGATCTGTTTGAACACGGCTTCCTGGCGCTTCTTGTCGTCAACGATGCTGAACGCCATGAGCGCATCGAGCGTCATCTCATCGTTGCGGTAGGCGGTGATCAGCTTCGGCGAACAGTTGGCGAGCTTCAGGCGCCGCGAGACAACCAGCGGCGTCACACGGAATGCAGCGGCCGTTTCCTCTACGGTGTGGCCTTCTTCGATGTACCGCTTGAATGCGTCGAACTCGTCAGCTGGGTGCATGGGCTCGCGATCGGTGTTCTCAACCAGGCTCGATGACGTCGCGGTTCCAGCCTCGATGATCCGGCACCACACCTTGCGAGCGGGCGCCCAGCGATTCTGCTTCACGAGAAGCTGACAGGCGCGAAGCCGGCGGCCACCGGCCGTTACCTCGTAGATCCCGGTGGGCTTGCCTTTGCCATTCAGTTGCGGCTCGACGTTGAGATTCTGCTGCAGCCCGTTGGCAAAGATCGATTCGGCCAGCGGCTCGATGTTGAGATTTCCGTTCTTGCGTACGTTCTTTTCCGACAACACCAGCTCATCGAGCGGGATGAGAATGAGCGCCTCTGGTTTGACGGCCGGCGCGGTGGCCGATTTCTTCGCGGTTTTTGCAGTAGCCATGGTGGTCCCCTTGCTTTGTGGTGCTCGCCCGTCAGCCTTTGAGCCGGCGGTTGAGCGGGTTGTGGCGCACGCGCTCGATCGCGGCTGCGATCAGATCGCGAATGCCTTCTCTGTGTGCCCGCGCCGCGATATCGTCACGGCGCTTCTGGGCAAATCGCTGCCAGCGACTACGGTCACTGGCTGGAATTGCGTCGTTGTTTTCCGACATGGCTCTTCACCACTCCTGATTTCCATGCCACCCCGATGACAAACCCGATCCAGACCAGGAACGCAGCGCAGATCGCGACCAGCGTGCCGATGCCTGCAAGTTGAGCGGCCGTCATCATTTGATTTCCCCTTTCTTTTGGCGGTGCTTCTTTTTGGCGAATGCGTCCTCGACCAGCTTCTGCACCCAGTCGCGCAGGTGCTCTGGTACTTCCTTCAGCGCTGCGTGCCGCGCGTGGCGCTCAGGAATGGCGAGGATCGACTCGGCATATTGGCGAGGCGCCTTCGGCGCACCACCGCTGCTCATGGCACGCGCTCCTTCAACGCGGTACGCAGCCACGCCAACCCCGCTTCGGTGACGAGCGTCACGCTGTACCAGGCGCCGCCGCCGTTGGGGTACTGCCACTGCCGCGATTCCTCGACCAGGTATCCCTTCTGCCTGGCAAACAACGTCGGCTGGTTCTCTGTATCCAGCGCGCCGATGTCACGCATGCGCGCGAAGATCGCTCGCGGGCCGATCTCGAGGATTTTCCCGACGGTAGCGACGCGATAGAGCTTCTGGCGTTGACGGTCCATTGCTGCGGTCCTCTTCAGGTTCTCGCGGTCTGTTTGGCTTTCGGAATCTCGAACCGCCAGCAGCGCACGTTGCGCGGTTCATCGTTTCCGTCCGTCAAAATTGCGGAGCGCACGACGGTCTGGTCCACGTAACGGCGGGAGCGTGATGACTTGAGATGGCGCTTCAGATCGACCATCTGCGGCACCTGCTGCCGGTGCTCGTTGGCCCGTTCGAGGAAGTGATTCAGGTTGATGCAGATGTACTCGCCGCTCGGCTGCCCGTGGTTGAGCCGCGGCGAATCGCCCATGCTGTTCAGGTACTCGTAGGCTTCCCAAAACTCGTGCACCACGGGGTGATCGGCGCTGATCGATTGCTGGCGCTCGATCGCCATCGTGGTGATCAGCGCATGCGTGGCGCGCAGGTTGTCTGCCGGCATCTTGATCAGCATCGCCAGGGCTTCGGCGAGCGCCATCATCAGGCCGTGGTTTTTGGCTATCCGTGGAACCCGGATTGCGCCTTGCTGCAGCAGTTGCTGCATGTGTATAGAGGATCGCGCGCCGACCAGTTCCAATATTTCCTTTTCGCGCTGGACGGCCTGCAGGACGAATCCGGATAACTCGTCTGTCGACCAGCTCTCGATGCGCTGTGCCATCGCATAGGTGTGTGGCGTTTGGCTGGCGCGATCGAAGGGGATATGCACGATCCGCGACAGGATCGCTTCCGAGGCATTCACCGGCGCGTTCTGCGCGATCACGATGCTGCCGCGGAACGGTGGCTCGTAGGTCTCGTTGCCGCTGGTCTTGAGGCCGCGGGCGCGCGTGCTGCGGCCGTTATAGGCGGTCTTCAGTTCATCCCAGTCGAACGTGGCGACCTTGGCTTTGTCCTGGTCGCGGTCGGACTCGATCAGCACCACCGGCAACCCGGATACCTGCGCGAAGTTGCGTGAGCGCGCCGCCAGCGTCGATTTACTCGGGTCGAAACCCTCGTAGTCGTTGCGGCCGAAAAGTTTCCAAAGAAACTCGATCAGCGTGCTCTTGCCGGTACCCGGCTCGCCGACTATCTCGAGGAACGGATAGCTCTTCTGCGTCATGCGGATCTGCTCGGCGAACAGGCTGCCCATCCAGAAAGCGAGTGCGACCATGCCCTTCGCGCCGAAGGCGGCATACAGCGTGGGGATCCATTGGGGGTTGTATTCGCGGTGATCCTTGTTGATGGCCAGATGCACGCTCTGGTTGAGCGACTTGAGCGAGAGCTTCTCGATGTCGAAGAAGTCCTGCTCGTTGATGTCGTAGACCTTGCCGTCTTTCACGGCGAGATCGTTGAACAGATAGCAGCCGTGTTCTTTGCTGTAGCCGATGAAATCGATGGTGTCGACACGTTTGATGTTGAAGAGTTGGTCCTTCATCATCCGGTCCAGCTGCGGGCCGGTGCCGAAGTACAGCGCACCCGGAGCGATGTGCATCAATCGCTTCTTGAATTCTGATGACGACGTGACGTTCCCGCTGGTGAATGTGCCTTTTACGCTGGGGCCGTCGTGCGGAAAATCGACGCGGAAGTAATACCAGGAATCGTCAGTGACATCGGCTTTCTGGAAATACAGGGCAGTGGGAAGGCAGTTGGCGATCTCGCTGACGGTCCCGCTTTCGGCCAGCGCCTTGTTGCGCGCCTCATCATCGCTCAGGGATTTGTCGCTCTCGCGCTGCTGCTCACGCGCCTTGTTGTACTTGTCGATATCGAGCGAGAACCAGTACAGCCGGTTGCGGTAGTCGAACGCGAATGCACGGCGATTGGTCTGGCTGTAGATCAGCAGGGCTTTCTCGTTTGCGTCCTGGGCCAGCAGCAGCGCGCCTTGATAGCGGTACTTGTCCAGGTGGTCTGCGGTCAGTTGCCCGCGCGCCAGCAGATCGTTCCAGTCGATCTTCCCCTTGGCATGCTGCGGGATCTGCGCTGCCTTGCATGTCCAGCCATCGGCCTCGGCGCGCTCCACCCACTTCGTTGTGAAGTTGCGCCCGGCCTGGTCGCTGTCGAGCGCCCACATCAGCGTGATGCGTTGACCGCGCTCGGCCGCCAGCGCCTTCAGCGCCGTCTCCGGGTAGTTGTTGCAGGTCAGCGTGGCCACGCTGTTCACGCCGGCCTCGCGCAGCGCGAGCGTGTTGAATATCCCCTCGGTGATCCACAACTCGTCGCTGGTGCCGACGTCAAGGCCCGGCGGCACCCACCAGGTGCCCTGGTACTTGGTGCCAGGCTTGAACACGGCCTTCTTCTTGCCAAACCGCTCGGGCCGATCGATCAGCCGTTCCCACCAGCCGCCGGCGGCAAGCGGGAAGCGCACGGTTGCGCTGCCTTGCTGTGACTCGCTGTCGAAGTAGTTGCCCTGCTCGAAACAGTTTCCGAGCTTCGAGACATCGAGGCCGCGAGCGTATTTCAGGTAGGCGAGCGCCGCTTCGTTCGGGCTCTCAGGCGTGGCTTTGTAGCGATCGCTCCAGCTGCTGAAGACGTCCGGGTACAAATCCTTAACGTGTGCCATGTAGCTGCAGTTATTCGCACGAGGGCAGCGCACCACCCAGGGCGATTCACTGTTTGCATACATCTCACGTTTGCCGCACGACGGGCACCGGCCTTTCCGCAGCCAGCCGTCCTGCGCCTGGAACTCGAAGTCTTTCACCAGTCGCTGCATGATCGTGCGGTGCAAATCGTTGTTCATGCGGAGCAGGCCCCGCGTACAACGAGTTTCACCGCAAGGAACTTCCAGGCGTTGGTGCCCCGGTCGACGCCGGCGCTGAACGCATCGTTCTCTGCGGACGGGAACGGGTAGGGGTTGTAGCGGACATCAGGCGCGTTGACGGTGTCGTGCAGTTCCTCGCAGTGCTGTGCCTGGAGGGCTACGGCATAGCCCTCCAGATAGGCTTCACTGCGTTTCTCGCTGCCGAGAATCGTTGTTGCTGCGTTGAAATAAATGCTCATGGCGCGGGCTCCTTACGCGGCCTGCTGCCACCGGCCCATGCGGGCATCGGCCATGTCGTATATGTCACGCAGGGGCGCGCGGATCAGATCCAGCAGCGCGGCGATTTCGCGGTTGGTCAGGTGCGACTGTTGAAACGCCGGCAGCTGGTTTGCCATATTGGTGAGCGCTTCGATCGCGATGACCGTGCGGTGCAATAACTGGACATCCTCTTCCTCGATCATTGCGCCATCGACGATCTCGCCGTCCGGGATATCGCTGGTCGCTGCGTTCTGCTCTTCATCCAGCGTGACGGTGTTCTCGGAGGTGCAGTACGGGCACAACAACAACGCAGCGCTGTTACCGAGTGAATTGAATTCCATGTCGCAGTCCCGGCACATGTGCAGCGCCAGACCGGTGACTGGTTCGCCTTCGTATTTGTTACCGGTGAGCAGGTTGGTGTTGCTCAGTTCGGTATCTGCCCATGCACACAACGTATTCAGATGACGAAGGAGGGCAGCGCAGGCATTCATTCGCACCCTTGTATCGGCGTCGCCATCGATGCCGACGAAGTCATCCAGTACCGCCGTGCGCGCGCCGTCCGGATGCTGTTCGATCAGCATGTTCAACGACGCCTCCATGCCTAATTTATCGATCTGGTGGATCTGGGCAGCGGCAAACAAGGGCGGCAGTTCAAGCATCCCGGTGCGCAGCACCTGGTAGTCGGCAGGCGTTGGCGCCGTCGACACCGATGAAGCAATGGCTTTGATGCGGCTGATCAGGACGCTGGTCTGCTCGAAAAACATCATCAGCGCGGCCACGCGATTGGCAGCGGCCGTGATGGTGGGGGCAATCGGAAAGTCGGGCGTGCGGATGGCGCGAGCGGTAGCACTCATGGTGTCGGTCCCCTGTGTCTTTCGGTTGTTGTCAGCGCGGCTCGATGCCGAGAAATTTCAGTGATCGATCAACGATCGCAGCGAGATCAGTGCGGGCAGCCTCATCGAGCGGGCAGCGCAAGTGGGCGCGGATGAGCAACAGCGCATCCCGGATGTCTTGCTCGTGACGCAAGCCGTGGCTGTCTTCCTTGGAGAGACAGACCAGCCGCCAGCCAAGTGCGCGAACCATGTCGAATCGCTGCCAGTTCGCCTGCTCGTAATTCATGCAAGCGACAACCTCTTCCTTTGTGAGGTCCTTGATCAGATCTGAACGCGGGCCTTGATCGCAGACCTGCTGGGCCACGGTTAAAAGCGGTTTGGTCAACGTGTTCATCGAGACGCTCCCTGTTCGCGTTGTTGTTGTGCGAGTTCTTCGCGGTCCTCGCGCGCCAATTCGAGCTGCAACTGCCGGCGCTTGATGTGCGGGGAATAGGGGAGGACGACGCCATCGTTGGGCGTCGCCGAAGGCGAGAGGGTGCGCAGCACCTCCAGGCCAGCCTTGCCGGTCCAGCCGCAGAGGACGCTGGTGCAGTGGAGATCCAGCTCCCGGTAGACCGGGGTGACCTGCTCGCTGGACCGGCAGATGGCCCGCTTGCCGCAATGCGGGCAGAGGGTGCCGATGCTCATGGGGCCGTCCCGGCGACTGGCTGTCCCGTGTCGGCGCCGCCGGCGTCGATCCCCGGGATTACGCCCTCCTTCATTCCAAGCAGCACGGCGGCCCTGTGGGCCTCTCCGTAGTTGCCAACCAGGCGGCCATCGATCAGTCGGTAGCAGATCCAAGGGCTCAGCGCGTGCTCATGGGCGAAGCTTTGGACGGTCTTTCCGTGCTGTCGAAGCCAGGCCCGGACTTGTTCACCAGTTCGAATACTTGGCATGATCAAAAAACCGTCCAATGGACACCAATAAGTCCTAATTAATGGTCAAAAAAGTGCCCAAGTCAACAGTGGATGGACAAATAAATGATCATTCAGGCGCTCATGGGGTCTCGACTCCGCGAAGAACGGAAGCGTTTGGGGTTCAGTCAGGAAGAATTTGCGAGTAGGGCCGGGGTTAGCCGCGGTACCCAGAAGGGGTATGAACGGGAGAGCACGGCGCCTGACATCAGGTACTTGGTGACCATCGAGCAGATGGGGGTAGACCTGGACTATGTGCTGACCGCTCGGCGTGGACCGGACGATCTCGCGGCGTTGGACCGGGATGAATCGCTCCTTGTCGATAGTTACAGGGCGGTTGGCGAAGGCGATCAGGCGGCACTGCTGCGCATCGCCAAGGCGTTGCTGGCAGTCAAGGAAGCGGAGGAAAAGGATGCGTGACGATCACGGCCAGCCGGCCCCAGGGTTTCGCAAAGCAGCAAATCGCGAGAGAGCGGTGAACACCCTAATCGGCATCGCGCGCGGCATGGTTGCCGACCAGATATTTAACGAGCTGGAACTCAACTATCTGCATGCCTGGATGAACGAGTTCGAGCCCGATCTGGTTACCGATCCGGATGGCCTCGACATCTTGGACCAGGTGCGCACTGTCATCGCCGATGCGCGCATCTCGCGGGAAGAACTCGAGGATCTCCATGACCTGCTCGACTGCGTGGTGAAGCACCGCAGAGGAGGACGGTTTGGCAGGGAAGACGAAGCGATGCACTACCTGGGCGGAATCATCCGCGGGATCATCGCCGACCAGCATCTGCATGATCTGGAAATCGCCCGCCTCAACGAATGGTTGGTAGATCACCTGTTCCTTACTGAAGAATGGCCAGCCAGCGAGATTTATCGCCGCGTCAAGCTGGCCATCAAAGACAACGTCATCACCGCTGAAGAACGCGACTCCTTGATGGAAGCCTTGCAACTGATGCATGGCGGAAGCGTTGAGGCCACTGGTGCCGTCGGCGGCATGGCGACTCGCCTGTTCAACATCGATATGCCGGATCACCCGGTGGTGTTCGAAGGCAAGACATTTCTGCTGACGGGCAAGTTTGTGTTCGGCACCCGGAAGGCATGCACGGCGGCGATCGTCGAACGCGGCGGTCGTGTTGCCGATGGCGTATCAAGAGCTGTCGACTTCTTGGTGGTTGGCTCACTGTCGTCACGAGACTGGATCAACGAATCCTTCGGCACGAAGATCCGCGACGCAATGGCCATGAGGGAGCAGGGGCACCACATCCTGCTGGTTGAGGAAGAGCGGTGGAAGACGTTCCTGATTGAATAAAGGACTTGAGAGGTGAATGTCATGTCTCTAGCGCAACATTCTGAGATCGATTACTTGCACTCAAGCTCGACGTCAGCGGTATACCCCTTCTCGTCGAGCGAGTGCGCCACCTTCACGACCACCCACGGTGTGTCGTCTATCTCACGCTTGAAGCCGGTCGTTGTGACCGATGACTCAGGCATCAGCGCCGCAATCCCCTTCGAAAGTTTCATCCCCAGCGTGGCCTTGCCGCGCGTGATGCGATTCAGTTCCGACGTGGCTGCAGCCGACGCCTCCGCCGCGCTCGAATAACTCTCCCGCAGAGTCTGCGTTTGCTCATTGCTGCCAGCCATCACGGTCTGGCGTTCGCAGCCATTGACGTCGTACCAGTACGCAACGACGCCGGTATATTTACCACGGTCTGCCGAGTGGTACCGGAAGCTGTCGCATTGGCCCGCCGTAATAGTCATGGCCTTCAGCGGCGTACCGCTCGCGCTGGCGCTTTTTCCAGCAGGCATGATCAGCAGCGTGCCGGACTTTACGGTCGCGATCGCGTCGTAGCGCTTCGTCAGGCGGGTCAGGAAGTTGACGTCGCTCTCGCTGGTCTGATCGATATGCGGGATTGCTATCGAGGCCAGTGCAGCACTGACGTTGGCGCGCAGGGCGTGTTCTCCGGCGATCTTGTTTGCAATGTCGCCCAGCGTCTTTTCATGCCAACTGCGTTCCTTCTTGGTCTTCAGATCACCGCCTACGACGGCACCGCGGCCGCGCAGCACCAGCTTGCGCGGCACGCCCTCGTAATCCATCTCGTCGACCGTGTACGTGCCCTTGTTCACCAGCGCCTGGCCGGCCCAACCGATGCTGACCGTGAGCAGCGCCCCGGTGGGCGGCAGCGCCAGCTTGTTGTCCTGGTCATCGAGCGTCAGCGTGATGTCGTCGGAGTCGATGCCGCGCTCGTCATTGATCGTGAGGCTGATCAGGCGCTGTGCCAGGGCAGGACTCAGATCCGTTGTGGCGCCACCACGGCGCAGGCCGATCTGCCACGCTGGTTTCGTGAGGCTGGTCTGCTGGCTGGCGTTTGCCACTGTCAGCGTCCCTTCTTGCTGGTGGACAGCGCACCGAGCTGATCGACGCGCGCGGTGTCGACCCGCTGCAGCGTGACCGAGAACTCGATTCGCCGAGCAGCACCGTCCGCGAAGTGGCCGCTGGTTTTTTCGCTGACGCCATCGATGACGAATTGGCCGTAGATCCGGCCAGTCCCTTCGATCATCGTCCAGGCTTTGCCGCTGTCACCCATCACGCGCAGCGCATCGAGCGACACGCTGCCGGCAGTGATCTCCGGATGTAGCACGCCAGTCAACGTGATCGTGTCATCACCGGGCCCAACGAATTGACGCACGGGTCGCTGACCAATCCGTCCGTTGGCGGCATGACGCCAGCCGGTTTGCCGCTGCAGCTCTTCGTAGGGCATGGCCAGTTCGAAAACAAACATGCCGAGCGACATCAACATGGCGATCAACTCCTGTCGTAGAGCGAGCCGCGCTGGCGCGACGCTTGCTGCCGATCGCGTGCTGCCATCTGCTTCTGCACTTCTGAGGCGAGCCCTTTCTCGTCCATGCCTGGCGCTGCGTGCACCGCGATCTGGTAGCTGTTTGTCTGCGTGACCTGTGCTGCGCCTGGCGCTGCTGCAGCCGGCGATGCCGCGACGGCGCCGGCGACGACCGCCGCCGCGGCAGCTTGTCGTGGGCTGGCTCCTGCAGCGCCGTTGCCGCCATTGGCTTTCATGGCGTCACCTGGCGCAGATGTTGCGGCACCACCGCCGAAGCCGAAGAAGCTGCCGATCTTGCCGGCGTTGTCGATGACCCAGCCGATCGAGCGGATGATCAGCGTCAGCGGCCAGAGAGCCAGTTTAAACGCGCCGGACAGGATCGCGCCGAGCACACGCCCTGCGCTGGCTGCGCCTGCGAATTTGCCAGAGAGGTCATCCACGGGTGCGAAGAATCTCGTCAGCCAGCCGAACGCGCCAGCAATTGCGCTTCCTACCGCGCTGAAGATCGGTGCGAGCGGGCCGAACACGGTGGCGACGATGGCGCCGAGTGGTCGTAGTCCGTCGGCGAAGCCATCCCATACGCCACCGAAGAACGCGGCGATCGGCTGCCAGTATTTCCACACCAACAGCCCGACACCGACCAGCGCGGCGATGCCGGCAATGATCCAGCCGATTGGCGTTCCCGCGAGCATCGCGCCGAACCACGCCATGGCAGTACCCGCGAGCGTTGTGACCGTCGTCAGTACCGGCATCATCACCGAGAGTTTGCCGACCAGGCCGGGCATATAGGTGCCGGCGAACGTCGCAGCGGCAATGGCCGTCTTGTAGAACATCCAGCCGGTCGCTGCGCTGACCACGACGGTGGTCAGCATAGGGAATTTCTCGGCGACCGAGGCGATGCCATTGGTTACGGTGCCCAGAATTCCCGCCACCAGATTCAATGGCGGAAGAAACACGTTACCGATGACGCTTGCCAGGCGTGAGAATCGGTTCTTCATTTCCTGCACGTTATTTGCGGTAGTAGCCGCGCGCAGCTCGTATTCCTTGTTCATCGAGCCTGCGAACTTTGTGGCATCGCCGACCTTGCTGATATTCTCGCGCAGCTTGTCGAGGTTCGTCAGCAATGGTGCGATCGCGCCGATAGATTCCTTGCCGAACAGATCGTCCAGCGTCGCGGCCTGCACTTCCTGCGGCAACTCGGAGATCTTCTCCAGGACCATCGTGATCGCACCGGCGGCATCGTCCTGCATGGCTTTCGCCATGTCAGTTGCACTCAGACCGAGGCGATCGAATCCACGAGTCTGGCTCTGCGTTGCGCTGGCGCCGGCGTTCATCCCCAGCATCAGGTTCTTGATGCCGGTGGCGGCCATCTCGGAACCTATGCCCATGCCGGAGACAGTGGAGCCGAGCGCCGCTATCTCGCCGGACGCAACGCCGGCGACGCCGCCCAGCGGTCCGATGCGCGTGACGATCTCGGAAATCTTCTGGGCATTCGCCGGGCCGGTGTTGCCCAGGTAGTTGATCTTGTCAGCGAGTTCGACGACGTCCTTCTGCGGCAGTTTGAAGGCAGTGCGCCACTGAGCCATCATCTGCCCGGCTTCAGCTGCCGTGGTATCGAATGCCACCCCCATTTTCGCGGCGTCTTCAGCGAATCCCAGCAGTTCATCGCGCGCGAAACCTGCCTGGCCGCCAGCCGCGACGATTGCCGCGATACCTTCCGCGGTGATTGGCAACCGCGTGGACAGATCCTTGATGCCGGTGGCCATATCCTTGAACTGCTCAGGCGTGTCGAAGTTGACAACCTTGCGCACGTCCGCCATCGCCGACTCGAAGTCCATCGCCTGGCCCGTCGCGCTTTTCAGGAACGCGATGGTCGCGCCCAGTTTGACGATCTGGCCCTGCATGTCGGCTTTGGCGGTGGAGCGGGTATTCTCGATCGCCTTCTGCTTGGCCAGCGCATCGGTGGTTTCTTTCATCGCCGCGCCCAGCCGAACTTCCTCGGCGCGCAGATCTCCAGTCGCGACGCCGGCTTTCTGCAGAGCAGCGATCGACTCGCCGACCCGCGTATTCAGCTTTGCCTGCTTGTCCTCGAGGGAGGTGGTTGCCTTCTCGGCGGCCTTCACCTCGTTGCGGCTGTTGCGCAGGGTGTTGGCGCTGGTGGAGTACTGGCTCTCCAGTTGCGCCAGGCGCGCCTTGGCGGCCATATAACCCTGGATCTGGGCCTGCGTGGGCTGCTCGCTGGCGGCCAGCGTCCTGGCGTACTGGGCCACCTCCTGCCTGCCGACCTTCACGCTGCCCGTCAGGGCCGTGTGCGCGCTCTGGGCGGCCGCGTAGGCGTCCCTGGCGCCCGCCAGGCGGGCCTGGGTTTCCTGGAGCGACTTCCCTATGCCGGTGAGGGCGTCCTGGCTGCCAATGGCCTGCTGGACGGTCTTCTGTTGGGCCCGGATGTCCTTGAGGGTTTTGCCGAGAGTGTTAACCTCGGCGTTGGCGCTCTGGAATGCCGCTTTGAATCCTGCCCCGATGGCAGCGCCAATGACGACACTGAGAGTTAACTTCTCCACGGGAGGACTCCATGGCGAACGGATTGTTCGAAGACCTGCTGACCGGCATGGGCCTGGGCTTTCTGTTCAGCCATGTGCTGGGTGCATCGGTCGAGAAAGACCGTGCACGTATGGCCGCGAATGATCGGGTATTCGCTGATGCGCTCGGCATCACGGTAGATGAACTTCACCGCCGTGAAGAAGAGGCGGAACGGGAAAAACAAATCGCCAAGCAGCAGAAGCGGGAAGAGATGCACGCGCGGTGTTCCAAGTTGTGGACCAATCCCCGCAAGCTTCGTTGATTTTCCTGCTCCCGAGTTCACGTCTTCCCCCGCATCTCCTGCAGTGCATCCAGCCACTCGAGGAATTCCTCGGCGTCCATGTCCAGGATCGCGTCCTTCTGCCAGCCGGTGAACGACGCGAGAGCCAGCACGCCTATTCTGATGTCTGACTCGCTGAGGACAAAAAACCTTTGTATGCCTTTTGGATCGCGGTGTAGTCGACCATGTCGAGTTCGCCGAGCTGATCAGGCGTGAGCCCCGTGAGGCTCGCAAACAGAACCACTTCCTTGTCTGCATCGCTGCCGGGCGCTTTCATCGCCGCCAGTTGCGTCTTGAGTTTCGGCCGCGTCACGGTGATGGCATCGATCTGCTTGCCGCCGGCGCTGACCGGATACTGCAGCTTGATGGTGGCGGCGCCAGCGGCATCGTTTTTCGGAGTTTGCATAGTTGCTCCTGGTACCGCGTGAGTTGTGGGAGTTCAAGCCGGAGGCGGCCCCAAATGGGGCCGCCTCTTTGCCTTCTGTTTTGGGCTTCTCATCACCAGCTGAAGGCCCAGTGACTCGTTCACGGCGGTACTGCTGTCGAGCGCCCGCTCGGGTGGTTGTTACATGCCCAGCGCGCGCCGCTGCTCCTTGAGGCGATCAACGCCGTCGACGATCTCGATCATGTTGAGGATGTCGATCTCGGTGACGACCACGCCGTTGAGTGATTCCTTGTAGTAAACGCATTCGGTGGTGATCTTCGTGGAGCCCTTCTCGCCGACCTTTGCTTCGCCACGATCAACCTCGGCATGGCGGCCAGACATCACGACTTCGATGGAATCGACCGCGCCGCTGTCGTCACGCTGCAGGGCGCCAACGAATCGCAACTGCACGCCACCCACCTTGGACAGGCCCATCTGCCGCAGCACCTGCAACGGATAGCCGGCAATCGACCACTCGGCTTTCAGCGCATCGTCGTCCAGGCCCATGTCGATCTTCGCGGCGCCGCTCATGCCGCCGGCACGGTGCGCTTCCATCTTGCGCGACAGCTTCGGCAGCGTCATCGATTCGATGTCGCCGATGTACGTCTGGCCATCGACGAACAGGTTGAGGTTCTTGATCTTCTTCGGCAGTGCCATGTCGTCGCTCTCCGGGAGTCGTCAGGGATCGGAAATTTCGTTAACCGTTGAGCACGGTGGCGAAGTCGATCATGTAGCGGTCGGTGATGCGCTGGCGGAACAGCAGGTTTTCCAGCGGCGGCACCGGGGTGTAGTCGTAGTCGATATAGAGCTGGCCGTCTGACAGCGTCGTCGACGAGTTGGCGGTATCGTCATACCAGGCAGAGCCGTCGATGATGTAACCCTGCGCCTTCAGTTCCCGGAACTTGGCGTTGACGCTTTCAATGATGTCCTTCACCAGCGACGGGTGCAGCGGCTTGTCGTTCGCCCACATATGCGCTTCGGCAATGGAATCGGCGAGCACCTGGGCGGTACGGGTCGCAGATTCGAACGCGAACAGCGGCTCATCGGAACAGGTGCGGCTACCCCAGAAGCGGAAGCCGCTCGAGCGGATCAGGGTGGTCACCTCGGCTGCGTTGAGCAGGCCGGCATCGGTGTTCGGGTTCTGCAGATCCCAGTAGACGTCCTTCGATATACCGGTGATACCGTTGACGGCAACGTTGGAGAGCGTTTTGTGCCAGCCGGTGTCCTCGTCGATCTTGGCGCGCAAGCCCAGTGCGCGCGCGACTGCCCAACTGGTTTCCTCCGCGTTGGTGACGGTGTCCCACGCGGTGAAGTCCGGCCAGATCAGCATCAGTTCGCGCTGGCTGAAGTTGTCGCGGTAGGTGAGCACATCGGCAATGGTGTTGCCGATCGCGGCGGCATAGGCCATCGCGCGGGTCGATTGCGCTAGCGTCGCCAGAGCGGTTGTCACCGCCTGGGTATCGAGTCCGGGCGCGCCCAGGATGCGCGCCTTGAAGCCGAATTTTGTCTGGGCGGTGAGCAGCGCCTGCATGCCGGTGTACTGGCCGCCGGTTACGCCGCCAATCACTGCGGTTGTCGTCGCAGCCTCGTCAACGCCGGGTGCAACACGGACAACGATAACGACCGGGTTGGTCTGGTCTGCAATCGCCTGCAGGGCTTTTTTCAGCGTGCCCGTGTCGCCGGCGTTGCCAATCGCATCGCGTACGCTGGTGACCAGCACGGCGGTATCGAGCGGGAATGCTTCGTTGATGCCGCCAGCAAGCGCCGTGCGGCGCAATGCGATCACGACGCCGGTGCCGTCACTGGCGCCGGTGTGGGTCAAACCTACCAGTGCGTTCGCGGCAGCATGCGCCTCGACGGCCGTCTTCAGTGCGGCGGCCGTGGTGGTGATGTCGCCGGTGACATCGGTGGCCAGACTGACCACGATGTCCGTTCCGCTGACGGTGATAGCGAGCGCTGCGCTGTTGGCACCCGGATCAAGCAGCTTCAGGCTGATGGTGTTGCCGATGGCGCCAGTGAGTTTCGACGTCCAGGTCAGCGCGTTGTCGATGACTTCGGCACCTGTCAGTAACGTCGCCTTCACTTCAACCTGGCTGGCAGGCGCCGTGGCGATCAGGCCGATGATGGCCGTGGCGAGCGTACGAATCGGGCGGGTGCCTTCGTTGATCTCGATTACCCGCACACCATGATGATATTCGTTCATGAATCGCTCTCCGATTGGCCCAGTCTGTAACTGCGTCTATGCTGCCGACTCGCCCGCAAAACAACAGGTACTGCCGTCTGTAATGTGGCGTTTTACTGTTACGTAAAGTTGCGCGAAAAATCGCTTATCTACGCCGTGCGTTTCCACACTGCGAAGACCTCGTACTCTGGAAGATGATTTGCGTCGGCTGTTGCCAATCCGTGTGAATGCGAGCCGCTTGAAGATATTCCGTGATCGTGCGATGTACCTGAGCCTGTCGCCGATGACCTGCCTGAGTTTGCCTCTACTCCATACGCATTTTGCGGAATAATGCCGTCGTCCTCCGCCGCGGGGAAGGCAGGCCAACGCGGATCCGTAGATTTATACCCACGGAGGATAGACAGCGGACGATCTGCGCCGCCTATGCCGCCGTATACGCCCGCGGGAGGATTATCGTTATGAATCACCAGGTGTCTGTGTGACGGAAGTTCGGCGACGGTCAGCGTGTGGCCTCCGGTCACGCCTCCGTGATTATGAGAACCGCCTGCATCCGTGCTGCCGGTATGCGCATGCGCCTTTGCGCCACCGGTCTTTCCTATCGTGTCGAAATCGACGTCGGAAACTTTCAAACCATATAGCGCACGTCCCTGCGATGTGCGCTCCCATGTGCCGTATCCGAATACGACCGCGGGATCCTCGCTAATCGCCAAAATAGCAATGCCGCCGATCGGCACGCCCTGATACTGACCGGCGGGTTCGTTCTGCACTGCGTGCAGAAATTCGCCAGCGAGCACCCCAGTAGCGATAGCGGAGTCCAACGTGATTCGGGCAGCCGTGTTGATGCCGTACTGCGTCGGACGCAGGCGCCTGCCTTCGTAGTAGAAGGCGGTTCCGGTCGTTGTCACCGTCGTAAAGTCGATGATGGATTGGCCTGCCGTCAGTTCAACTTCTTCTTCGACGATGTCGACGGTGATGTTGACGTCCGTAGGGTCGGCCCATTCGGTATCGCCATCAGTGTTGGAAACCTTGCGCAGCACCTGACCGGTTGTTCCGCCAGGGAACAGGGCGCCGGGGTTGTAGTTGGCGTCGACCCACGCCTGGGTAGCGATCGCCGTTGATGGAACGACCAACGTAATTGCCGCGGTATCGGCCACAGCGACCACCATCTGCAGGACCAATTCACCGGCGGCGCCGTCCGCGACTACGGGTTTCTCGATCGCCGGATGTCCGCCTATGAAGATGACATCTCCGTCTGCGTCGATCGCGGAGATCTCACGAACGACGAAGCCGCCGATGTCCGCAGCAACCAACATTTGATAGACCGGTTTTCCGGCAGCGTTCAAATACGACTGGTTGAGGGTGGTGCGGTAGACCTCATTCACCAGATCATCAAGGCCGACGGGATTGATGGGTGCGCCACCGCCATCTCCGATGGCCATGTGTGTGATCAGCACCGGCGCGCCGGCAGGCAGCAAGGCGGCTGCCAGCTTTGCCTGGCCAACAGTCGTGATCAACGTCATGTAGCTCATGGCAAATGCTCCTGCGGAATGATTTCGTAACCGTGGAGAATGTGTTTTTTCTCATTCATTGCGCACAACCTGATAAGCCGAACGATTCTGTCGTGGTAGTAAATCCAGCCGATTGAGCGTGCTTGGCCTTGAGCCTCGCTTGCAGTTTCGCAAGCCCGTCGACTTTAACTTGCACACCAGCTGCCATTAACGCACTCCGCTGATGGCCAGTTGCAAATCTTTGACGGTCAGCGCATTTGTGTCGGTCACGTTCGTGGCGAACACTTCAACGTATTCACCCGGCGCAAGCGTCAACGTCGCGTTACCTGAGATCACCACGGGATCGCCAGCAACGAGCAATTTACCCGTGATCTTTGTTCCAGCAACAGCTGACCCCTGATGTCCAATCATGATGCCGAAATCCTGGTTGGCTGTGGCACAAGTAACGCTGGCTGAAAAATCAATAACAACTTTCTTTGTAAGAAGTCCGGTATACGTCAGCTTGTTATCGGTGTGCGTGAATAGATCGGCGAGCGAAGATGTCGTCATGCCTTCGATTTTGTAGTACGTTCCAGCGATTGCGATGGGGGTTGCCGTCGCGTTGCCCTCCATATACAGGCGTCCCGCCGCCTGCTCTTCCGCGCCCGGCGCAAAAATATGCCAGGTCTCATTTCCTTGGTACGTGATTGTAATGGCGTGGCCGACACCAATAATATCTACCGCAGGCTCGTTGATTGCTCCAACAACGACTGACTGAACTGGTAGGTTTGACGTAAACGTAATACCGTCAGCACCTGCTGAGTTTCCAATGATTCGGATGCGTGTGGTGTTGGTATCGACGACCAACCGACAGGATTGGCCGATTTTGAATGGCTCTACATCATCAGCAGCAGTTATAGATGTAAGAGGTATGCTTACTTCGCCGTTGCCGGTTGACGAAACCGACACAGTTGTGTTGGGACGACCATGCAGTCCTTTTGTAATAGTGGTTACCAGAGGAGAACCAGAAACGGTGCTGCTGCTCCACGCCGGTATGTCTGGATTCGTCAGAAGCCACTTATCATTGGTGTTATTACCGTCGACATACTTGAATACGAACTCATACCGTTTTCCGGCGGTGCGCATAAAATCAGCAATCGTATACGACGTGTAAGCGGCATAGTCCCAGTCAGTAGAGACATTAGCCCGTGGCGGCGCCGCAGGACTCATACTAAGCGACTGGTTGCGGTCAGTTACCTGGATGTAAAACGTATCTCCGGGCGTAGGGACGTAACCAGAGACATAACCTGTCAACAACGTCATTGCGCCACTCAGATTGCTCGACCAGAATGTCGCGCCGACGGTATTGGCGCCCAACTTAAACTCGCCCGGTGCAGCACCACCAAGACTTGCATACTCCGTCTCAATGTCGAACTCGACCGTAGGCGGAATGTAAGACGCAAGTGAAGCGTCAATAATTTCCTGCACTGCAGAAGGGTTTGCAGTGATATACGGATTAATCAATGCTTGAGTAAGCGCAGTTGTCCACGGCGTTGCCGGCAGAATCTGAATCGCAGTCATGCCGGTATGGAACTCAACGATGTCACCACTGCTTGCCGAACGTCCACGGTACGGGCCGGCAGCAGAAACCAGATACTTCTTGCCGTCTGCCGCATCGCTTGGTACAGCCGGGTCATTAACTGTCTTGAACCCGGTACGCCCCCCTGTGTTGTCGCTGAAGTCGAAATCGTAGGCCGCATCCGTCATTGTGGGCGGATTTGCTGTGTGGTAGGCGGCGACGTACATACGCAACGCAGTAGTGCCGGAAACATCAAAAACATTCGTTCCGGCGACAGGTGCACCTGCGTTGACTGATGCGGAGAAAAGACCCGTCGTACCGTCAAACGTGCAGTAAATCTCGTCGAGTGCGGCATACGCGCCAGCACCAATTATTGTCTGCGTGCGATTCCCCAACGCGGGGTCATCAGTACGCATAACCAATTTAAATGCGCCCGCACCAGCAGCCGCGTTATTGTCCAAGAACAGAGAGGCAAGATGCGTACACGTTCCGACCTTGGCGGCAAGGATCGACGAAGAAATATCGGCAAGAGTCGCGTCGTGGTTTGCAAAAACAATAGCAGATATGAGTAAATTCCCGCCGTTGGTAGACGCTCGTAGGCGGGCAGAACGTGAGGCAGTTTCCTTCTTGATCAGCGTGCTGCCGGCGAGCTTAACTAACGATGTGCCGTTCTCTGGCGTTGCCGTGTACTGCGACGTAGAAACGACAGCAGTGGTCATCTCCTGGTTGAACGCAATGTCTGGCGTGGTGCCCACATCAACAGGCGTCATATCCCATGTGCCCTGCACGCCAACACGACGGCGCAAGAACATGAGTGTGTTCGCTATCGGCTGCAACGCTTTATTCGTCGGCCCATGCCCGGCACTTGGGTTCTCCGGGTCGTAGCCGAGAACAAGTTCGTTCGTTCCGATAAGCGGGAGCACCGCGCCGTCGTCCTGCTCTACCGGGGTCACGTTCGTCATAGTGTTGCTCCTGAGTAAATTTGTGTGCCGTTGAACGTGCCGCTGCCGTCAAATGAGAGCGCGGATGAGTCGGGCATCACGGTGACGTACGCGCCGTATACGGATGCAGCCCCGACAAAGCACGGCACGCTGCGCTCCGACGTCACAAGGATCCGGGCCAGATGCGAGCGTAAATTTTTTGGGCGCCGCACCAGGTTCTGCGTCAGCGCGAACAGATCGGCAGAGGTCTCTGCGTCGGGCGGTATATCGATGTCGACGCCAAACGTAAACGGCCTGGATGGCGGATCCTGCTCGAACCATTCGTTGATCGCTGCATCGTATGGGAGCAGCTCAAGAGCCCGTTCAACGGCACCAGGTGTTCCGCGATGCTGATGTACATAGATGGCGTTTCCGATGGCCGTGCGCTTCTGCGCTTCTGTCCACTGCGCATTCCAATCATCGACACCGAGCGCCCAGGCAAGCCACGGTAGCAGATCGAGTGGGCAGGTCTGCGGATCCCAAAGCGACCGGGTTGGTACCGGCATGTCAGCGAGCCGCTTTGTTGCGGCCTCGATGTCGCGCTCCGCCTTGGTTGAACTGGGTGGAAGTAGACTATCGTTACTCATAACGACCCACTACGGTGATGGAGATCGCGGTGCAATTGGCGATCTCATCCGGAGCGATCGCGACATCTGCGGAGGGGGAAATCACCGATGCCCTGTGCACGCCCTCAACGTGAGCCGCTGCGATTATCGAGCTGACACTGATTTCCCTACCCAGCAGGCGTGATCTTTCCTTGTAGTCAGCGACTCTTTCCTCGGAAGCCGCAATCACCACTGACTCATCAGGGCCGCTGTATAGCGTTAATTCGACCTCGATCGTGTAGTCGACAATGACAGCGCTCTGCACCTCTACGAAATCAGTAAGCGGCCGCACGAACCGCGGATTCAGTGCCGATGTCACTGCATCCAGCAGGTCCGGCGCGGCAGTGCCGTCCCCGTCGCGGGACAGTACCGTGACGATGACATGCCCCTCTTCCTCAGAGCGCGCGCTCGCATCCAGGACTCGGGCGTCCGCGCTCAGCGTGAAAAATATATACGCATCTTCCGGCCCGGCCGTGCTGTAGCGCGCCGGCGCAAGTTGCGCCCGGCGGCGCAGCTCATCGTCGGACTCCCAAACGGCTGGAAGCGGCGGATCCGCCTCGGCGTTGCCGGCGTCGACCAGCAGGCGCGCGATGTTGTATGGCTCCCGGGCAACGATCTGATCGAGATCGGAACCGGTGGCCTTTGCCAGCATCACCGCACGCGCGCTGTCGTTGACCCGCTGCCGCAGAATCATTTCCCGATATGCACAGACCTGAAGGATTTTGTAGGCAGGATCGGCTTGCGACAGCGTATTGAACTGTGTGTCGCGTAAACGCAGGTCAGCAAGCATGTCCTCGAAAATCGTCTCGTAGTTGATTTCGTCGACGACAGCCGGGGCTGGCAGACGTGACAGGTCGACGGCTGGAATAGTGCTCATGCAACGACTCCGCGCAGGGCTATTGGCACCGTCAGGCGCTCGCTGCCGCCGGTAATTTCTGCTGCATTGAAGTCAACGACCAGGTATCCGTCTGCAGTGGACGAAATTTGTATTGATTGCATTTGTACGTCCGGCTCCCAGCGCAAGATGGCGTCGACGCTGGCAGCCATGACGCGCAAGAGCGTCGCGCCATGTAGTGGCTGGTCCACCAGTTCTGGCAGCAGCGACCCATAATCGCGACGCATGACGCGAGACCCCAGCGGCGTCGAGAGAATGTCGGCAATGCTCTGACGGATGTGATCGCGCCCAAGCAGCTTGCGACCGGTTAACGCGTTGATGCCTGATCTCATACAGGTGTTCCGGAGATGTCGGTACCACTAACTACTCCAGCGACGCGCAACGTGCTTCCGACGGCAACGCCGTTGTTGGTCATCGCGCCGGTTATGTCGGTGTCACCCGTAATCGTCGTGTCACCGGTAATCGTGGTGCCTACGTTAATCGTGAGTCCGGTACCAGCAGCGCCCGAGTTAACGGCAACCGGTCCATTCAGGGAGATGTTGCCGGTGAGAGAGATGTCAGGCGCCGTAACGGTGATGGCGCCATCGGCGCTGCCGGTGATATCACCGCTCGCATTTACCGTGACGTTCACTGCCTGAGCGACGACGTCACCGGTGGCGGTGGCGGAAATATTTACGGCCTGGGCGACAATGTCTTCGGAGGCGGTGGCCGATATGTTTGCCGCCTGCGCCGTGATATCGCCTGTGGCTGTCGCATTAATGTTTCCGGCCGCAGTGATCACTGCGTCGCCTACGAGGTCTGCTGTCAGTGTACGCGAGGTGTTGTCGTAGGAAATCTTGCTGCCGTCGCTGAATTCCACCATCCGGACATTTGGATCGGTGCTGGGTGCGATCTTCTTGCCTGAGTTGATCGCAGGCAGTACAACGCCGTGAGCGGGATCACCACCAGGACATAGCAACATGACCTGCTCGTCCTTTGTAGGCGCCCACCAATCTTTATCGTCACCTGCGCGGGAGGTGAACCAGGGGAGCCAGTCCGTTTCCAACTCACCGGATTTGACACGGCACCGCACGGACAACGGGTTGACCTCGGAGATAAATCCAAGGCGCAACAGGTTTTCAAGTTTTCGTTCGAGTTCAGTGATCCGGTCCATGCGCGAATGGTGGCGATGGACAGGCAAACAGGCATTGCTTTTTGGGGGTAAAAGCGCGATCTACGGAAATCGCTAATTGCAGACCTTATGTGACGAGCTGTTCCAGCAGCATATCCCTGATCATGTCGCGATCGGCAGCGGTGAAGCCCAGCAATTGACGCGCAGGATATTGATATACCGGACCTCCGGATACAACGTCGTCTGCCAACCCTTCCTGGTGAACGCGCGCGATGCGCGCAACGCGGCCGAAGAATCCAACCGCCACGCCGTCCGGCGTGTTCTGAACTTTCAGGAAGCGCGTATTGCTCATCTTGCCGAACATCGCACCACGTCGGATAGCCCCTTGCCTGCTGCGCGCCAGGCGCGGTCGGCGGGCGGCGAATGATGACCCGTCCGGGTTCTGTTGACGCTTGATTCGCTCGATCTGATTACGCCGCAGTGTGGTGCCGATCTTGGTGGCCAGCCGACGCTGTGCGCCTGGCTCCAGTTTTGACAGCAGGGCGCCTGCCCATGCCTCGAATGCCTGCAGCAGGTCGCTGTCGTCAGCCATTCTGCAGCACCCACTCGCGCAGCGGATCTTCCTCCGGCCCGATGCCGGGCGCATAGATTGGCTCGCCGGAGTAGCTGGTGGTGACCGTGGTCTCGTCAACGCGTGTGACGAGGACGCGCTCGGTCATCCTGATCTTGATTTCAAGATCGATGGTTTTGCTGTCGAGGATCTCGGCGGCGAACTGGAAGGCGAGGCTGTCAGACCGGTCTGGCTGATGCGTCTTCAGCCAGGCGATGATCGGCAATTTGACCGTGTCGGGATCGACGTCGAAGTCGGTGATGACGATGACCGCGGTGTATCGGTCTTCGTAGGACAAGCTCGGCGCGAGCGCGGTGTCATGCACCTCACCGATCTCGACGAACATCAGCAACTTGTCCGGATTGTTCTTCAGGTACGGCACGTTCGCCTCGAGGAACTTCCGGAGCAGCAACAGCTTCTTCATTGTGGTTGCTCCTTCGGCTTTACGCCGAGGGCCATCATCAGATCAGTCAGGTTCTTATTGACTGTCCGGATATCCGTTTGCAGCGCATCGGTGCGCTCTTTGCTGCGTGTTTCGACTGCTTTTATCTCTTCAGCGTTCTGCTTGATCTGCTCTTCCTGCTTTCCGTCATCGTAGCGAGCGGCGGCGTAGCTTCCCCAGGCGATCGCCAGCGCGCCGACGATGCCCAGCACGCCACGCGGTGATATCAGCACGGAGCTGCGCTTATGGCTCGGATGCACAACGACTACGTCCTCTTCGCTCATCGTCAGAACTCGAATCCAAGGGCAACGGAGGGAATTATTTGCTCGTCGGGAACCTTGATCAGGCCGCCGCCGGCTACGACAGGAATGCCCAGCAGCTCGTACCGGCGGAGCAGCAAACCGCTCCATCTGTCACGGCCGGCATAGGTGGCGACTGCGACCATGCGTTTCGCTCGAACACCGAAGTCCGACAGCACCATGTCGTCACCGCCAGTGACGGTCCCATCGGGTGAACTGGCAACGATGCGGTGGCCATCAGTATCGCGCACAAGCGAGAGATCGATGTCCAACGGACTGCAAGCAGCAGCGCACGCATCTGTCGATGCGGCTTGCGGTTGCACGGTAACGTGCGCCCGCCGAACCTCCACCGATCCGGCCGGGATCTGGTGCGGCGCCGGCGGAAGTGCGGTGACCGGTGTGCGCGGCAGCACGCGACTGTGTGCCGCGTCGTCCTGGACGTAGCCAGGCGCCGGCGGTTCAGACAACGCGGTCGGATCCACATGCCAGATCTTGTAGCCCACCAGTAAAGCAATCGGCGCCGCGATGCAGACGCCGATCAGGAACGCGAGAGCCAGCGCGCGCATCAGGTTTCGCCCATCGCCGCGCGGTAACGATCGCGACGCACCAGCAGCACATTGCGCACGTATTCCCTGTTGATGGTGAAGAAACTCTTGCCGTAACCGGGCACTGACAGGCGGGCCTTGTAACTGGTTTCCTCGACGTGCCCGAACCAACGCCCTGCGTCACAGCCAGGTTTCGCCTTGCAGACGCGTCGATCGGCGGCAATGCCGCCGAGGCCGCCGTTGTAGGCAGACAGCATGAACGCAAGGCGATCGATGGCCGTGGCTGCATTCTTGAGGATGTTGTGCTGGAAATTGCCTCGATCCTTCAGCACCAGCGCGCGCAACTGGTAGACCGGGTCGTAGCGGTTCTCCCAGGTCCAGGCGTCGAGGCTGGCGTACTGCTGGCGCAACTCGGTGTGCACATTGAAGCGCGCGGTGACGGTCACCTGACCGAGCCCGAATCCGTATTCCCTGGGCGTCTTCAGTTCGGCCCGCGGATTCCAGCAGCTGCGATGCTTCAGCGTGATGCACGTTTCCTGCTCGACCTGGGCGGCCAGCACCGAGGGTGCCGGCATGTCAGGCCAGTAGGTGCGCTGCTGCGCCTGGAGCGTCGCCAGGTAGGGCAGGGCGGCAGCAGGCGGTTCCGCGGCCTGTGCAGGCCGCATGGCGAGGATGATGGCCGCGATCACGATGCACACGCCCAGGAATACCAAGCCGGCCGCCTGCTGCTGCAGGGCGAGTACGGCGGTGCGGCCCAGCCGGATTGTCGGGAACAAGAATATCCTGACCACATGACCTACCCCGATGCCGGCGATCAGGAACGACGAGTACATACCAAACGTCGACAGATACGGTTCATCAAGCCAGGCGGCGACCGTCGGCGACAGTTTGAGAACGAGCACCGCCACAACCAGCAATGCAATAACGCGCCACGCTTCATGCCACAAATTTTTCATGTCATCAGTCCCAGAGTTGAACGGTTTTTTCTTCCGCCTGTGGCGGTACATCAGGCAGATCAACAGGTGTGCCGTGCGGAAGAATCGGACCGAAGTCCGCCAGTCGCGGATTCGCTTCGAGCACTGCTTCGGTGATGCCCGCGGTCTTGCCGTACTGCCGCAGGCAAATCAGGTCGACACTGTCGCCTTGATGTGCGTACACGCGGTTCATCAGATCAACTCCACCGTGCTGCGGCGCTTGTCCTGCAGGTCAGCGATGGCCCAACGCGCATCGCGCCGATAGGTATCCTCGAGGGTGCCGATCTCGACGTCACGATTCAGGGCGGCGTTCGTGGCGTCGTAATCGTTGTAGCGCTCCACCAACTCAGCTTTCGCCAGACTGTAGACAGCGCGGCGGTAGTGATGCAGCCGCGCGCTCTCGCCGGCGATCGCCATGCCTGGAACCGCGGCGAGCGTGGTGTAGCTGGCAGCGATGCAGAGCGCTTTGTAGGCGGCCAGCTCGCGGTTCACGGCCGTGATGGCGGCCATGAGCGCCTCCTTCAGGCGTACGGCATCGACGCTCTTTTCTTGGCGCGTGGCTGCCCGGAAATTGGCGGGATCGATGTCCGGATAGAAGGGGTCGTTTGCAATCGCTGCTGCCTCAGTGGCATCAGGATCGTTGTTGACCACGAATCCAGTCATGGGCTCTCCCGCGGATTAAAAAAGGGCGGTGGACGGATCCTCAGGACGCCGGTGGCGCCATCGGTTCCGTGCCGCCCTGCGCCGGGGGACCGGACTCGGGAGCAGCCGGCTGAAGATCGCGGATCTCGCGCTCCAACCGCTCGATGTCTTTCTTCACGCCGACGCGCTTGTCGAGTTCGAACGCTCGATGCAGATGCGTCATGGCGGATTGCTTCTCTTCAAGCACAAGCTGATCGCGCAGCAAGTACCCGATGGCCTTGTGCAGCTTGGCACGCACTTCGTCCGGCATGTCGTGCTCACGCACGAGATCCTCGGCGTACAAGAGTGACGTCCCGTCGATCTCGCCGGCCTTGTCAGTGCTCAGCATGCGCAGTGCCTGGTCAGCGAGTTCCTCGGCGACGACGGTTGCCGTGGTGCGCTTGTACTGGTCAGGCATGACCATATCGTGTGCCAGCGCGTAGCCGGCGATATCCAGCGCGCCATCCCAGTCGCCGGTATCCAGCCGCCACACCATGACGTTCATGACGACGTCGTCCTGTCTCCCCGTATCGGCGGAGAGCACGCCATCAATCCACGGTACGTAGTCGGGCAGCAACTCGCGCTTGACCGCGATCTTCTGTTCGACCGACTGGATCGCCTTGAGGCGGCGGCGATCGGCGTGCAACTTGGCGAGCATCAGCTCGTACTCGTTGGCGCCTTTCAGGTCTTCCGTGGTTGACGACTCCGCAGCGGCCGCATGAGCGGCCGCGCGGTGCTTCATGGTGTGGCGACGGGCCGGCGAGAGCATTACGGGCCTACCGGTGCCGCAACGATGTTCTCGATCAGGCAGCCAGCGCCGTAGTCTTCAACAACATAGGCGTCGTTCGAGGACTCGTAGTTCTCGATGCGATCGCGCTTCGCGTTGTCGACGATCGTGCGCCGGCGAGCACCGTCCTGGAAGTACAGGGACAGGTTGTCGAATCGCGTCACAAAGATGGTGCCGGCCGGCATGCCGGGTACGCGGGCAGCCGGGATACCGCCGATGCGCTTCGCGCTGATGATCAGATCCAGCGCCTGCTGTTCGGTCGGCGCATTGGCTGCGTTGATGAGCGGGAAATACTTGTCGTGCAGCAGATCGCGGCTGCAGATCGCCACCAGCTGGGTGTCTTCCTGGTGCCACGGATCGATCAGGTTGTTCACCGCATCGAAGACCAGTGCGTCGAGGTTCTCGTAGTCGCCACCCGCACCGACGGTTACTGCGCCGGAAGCAGGGACAACTTCGTCGAGCACACGGGCTACGGCGTCGGCACGATATTTCTGCAGCCAGCCGATGTTGACGTCCTGCAGCAGCGGGCTGGCGCCGGCATCGCTGGTGGCAGCACGGCTGACGCCGTTGAAGCCGATCAGGATGCGATCCAGCGCCTGGCGCTTGATGATGGCGTCACGGATCCGCGCCTGGAAGTCCTGGAATTTGGCCCAGGCGTCGAGCTTGGCGTACGTCAGGTGCGTGTCGAAATTGGTCTGCGTGCAGATATACCCGGTGCTGTCCAGATCGGTCGGATCCTTGGTCGCACGGTCGGTGGTCGCGGTGTTGGTGGTGCTGGCGATCGGTGCGCCGATACCCAGGCCGAGCTTTTCGCCCTGCTGCTCGTTGACGCCGATGATGTTGATGCGGCCCAGGAAGTCGCTGCTCTCCTGAATACGAGTTTCCAGTTTTTGCTGGACGCTCGGATCGACGGTAAATTTTTCGACGGCACTGGAGACGCCGTTGAGCTTGGCTACCTGCGCCAAGAAGGCTGCAAACAACTGGCGGGTTTCGTTACGCATGGCAGTTAATACTCCGTTCGGCAATGACTGGCGGCGAGAAAGGCGTCGTGTCTCGGTGGTTGAGGTATCAGCAGTCGGTGGCGACCCGATCACCGGTGCCGGTGGCATCAGGGCGCTTGGTCTTGCTCGGATCAGCCGTATTGTCCAGCGCGGCGCGCAGGTCGTTGAATTGTTTGGTCAGGGCATCGAGATCCTTCTGCACCTTCTCGGATGCGGCCTTGTCGCCGCCTTTCTCGATAGCTGCGAAGCGGGTCTTCAGGGCGCCAACCTCCTCGGCAATCAAGGTGACCGAGGTCGATATCGCGGCGAATTTCTCGGCGGCTACCCGCTCGACAGCCGCCACGTTCTTGTCGGTTTGCTGCGAGAAGGTGCCGATCAGGGCCTTGATCTTGTCCAGAAAGCCATTGTTCTGTTCATCGTTGTCGACACTGAACTTGATGTCGGATTCTTCGCCGGCAGTGAACTCGTTTTCCTTGCGAAGCTTGCGGTGTGCCAGTGGAGAGCCACCGCCATTGGCATTGAACTGCAGGACGTCGGTGCCGAGGGCCGCCGGGCTATCGGTTACACCGAGCCCGACCAGGTAGGGTTCGCCAGAGTCAGCAAAGTTCGGGTCAATCTCGATGGAAGTGTAAATTTTCTGGCGGTCCTGGCTCATCTTGACCAGGTCTGCGGTCGGCGAGATCTGGGCAAACAGGCACATCTTGCCCTCAACAACCTCGGACTTCAGTGCAGTGACGTCACCGAGTGCGCGAAACGCGGAATCGGGCATCATGCCGCGGATATGTTCCATCCAAACGCGGGCGCCGTACTTCTTCGGATCGAAGTTCTTGGCCATCAAGACGATGGTGTCACGGGCGACCTTTCTGCCGTCAGTCGTTGCACCCTCGGTTGCAACGCGAAACCACTTCCCCGAACCTGCCATGCTGAAATCCTCAAATGGAAGTACTCTTGCAGCGCCATGGTCAGAACGACGGGGCCACGCGCGCAATCAGTCGCGGCGGTATAAATCACTTTTACTGTCTGCCTTGCCCGTGTGGGTTATCGCTCGCCCGTAACCTTCCGGCATGAATACTCCCGTCGAAGAAAACCGTGAAAAGCGCACGAAAGCGCGTGCTCTGTTCTGGCAGGGTTGGCGTGTCGCGCACATTGCCCGTGAGCTCGCTGTTCCGTCAGGGACGATCCAGAGCTGGAAGCAGCGCGATCGCTGGGATGCCGCACCGACGGTCACGCGCATCGAAACAGCAATTGACGCCAGGCTGACCCAACTGATCTACAAGGATCAGAAGGAGGGCAAGGATTTCAAGGAAATTGACCTGCTGACACGCCAGCTAGAGCGCATTGCTCGGGTTAATCGTTACAACGATACCGGGAAGGATGCCGATCTCAATCCCAGCATCAAGCGCCGGAACGCCGGGCCGAAGAAGGCGCCCAGGCAGAACGCGATCGACGAGGGCATCGCCGAGAAAATCCATTCGGCATTCATGGACTCGATGTTCGATTACCAGAAGGTCTGGTATGACGCGGGGCAGAAGTATCGTATTCGGGACATCCTGAAGTCACGACAGATCGGCGCCACGTTTCACTTCGCTCGCGAGGCGCTCGTTGACGCCATCATGAATGGCAATAACCAGATTTTCCTGAGTGCCTCGAAGGCGCAGGCCCACGTTTTCAAGCAGTACATCGTTCAGTTCGCCAGGGAAGCGGCCGGCGTTGAATTGCGCGGCGATCCCATCATTCTTGAGAACGGCGCGCACCTGTATTTCCTCGGCACCAACTCGCGCACAGCGCAGAGCTACCACGGCAATCTGTACCTGGACGAGTTTTTCTGGATACCGCGTTTTCTTGAGCTTCGCAAGGTTGCCTCCGGGATGGCGATGCACAAGAAGTGGAAGCAGACGTACTTCAGCACGCCAAGTTCGCTCACGCATGAGGCGTTCCCGTTCTGGAGTGGCAAACTGTTCAACCGCGGTAAACCAAAAGACCAGCAGGTCAATATCGACACATCACATACCGCGCTGGCCGGTGGGCGTTTGTGCGAGGACGGGCATTGGCGCCAGATTGTGACCGTCGAAGACGCAGTTGCCGGCGGTTGCGATCTGTTCGATATCGAACAGTTGAGGCGGGAATACAACGCGGATGAATTCGCCAACCTGCTCATGTGCCAGTTCATCGACGACTCGAACAGCGTGTTCCCGTTTGCTGAGTTGCAGCGGTGCATGGTGGATTCGTGGGTCGAATGGACTGACTACAAGCCGTTCGCCACGCGGCCATTCGGCAATCGCGCCGTCTGGGTAGGGTATGACCCGGCATTGACCGGCGATAGCGCCGGCCTGGCGGTGCTCGCGCCACCCATGGTGCTGGATGGCAAGTTCCGCGTCTTGGAGCGCATGCAGTTCCGCGGGCTGGATTTCGCCGAACAGGCGGCGGCCATCGAGAAAATCACGCAGCGATACAACGTGGTCTACATCGGCGTTGACGCCACCGGCGTGGGCGAGGGCGTCTATCAGTTGGTCAGGGAATTCTTCCCGGCGGTGACGCATTACCAGTACTCGCCGGAAATCAAATCGCGTCTGGTGCTCAAGGCGAAGGATGTCATCGGCAAAGGGAGGCTTGAGTTCGATGCCGGGCATACGGATCTCGCCCAAGCATTCATGGCGATCCGCAAAACAATGACCGCCAGCGGCAGGCGCTCAACGTATGAGGCAGGCCGCGGTGACGACGTAGGGCATGCCGATATCGCCTGGGCGGTGATGCATGCGCTCGATAATGAGCCGTTTACCGGCACCACGCACAAACAGAAATCCATTATGGAGATCAGCTGATGACTTCGCCAAACGAAACTGCCGCGCCAGGTGAAAAGGTAATGCCAGGCGGGCGCGCTGAGGCATTTTCATTCGGCGATCCCGTTCCGGTACTCGACCGGCGCGAGATACTCGATTACGTCGAGAGCTGGTTCAACGGCAAGTGGTATGAGCCACCGATCAGCCTGGACGGTCTTGCGCGGTCATTCCGCGCGAACCCGCACCACAGCAGCGCCATATACGTGAAGCGGAACATGCTCGTCAGCAGCTTCATTCCGAGCGCCATACTATCGCGCTCGGATTTTTCACGGTTGGCCCTGGACTACCTCACTTTTGGCAATGGCTATCTGGAGCAGATCAAAAGCCGGACCGGCAAGACCATCGAGCTGAAGCACTCGTTGTCGAAGTTCATGCGGCGCGGCCCTGACGCGGCGTACTGGTTTGTCCAGGGATTCCAGAGCGAGCACAAGTTCGTCAACAACATCTTCCATCTGGTTGAGCCTGATCTTAACCAAGAGATATACGGTGTTCCGGAATATATGTCGGCACTGAACAGTGCCTGGCTGAACGAGTCGGCGACCCTGTTTCGCCGCAAGTACTACATGAACGGCAGTCACGCCGGATTCATTCTGTACATGACAGATGCGGCGCAGGAAGCTGGCGATGTCGATTCCTTGCGCGAAGCACTGAAGAGCAGCAAAGGCCCTGGAAACTTCCGGAATCTGTTCGTCTATGCGCCGAATGGCAAGAAGGACGGACTCACCGTTATTCCGGTTGCTGATGTGTCGGCAAAGGACGAGTTTTTTAATATAAAGAATGTCACGCGCGACGACGTTCTCGCTGCCCACCGTGTGCCGCCGCAATTGATGGGCATCATTCCGAACAATACCGGCGGCTTCGGTGATGCCGACAAGGCTGCTGCGGTGTTCGCACGCAACGAACTGGAGCCGTTACAGGCGCGCTTCCAGGAACTCAATGAGTGGATAGGTGAGGAGGTGATCACGTTCAAACCATACGTTCCGACGGACAAACCAGCCAACGGTTGATCTCATCAAAGCAGTGGAGTCACGATGACTACTGAAAGCCCAATCGTCCCATGGATGGGAGGAAAGTCGAGACTGGCAGCGAAACTGCTGCCATTGTTCCCGACTCACAAGTGTTACGTAGAAGTGTTCTGTGGCGGTGCAGCACTCTATTTCCTGCGGCCGATGCCGGCGCCGGTTGAGGTGATCAACGATATCAACGGTGATCTTGTCAACCTGTACCGCGTTGTCCAGCATCACCTCGAGGAATTCGTTCACCAGTTCAAGTGGGCGTTGAGCAGCCGAAAGATATTCGAATGGCAACAGATGACGGTCCCTGACACGCTGACGGATATACAGCGCGCGGCGCGGTTCTATTACCTGCAACAACACGCGTTTGGCGCCAAGATAGACGGGCAGACATTCGGTACCGCTACCACGGCGCCAGCGATCAATCTGTGCCGCATCGAGGAGCGCTTGTTAGCGCCGACGTAAAACTGACCCCCTAGCGCCGAAGTAAATTTGACCCCCCGGCGCCATCATGGCTGCTTTTTGAGCAGCCCTATGTTGACCCAGGAGTTATCAGTGGAGATTCACGTTCTGTCCCGCCAGGGGCTCA
>CBDDRC010000038.1:0-24204 GCA_965232985.1 uncultured bacterium
GGTATTGTCGGTACCGATCAGCAGATAGCCGATGATTTTCCCGTCGGCATCGCGCAGTGCCGTTACCGAAACGATGGCCGGAAAGCGGCTGCCGTCCTTGCGGATATAGGTCAGCTCGTAAATATCTTCAATCCCGCGCGAGGCCTTGAACACCAGAGCCTCAAAACCCGGCGTAATCGGTGTAGCCATCTCCACACTCAAGGCCTTGGCACGCGCAATCACTTCCTGCGGGTCGGAAATATCGGCCGGAGTAATCTTGTTCAGCACGTCGGCAGCCGTGTAACCCAGCATCCGCTCGGCACCCACATTGAAAATCTGGATCACGCCTTTTTCGTCGGTGGCGATGCTGGAAAAGTAGGTGCTATTGAAAATGGCGTTCTGCAACGCGCCCGTTTTCAGCAGGGTTTCCTGCCGCTGAAACTCCATGCTGACGGCAGCAGAGTTCGGCGTAATATCATCATCGCGAACGACCATGGGGCACCTGCTGAATGAGTAATGCAAACGGCGGGGTGCGCGAAAATCGCGGGCAGGGGAAAGTGCCGGAAAACCGACCCGCTCAGGGCAGGGGAGGATAGCCACAACGCTCCACCGGCGAGTCTACGCTTGTTTACCGTGGCTGTATGTTCGATGGGCCATACAGCTTGCCGTGTTGGTGCGCCCTCTGTGCTCCAGCGAACAGATCAGCGCGCGGCTATCGGTCAGCATGCTTCATCGGGACGGTTTCAGCGCCTCCCGGTGCCGTTTGTTGGCTTTTCATCCACGCTGCTGGAGAGTGCCATGCCGGTAGCCGCACCGGAAATGGAATTCAACCGTCTACTGGATGGTTTGCCATGCAGGGACCGCAGCAAAATCCTGCAGTACTGCGAGCCTGTTGATCTCGTTTTCGGGGAGATTCTCTGCGAGCCGGATCAGCCGTTTCGTGACGTTTACTTCCCGCTCACCGGCATTATTTCCCTGGTGGCCACTGCGGGCGGGCACCAACCACTGGAGATGGGGTTGATCGGCAACGAGGGCATGCTCGGCGCAACGCTGGTGCTGGCTGTCGATACCGCTCCGCTGCGTGGCTTGGTGCAAAGTGCCGGAACCGCATTGCGCATGCCCGCCCCGCAGCTACGGCACGCATTGCTCGCCAATCCCTCCCTGCACCGCACCCTCAACCATTACCTGTATGTGTCGATGGCGCAACTGTCGCAAACCGGTGTATGCACCCGTTTCCACGAGATTGAGCAGCGGCTGGCACGCTTGCTGCTGATGACCCATGACCGGGCGCACACAGATCAATTTCATCTCACCCACGCATGCCTTGCCGACTTGCTCGGCGTGCGGCGCAGCAGCATCACCATTGCCGCCGGCTCACTGCAACACAAAGCACTCATCCGTTATACCCGCGGTGCGATCAAAATCCTCGATCGCCGCGGGCTTGAAGCTGCCTCCTGCGAGTGTTACAGCGCTGCGCTTGACGACTACGCCAGACTACTCGCCTGATCTGCCGACTGCGCCGGCAAATCCACCAGGAAATCTGCCAGCTCGTCGGCATGCTGTTCTTCCACCGCGAGTATTTCCCTCAGCATATGACTGGTCGTTGGATCCTCGTTGCCAAGGTACCCGATCAGTTCACGATAGCTGTCAATCGCAATGCGCTCTGCTACCAAATCCTCCGTGATCATTTCAAGCAATGTGCTGCCTGCCACGTATTCTGCGTGGCTGCGGCCGGTGAGGCCGTCAGGCGCAAAATCAGGCTCGCCGCCCAACTGCACGATGCGCGCTGCAATCCGGTCAGCGTGCCCCTGCTCTTCGTTGGAGTGGACGAGAAACTCTTCGGCTATACCTTTCGCGTGAATACCACGCGCCATGAAGTGATGGCACCGGTAGCGAAGAACGCAGACGATCTCGGTTGCCAGCGCCTGGTTAAGCAGTTTAATTACCATTGCCAGGTCGGCTGAATAGCCTGCCGTTACCGCACCCTCTTCGATGTGCTTGCGCGCACGGATACGCAAGGTATTGACGTCGGTCAGAATGTATTTCGTGGCCATGTAATCTCCATGCAATTTTGCTGTCTTCAGACGTGCTGGACGCCGGTAGCCTGACATCGACAGACAATTCAGGTCTGTGCGGTTCCGCACACCTGACTTTTCGTTGATCATCGATCGCCTGCGCTGCCCTTGGAGGACCCTGCGTACGATGACGCACAGACTGTGCGCCTGGCGCGGCACATCATGCCGATGCTATCCAGCAATAGCGATGCAGGAAACTTATTTCCACCGTCGCCACTGCCGTTCACGCAGCGCAACACGGAGTTTTTATGGGCAATATCAAACGACCGGCTCAACTTGCTTGCCTTGCTGCGCTTGGCTTTGTTTCGCTCAATGCAAGCGCAGAAACAGCTGCCAGTGAAGCCGCCTATGCCTATGTTGGCGGCGGCCCCGGTTACGGGCGCATGAATGGCGAAGACTTTACCAATACCGACGGCGATCTCACCAAAAACCGCGTTTCCTGGAAAGCCATGGCAGGCACAAAACTGGGCAAGTTGCTGGCGCTTGAAGGACAGTACATAGACTTCGGGGCTGCCAACAGAAACACCGACCGCATCCAGGCGACCGGCTGGACTGCCGGCATCGTTCTGGACTTGCTCGTGAACCAGCCGGTAACACCGTACACCAAGGTTGGCGCCCTGTTCTGGGACACCGACAGCACCTTCAACAGCATCAGCCGGCGCGAAGAGGGCACTGATCTGGCATATGGCCTTGGCCTGCGCCTCATGATTGCCGATCAATTTTCGCTGCGTACGGAATATGAATGGTTCGTCATGGATTATGCCGAAATTGAAAATTTCTCTTTCTCCCTGCAATTAAATTTCTGATCACTCACCCAAAGGTAATCACCATGAACGACAAGGAACTGAACCGGCAGAAATTTCAGGCACAGCTGGACGAATGGAAGGCTGATATCGACAAATTGAAAGCAAAAGCGGCTGGAGCAAAAGCCGATGCCCAACTTGAGATGAACAAACTGGTTGCTGATCTTGAAGCCAAGGTCAAGATCGCCAGCGACAAACTCGCCGGCCTTGCCGAAGCGAGCGACGAGGCGTGGGACTCCGCAAAGAAAAGCGTTGAATCTTCCTGGGACTCCCTGAAGTCTTCCATTCACCATGCCGTAGCGAAACTCAAGGACTAGATCAGCGCCAGCGCATCTGCCAGAAAGAAAGCCTGCCGCCTGTTTCATCAAGTTCATCAAGGCGCCGGGTTCGCGATAATGACATCGACACGACGGTTCTGCTGGCGATCTGCAGCGGAATCGTTGCCGGCAATCGGATCGCTGTCACCCTTGCCGGATGCAGTTGCGCGATGAGCTCAAAAGCAAGAAGTTCAAGGTGGCAGACATTGAGAAAGCCATAGATCAGGGCCGCCCATGATCGTTGTTGATACCAATGTCTTGGTCTCTTTCTATCTGCCCACCGAGATCAGCCCCCAGGCAAACAGGCTCCGCGACATTAACCCGCATTGGGTTGCTCCGCGCCTCTGGCGAAGTGAAATGCGCAATGCCTTAAGCCTGTACCTGAGAAAGGATTTGCTAACCCTAGAGAAAGCCTTCCGCATTCAAACAATGGCGGAGACATTGCTTTCCGACTCCGAATTCGAAGTGCCTTCTTACGAGGTACTACAACTCGTGAGTGAAAGTACTTGCTCCACATACGATGGCGAGTTTGTCGCTCTCGCAAAGCGGCTCGATACGAAGCTGGCTACTTCTGACAAGAAGGTTCTCAACGCATTTCCGAAGATTGCTGTTTCGTTGGTAGACGCCAGCGCCTGAGGCAACCCTAATCGGGATAGGGGTGGCCAGCTTACGAGAGGACTTGCACCTCCAAGAGTGCGCCCATGCTGGGCGCACGAAAAAAGGCCGTCTTGCGACGGCCTGTTCCCTGCATCAACAACCCGTTACTTTTCCAGTTTCTCCTCAACCTCATCGGCCACGTCGTCCATTTTATCGCCGACATCCTCTGCTGCGTTGTCTATTTTTTCACCTGCGCTCTGTGCTGGCCCCTTATCGCATGCCGCAAGCCCGACAACGCACAACAGCGCCACACTGATTAGCCTGAAATTTCCGCTGATTTTCATGTTTATTCGCGCTCTGCCACTACTTCTTGTAGATAAAGATGATGTTGACCCGGCGATTTTCCTGCTGGTTTTCCAGTGTAGTGCCGTAGGCGATACGGCGCGTCTGGCCATACCCTTCGGCAGAGAGCCGCGAGCGGTTAATGCCGAGGTTATTCGCCAGGTGATCGACAACCGCCTGGGCACGGCGCTGGGAAACTGCCAGCGCATCGCCAGGGATTATCTTCGCGTTGCCGCCGCGCATACTGTCGTGTCCTTCCACCGATGCATTGATGGCGGGGTTCGCTTTCATGAACGTTGCCACTGCACGGAGCTGATCACGATACGCGGGCAGGATTTCGGCACTTTTCGGGTCGAACTCCATTTCCATGGCTATCGTGGTTCGCGCCGGAACAACCGTGAGCCCTTCGATATCAGTCGCACAGGCCACTACCGCGTCGATGCGACGGTTCGCGCGCTTGCCTTCCTGAGTGCGATTGTCCGCGACGGGACGCGTATCGCCGTAGCCCACCGCTGACAGCCTGGAGGGGGCAATCTTGAACGTATCCGTCAGGTAGGTGACCACGCTGTCGGCCCGCTGTTGGGACAGATCGAGGTTGTGCCTGGTCGTGCCCACGTCATCAGCGTGGCCCTCGATCACCGCCGTGGTGTCGGGATATTTCTTCAGAAAAGTCCCCAGCACCTTGAGCTTTTCCTTGTCATCGTTCTGGATCTCCTCCTGATTAATCTCATAGGTGAGATCAAGGATGCTGCAGTACTCGGCGGTTTTCTTTGCGAGCGGCACAACCACTACCGCTGGCGGTGGCGTCGGGCAGGCGGCGGCAACCGGCGCTTTCGGGCAGCTTGCCGCGACCGGTGCCGCGACTGGCGCAGCACCCGGCTCACTCTTCCCGCCGAAGCGGAAGACCAGACCAAGCGATAACAAATCGATGTCGCTCATGTTGCCAACCGCATCGTCAAGGCGGTAACGCTCCACCTCGGCGCGCATGCCGAGCCTTTCGGTGAAATCGTATTGCAGACCCACGCCGATCTTGTAGCTCGCGCCACTTTCCTTGGCCGTGGGCAGCAGCACACTGACCGCTCCGGTGCCGGCGAAGGAATCCTTGACGTCGGCGTAGTTCAGGCCCAGCCGGCCAAACGCGGAGAACTTCTCCGTGAAGGGCAGGATGCCGACCGCATCGAGATTCCAGCCGGTTGCCTTGATGGTGCCACTGAGGGTGCCCGGCGGCACGGTGGTCGCCAGGAAACCGAACTCGCCCAGATCGAAATAACCACCTTCAAGAGCGAAATTCTCGTTGAACTGGTAGGCGCCGAAAACCTTGAAGCCGGTGTCGCGATCATCATCGGTGATGGAGGCCGTGCCAAGACCGCCGGCGAGCAGCCCGGCAGTGATTTTTTCGTCGTCGATGGTCGCACTGGTCTGCCCGATATTGAACCCGCCGTACCAACCCGAATCATTCGATTCCGACTCCTGTGACTGGTCGGCAGCCACCACACAGGGGCTGGCGATTGCAGTGATTGCTGCCAGTGCCAGCGCCAGTGAAGATTTTGTAAATTTCATGTGTTTCTCCAGGAAGATTGAGAAACAAAGGTCGCCGGAAAAACTCCGACGACCTTTGTTTTTTACTGAGGAACGGTGACGGAGGTAAGTGACGGAGAAGCGGCGCCGGTCAACGTCAGCGCGCCGGCTCCTGATGCACCCGCCAATACCCGGCCCATAACCGCAGAGCCGTCATTGATCGTGGCAGTTCTGCCGGCCAGGATGTTTCCGTTCCAGGTCGTGCCCGAGCCGATGGTTATGTCGAGCCCGGTCACAAACCAAATGTTTCTGGCCTGGGCGCCGTTCGACAACGCTATCGTGGTCGGCAGCAGCAGCGTGCCCGAGTCAACAAAAGAGCTGTCAACCTTGAAGATGAAAACAGCATTCGCATCACCTTGGGCATCCATCGTTGCCGTCCCGCCGGCCATCAGGCCCAAGGTCGCGTTGTGATAGACGCCCGGGAAAAATATCTTCCCGCCGATCTCATCGGCCGCTATCGCGCCCTGGGTATCCGCCTTGTTCATGCCCTCGGTCCACGCGATATTCAAATCGTTGGTGACCGAGTTTGCGGTGCCGCCATTGTCGAAAGGATCGCCCGCGAAGTAGATGGAGCCATTGACGGTCATTCCGGTGGGACTGGTATAGATTTTGGTCAGGCAGGTTTGCGACGCACCCGCGTTACCGGTGGAGTCTGTGCAGGTCGCGGTGGGGTACAGCGCTACATCACCATTCACCACAGTCACCCCGGTTGAGGTCAGCCCTGCGCGCGAGGCAATTCCGAAAGAAGCTGCGCCGCGCAAGTTGATCGCAAGGTCTGCCGGCGGCACAACCGCTGCGGCGGTCTTGAACGTCCAGGGATTCGGTACCGGCAATCCACCTACTGCCGGCACAACCAATGCATTGCCGGCCAGATCCTGGGCACCGTTGGTAACGGTAACGGTATAGTCGGTATCGGGGTTGAGATTAGCCAGCGGCAAAAAGGTTGCAATGAAGTTCTGCGCGTCATAAGCAACCGTGCCCGTTACCGGCGTGCCGAGTATCGTCTCCTGCACCGTAATGTTTGCGGTAGTCATCGTCGACTGCTTCATGTCCTCGCTGAAGGTTGCATTGATTTTTTTGTCGACCAGTACATCGATGGCCAGATCGGCGGGATTGGTAAGCGTGATCGTCGGTGCTGTGGTTTCCACCGCGGCGCTGGTCGTCCAGCTCCATGGGTTCGGCCTGACTCCACTGACCAATGCATTACCCGCCAGATCCTCGGCAGCGTTCGTAATCGTCGAGGTGTATTTGGTCAGCGGCTGGAGATTGCTGTTGGGGTTAAACGTTGCCGTGTAACCGCTGTAGGTCACCACGCCTGCCACAGGAAGTCCGGTCAAAAATTCCGTTACCGTAAAACTGGTGGCTGGCGAGGTAAGCGTTGCCGGGTCCATCGGCTCGCTGAAAATTGCCGTGCTGTTCCGGTTGACCGGCAGATCAGTCTCGCCATCAAAAGCACCGGTGGAAATCAGGATCGGTGCCGTGGTGTCACTGGTCAGCCCGGTTGCAAAGCTCCAGACAAAAGGACTCGCCAGCGCAAGGCCGGCGATATCCTGGGCCGCAGTGCTGATCGTGGCGGTACATGTGACGTTAAGCGGAAGATCTGCCGCGGGAGTAAACGTGGCGATGCGGCTTGATGCCACATAATCAACCGTTCCTGTTACCGGTGTCCCGGTGGGGCATGCCAGCGTAAAGGTGGCCGGGTCGATGATCGTTGCCAGGGTCATATCCTTGCTGAAGGTCGCCGTGACCTGGCTGTTCACCGCTACGCCTGTCACCACGGGCGTGGTCGCCAGCGGGACGGTGGCAGTGACGGTGGGCTGGGTCGTGTCCGCTCCTGCAGCGGTCGTGAAATGCCATACGTAGGGGCTCGCCAAGGCAACGCCCGTAGCAAGGCTCTGCGCTGCGGTAATCGTCGCGACGTAGGCCGTTGCAGGTGCCAGGCTCGTTGCCGGCGTCAGCGTGAAGGTGGCTATCGTGTTGGTTGCATCCAGCGCCACCGTCCCGGTGGGATTAACGCAAGGCGCGAAACACTCCAGGGTGAAGCTCGCCGTACCGGTGATCGGCGCCATTGCTTCACTGAAAACCGCCGTAACGATGGCGGTGTTGACCGGCACATCAAAGGCGTTATCGATCGGGGCGACGGCAGTCACTGTGGGCACGACGGCGGCAATGCCGCCGGCACCCAGGACGGGATCGCGCCCACCATTGCACCCTGCCACCAATGCACTCACCAGCAATGCCGTGAGCCACGCTCTGGTTTTTGAATAGCTTTTGTACGTTTTCATGTTGTTTCCTGCTGTCTTTGATCCTGTCGAGAAAATGGTCAATGAAGCCGACCGACTCGTTGCCAGTACGCACGCCGACGTTCTTTTACGGGAACGCTGGTGTACGGAGCTTCGCTGCACGGAGCATCCCCCCTCGAGGCCTGGCGCTCCGTGCGGTGGCGTACGTACGCCAAACTATTTGTGCGTTTGCATACCAACAGCATGCCGCCCTCAGGATGGGCAAAAAAAACCACGCCGGCCTGTAACGGGGGCGTGGCATATGCCTCGGTCTGAAGCTAATTCAGACCAGCCATGGGTTTTGCATTAATGCTTGAGGCCCTTCGCATCAACACCCTTGACGCCACGGACATTTTTCGCGAGTTCGATCGCCAGGGCATGCTCGGCACCACTGTTTACCTTGCCGCTCAGCGTAACCATGCCCCGGGTGGTATCCACCTTGATGCCCGAACCGTCGACATTGCTCGAATACAGGAAAGTCGACTTCACCTTTGTCGTGATCCAACTGTCGGCAACGCTTTGTTCGGCCGTGTTGACGGACTTTTTGGCTTTATCGGCGACGGTCGGCTTTTGGTCTTTGGCCACCAGCTGATTGTCCACGGACACAACCCCGCGGGTGTTCATGGCCAGCCGACCGGCAAGTTCCTTTGCTGTGGCGCTGTCGGCAGTTCCTTGCAACGTAACCTTGCCCGCTGTTGTATCCACATCCGTGGTCAGGCCGTCCGTGTATTTACTCCACAGCAGCTTTGACTTGATCGCCGCCGTGATCGTTGCGTCATCAACCTTATCGCCATAGCTTCGCTCTGTGCGCGCCGGAGGGACATAATCCGCTTCAACCACAATCTGGTTGTCCACTTCCTTGATACCGCTGACGCCCAGCGCAATTTGCTTGGCGAGATCCTTGTTGACGTCTTCGTCCACTTTGCCCGTCAGGGTGGCCTTGCCGTCGTCCACCGATACCTTGAGATCGTGGGCGCGCAAATAGGGGCTCAGCGCAAACGTCGTCCAGATCTGGGTTTCCTGCCGCGCTTCGGTGACGTCCTGGGAGATCGTGTCAGCCATCACGGTACTGCTGAACGCCGCCATCGCCAACGCAATTCCAGAGGCGATTACCAGCTTGCGAAATTTATTGTGCATTTTATTCACCCTTGCGAATTTAAGAAATACGAATGTCGATAAAAGTCGATGGCTTTTTCATGAAAAATATCCATATTTCACACATAAAAACTGCCATTTCACACCAGCGAAACGGCAGTCATTTACCGCAATTCAGATTCAAATCTTCGCGAAGAAGTTCTTTACCTGCTTCTCTGCTTCGTCACGCGTGATTGCATAGCGTGCCTGGATCAAACCAGACAGTTTCTCTTCGTGGCCTTCCAGTTGCAGAAACTCGTCCTCAGTCAATTTGCCCCAGGCAATCTTGGCGGCGCCGACGTGCTGCTTCCACTTGCCCTTGATCTCGTCCGTGCTGGGAATACTCATGGCTGTTATTGCTCCTGACCAACCGATCCCCGGCGCCTCACGAAATTGCGGAGCGCCTGAATCAATGTAGCGCCTGAACAGTAGCGACGGGTGCGCGGAAGGTCTGTTCGCTAGCCCGCTTATGCCCGTCAGGCGCCCCGAACCGGGCGCGTTGGGCGCCGGTCTCCTGCACATTCCCCGGGAAGCCGCCGGCGCGGTTGCAGAAATGTCGCCGCCGACGGTACAAGTGGACGGGGCGGCGCCTGGCAAACCACTATGGATCGGTTACGATCCGCAGACGAAGAAGGAAACCCGCGTGCACGAACCCACCCCCTCGCCGGCCGACCCGATCGGTGTTTTCGATTCCGGTGTTGGCGGGCTGTCGGTACTGCGCGAAATCCGCCACGCGCTGCCGCATGAAGATCTCATCTACGTCGCCGATTCCGGCCATGCACCCTACGGCGACCAGCCTCTGGAATTCATTGAGGGCCGTGCCAGTACCGTGGTGCGATTTTTGCTCGCTGCGAATGTCAAGGCGATCACCATCGCCTGTAACACCGCAACGGTTGTCGCCGTGGAAAAACTGCGCGCCTGGAGCCCGGTACCGATCGTCGCCATCGAGCCGGCGATAAAACCGGCTGCCGGCAGCACAAAAAGCGGCATCATCGGCGTGCTTGCCACCCGCCAAACGCTCGCGAGCCCAAGCGTGTCGCGTCTTTGCGCAGTTTATGGCGACAAGGTGCAAATCCACCTGCAGGCCTGTCCGGGGCTCGTCGAACAGGTCGAAAGCGCCGAACTCGCCGGTGAAAAATCCGCAGAACTCGTACGTCGCTACGTTGCGCCGCTGCTCGACATGGGGGTTGATACCCTGGTGCTGGGCTGCACGCACTATCCGTTTCTTGAGCCGCTGATTCGTGCCATCGCCGGGCCGCACGTCAACATCATTGACCCGGCAGCAGCCGTGGCGCGCGAGCTGACGCGACAACTTACCACCAGGCAACTATTGGCAACCCGCGCCCGCCTCGGCACCGAATCGTTCTACAGCAGCGGCTCAAGTGCGCAGGCGCAGAATGTAATACCGCGGCTCTGGGGCGGCGACCTTATCGTTCAGGAACTGCCGCTCACCGGCCTGCAACCATGAACGGCCACATCGCCAAGGGCCGCACCGTCCTGCCGCAATACGTGAGGAAAAACGCGACATGAGCCGCCCACAAGTTTCCGTGTTCATCGCTGCCACCCTCGACGGTTTCATCGCCCGCGAAGACGGCAGCATCGATTTCCTCGACTGCGTTAGCACCCCGGGCGAGGACTACGGTTTTCACGCATTCGCCGACAGCGTCGACGCTGTCGTGCTGGGGCGCAAAACCTATGAAACCGTGTTGGGATTCAACGAGTGGCCGTTCCCGACCAAGCGCGTGGTGGTGCTGACCCACCACGCGATCGACGCGCGCCACGGTGAGTACGCGCACGGCGGCAAGCTGGCGCCGCTGTTCCGGCAATTGCACGCCGATGGTATACGCCACGTTTATCTCGACGGCGGCCACGCCATACGCCACGGCCTGGCGGAAAACCTCATCGACGAAATGACGATTGCGACGATCCCGGTGCTGCTTGGCAGCGGCCGGCCCTTGTTCGGCGCCGGCATACCGGCATCGACCTGGGATCTGGTCGACACGCGCGGCTTCGCCAGCGGCTTGGTGCAGTGCCGGTGGAAAGCACGCGACCTGCCGCCGGCCTGAGCAGCATGCCGCAACGAAAAAGGGCTGCCGAAGCAGCCCTTTTTCATGTCGCGTTGCCGGTTACTCGTTGCCACCCTCACCTTTCTTGAGGCGCAGCGTCTTGCCGGTAAAAGTCCAGGTGCTGCTGGCACCCGCTTCGTTGCGCGACTCTGAACGGGCATGTTCGCCCTTGCGCTCAACCTTCACGATGGTCGGCTTTTTCGGTTGCGGCGCATCGCTCAGGCGCTCGTTGCGCCAATCCGGACGCGCCACCGGCGTTTCGGGCATATAAAGACCCACCTGTTTCGGGCGACGGCCACCCGGGCCACTGCGCTGCGGCTTGGCGAAACCACCCTGCCCGCCACGCGGACCCTGGCCGCGAGCCGGACCGCCCGGGCCACGCGGACCCTGGCCCCGATCCTGACGCGGACCATTGGCACGCGCGCCACCGTTGCCCTTGCGATCACCACGCGGCGCGCCGTCGTTGAACCGTGGCGGCCGATTCTCGTTCGAACGCGGCTGGCGGTCGTCGTTGAAGTTCGGCTGGCGATCGTCATTGAAGTTCGGTTGCCGATCAGCAACAACGCGCGGCTGCCGATCATCATTGAAACGCGGTTGGCGGTCTTCGTTGCGGTTTTCATTGAAGCGCGGTTGCCGCTCTGCAGCGAAGCGCGGCTGCCGATCATCATTGAAACGCGGTTGACGGTCTTCGTTGCGGTTTTCATTGAAGCGCGGCGGCCGGCTGTCGCCGCGCGGCGCATCATGGCGCGCCGGGGCAGGACGGTCGCCGGCCGGCTTCCACTCGGGTTTTTGCTGGTACGGACGCTCGCCATTCTGACTGCGGCTATCGCCACGCGCGTCAGCGCGGGGGCCGCGACCCTCGCCACGGGGAGCATCGCGGCGCGGGCCGCGGCTGTCATTGCGGCCCTGGTAACCGCCACGACTACCGCCCGGGCCGCCGCTGCGCGGGCCACTGCCGCGCGGACCGCCGCCACGTTCCGGGCGGAAATTCGCTTCCATACCCTCGATTTTCTGTTCCTCGATCGTCGCGCCGACGAAGCGCTCGATGCGCCGCAGCGCGTGCACATCGTTGCGGCCGACGAATGACACGGCAATGCCGGTGTTGCCGGCACGGCCGGTGCGGCCAATGCGGTGCACGTAATCCTCGGCGAATTTCGGCAAATCAAAGTTGAATACATGGCTGATGCCCATGACATCAATGCCGCGGGCAGCGACATCGGTGGCCACCAGCACGCGGCTCTCGCCGGCGCGCAGCTTGTTCAGCGAGCGCGTGCGTTCTTTCTGCGACAAATCGCCGTGCAGCGCGATCGCCGGATGGCCCGCATCGCACAACGAATTGGCCAGCTCGTCGGCATCGCGCTTGGTCGCCGTAAACACAATGGCTTGCCCCGTCACCTGATCGCCGGCCAGAAAATGCTGCAGCAGGTCGTGCTTGTGGCCAAGGTGATCCACATAGACCAGCCGCTGGGTAATGTTGGCGCGGCTGTGGGTTTCGCCACCAATGTCAATGCGGTGCGGATTTTTCAGCAGCCGGTTGGCCAGTTGCATGACTTCCTTCGAGAAGGTCGCGGTAAAGCACAGCGTCTGGTGAACCTCCGGCAGCTTGCCGGCAATTTCCAGCACGGCATCGGTGAAGCCGATGTCGAGCATACGGTCAGCTTCATCGAGCACGAGGATTTCCACACGCGACAGGTCGATGCGGTCACTGCCGAGCTGGTCGATCAGGCGGCCTGGTGTGGCGATGAGGATTTCGTAGGGGCGCGAGAGCACCTTGTTCTGTTGCTGGTAGGACTCGCCGCCGGTGATGGTGACCGTCTTGCCGTGCTGCAAACCTTCGGCGAACTGCTTGGCCGCCTTGCCGATCTGCTGGGCGAGCTCGCGGGTCGGCGACAGCACCAGCATGCGCGGGCCACGACCGGGTTTCGGGTCGGCACCCATGCGCTCAAGTGCGGGCAGGAGGAAAGCGCCGGTCTTGCCGGTGCCGGTCGGTGCGGTGGCGATCAGGTCGCGACCGGCAAGGACCAAGGGGATGGCTTCGGCCTGGACAGGCGTTGGCTCGGTAATGTTGTTACGGTTCAAAATATCGACGAGCGCTTGGCCAATGCCAAGGTCAACGAAAGATGACGTCATTTAAAACTCCTGGTGGATCAAGGGATGCGGCATCCCCGGCGCATGTAAGGCACGAGGCCTGAGCGCGGAATGCTCGCGTAAACCCCGATGGACACGGACGACCGTGCAACGGATGGCGACTGCATCGATGCCAACCGTCGGTCGCTACTCTCAGCAGAAACAGCAGAGAGGCAGGAAGGTCAGAGATCGATGAAGGCCAGCGCGGTTCCCTGACTCGCAAGTCGTAATGGGAACGGTTCCATGACGGAACTGGCTGGCTATCGGGGAGGCCGCATATTCACACAGGCAGGCCGCTGCTGCAATAGGCAATTTTCCTGGCAACACACTCGCCGCCATCAAACTGCCCGGGAGCCGGCAGCAACGGCGGAAGCCACAATCGCTGCATCGATTTCCCGGCACGTACGCAGCGTGCGCACCTGCGGGAACAGCAGCGCAGCTTCGGGATAAATCCGGGTCATGAACGTCAGCCACTGTTTATAGCGGCCGGCTGCTACCGCGTCGCTGCATGAATCGTCGGCCACGAACCGGCGCTGCCATTCGCACAATGCTGCCCAGCCCGGTAACGACGGCTCACTGCCGGCAACAAAAGCGCGAATGGCGTTGGCAAGACCCGGGCTGGCCACCGCGCCGCGCCCGAGCATCACGTCCTTGCAGCCGCTCTCGGCGCGACAGCGCGCATGATCTTCGACCGTCCATATCTCGCCGTTAGCAAGCACCGGGGTGCTGCCGGCGATCTCGCGCAGCCGCGCGATCTCGTGCCAGTGCGCCGGCGGCCGGTAACCATCGTCTTTGGTGCGTGCATGCACGGTGAGCCATGTCGCGCCGGCCGCAAGCAGACCACGACCGTTGTCGAGGAACCGCTCGCGATCACGATAACCGAGCCGCATCTTCGCGCTAACCGGGATATGCGGCGGCACTGCGCGCCGCACCGCCGCGACAATCGCATGCACGCGTTCGGGCTCATCGAGCAACACCGCACCACCACGATGGCGATTCACCGTCTTCGCCGGACAACCGAAGTTCAGATCGATGGCCGGCGCGCCGATCGACGCGACAAGTGCGGCGTTCTCGGCAAGGCAACCCGGGTCACTGCCGAGCAACTGCACATGCACCGGTGTGCCGGCCGGCGTGCGGAACCCGCTGGCGGATTCCGGCACATAACGGTGGAACACCCGCGCCGGCAGCAAGGCATCGTTGATGCGAATGAACTCGCAGACGCACCAGTCGTAGCCACCCAACGCAGTGAGCAGCGCGCGCATTGGTGCATCGGTGAGCCCTTCCATCGGAGCAAGAACGAGTTTCATGGCAAACGCGAACCCAAGGTGGCATTGCAGGGCGCTGAGTGTATGCCAGCGTCAATGGCAGACCGAAATCCGGTGCGCGACAGACGGTACGGGATCAATAGCATCTGTCGCAGTCTTTCGTCGTTTGTCATCGGCCACCGCTTCGCGTAATCTTCCGTGCATTACATCGGCTCGCAGGGAATGTCCGGATTTGTTTACTACGCGAATTCACCCGCGCTTCTGCGACACCGATGCGCTCGGCCATATCAGCAACACCGTTGTGCCGGTCTGGCTGCTTGAAGGTCGCGAGCCGTTGCTGAAACTGTTCGTGCCCGATCTCGACTTCCAGACATCGAGCCTTGTTGTGGTGCGCACCGAGATCGACTTTCTCGGCGAGCTGCGCTTTGGCACCGATGTCGAGGTCAGTGTCGCCGTGGAAAAGATCGGCAACTCGTCGCTGGTCGTCCTGCAGGAGATTCACCAGCACAATGAAACGCGCTGCCGGGCACGCACCACCTTGGTGAATTTCGATACGCAGACACGCCGTTCGCGCCCGATTCCGGACACGATACGCAAGCAACTGGAAGAACACCGGGTGGCAGGCTAGCTGCCAAAGAAATCGCCGCCGACGGTGCGCCAACACCGGCAGCGGCGGTCACAGCAAGTCGTGCTGGAGCTTATAGAAAGGAAGCTTGAAAACCCTCACCTGGCATGGCCGGTCGTAGTCGATGTGCGGGTAGCTTAGGAACCGAAAACGGCTTTTGGCCACGCCCGGTGAGGAAGGCCATCATAGTCGGCCCCCGGAACGGGGGTCTACTCCTACCCGCTACCGATGGTCGCCGTTCGGGTGGTCTTGTTACCTTTCGAAACGGTTGTTACCGCTCAAAACAGTACTTTCGTACCACATTGCCTGCTTGCCCCCCCGCCCTCCAGCGCCTGCGGGCCGGGGAAAGTGGCCGCCACCGCCCGCCCCGCGCGCCCGTGCCCGGGCCGCTATACTTCCGGTCGATATAACAACAAGACAACACACCGGAGCTGCCTCATGCGCCGTTCGCTCGCGGCCCTGGCCGCCGCCGCAGGGCTGGCCTTTATGGCCACCGCATCTGCCGCCATAACCGTTGACGAGTGCTATGCCGACGTATCGTCAATGGCAGAAATCCGGCAGGTATGCCTCGTTAACCAGACCTATGAAAACGAGTGCCTGCCAGACGAGCAGGCACTCGCTGCACAGACAAAAGTCTGCGCGGACATTGGCGGTCAGCCCGAACGCATCGAACTTGCCCGCCAGATCGGCGCGGCGCTGATCGAAGGCGACCCGGCACAAAGTCCGTACCAGCAAATGCTCGCGCGCCAGCGCGAGGCGAAGCGCCTGCTGCGCATCAACGAGGAGCGCTTTCGCAACCGTTACGCGAAATTCCTCAACTACTCACCGCAGCTTTTCGAGCAGTCGTTCGACACCCGTGCATGCACGCTGGCTTTCGAGGGCAGTGGCCAGAATTACCTGATGGCTGGCCTTGCCATTGTCAAACGCCAGGGCGAGCAGGCCCTGCCGCAACTCAATGTCACCGAGGAAGAACAGACCCATCTGTTCTTCGCCCGCATGGGCCGCGGCAAGTGTTATCGCCCGGACGTGACAGCACTGGCCCCGGCAACTCGTGTCGATCCGGACCAGCCCTACTACATCTACAACTTCTCACAGGCGGTGATCGGGCAGATTCCCGAAGAAGGCAAACCAATCCTGATCGAGGAACTGCGCAAGGGCGGGCCAGACGGCAAGCCCTACAAGATCGGCAAGCCATTGACAGTAAAAGTGAAGCATTACCCGACCTTTCTGCAGGGCAAGGTAACGCGGCACCTGTGCGACACACCGCTGGTCTGTCTCAAGCTGCGCGCCAGACTGATCGATGACTACACGGCATACAACAAGGCGCTGCGCCAGAAGAACCAGGCCACGGCCTGCCTGATCTACCTCGATCCGAACCGCAGCGGCGAAATCAGCATTGACCAGCTCTACGGCATGGACTGCACTGAACCCAACGGCAAGCAACTGCTGGCAGAATCGAGCCGCAAACTGGTGGATTTCGGCGCACGCCTGTTTCGTTGACCTGCCACCAGCGCTCGACTACCGTGGCCACCTGATCCATTTCCGCGCGGAGACGCATGCCATGGCGCGCAAGAAAGCCGTCAATTTCGAGGAAGCCCTTGAAGAGCTCGAGTCACTCGTCGAGCAGATGGAAGACGGCGACCTCTCGCTTGAGGAATCGCTCGCGGCGTTCGAAAAAGGTGTGCGTATCGCCCGCGAGTGTCAGGATGCGCTGAAACAGGCCGAGCAGCGCGTACAAATTCTGCTGCAACAAAACGGCGAAGAACGGTTGGTGCCGTTTGCAGACGATACGGATGAACCGGGCGACGAGCCGGCCTGACATGCCGGCGCCGGAATCAAACCCCGACATCCCTGCGCTTTTCACCCGCGCCCAGCAGCGTGTCGATGCGGAAATGTCGCACTGGCTGCCAGCGCGCGAAGGTTGCCGGCTGACTGATGCCATGCGTTACGCGCTGTTCAACGGCGGCAAGCGTTTCCGGCCGGTGCTGGTCTATGCCACTGCCGCCACCTTGCGCCCGGCAGCGGCTGCCGACGCAGCAACTGTCGACGCCGCCGCCTGCGCCGTCGAAATCATTCATTCGTACTCGCTGGTACATGACGATCTGCCGGCCATGGACGACGACGATCTGCGCCGCGGCAAACCAACCACCCACCGCGCATTTGACGAGGCCACGGCGATTCTCGCCGGCGATGCGCTGCAGACACTTGCGTTTCGCATTCTCGCTACCTGCCCGAAACTGCACGCCACGGCGGAAAATCGCCTGCGCATGATTACGCTGCTCGCCGATGCCAGCGGCACCGAAGGCATGGCGGCAGGCCAGATGCTCGACATCGAGGCCGAGGGCCAACGCATCGACATCAATGCACTGGAGCGCCTGCACCGCCTGAAAACCGGGCGGCTGATCGAAGCCTGCATCGCACTGGGAGCGTTGGGCGCTGGCTGCACGGATACCGCAGTACTTGCCGGTCTCGGGCGCTACGCCGCCCACCTTGGGCTGGCCTTCCAGGTGCAGGACGACATCCTCGACGTGATCGGCGATGAAACCGCCCTGGGCAAGCGCCGGGGCGCCGACGCGGCACTTGCCAAGAGCACCTACCCGGCACTGCTTGGCCTTGCCGGCGCCCGCGCCCGCGCCGACGAACTGCGGCACATGGCCCACGCCGCCCTTGTCGGCGTGCCGGGCGACATCGCCGTCCTGCGTGCGCTGGCTGATTTTGTGGTTGACCGGCAGATGTAGGCCGACCCGCCGCACCCGGCCCGAACGATCAGGCCACTGCCGTATAATGCCGGCCCCTGCCTCAGGACACGCCCGCCCGATGGCGAAGACCTTTACCGAGATTCCGCGCGAACGCCCGACAACACCACTGCTCGACCGCGTCGACATCCCGGCGGATCTGCGGGCGCTGCCGCGCGAAACGCTCGGCCAGCTGATCGACGAGCTGCGCGAATTCCTGTTGTGGAGCGTCGGCCAGAGCGGTGGCCACTTCGGCGCCGGCCTCGGGGTTGTCGAACTGACCGTGGTACTGCATTACCTCTACAACACGCCGCACGATCGCGTGGTGTGGGATGTCGGCCACCAGACTTACCCGCACAAAATCCTCACCGGGCGCCGTGAACGCATGACCACCATGCGCCATCAGGGTGGCCTGGCCGGTTTTCCGAGGCGCGTCGAATCCGCATACGACACCTTTGGCGTCGGCCACTCCAGTACCTCGGTCAGTGCCGCGCTGGGCATGGCACTCGGCAGCGCGATGCGCGCCGACAATCGCCGCGTGGTCGCCGTGATCGGCGACGGCGCCATGACTGCCGGCATGGCATTCGAAGCCATGCATCACGCGGCCGCCACGCGCGCCGATCTGCTTGTCATCCTCAACGACAACGACATGTCGATCTCGCACAGCGTCGGCGGGCTGGCGAATTATTTTGCGCGCATCTGGGCAAGCAAGAGCTATATCGCCCTGCGCGAAGGCGGCAAGAAAGTGCTGGCGAAAATGCCGGCCGCCTGGGATTTCATGCGCCGCACCGAAGAGGGCATGAAAGGCATGGTCTCGCCGGACACGCTGTTTGAAGCCATCGGCTTCAACTATATCGGCCCGATCGACGGCCATGACAGCAATGAGTTGCTGCGGGTGATCGGCAACATGCGCGATCTGAAAGGCCCGCAACTGCTGCATGTGTACACCACCAAGGGCAAGGGTTTTGCCCCAGCGGAAGCCGACCCGATCGGCTACCACGCACTGACCAAACTTGAGCCGGTGAAGAAAATCGAGGCCATCAGCGTCGCACCGGCGACGCCGAAAAAGAAGTACCAGGACGTGTTTGGCGCCTGGCTGTGCGACGTCGCCGAACAGGATCCACGCCTCGTCGGCATCACCCCGGCGATGTGTGAAGGTTCTGGCATGGTTGAATTCCGCGAGCGCTTCCCGCACCGCTACCAGGATGTCGCCATCGCCGAGCAACACGCGCTGACTCTGGCAGCCGGGCTGGCCTGCGAACAGCAAAAACCGGTGGTGGCGATCTACTCCACCTTCCTGCAGCGCGCCTATGACCAACTGATCCATGACATTGCGTTGCAGAATCTCGACGTGACCCTGGCACTGGATCGCGCCGGTCTGGTCGGCGAAGACGGCCCGACGCATTCAGGCGTGTTCGACATCGGCTACCTGCGCGTTGTCCCCAATCTGGTGATCGCCACTCCCGCCGACGAAAACGAGTGCCGCCAGTTGCTGAATACCTGTTACCACCACCCCGGTCCGGCGGCGGTACGTTATCCGCGCGGTACCGGCCCCGGCGCGCACATCGAAGCAGCACTGCAGGTATTGCCCATCGGCAAGGCCGTGCTCAAACGCAACGGCACGCAGGTCGCCATCCTCAATTTCGGCGCACTGCTTGCCGATGCCATCAAGGCTGCCGAAGCACTCGATGCCACCGTTGCCGACATGCGCTTCGCCAAACCGGTCGATGAGGCATTGATTCGCGCGCTGGCACAATCGCACGCCCTGCTCGTCACCCTCGAAGACCACGCGGTGATGGGCGGCGCCGGCTCAGTGGTGAACGAGTTTCTGCATGCCGCAGCCATCGCTACGCCGGTACTCAATCTCGGCATCCCCGACCGTTTTATCGATCACGCCACGCGCGCTGAAATGCTCGCTGAGTGCGGCCTCGACGCCGTCGGCATCAGCAACGCCATCCGCACACGTCTTGCCATCTGAATACCCACCGCCATGGAACTGTTGCTGCTGTTCTTCCTGATTCTGCTCAACGGCATCTTCGCGATGTCGGAGATTGCCGTGGTATCGGCGCGCCGGGCGCGTCTGCAGCGGTTGGCCGACGAAGACCATCCCGGCGCCGCCGCTGCGCTGGCGCTCAACGGATCGCCATCACGTTTTTTGTCGACCATCCAGGTGGGCATTACGTCAATCGGCATTCTTGCCGGCGCCATCGGTGACGACGCACTCGCCACGCCATTATCAAACTGGCTGGCGACCATCCCGGCCCTGGCACCTTGGCGCGAAGGCATTGCCCTGACTGTCGTAGTGATGGGTCTTACCTATGTTTCAGTCGTGATCGGCGAACTGGTGCCCAAGCGCCTGGGCCTGGTTGCCCCGGAGCGCGTTGCCAGCTTCGTGGCCGGGCCGATGAACATGCTGGCGCGTATCGCCCATCCGCTGGTGATTCTGCTCGCATCGTCCGGCGAAGCCGTCTTTCGTCTGCTGCACATCCGCACCGGCGACGAACCGCCGGTCAGTGATGAAGAAATCAAGGTACTGATGGAGCAGGGTACGGAAGCAGGCATTTTCCACGTCTCCGAGCGCCAACTGGTCGCCAATGTGTTGCACCTCGACGACCAGACGGTGCGCGCGATCATGACGCCACGGCAGGACATCGCCGCACTCGATCTTTCTGAAGGCGATGCCGAGTTACGCAAAACACTGGTCAGCGCGGCGCACAGCCGCATGCTGGTCTATCGCGATGATTTCAGCCAGATCACCGGCATTCTCCACACTGGCGATCTGCTGCGGCGATTGCTGGCCGGCGAGCAGCCGGCCATCGCCGACTGCGTCCGGCCCGCGCATTTCGTCCCGGATACCATCACGCTGGCGCGGCTGCTGGAGAACCTGCGCGAAGCGCGCACGACGATCGCCCTGGTGGTCGATGAGTACGGCGATCTGCAGGGCCTGGTGACGCTCGGCGACGTGATTGACGCCATTGTTGGCAACCTCGCCTTCAATGAAGGCGACGCCGAATACGAAATCGTGCAACGCGCCGATGGTTCCTGGTTGATCGATGGCTCGGTGAGCATCGAGCGCATGAAGCAGATGATCGAATCCGGCGCACTGCCGGGCGAAGACGAAGGCTATTTCCACACCGCTGCGGGCTTTGCACTGCATGTGCTTGGACACATCCCGAAACCGGCGGAGTACTTCAGTGCTGCCGGTTATCGCTTCGAAGTTGTCGATATGGACGGCCATCGCATCGACAAATTGCTGGTAACAATGGAGCCGGAATCGCCGGAACGAATCGGCCAGCGATAGCGCGCGCAGCAACCGCCGGCAAGCTCTATTCCTTGCGGAAGATGTGGCCGAGTTTGCCTTTCTTGACCGCGAGATACCGCTCATTGTCCGGCGTGACGGCCATCTCGTGCGGCAGACGCTCAACCACCTCAAACCCCAGCGCCTGCAATGCCTCTACCTTGCGCGGGTTGTTGGTCATCAAGCGCAATTTTTTTACGCCTACATGCGCCAGCATGATGCGGCACAGCGTGTAGTCGCGCAGGTCGGCATCGAAACCCAGATGCACGTTGGCCTCGACAGTATCCCTGCCCTCGTCCTGTAATTTGTAGGCGCGAATCTTGTTGGTCAGGCCGATGCCACGGCCTTCCTGCCGCAGGTACAGGATGACGCCACGACCTTCCTTGCCGATGCGTTCCATCGCCGCTTCCAGTTGCGGGCCACAATCGCAGCGCAGGCTGAACAGCGCGTCACCGGTCAGGCACTCGGAATGAATTCGGGTCAGCACCGGTTCGTGGCGGGTTGCACTGTCCGCAACAGCGCCAAGCGTGAGCATGACGTGCTCCTTGCCCGCAGCCTCATCCTCGAAACCATAGAGTTCGAAGACCCCAAACGGGGTCGGCAGACGGGCGGATTCGACGTAGCGGATGGTCACTCTGAAACGACCGGAACAACACGAAGGGGCGCTGATTGTAGCAGGGGGTATAGCGGGGTTGAAAGCCGATTACCCGGGGAAGAACCGCAGTGCGAACAGTTGTGGCCAGAGATATTGCAGCGCAACGAGGCAAAGCGCCGCGTAAACAGCCGCCAACAGATCGTCGACCATAATGCCAAAACCGCCATGCACATGCTGATCGAGCCAGCGGATCGGCCACGGTTTGACAATATCGAACAAACGAAAAAACACAAAGCCGGCAACAACATTGGCGAACGTCGGCACCGCCACCACCATGACCAGCAGAAAACCGGCCACCTCGTCCCAGACGATACCGTGGTGATCGTGTACGCCGAGCTTGCGCGCGGAAACACCGCACGCCCAGATGCCAATAGCAATCGCGCCGACGACTGCGGCGACGTAAGCCGCAAGCGGCAACTGCGCCAGCAGCAGGTACAACGGAACCGCCGCCAGGGTACCAAACGTTCCCGGTGCCCAGGGCGCCAGGCCGCTACCAAAACCGAAAGCGATAAAGTGCGCCGGATCGCGCAGATCAACGGCGACTTGCGCGCGCTTTTCTTCCGGAACGAAACTCATCGACTTACTCTCACGGTGACGCGCTCATGGTGACACGCTCATGGTTAAAAGTGCTCCCAGCTCGCGCGCGACGGCTGCCATTCGCCGCCATCGGCAGCAAGGCAACGCAGCCGCCCGTCAGCGGTGATGCGACCGATCACCGTCACCGGCACCTGCACACTCGTGGCGGCAACATGCAATGCCGTGAGCCTCGACGCCGGCACCGTGAAACACAGTTCGTAATCATCGCCACCGGCCAGCATGTATTCATAAGCCTCCGGGCCGGCAAGCCCGGCCAGCACCGCCGAACGCGGCAACGCGGCCAGTTGCAGTTCGGCACCGCACGCCTTGCCGCTGGCGCGCGAGGATTCAGCCAGTATGTGCTGGACATCGCCCAGCAGACCATCGGACAGATCGATCGCCGCTGTCGCCACGCCGCGCAAGGCGATGCCCAAGGCCAGCTGTGGCGTTGGGCGCAACAAACATACGATGGCCGGATCCTGGCTGTCGCGGTTCATGCGCTGCCAGCGCGCAAGCCCGAGTGCCGCGTCGCCGAGCGTGCCGCTCACACAGAGCAAGTCGCCCGGTCGCGCGCCATCGCGACGCAATGCCTCGCCCGCAGGAACCTCGCCTAATACCGTGACGGTCATCGTGCAGGGCAGCACCGACGACGCCATTGCGGATCGTGGCGTCGAGCAGGTCGTATCACCGCCAAGCAACGGACAGCCGGCAGCATCGGCCAGCGCGAAAAATCCCTGCGCGAAAGCCGCCACCCAGGCTTCATCAATAGCAGGCAGCGTCAACGCCAACAGGCAACCGCGCGGCGTCGCGCCCATCGCGGCCAGATCAGAAAGATTCACGGCCAGTGCTTTCCAGCCGACATCGGCTGCGGGTGTATCGGCGGAAAAATGTACGCCCTCGACGAGCGTATCGGTACTCACCGCCAACTGCATACCCGGCGTTGGCGTGAACAAGGCGCAGTCGTCGCCAACACCGAGCACCACACCGGGTGCCATGCCATCACGCGCGCGGCGAAAAAACCGGTTGATGAGAGCGAACTCACCGGACGATTTGCCGGGGCAGTCATTACCGGACGATGCAGCAGACATGCAGGGCACCTGCGCGTTGCTCGCCGGGATCAGCGCCCGACGAACTCCGCCGCCCGCAACTTGCGCGCCACCTTGTCGAGCACGCCGTTGATGAATTTGTGGCTGTCGTCGGTGGCGCCGAACTCCTTGGCCAGCTCAATGCCTTCGTTGATCGCCACGCGCGGCGGCACATCGACACGGTGATGCAGTTCATAGGTGCCGATGCGCAGGATCGCCCGCTCGATGGGATCGAGATCCTTCACCGGGCGATCAAGAAACCCTGCGTAGTACCCATCAAGTTGCGCCGCACGCGCCACAACCTCGCGCAGCAATTCATGGAAGTAACTCACATCGGTCTTGCGCATGTCGTTCTCGGCACGGTAGTAGGCCTCGATCGCCGGCGCTTCCTCGCCACCAATCTGCCAGCTATACAGCGCCTGCAACGCAAAGCGCCGTGCCTTGTGGCGTGCCGACGGCGTTGTCGGCCATGACGGCGATTTTTCGTCGCCGGCGGATGCATCCACAGCAGGGGCGCTCACGACACTTGCCGCAGCAGGCTGACCATTTCGAGCGCACCGGCTGCCGCCTCGGCGCCCTTGTTGCCGGCCTTGGTGCCGGCGCGCTCGATGGCCTGTTCAATGGAATCGACCGTGAGCACCCCGAAGATCACCGGCAGATCGGCA
>CBDDRC010000039.1:0-137657 GCA_965232985.1 uncultured bacterium
GCGCTCGCCGGACTCACCGCGATGTATGGCTTCTTTTACGTGATCGCGCACCTGCCGCTTGCGGAAGCCACGCTGGTGAAGCTCACCACACCGTTTTTTATCCCCATCATCGGCTGGTTCTGGCTCAAGGAACGCATCGGCCCACACAACGCCACGGCGATCGTGCTGGGTTTCATCGGCGTGCTGTGCATCCTGCGCCCGGGTGCCGCAACATTTGATCCGCACGCGCTGGTCGGTATTGCCGCTGCACTGCTTGCCAGTGTCGCGATGGTGGCCATCCGCGACATGAGCGACGACGAGCCCCCCGATCGCATCGTGTTCCATTTCGTCGTCATTAGTACGCTGGTGTCGGCCGTGCCGTTGCTCTGGGCCTGGCAGACGCCGGACGCGCAGCTCTGGGGCTGGCTGGTGGCTGTGGGTGTGTTCGGCACCGCCGGACAACTGCTGATCACCCGCGCCTTCCAGGTTGCGCCACCCGGCCGGATCGGCCCTTTCACCTACACTTCAGTGGTCTTCGCCGCGCTACTCGGCTGGTGGCTGTGGGACGAAACGCTGTTTATCACGACTGTCGTCGGAAGTATTTTGATCTTCATCGCCGGCCTCATTAACCTCTACGGCGATTCGCGCAAAGCAAGCGCCACCCCGCCATCCCGTGCAGGAGTATCACCCACATGATCATCTCTCGCCTCACTGCGCTGTGCCTTACTGCATTGTTGCTGGTCACTCTGCCCGGCTGCACAAAAATCGAGGATCAGGTATTCGCCGCCGCCGTCAGCGCCGGGCACTGGCATGCCGGCCTCACCGTGGCCCAGATCCCTGTCGACGACATCAATTGGGTTTATCTGAAGAACAACTGGCAAGACGGCCGGGAAACCGTCGTCCTGCTGCACGGCTTCAGCGCCGACAAGGAAAACTGGACGCGTTTCGCCGGCGATCTCGCCGATGGCTACAACCTCGTCATTCCCGATCTGCCCGGCCACGGCGAGACCACCCAGGACCACAAGCTCGCCTATGACATCGACACCCAGGCGCGGCGCGTGCTGAGCCTGATGTCCGCACTGGGTGTCGAGCACTTTCACCTCGCCGGCAACTCGATGGGCGGCGCGATTGCCGCGCACGCTGCCTGGCTCGCGCCGGCGCAGGTGTCCACACTCGGCCTGTTCGACGCCGCCGGCGCCAAAATGGCCGACAGCGATCTGGATGCTGCACTCAAGGAAGGCATCAACCCGCTGATCGTGAAAACGCGTGCGGATCTGGAGCGGGTGATTGGCTATGCGATGGCCAAGCCACCTTTCATGCCCTGGCCGGTGAAGGCAGTCTTCGCCCGCCGCAGTATCGCGCGTGCCGAACTCAACGAAAAAATCTTCGCTGATCTGCTGCGCGATAACAGCATCGACCAGATGCCGATCCTCCACGAAGTCGTCGCCCGCACACTGGTGCTCTGGGGCGATCAGGATCGCCTGCTGAACGTTGCCAATGCCGATCTGTTCGTGGCTACCATGCCGTACGCCCGGAAGGTGGTGATGCCCGGCATCGGCCATGTGCCGATGCTCGAAGCGCCGGCCGATGCCGCAAAAATCTATGCCGACTTTCTCGCCAACAAGGGTATCTGACGTTCACGCAGGCCCGGCCTGCGACTACAATGGCGGCCGCTTCCGCAGGTTCCAGGTCAGGCAGGCGTCATGCGGTGCGGTGGTTGTTACGCGGGTGTAGTTCAATGGCAGAACGGCAGCTTCCCAAGCTGCATACGAGGGTTCGATTCCCTCCACCCGCTCCAGTTACTCCTGTCTTGCGCATCGTCATGTCAGCATGCCGTCATCTCAGCGTGCCCAAAAAATGAAAAACCTGCCCGGTCGGCTGCGCGCACTGCGCGATGAAACGCTGCCGTTGCTGACCCATCAACAAACGCGCGCACGCTGGCTTAGCGCCGCCACGCCGCCCATTGCCCTGTTGCTGGCGGTTGCGCTCGTGCTCGGCATTTTTCTGCTGCCGACCATCATCGATACGCTGGCCGGCTGGATCACACCGGAGCTGCGTGAAAAACGTCTGTTCGGGCTGGTTCATGCACGTCACGCCAACCCGCTGCGGCCCTGGGTCAGCGGCTGCCTGTGGCTGCTGTACGGCGGCGGCACGCTCTGGTTTGCCATGCGGATCGCCTGGCGGCGCCGGCCAATCGCCACCGATCAGGATGCCGGGCAAACTCTCATCAATACCACGCCGATCCCCGCCGGCACGCAGATGCTGCCGGCAGCAACCGCCACCCTGGTGCGCTATCGCATCGAACACGAACTCGGGCGCGGGGCCATGGGCATCGTCTATCGGGCCGAAGACACGCGACTGTGCCGCACTGTCGCGCTCAAGGTGCTGGCGCCGCACGTGGCACACGATGAATCGCTGCGCGCCCGGTTTCTGCGCGAAGCGCAGGCGGTTGCCCGGCTCAATCATCGCAACATCGTTCAGGTCTACGATCTGCTCGATGGCGCCGACGGCTGCCGGATCGCCATGGAATTCGTCCACGGGCCCTCGCTGGCCGAGCTTGCCGGCCGCCAGCCGCAAGCCATTGTTGATGTGTTGCGCTGGGGCCGGGCACTGGCCGACGCGCTAGCCTGCGCACACGAACAGAATGTCATTCACCGCGACCTGAAGCCGGCCAACGTGCTGATGGCCGGGCTCACGCAGCCGAAAATCACCGATTTCGGCCTCGCCCGCTTTACCGATTCCGAAAGCCAAGCCACGCAGATCGGCACCGTTATGGGGTCGCCGGCCTACATGAGCCCGGAACAGGCCACCGGGCAAACGATCGATGCACGCAGCGATATCTACGCCTTCGGTATTCTGCTGTATGAACTGCTGGCCGGCCGCCCGCCTTTCACCGGCGAAAGCACGCAGGTCATGGCCGCCCAGGTCACCCGCGCACCGGACGATATCCGGACGCGACGCGCTGATGTGCCAGAGGCACTCGCGGTGCTGGTCATGCACTTGCTGGAGAAAGCCCCGGAAGATCGCCCACCGACCATGCGCGCCGTTGCAGCACGCTTGAACGACATGGCTTGAGAAGAAAACCGGCAGCCCGGGTGGCGCCGCGCCGATCCGGGAATCAGATCGCTGCCGCTGCCGGCGGGTGCCACGCCAGGGGCACCTTGTACATGGTCAGGAATCCGCCGATCGTGATCAACACCCGCGAGATCGCAATATACGAATCCGGAATACGCACACGCTGCTCGCGAAACAGTTCGAGCAACTCAACCATACTGTCTGCAACACCTTCACGCGCCAGACGGTCGGTCAGCACATAACTTGCCAGCCCCTGCAGTGTTTGCGCATCGCCACCGAGAAAGCCCGCCCGTTCAAACAACTCACCGATGCCTTCAACCTGTCCCGACACGCAGGCGAACAGCAGACGTGAATAATTGTCGCGCTCCGCAGGTGCAAGTTCGGCCAACGCGCCGTAATCAAGGATGGCAATATTGTCGTCGGCATCGACAATGAAATTACCCGGGTGCGGATCGGCCTGGTAAACGCCGAACTGCGTGACCTGCTGGATGTAACTCTGGAACAACTCACCGAGCAGATCAGCGGCCTTCTGTGGCCGCGCATCGAGATGGTCACGCAGTCGCTCGCCGTGAATCCAGCCGGTCACCAGCACATCTTCTGTGGACAGTTGCGCAAACAGCGGCGGCACGCGGATCCTGGCACGATGCGGCAAGCTGGCGAAACGCGCGATGTTGCGTGCTTCCTGGTTGAAATCCAGTTCCTTGATCGTCATCGTCAGCAACTGCTCAACGACCTGATTGAGATCGAGTTCCCGCACCAGCGGGGCAAGCATGCCGGCCAGCAGGCGAAACGCCGCCTCGTCCTGATGGAAATGTTCGACCACACCCGGCAGACGGATCTTGACCGCGACTTCCTCGCCACTGGCCAGACGCGCCCGATGCACCTGGGCGATCGACGCGGTTGCCACCGGCGTGGTGTCAAAAACGGCAAACTGCTGTTCCCAATCGTCGCCCCAGCACGCTTCCAGCACCGGACGCAGTTCGTCGAAGGCAACCGGCGGCGCGTCGTTCTGCAGCGCCTGTAACGCGACAATGTATTCCCGGGGCAGCACGTCCGGCCGGCAACTGAAGAACTGGGCCGCCTTGATCCAGCCACCGCCATTGCGTTCACACAAATGAACCAGGCGTGCAGCAGCCAGGGCATGGGCAAGCGACAGGCTCTGTGCGCGCTGCGCACGATCACCGCGCTCCAATGAAAACGCGTTCGCGAACGAAATAAAGTGGCGCCGGTAAATCCGCAACACCGCAACCCCGGCGCCCACCGCACGGGCATGGCGCGCACGCCCGGCAACCAAGTGGCCGAGGCTGCGGAGATTGCGGCGCACAAAACCGGGGTTCGAATGCATGCAGAAGATCATCAAAATGGCGGATCAGTATACGTGAGCGCAGCCGGACACCACTGCGGGCCGACCGGCGACACCGCTACAATACGCCCCCGTCCTTACCGTCGCCCCTGAAGCATCCGTGACCACCAGCCGACCCACCAGCACTCTGCCCGGCATCGACCCCTTCGCCCCGGACGCACTGCTGGCCGCGCTCGACGGGCCGGGTGACGACGATTGGCGCAACTGGTTTGCCCGGCACTGGCCGACGCAGGCGCATACGCCGCGCCACGCCGACCTGCCGCGCTGGCGGGCGGCGGTCGGAGCGTTGCCGGCGGCACAGCCTTCGCGTGTCGTGCTGGATGCCGACACGGTAGCCATAGGCTCACCCGGCGACCTGAACGCCGCGCAATGCCTGGCGTTGGCAAGCGCCCTGCGGGTGCTGCATCCCTGGCGCAAAGGCCCGTTCAACTTCTTCGGCACGCTGATCGATACCGAATGGCGATCCGACTGGAAATGGCAACGCATTGCAGCGCACCTCGCACCACTGGCCGGCCGTCGCGTGCTCGATGTCGGCTGCGGTAGCGGCTATCACTTGTGGCGAATGCGCGGTGCCGGCGCTGCATTCGTGCTCGGCATCGACCCGGCGCTGCTGGGCTTCGCACAATTTGCTGCGGCAAAGCGCTACCTGGGGCAGGAACCGGTGTATTTCGCGCCGGCAAAACTCGAAGAACTGCCGCCCGGCGGCGCCACCTTCGACACCGTCTTTTCGATGGGCGTCATCTACCATCGCCGCGATCCGCTCGCACATCTCGCCGAATTGCTGGCAACGCTGCGCCCCGGCGGGGAACTGGTGCTGGAGACGCTGGTGATCGAAGGTGATGCGCAGGCGGTGCTGCATCCGCAAGGCCGCTATGCGCAAATGCGCAATGTGTTCGCCATCCCCAGCCCGGATATGCTCGCCGGGTGGTTGCGCAGCGCCGGATGCTGCGACGTGCGCGTCGTCGATATCAACCGCACTTCCTGTGCAGAACAACGTCGCACCGACTGGATGACCTATCAATCGCTTGCCGATTTTCTCGATGCAAACAATCCGTTGCGTACCGTCGAAGGCCACCCGGCACCGGTACGCGCCGTCGTGCTGGCGAAAAAATCCCCGCCGCCAGATGCGCAAGGGCAGCACGATGCATAACCCGGGTTATTACGTGGCCAAACCCTGCCAGGCGCCGCTGGTTACGCTGCATGTCGATGCCGACATCATCGTCATCGACAAGCCATCCGGTCTGTATACGATTCCCGGACGCGGCCCGGAAAACGCCGACAGTGCCATCACCCGCCTGCAGCTCGATTACCCCGAAGCGATCATCATCCACCGTCTTGATCTCGATACCTCCGGCCTGCTGGTGGTACCGCGTACTTTCCGTGGCCGCAGCACGCTGTCGCGGCAAATCCGCGAGCGGACCATGCAGAAAGTGTACGAAGCAATCGTCTGGGGCCTGGTTGCCGACGACAGCGGCAGTATTGATCTGCCGCTGGAACGCGATATGGCGAACCGGCCGCGCATGAAGATTGATCATGTCGCCGGCAAAGCGTCGCTGACGCACTACAGTGTGATCGCCCGCGACGAAACCCGCCAACGCACGCACTTGCGTTTGACGCCCGTCACCGGCCGCCAGCATCAGTTGCGCATGCACCTGGCCAGCATCGGCCATCCGATTCTCGGCTGCGACCTCTATGCACACGCAGCAGCATATCGCGCCATGCCACGATTGATGCTGCATGCAACAACCCTGGGGTTTGCGCACCCGGCAAGCTCTGCGTGGTTCAGCATCAGCTCGCCGGCGCCGTTCGACGTAACAGGATGACAGTGCGGGATGCGGTGGAGAAAAACGGCCGGCCACAGCTCGGGCCGGCCGGGTGGTTCAGTGGTGATGGCCACCGGCACCGTGCACGTGGCCGTGCAGCAGTTCTTCCTCGGTGGCCGCACGAACTTCCGTCACCTCGACATCGAAGTGCAGGGTTTCGCCGGCCAACGGATGGTTGCCGTCGAGGGTGATCTCGTTGCCGGCGACACCGACAACGGTGACGATGCGGACACCTTCCGGCGTCTGCGCCTGGAACTGCATGCCGACATCAATATCCGGCGCACCACCGAAAGCATCGCGCGGCACAATCTGGATCAGCGCGTCATCACGCAGGCCGTAGGCTTCCGCCGGGGCGATGCTGACCTTGAGCTTGTCGCCGGTCCGTTTGCCGACCAGCGCGTCTTCAAGGCCGGGAATGATGTTGCCGGAACCGTGCAGATAAGCCAGCGGTTCACGGCCGGCTGAGCTGTCGAGGGTCTCGCCGGTGTCGCTGGTGAGGGTGTAGTGAATCAACACGACGGTATTGTCGCCTGCCTGCATGGTTTGAGTTCCGGCTGGGTTTGAAGTGGGCAGAAATGGTAGCAGGGGGCTGCGCCGCTGCCGACTCCCCTGCGCCTGTCTTTTCAGCGGCTGGCTGCCGGCCCCGTTGGCGGCAGGGTGCCGCCATCAATCATGCCGGGCATGGCCGTCCGCGCCGTGCGCGTGGCCATGCTCAAGCTCGCCCGGCAGCGCCTCCCGCACCGACTTCACTTCCAGATCGAAACACAGGATCAGGCCAGCCAGCGGATGGTTGGCGTCGATGTCCACCGAGAACTTGCCGACCTTGAGCACCGTTACCACCTGAGTGCCGTGCTCAAGGCGCAACGGCACCTGCATGCCGGGCCGCAATTTCTTCGCACCGCCCAGATGCTTGGCCGGAATGCGCTGGATCAGATCATCACGCCGTTCGCCGTAACCGTCGGCCGGCGGAATCGTCGCCTGCACCCGATCCCCGGCCTGCTTGCCAACGAGCTCGCGCTCAAGACCGGCAATGATGCCGCCGGTGCCGTGCAGATAAGTGACCGGTTCACCGCTGTCGCGGGAATTCTCGATGGGCGTGCCGTTGGTCAGCGTCAGGCTGTAGTCGAAGGTCACAACCCTGTTGTTGGCGATTTGCATGTTCTGATCCCGGATTCGCAAGGCGGCCGATTATACAGGGCACGGATGCGGCCCACACCGCACAGAACAGCATCGCCGGCAGCGCATCAGCGGTCGGCACGCGTGGCTATAATGCCTGCCACGCAGATTTGCCCAACCCCGCCACGGATCAACGTATCGCAATGCTCACCGCTCCCAGCCAACTGGTCCTGCGCAATATTGAACAGCTGCCGGCCGGTGATCTCTTGCTCGTCAACCCGCCCGCCGACGGCCTTGCCCGCAACCTCGCCACCCGCAGCGATATCCGCGCGCATCTGTTCTCGCAGGACATGGCCGATGCGCGCGCGCTCCAGGCGCAAGGCCTGACGGTCGAGTTCGGCGCGGTGCCGGCCGGCGAAAGGCATTACAACGCCGCGCTGCTGTTCCATCCCAAGGAAAAAGCACTGGCCGATTTCCTGCTGTTCATGGCGCGCGCGCATCTGGCAGCCGGCGGCGTGCTGTGGCTGGTGGGCGAAAACAACGGCGGCATCCGTGCCACGGCAAAACGCCTGCAAGCCGCTGGCATTGCTGTCGAAAAACGTGACAGCGCGCGGCACTGCCAGCTCGTTCTGATCACCCCGAAAACAACCGGCGCTGCGTTTGCGCTGGCAGACTGGCTGGACGTTTTGGCAATCGATATCGGTGCCGACGCCAGTGCCACCCGCCTCGCCGTTGCCGCGCTGCCCGGCGTGTTCAGCGCCGGCCGCCTCGACGAAGGCACCGCTTTGCTGCTGCAAACATTCACCGCCCCCATCGCCGGGCGCGTACTCGACATGGGCTGCGGTGCCGGCGTGATCGGCGCCACGCTGAAAAAACGCAATCCAACGCTCGAAGTCGACATGGTCGACAATAACGCACTGGCAGTGACCGCCAGCGAATGGACACTGCGCGAAAGCGGCCTGACCGCACGCGTCCATGCCAGTGACGGCTTCAGTGCCGTTACGGGCAGCTATAACTGGATCATCAGCAACCCGCCGTTTCACGACGGCATCGCCACCGATTACCGCTTCACCGAAAAATTTATCGCCGATGCAAAGCGGTTTCTGAAATCCGGCGGCAGGCTGCGTATTGTCGCCAATGCCCATCTGACCTACGCGCCAGACATCGAGCAGGTTTTTGGCAACTGTCGTACCGTCGCGGAAACGACACGTTTCCGCGTCTACGAGGCCAGCCGCAAATAAACGCACGGCAAACCGACGCGCGGTAGCTTTGGCGCGGCGTTTGCGGATGACGTTTGTTGACAGCGCCTGCCAGCGGCCAGATAGTCGGCCTTCCCGGCACGACCGACCGCGAGCCACGCCATGAGCACTGCCGATACTGCCCGCCTGCCCGAGCACGCACCCGACATCGTGCTGCGCCACGCCACCTTGTACGACGGCACCGGTGCCGCGCCGCGCCGCGCCGACATTGCCATTCGCGGCGATCGCATCGTTGAGGTGGCCCCGCTGATTGCGGCCACAGGGCGCGAGGAGATCGACTTGCGCGGCCTGTGGGTCACGCCGGGCTTTATCGACATCCACACGCACTACGATGCCGAAATCGAAGCATTTCCGCATTTGCCGGAATCAACGCGGCACGGCGTTACCAGTGTCATCATCGGCAACTGCTCAATGTCGCTGGCGCTGGGCAACGAAGACGACGTGATCGACATGTTCACCCGCGTAGAGAGTCTGTCGAAAAATCTGCTGCAGAAATGGTTGCAGGGCCGCATCACCTGGCGCGGCCCGCGCGAGTACGCGCAACATCTGGCGCAACTACCGCTCGGCCCGAACGTTGCCGGCTTTCTTGGCCACTCGAATCTGCGGCTGGCCGTGTTGGGCAAGGAGCGCAGCCTCGGCCCCACGGCAGTCACTGCCGATGAATTGGCGGCCATGGACAAGCATCTTGCCGAAGCGCTGGACGCCGGCTTTATCGGCCTGTCCATCGACATGCTGCCCTGGCACCGCATGGCCGGTGCGAAATATGACGGCGTTTCCATCCCCTCGCAGTACGCCAGCCAGCATGAATATCGGCACCTCGCCAACCAGTTGCGCAAACGCGGCCGGGTAATGCAGGCCACGCCGAACGCCAATCGCAAGGAAACGGTGCTGTACCTGGCGTTGATGAGTGGCGGGCTGTTCCGCAGGCCGCTGAAAGTTACCTCGCTTGCCGCCCTTGATTTTCGCAGCAACCGTACCTTCACCAAACTTACCGGCATTTTGTCCGGCCTGGCGAACCGCGTGCTCGGCGGCGATTTCCGCTTTCAATCGCTGGCATCACCGTTTCAGATGTGGGCCGATGGCTTTTCGACGCCAATCTTCGAAGAATTCGGCAGCGGCACCGCGCTGATGAACTGCGACACGCGCGAGCAACAACTGGCCTTGTTGCGCGACAAAAACTACCGCGCCCGTTTTCGTTCCGAGTGGAGCAGCCGCCGCAACAGAAGTTTCCACCGTGATTTTTCCCAGATGCAGGTGGTGGCCTCGCCGGACGGCAGCATGGCCGGGCAGAGTTTTGCCACGCTTGCCGCCGCGCAAGGCATTGATGGCATCGATTATTTTCTCAATGCTCTGGAAAAATTCGGCGAAGCCGTGCGCTGGCACACGGTCATCGCCAACGACCGGCCGGAAAAAATGCGCGAACTGCTCACCCAGCCGTACAATCTGCCGGGATTTTCCGACGCCGGCGCACACAACCGTAATCTGGCTTTCCAGCATGCCCACCTGTGCTGCCTGCGCGATGCCCTGATGTTCGCTGACGGCCTCAGCGTCGAACGTGCGGTACACCGGCTCACCGGCGAAACCGCCGCCTGGTTCGGACTGGATCGCGGCACTATCGCAACCGGCCGCATTGCCGACCTGTGCGTGATCAACCCGGAAAAACTGAAAACTGATCTCAGCGAGCCACAGGAAGTGATCGATGATCGTTTCGATGGCGAGATGCGTATGGTCACCGATTCCGGCGGCGCCGTGCCACACGTCATGGTGGCAGGAAAATTCCTCAAGCGCGACGGCGCTCTCGCCGCCGATGCCGGGAAAAAACGCTATGGCAGTTTTTTATCCAGCACCCACGATGCCGCGTGATTATTCTTCAAGAAACATCTGCCGGTACGACACGTAGCCGACGCCGATCATCAGCGGCATGACAACCAGCATGCCGATAAACAGCGTCAACACGCTGGCGAAACACAGGCCGACAATAATCAGGCCGTAAACTGTCATCGGCAACCAGTTGCGCAACAAGGCGCGCAGGCTCAGCGCGCAGGCATCAAGCACCGGCATATCGTGCATCACCACCAGCACCGGCGCATAGGCAATGTAGCCGAAGATCAGGAAAATGCCGCTCACCACGACGAGCAGCAGCACAAAGAAGATGCCAAGATTGGCGGCAATGTGCGCGCCGGCTTGCGTCATATCACCAAACTCACTGAACTCGCTGAAACCACCGATGCCAAAAGCGGCCACGGCCAGCGCAATCGTCAGTATCACCAGGCTGACGAACAAACCCAGATACAAGGCCCCGATGACAAACAAACGGCCGGCCTGCGGGTGCGAAAAGCCCGCGAACAGATCGCCTATTGTTATCTGCTCACTGCGTTGCAGTTTGTCGAACGTGATGGCCCAGCCGGCAATCCAGATACCCAGCGTCAGTGACATGAACAACTCGCCGATCACGGGAACCATGCCGACCGCCATGCCAATGACGAAGTAAAGCACCAGCATCGCGATCAACAATGCCGGCGCCTTCTTGAACAATTCCCACGCCTGGCCCAGCCATTCGGCACCCGCGCCCGCAGGCAGCAGCGCCGGTTCGGCGCGCAACCTGTCGGCGCCGACAGCGGCAGCGGGCGATGCCGGGTAGAGATGCTGGTTGTCCGTCATGATATTTCTCCCTGGTGTTGTGCGTGGCGATCAGCTTGCCGCCGTGCGGGCACATCGTGCCGCAATTGATGATGATGAACGCATACAGTCATGACGACTGCCCCTGCTGAGCGGTATCTCTGCCCGGCAGCCCGTAATGCTGGCGCCAAATTGCCAGATAACGCACAACTTCCTGCTGCCAGCGCACCTCATCCCAGCCGAGTTCGCGCTGCACGACCGGCTGCAGCGTATCGAGCAACGCCGCCGCGCCATTGGGCAGCAGGTTGCCCAACCGCGTGCGCCGCAGCAACAGATCGTCGAGGTGCACGCACTGTTCAGCGCGCAGCGTCCAGATCACGTCGGCCATGCTGTACGGCGTGCTGCCGATCGTCGCTCCGGTCGCGCCATCGAGCTGCGCGTAGGCAGCCAGCGCATCACCGTAGCGGCCGGCGAGCAGTCGGCCCCGCGACTGCGGGAACAGTGCCATCGTCACCGCATTTGCGCTGCGCACAAATACCGGCGCACCGTCATCATGGAAGTGGGTTGTGTCCTGCCCCAGAGAGGTCTGCACGGCACGCAACACATCGAGTGCGATCAGGCGAAAAATCGTCAGCTTGCCGCCACTGACGGTGACCAGGCCGTTGTTACTCCACACTGCGTGATCACGCCGCTCTTTCGACGGGTCCTTGTTGTGCTCACTACCGATGACTGGCCGCACGCCGGACCAGGTCGAGATCACTTCCGAATCCTGCAGTCGTTCGCCACCGAACTGGCTCTGCACGGCGTCGTAGAGGTAGGTGATTTCCTCGCGACTGATCGACGCCTCGATGTCCATGTCCTGCGCATGATCAAGGTCGGTGGTGCCAACGACCGTCATGCCTTCCCACGGGAAGATGAATACCGGGCGACGATCCTGCGGGTGCAGCAGCGTCAACGCATCGCGCACGGGCAAGCGCTCATGGGCGACGACGATGTGGCTGCCGCGCAACGGGCGTACGCGCTTCTCATGCACCAGTTCGTTGCGCAAACGGTCGGCCCAGGCGCCCGTTGCACTCACCACCGCGTCAGCTTTCAGCGTGTATGAACGGCCTGACTGCACGTCCTGGGCAACGACGCCGCACACGCGCCCCGCCTCCTGCACCAACGACGTTGCCTTCACATAGTTGACGATGACCGCGCCATCGGACACCGCCTCCTGCAGCACGCGCAGTACGAGGCGCGAATCGTCGGTGACCGCGTCGGTGTAATAGCAGGCCCCCTTCAGTGCCTGCGGCGACAGCCCGGGCACGCGCGCCAACAATTCCGCCGGCTTCAGCCAGCGGTGGTCGCGAATACGCGCGAAACGATCATAAAGTTCAAGCAACGCGGAGAAACTCCAGCGCCCGGGAAACTGGCCGCCACGCACCGGGAAGATGTAACCCATGCGTTCGACCAGACCCGGCGCCTCAAGCAACAGGCGCTCGCGTTCGTGCAGCGCATCACGCGTCAGCTTGAAATCACCCTGGGCGATGTAGCGCAGGCCACCGTGCACCATCTTCGAGGAGCGGCTCGAGGTACCCCAGGCGTAGTCGCACTGTTCGAGGAGCAATATTTTCAGCCCGCGCCGGGCCGCCTCGCGGGCCACGCCGGCACCGGTGATGCCGCCGCCGACGATAACAAGATCCCAGTGCAGCTTTGCGCCCACCCGCGCGATTGCGTCAGCGCGGCTACCCAGACTCACTTCACGTGGCCGTATTTCATCAGCCGCGCATAACGCCGATTGAGCAACGCGTCACCGTGACCATAGGCCCGCAGCATGTCCAGGTTGCGGCTGAGCGCCGCACGAATCGCCTTGGCACTCATCTCCGCATCGCGGTGGGCGCCACCGAGCGGCTCGGGAATCACTTCATCGACCAGGCCGAGTTTGCTGAGGCGCTCGGCCGTCATGCCCATCGCCTCGGCGGCCTGCGGCGCATGCGTCGCGCTCTTCCAGAGTATCGACGCGCAACCTTCCGGAGAGATCACCGAATATGTGCTGTATTGCAACATCTGCAGATGATCGCAGACACCGATGGCCAGCGCACCACCGGAACCGCCCTCACCGATCACCGTGGCAATGATCGGCGTTTTCAGCCGTGACATCACGGCAAGGTTGCGCGCAATCGCTTCGGACTGCCCGCGCTCCTCGGCATCAATGCCGGGAAACGCACCGGGCGTGTCGATGAAGGTAAGAATCGGCATTTTGAAACGCTCGGCCATTTCCATCAGCCGCAGCGCCTTGCGATAACCTTCCGGGTTCGGCATACCGAAATTGCGGCGGACTTTTTCCCGGGTGTCACGCCCCTTCTGGTGACCGATCACCATCACCGGCTCGCCATTCAGGCGAGCAGTACCCGCGACAATGGCCGCATCGTCACCGAAAGAACGGTCACCATGCAGCTCGTCGAAATCGGTGAAGATGTGTTCAAGGTAATCGTTGGTGTACGGCCGCTGCGGATGGCGCGCCAACTGTGCAACCTGCCAGGCGGAGAGGCCGGCAAATATTTTGCTCGTGAGCGTGATGCTCTTTTGCTGCAGCCGGGAGATTTCCTCGCCGATGTTGATGTCGGCATCGTTGCCGACCAGCCGCAGCTCCTCGATCTTGGCTTCCAGGTCCGCCAAGGGTTGCTCGAAATCCAGATAGTTCGGATTCATGTCCGGGAGAGGGTTTCCGTGGTCTTGGGTGGGTCGGGACGGGGTCAGGAAAATAAAAACCGTCGGAACAGTCTAGCGGGGGCCGGCGGGAGGGTCGACCACAGGCATGGCCCGCAGCCAACGCGTTGGTAGCAATTTGTAACCCCGGGCCGCACGATGACTGTCGGCCGCGCACCGTGCGGCCCCCTGTTGTTAGACTCAGGGCTTGCCCGGCCGCCACTCCCCTGTCGCAATGGCCCCTGTCACAACGGAAAATGCCCGTGTCTGCCCTGCTGCAACGCCTGAAAACCTGGTTTACCCGCAAAGCCTTCGACCTCGGTCGGCGCTTGCGTGCCAACTTCTTCCTGTACCTCGCCGCCGTATTCACGCTGATCGTGCTGGCCGATGCCGCCACCATCAACTACATCGGCGGCATGCGCCAGACAAGCTACGACATGATGATGCGGCTGCGCATCAACGTGCCGCCACCGTCGGACGACATTGTCATTATCGACATCGACGAGAAAACGCTCGCGGCGATGGCCCCGGAATACGGGCGCTGGCCCTGGCCGCGGCAGGTGCTTGCCGAGTTCGTCGAACACGTCGAAGCGCAACAGCCGAATGCGATTGTCTTCGACATCCTGTTCTCCGACCCGGACATTCAAAACCCCGACAGTGACGCCTATTTCAACGAGGTCATGGGCGCCCATGCCAACACGCTGTTCCCGATGCTGCGCCTCGATGCTGCCTTCGACAGCCAAAGTGCCCTGAGCTATGCGCAGGTACCCGGTGCGATGCAGTTCGATCCCGCCATACGCGATGCGGCACGCGACCATGCGAAAGTTGCGCTGGTGGTACCGCCTTTTGCCGGCGTGCAGCAGCCCGGCAGGCTCGGCACCAACAATGTCTACCCGGATTCCGACGGCGTGGTGCGCAAGTACCCGGTGCGACTGCTGCGTGATGGCTGGACACTGCCGGCACTGCCGCTCACCGTCGCCCAACGTGAAGGCAAAGGCGGCGATGCGCCGAACGATATCCTCATCAACTGGCGCGGCAAACCATTCACCTACCACTACGCCAGCTTCAGCGACGTCTATCTGGACATGCTGAAAGAAAATTCCGCGCGCCCGCCAAATGAGTTTGCCGGCAAAATATTGATTATCGGCTCCACCGCCGCCGGCCTGCACGACGTCAAGGGCACACCGCTCGACCGCCAGTTTCCCGGCGTGGAAATTCTTGCCACCGCCATTGACAACGTTCGCACCGGCGACTGGATCCGCTCGCCGGAAGCGCGCTGGTTCTACCTGCTGATGTCGCTGGCAGTCATCTGGAGCACGGCCTGGGCGTTCTACCGCAGCGGCGCCGGCGCCAAGGTCGACAAGTTCTACGGTCTGTCGGCGTTCGCGCTGCTCGGTTTCTCCTATGCCACGGTGAACATGGGCAACCTCTATATCAACCTGTCCGGCGCGGTATTCATCGGCGCGCTGTATTTCTCGATCGCCCGCCTCTACGCCTTTGCCACCGCCCGCGCACTCGATACCTCGCTGGTCGCGCGCCTGGAATCGCGCGCCGGCCAGTTGCGCGGCCTGCTACTGGCACTGCACTTTCCGGTCGAGACCCGTGAAGAGGCGGCGCTCGACAAACTCGCCGTGCGCATCAAAAAACAGATGCAGTACGAAATGAGCATCGAGATTCTCCAGGGGCGCCAGCGAGGCCTGTGGCGACTGTTTGAGAACACCCTGGTGGTGTGCTGGGCACACCCGGCAGACGACGAAAGTGCCTGGCAGGCCATCCGCGCCGAAGCGGATGGCCTCATCAGCGGGCTCGCCGGGCTCACCCGCGAAGCCGGGGTGGCTGCGGCACTCCCGGCTGAACACGTGGTCATACGGCGCAGCGAGGGCCGCATCCGCGACCAGCAATCGGATGACTGGCGCCTGCTGTTCGCCGCCGCCATGCTCGACCAGAAAACAGCAGGAAAGACGCCACCGGAATCAGGAGAAAAAGCATGATCAGCCGCACCCGAAAATCCGTACGCTGGGCCTGCCTCGGCGCCCTGCTGATCGCCGGTCACGCGCTGGCCGCCGACACCGGTACGCTGACGCGCGCGGAAACATTGCGCGAAAAACCCTTTGCTGACGCAAAAATGCTCGCCGCTGCCGCAGCCGGTACGAAAGTGGCAATCGTTACCCGTAATGGCGGCTGGTACCAGGTGAAAGCCGGCGGCAAAACCGGCTGGGTGCGCATGCTGAGTGTACGCCGCAGTGCTGCAGCCGCAGGCCCGAGCGTCACCGGGATTGCCGGCGTGGCATCAGGTCGTACCGGCACCGGCAAGGTGGTTACCACCACTGGCGTACGCGGCCTTGATGCCGGCGATCTTGATACCGCGACCTTCGATGCAGCACAGGTGGCGCAGGCGGAAAAATACCGCGTCAGCCGCCAGGACGCCGCAGCGTTCGCGAAACTCGGCAAGCTGACGCTGCGTGATGCACAGCCACTGCCAGCACCGGCAAAATAAGGACAACTCTCATGAAACTGCTGAAATCCGTTGCCACCACGCTCGCCGCTGCCGTTACCGCAGCCTTTACCTTCGCCTCTCCGCTCGCCATCGCCTTCGATCTCGGCGGCCTTGTCGACAAGAAAATGCTTGATCAGGCCGCGCGCGACAAACTCGGCATGAAAACCGATACGGCGAACCCTTCCGACACCAGCATTCCGCTCACCGGCAATCCCAGCGATGCCGACGAAGAAAAACTCGGCCACGAAATCGCCGGGCGCCTGCTCGGTGCCGCACCGCTGGTGAACGACGCGAAACTGCAAACCTACGTCAACAAGGTCGGCCGCTACGTTGCTGCACAGAGCCTGCGCCCGGATCTCAACTGGACCTTCGGCGTTATTGAATCATCCAGCGTCAATGCGTTCGCCGCGCCCGGCGGTTACGTGTTCCTGACCCGCGGCCTCTATGCGCTGCTGCAGAGCGAGGCGGAACTGGCCGGTGTGCTGGCGCACGAAATCGGTCACGTGAACGCCCGCCATCACGTCAAGTTGATGCAGAAGGAACGTACCATCGCGATGGGCAAGGATCTGCTGATGAAAAAGGCTGGCGGTGACACCGTGAAGGCGCTGGTCGGCAATGGTGCCCAAATTTATGCGCGCTCGCTCGACAAGAACGCGGAATTCGAGGCCGACCGCCTCGGCGTCTTCTATGCCACCCGATCCGGTTACGACACCTGGGGCCTCGCGGCGGTACTCGGCCGCCTGGAAGCCGAAGGCGCTACCGACAAACTGACGCTGCTGTACAAAACGCACCCGCTGCCGGCCGACCGCCTTGCCGCGATCGATACCGCGCTCGGCAATCGTTACGACAAGCTCAAGGCGGGCGCGACGCTGGCGGCGCGTCTGGTGAAGCTGCCACCCCTGCCTGCGTCATCCGTTCCGGGCGAATCCAGCGGTCAAAATCCGCCGCACTGACATAACCTGACGCCAGTGCCGCTGCGCGCAGCGTACTGCCTTCCTGATGCGCCTTTTTGGCGATCTGGGCAGATTTGTCATAACCGATATGCGGGTTGAGCGCGGTCACCAGCATCAGCGAACGCGCCAGCAACTCGGCAATGCGCGCACGCTGCGGCTCTATGCCACGCACGCAGTGTGCTTCGAAACTGCGCATACCATCGGCGAGCAGACGCACACTCTGTAAAAAGTTGTGCGCAATAAGCGGCTTGTAGACATTCAATTCAAAATTGCCGGACGCCGCACCAAAGGCAAGCGCCACGTCATTGCCCTGCACCTGGGCGCAGAGCATGGTGAGCGCCTCGCACTGGGTCGGGTTGATCTTCCCCGGCATGATTGAACTGCCCGGTTCATTTTCAGGAATGGCCAGCTCGCCAAGACCCGAACGCGGGCCGCTGGCCAGCCAGCGCACGTCATTGGCAATTTTCGTCAGCGCCACAGCCAGCGTTTTCAGTGCGCCATGCGCGTGCACCAGCGGCTCATGGCCGGCCAGCGCCGCAAACAGGTTGGGGGCCTGGACGAACGGCAAGCCGGTACGCAGCGCCAGCTCACGGGCAACACCGGTACCGAACTGCGGATGCGTGTTCAGCCCGGTGCCCACTGCCGAGCCACCAATTGCCAACCGATACAGGGCAGGCAGCGTGCTCTGAATGGCCTCTGCTGCATCATCAAGCTGCGCGACGTAGCCGGAAAACTCCTGGCCAAGCGTCAACGGCGTGGCGTCCTGCAGGTGCGTGCGCCCGATCTTCACAATATCAACAAACGCCGATGATTTTGCAGCCAGCACCGCGCGCAGCGTCGCCAGCGCCGGCAACAGTTCCGTACGCACCAGACCGGCAGCCGCCAAATGCATCGCCGTCGGAAAAACATCGTTGGAGGATTGGCAGCAATTCACGTCGTCGTTCGGGTGCACGAGTCGTTGCGACCCGCGCGGGCCGCCAAGCAACTCCGACGCGCGATTGGCCAGCACTTCGTTGACGTTCATATTGGTCTGCGTGCCGGAACCGGTTTGCCAGACCGATAGCGGGAATTCGTCCGGATGTTGCCCTGCGAGTACTTCGTCAGCGGCGCTCACAATGGCACCCGCCTTGCCGGTGTCAAGACCGCCAAGGTCACGGTTGACGATCGCTGCCGCGCGCTTGACCTCGACCAGTGCTGCAATCAGCGCGGCCGGCATGCGTTCGCTGGAAATGGCGAAGAACTGCACGGAACGTTGTGTCTGCGCACCCCAGAGCCGATCGCTCGGCACCTCAATGGGCCCAAAACTGTCCTGCTCAGTGCGCATCAACATAGCGGTTTACTCCTGGAGAAATAGCGTTCCGTGCCGGCTACAGGCTATCGCGGCAACGTTACTGCACCATATACCACCTGCACGGCAGTCTTGCCGAATTGCAAGCGCAACGCTTGCAACAACTCTTCCGCAGGCGACACCTGCCAGGCATCACCAAACTGCAGCGTCGCTGTCGCCTCCTGGCGACGATAGATGACCTGCACGCTGCACTTGCCGTTGGTGCGAAATGGTTCCAGCGTTTTTGCCAGGCGTTTGGCGAAACCACGCTCAACCAGCGCCTCGTCGATCTGAATCTGCAGCTGGCGCGCGTAATTATCACGGGCCTGCTGGATCGCCATGATCTTCGTCGCTACGAGCTGGGTGCGATCGTTGTAGTCGTCATATTCGATCTCGCCTTCAATGACCAGCAGCGCGTCCTTGAGCAACAACGCACCGTATTGCTCATACACGCGCGGGAACACGCTCACTTCCAGCCGGCCACTGCGATCATCAAGGATGATGAAGCCCATCTTCTTGCCATCCTTGCTGCGCTTCACGCGCAAGTCGGTAACGAAGCCGGCAATGGTCGCGGTCGGCCGCCGCGGGCGGCCGCGTTGCTCGCCATCGCTACGCGACGGCATCGGCATGCTCGCCGCATCAAGCGCACCGATGCGCTTGCTGATGAAGTTGGCCAGCTCCTGCTCGTACTGGTCAATCGGGTGGCCGGTAAGGAACAGCCCGAGCGTTGCCTTTTCGCCGTCAAGACGCTCCTCGTCCCGCCACGGCGTCATACGCACAAACGCACTGCCCTCGGCGCGCTCCGGGGCCACCACCTCGCCGAACAGATCGCCGATGCCGGCATCATGATTGTGCGCCAACTGGTCAGCAGCACGGATGGCATCGTCGAGGCTGGCAATCAGCGTCGCACGATCGTCAAACGAACGGTTGGGGCCCAGGCCATCGAGCGCGCCAGCGCGGATCAGCGCCTCGATCATGCGCCGGTTGATACCGCGCACACGGCGACAGAAATCGAACAAGTCGAGAAATTTCCCACCCGTTTCGCGAGCGTTGACGATTTCGGCAATCGGGCCTTCACCCACTCCCTTGACCGCGCCGAGACCATAGACAATGGCACCACCGTCATCGACGGTAAACGCATAGGCAGAATTATTGACGGCCGGCGGTCGCACCGTCAGACCCATTGTCTTGCATTCGTCGATGCGGGTGACAATACGATCAGTGTTCTGCAACACCGCGCTCATTTCCGCGGCCATGAATTCAGCCGGGAAGTGGCATTTTAGCCACGCCGTTTGATAGGAAACGAGTGCGTAGGCTGCCGAGTGCGACTTATTGAAGCCATACTCGGCAAATTTTTCCATGATGTCGAAAATGTGGCCGGCGACCTGCGTATCGACGCCATTTCGCATGGCGCCATCAGCAAATTTTTCGCGCTCACGCTCCATCGCCTCCTTATCTTTTTTGCCCATTGCACGGCGCAGCATGTCGGCACCACCGAGCGTATAGCCGGCGAGTACCTGGGCAATCTGCATCACCTGTTCCTGGTACAAAATGGTGCCGTAGGTGTTCCTGAGGATGGGCTCCAGTGCCGGATGTGGGTAACTAACTTTCTGGACGCCGTGCTTGCGGTTCACGAAGTCTTCCACCATGCCCGAACCCAGCGGGCCGGGACGGTAAAGCGCCACGAGCGCCACGATGTCTTCAAACACATCCGGCTTGAGTTTCTTGATCAGATCACGCATGCCGGAGGATTCGAGCTGGAATACTGCCGTGGTGTCCGCGCGCTTGAGCAGATCGAAAGTCGGTTTGTCGTCGAGCGGGATATGCACGATATCGACCGGCGCGAGCTGCTGCCTGGCGCGCCGCGGATTGATGGTCTTTACCGCCCAATCAATAATGGTGAGCGTGCGCAGGCCCAGGAAGTCGAACTTGACCAGGCCTGCCTTTTCCACGTCGTCCTTGTCGAACTGGGTGACCAGGTTGTTGCCTTGCTCGTCGCAGTACAAGGGTGAAAAATCGGTAAGCCTTCCAGGCGCGATCACCACGCCACCGGCGTGCTTGCCGACACCGCGCACAATGCCCTCAAGCGCGAGACCCATATCGATCAGATCGCGGATTTCCTCGTCGTTCTTGTAACGTTCGATCAGCTCGGTCGATACAAGTTGGCCGTAATCTTCTTCCTGCTTCGAATTTTTAAAGCGCCCAAGCGCGTATGACAGCGTCATGTCCGGGTGAAACGGAATCATCTTGGCGACACGGTCGGCCATGCCGAGCGAACGGCCCTGTGCCCGGGCCACATCTCGCACCACCGCGCGCGCTGCCATGGTGCCGAACGTCACGATCTGCGATACCGCCTCGCGGCCATATTTTTCACGCACATAATCGATGACGCGATCACGCCCATCCATGCAGAAGTCGATATCGAAGTCGGGCATCGACACACGCTCGGGGTTCATGAAGCGCTCGAACAGAAGCTCGTAGGCAAGCGGGTCGATATCGGTGATTTTCAGCGCGTAGGCAACCAGCGAGCCGGCACCAGAACCCCGTCCAGGGCCTACGGGAATGCCATTGGCCTTCGCCCAACGAATGAAGTCGGAAACAATCAGGAAGTACCCGGTAAACTTCATCTGCGTGATGGTGTTCAACTCAAAATCGAGTCGGTCTGCGTAGACCTTGCGTCGCACGGCATAATCCGGCGCTTGCATATCCGGCAGCAGCACCTGCAAACGTTCTTCAAGACCATTTCTTGATTCAAGAACGAAAAACTCATCGACAGTCATGCCCGCAGGAACAGGATATTCCGGCAGGAAGCTCGTACCGAGTTGCAGTTCCAGCGAGCAGCGTTTGGCAATCTCGACGCTATTGGCCAATGCCTCCGGAATATCACTGAACAATTCCGACATCTCGTCGGGCGTGCGCAAATATTGTTGCGGCGTATGGCGGCGCGGCCGGCGCGGATCATCGAGCGTACGCCCGTCATGGATACAGACGCGTACCTCGTGCGCGTCGAAATCCTCCTGCGTGTTGAAGCGCACTTCGTTGGTGGCGACCACCGCCGTGCCGGTCTGCATCGCGAGGGCAACGGTGGCGTGCAGGCAATCTTCCTCATATTCGCGGCCGGTACGTGCGATCTCAAGGTAGAAACGCTCGCCAAACACTTGCCGCCATTCGTTGAGTAACTGCACGGCCATTTCCGGATGGCTGCCGATGAGCGCCTGGCCAATTTCGCCGTCGCGGCCACCGGACAGCGCAATCAAACCGGCATGATGCCGGTGCAGCCACTCGCGCCTGACGACCGCACGGCCCAACGACTGGTTCTCCAAATGCGCGCGTGAAATCAGCGTGGTCAGGTTTTTGTAGCCGCTGATGTCCTGCACCAGCAACGCCAGCATCGTCGGCGGCTGGGTGGCATCATGTGCCTCCAGCCAGATATCGGCGCCGGCAATCGCCTTGATGCCGGCACTGGCCGCCGCCCGGTAGAACTTGATCAATGCAAACAGGTTGGCGACGTCGGTAACAGCAACAGCGGGCATGCCCAGCCCGGCGCAACGCGTCGGCAGCTCCTCGACACGGATCAGGCCGTCGACCAGCGAGTATTCGCTGTGAACGCGCAGATGAACGAAGGTGGCGGTCATGCGTTGGGAGCAACGGGTTGTCTTGATGGGTCGGACGATTCTACCGCCGCGACTGCCCCGCGTGTGTCGACGGGTTCAGGGCAATGGACCCAGACGCCTGCAACAGCGCCGCCACTGGCGCAAACGAGCGCCGGTGGTGCGGCGTCGGCCCGAAGCGCGCCAACGCTGCCCGGTGCATTGCCGTGCCATAGCCCTTGTGTTGCGCAAAGCCATAGCCGGGAAACTGCGCGTCGAGCCCTGCCATCTCACGGTCCCGCATTACCTTGGCAAGTATCGAGGCGGCGCTGATGGCCGGCACCCGCGCATCGCCGCCGACGACCGCTTCCACGGGCAACCCGAAATCGGTGGTGCGATTACCGTCAACAACCACCGCGCCCGGTGCGACCGAGAGCGCCGCTACCGCCCGCCGCATCGCCAGCAGCGTCGCCTGGAGGATATTGAGCTCGTCGATCTCCTCAACCTCGGCACGGCCAAAGGCAAAGGCCAGGGCGCATTCGCGGATCACCGTATCGAGTGCATCACGTTTTCTTTCACTGAGTTTTTTCGAATCATCAAGGCCGGCAATGGGGCGTTGCGGATCGAGGATCACTGCAGCGGTAACGACCGGCCCGGCCAGCGGCCCGCGACCCACCTCATCGACACCGGCAATCAGCAGGCCCGCGTGATAGCGAAATGCGCGCGGCACCCAGGGTTCCGCGAGCGTGTATTCGGCAAAGGGATTCAGCGGCGCCATCCTGCCGCCTGCGCTTCGGCCAATACCGCTTCGGCCGCCCGATCCGCTGCATTGCGACGCAACTGGGCATGCATCGCCGTAAAGCGCGCACGCAGTAACGCGGCGGCCTTTGCGTCGGTGAGGAAGCGGGCAACTGCGGCAGCAAGCTTTGGGGCTGTCGCATCTGCCTGCAGCAGTTCCGGAATCAGCGCTTCGCCGGCCAGCAGGTTGGGTAACGTGACAAATTTCGACTTTACCTGCGGCGCAATCAAGGCCCAGGTGAGCGCATTGGCGCGATAGGCAGCAACCATTGGCCTTTTCATCAGCAAGCCCTCCAGCGTCGCCGTACCCGAAGCCAACAGCACAACATCACTCGCCGCCATCACGTTGCGCGCATCGCCATCAACGATATGAACAGGCGGCACACCCACCGTACGGGCGATGATCGCCTCGATTTGAGTGCGACGCTCCGGTGTTGCTGCCGGCAACAGGAACAGGATGCCCGGATGCTGCGCCGCCAGCAGCGCGGCAGCACCCAGAAATGGCGGCAGCAGTTGCGCTACCTCGCCGCCACGGCTGCCGGGCAGCAGCGCAACGACTTTTGCCGCGCCAGCCAGCGAAAAATGCGCACGTGCCACATCCCGCTGATCTTCCAGCGGCACCATGTCCGCGAGCGGATGCCCGACAAATGTTACCGGCACCTGATGTGTTTCGTAGAAGGCCGCCTCGAACGGCAACAGCGTCAGCATGCGGTCAACGGCGCGACGGATTTTCTGCACCCGCCCCTGCCGCCAGGCCCACACCGACGGACTGACGAAGTGCACGGTGCGCAATCCGGCCGCGCGCAAACGCAACTCAAGGCCAAGATTGAAATCCGGCGCGTCGATACCGATGAATACATCCGGTTTTTCGTCGCTCAATCGTTGCGCAAGCGCACGGCGGATACGCAGCAACTCGAACAGCCGCCCGAGCACTTCGACCAGGCCCATCACTGCGAGGCGCTCCATGGGATACCAGGATTCAAACCCCGCCGCCGTCATCTGCGGGCCACCGATACCAATGAAACGCGTATCCGGCACGCGCGCACGAATTGCATCCATCAGCGCGCGGCCGAGCAGATCACCGGAGAGTTCGCCGGCGACGATGGCTACGGTCAATGGGCGGGTCATGGGCGGGCCAGGCGCGCCGAAAACTTCAGCGGACGATGCCGCGGGTCGAGGTGCGGATGGAATCCACAAACAACTTCACTTCCGGCATGGATGCGGCATCGGCCTCAAGCTGCGCCAAGGCCTCCTCGATTTTCAGGCCACGCAGATACACCGTTTTATAGGCATTCCTCAGTGCGGCGATGACCTCGGCGGAGTAACCGCGCCGCTTCATGCCCTCGAAGTTCATGCCATGCGCTTCGGCCATGTTGCCGCGCACCATCACGAAAGCGGGAATATCCTGGTTCACTGCCGAAGAAAAGGCTGTCATCGCCCAGGCGCCGATATGCACAAACTGGTGCACGGCCGTGAAACCGCCAAGAATGACGCCGTCGCCAACATGCACATGGCCGGCAATGGTCGCGTTGTTGGCAAAGATGGTGCCGTCGCCGACGACGCAATCGTGGGCAATATGCACATAGGCCATCAACAGGTTGTCGCTGCCGATGCGCGTGACGCCCTGATCCTGCACGGTACCGCGATGCAGCGTGCAGCCTTCACGGATGACGTTGCGCTCGCCAATGACCAGCTCCGTCGGTTCGCCCTTGTACTTCTTGTCCTGACAATCCTCGCCCACGGACGCGAACTGGAAAATGCGGTTATCCCGGCCAATGGTCGTCGGACCGCGCATGACGACGTGCGGCCCGATGCGCGTGCCGCTGCCAATACGCACCCCGGGACCGATGATCGAATAAGGACCAATCTCGACACCGGATGCAAGTTCAGCTTTCGGATCAACGATGGCAGTCGGATGAATCAAGGGAACCTCTGGCCGTGCACTGATCTGCCGAAGACGGGCCTGCCGAAGGTTAAACCACTTCCCGCTCGGCCACGAGCAGATCGACCGAAGCGACCTGCTGGCCATCGACTGACGCGGTGCAGAAAAACTTGTAGATGCCGCGCTTGCTGCCACCCAGCCGGCCGTGGAGATCCAGACGATCACCGGGGATTACCTGCCGCTTGAAACGGGCATTATCGACACCGGCAAGCAGGTAGGTGACCCGCTCATTGTGCTCACGCGCAACGGCAGATTTCAGCCCGAGAATGCCCACTGACTGCGCCATGGCCTCGATGATGAGTACCCCCGGCATGATCGCCTTGATGGGAAAATGGCCCTGAAAGAACGGCTCATTGCAGGTCACGTTCTTGTAGCAAAGAATGTAATCGTTCGGAATAAGCTCAACCACCCGGTCGATCAGCAGAAACGGATACCTGTGCGGCAGGCATTCCTTGATTTCGTTGGTATCCATGATCACGCGACGTTACTCCTCACATCATTATTCCGTATCGTCGGGCTTGCCGAGCCTGCGCTCAAGTTCGGCGAGCCTGCGGGCCATCGCATCAAGCTGGCGAAACCGCGCGGCGTTTTTCAGCCAGCCAGCATGCTCTTCCATACCGGTGCCGGACGTATAAACGCCCGGCCTGGTGATGGAGCGCGAGATGGCCGTCATTGCCGAAATATGCACGTTGTCACACACTTCTATGTGGCCAACCAATCCGGACATACCCGCCATGGTGCAGTTTCTGCCCAGGCGGCTGCTGCCGGATACACCCGACTTACCGGCGATTGCCGCGTTCTCGCCAACGCTGGCGTTGTGCGCGATATGAACCTGATTGTCCATGATCACGCCGTTCTCGATTATCGTGTTGCCGATCGCACCGCGATCAATCGTGGTGCAAGCGCCGATTTCGACATCGTCGCCGATTTCGACACTGCCGATCTGCGCGATTTTTTGCCACTTTGGTTGGCGTTCTCCGGTAACGGCTGGCGCGCCTTTTGCTGCGACCACCGCCGCGTAACCAAAACCATCGGAACCGATAACAGTGCCGGCGTGGATGATAGTGCGCTGCCCGATTTTGACCCCGTGGTAAATTGTAACATTGGGCCACAAGCGGGTTTGCGCACCGATCTGCGTATTCGCACCGATGTAACACTGCGCACCGATCACCGCCCCGGCACCGATTTGCGCGCCACTTTCGATCACGGCCAACGGGCCGATATGCGCGCTGGCGGCCACCTGCGCATCGGCGGCGATCACCGCCGAAGGATGGATGCCGGGCGGATTCAGTGCTTCCGTGGCGAAGAGATGGGAAACTTTTGCGTAGGCAAGATAAGGATTGTCGATGACCAGAGCATTGCACGGGCAACGCGCCAGCAGTGACTCCGGCAGAATCACCGCCGTGGCCTGCGTATCGTCAAGCCACGCGTGGTATTTCGGATTGGCGATGAAGCTCAGCGTGCCGGGCCTGGCCGACTGGATCGCGGCCAGCGCTTCTACCGTCGCATCGGGATCACCAACAAGACGGGCTCCCAGGAACGAGGCAAGTTCACCGAGCGTTTTCACCTTGCCACTCAACTTGCCCACCCACATCACTTGATGGCGTTGATGCGTGTCGTCACTTGCTCCGACACGTCGAAAGCCGGCTTGCCAAACAGCAGCGCGTCCTTCTGCACGATGAGGTCATAGCCGCCCTCCTTCGCCAACGCATCAACCGCCTTCTGGAATTTCGGGCCAATGTCCTTGAGGATCGCCTGCTCGCGGTCGCTGGCGATCTTGTTGTAGTTCTGGCCGAGCCCCTGGTAATCGCGGTATTTTGCCTCGCAGTCGGTTTTCAGTTTCGCCTGTTCCGTTGCCGACATCGTCGCGCCATCGGTGGTGAGCCTTTGCTTGCAGACGTTCAGGTCGCTCTGCAACATCATCAACTTCGCTTTCTGGTCTGCGGTATCTTTCTCGAGCTGGGCAACCGCCTTCTTGTATTGCTCCGTGCCGGAGATGGCGACCAACGGATTGATCACGGCAATTTTCAGTTCTGCGGCCTGGACGGCACCGGCGCAGCCAAACAGCAGCAGGGCAATCATTGTGTTGCGCACGGCGATTTCCTCTTTCGTGATGGTTGTTTTGTGTGGATCAGTATTTTGTCTGGATAATTGCTGCACATGGATCAGAAAGGTTGGCCCAACGAGAACTGGAATACCTGACGCTCATCTCCGGGCTGCTCGTTGAGGGTCCTGGCAAGACTGAAACTCAACGGGCCGATGAGAGTATACCAACTCAGGGAGATGCCTGCGGATGTGCGCAGCTCGGTCCAGGCCGGGGCAAAGGCCTCGCCGTCAGTCAGGAACACGTTGCCCGCATCGAAGAAAAACGCCGTACGCAGCGTGCGCGAATCCTCGATAAAGGGCGGCGGGAAAATCAGATCCAGCCCGGTCTCCACCAGCAGGTCGCCACCAACCGCATTCGGCGAAGGATCAAGGGTACTGCTCGCCACAAACGCATGGCCCGGGATGCGCGCCCCGAGGCTGCGATCCTCAAAGCCGCGCACGGAGCCGAAGCCGCCGGCCGTATAACGCTGATAGAACGGCAGGCGCGGGTCGCTGCCATAACCATCGCCAAAGCCAAGGTCAGAGTGGGCCTTGAGCGTCCAGCGACGGGTCACCGGCAAATAACGCTGGCCGCTGTAACTGAGCTTGTAATAGGGGGTGTCGCTGCCCGGCAGCGCCGCCTCAATGCCGATGCGGTTGTATGAGCCGCGGTCGGCAAGCACCCCGCGGTTGAGCGTGCTGCGCGACCATGAAAGATTGCCGAGCAGCGAGTTGTATTGGGCGCCGTTGTCCACGACATAACGCCAGATATCTTCGGCGACCAGCGGGCTGATGGTGGCGTGCGCATTATCGAACCCGAGACCAAACGATAACCGCGACGCTTCGCTGAGCGGATAGCCAAACGTGAGACTGAGCCCTTGGCGATCAAGCGCGTAACTGGAGATATTCGTCTCGCCGTAATCGGTCTGGGTGTAGTAGGCGTTCCAGCCCCGACTGACGCCATCCTCCGTGTAATAGGGGTTGTTGTAGGAAAGATTGACGCTGTCACGCACCTGACTGCGATTGACTGCAAACGAAACCTTGTTGCCGGTCCCGAAGAAATTGTTCTGCGAGACGTTGGCCCCGAACGTCAGGCCATAACCCTGCGAGTAGCCGATATTCGCACCGATACTGCCCGACGGTTGCTCCTCGACGGTGTAATTGACATCGACCAGATCACTCGCGCCAGGCACCCGTGCCGTATCGCTTTTCACGGTTGAGAAAAACCCGAGCTGCTCGAGGCGGCGCTTGGACTGCTCGATCGCCGCCTGCGAGGCCGGCGCGCCCTCAAACTGACGCATCTCGCGACGCAGTACATCGTCACGGGTCTTGTTGTTGCCAGTGAAGTTGATCCGGTTGACGTAGGCGCGATCACCGGCATCAACGAAAAAGGTTATTTTTACGGTACGGGCATTCTCGTCGATTTCGGGAATGGCGCGCACCTCGGCAAAAATATAACCATCAACTCCGAGGCGACGCTGCATGATATCGGTCGACATCGTCACCAGTTGCTGCGAAAAAGTCTGCTGCGGGCGAACGAGGATCAGCGGCCGCAGTTGCGTTTCATCAACCACCAGCGACCCGGCCAGTTGCACCTCGCTTACCGTGAACTTCTGGCCCTCGTCGATCGCAACGGTGATGAACACCTGGCGACGATCCGGCGTAACGGATACCTGTGTCGACTTGATCTGGAAATTGACGTAACCGCGATCCATGTACAAGGAACGCAGGCTCTCCAGGTCTGCTGAAAGTTTCTCGCGCGCATACTTGTCGTCGCTATTAAAGAAAGACCAGAACGAATACTCACGCAGCTTGATCAGCTTGCGCAATTGCTGATCCGTGTAAGCACTGTTGCCGACAAAGCGGATGTTGCCGATGGCAGCCGGCTTGCCCTCATGAATATCGATTGCCACCGACACCCGGTTGCGTGATTGCGGCGTCACCTTCGCGTCCACACGCGCGCCGTAGCGACCCTGCGCAATGTACTGGCGCTGCAGTTCGACACGCATGTTTTCCAGGGTCGAGCGCCGGAATACGCCGCCCTCGGACAATCCGGCCTCTTTCAGGCCCTTGAGCAACTGATCTTTGTCGATGGACTTGTTGCCCTCGATATTGATCGCACTCACCGCCGGCCGCTCGGCCAGCACAATCACCAGCACATCGCCCTCGCGCCCAACCTGCACGTCCTGGAAATCTTCGCTGCGATAAAGCTCGCGGACAACATGGGCGACGGTTCCGGCATCGACGACATCACCGGCCTTGACCGGTAACATCGCGTAAATGCGCTCAAGTGGAATACGCTGCAAACCGCGGATGCGGATATCCACAGCAGTGAAGGTATCGGCAAATGCAGCGACGGCGGTACCGAGCAGCAGGACGATGGCGGTAATGGTGGCGACAAGACGCAGAATCGGGTTCACCCGTTCGGACTCCTAAAGGCGGGCAAAATCGTTGTAGAACGCGAGCAGCATCAGCCCGACCAGCAGGGTGACGCCCACTTGCAGCGCGATCGCCTGGACACGCTCCGGCACCGGCTTGCCGCGCAGGGCTTCGTATGCGTAGAACACGAGGTGGCCGCCATCGAGCACCGGGATTGGCAGCAGATTGAGCACGCCGATGCTGATGCTGAGGAACGCCATGAACTTGAGGAAGAACTCGAGCCCCAGCGATGCCGTCACCCCGGCGCCCCGAGCGATGGTAATCGGGCCGCCGACGCTTTCCACCGACATCTTGCCGCTCACCATTTTGCCGATCGAGACAACCGTCAGCACGGAGCGATCCCAGGTTTCGGCGACCGCGCGGCCGACGGCCTCGATGGGCCCATAACGGATTTCGCGCACATATTCCGCCGGCCAGTCACGCGGCCACTGTAGCGGCGTCATCGCAATGCCGGCCACGCCGATGACACGATCCCCCTGCGTGACCCGCAACGGCACCAACGTCACCTGCACCACCGCACCGGCGCGCTCGACATCCAGCAGCAGCGATTTGCCGGGCGCGGCGCGGACAATCGTCACCCAGGTTTCCCAATCGCTAACCGGTACGCCATCAACCGCGACGATGCGGTCGCCGGACTTGAGTCCGGCCGTGAATGCCGGGCTTGCAACTTTTTTGCCGTCCTGATCGACCTCGGGAATCACGGCGCCAACCACCGCCGGAACGACGGGATACCAGGGTGCAATGCCGAGTATCGACGACGGATTCTGATCTTCCTGCCCATGCATGAAGGCCGTTACCGGCACCACGACCTCGTGTTCGAAACCCACCGCGCCGCTGCGCACACCAAAACGAATATCACCGCTGTCGCCAAGCCGGCCGACGAGCCGCAATGGCACGTCGTCCCAACTGCGTACTGCCGCCCCATCGATGCGCAGCACTTCGTCGCCGGCCACGAGCCCGGCGCGCGCAGCAGAGGAGTCCGGGTCGACACGGCCAATGAGCGGCGCCATTTGCTGGCTGCCGACGATAAACACCGCCCAGTAAACCAGCACGGCAAACAACAGATTCACCAACGGGCCGGCAGCGACGATGGCGAAGCGTTGCGCCACCGGCTTGCGATTGAACGCCTCGTGCAGCCGTTCCGGCGGCACCTCGCCCTCACGCTCGTCGAGCATGCGCACGAAACCGCCAAGCGGTATGGCCGCGACCACATACTCGGTGCCATTGCGGCCGGTGCGCATCCACAAGGGCTTGCCGAAACCGATCGAAAAACGGATCACATGCACACCACAGCGCCGCGCCACGAAAAAGTGGCCCCACTCGTGCACGGTGATAATCACGCCAAGCAAAACAATGAACGCAGCGAGCGCCCAGGTGCCACTGCCTAACTGCTCGAGCAAACCACTCATGCCGATACCCCGCGCTGCAGCGTCACATGCCGGGCCACCGCGCGCGCCTCGCTATCCAGCGCGAACAATGCATCGAGATCGTCGACGGCGACCGTCGGCAACGCCGCGAGCGTCTCGGCAATCACCGTGGCAATCCCCGGGAACGACAGTCGCCCGTCAAGAAACGCCTCAACAGCTACTTCGTTGGCGGCATTGAGCACTGCCGGCGCCGAACCGCCGGCGATGAGTGCCGCACGGGCCAGGCCCAGGCATGGAAAGCGCGCGTCATCCATGGCTTCGAAATCGAGCCGGCCGCGCGCCACGAGATCAAGGAAATTGACGCCGGCATCGACCCGCGTCGGCCAGGCGAGTGCGTGCGCGATCGGTGTGCGCATGTCCGGGCTGCCAAGCTGTGCCAGCACAGAACCGTCGACGTACTCGACCAGCGAATGGACAACACTCTGCGGATGCACGAGCACATCGATCTGCGCGGGAGCTGCGCCAAACAGGTAATGCGCCTCAATCACTTCAAGGCCCTTGTTCATCATCGTTGCTGAATCCACTGAAATCTTGCGGCCCATCGACCAATTGGGGTGTGCGATCGCCTGCGCCGGTGTCGCCTGCGCCATCTGCGCGGCACTGGCCGTGCGGAACGGACCGCCCGACGCGGTGAGCAGGATGCGCCGCACGCCGGCCGCCGCCAGACTGCCAATGCCGGGCGGCAAACACTGAAACACCGCATTGTGCTCACTGTCGATCGGCAGCACCGTTGCGTTTGCGTTGCGCACTTCCGTCATGAACAACTCGCCGGCCATCACCAGCGATTCCTTGTTGGCCAGCAGCACGCGCTTGCCGGCACGCACGGCGGCCAGCGTCGGTGCCAGCCCCGCAGCGCCAACGATGGCCGCCATCACCGCATCGGCTTCCGGCAGCGCCGCCACGGCACACAAGGCGGCACTGCCCGCCAACACCTCGCAATCTGACCCGGCCATGCGCAGGCGGTTCCGCAAATCAGCGGCGGCCGGCTCAGCCATCAACACGGCGTAGCGCGGGCGATGGGCAAGCACCTGAGCGAACAGCGCATCCACCCGGCTGCCGGCTGCCAGCGCCAGCACCCGAAAGCGATCCGGATGGCGCGCGACCACATCCAGTGTGCTCTGCCCGACCGAGCCGGTGGAGCCGAGAATGACCAGCGATTGCTGCTTCATGCGGTTTTTTTCACGGCGTGTTTGTCACGAAGAGTGTTGCCAACATCAGGTGAGGTGTACGAATTGCAGGCCGAGTGCAAACACCGGCAGCGCGCAGGTGACGCTGTCGATGCGATCGAGCATGCCGCCATGACCGGGCAACAGGGTGCCGCTGTCCTTCACGCCGGCTTCCCGCTTGACCATGCTCTCGAACAAGTCGCCCAGAATTGAGGCCAGGGTGGCAACAAAAACGAGCGCCAACAGTTGCAGGATGCCCCCGGCCGGCCAGACGAGATAAAAGCCAATGGCCAGTGCCATCGCCAGCGTTGTCAGCATGCCGCCCACTGCACCGGCAATCGACTTGCCCGGGCTCACCCGCGGCGCGAGCTTGCGCTTGCCAAACGCCCGGCCGGAAAAATAAGCGCCGACATCCGCACCCCAGACAATCAGGAAGGCGCCGAGCAACACCAGGCCATTTACCTGCGTACCGCCACGCTCAAACGGAATCGCCTGCAACTGCACAACCGCGTACCAGGCCGGAACCAACAACACGAGTCCGATCAGATACATCAGCGTGCGCTGCCGGAACCAGCGGGTAACGGCCGGATAGCGCACGACGAGGAAAAATGCCCACAACCAGAATGCCGCCGCCACATACAGCAACGGCGTGGCCGCGCCCGCGACGCATAATTGTTCGCTGGCGAAGACGCCGGCCAGCGACAAAACAAGCAGGCCGACAAAGGTATTGCGGCAAACGCCCGCCATGGCGGCCCACTCGCGGCCGGCGATCAGCACCGGCACGACCATCGCCAACGCAAACCAGACATTCGGCAGCAGGAAAATCGCACCGAGCATCAGCGGCAGCAGCAGCAGCGCCGTCACCACACGTTGCCAAAGCATGTTGTTCTCCTCAGTCCTGACCCGATGCTGCTGAACCGGGCTCGGCGCCGGAACCACCGAAGCGACGCTGGCGCGATGCGTAGTCGGCAAGCGCTGCATCGAAAGCCGGCGCATCGAAGTCGGGCCACAGCAGATCACTGAAATGAAATTCGCTGTAGGCAAGCTGCCACAGCATGAAATTGGATACGCGAATTTCGCCGCCGGTACGGATCAACAGATCCGGCGGCGGCAGATCGGCGAGCATCAGCCGCTGCGCAAGATGCGCTTCGTCGATGTCCTGTATACGCAAACGGCCCGCCTCGACCTCGCCGGCCAGGGCGCGCGCCGCCTGGGCGATATCCCATTGCCCGCCGTAATTCACCGCCACGGAAAGATGCAGTGCGGCGTTGCCGGCAGTCATCCGCTCGGCGTCCGCGATACCGGCACGAATCTCGGGTGAAAATACCGACAAGGCACCGATAAATCGCAGGCGAATCCCATGTGCATGCAGCTCGGGAACCCGCTTGCTCAGCGCGCCAACGAACAACTGCATCAGGGCATTCACTTCCTCGGGCGGACGGCGCCAGTTCTCGCTGGAAAACGCGAACACGGTGAGTGCTTCGATGCCGCGATGACCGGCGTGCTCCACAATGGCCTGCATCGCCTGCTCGCCGGCCTCGTGGCCGGCGCGACCGGGCAACCCGCGCCGACGGGCCCAGCGATTGTTGCCGTCCATGATGATGGCGACATGCCGCGGCAGCCCGTCGCGACGCCAGCTGTCGACATCGGGCGCCGCAGACTGCTGATGTACGGTATTCACGCGGGGATGCTCGGGCAGGATGCAGGCAAGCCGTCAGACGGCAAGCAGATCCTGTTCCTTCTTTTTGAGTTGCGCGTCGATCTCGCTGACAAATTTGTCGGTGAGCTTCTGCACGTCGTCCTGCGCCCGGCGCTCGTCATCCTCGCTGACTTCTTTTTCCTTGAGGAGTTCCTTGAGGTCGTTGTTGGCATCACGGCGCGCGTTACGCACCGCAACCCGCGCATGCTCGGCCTCGGCACGCGCCACCTTGATCATGTCCTTGCGCGTTTCCTCGGTAAGCGCCGGCATCGTCAGGCGGATCACTGAACCGGCGGTGTTCGGGTTCAAGCCAAGATCACTCTTGAGGATCGCCTTCTCGATCTCGGTCACCATGTTCTTTTCCCAAGGCGAGATGCTCAGCGTCCGGGAATCTTCCACGCTCACCTGGGCAACCTGGCTGATCGGTGTTTCCTGGCCGTAATAGTTAACGCGCACTGAGTCGAGAATCGAGGGATTGGCACGCCCGGTACGAATTTTCTTGAAGGCAATATCAAGCGCATCAAGGCACTTCTTCATGCGCAGTTCGGCGTCTTTCTTGATGTCGTTGATCATGGCGAGTTCCTCCGGTTGTCTCGTTTGCCAGCGCAATCAGCCACGCTCGACCAGCGTGCCTTCATTGCCACCGACCATGATGCTCACCAGCGCGCCGGGCTTGTTCATGTCGAACACGCGCAGCGGCATGTCGTGGTCGCGGCACAGGCAGATAGCGGTAAGATCCATCACTTCCAGCTTGCGGTCGAGCACTTCGTCGTAGGTGAGGTGATCGAATTTCTCCGCCAGCGGATCGCGCTTCGGATCAGCGGAATAGACACCGTCCACCTTGGTCGCCTTGAGCACGATATCCGCATCAATCTCGATGCCACGCAGGCAGGCAGCGGTGTCGGTGGTGAAGAACGGGTTGCCGGTACCGGCAGCGAAAATAACCACCTCGCCTTCATCGAGGTAACGCGAAGCACGGCGGTGATCGTAATGCTCAACGATGCCGCTCATGGGAATCGCACTCATCAGCCGGCAGCGGATGTTCGAACGCTCCAGCGCATCGCGCATCGCCAAACCGTTCATCACGGTTGCCAGCATACCCATGTGATCGCCGGCAACACGATCGAGGCCGGCCTCATTGAGTGCCTTGCCGCGAAACAGATTGCCGCCACCCAGCACGAGGCCAACCTGCACGCCAATGCCGCGCAACTGCCCGACTTCCAGGGCCATGCGGTCGAGTACTTTCGGGTCAATACCGAAGCCTTCGCTGCCGGCCAGCGCCTCGCCGGAGAGCTTGAGCAGGATGCGGCGGTATTTCGGCTGGCGATCGTTCGGGGCTGGCATGGGTTACCTCGGTGACCGTGGTTCGATACCTGATATGCGGCGCGGGCCGGACTTGCCGGATTATGGCCGGCCAATCGTGCCGGCGGCGCCCTGAGGCGCCGCCGGCACGGGACATTATGCCCCTTTGGTCATCGCCGCGACTTCCGCCGCGAAGTCCACTTCGGCTTTTTCGATGCCCTCGCCCACTTCGAAACGGACGAACGCCAGCACGGTAGCGCTGTTCTTCCTGACCAGTTCACCCACCTTGGTGTCGGGATCCTTCACAAACGCCTGCTCGGTGAGGCTGACCTCAGTCAGAAACTTGCGCAACGAACCCTCAACCATCTTTTCGACGATATTGGCCGGCTTGCCCGATTCGGCAGCCTTGGCAGCGTAGATTGCCTTTTCCCTGCTGATGATGTCCGGTGCGACATCGGCCGGATTGACCACCAGCGGATTCGCCGCCGCGACATGCATCGCGATGTCACGGCCCAGATCGACACTGCCGCCCTTCAGGCTGGTGAGCACTCCGATCCTGCCACTGTGAATGTAGGTGCCCACGATATCGCCGTCGATTTTCGCCAGCCGCCGCACCTGGATGTTCTCACCGATCTTCTGCACCAGGGCAAGACGCATCGACTCCAGTTCGCCACCATTGGCAGCGAGAAGTTTCGCGACGTCGGTTTCACCGGACGCCAGTGCTGCCTGGGCAACCTGATGGGCGAATTGCAAAAAGCTCTCGTCGCGGCCGACGAAATCGGTCTCGCAATTGACTTCCGCCATGAAGCCAGTCTTGCCATTGGACTCGACGGCAACGACCACGGTGCCTTCAGCCGCCGTGCGGCCGGCTTTCTTCGCGGCCTTTGCCTGGCCGGATTTGCGCAGATTGTCGATGGCCAGCTCAATGTCGCCACTGGCCTCCACCAACGCCTTCTTGCACTCCATCATGCCCAGGCCGGTACGCTCACGCAGTTCCTTCACCAGGCCAGCGGTAATTTCCATCGTTGCTTCTCCTCGCATGCGAATTCGTTGTGCGGTTGACGCCGGCTACCCAATCGCGCCGCGTCGTCGTAATGCCGGGTTCGAAAAAGGGGGCCTGGCCCCCTTTTTCTTTACTGCAGGTCTTGCGGGATGCTCGCTCAGGCCCGGTCGGCGCCCTCGGCGATTTCGACAAAGCCCTGAGTGTCCTTGTCCCTGGCGGCCGGGTTGGTCAGGTCGGCGTGCTGACGGCCTTCGAGCACTGCGTCGGCAACTGCCTTGACGTAGAGGCCGATGGCGCGGATCGCATCATCATTACCCGGAATGACATAGTCGATACCTTCCGGGTTGGAATTGGTGTCGACGATGCCAACCACCGGGATGCCGAGCTTGTTGGCTTCGGTCACGGCAATACGCTCGTGGTCGACATCAATCACAAACAAAACGTCCGGCAGGCCGCCCATGTCCTTGATGCCGCCGAGCGCACGCTCAAGCTTTTCCATCTCGCGGGTGCGCATCAGCGCTTCTTTCTTGGTGAGCTTGGCAAAGGTGCCATCCTGCGCTTGCTGCTCAAGATCCTTCAGGCGCTTGATCGACTGACGAATCGTTTTCCAGTTGGTGAGCATGCCGCCCAGCCAGCGATGATTGACGAACGGCATGCCGCTGCGCAGGGCTTCTTCCTTGACGATTTCCTGTGCCGCGCGCTTGGTGCCGACGAAAAGAATTTTCTTCTTCTTCGCCGCTTCCGAGTTCATGTACGTCAGCGCTTCGTTCAGCGCCTTCGTCGTGTGCTCGAGGTTGATGATGTGGATCTTGTTGCGGGCGCCGTAGATATACGACGACATCCGCGGATTCCAGAAGCGGGTCTGGTGACCGAAGTGCGCGCCTGCTTGCAGCAGTTCGCGCATACTGACTTGTGCCATGTTTGCGTTTCCTCTATCGGGTTGAGCCTCCGCATTCCCCGGCACCCAACCCCTTGCGGGGCACCCAGGGGGCCGTGTCGGAATACGTGAGAATTGTGAAAAACCTAGCGCATCGCGCCGGTTGACCTTTCGCCGTTGGCGTTTCCGTAACCCGGGGGAGCCGCTAGAATGCGGCCTCCCGGACAGGGGCTGCGTACCGATAACCCGGCCGCGCAGCACGCCGAAAGCGGCGCGCTTTATACCACGGCTGCGCCCCGGCAGGCGACCCCCGCCGGTGTCGACCCTTTCCCGGCAGCCCGCCCGTCCCATGAACCGATCAGCCCCATGAGCGCCACTGCCCCATGACCATCGTCATCAAGACCCCGGCGCAAATCGAGAAGATGCGCGTTGCCGGCCATCTCGCCGCCGAGGTTCTCGAAATGATCGCCCCCCATATCAAGGTCGGGGTCAGCACCGGTGAGCTTGATCGCCTGTGCCATAACTTCATCGTCGATGTCCAGAAAGCGGTGCCCGCCCCCCTCAACTACAAGGGTTTCCCCCGCTCGATCTGCACCTCGATCAACCATGTGGTCTGCCACGGTATCCCCAGCGACACCAAGAGCCTCAAGCGCGGCGACATCATCAATATCGATATCACCGTGATCAAGGACGGCTGGCATGGCGACACCAGCGCCATGTTCGCGGTCGGTGAGATATCGCCGTTCGCCGAGCGCCTGATCCGGGTGACCCAGGAGTGCCTTTACAAGGCCATCGCTCTGGTGAAACCGGGCGTGCGCTTAGGCGAGATTGGCCACGTCATCCAGCAACATGCCGAGGCCAATCACTGTTCGGTGGTCCGCGACTACTGCGGTCACGGCATCGGCGAAGGCTTCCATGAGGAGCCGCAGGTGCTGCATTACGGCCGCCCCGGTACCGGCATTGCGCTGGCCGAAGGCATGACCTTAACCATCGAGCCGATGATCAATGCCGGCAGCCACCACACCCGGCTGCTGCCCGACGGCTGGACCGTGGTAACCCGCGACCACAAGCTGTCGGCGCAGTGGGAGCACACCTTGGCGGTCACCGCTACCGGCTGCGACGTGTTGACCGCCCGCAAAGAAGAGTCGTTTTGAGGCCCTGGCGATGACCGAGGCCGCAGCCACTACCGTATCGCCCGGCAACTTCGCTCCGCTGCGCGTCGAGGCGCTGGTGGCGCGCTGCCGGGATGCCGGCGGCGCCCCCGGCCCGGCGATGCGCAGCTACCTGAAAGACGCGCAGCTCTGGCTGAACGAACGCTTTCGTACCGGTGCCGACATCCGCGCTCTGGTGCAGGGCCGCGCGGCACTGATCGACAGCGTCCTGGCCGCCGCATGGACGCACTTCGGTCTCAGCGGCTTTACCGACACGGCACTCATCGCCACCGGCGGTTACGGTCGCGGCGAACTGCATCCTGGCTCAGACGTCGACATCCTGGCCCTGCTCGCCGACGGTGCCGACGACGCCCACAAGGCGGAAATCAGCGCCTTTATCACTTTCCTGTGGGACATCGGCCTTGAGGTCGGTTCCAGCGTGCGCACGCTGGACGAGTGCGTCGCGCAGGCGCAGGCCGATATCACCATCGCCACCAACATCATGGAAGCGCGCACGCTGGTCGGCGACGACGCGCTGCTCGCCCAGATGCAGCGCCGCACGGGCCCTGAGTTCCTCTGGTCGGGCAAAGCGTTCTTTCAGGCCAAGCGGGACGAACAGATCGCGCGCCACCGCAAACACAACAACACCGAGTACAACCTCGAACCGGACATCAAGAATGCACCGGGCGGCCTGCGCGATATCCAAATGATCGGTTGGGTCGCCAAGCGCCATTTCGGCGTGAAAACACTGCATGAACTCGTCGCGCTGGGCTTCCTCGACGAAAGCGAGTTCCAGGCGCTCGGCGACAGCCAGAATACGCTCTGGCAGATTCGCTATGCGCTGCACATGCTGACCGGGCGCGGCGAGAATCGGCTGCTGTTCGACCATCAGCGCACCGTTGCCGAGCTGCTCGACTACCGCGATTCGAATGCCAACCTCGCAGTCGAACAGTTGATGAAGCGCTACTACCGTACCGCGCTTGTCGTTTCGCAATTGAACGAAATGCTGCTGCAGCATTTTGACGAAGCGATCCTGCGCGCGGGCGAGCAGGACGTCGTAACCCCGGTCAACAGCCGCTTTCAATTGCGCAATGATTATCTGGAAGCAACCCACGACAAAGTGTTTGAACGGATGCCGCCGGCACTGATCGAAGCCTTCGTGCTGCTCGGCCAGAGCCCGGCCATCAAGGGTATGCGCGCCTCAACCGTGCGGCTGATCAAGCAGAACCTGCACCGCATTGATGCCGCATTCCGCAACGATCTGCGCGCCATCACCTTGTTCATGGAACTGCTGCGGGCGCCGCACCAGCTGTTCACGCCACTGCACGAGATGAAGCGCTATGGCGTCCTGGGTGCTTACCTGCCGTCGTTCGGCCAGATAATCGGCATGATGCAGTACGACCTGTTCCATATCTACACGGTCGATGCGCACACCCTGCTGGTGGTCAAGAACATGCGCCGCTTCCGCTACCCGGAAGTGCGCGAGAAATTTCCCCTGGTGTGGGATGTCTACCATCGGCTGCCGAAACCGGAGTTGCTGTATTTGTCCGGCATTTTCCACGATATCGCCAAGGGCCGCGGCGGCGACCACTCCGCCATCGGCGAACACGAAGCACGCGATTTCTGCCTGCATCACCGGCTCAACAAATGGGACGCGAACCTCGTCGCCTGGCTGGTAAAAAATCATCTGCTGATGTCCGTCACGGCGCAGAAAAAAGATGTTTCAGATCCTGACGTGGTAATGGAGTTCGCCCATACGGTCGGCGATCAGATCCATCTTGATTATCTCTACTGCCTCACCGTCGCGGACATCAACGCCACCAACCCGAACCTGTGGAACGGCTGGCGCGCGACGCTGTTGCGCCAGCTCTATACCGAGACCAAGCGCGTGTTGCGCCGTGGCCTCGAGACGCGCGTCGAACGCCATACCTGGATTGATGAGACCAAAGCAGCCGCATTGACACTGCTGCGCCAGCGCGGCATCGACGAAGAAGACGTGCTGAAATTGTGGGCTGGCCTGGGCGACGACTACTTCCTGCGCGAAACCGCCGATGAAGTTGCCTGGCACACAGAGGCTATTCTCGCGCATCCCGGTGACGGTGGCCCGCTGGTGCTGGTACGCAATACCACCCAGCACGATTTCGAAGGTGCAACGCAGATATTCGTCTATACCCGCGACATGCCGAATCTGTTCGCCGCATCGGTGGCGGCACTGGCCGCGCAGCATCTCAACATCCTCGACGCCAAAATCATCACCTCGACGCTTGGCTTCTCGCTCGACACCTACATCGTCCTCGATGAATCCGGCGAACGGATCGGCGACAACAGCACGCGCATGAGCGAAATCCGGCGCGCGCTGGCCGACGCACTGCACGACCCGCTGGCATTTACGGCGCTGGTGCAACGCCGGATGCCGCGCCAGTACCGCCATTTCCGTTTCCCGACCGAAGTCACGATCAGCAACGACCGCGCAGGCCGCACCGCAGTCGAGCTGATCACGCTGGACAGGCCGGGCCTGCTGGCCCGTATCGGCCGTATTTTCATGGAGTTCAACCTGCTGCTGCAGAATGCGCGGATCGCCACGCTCGGCGAGCGCGTCGAAGACGTGTTCTTTGTCACCGGCAGCGACGGCAAACCGCTGGCCGATGCCGATCTCTGTGCTCGCCTGCAGCAGACACTGTGCGAGCGGCTCGACAGCTCCGATGAGTAAGCACCAGGAAATGCGCACGATGAATCCGGATTTGTCCCGCCTGCAGCCTTATCCGTTCGAAAAACTCTCGGCACTGCTGCAAGGTGCCGTGCCACCGGCCGATCGCCGGCACATTGCGCTGTCGATCGGCGAGCCGAAACATGCCTCGCCGGCCTTCGTCCTGGAAACACTGGCGCGGCAACTGGAGAAATTGAGCGTCTATCCAAGCACGAAAGGTGCCGACCATCTGCGAGAAGCAATTGCCGGCTGGCTGAGCCGCCGTTTCAACCTGCAAAAAATTGCCGCCGGCACCCAGATACTGCCGGTCAACGGCACCCGCGAGGCGCTGTTTTCATTTGCGCAAGCAGTGGTCGATCGCAGCGGCTCTTCACAGCAGCAACCGCTCGTGGTCTCACCCAATCCGTTCTACCAAATCTACGAAGGCGCCGCGTTGCTCGCCGGTGCCGAACCGTATTTCGTGCCCTGTACCACCGCCACCGGCTTCAAGCCGGATTTCGCTGCGGTGCCAGGCGCGGTCTGGGATCGCTGCCAGTTGCTGTTCGTCTGTTCGCCGGGCAACCCGACCGGCGCGGTGCTGTCGAACGCCGAATTCCGCAACCTGATCGAACTGGCCGACCGGCACGATTTCATCATCGCCAGCGACGAATGTTATTCGGAAATTTACTTTGACGAGGCGAGCCCGCCACCGGGCATTCTCGAAGCCTGCCGGGCCATGGGCCGCGACGACTATGCGCGCTGCATTGCTTTCCATTCGCTGTCCAAGCGCTCAAACCTGCCGGGCCTGCGCTCAGGGTTCGTCGCTGGCGATGCGCAGGTGCTGGCAAAATTTTTGCAGTATCGCACCTACCACGGCTGCGCGATGAGCCTGCCGATCCAGGAAGCGTCCATCGCTGCCTGGAACGACGAGGCGCACGTACGCAGCAACCGCGAACTGTATCGCGCCAAGTTCCGCCTCGTGGTCGACACGCTCGCACCGGTGCTCGATGTGACCATGCCGGACGCCGGTTTCTACCTCTGGACGAAAACGCCCATCGCCGACGATCTCTTCGCCCGAACACTGTTCGAGCGCGAGCATGTCACGGTGCTACCGGGGCGCTTTTTGTCGCGGGCAGTCAATGGCACGAATCCCGGCGAGAACCGTGTACGCATGGCGCTGGTTGCGTCAGTCGAGGAAGCCGTCGAAGCCGCGCAACGCATTCGTCGTTTTGTCGAGGGGCTCTGAACATGCTCGATGTCTACGGGATCAAGAACTGCGAAACCGTGAAAAAGGCGCTGCTTTGGCTGGACACACACAAAATCGCCTACCGGTTTCACGACTTCAAGAAGGAAACGCTGGCCGCCGCGACACTCGACAAGTGGCTCAAGACGGTCGGCTGGGAAGTGCTGCTCAACCGCAAGGGCATGACCTGGCGCGGCCTGCCGGAAGGCGTGCGTGAAGCCATCGACGCGCCCTCGGCAAGGAAACTGATGCTGGAAAACCCGTCGATCATCAAGCGGCCGGTGGTGGTGCGCGGCAGCGAGATCAGTTGCGGTTTCGATGCCGCGGATTTCGCCGCGCGACTCAAGTAACAACGAACAATCACAGGGGAGTGACATGACCGCCAAATTCTTCGCCATCGGCCTCGGGGTCGGCACGAAAAACGCCAAAGGCCACTGGCTTGAAGTTTTCTATCCGCGCCCGTTGCTGAAGCCCGGGCCGGCATTGTGTGCGCAAATCGCCGCTGCGGTCGGCTACCAGGGCGGCAATGTCGTGCTTGATATCGATGTGGCTGCGCTCATGCATCTGGTCACAGCGGCCGAAACGGCCGGCGACGATGCCCTGGCCGATCTGACCCGCCGGTTTTCCGGCAGCACCCGGCCGATGGTGCTGACGCTGCTGGAAACCGATGCCGATCCAGCCTCAACACCCGAGGCCTATCTGAAGCTGCAGCTGCTCTCGCACCGCCTGGTGAAACCGCATGGCGTCAATCTCAAGGGCGTATTCGCGCTGCTGCCCAACGTCGCCTGGACCAGCGTCGGCGCGATCGATCTTGAAGAACTCCCGGCACGCCAGCTTGCCGCGCGGCTTGCCGGCGAAACACTCACCGTGCACAGCGTCGACAAATTTCCGCGCATGGCCGACTACATCGTGCCGGCCGCTACCCGCATCGCTGATGCCTCACGCGTGCGTCTGGGCGCCTATCTGGGTGAAGGTACGACGATCATGCACGAAGGTTTCGTCAACTTTAACGCCGGCACCGCCGGCACCAGCATGGTCGAAGGCCGCATTTCGGCCGGCGTATTCGTCGGCAAGGGATCGGATATCGGCGGCGGTGCCTCCACCATGGGCACACTCTCCGGTGGCGGCAACATCGTCATCGCACTCGGCGAAGGCTGCCTGCTGGGCGCCAACTCCGGCGTCGGCATTCCGCTGGGTGACAAGTGCACGGTGGAAGCCGGCCTCTACATCACCGCCGGCACCAAATGCGTGGTGCTCGATGCGCAGGGCAAGCACGTCGGCACCGCAAAGGCGCGCGATCTCGCCGGCAAGTCGAACCTGCTCTTTCGCCGCAACTCGGTTACCGGCGCGGTGGAGTGCCTGACCAACAAAAGTGCCGTGGAATTGAACGCACAGCTGCACAAGCACAATTGAAACTTTTACGGTTGCTTGCGTAATCAGATCAGGGCCTCAAGCCCTTCCTGCACGCTTCTTGCCGTGAGCGGCATCATGATCAGGCGGAGTACGCTTCCCGCCATTTGCCGGGAAGATTTCCTGTGTCATTGGCCAAGGCTCCGGCCTTGTGATTTCCGCAGGCCACCCATATACTCCCCGTCGTATGCAATATACCCCTAGGGGTATATATCAAGACAGGAGTACAGCCATGCCCTTCATCCTGCCCCACACCGCATCCCGAGGCCTGCTGCTGGGGGCTGTCTGTGCCCTGCTCGCCGCTTGCGGCGCGGACACCCCGGCACCCCCCGCAACCGTCACCCCCTCCGCACCCGACCCGAAGCTGTTCCTGAGCGTCGCCGCGACCAGCGTGCGCGACACCATCACCCTCGACGGCACGCTGGAGGCGACCAACAAGGCAACGCTGACGGCGCAGACCACCGGGCGCGTGGTGAAGATCAACTACGACGTTGACGATTACGTACCCGCCGGGGCGGTGGTGATGGAGCTGGCCGGCAGCGAACAGGGCGCACGCGCGGCGCGGGCCGGTGCCGGCCTCGACGAAGCGCAGGCGGCGCTGCGCGAGGCCGAAACCAACTTCCAGCGCGCCGGCCAGCTGGTGAAACAACAACTCATTTCCAAGGCCGACTACGATCGCGTGCAGGCAAACTTCGAAGCCGCAAAGGCGCGCGTTGCATCGGCTGCGGCCGGGCAATCGGAAGCGCAGACCCAATACGGCTACACCAAAGTGCGCGCGCCCTACAACGGCATCGTTACGGCGCGCCATATCGAAGTCGGCGAGCTGGCAACACCCGGCCGCGCCCTTATCTCCGGGTTGTCGCTCGAAAAAGTACGCGTTACCACGCATGTGCCGCAAAAATTCATCGACAAGGTACGCGAACAGAAAAAACTGCAACTGGTGCTGCAGGACGGCACAACCATCGAAGCCACCAACGTTGTCGTTTTTCCTTTCGCTGATGAGGACAGCCACAGCTTCAAGGTACGCGCCGATCTGGCGCCGAATGTTTCCGGCGAAATTTATCCGGGGATGTTTGTGAAAGTGCGCCTCACTATCGGTGAAAATCCGGCGATTCGCGTGCCGCTGGCCGCGCTGATCGAGCGCAATGAAATTACCGGCGTCTATGTGCGCCACGCCGACGGCACACCGGAATTGCGCCAGGTGCGCGTTGGCCGCCGCGAAAACGGCGCCGTCGAATTGCTCGCCGGCCTTACCGCAGGCGAAGTGATCTGGCTCGACGCGAAAACCGCCGTTGCGCTGCTCACGCTGCAGGCAAAGGGCTGAACCCATGGACAGCAACCAGGAACCGGCACCACTCGGTATCTCCGGGCGCATAGCCCGCGCCTTTCTCGGATCGCAACTGACGCCACTGCTCGCCATCACCGGCCTGCTGCTCGGCCTGTTTGCGATCATCGTGACGCCCAAAGAAGAAGAACCGCAAATCGACGTCACCATGGCCAACGTCTTCGTACCGTTTCCCGGCGCGAGCGCGAAGGAAGTGGAAAATCTGCTGGCAACGCCCGCCGAACAGGTATTCAGTGAAATCGACGGCGTCGAGCATGTGTATTCCACATCGCAATCCGGCATGGCGCTGCTCACCGTGCAGTTCAAGGTTGGCGTGCCGCGCCAGGAAGCGCTGCTGAAGCTCTACAACCAGGTCTGGTCGAATGCCAACTGGCTGCCAGCGAATCTTGGCACCGGCACGCCACTGGTGAAGCCGAAAGGCATTGATGACGTGCCGATCATGAGCCTGACGCTGTCATCGACCAATCCGCAACGCACCGCGTACGATCTCGCCGACGTTGCGCACACCCTCGAAACCGAATTGAAGCGCGTGCCCGGCACGCGCGACATCTATACGCTGGGCGCGCCGGACGACACTGTGCGGGTAACGCTCGACCCGGCGCGCCTTGCCGCGTACAACATCAATTTCACCGCGCTGCGCGCCAGTCTGGTCGCAGCGAATCGTGCCATGAGTCCGGCGCAGGTAGTACAGGACGGCAGGCAGGTGGAAATCCGCGCCGGCGATTTTTTCCGCACCCCGGCTGATGTCGCCGCCCTGATCGTCGGCACGCGCGGCAAGGAGCCGGTCTACCTCGCGGACGTCGCCGATGTGGCGCGCACACCGGACAGCATAGAGCGCAGCGTCTGGACCGGTTTCGGCCCGGCGAGCCATCGCGCCGCTGCGCCGCTGATGCCGGCAGTCACCCTTGCCATTGCCAAGCAACCCGGCGAAAACGCCATCGACATCACTGAAAAAGTCGAGGCGAAACTCGCCGCGCTGCGCAATCTATCGATACCTGCCGATGTCGAGGTGACGGTCACCCGCAACTACGGCCAGACCGCCGCCGACAAATCCGAAAAACTGATCCACAAGCTGCTGTTCGCCACCGCCGCCGTGGTGATGTTGGTGTTCTTTGCCCTCGGTCGTCGCGAAGCACTGATCGTCGGCTCGGCCGTGATCATCACCCTGGCGATCACGCTGTTCGCCAGTTGGGCCTGGGGCTTCACGCTCAATCGCGTGTCGCTGTTCGCGCTGATTTTTTCGATCGGCATCCTGGTCGATGACGCCATCGTTGTGGTGGAAAACATCCACCGGCATCTGAGCCTGCCAGAAAATGACGGCAAGACCCTGCTGCAAGTCATTCCGCACGCGGTCGACGAAGTGGGCGCACCGACGATTCTCGCCACCTTCACCGTCATCGCCGCACTCATGCCGATGGCGTTCGTTTCCGGCCTGATGGGCCCGTACATGAGTCCGATTCCGATCAATGCCTCGGCCGGCATGCTGATCTCGCTCGCGGTCGCGTTCATCGTCACGCCCTGGATGGCGGGAAAGTTGCTGAAATCGCATCCGGCGAGCGGCCATGACGAACCCGGTGCGCTCGACCGCGTTTTCTCCAACCTCGCGCAAAAGTTGCTTGCGCCGCTGGTAAACCCGGTCGACGGCAGGAAAAAACGCCACCGGATGTACTGGGGCGTGCTCGCCGCGATCGCTTTTGCTGTCGCACTGCCGGTGCTCGGCATCGTCGTGCTGAAGATGCTGCCATTCGACAACAAAAGTGAATTCCAGGTCATCGTCGACATGCCGGAAGGCACGCCCATCGAGGACACGCAACGCACGCTGGTCGCGCTTGCGGATTACCTGCGCACCGTGCCGGAAGTCGACAACCTGCAACTGTATGCCGGCACCGCCGCGCCGATCAATTTCAACGGCCTGGTGCGCCAGTACTACCTGCGCCGCGATGCCAACATGGGTGACATACAGGTCAATCTCGCCGACAAGAATCACCGCGACCGCTCCAGCCACCGGATTGCGCTTGCCGTGCGGGCACCACTGCAGGAAATCGGCAAAAAAACGGGCGCCAACGTGAAGATCGTCGAGGTGCCGCCAGGCCCGCCGGTGCAGGCGCCGATCGTTGCCGAAATTTATGGTTATGACGATGCCGACCGCATCACCACGGCACGCCAGGTGCGCGCGGTGATCGCGGCAACGCCCGACGTGGTCGATGTCGACGACAGCCTCGTCGCCGCTGCACCGCGCATCCAGTATGTGATCGACCGCCAGAAAGCTGCGCGCCTCGGGCTTGATTACGCGAACATCGTCCAGGCGATCGGCAGCCTCACCGGCGGCGATGATGTCAGCCACCTGCACGACGGCCAGGCGAAGTTCGCCGTGCCGATCCGCCTGGCGCTAAGTGACGCCGACAAAGCGAACCCGAATGCACTGCTGACGCTGAAACTCACCGCCGCCAACGACCGTCAGATCGCGCTGGGCGATGTCGTTACGGCAATTCATACCCGCATCGAACAACCGATCCATCACAAGGATCTGCTGCCGGTGATTTACGTCACCGCCGACGTTGCCGGCAACACCGACAGCCCGCTGTACGGCATGTTCAAGGCCGCAGGAAAACTCGCCGACGAAGCAGCGGCACGCCCAGGGGCGGGCATTGCCCAGACGTATATCGAACAACCCTGGCTCGCCACCGGCCCGGCACTGAAGTGGGATGGCGAGTGGCAGATTACCTACGAAACATTCCGCGACATGGGCCTGGCCTATGGCATCGGCATGATCCTGATCTACCTGCTGGTGGTCGCACAGTTCGGCTCCTACACCGTGCCGCTGGTCATCATGGCGCCGATCCCGCTGACGCTGATCGGCGTGATGCCCGGCCACGCGCTGTTCGGCGCGAACTTCACCGCCACCAGCATGATCGGCATGATTGCGCTCGCCGGCATCATCGTCCGCAACTCGATTTTGCTGGTGGATTTCACCAACGAACAGTTGCGTGCCGGCGTGGCGCTGCGCGAGGCAATCGTGCGCGCCGGCGCCGTGCGCGCCAAGCCGATCCTGCTGACGGCATTCGCGGCGATCATCGGCGCGTTTTTCATCCTCGACGACCCGATCTTCAACGGCCTGGCGATCTCGCTGATCTTCGGTATTTTTGTCTCAAGCCTGCTGACGCTGGTGGTGATCCCGGTGCTTTATTACATCGCGATGCGCAATCGCTACTGCTGATACCAGACCTCCGTATTCATGATCGCGCCGCCGATATCCTGCCCTCCCAGGATAAGCACATGCGGGTTGCCCGCCGTGTCGGCAAAGAACGCAGCCGCGTGATTGAAGAACGTGTTCGACGCCACGCTGTTGATGGTTTTGGAGCCGGTAGCACCCCCGAATGACGTCACTGTTCCGTCCGCGCTGACCGTCGCATACGACTCTTCGCCGGACTGGAAGGAATTCGCGTTGGTGGCGCCGAAAAGGCCACCGCTGGTCAGGATGGTCGCGCCGATGGCGACCGCCGTCTTTTTCTCGGCAACCTTGATCATCGAGCTGGTGGTCGCCCAGGCCGCAGTCAGGGCGCCGTTGGCGACGTCGATGACGCTGTAATACACGGTGTCGGACGCACCGGCACTGCGAGTGTGCGCTGTCGGGTCGACGCCGCTGCTGCTGGTGCCGCCCAACACATACAGCGTGCCGCCGGCAGCCAGCAGTTGGTGGTATGCCACTGCCACCGGCAACGTGGGCAGCGCGGACCAGGAACCCAGCGTGCCATCCGCGTTGATGGCTGCCGAATACACGCCCGCCGTCGGATTACCGGTCGCATCGTTGCCGCCGGCAACATAGAAACGCCCGTTGAATACGGTGGCGCCATGGCCGTACAACTCGTGCGGCAGCGCCGTGGTGGTGCCCCAGGTGCCCAGCGTCCCGTCGCTGTTCACCTGCGCGTAATACACCGTCGCCTGCGCAGTGCCGGCGGTATCCAGGCCGCCCAGTACATAGACGTACCCACCCGCCGCAGCGGGTACCTGCGAGTTGAACGAATTGGCCACTGCACCTGCCGAGAACCCACGCTCAGCCGGCAGCGGCGTGGTTGCCGCCCATGCCGAGTTCAGCAACGACCCGGCACTGACTGCGGGCGAGACGGTGGTCGTGATGTTGATCTGGTTGAAGTTGACGGCAGCCACATTGCTCTTGATGGCATCAAGCGAACCGCTCAGGCCGGTGTTGCCGCCGAGGGTGTAGATATAAGTGCCACCTGCGAGCGGCACGACCAGGGTCGGAAAGCCCTGTATCCCCACCGGGAGAGCGGACGTGGCCGCCCAGGACAGCGTCGACGGACTGAACGCGACGCCCTGCGTTACGAGGAAGCTGGCGGCATTGCTCTTGCCACCGGGAGTCGAAACGCTTACGTCATAGGTTGCCCCGAGCGTCAGCGTATTCGGCACCACCGCTTTTATGTAGGCATCGCTCCAGCCGCCTGCAAGCCAGCTTGCCGAGGCAACGACGCTGCCGGTCACCTGATCGAGGAAATCGAGCGTATAACCGGCTACCGGCGAAGCCGCCGCCAAGGTGCCGAATCCTGTTCCATAGACAATGAACGTGGTGCCCGCCGAGCCACTGGCCGTTGCGGCGCCGTTGATTGATGTCAGCACTGGAACCGGCGGCGGGGAACCGCCGCCACCACCACCGCACGCAGCGAGCAGCGCGCCAAGCGTCACGAAAAGGACAAGAAAAATTCGCCTGAAGAAAATTGACATGCTATCAACCCCATGCAAATGACCGGATATAGCCACCGCTGGAGTCTACGCGCGCAGCGCCCTGTTTACGGCATCGAAATTTGTGCTTCAGTCGTCATTTCGCGTGACTGCTGCCGCGCATCAGTCGGCGATACGCCGGGCCTTGAAACTGCGGCCCTTGATGCGTCCCTGGGTGAGCGCCCGCAACGCCTGATCGGCGGCGCTGCGATCAACCGCCACATAGGCCTGGGTATCGAAAATATCGATCTTGCCGATCAGCGTACCGGCAATGCCGCCTTCACCGGTCAGCGCGCCAAGAATGTCACCCGGCCGCAGTTTGTCCTTGCGGCCACCGGCGATATTCAGCGTGATGATTTTCGGCAACGGCATGGCCGCTGATGCCGTTGCCGACGGCACCTCACGCCACACCAGTGGCCGCTGTTGCGCCTGCTCGATGGCCAGCGCACGCGAGGCCTCGGCCGGCGCACACAAACTCAAGGCCAGCCCGGTTTGCCCGGCACGACCGGTACGCCCGATGCGGTGAATATGCACGTCGGGCTCGAAGGCCAGCTCGACATTAATGACCGCCGCCAGATCCTTGACGTCGAGCCCGCGCGCGGCGACGTCGGTGGCCACCAGCAACGGACAACTGCCGTTGGCGAACCGCACCAAGGTGAGGTCGCGATCACGTTGCTCAAGATCGCCATGCAAAGCGCAGACATGAAAACCGTCAGCACGCAGACTCTCTTCAATATCGGCGCACAATTGTTTTGTGTTGCAGAAAAGAATTGCTGATGCCGGTTGATAGTGGCGCAACACTGCCTTCAATGCCGCAGCCCGGCTGCTGCGTTCGATCTCGAAAAACACCTGCTCGATCTGCGTGTCGGCATGCACAGAATCTACGGTGACCTCAACCGGATCATGCTGAAAATTTCCGCTGAGCGCCCGAATTTCCGGTGCGTAGGTTGCCGAGAACAACAGCGTCTGGCGCTGGGCAGGAACCTTGGTCACCACAGCGACGATGTCGTCGTGAAAACCCATGTCAAGCATGCGGTCGGCTTCGTCCAGCACCAGGGTTTTGACGCCGCCCAAGTCAAGCGAGTCTTTCTGCAGATGTTTGAGAATGCGCCCCGGCGTGCCGACAACAACATGCGCGCCATGCGCCAGCGAGCCGAGTTGCGGGCCCATCGGCACGCCGCCGCATAGCGTCAGGATCTTGATGTTGTCGGTCGCGCGTGCGAGCCGGCGCAGCTCCTTCGCCACCTGGTCGGCAAGTTCACGGGTTGGGCACAGCACCAATGCCTGCACACCGAAAAAACGCGGGTTGAGCCCGCGCAACAGACCGATGCCGAAGGCTGCCGTTTTGCCGCTGCCGGTTTTCGCCTGCGCGATTACGTCGCGACCGGCCAACACATGCGGCAGGCTCATGGCCTGCACCGGCGTCATGTCGTGATAACCGAGTTCCGTGAGGTTCGCGAGTACAGCCGGTTCGAGCGGCAAGGTGGCAAACGCTTTTGCAGCAAGTACAGTCACGTCTCGTCCCCGGCGGCTTCGCGCGCCTTGCGTGCCGCTTCTTCGGCAATGGCATCCTGAATTTGCCGCAGCAGGTCGTCGACATCTGCGGGTGTTTCGTCGTGTGCAAATTCACCGGTCAGTATCGTTTGCGGTGTCAACTCACCACGCTCGTAAATATCCCAAATCTCGGCGGCGTAATCGGTATCAAGCAATTCCGGCGCAAACTGGCCGAAAAACGTGGCGAGGTTGCCGACATCGCGTTCCAGCATCGCCTTGGCATGGTTGTTGGCCGCCGCATCAACCGCCTGCGGCAGATCAATAATCACCGGGCCATCGGGATCAACCAGAATATTGAACTCGGAAAGATCACCATGTACGAGGCCGGCGCACAGCATGCGCACCACCTCGCGGATCAGTCGGTGATGAAATTCACGCGCCTGTTCTGCCGTAAAATCGAAATCGGCAAGGCGGCCGGCAACCGCGCCCTCCTCGTCGCAGATCAATTCCATCAGCAACACGCCGTCGTAGCAGCCGTACGGCTTGGGCACCCGCACGCCGGCCGCAGCGAGGCAATACAACGCGCTGACTTCGGCGTTTTGCCAGTGCGCCTGCTGCTCCTCACGACCAAACTTCGAGCCTTTTTCCATGGCCCGCGCCAGACGGCTGCTGCGCACCTTGCGGCCTTCGCGATACTGCACCGCCTGCCGGAAACTGCGCTGGTTGACGTCCTTGTAGACCTTCGCGCAAAGGATTTCCTCGCCACGCCTGACGAGATAAACGGTTGCTTCCTTGCCGCTTTTCAATTGACGCACGACGGCATCGACGAGACCGTCTTCAACGAGGGGGGCAATACGTGGTGGGGTCTTCATGGCGACTCAGGTGAAATCATCGGTGCATTCTGGTCTGCGGCTGCACCAAAGACCACCCTGTCGTCATCGCTGATCCGGCCCGGGCCAATCTGTTGATGCGTTTCGACCCGCCATTTCCGGCCCCCGGCAAGGGTCATCATCGCGCCGACGAATGGGCGGATCACCACCGGAACCAACGGCTTTCCCGCCTTGTCCCTATGTCAGGGCGGACCCATAGTAGGGAGCGTTGCCGTGCACGGCAGACCCGTGCAGTGTGCCCGGGCACCGGCCCGTCATCCGGCGAGGAGTAACTCACATGTCCCACGACCAGCCCCTTGGCAAACCAGCAAGTGTCGTCCAGCTTGCCGATGTGCGGCGGCGTCTCGAAGCGGAAAAAGAAGACGCCGTTGCGCCCATTCGTGCCGCCTTCATGGAAGAAATGGGTGCACTGCTGGATGAGTACATCGAGGCGGTGCGCGACGCCACCGCCGACGATCCCGACAAGGCCATCGAAGAACTGATGGCCGCCTGCTCGACCGTGCTGGCACTGGCCGCCGAAGACCACTTTGAAGAGCTCGACGATCAGATCGATTTCATCGATACCGTGGCCGAAATCGCTACCGAACTGCTAGGCGACGACGACGGCCAGGGCGAGTTGTTCGACGACGAACAAGACCCCTGAGGGCGCGCATTCAAGGCGCGCAGATTATCGGCTCCGCCAGCACCCCGCGCCAGGCGTCCTCCCAGGGGCCGGCGTGCGCGGCATCAACCTCAACCACACGCAGGCAGCGCCGGCTACCCAGCTTCGCCGCGTAAGCTGCGAAGACTGCACGCGGCACCTGCCGATCCTGCAACCCGAGCAGATGGATTTGGGGGATGTCGCGCAGGGATGCCGCTTCATCGGCAGGGTTCAGCGACCCCTCCAGCGGCGAGATCTTGCGCAAGTGCGTCCAGGCAGCCGTATCGAGGTTACCCGCCACCGTCCGCAGGCTGAGCGGCAGCGCGGGCAACTGCTGTTGCAGCCGCGCAGCAACCAATGCAGCAATCGCGCCGCCACCGGAAAACCCGACCAGTTCAATCGATGTTGCGTCGACTGACCCGGCCAGCTCGCGCACAGCCGCAACATAGGCAGCAACCACCTCCGGCGCGAAGCGTGCCGACAGCCAGTAGCGGCGATCGACAGTCGGGTTCGGCATGGCCTCCAGGTACTGGCCGGGCCGACCGAGATAAACGACGTTGGCGGCGCCATCGAGCACCGCGAGCTTCAGTGCCACCGGGTTGATGGGCGTTGGATCACTCGAAGGTGTTTGGCGATTGATCCAGGCACGGCCATCGCCCTCGATATACACCACCAGCGCCGCATGATCCTCCTGCAGGCGTGCAAACCCCTTCAACGGCAGCGGCAAGGCCGTTGCCAATGTGATCGGCAGCATGCCTGCACCTTCAGCCAGCAGCCGCGCCGACTCCGTGCGCTCGGCAACCCCAGGCACGCTGGCGCAAGCGGCAAGCAGACCTGCCACGAACAGCAGCGCCAGCAAGGGCCTCAGCTGCAACAGCAGCGACAACGACGGCACCGGTATTCGACTACGCGTCACGAGCATTACATGAGCACTCCAGCAGATATCTTGCAGATGGATACCCCACAAACAAATCAGGGCGCCCGAAGGCGCCCTGATTGTCTTGCGTGTGTTGCTTTAGCGCATCAGAACGGCATCTTGAACTTGACTGCGGCGACGCCGGCCATGAAGTCCTCGCGGGCTTCAAGATCGTAGCCGACCACAATCTCAAGATCCTTCTTCGTTACGTAGCGGTAGCCCAAGCCGGCAGCCAACATTACGTCTTCAGCGTCTACACCCTTGACGTTGTAGGTCGGGCCATTGCCAGCCAGCGTGACCGTTGCGCCTGCATCATCCGTGCTGTTGAAGCCCAGACCCAGGTGCGCAGCGAAGACACCGGTGTTGGCCATCGTCCACTCCCACGTACCCTTGGCCAGAACCGATACCGAGGTTTCGTCAACAGCCGCCACGGTGTTGTTCATGATGCCTGCACCCGTTTCCGAGTAGCCACCGACATTGACTTCCAGATACTGGAAGGAAACCGACGGGATGAACACCTTCTTGTCGCCTTGCTTGATGGTGCGCGACAGGTTGGCAGCAAACGAGAGCTGGTCGCCATCGAAGCTGGAAGATGCCGTGCCAAAGGTGCCGGCGTTACGGACACTGTCGTAATCGTTGCTGCCAAACCCGAGGGTCAGATCAAGCGCCGTACGATCATTGACGGTGTAGGAGCCATACAGGGTGAACAGGTTACTGTCGATGTCGACCTGGGCCAGCGGCGCATCGACTTCAGCCTTGGAAAGGCCAACAGCCAGACCGACGCGCCAGGCATCCGTCACGTCACCGTCGACACCGATGACGACACCGGTAGAGTCAACATCAAAGCCATTCACATTGCCGACCTTGTCCTGCTCGGCCATACCGAAGTAGGTCTTCAGCCAGACGCCGCCGTTCTTGACGGCATCGCCTGAAGCAGCACCACGCGATTCAGCGATGCGCGAATCAATGCTGCTGGAGACCCCGCCAGTGGCCGTGCGGGTTGCATCCACCACGTCACCGTTGAGGGTCGGCAGGAAGCCTGCGAGCAGTGCTGCTGCCGCTGCATCGTCTGGTGCTGCATTAAGTGCCGCCGCCAGATCTGCGTACTGACCATCAGCACCTTCGTCGATGATGCCGTCAATAACTTCCGCCAGCGAGCCAGACAGGTTGTAGCCGGTGTTGGCCAACACGCCTGCTGCACCGCGGTAATCGGCGGTCAGGTCGAGGGTGTTGCCATCTATGACCGGGGTGAAGTTCCAGAAGAGCGTGTTGTCGGTGACATCAAAGGCCGAAGCCGTCAAGGTGCCGGCAGCTACCACGTCGGCAAGAACGTCACCGCTCTCCAGGTCGTCACTTGGGTTCAGCAGCACAACAACGCCGTTGCTGGCTGTGAAGTCCGCCGTGCCGGCAACAGCAATCTGGCCGTAATCGGTAGCATCCTGCACCACGAAGCCCAACGAACCGCCGACACCCTGCGTGTAGTTACCACCCACGAAGCTCGCGGTATTGGTGATGCTGCCGGTGTTGTTCAGGCCGACATTGCCACGCAGATACACGCCGTCGCTGATCGTGCCGCTGTTGCTGACCATGCCGCTGGTGCCGCCGTTGACAAAGATGCCGTACACATCACCGCCTGCACCTGCATCAACATCAATCGTGCCGGTGTTGACGACCATGGCGCCGTTGGTCAGTGCGCGTACATAGATGCCGTAGGCCGCATTATCGCTGCCGGTGGCATCGGCCACGATCGAACCACTGTTGCTGATCGTGGACGCACCGTCTACCAGGCCTGCCTTGATGCCGTAAACCGATGCATCACCGCCGAAGTCAAACGCTGAGCCGAAGAGTTCGTCAAAGGCGGCCGTCGTTGCACCGCTGCTGCTGGTCGACGTGACTTTGATCGCGCCGGTGTTGGCGAGCGTCGAATCAACCATCTGGCTGTCGAGGCTGATACCCACTGCCTGCACGTTGGCCGCCAGGGTGTCACCGAATAGACCACCGAACATGCTGCTGCCATCAGCCTGAACCGTAATGGTACCGCTGTTGGTCATGGTTGCGCCGGCATAGGCGCTGCCGAAGGCAATACCGGTGGCTGACAGCCGACCGACCTGACCGGCAGCCGACACATCGATTGTGCCGCTGTTCAGCGCGCCGGCGCTGTTGTGGATCGAACCGGTGGCCAGACCGACAACCAGAGCGTCATCAAAGGCGGACTGCTCAACAGCAATCGAACCACTGTTGACCAGTTGCGCAGCGTCGTAGAGACCGTCGGTGTGAACACCGTACACAACGGCATTGGAGCCCGAGGTGTCATTCGACTGCGACACAACGCTGATGTCCCCCGCGTTCACGAACTGGGCGTTGTCGAACAACATGCCCAGATCGACACCGTAAGCAGATTCACTGCCCGTACCGTTAGCCTGGACGCTGATCAGGGCGCCGCTGGCGTTACTGACCATCGCGCTGTCGTGCATGGCGCCGGAAACCCTGACACCGTAGACACTGACGCTGCTGTCATTGCTCTCGGCCAGCACACCAACATAGCCGGTGTTGGTCAGGTTACCGGTACCGCTCATGCCGTCATCGATATGGAAGCCCGTTGCCGATGCCCAGCCGGTGCCGCCGTCCGCAGCAACATCAACCGTACCGCTGTTGCTGATCGTGCCGGAAACGTGGTCGGCATACAGTCCGCGCGCAAGAGCAGTACCTTCACGGGCACCTGCGTAGGCACCGAGGCTGTCGGTGTTGACGATGGAGCCGGATACGTCACCCCAAACCGCCAACGCCACTGCATCCGCGTAGTAACCGCCAGCATCGGCTGACGCCGCAATGGCGTTGCTGTTGGTGATGGTACCGGTGACATCGCCGGAGATAACCAGGCCCATGGCGCTTGCGTCGTGGTCACCAACGCTGGCCGAAGCACGGATCGTGCCCGTGTTGTTGATGACACCGGCCATCTGACCCCAAGAGTAGAATCCGGTTGCACTCGCATAATCATCACCGGCCTCGGCGAAGGCGCTGATGGTGCCCGTGTTAGTGAAGGCACCGCCATTGGCGAGGCTGAAGTCATCGCCTTCCGAGGTGTCCTGGTTGCCACTGGAAACCCAGCCAGCACCCAAGTTAATACCTTCCGCATAGGCATCGTCGTAGCCGGCGGTGGCAGTCGCGGTGATTTCACCGTTGTTGACCACGCTGCCACGGATGACACCGTAAATCGCCACACCATCGGCGTACGCCGAGCCGGAGCCCGCTTCGGCATCGGCGCTGATGACGCCATCGTTGACCAAGGTGCCGTCGACGCTGACCCAAGCGTAGTCATAGGTATAGGCGTCGATGCCATTCGTGCGAGTGCCGTTCACGGTGTAGAGATCGCCGCCTTCCAGGGAAACGCCGGTAGCGTAGGCATAGTAGTAACCGGCAACAGCCGCTGCCCTGATGCTGCCGCTGTTGGTCAGCATGCCGCGCATGGCGCCGTCGAGCACAAGAGCCGAGGCACTCGCGGAGTAGTCACCCGCCTCCGCCGACGCACTGACGCTGCCGGTGTTGGTGAATACGCCGGTGGTGCCGAGGCTGACGTAGGACTCGTCGGTCATCCAGTTGGTAACCGACGTGGACTGGCTCACGGCCGTCGAGCTTTCGCTCCAGGTGCCGGTGCTGTCACCGCTGTAGCTGTCGACATCCCCACCACCCAAGTAAATACCGGTAGCGTAGGCATCTTCGTAGCCGGCCACGGCAGTAGCACTGATGGTGCCGCTGTTGTTGATGGCACCCAGCACCGCGCCGTACATCCTCACTGCAGTTGCCGAGGCAGAGGAGCCGGAGGTGGTTGCAAGGTTACCAGCCGTCGCCGTAGCGGCGATGGTGCCCGAGTTGGTCAACGCAGCGCCGGCGCCCAGCGCGACATAGGCTTCATTGGTAATGTAGGTAGTCGCCCAAGCACTGTTGGTCGTGGTCTCGGTGATGACGCCGACGGTCGTCGAGGTGCCGCTCTCGGTCTCGTTCCAGCTACCGCTGTAGCTCTCGATCCAGTCGCCATCCAGGTAAATAGCGGTCGCATCAGCATAGTAATTATCTGCTGTAGCCGTTGCGCTGATGGTGCCGGTGTTCGCCACCGTGCCCAGCACTGCACCCTGAATTTCCAGGGCGGTAGCAGACGCACTTTCGTAACCGGAGACTGCCGTAGCACTGATCAGGCCACTGTTGGTAAGTGCAGCAGCGCTACCCAGAGCAATCTCCGAATAGTCACTGGCCCAAGTGCCAGCAGAGACGCTGCTCCACGCATAATTGGACACATAGGACAGCGGGCCGCTGGTGGATGTCGCAGTTGCGCTGTAGGTATAGGTATCGCTGCCGCTCCAGGCATCGACATCGTCACCTATCAGCTGCAGGGCGTTCGCATAGGCATAGTACGAACCAGCCTCGGCCTCTGCCGTGATGGTGCCGCTGTTATCGATGCTGCCCAGCACAGTACCGTCGATGTAGAGGGCCTCAGCCGACGCATCGTAGTACTCGGCGTCGGCAGTGGCACTGATGGTGCCGCTGTTGGTCAGCGAGGCGCCGAGATCCAGAGCCACCTCATCAGCGTCGGTAGATGCCCAGGCACTGGCAGAGGCGCTGTTATAGGCCCAGGCCGTGGTGGTGACGCTGGTGGCGAGATCGGTATTTGAGGTATCGACCGTTGTTGCGCCCGACCAGGTGCCGGCATAGCTCTCGCTTTCGAAGCCGCTGCCGCCGTTCAGGTACAGGCCCAAGGCGGAGGCGTAGTAACCGTCACCATTCGCATCGACGCTCGCCGAGGCGCTGATCGTGCCACTGTTGTTGATGGCACCCTGTACAGCACCGTTAACATAGAGTGCGGTCGCCGTGGCGTTATAACCAGTTCCGCCACCCCAGACAGTCGCGGCCGCACTGATCGTGCCGCTGTTGGTCAGGGAAGCCGCGCTGCCCAAGCCGATATAGCCATCGTTGGAGACGTAGCTCCAAGCAGAGGCGGAGTTGGTGACGCTGGCAGAAGAGGTTGTTGCCGGCGAGCTCGAGGACGTCGCGCTGTAGCTATCGGACCAGCTGTAGCTGTAGTCGTAGCTGCCGATCCAGCCGCCGCCCAACTGCATACCCAGAGCGTAGGCGCCCTGATAGTTGTCATTGATCGCGGTGGCGCTGATGGTGCCCAGGTTGTTGATCTGGCCCAGCACTGCACCGCTGACGACTTCAACACCGGTCGCATTTGCCCAGTTTTGGCCGGCACGGGCCGTTGCACTGATGGTGCCACTGTTGGTCAGCATTGCGGCGCTGCCAAGAGCAGTTTCAGCCCATGTGCTGGCAGAGGCCGAAGTGGTTGCAGAGGCACCGGCTGAGGTACCGAGCGTGGTCACGTCCAGCGTGAGAGTGTCGGTCGTGGTGGTGTACGTACCGGCATCGTTGTAGTTGTAACTTTCCTGCTCGGTATAGCTGCTGATGTACTCACCATACACGGCCAGACCCAGCGCATTGGGGCTATCGTAGGCCTCGGCGGAAGCGACGATGCTGCCGCTGTTATCGATGCTGCCGAGCACGGAGCCATCAATCGTCAGGCCTTCGGCACGCGCGTAATAATTACCGGCGTCGGCCGAAACACTGATGGTGCCACTGTTGGTGAGGGCGGCCGCGCTGCCCAGACCGATGTAGGAGTCCTCACTGGCATAGTTCGTTGCCGTTGCACCGGTTGACGCCCAGGCCGTCACTGTCGCCGTTGAAGTGGCGCCGACGGTGACCGTCGACGACCACATGTCGTTCCAGGTCTCGCTCTCGTTGTAGCTCTCGTTGCCGATATCGCCGCCGTAAACCGCGACGCCATCTGCATAGGCGTAATTGTCTCCCGCTTCAGCGGAAACCGTGATGGTGCCGCCGTTGCTCAGCGCGCCCAACACGGCGCCGTCAATCTCAACGCCGATTGCGCGGGCCGTGCTGTAGTAGGCGTCAGCGGAAACCGTGATGGTACCGCTGTTGCTCAGGGACGCACCGCTGCCCAGGCCGATATAAGACCATGCCGAATCAGTCGCCCAGGCTGTCGTGCTGACACCGGTAACAGTTACCGAGTTCACAGGCACCGAGGTGACCACTGTCGTGGTCCCTGCGTCACTCCAGGTCCAGCTCTGGCTCTCGCTGTCGATCCAGCCACCCCACACACCTACGCCCAGCGCGTTGGCGTAGTCTCCACCCGCTTGTGCGGAGGCAGAAATGCTACCGGTGTTGCTGATGCTGCCGAGTACGGCGCCGTCGACCGTCAGGGCGTTGGCGCGGGCGTCGTACCAACCCGCGTGCGCCGCTGCACTGATGGTGCCGGAGTTGGTGAGGGCGGCCGCGCTGCCCAGACCAATATAGGAATTCTCGGACGCATAATTGCTGCCGGTCGCCGTCGACCACTCGTACTTTGTCTCGGTCGGAGAAACGATGGCGGTCGACGAGCTATAGTCAGTGTAGACATCGCTGCTGCTCTGGCTGCCGACGTCGCCGCCGTAGAGGGCTACCGCATCAGCATATGCGTAACTGTCATCCGCATTCGCGGCGGCACTGATGGAACCGGAGTTGCCGATCGAGCCAAGCACGGCACCGTCAACTGCGACGCCCGTAGCATAAGCGTAGCTGTTCCCGGCATCGGCGAAGGCCTGAACAGTGCCGGCGTTGGTCAACGCAGCACCGGCGCCCAAGCCGATGTACGACCAGGCGCTGGCGGTCTGCGAGCCACTGGTGGAAGAATAGGTATCCGGCGAAAGCGATGTGACCGTTTTGGTCTTCTGGTTCCAAGTACCCGAGCTATTGCCAATCCAACCACCATCGATGGAAACGGCGCTCGCATAGGCGCTTGAGCTGAAGTCCGCCTCGGCAGAGGCAACAATGCTGCCCGTGGCGCTGTTGTTGACATCGCCGAGTACGGCGCCATCGATATAGAGCGCCTGAGCGAAGACCGTATAGTTGCCATAGGAATAGGCAGTGGCCTCAATCGAACCGCTGTTGGTCAGTGCGGCAGCGGTGTCCAGACCCAGCTCGGCCCAACTACTTGCCCATGTGGTGAGAGAATTAGTGGAGGTGTCCGCGCCGATGGCGTCTACGCTGGAGCTGCCGCTGCCGCTCCAGGTATTGATATCGCCCCCATCAAGGTAAATGGCACGGGCCTCAGCTCCGTAATAGTTCGTATTGTTGGCCTCGGCACTGACCGTGCCGCTGTTGTCCAGCGACCCCTGCACAACGCCATCGATGTACAGGGCAGTCGCGTAGGCGTAGGCGTAGGAAACGTCGGCATTGGCGCTGATGGTGCCGCTGTTGGCCAGGCTCGCCGTGGTATCGAGGCCCAGGTAGGTCTCCTCGCCTACATAGGCATAGGCCGTCGAATTCACCTCTCCCACCGTCGAACTGCTGCCGGTTTGGTCACCGGTGCCGATCCAGCCACCACCCATGCGGGCGCCATGCGCGTAGGCACCGTACCAGGCGCCTGCCGTGGCACTGATGGTGCCGCTATTGGTGATATCGCCCAGAATGGCGCCGCCGATGTTGACGCCAGTGGCGTAGGCCGAGTAGGTGTTCACCTGTGCGGAAGCACTGACGGTGCCGCTGTTGATCAGGGTACCCGTGCTTTCCAAGCCGATATAGGAATAATCGGATGTGTAGTGCGTGGCGTTGGTTGCGGGATTCAGATCCGTCCAGGGAGTCGATGTGGACTCGCCATCGACGTAGATGCCATATGCATAAGCGTTGCTGGCGCCATCCACCGCCACAGCGTTGACGTCGCCGCTGTTATTGAGCGTGCCGCCAATGGAGACGTTGTTGCGCACGTAGACGCCCATCGCCCAATCGTTGCCGCTGTCCACCTCAACGGTGCCGGTGTTGGTCAGCGAACCGTCAAGACCCACGCTGTTGAAATCGATTGCCGTGTAGTCGTCTGCTATGAGGCCCAGGTTGCTGATCGTTACATTGGCAAAGGTCGCGTCCACGCCCTGCCCCAAGCTACCTGCCAGCGTGACGGCGAGACTTTCACCGCTGGTATCCAGCAGACACTCATCCGCAGGAGACAGCGCACTGATGGTGTTGCTCGGCGCAGTGCAGAGATCAACAGCGAAAGCCTGCTGACCAAAGCCACCGACGGCAACCGCCGCGACAGCAACGGCGTGGCTCAGGAGCGAGCGCTTCAGGGCTGGCTTTTTGGCAGACTTTTTGGCGTTCTTGGACATGAAATTCTTCCTTTGAATGCTTGACTAAAATGGGCGTGGGCGTGGATTTGGCAGAACCGGTCGAACAGCGCACACAAGCAGAAACAGACACAAAAAACGCACAGATACGGACGAACGAAACTCCCCCAAGGGGGTCAGGGGGTGAATTTGGCCGTAAGGGATGGCCGCAGTCAAGAAAAATCTGGCCCGAAACCTAATCATGATGCCTGCCCAAAAAACGGCCCCCCAGCCGCGGGATTGACGCCCGCTCGTGCAGATGATAACGGCAAGGAACACAGGCGCACTTGCAGCCATAAATCGGCCATAAAATAGCCCCGAAACAGGGGGGCTGCGGCAAAAGCCCGCTACAATCCGCGCCCCGTACCAATCGTCTTGTACATCAACAACGCAACAACGCAGCCGCCAACAACGGAGCAACCCCGATGGATCCCACCCGTGCCCTGCCCGGGCAACAGAAGATTTCAGTCGATCAGGCCTTCCGCCTGGCCACCGAGCACCACGCCGCCGGCCGCCGCCAGCAGGCAGCAGACCTGGCGAGCCGGGTGGTTCGCGCCGAACCGCGGCACGCTTTGGCCTGGCAACTGCTGGGCGTCATGGCCCACGAAGCGGGCAATACCCAGCGTGGTATCGAGCTGCTGAACAAAGCCATCCAGTGCAACCCGATGATGAGCAATCTTTATGCCAACCGCGCCGAGATGCACCGCCTGCTCGGCAACCTGCCGCAGGCGATAGCGGATGGCGAGCAGGCGGTGCGGCTCAGCCCGCGCTCCGCTATGGCCCACAGCAACCTGGGCATTGCCCTGTACAGCCAGGGGGAGACCGACCGGGCCGAGGCCTGCCAAAAACAGGCCCTGCAGTTCGATGCCCATTGCCTGCCGGCGATCAACAATCTGGGCAGTATCTGCCGCGACCGCAAGGATCGCGCCGGCGCCATGGCGATGTATCGCCAGGCGCTGGCGATACGCCCGGATTTCCTTGAGGCGGCCAACAACCTGGGCGCCGTAATGACGGAAACGGAAGACCCGGAAGGCGCCCTCAAAATGCTGCTGAAAGTGGTGCAGGCGCGCCCCAACTACGCAGAAGCGCACTGCAATATCGGCAACGCCTTCATCGCACTCGAAAACTTCCAGAAGGCGGAAGTGGCGTTCAACAATGTTGTACGGATCAAACCGGATTATGCCGAGGCCTACGAAGGTCTTGCGCGTTGCGCCCAGGAACACCGCAATCCGGCACGTGCAGAACAATGCGCGCAAAAATCCATCGCACTCAAGCCTGCGCGCGCGGAAGCCTACAGCCTGCTCGGCCGTATCCTCTCCGAGCAGAGCTTCCCGGAGCAGGCCGCAGCGGCCTTCGAAAAAGCGCTGGCGCTCGATTCAAAACTCATCAGCGCGCACCTGGGAAAGGGGCGGCTACAGATGGAACTGGGCAAAATGGACGACGCAGAGCAGAGTTTCCGCGCAGCGCTTGCGCTTGATCCGGAAAGTATTGCCCCGCGACTCTCACTGACGCAGGTGAAAAAAGCCGACGCGGCAGACGAGAACTTCACTGCACTGCTCGATCTGGAAAAGAAGATCGACGAGATGCCGGAAACAAAAGCCATGTCAGTACACTTCGCCCTGGGCAAGGCGCTGGAAGACGTGAAACGTTACGATGACGCATTCCCGCATTATCTGGCAGGCTGCCGCCTGAAGCGCAAGCGTATCGAGTACAGCGCCGACAACAATTCCAGCGTCACCGACAACATCTGCAAGGCGTTCAGCCGGGAGATGATCGATGGCCTGCGCGGCGCCGGCGAGACAGCAGACACGCCAATTTTCGTGCTGGGCATGCCGCGCTCTGGCACCACGCTGACGGAAACCATCATTGCCAGCCATCCTGATGTTTATGGTGCCGGCGAGCTGCCGGATTTGATGCAGATTGCCGGCCAACCCATCGGCACGCCGGGTGAAGGCTATCCGCTGAACATGACGCGCGTCACCCCGGCAGACCTGGCGCGCATGGGCGCACAATATATTGCGCAACTGAAAAAGCGCGCGCCAAATGCCAAACACATCACCGACAAGATGCCGGCGAATTTCATGGCGCTCGGCCTGATTCACCTGATGCTGCCGAACGCGAAAATTGTTCATGTGCAGCGCAACGCGGTAGATACCTGCGTGTCGAATTTCACCCGCATGTTTCACAAGAGCCAGTACCAGAGCTACGATTTGCGCGAACTCGGCCGTTATTACCGTGACTATCTGCGGATCATGGCGCACTGGCGTGCAGTGCTGCCAGCCGGCGCGTTCTACGAAATTTCCTATGAAAAGCTGGTGACCGATCAGGAAGCCGAATCACGCAAATTGATCGCCTACTGCGGGCTTGATTGGAACGAAGCCTGCCTGAGCCCGGATAAGACCGAACGCAACGTAAAAACGGCGAGTGTCACGCAGGTGCGCCAGCCGGTTTATCAAACGTCGGTCGAGCGCTGGCGCGTGTATGAGAAATTCCTCGGCCCGCTGCTGGAAGAGCTTGGCGACGCGGCTAAGGCCTGAACGGCAGGGCGAGGAACAGCCGCATGGCCGCCAAAGCAACGGTGTACAAGGCGCATCTGAATGTTGCCGACACCGACCGTGGCTATTATGCGGACCATGCGCTCACCCTTGCCCTCCACCCTTCGGAGACCGAAGAGCGGCTGATGGTAAGGCTGCTTGCGTTCGCGCTCTACGCGAGCGAGCACCTCACCTTCACCCGCGGTATCAGCAATACCGACGACGAACCCGATCTGTGGGAAAAGGATCTCACCGGCCAGATCGTACGCTGGATCGAGATCGGGCAGCCGGACGACACCCGGATTCGCAAAGCCTGCAATCGCTCACGCGAAGTTGTGGTGGTCGCTTTCGGCGCGCGCGCACCGGAACCCTGGTGGGAGAAGATCGCGCATTCGCTTGAGCGTTTCGATAACCTCACCGTGCTGCGCATTCCGGCGGAAACCTGCACCGCACTCACGGCAATGGCCGATCGCGCCATGGAATTGCAGGTGACGATCGAGGATGGCGTGGCGTTCGTATCCAGCAATGCCGATGCCAGCAGCGTGGAAGTGCAGCCACTGGTGTGGCGACGGCCGGGATAGCGGCGGCGGATTTACGGTACCAACAGGATAATCGGTGCGGTTGTTGTTGGCTGCGGCACTGTTGCCGGTGGCGCCAGTGATGCTGCGGATTGCGGCGCAACGAATGCCCCCAGCTCCGGAATGCAGGTGCCGCACTGGCTGCCGGCCCGGGTTGCTGCCATCAAGGCATTGACCGTACTGCAACCATTGCGCACGGCTTCCTGCAGCGTACGTTCGGAAACCTGCAGGCAGGCGCACATCTGGCGTGAGCAGGGTTGCTCGCCCGGCGGCAACAGGCCGGCCAACAGCCACATGCGTTGCGCATCATCGAGCGCACCCTGCGCAACCAGCCTTCGCAGCCAGTCGACGTGTTGTGGTGCGCCACCGGACTGCACAGCACCAAAAGCAATCAACACCCCGTCGACAAAACAGGCAAGCGCGGCGCGCCCTGCGGCCGGATCTTCGCGCGAAATCCACTGGCCCTGAAACTCGCTGCCGAGCACTGCCGCCAACTTTTCCTGCAACCAGGCCGCGAACGATGCCGGACGCTCGCCCTGCGCCAGGCGCAGGCGCACGCAACCGTCTTCCTGCGTGCGCACAACATAGTCGGCCTGCGGCATCGCCTGCTCCGTGCGCACCAGCAGCATGGCCTCGAGGGCCGCTGTCCACGGCGTTGCGCGCACCGGCGTGTGCTTGAATTCGGGCTGGCCGGACTGCGGATCGGTATCGGCGTTGACCAACGCGTTGACACAGGACGACGGCGCGATGGTGCGCGTCCAGTGCATCGGCGCGCAGACTTCACCGGGGCGAACGTGATCGGTGATGCGCGCGCGCAACAGCGCCCGACCCTGGGCGCTCGCGACCGTGACAAAGCCGCGATCGACAATGCCCAGCGCCTGCGCATCCTGCGGATTGATCTCAAGCTCCGGTTCGTCGGTGTGGCGAACCAACCGGGGCACAATGCCGGTACGGGTCATGGTGTGCCACTGATCGCGCAGGCGGGCGGTATTGAGCAGCAGTGGCGCGTCGTGATGCGGCGCATGCGCCGGCCGGTGCGTGGCAATGGCAATGAAGCGGGCGCGGTGGTCGGCGTGCATGAAACGGCCGTCGGTAAACAGGCGGGCGCCGTCATCACGCTGCTTTTTGTCGCCACCGGGCGCCATGCGGCCCATGCGTACCGGCCACTGCACGGGCGCAAGCGCCTCGTATTGTGCATCGGTGAGGCTGGCAAGGCCGCCCAGATCGAAGAGTCGCCGCGGTTGCCGGCCGCTATTGCCCAGCGCAGACAACGCCGCATGTTCACGGAAAATTGCTGCCGCATTCGTGTACGGAAATTGCGCCGCATAACCAAGACGGCGCGCCACCTGGGCCAGCGCCCACCAATCCGGTTTTGCTTCACCGGCTGCCGATACCAGCGCCCGTTGTCGGGAAATCCGTCGCTCGGAATTGGTGACTGTGCCGTCTTTCTCGCCCCAGGCCTGGGCCGGCAGCGCAACATGCGCGTGCCTGAGCGTGTCGTTATCGGCGACGCAATCGGAGACGACCACGAATTCGCAAGCAGCAATGGCCTGCCGTACACGCTCAGCATTCGGCAGGCTCACCGCCGGATTGGTGCCGATGATCCAGAGAAACTTCACTTCGCCGCGCGCCACCGCCTCAAACAATTCAACAGCCTTCAGGCCACGCTTCGCCGGCAAGGCAGTGCTGCGCCAGAACTGCGCCACTTGTGCGCGCGCGGTCGCGTCGTCGAAGCCGATGTGCGCGGCAAGCTGAGTTGCCAGACCACCCACTTCCCGCCCGCCCATGGCGTTGGGCTGGCCGGTAAGCGACAACGGCCCCGCACCGGGCTTGCCGATACGGCCGGTGGCCAGATGACAGTTGATGATCGCGTTCACCTTGTCGGTGCCGCCGGTGGACTGATTGACGCCCTGCGACCAGCAGGTAACGGTTTTCGGTGTGCGGGCAAACAGGTTGAAAAAGCCGAGCAGCACTTCGCCCGCAATACCGCAACGCGCCGCGAGCGCGTCGATGCTGTTTGCATCGGCGCGCGCTGCATTCAAGGCGCCACCATAACCGGCGGTGTGCTGCGCGATAAACGAGGCATCCAGCGCGCCCTGTTCAGCAAGATATGCGAGCAGACCGTTGAACAGCGCGGCATCGGTGCCGGGACGAATTGCCAGGTGCAGATCGGCAATGTCGCAGGTGGCGGTGCGGCGTGGATCGATCACCACCACTTTGGTGCCGCGCGCAGCCTGCGCGGCCTTGATGCGCTGAAACAGCACCGGATGGCACCAGGCGGTGTTGCTGCCGACCAGTACCACGAGATCGGCCAGCTCGAGATCTTCGTAGCAACCGGGAACCACGTCTTCGCCGAATGCGCGCTGCTGCGCAACCACGGTCGATGCCATGCACAGGCGCGAATTGGTATCAATATTCGCCGTGCCGAGAAAACCCTTCACCAGTTTGTTGGCGACGTAATAATCCTCGGTAAGCAACTGGCCGCTGACGTAAAAACCAATGGCATCAGGCCCGTAAGCGTTGCGCACCCGAGCGATTTGTGCGGCGATGGTATCGAGCGCCTCGCCCCAGAATACCTCGCGGCCGTTGATGCGCGGACGCAGCAAACGGCTGGCAAGACCAAGGGTTTCATTGAGCGCCGTACCCTTGCTGCACAGCCTGCCGCCGTTCGCCGGATGCGTTGAATCGCCGGTAATCGTGATCAGTCGCGCATCGACATCCTTGAGGCCGGCCGCAATGCCGCAACCCACGCCGCAATAAGCGCAGACGGTATGCGTGACGGGTACGCTGCTGCTGTCGACCATCAGGCTACCCGCTTGCCGTCGGGAATCGGTTCGGTGCCCACTTCAATGCGGCCACGCAGCGTGCGTACCGGGTACACCGGCACCCGCACATCGGCCTGCTCCACGCACTGGCCACTGACCAGGCTGAAGTGCTGCTTGTAGATCGGTGAAGCGATCACCAGTTCGCCCTTCAGATCGCCAACGATGCCACGCGACAGCACGTTGGCACCACTAAACGGATCGTGGTTGCCGATGGCATACACGGAACCACGCGGCAGGCGGAAAAGTGCCACCTGCACGCCGTTGACGAGTGCGCAGGCGCCGCGACCAGGAACAAGATCGTCGATATGGCAGACCGGAATGAATTGCATGACAGTATTTTTCATGGTCGATTCCTCATGCTTCCTGTTTTTCCGGCGTTGCCTTCTCGTCGGCGACCGCCGGACGAATCTGGCCACGCTCGCGCACGAACACTACGTTGTCGTCCTGCGCATCGCTGTTGATAAAGGTACGGAAGCGCGCCCGCTTGACCGGATCTTCCACCGTGCTGCGCCATTCGTCCTGATAAGTGCTGATCACCAGCGCCATCTCGGCTTCCAGATCGGCGCCAAGGCCCAGCGAATCGCCGACGACAACGTCCTTGAGATATTGCAAACCACCTTCGAGATTGTCGCGCCAGGTGCTGGTGCGTTGCAGACGGTCAGCGGTGCGGATGTAAAACATCAGGAAACGGTCGATGTAGCGCAGCAGCGTCACGTCGTCGAGATCGCTGGCGAGCAGCTCGGCATGGCGCGGCTTCATGCCGCCGTTGCCGCAAACGTAAAGATTCCAGCCCTTTTCGGTGGCGATTACGCCAACGTCCTTGGACTGCGCCTCGGCACATTCGCGCGTACAACCGGAGACGGCCATCTTGATTTTGTGCGGCGCGCGCAGGCCCTTGTAGCGATTTTCAACGAGGATCGCCATGCCGACAGAATCCTGCACGCCGTAGCGGCACCAGGTGCTGCCGACACAGCTCTTCACGGTGCGCAACGCCTTGCCGTAGGCATGGCCGGATTCCAGACCGGCAGCGATCAATTCTTCCCAGATCAGCGGCAGTTGTTCGAGGCGGGCACCGAACAGGTCGATGCGCTGGCCACCGGTTATCTTGGTGTAAAGATCGTATTTTTTCGCCACGGAACCGATCACCAGCAACGCGTCCGGGGTGATCTCGCCACCCGGGATGCGCGGCACCACGGAGTAGGTGCCGTCTTTCTGAATGTTGGCGAGCACATGGTCGTTGGAATCCTGCAGGCCAGCGTGCTCGTTTTTCAGTACGTAGTCGTTCCAGCAGGAGGCAAGAATCGAGGCGATGGCCGGCTTGCAGATGTCGCAGCCCAGGCCCACGCCGTGTTTGTTGCGCAGTTCATCGAATGTTTTCAGCTGGCCAACACGCGCCAGGCTGTATAACTCCTGCCGCGTATAGGCAAAGTGCTCGCAGATATCCTTCTTTACCTCGACACCGAGTTTTTTCAGCTCGCTATTCATGATCTGGGTGACCAGCGGCACGCAACCGCCGCAGGTGGTGCCGGCCTTGGTGCAATCTTTCAGCGCGGCCACGCTGTGCGCACCGTCACGTACCGCCTTGCACAACTCGCGCTTGCTCACGGCATTGCAGGAACAGATCTGCGCGGTTTCCGGCAGCGCATCCACTCCGATGCCGGCCGAGGATTTGCCATCCGTGGCCGGCAAAATCATCGATTCCGGCTGGGCTGGCAGCGTCACGCTGTTGAGCATGATCTGCAGCAGGGTGCCGTAATCGGAGGCCTCGCCGACCAACACCGCACCGAGCAGCGTCTTGTTGTCGGCACTGACGACGATCTTTTTGTACACGCCGTTCGGTTCGTCGATCCAGGCATAGGCGCGCGCACCGGCAGTTTGTGCGTGCGCATCGCCGATGCTGGCAACGTCCACACCCATCAGCTTGAGCTTGGTGGACATGTCGGCGCCCTGGAACAGCACATCGCCGCCAGCAATCTGCGCCGCCGCAGCCTTGGCCATTTCATAACCCGGAGCGACCAGCCCGTAGATGCGGCCGCCCCACAGCGCGCACTCACCGATGGCGTAAATGGCGGGATCGGAAGTGCGGCACTGGTCGTTGACGACAATGCCGCCGCGCGCACCGGTTTCGATGCCGCAGGCCTTGGCCAGCGCGTCCTGCGGCCGGATGCCGGCCGAGAACACCAGCATGTCGGTTTCGAGAACCGTGCCATCAGCAAAGTTCAGGCGGTGCCGGTGTGCTTCACCATCGACGATTTCCTTGGTGTTGCGGTTCGTATGCACATGCACGCCGAGCATCTCGATCTTGCGCCGCAGCATGGTGCCACCGCCGTCGTCGATCTGCACCGCCATCAGGCGCGGCGCAAACTCGACGACATTGGTTTCCAGGCCAAGATCGCGCAGTGCTTTCGCCGCTTCGAGACCCAACAGGCCGCCACCGATCACCACCCCGGTTTTCGCCTGTGCCGCAGAGGTGCGAATGGCGTCAAGATCCTCAATGGTGCGATAAACATGCACATGCGCACGATCGTTGCCAGGCACCGGTGGCACGAATGGAAATGAACCGGTGGCCAGCACCAGCGCATCGTAGGGAACAACGTTGCCGTCGCTGCCGGTTACTGTTTTTGCCACCCGATCAATCGCGCTTGCCCGCACACCCAGCTTCAGCGCAATGCCGTGCCGGGTGTAGAAATCGCCCGGCGCGAGCAGCAGATCCTCAGCGCTGCGGCCGGTGAAATATTCCGAGAGATGAACGCGATCGTAGGCAGCACGGGGTTCTTCGCAGAATACGGTGATATCAAACGCCGTGCTGCCGGCGAGCACCGCTTCCAGGAATTTCTGGCCGACCATGCCGTTGCCGATCACAACCAGTTGCTGCTTTGCCATTTCTTCGTACCTCTTGTCTGGCGCACCGCTTTGTTGCGCACTGCCATGCCCTAATCGGGACCAAAAAAAAGGCGCCTCCGGTTGCCCGAAAGACGCCATCGTCTGAATTACCCGTGCACTGTCTGCGCTGTCGCTGCTTGTCTACAACAAACAACCCATCCGCCATTGGAGGGTGACGCGACATATCTGCCCAAAGCCAGTGCAACTCGTATGCCAACCCTGAATCGCACCGGAAATTACCACCTTGGTGGTATTCAGTGCACCTGAATCCCTTGGTATTTCAGACTTGGCGCCATCACGGTGCGATGCCCGCATTGTTATGGCGCACCGAACGCGTAATAACGCACCGCCAGCGGGCAGATGACGCCCTACATAAGTGCCTGGCCGGCCATCGATATGGCGCACAGGGCAAAAACTGCACAAAAAACGCACCGGCATGGCGAATTGCCCGATAAATGTCCGCGCAAGAGCCAGCGCGCACCATTGGCACGCAACTTGACTGTGTTTGCGCACCCTCATCAGACGGAACACTGCATGTCATCTTTCATTCCCCTGCACCGCTTGAAGGACCCGGCGGTGAGTACCCTGCACTACAGCTGGTTTGCATTTTTTCTGACTTTCGTGATCTGGTTCGGGCACGCGCCATTAATGCCCTATATCAAAACCGAATTCGGCCTGTCCGGTGCGCAGATCAAAGCACTGCTGATCCTCAATGTGGCGCTGACGATTCCCGCACGCATCCTGATCGGCATTCTGGTGGACCGTTTCGGACCACGCATCGCCTACAGTGTGCTGCTCGTACTCGGCGGCATTTTTTGTATCGCCTTTGCGCTGGCACAGACCTATGAACAACTGGCGGCAGCGCGCTTTCTGCTCGGCTTTGTCGGCGCCGGTTTTGTCGTCGGTATCCGCCTGATCGGCGAATGGTTCCCGGCACGGCAACTGGGCTTGGCTGAAGGCATTTACGGCGGTTGGGGTAATTTCGGTTCGGCCGCCGCAGCCTTGCTGTTGCCGACACTGGCTATCGGCCTCGCATCGTTCGGCGGCTGGCGCGCGGCACTGGTGGTTGCCGGCATCGTCTGCATCGTCTACGCCTTCTTCTTTTACCGTGGCGTGCGCAACACCCCCAAGGGCTCCACCTACTTCAAACCGAAGAAAAGCGGTGGTCTGGAAGTCAGCAGTTGGCGCGATCTGGTGTATTACTACCTCACTGTCTTGCCGCTGTGGCTGGCACTGGTCGTACTGGTATGGAAACTGTCGCCGCTGCAACTGAACATGCTGGACAATTTCTGGAGCAGCGTTGCGTTGCTGGCGGTACTGGCCTTTGCCGTGTCGCAATCTGCAGGTATCTGGCGGGTGAATGCTCCTCGTTTTCGTGAAGGTGTACCAACATGGCAGCAATACAAATACAAACAGGTCGCCATTCTCAGCGTTGCCTACATGGCATCTTTTGGTTCGGAAATTGCGGTGGTGTCGATGCTGCCGCTCTTCTTCATGGAAACCTGGTCGCTGTCGCCAGTGGTCGCCGGTTTCAGCGCCGCCGGTTTTGTCGTTGCCAATATCGTGGCGCGGCCTGGTGGCGGCTGGATAAGTGATCGTATTGGCCGGCGCCGGGCGCTGTCGCTCCAGCTCGCCGGCATTACGGTTGGCTACCTGTTGATGAGCCAGATGGCCAGCTGGTCGCTGGCCCTCGCCCTCACCATCACCTTCATGACAAGTTTCTTCGTGCAAGCCGCCTGTGGCGGTGTATATGCGGTGATCCCGCTGATCCAGCGGCGCATGACCGGGCAGATCGCCGGCATGGCCGGTGCCTACGGCAACGTCGGCGGTGTGGTGTTCCTCACCGTCCTTTCGTTTGTTGACGTGCAGATATTTTTCTACGTACTGGCGGCCGTGGCAGCGATGAGTTTTGTGGCCACGCGTTTTCTTGACGAGCCGGATGGCCACATTGCCGAGGCGCTGCCTGATGGCACCGTGCAGCTGATCGATGTCCGCTGACGCGCGCACCGCCACAACGCCCGGCGACACCGTTGCGGTGCTAAGGGCGCGCATCGGGCTATTGTCCGTGTGTGGGGCGCGTGACGAAAACCGCGATGCGGTTGGCGCACGGCTGCCCACCGGCGCGGCACTTTCACGGCGCGGCATGGCTTTCGCCGTTGCCGATGGTGTCAGCCATGCTGAAGCGGGCCGCCTGGCGGCAGAAACCAGTGTGCAGAATTTTTTGTCGGACTATTACGCAACACCGGATGCGTGGGAGATCAAACGTGCCGGCGCCCAGGTATTAAACGCCCTCAATCGCTGGCTGCTTGGCCAGGGGCTGTCCGTGCGCGATGAGCACCGTGGCTGCGCCACCACATTCACCGGCTGCGTACTGCAGGGCAGACAACTGCATTTTTTTCACATTGGCGACACCCGGCTGTACCGACTGCGCCGCAGTGTATTCGAGCGTTTGACACGCGATCATCGTGTGCTGATCGATGACAACCGGCCGGTACTCACCCGCGCGCTGGGCCTTGATCTAAAACTCGACATCGACTACGCCGTATACCCGGCAGAACCGGGCGACGCCTACCTGCTGCTCAGTGACGGCGTCCACGATTTTCTGGATGACAATGCCTTAGCCACCGCGATTGCTGCACAGGATGATCCGGAAACAGTTTGTCGCACGTTGATTGACAACGCCATCCAACACCACAGCGACGACAACCTCAGTGCCGTGCTGGTGCGCGTGGACACCTTGCCAGCCAGCACGGTGGACGATGTCATTGCCGACTGGGACGTGCTGCCACTGTTGCCGGTGCTGTCGGTGGGCCATGTCATCGACGGCTTGCGGGTGGAGCGCATCCTGGCAGAAAGTCCGCGCAGCCAGACCTATCGTGTGCGTGACATTGCGAGCGGTGCCGAACGCATTCTTAAAGCTCCCTCGCCGCTCAGCGCCGACCTGCCGCGCATCCGCCGCGAGTACGCCACGGAAGCTTGGGTGCTGCGGCGCGTACAACATCCGCGCTTGCCGCGCACTGCCGAGCCACCATTGCCACGCAGCGCACTGTATGTGCTGCTCGATCCCGTACCCGGCATTACACTTGCCACCTGGATGCGGGAGCATCGGCCCGCGCCGGTACCCGAGGCGATACAGATCGTGCGCCAAGTGGCCGGCGGGCTGCGCGCACTGCATCGTCGCGACATTCTGCATCGCGATATTCGCCCGGCCAATGTGTTACTGGACGGCAACGGCCAGGCGACGCTGATCGATCTGGGCTGCTGCCGCGTTGCCGCACTGCACGGCAGCAACGGTCTTGCCGACGATGGCCCTGGCGCTCGCGAGTATGCAGCACCCGAATACGGCAGCGTCTCGCCGGTTGGCGAGCGTGCTGACCAGTTTTCACTCGCCGCACTGTGCTATGAAATGCTTACCGGCCACCTGCCATTCGCCGGCAAACTCGCCGAGGCACACGCAACCGGCCGTTACCAAAAACTCGTTTACGAAAACGCCGCACATCACAACCCTCTGGTGCCGCCGTGGCTGGACGCAGTATTGGCACGTGCACTGTCGCTGGACGCACAAAAACGCTTTGGGGATATTGCTGAATTTGCTGACGCCCTTGCCGTACCGACGCACGCCATCTCTGCACATGTGCCCTTGATGGCCCGTAACCCGCTGCGTGCCTGGCAGACCATTGCTGCGCTGCTGGCCCTGAGCCAATTGATCATGATTGGCGTGTTGCTGGCGAGGTGATTCAATGAATCGCCTCGCCAGCATTACCCGGTGAAAATTTCCTCGGGTATTTTCTCAGAACTTGGCTTCCGCCATCAGCCACGCCTTGGCGGTATCCTTCACCGCCACCACATCGCCCATGCTGTAATCGGCGTACTTGGCGGTCAGGGTGTAGCGCTTGGCGAAGGTTCTGGCGATCTGCACGTTGATCTCGTCGCCGTAGTCGGCACCGTTACTGTCACCTTCATATTGGTGCGCGACCAGCGTGAAGCCATAGCCGGCGAGCTTCACGGTGCCGCCCAGCCAGGTATCAATCAGGCCCACCGCCGGGGTAGCGAGAAATTTGTCGGCCCAGCCCTGGAACTTGTGCAGTGTTGCCAGCGGCGTTTGTACGGCGGCAACACCCCCATCGCTGCCGAGCAACTCATAGCCAAGCTGCACTTCCCAAGGCGCTTTGCCAAAACTGATTTCGGCAAGACCATAGTTTGCATCGTAGGAAACCGGCTGATCGGCGTAATCAGACTGTTGCGCAAATTCCGCGGTGTAACCGAACTTGAATTCGCCGGCCGGCAGCTTGCCAGCAAGACTCAGGCCGACGGTTTTGCTCGACAAGGCAGCGGCGTTGTCGAAATCAAGCAGGTAAGCATAGGCAACAGCGGTCAACGGCTCGCCTCTTGCATATTTGACATTGAGTAGATGGCTTTCGCCATCGAGCACCGGCGGCGGCGTACCGGCATCCGGCCCCCAGATACGCTGAACGCTATCGACGAAACCCCAGGTTGCCGTCAACCGGTCAATGCCCTTGAACTCCACCAGGGCTGCATCGAGCGTCTGCTCGTTCTGTCGCCAGCCCACGCTGCCGATAAAGCGCTGATTGTCGAGGTTCAGGCGCTGACGGCCGAGCGTGATGGCGGTGTTGGCCAGGCCCATGTACTTGAGCAATGCCTGATTGAGATCGGTTCCGTCCGGATCGACCACAATCGGATAGGTTGTTTTGCCATTGCGGGTGTCGTTGTAACGGTCGTCACCTATGCGGCTGATGTTGTCCATTTCCACCATTGCCGACATCTGCATCCATTCGGATGTGGCGTAGCGCACGCGGGTACGCAGAGTGCTGGCGTTCGCCTCACTCGCCATGCCGTCCTGATCGACGTTTTCGAAACGGTAGCGCAACTCAATGGCGGATTTACCCTTGGCAATGGCATCGCCCAGCGCATCGGCATGCGCGGCAGTGGTGAATACCGTGGTGGCTACGGCCAGAGCAAGAACAGCCGGGTACATCAGAGGACGGCAAGCAGCAGTGCAAGTCATAAAAGTACTCCAAAGTGGGAATAATATTCAGCAGGATTTTTCACAACACACTTTTTAGATTACGCGGCAGGTCGCTGGTGTCGCTTGTAGAGAAACTCAAGAACCCGCGCACGAATGGCGTGGTAGTTCGCATCATTGGCCAACGCCAGACGATCGCGCGGCCGAGGCAAGGCAACATCGACAATTTCGCCAATGGTCGCACCCGGACCGTTGGTCATCATCACCACCCGATCGGCCAGTAATACCGCCTCGTCCACATCATGGGTGACCATGATCACGGTACTGCCGGTACGGGCAACGATTCGCATCAATTCATCCTGAAGATGCGCACGCGTCAGCGCATCCAGCGCACCGAAAGGCTCATCCATCAGCAGCACCTGCGGCTCCATCGCCAGAGCCCTGGCGATCCCGACGCGTTGCTTCATGCCGCCGGAAATTTCGTGCGGCTGCTGGTGCATGGCGTGAGTAAGGCCAACCAGTTCCAGCGCCGCCTCGGTACGCGCCTTCATTGCTGCCTTGTTTTCCCGGGCGGCAAACACTTTCTCCACGGCAAGATGCACATTCTGATAACAGGTCAACCACGGCAACAGCGAGTGGTTCTGAAACACCACGGCACGCTCCGGCCCCGGCCCGGCAATCTCCCGGTTGTTGCACAACAGCACGCCGCGCGTGGGTTGCAGCAGACCAGCCACCAGATTGAGCAGCGTGCTCTTGCCGCAACCGGAGTGACCGATCAGCGTGACAAACTCGCCCGTTGCCACCTGCAGATGGATGTCGCGCAGGGCGAGCAGGCGCTTGCCGCGGCCGCTGAACTCGATGCTGACATCTTCGACGCTCACGAAACGATTCATGTCGGCAGCCTCTTTTGCTTACTCGTAGGTGAAGCGTTTCGCGATCAGCATGATCGCCTGCTCAAGCAGCAGACCCACTATGCCGACCAAAAAAATGGCGATGATGATGTGTTCGACGTTGAGGTTGTTCCACTCGTCCCATACCCAGAAGCCGATGCCAGTGCCGCCGGTAAGCATTTCTGCAGCGACGATTACCAGCCAGGCCACACCGAGACCCAAACGAATACCGGTGAGCACATAAGGCAGCGTCGCTGGCAGCAGAATTCGCGTCATGATGCGAAATTCGGATAATTGCAACACGCGCGCCACGTTGAGGTAGTCCTGCGGCACGCGCGTTACCCCCACTGCCGTGTTGATGATCACCGGCCAGATCGAGGAGATAAAAATTACCCAGATGGCTGCCGGTTCTGCCTTCTGGAACACCAGCAGACCGATTGGCAGCCAGGCGAGTGGCGATACCGGACGCAGCAGCGAAATGATTGGCGCGGCCATCGCATTGAGCACCGCAAAACGACCGAGGATAAAACCCAGCGGAATACCGATCATGCAGGCCACACCGAAGCCGATACCAACCCGCTGCAGTGAACTGAGCAGATTCCAGCCAACGCCCTGGTCATTCGGGCCATTGTTGTAGAACGGGTGCTCAAAAAGGAGAACAGCCGCGTCCCAGGTTTTTCCGGGGCCAGGCAACTGTTCGTTGTGCTGGCTGAGAATTTCCCAGCCGAGCGCAAACAGCGCGAGCCCGACAATACCGGGAAGAATATTGAACACGATATAGCGGGTGATCTCAGCCGATATATTCCTCATGCGCTTCCAGCGCACCGCGCGCAGTGTTCGCGCATCAATCAATTTTTCCGAAGGCATGGCAGCCGTCATGGTGTTCTCCTGTTCATGGAAAGCCATTAATAGTCGCCACAATTTCAGGCCTTGATCTTGAAGGATGCCGCATAGGCTTTCGGATCCTTGCCATCCCAGACCACGCCGTCGATGAGCTTGCTGCTGCGCATCGGGCTCGCCGGCACCGGCACCTTCAGTTGCGTTGCCGCGTCGGTGTAGACATCAATGCGGTTGATCTTCTTCGCGACCGCAAGGTAATCGGGTTCGGCGGTAAGCAGGCCCCAGCGCTTGTGCTGGGTAATGAACCACATGCCATCCGACAGATACGGGTAGTTCACCTTGCCGTCGTCGAAGAACTTCATGTAGTTCGGGTCTTTCCACTTGCGACCAATGCCGTTGTCGTAGTCGCCGAGGAAGCGACCGAGGATGACGTCTTCCGGCGCATTCACGTACGCCTTGCCGGCAATCAGCTTCGCGACCGTCGTCCGGTTTTTCACTTCATCGATGTAGCGCGACGCGTCGAGCAGGGCCATGACCATGGCCCTGGCCGTATTCGGGTACTTCTGGACAAATTCCGCGGTACAACCGAGCACTTTTTCCGGGTGATCAACCCATATGTCCTGGCTGGTCGCCACCGTGAAGGCAACGTTGTCATAGATGGCCCGGGCGCCCCACGGCTCGCCGACACAGAAGCCGTCCATGTTGCCCACCCTGCTGTTCGCAACCATTTGCGGTGGCGGCACGACGATGGTCTTGACGTCACGAAACGGATCGACGCCGTTGGCGGCCAGCCAGTAGTACAACCACATCGCGTGGGTGCCGGTCGGGAAGGTCTGCGCGAAGGTGTATTCACGCGGGTTGGCGAGAATCTCCTTCTTGAGTGTCGGGCCATCCTTGACGCCCTTCTCGCGCAACTGGTTGGACAACGAAATCGACTGCCCGTTGCGGTTGATGCTCATCAGCACCGCCATGTCCTTCTGCTGGCCGCCGATGCCGAGGTGCACGCCGTAAACCAGGCCGTAGAGCACATGCGCGGCATGCAGCTCGCCGTTCATGAGCTTGTCGCGCACACCGGCCCAAGAGGCCTCTTTGCTGGGCGTGATCTTGATGCCGTACTTCTGGTCGAAACCCATCTGCGAAGCCACCACCACCGACGCACAATCGGTCAGCGGGATAAAACCAACCGTAAGCTCGGTGAGCTCCGGCTTGTCGCTGCCGGCAGCCCAAGCCTTCGCGGACAGCGCCGGCATGCCACCCAACACTGACAGGGTGCCGGCACCGGCCACCGTCGCCATGGCGCCGCGCAGGAAGTCGCGACGACCCGTATTGGCAGGCACAACGCTGCTGGCCGACTCAGCACGGACGGTGGAAAAAATCTTGTTGATCTCACTCATGCAACACCTCACTGGATAACTGCCCTGAAAAGCACCCAAAAAAAAAGCGCCGCCGGTTACCCGGCAGACGCCTGTGTCTGGTCTTGTTTCGATAAGCAGTGCAAAGAAGCTACCCACACCCCTCATTGGGCTCCGGTTATACCGGCGCGGGCCACCACTGCTCGTTGCCGGAAGCTAAGCAAGCCCCATGCCAGCTTCCTGGTATTTCTAATCAGCCTTTACATATCAACACGTTAGATGGCCAGCTTGCGGCCGACGCCGAGCCGGGCAGCGCCCCAGCCTCGTGCGCGTAGCGGCCCTCCTGCACCAGCATCTGGCAGCGTCGCTCACCGTACTCAGGCGTTCTGTGCGGCAACACGAATGATTTCCTTCGCCAGCTCGCCAAGCTTCACACCGCGCGCCATAGCCGCTTTGCGCATGGCGTGATACGCGGCGTTTTCATCGAGTTTTTCGTGCTGCATGACCAACGCCTTGGCACGCTCGATCAACTTGCGCTCGGCCAGACGCTGCTCGATTTCATCGAGCTTGTCGCGCATGCGCTGATCCACGCGAAAACGGGTGATCGCAACCTGCAGAATCGCATTGATGCGTTCGGCAGCGATGCCATCGACGATATAGGCGGAAACACCGGCGGAAAGCGCCGCTTCGATTGCGGTATCGCTGCCATCGGTGGTGAACATCACGATGGGCCGCGGCTCATCGCGCGTGGTGACACAAACCTGCTCGAGTACATCACGACTGGGCGAATTGACATCCATCAGTACGACATCCGGCGCGAGACGCTGCACCGCATCCGCAAGCGCCCAGGGACTGGTGATTTCGCCGACGATTTCGCAACCGGCAATGAGCACGGCGTCCCGCAGCGTATTGGCCGTGGCTGTGCCGTCGTCAAACAGGACGACCTTGAGCATGGGTGTTTGTACTGCATCCGGAATTCGGGGTAAGTCAGTCACTGTCTTGCAATAGCCGTACCAACGCAATGCCCTCGCTGCAGCAAATAGAGAAGCGCCTCACTCGATCGCCGTTCATGGCCGGGTTCGTGTCGTGACCCATCAACCCGGCTGATACAATCGCCGGCTATGACCGAGCCAAATCACCCTACGATTGTCCTTGCCTGCGAACTCATGCGCCGGCCTTCCGTAACCCCCGACGACGCCGGCTGCCAGCAAGCGCTGGCCGCGCGGCTCGCGCCGCTCGGCTTCGTTGCCGAGCACCTGCGCTTTGCCGATGTCGACAACCTCTGGCTGAAACGCGGCACCGGCAAACCGCTTTTCGTGTTCGCCGGCCACACCGATGTCGTCCCGACCGGGCCGCGCGAGCAGTGGTCGCTGGATCCGTTCGCGCCAGAGATTCGCAACAGCATGCTTTATGGCCGCGGCGCCGCCGACATGAAGGGCTCGATCGCAGCGATGGTCGTGGCCGTCGAGCGTTTCATTGCAAAACACCCGGATCCGAAAGGTGCCATCGCCTTCCTGCTGACATCCGACGAGGAAGGCCCATCCATCAACGGCACGGTGAAAGTTGTCGAGACGCTGGCAGCGCGCGGTGAGAAAATCGACTGGTGCGTGGTCGGCGAACCCAGCGCAACGAAAATGACCGGCGACGTGATCAAGAACGGCCGCCGCGGTTCACTCGGCGCCGTGCTGACGGTAAAAGGCGTGCAGGGCCATGTCGCCTACCCGCAACTTGCCAAAAACCCCATCCACATCGCCTTGCCGGCGCTCGCCGAGCTGGCCGCACAGCACTGGGACAACGGCAACGAATTTTTCCCGGCAACTTCCTTCCAGATATCAAACATCAACAGCGGCACGGGCGCTTCCAATGTCATTCCGGGCGAGTGCAGCGTGGTGTTCAATTTCCGCTTCAGCACCGAGCAGGCACCGGAAAGCCTCATGCAAAAAGCCGAAGCCGTATTGAAGAAGTACGGACTCGACTACAGTATCAAGTGGAAACTCACGGGCAATCCTTTTTTGACCGGGCACGGCGATCTGATCGCCGCCACCCGGCGGGCGATTCGTACAGTGTGCGGCATTGAGCCGAAGCTTTCGACCGACGGCGGCACATCCGACGGCCGCTTCATTGCCCCCACTGGCGCACAGGTGGTGGAAATCGGCCCGCCGAACGCCACCATCCACAAGATTGATGAACAGGTCGGCGTTGCCGATCTCATCGTGCTTACCGATGTCTATGAGCGCCTGCTGGCGGAGTTGTTGGCATGAACACAAACAACCAGCCGGATATCGAAATCTATGTAAAGGACACCACCGCCGATGAATTGCGCAGCTGGCTGCAGAAACGTCTGGGCGCGCTCGTGGTTGAACCGGTGCGCGGCACGGTGACGCAATTGCGTGCCGAACGCGACGGCCTCGTCATTCCGATACGAATAATGACCGCCGTCGTGGGCAAGGCATGGAGCTGCGTCTGGTTCGATTCACCGGATACGCCCTGGGCTGACGATCTGGCCTGCGGTCGCGACTGCTTCGCCGTGCTCGGCAAGGAAGTGCGCTGCAGCGCCGGCAACTTCGATGAAACACGCGGCGACGATCCGGACGCATTCATCCGCATCAACGCCGAGGGCGAACAAGCCATTTCCTGGAAAACCGGATGACCGCCGTGAAACTCACGCAGTACGCCCATGGCGGCGGCTGCGGCTGCAAGATCGCCCCGAATCTGCTGGCGGAAATCCTGAAAAGCTCCCCGGCGACCACTGCATTCGCCAACCTGATGGTCGGCACCGAAACCAGCGACGACGCGGCGGTCTACAAGCTTAATGATGCGCAGGCGCTGATCGCCACCACCGATTTCTTCATGCCGATCGTTGACGATGCCTACGATTTCGGCCGCATCGCCGCGACCAATGCGCTCAGCGATGTCTATGCCATGGGCGGCACACCGATTCTTGCGCTGGCGCTGCTCGGCATGCCGATCGACAAATTGCCGGCGGCGGTCATCGGGCAAATTCTGAAAGGCGGCGCTGATGCTTGCGCGGCAGCAGGCATTCCCGTTGCCGGCGGCCACTCGATCGACGCGCCCGAACCGATCTACGGCCTCGTTGCACTGGGCCTCGTGCACCCGGCGAATGTGAAACGCAACAGCGGCGCAAAAGACGGCGACGTGCTAATACTCGGCAAGGGGCTCGGTGTCGGCGTGCTCGCAGCGGCACTGAAAAAGAATCTGCTCGATGCTGATGGCTATCGCGTGATGCTGGACAGCACTACGAAACTCAATACACCGGGCATTGCGCTCGCGGCGCTGCCGGGTGTGCATGCACTCACCGATGTTACCGGCTTTGGTTTGCTCGGGCATTTGCTGGAAATTTGTCGCGGTGCGCAGCTGGCGGCGGCAATTGATTTCGCAGCAGTGCCCGTGTTGTCGCATGCAGAAGCACTCGCGCGTGCCGGGGTTGGCCCCGGCGCCATTAGCCGCAACTGGGCAAGCTATGGCCAGGATGTGCTGCTTGCTGCCAGCATTGCTACTTGGCAACGCCAGCTGTTGTGCGACCCGCAAACCAGCGGCGGGTTGCTGGTGGCCTGCGATCCAGCGCTGAAAAATGAAGTGCTGGCGATTTTCCGCCAGCAGGATTTTACGCAGGCGACAGAAATCGGTGTGCTGCACGCAGGCAAGGTTAACGTCAGCGTGCGTTGAAGCGGTTGCGCCGGGCATCGGCGTTCAATACTTTTCCGCCAGCCAGATGATGTGCCGTGCGCCCTTGTTGCCATGCGCACGCACTTTCAGTTCTTCGGCATGAAAGCCGCTCTGGCGCAGGCGCTCGGTGAAGCGCGCGTCGGGGCCGGCCGACCAGACTGCCAGCACGCCGCCGGCGCGCAGTGCGGAAAAGGCTGCGGTGAGACCTGCCAACGAGTAAAGCCAGTCGTTGGCCTTGTGGGTCAGCCCCTCGGGGCCATTGTCGACATCCAGCAGGATCGCATCGAACGCCTCAGCTGCGGTTTTCAGCACCAGTGCGACATCGCACTCGCGCACCAGGGCGCGCGCATCCTGCAACGGATTGCCGGCGTGCGCGCCAAGCAGGCCACGATTCCACGTCACTACCGCCGGCACCAGTTCTGCCACCACCACCTCGGCATTGGCGCCAAGCTGGCGCAGCGCGGCGGCCAGCGTGAAGCCCATGCCCAACCCGCCGATCAGCACGCGCGGGCGCGGCCGGCTGGCAATTTTTGCGCAGGCAAACTCGGCCAGTTTGTCTTCGGAACCATGCAGACGGGTGTTCATCAATTCGCCGCCACCGGCGATCTTGATGGCGAAATGATTGCCCTGCCGAAACAGGCGCAACTCGCCGCCGTTGTTGGGAATGGGCGCGGTATCGAGCAGTTCGTCGCGGGTTACCGGCACGCAGTCAGACTCATGGCTGCACCAGCCAGCGACCACAACCGTTGAAGGTCACGCCGTCATAGGTGATTTTCACCTGCGTATCGAAAATCTCATCGCCTACGCCGTCGCTGCAGGTCACTGGTATCGTGAGCATGTCGAACACGTGTGTGTCAGCCTCAACGTGGAAACGCATATTGCTGCCTTCCTTCACCGCCGCTCCCGGCGGCACAATCACGCGATCCTGGCCGTCATTGGTGAGCAGCAGAATCCACTTGTCCGGCACCACTTCCAGTATCCAGCCGGGCCGGCCGACGGCACGAAACGACACCTCGCGCAGCCGCGCGCTCTCCCACGGACTCTTCACCGGAAAGACGCGGCAATCAATCGCCACGTTGTCATTGCCGGGCTGCGTGTAGATCGCGCCGTCGTTATTAAACGCGAGACGATAGCCGTCAGCCTGGAATGCCGGCCCCGCTTCGGAATCAACCTGTGCGAGATCGCGCGGCGCCTGCGGGGCCTCGATGCGCACCGCTTTGTCGTTCAGTTGCAAGCCGACCGGTGCGAGATCCGTACAACGCAACACCGCCATGTGCGTGGCGACGAACTGTGCCGGCAGGGTGGGTGCGCTGACAGCAGGCAATAACGATTTGCTGGTACAGCCGGCGATCATGATGAGCAGCAACGGGACGACACCAGAAAACGAACGCCGGAAAGAAGAATTCCCGGGTTCTCCACGAGAACGCAAGCAATACAACATTGTCACAATCGCCATCCTCTATCCGGCCAGGCCGACATACACATGCTGTACATCATCGTCGGCATCAATCGCTTCAAGAAAAGCTTCCACTTCGGCACGCTCCGCATCGGCCAGCGTAACCGGATTCTTCGGCCGGTAACCGAGTACCGCCGACTGCACGGTAAAACCGAAATTCGGCAACGCCCGACTGACCGTATCCAGATCGATCATGGCCGTGAGGAACAGCGTCGCGCCCTCTTCATCGGGCTCGAAATCCTGTGCGCCGGCCTCGATGGCGGCCAGTTCCGGATCGGCGCCGGCCGTGGTGGGCGTCGCCTCGATCATGCCGAGATAATCGAAATCCCAGGACACCGAACCGGAATTGCCCAACTGACCCTTGCGGAACAACACACGCATGCTCGATGCAGTGCGATTGGTGTTGTCGGTGAGGCACTCGACGATGACCGGTACCCGGTGCGGCGCAAAACCCTCGTAGGTGACCTTCTCGAAACTCACCCCGGTGTCCAGCAGGCCGGCGCCCTTCTTGATGGCACGCTCGACAGTGTCCTTGGGCATTGATGCTTTCTTCGCCTGCTCGATGGCCATGCGCAGGCGGGGATTCATGTCCGGATCGGCACCGGCGCGCGCAGCCACCATGATTTCCTTCGCCAGCCGGGTGAAGATGCGGCCTTTTGCCGCCGCCGCCGCTTCCTTGCCTTTGGCTTTCCACTGTGCGCCCATTGCCGTCGCCCCCTTATGCTTTCTTCACGAATTCCGATTTCAACTGCATTGCGCCGATGCCGTCAATCTTGCAGTCGATATTGTGGTCGCCGTCAACGAGGCGGATGTTTCTTACCTTGGTGCCGACTTTCACCACCGATGACGAACCCTTTACTTTCAGATCCTTGATGACCGTCACCGCGTCACCGTCGCTGAGCACATTCCCGTACGCATCCCGCACAACGCGCTGCTCATCGGCACTGTCTGCCACCGCATCCTTGCTCCATTCGTGCGCACACTCCGGGCAAACATACGCGCTGCCGTCTTCGTAGGTGAATTCAGAACCGCACTTCGGGCACTTGGGGAAACCACTCATGCCGCACCCTGTTCATGATGAGCTGCCGTTGCGTAATCCACCCGCGCCAGCCATTGCCGCACGTTCTCATGGCCGCGCAGCAAATCCTCGCCCTCGCTGGTGCCGACGATGCAATCGAGTTGCACGTACACCGCGATGTCGGCCAGCGAGAGCGCGTCGCCGACCAGCCATTGCCGGCCGGCGAGCCACTGGTTGAGCATGTGGAAGTGACGCTCAAGGTCACGCTTGATCACTTCGATCGGCTTGCGACCGATACCTTGCGCAGCGGTGGTTTTCGCCATGGCCCCGGGCACCACCAGCTTCGCGATGCGCCTGATCAGGCCGCCATCGTGTTTGCTCGCCTCGGGCACCCAGCGCTCGGCATTGTGCGGCAGCGTGAAGCGCAGATGCATTTCGTAGAAATACAGCGCTTCGTCGGCCCAGTCCTCGAAAAAGTGTGTCAGCGCCTGTTCGCGCGGATCGGCCGGAATGAGGGCCGGCTCCGGAAAGCGCGCCTCGAGGAAACGGACGATGTCGGTGGAGTCGGCGATGCGCTCGCCCTCGATATCAAGCACCGGCAGCTTCGCGGCAGGCGAGAGCTTCTTCAGCCGCCCCTTGAGGGTATCGAGAATGGTGACTTCCTCGATGCGGTAAGCAACACCTTTGGCGTGCAGGACCCGCCGCACCTTGTCGCAAAAAGGGGAAAGCTCGTACTGGTACAGGGTGATCATGCCTACCTCCGAATCGAAGGCCGCATTCTAGCGCGCCCAGACGCACCTGCGGACTCGTTACCTGCCGGCGCTGACCAGTTCGCGCTGGCCGAACCATGCCAGGTTGATGCCCTGCGTGATGAGGTCGGCGTGTGGCTTGCCGGCGAGACGTCGTTCGGCTTCGATAAAACTCGGTACGTAACGAATACGATTCGGCAGGCGCGGATATACCGCCTTCAGCATTTTCAGGCCACGCTCATAGGTTTTACGGTTGGCAGGCGTGTCCGGCGGCAGTTCGAATTCCGCCCGCAGGCGATCGGGCATCATGTACGCGGTCATCACCTGCAGCCAGGACAACGCCGGTTTGATCGGCCCGCCGAAGTTGAAAATCATGTGGCCCATCTCTCGGCCAACGCTACGCGCGGTGATCTCGTCGGAGTCGTACATTCTGTTCATGTATTGCTGAAATGCGCCCCAATCCGGTGGAATGGCATCGTCCGGGATGCCAAACAGGTGCGCGAACAATTTTGTTTCCTCGTAGTAACGCGACTTCTCGGTGGCCGTCAGCGCCGGAAAAACCAGTTCGTACATTCGCATCTGGGTGTCCCACAGGGTGGCATGCACCCACAGCATGGCGCCGACCTCGTTGGCCGCGTAGTGCGAATCCTTCGCGAACGCGCCGGAATCTTCCGGCAGCGTGCCCCTGATCCTGGTGTGAATCAGGCGCACATGGTTGGCGGCGCGCATCACCTGATCGGCATTGCCGTAGATCATTGTAAAAACATTGATGAAGGTGCGCCGAAAACGGCCGAGCGGATCATCACGGGTTTGCGAGTGCTGGTCGATCGCATTCGCTACCCAGGGGTGTGCCAGCTGCAGCAACGCGGCGCGACCACCACCGAAGAAAGCGATGGTTTCCTTTCCCAGCTTCCACATCATCGAGTCCGGGCCGTAAATACCCGCCGCCGGATCGACTGTGCGCTGCAGGGCGTGCTCGGCCCAGCCGCGAAACTCTTTCTGGTTGATGAACCGTGGCTCGGTCATGAAAGTGCCCTCGGTGACTGCGCGCCCGATCTGCGGGCCGGACATGGAACCCGTGAGTTCGAAGCGCCACACATTGCCTCCAACCCGGCGCAACGACAATGACTTGGCTCGTCGATGTTCCGGGCATTCCGACCAAAGGGTACAGGCGCCGGGATACAGGCCCCCTGTCATACGCCGTTCATGCCTGACCACGAGAATGATCACCGCCAGGGTCGGCGCCCCCGGACACGGAGGTTGTCGATATACCGGAGTTACGTGCCCGTATGCGCCGCCTGCCTCACCTCACGCTCGCCCTGTTGCTGCTGGGCACCTTGCCCCTGTCTTCGGCCCAGGCCGGCGAGCTTCTGCATTTCCACTACCCCGACAGCGGCGCGCCGCCGTATCTCTATGTGACGCCAGGCGCAGACAAGCCGACCGGCATTGTCGTCGACGTGCTCGAGACGGCGGCCCGCACGGCCCATCGCACCGTACGCTACGAGTTCCAGCCGCGCGAAAACGCCAGCGCAGCACTACGCTTGGGGCATGCCGGCGGTGCCCTGTTTTTTTCGGCGACACGACCACCGGCAAAAGGCAGCCTCGTCTCCATCGCTTTGCTGCGCATGGACAGCGTGCTCGTCACCACGAAAGACAAACAAATCAACTACCGGCGGCCGGCAGAACTTGCCGACCGGCGTCTGTGCACGCTCACCGAAGAGATTTATCCGCCGCTGTCGCTGTTGGCGATGAGCGGCAAGTTGCTGCAGCGCAAGGCGAAGACCGAGCAGGCGCAGCTCATGATGCTGCGCAATGAAGACTGTGTTGCCGCGATCGTCAACGGGCCGATGTATCGCTGGCTCGCTGCCCGCTATCGCTGGGACGATCTGCGCATCGAATCACAACCGCTGCTGTCCGAAGATCTGGTGCTGGGATTCGCAGCAGACGAACAATCCTTTCTTGAGGTGCTGAACAAGACGGTGACCCGGCTGCGCAAAAACGGCGAGCTCGGCAGGATTGTGCAGCGGCACCTGCCTGGTGCGGAGAATCTCACGACGCGCTGATGCTTGGGTCATGCTGAGGAGCCCTGCGCCTGACGACTGTGCAGCGACGCATCAACCGCTTCGAGAGTTGCAGCGGATACCCGTGGTTGTTGCCGTCAGCGCCTAGGAAAACTGCGAAAAATCCGGCTTTCGCTTTTGCAGAAAAGCCCCGATCGCTTCCATTGCTTCCGGTGATTTGAGTCGCTCCAGAAATTCCACGCCTTCCCTTGCCATGCCCTGGGCAAGTTGCGGAAACGCCGCTTTCATCTGCGCCTTGGTCAGGCGCACCGAGGCCGCCGGCTGTGCTGCCAGTTGCTCGGCTTTCGCCCAGGCTTTTTGCTGGTAGTCTGCGTCGTCGAACACGGCATTGACGATGCCATAGTCGCGTGCGTCGTCGGCGCCGAATGCCTCGCCCAGCAGCAACAGCTGCGCTGCCTTGCGATGGCCGATCAGCCATGGCAGCAACAGGCTTGAGCCTGCTTCCGGACACAAACCCAACGATACAAACGGCATCTGGAAGCGTGCACTTTTGCCGGCATAGGCAAGATCAACATGCAGCAACAGTGTGGTGCCAATACCAACCGCAGCGCCATTTACGGCGGCAATGATCGGCTTCTTTGCCAGGTGGAGCATCGTGAGCAGGCGCATGACCGGCGACTCGCCGTCAGTCGGCGGGTTCTGCATGAAATCGACCAGATCGTTGCCACTGGTGAAGCAGTCGGCTGTGCCGGTAATAAACAGCACGCGCAGACCAGGTTCATTCTCGACGCGCTCGACAGCATCGGCGAGCGCGGTATACATCGCATGGGTCAGCGCATTTTTCTTGTCCGGCCGGTTCAACGCCACGCGCAGGATCGCACCGCGTTGTTCAGTCAGCACATGACGATCATCATGGGACATATGCGTGCTTATCCTCCCTCGCGTTGCAGCATGTGCATCACGCAGATGGAACCTGCGCCCATCATGTGCACCATGCCGTTTCTGGCGCCTGCCACCTGCCGTTTGCCGGCCTCACCACGCAATTGCGTAACGGCATCCCAGACCTGGGCAAGACCGGTGGGGCCGCCCGGATGGCCACGCGCCGTCAGGCCACCGTCGGGCGAGAAAGGAATGCGGCCGCCAATGGATGTTGCGCCTTCTGCAACGAGGCGATCGCCCTCGCCCTCGGCACAAAAACCCATCAATTCGTAGTACATCAACTCCTCGATGGGAAAGGCGTCGTGCACATGGACAAAACTGACATCTTTGGGCCCGATGCCGGTTTCTTCGTAAAGCGCTTCTGTCGTTCTTTGTGTCAACTCGCCCGGCCCCACCACGGCACCCATAAACACATGACCATGGGTGTAGTGTTCCGATTTTGATTGCGAGCCCGTCACCTTGACCAGCGGCCGGCCATTGGCCAGTTTTTCCGCAATCGCCTTCGTCGCAACAATTGCACAGGCCGCACCACCACCGGCAGCGCACGACATCATCGAGGTGTGCGGGTAAGAAACCATTTTCGAGGCCATCACTTCCTCTACCGTGACCTCATGAGCCGACTGCCGCTGCGCATACGGGTTGTGGCGCGCATGGTTCCAGTTCTTCGCGGCAATTTTGGCGAATGTCTCAATGGTTGTGCCCTGCTCGTACATGCGGCGCGTAGCCCACATGGCGAAAAACGCGGCGGGCAGAATAATGGAATCAATCTTCGGGTCTTCTGACATCATGAATTTCATCATGGTCATGCCCATTTTCATCATGTCGTCAAAACCCAGCGCCATGGCGATTTCACAATCGCCGGACTTGACAGCCCTGACTGCTTCACGGAACGCGGTAGACCCTGTGGCCGAGGCATTCTCGACATGGGTGATCGAGGCATTGTTCAGGCCAAAATCCTTGGCAAAACTGATGCCTTCCAGCATGTTGCCACCGAGATAACCATTGTAAAGCTCGCCAACATCGCGGAATTTTATGCCGGCATCTGCCAACGCGGCCTTGCCTGCCACATAAGCCATCTCGCGTGCCGAAGGCGCCACGCGCTGAAACGGGTGCATGCCCACACCGATGACATAGACATCGTCAATCATGATTCACATCCGATTATTTAATAAAATAATGTGGCAAAAATCAGGCGGGTTTGAAGCAAAACGTACAGAATTTCGTGTCACCTTTTTTGATGATCGGCTGTACATCCAGTTTCATTTTCATGCCGATCTTCCAATCACCCTGTTTGCCGGTAATCTGTGACTGTATGCGGACATTGCCCGGCAAATCAATTTGGCCGACGCCGTGCCCGCCGCCACCCATCTGGGTTGCACCCATCACGGGCATCGAAATAAAGGTCCAGGAATACAAAATGCCTTCTGTTGGCAATTCAACGGTTTCTACCGGCTCTTCGGTAATCGGGCACTGCTTGCGGATCGGAAAATAATGCTGATTGGCTGCCTTGCTGTATGAACCCAGCAGCGCTATGGAGCCATCTTCGTGAATAACGAAGTAACCTTCCTCCAAAGGCCTGATGGCTTCCGGTGACTGTGTCGACATGTTGCTCGCCTCTGTGGTCAGTGGTCAGTAGGGTTGACTCCTTGCCCGGCAGCAGACCAGGACAACGGCGGGCCGGAGTATGCCACGCGCGCGCGACAGGGTGGATACCCACGAAAGCATCCGGCGCTCCCCAGCCCGCTCACGCCACCGCGTGCCAACGACGCAGCACCGCCTCCAGGGTGGGCAGTGACAACGGCTTGGGCAAATGATCGCTCATGCCCGCCGCAAGGCACCGCTCGCGGTGCTCCGGCAGGGCATGAGCGGTGAGCGCGATGATAGGCAGCGGCGGCAAGCCCAGGGCTTTTTCCCGGGCACGCACCCGCCGGGCAGCCTCATAACCGTCCATGACCGGCATTTCGCAATCCATCAGCACCAGATCAAAAACGGCGCCACCTTCCAGCAGACTCAGCACCTCACGGCCATTACCGCACATGACCGAATTGATACCGAGCACGTTGAGCAATCCGGCAATGACCAATTGATTCACAGCGTTGTCTTCTGCCACCAGCACCCGCAGCCCGGCAAGCGGCGATTGATCGGCACGAGCTGAACTGTTCGCGATTACGTGCGGCGCATCGATTTTTTGCAGCAACACCGTGAACCAGAAGGTAGCGCCATGTCCTGGCGTACTACGCACACCGATCCGACCATCCATCATCTCCACCAACTGGCGACTGATGGCCAAGCCCAGCCCGGTGCCACCATAGTTACGGGTGACGGACGAATCGGCCTGATTAAACGCCTGAAACAGCCGTTCACTATCGGCCACGTTGAGACCAATGCCGGAATCCTCAACCTGCACACTCAAATAAAAATCCTGCGCTGTTTTGCCCGGCATGCTGCTGGCACGCAAAAGAACATGGCCTTGGCTGGTAAATTTTACGGCGTTGCCAAGCAGGTTGAGCAGCACCTGGCGCAAATGCCCCGCATCGCCGCGTACCCACTCCGGCAGGTTTTCGTCGATTTCCGCCCGCATAATGAGCGACTTTTCCATGGCAGTGACAGTCACCATGCCAAAGCATTCGTCGAGAAGATCACGCAGTCTGAAGTCGACATGATCCAACCGCATATGCCCGGCACTGATTTTTGAGTAATCGAGAACGCTGTTGATGATGGCAAGCAGAGATTTTCCTGCGCCTTGCAGCATCTCAATATGGCGGCGCTGCTCCGGATTGAGGCGACTAACGGCAAGCAACTGGCTGATACCGAGCACAGCATTCATGGGGGTGCGAATTTCATGGCTCATGGTCGCCAGAAAATCACTCTTGGCAGTATTTTCTGCACGCGCACGCATAATTTCTTTTTCATGCAGCAGCCGCTCATTGTTGAGCGTATTGATTCGGTTGGCCAGCGCCAGCGACAAGAGAACCAACTGCGCGCTGAAACCGGCCTGCATGACGCGCAAGGCGATATCCAACCTGAAGAGAAACCCGTAACTGGCCAGAGCGGCGATCATCTCGGTCAACAAAAAAATACCCCAGGCCAGTAAAAAAATAGGCGCCTGAGCCTGGCCCGCTCGCCAGCCCTTGACTCCCACATATAAAAGAAGCGGCATATCGAGCAAAATAAGCGCTGGCAGAAAACGGGAGATATGGCCCAGTGGCAGAAAAATGTTGGCGATGGCACCAACAATAAAAAGACAGACGACCGCCTTGATAAGCCTGTCAAGGCGAGGCCATTGCCACGCTGCCAAAAATTCACGCGTAAACAGTGTGCCCGCACACAGAAAACAAAAAATAAAAACGTGTGGTGCACGGCTATTCCAGTCTGGCCAGCCGGGCCACCAAGGATAGCTGACCCCCTGTATCGTGCTGAAAAACAGCAGGGCGAAACTCAAGTGCGCAAGATAGTATCCATAAAATTTTTCGCGCGTCCTCAGCCACAGAAAGAGATTGTAAAAGAACAGCCCTATGCCAATGCCGAAAAAAATACCCTGCCACCACTGCCTGTCAATGCGACTTTCGGTAAAAGCAGTGCCGTCGCTGATGCTGACTGGCACCACGAAGGGGGTATGAGTCTCAACCTGCAAGTAATAGTCCTGTGCCTGCCAAGCCGCCAGATGCAGAGGAAAACCAATCGAACTCATCTGCAGGGATCGGTCGGCGTAAGGCTCGGCGCTCCCCGCAATCAACACCTTGACGCGCTCGCCTTCCAGCATGAAAAGCCGCACATGATCGAGTACGGCAAAATCGATGCCTAATACCAGCGCCAACGGCTCGGCACTGCTGTTGGCCAGACGAAACCGGAACCAGCAAGAATAGGCTTGATAACCGAACGATATGCGCTCATTGCTCAGCGGGTGGTAAGCGAGATTGCGCGCCGTATCCAGGTCATCGACGCGATAGCCCGGACAGCTGTAAAGCAGCGACGGCTCCAGCGCGGTTTTGGTTACCGGATTCTTGAGCGCTAACGCCTTTGGCTCAACAGCTTCAACAGCTTCAACAGCCCAAGCCTGCGCCAGCACAGCCAGCCACAGCAGGCCGGCCGCCAGGAAATACTTGGCAATCGACAGGTTATTCGCGCCGTCCATGGCAGATCCTGACATCCTTACTTCGACATCGCATTCATGGCCGTCATCATGATGGGATAACGCCTGGCGTACTCCCCGAAAATCAGTTCCGGATCGAGATCGTTCATCGGTGCGTGGTAACGCAGATATTCCATGCGCAATCTGCCCTGACTGTTTTCTATTTCCTGGAAAATAGCGTCGTTTTCACCATCGAATTCCAGGGCCGGCGATTTCATCTTCTCGCACAGCTCGCGATTGAACGCCGGCGTGAGTTTTACCCAACGCCCGCCCAGAAAAAAATCCGCGTAGCCGTGATAGTAAAAAATATCGGTGCCCATCACCTGGGTCAGTTGCGGGCTGGTGAAGTGGTTGCGCACATCTGCAAACCCCAGACGGGTGGGAATACCGGCAGCACGACCAACGGCTGCCAGCAGCACTGCCTTGCCAACACAATAACTGCGACCCTGACTCAACACATGGCTGGCCCGCAAGCCGTCGGCATCCAGCGTGCAGCTGAACGGGTCATACCGAATATCGTCACGAACTGCGTAGTAAAGGGCGATAGCGCGCTCGCGCTCACTGCCCGCACCGGCACACACCTTGTCGACATAGGCGCGTACGGCGTCTTGATCGTGATCGAGATAACGGGTGGCTTGCAGATACTCCGGCGTGTTCATGTCATTCATGTCAAGGGCCCGTTGTAAATGGAATTTTCAGCAGATTGCATTATATGGGAGTCGATTAGCAACATCACAGACAACGCCGATCAGCGGCCTTGCCAGCGTGGCGCGCGTTTTTCGGCAAACGCCCGCGGCCCCTCGATGGCATCCTGACTGGCATATACCGGCTTATATATTTTCTCCGCGTTGCGCAGGCCCTGATCACAACCGAGGCTCGTCGCTTCGTTCAAGCATTGCTTCGCAGCCATCACCGACAACGGCGCCGCCACGGCAATACGCCGCGCCAGATCCTGCGCACGCGCCAGTACCGCCTCCGGTGTTGCCTCCAGATAATTAAGGAACCCCACCTGATACAGGCGCTCGGCCGGAAGCATGTCGCCGGTCAGCACGGTTTCCTTCAACAGGGCCTGCGGCATCATCCACAACAACGGTACCGCCCAGGGTGAACCGCGCCCCACCTTCACTTCGGTAATGCCGCCCTGCGTGCCGGCCAAGCCCACCCGCAAATCACAACTCAACGCCAACGCCATGCCACCCGCCGGGAAATGCCCGTTGATGGCAGCGATCACCGGCTTGCGCATGGCACGCATGCTGTGATTGAAAGGGTCGGTCAGATGTTCCAGGATGTCCTTGCCCGTTTCGGCCTTGAGCCTTGCCGCTTCGCGCAAATCCATGCCGGCACAAAAAGTACCGCATGCGGTGGCAGTCAGTATCGCTACGCGCACTGCCGGATCATTCTCAAGCTTCTGCCAGGCATCATGCAGCAGACGCGTCAGCAAGGGTGTCAAGGCATTGCGCCGCTCGGGACGATTGAGTGTAAGGGTAGCGATGCCGTTATCGACGGCGTACAAGAGTTCGCTTTGCGGATGATTTTGTTCCGACATGAATGACTTTTCCTGGTGAGAAAAAATTCCTGATGCGCACTTATTGGTTCATCTGCGGCCTGATCCTGCTGCTGGCAGCAGGCGCCCTGGCGGGCAGGCTGCATTGGGGCGATGCGCTGCAACCAGCCGATGCCTCCTATGCAAGCCAGTATGCAGAAAACCTGTCTGCCGGCTGCGCGCAAGGTTCGCGCCCCGCCGTCGCCGGTGCCAGCCTGAACCGGACGACCCATCGTACCCCGGGTGGTGTGCCCTATCGGGTCATCACCCCGCGCAATTACGACGCACGACACGCGCACCCCTTGCTGTTGGTGTATGCCCCGGCTGGCATCGGCATGGGTTTGTCCGAGCGCTTTGCCGGGCTGACCCGGGTGGCAACGGCGGCCGGCTTTGTGATTGTTTATGTGAGCAGCATCCGGCTCAATCCGGCGGCAGTCACTGAACTGGCAACCGTGCCTGCCGCCGTGGCCGCGCACTGGTGCATTGATCCGGCGCGGATATATGCCGCCGGCCATTCCGATGGCGGCACCGTGGCGCAGGCGCTCGCCATCCTCCCCGAACACCAGGGCACGATTCGCGCCATCGTCGCCAGCGGCGCCGGCTGGCGCGCCGGCGACTTTGCCGCACAGGCATGCCCTGCGCCCATGCCGGTATTGATTCTGCACGGCGCTGATGACAGCCACTTCCCACACTATGGTCGCGACGCCGCGCGCTGGTGGTCGGCCTGCAACCTGTGCGCAAACGAAGCGCCGGAAGACACCGTCGGCATGCAGGCCGACGGCTGCCACCACTACACCGGCTGCGCTGCCGAGACGGTCTATTGCGAACCTGCATTCACGCACTGGCGCTGGGCCGGCGAACCGCAACAGATCCTTTCCTTCCTGGCGCGGCACGCCGGCATCTTCCAGCCTGACACTGCTCAGTAGGACTTCGGCATTCCCAGCACATGCTCGCCGATATAGTTGAGCAACATCTCGTTGTTGATCGGGGCGATTTCCATCAACCGGATCATTGGCCACAACGTGATGATGTCGTAGTCGCGATCGAACGCGTAACCGCCGTGGGTCTGGATGGCTGCGTCCATGGCTGCTACCGCTGCGCGTGACGCCAGCAGCTTGGCCATGTTGGCGTGCGCACCGGCGTCTTCGCCGGCATCGAAACGTTCCGCCGCGCTGTACGTCATCAGCCGTGCCGCTTCCAACTCTGCCTTGGCCAGCGCCAGACGGTGCTGCAGCGCCTGGTAGCCACCGATCGGTTTGCCGAATGGCTTGCGATCGAGTGAATAGGCGACTGCTTTTTTCAGCACGTAATCGCCAAGCCCCAATGCCGCCGACGCCGCGAGCAGCCGCTCGGAATTCAACCCCTCGAACATGAGCTTCGCGCCCTTGCCGGCTTCACCGATCAGCGCCTCGGCCGGCAGACGCACATTGTCGAAAAACACCATGTACTGGCGTTCTGCGGTTTCCACCTGGATGTTGAGCAGTTGCAACTGGATGCCGGGCGACTTCATGTCGATCACAAACAGCGACATGCCTTCCGTGCGATGTTTCACCTCGGATGCTTTCTGCGTGCGCGCAATCACCAGCATGAAATCCGCATCGCGGGCGCCGGAAATAAACACCTTCTGACCGTTGAGCACCCAGCCGTCGCCATCGCGGGCCGCAAAAGTGCTCATGTTGAAACTGTTGGTGCCGGCGTTGGGTTCGGTGATTGCGAAACACAGCTTGACCGAACCGTCGCAGGTCGGCGTGACGAATTTGGCAATCTGCCCGGGTGTGCCGTGCCGAATGATGGGCACGCGACTTAAGCCCGTAACCACCAGGAACAGCGTCGGCACACCGCCCAGAGCGAGTGCTTCACCCAGCGCGACAATCTCGACCACGCCACCACCGGAACCGCCATGCTCCTCAGGCACCGACAGGCCCAGCAAGCCGTACTCACCCATCGCCCGCCACATTTCCTCAGGGAAACGGTCTTTCTTGATGCAGTCGAGAATGTAGGAGCGCGGATATTTTTCGGAAATGCCGCGGGTGGCGTCCTGTACGGTGCGAATACGGGTAGCCAGTGACTCGGCAACAGGTTCGGAAGCGCTTGTTGTTTTCATGGCAATGCCTCGGTTGAAAATCGCAGCGCAGGACAGTAGCACACCGACCCTTTGCGTAAAGGCGGCCAGCGCGCTCAGGCATTACTCCTACGACCAGCGGTCAGCGCGCCCGGTTGCGCTTCCCGCAGGGAAGCCTCTCCGCTAGGATCACGACCGGCATACCATATGCAGCAGCGATGAGGCCGTACAGACCGGCCGGTGGCCTGCTGCAAATCCGGCATAACAACAAAGACAATAATTGGAGAGGCCCATGCAGGCGCAACAGATTGCCGACCGCCCCTGGACGCAGTTCTACCCCAGCCTGCCGGATTTCAACCAGCCGGTGTTGAGTCTCGCCGATGATGTAGAGCGGCACGCCAAAGAACAACCACAGGCTGCTGCTGCCGAATATCTCGGCGTCACGCTGCGTTACGGTGAGTTGAATCGTTGGAGCAATCGCCTCGCCAATGCCCTGCGTGAGCGCGGCGTTCAACGTGGCGAAACCATTGGCCTGCACCTGCCGAATACCCCGCAGTATCTCATCGGGCTGATTGCCGCTTCGAAACTCGGCTGCCCGGTAACCGGTGTTTCCCCCCTGCTGACGACGCCGGAAATCGAATACCAGTTCAAGGATGCCGAAGTGCGCTTCCTGATCACGCTCGATCAACTTTATACCGCCGCCGTGCTGCCCGCAGATGGTCGCTTGGGTTTGTTGCGCGGCATATTCGTCACCGGACCGATCGACTTTTTACCCGTCTGGAAACAACAGCTCGCCTATCTGCTGAAAAAATTGCCGCGTCCGAACTGGAAGGCCATGACGCACACTCGCACCGAAGCGTTCATGCCAGCGGTGAAACGCGCTGCCGACACCCGGGTACACACGGAAATTGCTAACGACGAAACTGTATTTATCCAGTACACCGGCGGTACCACCGGCAAACCGAAAGGCGCTGAGCTGAGCAAGAAAAACATGTTCGCCAATGGCCTGCAGGCCAGAGCCTTCATGGGCAGCGAAAGCAAGGATACCTTCGCCTCGGCGTTTCCGTTGTTTCATCAGGCCGGGCTGTCGATTGCACTGATGTCGCTGCGCGCCGGCGCCCGGCAACTGCTGATTCCCAATCCGCGCGACATCGATCACTTCATCGACCAGATGAAGAAATTTCCGCCCAGCATCATCGGCAACGTGCCTTCGCTCTATCAGATGCTCATGGAAAAACCCGGTTTCCGCGAAGTCGACTTCTCGGGCCTGCGCACTGCTTTTTCCGGCGCCGCACCCTTCGCGCCGGAAGGCATCCGCCAACTGGAGCAGGTGATCGGCACCGGCAACCTGTGCGAAGGCTATGGCATGACCGAGACCAGCCCGATGATTACCATCAACCCGCCCGGCCGCGCCAAGCAGGGCACCGTCGGCATTCCCATCGCCGGCGGCGATCTGAAAATCATGGATGCCGAAACCGGCGAACGGGAAATGCCGCAGGGTGAGCCTGGTGAGGTGACGGTCTGCGGCCCGCACATCATGAAAGGCTACCGCGGCCTGCATGAGGCAACGGCGCAAACGGTGCGCGTGCGTGACGGGCAGCGCTGGATGTATACCGGTGACATCGGCTTTCTCGACGCCGACGGCTATCTCACCATTTGTGATCGCGCCAAAGACATGCTGATCGTCGGCGGCTACAAGGTGTTCTCGGTGGAAGTTGAAGGCAAGCTCAAGGAGTTGCCGTTCATCGAATTGTGCGCCCTGGTCGGCCTGCCGGACCCGAAACGGCCCGGCAACGATATCGTCAAACTCTGGGTACAGCTGACGGCCGAAACACGCAGCGGCGACAAGGACGCCTACCGTGAACAGATTCTCGGCTTCTGCCGAGCCAACATGGCACCCTACAAAGTGCCGAAGCACGTTGAGTTTCTCGACGCCCTGCCGCTGACGCCGGTAGGCAAGCTGGACAAAAAAGTGTTGCGCAAGTAATCACGCCACCATTTACCTGTTCCATCAGGAGGACGCCCCATGAATACCGTAACCGACGTTACCCGCTCACAATCCGCCGCACCGACAGCCAACGACACCATTGCCCGGGTTTTTGCCAGCCAGCAGGAAACCGCCATTCGCTGGCGGACATCGACGGCCGAAGAGCGTATTGCACGTATTGTCGCGCTGCGTGACGCCGTGCTCGGCAACGCCGACGCCCTGCGTGCGGCAGCAGCTGCAGATTTCCGCAAACCGGCCGCAGAAGTGGATTTGACCGAAATTTTTCCCATCGTCTCCGAGGCCAACAATACGATCAAGAATCTGCGGCGCTGGATGCGCCCGCAGAAGGTAAAACCCATTGCCATGATGCTCGGCACCCGGGCCACCATCGAGCAGCAGCCGCGCGGCCGCTGCCTGATTATTTCGCCGTGGAATTATCCGGTTAATCTCACCTTTTGCCCGCTGATACTGGCCCTGGCCGCCGGCAATACCGCCATTCTCAAGCCTTCCGAGATGACACCACATCTGGCGGCTGAAATGAGCCGTATCGTGAAGGCCGTATTCAAGCCCAATGAAGTGGCGATTTTCGAAGGCGACGCCGAGGTTTCAAAACAGTTGCTGGACCTGCCGTTCGACCACATCTTCTTCACCGGTGCGCCGGCACTGGGCAAGGTGGTGATGGCCGCCGCTGCCCGCAACCTGACCAGCGTGACCCTGGAGTTGGGCGGCAAAAGCCCAACCGTCATTGATGAAAGCGCCGACCTCACCGCAGCAGCTGCCAACATCTGCTGGTCAAAATTCATTAACAACGGGCAGACCTGCATTGCACCGGATCACATCTACGTGCACAACTCGGTTGCTGCCGCCTTTGAACAGGCACTGAAAACGCGCATCGAAACCGTGTATGGCGTTGGTACTGAAAAGCAGATGGCCTCGCCGGATCTCGCCCGCGTCGTCAATCAACGCCACACCCTGCGGATCAAGACGCTGATCGACGATGCCCGCAGCCGCGGTGCCCGGGTGGCGCTGGGTGGCGACGTGCAGGAAGCCAGCTGCTTCGTGGCGCCCACCCTGCTCGCCGATGTGCCGGCAGACGCGCGCATCAACCACGAAGAAATTTTTGGTCCGGTGCTGCCGATGATTCGTTTCAACAACCTCGACGAAGTCGTCGATCACATCAACAGCGCACCGAAACCGCTTGCACTTTATGTCTGGAGTGGCGACCGCAAGCGCGCGCGCTATCTGCTGCAGCGCACTTCGTCCGGCGGCGCCTGCATCAACAATACCGTGGTGCATGCCATGCACCCACTGCTGCCTTTTGGCGGCGTGAATAACTCTGGCATCGGCAGCACGCACGCCGAATTTGGTTTCCGCGCATTTTCCCATGCGCGCGCCGTTGCCGACACCCGCATGGCCATGGTGCAGGCGTTTTATCCGCCCTACACCGACCGGATGCGCAAACTGATCACCTTCGTCATCCGCTATTTTGCTTAAGGAGCCTGCTATGGCCTTTACCATCCGCGACGCATCAACCCCCATCTACAAGCGCGGCCTGCGCACCCTGCGGACCTTGCTGGATCGCGCCGAGGCGCACGCCCAGGCCAACGGCATCGACATAAACACGCTGCTTGGTGCAAAACTGGCGCCGGACATGTTCGACTTCAAGAAGCAGGTGCAGATTGCCACCGATCACGCCAAGGGCGGTGCCGCCCGCCTCGCCGGCCTGGAGCCGCCGGCGTTCCCTGACCAGGAAACGAGCATCGCGGAGCTGCGCGTACGGGTGCAGGCGATTCTCGAGTACGTCGATGGCATCGAAGAAAAACTCTACGCGGGCGCTGAGGATCGCGACATCAAACTGGTCTACCCATGGGCCACCTACGAGTTCAAGGGCGCGAAATTTCTTACCTACTGGTCACTGCCGAATTTTTTCTTCCACCTGGCCACCGCATACGACATTCTTCGCGCACAGGGCGTGGCAATCGGCAAGGCGGATTTTCTCGGCAAGTAAATTTCCGCCTCGGGCCGGCAGGTAACGATCAATGTATTTTCGCTGAAGCTGCTACGCCAGCCAGCTCACAACATGTTGCGTAGAAGCGATCCTGCAACTCGACATCTTGCGAGCGACCACTGCTGAACCGTGGCGGCTGTGCGGTGAAATATTGCCCCGTAACCCCCCTGTGCTTCGCCGAAAAAGCAAGATCGGCAACCAGTTTCGCCGCCGGCTCCGGCCCGATCAGGAACAGCTTGATGCCGGCATACAGGGGTTTGGGTAATTCGCGGTACAGCGGCGAACCGACGCCGCCCGGATGAATCGCGTTGCTCTTGACCCGGGTGCGCGTTGCCAGCGCATTGCTGTACAGCAAATTACCAAGCTTGGATTGCGCATAAGCAGCCATGGCAAAGTACGGTTTGCGGCCCCGGAAACTGTTGAAATCGATATTGCCGAGCAGATGCAGCATTGACGAAACGTGCACGATACGGCCGTCTTCCGCCGCCTCGAGTGCCGGCAGCAGCAGTTGCGTCAGGAGAATCGGCCCGAGCGTATTGCCGCCGAACATCAACTCAAAGCCATCCTCGGTGAACCGCTGCGAGGCAGGATAGGCCCCCGCGTTGTTGACCAACGCATCCAGCACCGCATGCTTCGCAAGAAATGCCGAGACAAAGTTGCGGATGCCGTCGAACGACGCCAGATCGAGCGTGTAAATTTCGATTTCTGCACCCGGAATTTTCGCGCGAATTGCATCGGCAGCGTCGGCTGCCTTCTGCTGGTTGCGGCAGGCCAGGCATACGCGGATGCCCCGCGCTGCCATTTCCTGGGCGGTAGCGAGGCCGATGCCGGAATTGCCACCGGTAATGAGTACCGTTTTGCGCTGCATGGGCAGATCCTCCCTTGTTCACTGGCCGTCGATTGGCCGGTCGGCGAGCGTAATATACCCCTCGTCATCGACCAAAAAGCAGGATTCCAGCATGGCTGCGCATAATCTCCACAACACACTCAAGGACATCAGCCTGAGCGGCGGCGTATGCCGTTATTACGCCCTGTCGGCCCTTGAGGCGGCCGGCCTCGGCAACGTTTCACGGCTGCCGGTATCGATCCGCATCGTGCTCGAAGCCGTGCTGCGCAATGTCGATGGCAAAAAGGTCACGGAAGAACATGTGCGCCAGCTCGCAGCCTGGCAACCCAATGCCGCGCGCCTCAATGAAATTCCCTTCGTGGTGGCACGTGTGGTGTTGCAGGATTTCACCGGCGTCCCGCTGCTGGCCGACCTCGCAGCAATGCGCAACGTGGCAAAAACTGCCGGCAAGAACCCGAAGGCGATTGAGCCATTGGTGCCTGTGGATCTGGTGGTCGATCACTCGGTGATGATCGATTTCTTCGGCAGCAAAGATGCATTGCGCAAAAACATGGAGCTGGAATACCAGCGCAATGGCGAGCGCTACCGGTTCATGAAATGGGGCATGCAGGCCTTCAATACCTTCGGCGTGGTGCCGCCGGGCATCGGCATCGTCCACCAGGTGAACCTCGAATACCTGTTTCGCGGTGTGCACGGCGCCAACAAAGACGGCTTGCTCTACCCGGACACACTGGTCGGCACCGATTCGCACACCACCATGATCAACGGCGCGGGCGTGGTCGGCTGGGGCGTCGGCGGCATCGAGGCCGAAGCCGGCATGCTCGGCCAGCCGGTGTATTTCCTGACACCGGATGTGATTGGCGTTGAGTTGAAAGGAGCGTTGCGCGAAGGCGTCACCGCTACCGACCTGGTACTTACCATCACCGAACTGTTGCGCAAAGAGAAAGTGGTAGGGACGTTTGTCGAATTCTTCGGCGCGGGCGCCGCCTCGTTATCACTCACCGACCGCGCGACGATTGCCAACATGGCGCCGGAATATGGCGCCACCATGGGCTTCTTCCCGGTTGATGACGAAACGATCAACTACCTGCGCGGTACCGGCCGCACCGAAACCGAAATCGAAGCGTTCGAAAAATACTTCAAGGCCCAAGGGCTATACGGCATGCCAATGGCCGGCGACATCGACTATACCCGCGTCGTGGTGCTGGATCTCGACAGCATTGTCCCGTCACTTGCCGGCCCCAAACGCCCGCAGGATCGCATCGAGCTGCCGCAGATGAAGGCACAGTTCGAGAAACTGTTCAGCGCAGCGCTCACCGAAAACGGCTTCAACAAATCGCCAGCGGCACTGGGCAAGCGCTTCCCAACAAAGCTGGCGTTCACTGGCAACCCTGTCGTTCCGCTGTCGGCGCCGGTCGCCAAACCAACAAAAGCGCGCAACGAAATCGAAATGATCGACAGCGAAAAACTGCCGGCGGCCACGGCGGCACACATTCCGGTAGTGGATGTCGGTCATGGCGACGTGCTGATTGCGGCAATCACCTCCTGCACCAACACCTCCAATCCTGCGGTACTGATCGCGGCCGGGTTGCTCGCGAAAAAAGCCGTTGAACGTGGCCTTGGCGTCAATCCGCGTGTGAAAACCTCATTCGGCCCCGGTTCGCGCGTGGTACCGGAATATCTGCACGCAGCCGGCCTGCAGCCATACCTGGATGAACTCGGTTTCTCGGTCGCCGCCTTCGGCTGCACTACCTGCATCGGTAACGCCGGCGATCTGTACCCGGAAGTGAATGAGGCGATCATCGAAAATGATCTGATCGGCGCAGCGGTACTCTCCGGCAACCGCAACTTTGAGGCACGCATTCACCCGAACCTGAAAGCAAATTTCCTCGCGTCACCGCCGCTGGTAGTGGCCTTTGCGCTGGCCGGCCGCGTGAACATCGACCTCAGCCGTGAGGCGCTCGGCACCGGCAAGGACGGCAATCCGGTGTTCCTCAAAGACATCTGGCCGAGCAACGACGAAGTGCGCGCGCTCATGAAATACGCGATGAATCCGGACAATTTCCGGCGTCTGTACGCAGATTTCACCCAGGACAACGCTCTGTGGAACGAGCTCAAGGGCGCGCAGGGCGACGTGTATTCCTGGCCGGACTCCACCTATATCGCCAGGCCGCCGTTCTTCGACACCTTCACCATGCAACCCAAAGCGGTGCAACCGATCAACAACGCCCGGGCGCTGCTCGTGCTCGGCGATTCCGTGACGACCGACCACATTTCTCCGGCTGGCTCATTCAAGGCGGCGACCCCGGCTGGCCAGTATCTGCTGGCGCAAGGCGTGCAACCGCTCGACTTCAACAGTTACGGTTCGCGACGCGGCAACCATGAAGTCATGATTCGCGGCACGTTCGCCAATGTGCGCGTCAGGAATCTGATGTTGCCGCCAGGCGCCGACGGTGCGCGCATCGAAGGCGGATATACGCTGCTGTTCGGCAAAGACGACCGCGATGGCAGGCAAACCACCGTTTACGACGCCGCGATGGAATACCGGCAGCGTGGCACCGCCACGATCGTGTTCGCCGGCGAGGAATACGGTACCGGCTCGTCACGCGACTGGGCCGCCAAGGGTACCCAACTGCTCGGTATTCGTGCGGTGATTGCGCGCAGCTTCGAGCGCATCCATCGCTCCAACCTGGTCGGGATGGGCGTGCTGCCGCTGCAGTTCCTCGGTAACGACTCAATCCAGTCGCTGGGAATTACCGGCAGCGAAACCTTTAGCATCGCAGGCGTCGGCACCCAGATGAAACCGCAGCAGGACATGACCCTGGTAATCACCCGCGCCGATGCATCTGTGCAAGCTGTCGTGGTGCGTTCGCGCATCGACACGCCCATTGAAGTGGACTACTTTCTGCACGGCGGCATCCTGCCGTATGTGTTGCGACAGATACTCGCCTCGGCGTGAATGATTGACCGGTTTTCTTTTCCCACTCCAGCCCTATCGGTAGACGAAATGACCAGCCTCGCAGCCCGTGCCATCAAGCGTTACAGCCGTGCCATCGTCAAGACCAACCCGTCTTCAAAAGAAGAACTGGTGCGGCACCTGCGCCGCACGATGAACAACCCGCCGCCACTGCCCTTCAGAATGCCGCCGACAGTGCGCGTGACCGAGTTTCACGGCCACGGCATCCAGGGCGATTGGCTGCAAGTGCAATCGGCAACGCGCGTCATTCTGTACCTGCACGGCGGCGGCTACATCGCTGGCGTGACCAAAACCTATCATCCCCTGTGCGGCCGTCTCGCAGACGCACTACAAGCCGATGTTTTCCTGCCGGCATACCGGCTCGCACCCGAACATCCGTTTCCGGCAGCCCTCGAGGATGCGGTTGCAACCTATGACATGCTGCTTGAACGCGGCTGGCACCCGGAGCATATCGTGATCGCCGGCGATTCTGCCGGCGGCGGCCTCACCCTTGCCACGCTGCTGAAATTGCGTGACGACAAAAAGCCGCTGCCGGGTTGTGCGCTCGTGATGTCGCCGTTCGCAGACATGACCGTGACAGCAAAATCGCATGTAACGAACGACGCCACCGATGCAATCCTGTCCGCAGGCATGCTGGCCATGGCCGAAGATCTGTACGTGCGCAACGAAGCCGATCTGCGTCATCCCTACGCCTCACCGGTATTCGGCGATTTCACCGGCCTGCCGCCGCTGCTGGTGAGCGTCGAGGAAGAGGAATGCCTGCGCGACGATGCCTATGCCGTGGTTGAGCGCGCCAAGGCTGCCGGCGTGCCGATCTCACTGATCTCACGACGCGGGCTGCTGCACGTCTGGCCGGTGTTCTATCCACTGCTGCCGGAAGCACGTGCCGATGTGGCAAAATTTGTCGAGTTCGTGCGCAAGGTTGTACCGGCGCGGCGCTGATTTATTCAATCGCGTGCAAAGAATAAATAAATGGAGAAACAGGCCATGACAGCCCCAATCAAGGCTCTGCCCAACCCTCTCACTGCATTCGCAGCCCAGGTAGCCCGGCGGCCGGAAGCCATTGCCTTTGTCCAGCCGCTGGCTGGCGGCCAGTTGCGCGAATACAACTGGCGGCAGGTCGACGACGAAGCACGGCGCATCGCTTTCTACCTGAGCTCACTGCACCTGCCACCGCACAGCAACATCGCCTTGATGAGCAAAAACTGTGCGGAATGGATTATGTGCGATCTCGCCATCTGGATGGCCGGCCATGTCAGTGTGCCGCTGTATCCGACACTCGCGGCGCAGACTGTCAACCAGATCATGACGCACAGCAATTGCCCGGTATTGTTCGTCGGCAAGCTCGATTCCTGGGAGGAAATGGCCCGTGGTGTGCCCGAAGGCGTGCGGTGCATTGCCTTCTCGCTGGCGCCGGAAGCCGCGCGCGCTGCGTATCCGGTCTGGACAGAGCTGCTCGACCAGTACCGCCCGCTGGAGAACATCGCCAACCCGGCGATGAGCGATCTGGCAACGATCATCTACACCTCCGGCACCACCGGCACACCCAAAGGCGTGATGCAGGATTTTTCGCGGCTCGCAACCGTCGGCACCTATGCCGGCAAAGTCTACGCAATGAGCGAGAGTGACCGGTTGATCAGCTATCTGCCGCTGTCGCACGTTGCCGAGCGCGATGCCATTGAGCTGGCCATGCTCTACAACGGCATGCGCGTGTTCTTCGCCGATTCGCTGGACACTTTTGCGCAGGACATCCAACGAGCCAGGCCAACGGTGTTCTTCGCCGTGCCGCGCATCTGGACCAAGTTCTATCAAAAAGTTTGCGAGAAGATACCGCCGAAAAAGCTGGCCATGTTGCTGAAAATTCCGGTCATCAACCGGATCGTACGCAAGAAACTGCTCTCTGCCCTCGGGCTCGATGCGTGCCGCCTGATGCTCTCCGGCGCGGCATCCCTGTCACCGGAACTGATCGGTTGGTACAACCGCCTCGGCATCGAGATTCTCGAAGTCTACGGCATGACCGAAAACATGGCCTGGTCGCACACCACGCGCATGGGTGACCAGAAGATCGGTTACGTTGGCACACCCAACCCGGGGGTGGAGTGCCGCATCGGCGAACACGGCGAAATTCTGGTGAAAAGTGCCGGCAACATGCTCGGTTACTACAAGGAGCCGGACATGAGTGCGGCCGCGTTTATTGATGGCAACTGGCTGCGTACCGGCGATCAGGGCGAAATCGACGCCCAGGGCCGCCTGAAAATCACCGGGCGCCTGAAAGAGATTTTCAAGACCAGCAAAGGCAAGTACGTGGCGCCGGCGCCGATCGAGAACAAACTGGTGAATCTACCGGGCATCGAACTGGTATGTGTGGTCGGCGCCGATATGGCACAACCCATCGCACTCATCAACCTGACGCCGGAAGAAAAAACCAGGATGGCGGCGCACGCCAACGCGCGCGAGCACTTCACCCACGCACTGGAAGCATTGCGAAAAACAGTAAACGATACCCTTGATCCGCACGAGCATCTGGCCTGCTGTGTGGTGGTGAAATCCGCCTGGACGGTGGAGAACAACATGATCACACCCACCCTGAAGATCAAGCGCAATGAACTTGAGAAGGTCTATGCAGATCGTTTGCCGATCTGGCAGCAGAACAAGGGCGTGATCTGGGAAAATTAACTATTCGCGTCGTTTCACGCCGCGCTGTGGCGGCGCGGTGAGCGGATCTTCCGGCCAGGGGTGCCGCGGGTAGCGGCCGCGCAAATCCTTGCGCACATCCGGATAACCCTGCTGCCAGAAGGTCACGAGGTTGCGTGTGACTGCCACCGGTCGTTGCGCCGGCGACAACAGATGCAGTGTCAGCGGCACCTTGCCGTTCGCCACGGCCGGGGTGACGGTCGCACCGAACATTTCCTGCAGTTTCACCGCCAGTACCGGCCCGTTTTCTGCGGTGTAATCGATGGCGATTTGCGAGCCGGTCGGCACCGTCCAACGCTCCGGCGCAAGCGTATCGAGCTGGCGCTGCAGGGCATGATCGAGCCGGGCGCGCAATGCCTCGCGCAGCGGAAAACCGGCAAGGTGCGACAGCCGCGTCATGCCGCCGAGAAACGGTGCCGCCCAGTCCGCCAGTGTTGCCGTGAGCGCCGGATCGGAAAAATCCGGCCACTGCTCAGGAAACAATCCATGCAGCAACTGCACGCGTGCGCGCCACTGCCGGGCGGCCGCGTCCCACGGCAGCATGCCGATGCCGCGCTCATGGAGCGCTGTCAGCAATCCCGCCTGAACCTGCGCAGGCGATGGCGGCGGCAACAGTTTTTCCTCAACGACAATCGCACCGAGCAGGCGCCGGCGCCGCGCCACCATGGCGCCGGCCGCTTCGTCCCAACCGGTGAAATCGGTTTCGACAATATCGCCCGCCAATACCCGGGCAATGCCGGACTGCGTCACCGGCGCCGCGAGGAACACTTTTGCTTCCCGCGTATCGCCATCGAGTTCGGCACAAACCAGCCATTCGTGTTGCGCCAGCGCATCGCCTTCGCTGAGGAAGGCGCCGCGCCCGTTGGCGAGCAGGTAACGGCCGCCACTTGCAGCACGACGGCGCGCAACGCGATCCGGATAGGCGAGCGCCAACAGTTCACCCACCGTCGCTGTTGTGGCTGCGGCACGATCTTCTTCCTGCGGATGGAGCCGGCGTGCGCTATCGCGCACTTGCCGCAACCGATTGCGATCGACACCCGCAATCTGCTCGCCGCGCAGGATGTCGATGCGCACCCGCAGATCGGCACCCTCGCCCGCCGCCCGTGGCAGCAGATCACGTTCGGACAACAAGGCGGCGATGTCGGCGGCAAGGCGTCCGTGGCCCAACTCGCGCCCGCGCACCACCAGATGCGCCAGGCGCGGCGCCAGGCCGATTTTCAGCATGCGCTTGCCGTGCGCGGTGATGGCCCCCTCGGTATCGATGGCCGCAAGCAGTTTCAACAACGCAACACCCTGCTCCCAGGCAGCCCTGGGCGGCTCATCAAGCCAGGCGAGCGCACGCGGCTCACGCGTACCCCACTGCGCCAGTTCAAGGGCAACGCCGGAGAGATCCGTCGCAAGAATTTCCGGCGCGGTAAACGGCGCCAACTGCTCGGTTTCTCCCCACAAGCGATAGCAGACACCCGGGGCGGTACGGCCGGCGCGGCCACGCCGCTGATCTGCCGCAGCCGCAGAAATGCGGGTGGTGACCAGCCGCGTCATGGCGCTGCCGGGATCGAATACCGGCCGGCGCTGCCAGCCGGTGTCGACAACGATGCGGATGCCATCGATGGTGATACTGGTTTCGGCAATGGATGTCGCCAGCACAACTTTGCGCGTGCCAAGCGCAGGCGCAGCGATGGCCGCGTCCTGCTCGGCGCCACCGAGATCGCCGTACAAGGGCACGACACGTACATCCGCAGGCAACCGCCCGAGCAGCGCATCCTGCACGCGCCGGATTTCGCCGACCCCCGGCAGGAATACCAGTGCCGAACCCTCGTCCTGCGCCAGTTTCTCCCGCGCCAGAATCTCGGGCAGTTCGCGCACCAGATGCTCAAGCCAGGGCGCGCGGGCCGCCGGGGCGAGATAACGCGTTGTCACCGCAAATGCGCGGCCGGTGCTGGTCACCACCGGCGCACTGTTGCCCGCGGCATCGGCGAGCAGCTTCGCGATTGGCGCCGCGTCGAGCGTGGCGGACATCACCAGCAAACGCAGGTCTTCGCGCAGGGCGAGTTGGCATTCGCGCGCCAGAGCAAGACCCAGATCGGCCTGCAACGAACGCTCATGGAATTCATCGAAGATCACAATGCCGTAGCCGGACAGCGCCGGATCGTCCTGCAGCAGCCGCGTCAGGATGCCCTCTGTCACCACTTCAATGCGGGTCGCGGCGGATACCCGGGTATCCAGCCGCGTGCGATAGCCGATCGTGCCACCGGCTTCCTCACCTAAGCCATGCGCCATGTAGCGGGCTGCCGCGCGCGCCGCCAGCCGGCGCGGTTCGAGCATGAGAATTTTCCCCGTGCCGAGCCACACCGCACCGGTGCGCGCGGCATTGTGCAACGCCAACGGCACCCGCGTTGTTTTGCCGGCGCCGGGCGGCGCCTGCAACACCACCGCGTTACTGCCTGCCAACTGCGCAAGCAACTCGGGCAATATCGCCTCAACAGGCAGCGCGCTCATGTGCAGATTGCCTCAGGCTGCCAGTGAACGCGCGACGCGCAGTTTGTGCAGAGCCGCGCGGCTTGCCGGCTGCCCGCCGTAAGCAATCTGCACATACAGCACGACAAAACGCTGCAACTCGAGCGCACGGCGTGGTTCTGCCGCCTGCAGGCGGGCAAGATAGCTGTACGGGCCTTCAGCGTCGCGACGCTCGTAACCGCGCGCCGACCAGGCCGCACAGAAGCGCCGATACTCGTCCATGACCGGGTCGCTGCGTTTGAACAAGGCGCCGCGAAACATCCACAGTGACAACACACCGACCACCAGTGCGCCGACACCGAGCACCAGCATGCCAATGCGGTACGGCGAAAGGCTGCCGAGCCAGCGGCGCAAAAATCCCTGCTGGGCATCGTCGTCAAACCCGAGCACCCAGCGATTCCAGCCATGATTGAGGAAGTCCACGGCATCGCCCAGCTTGCGAACCGTATCGCTGATCATGCCGGTGCCGAACGTACCGGCGTCAAACAGCGACTCGGCGCGACCCAGTGCCGCGCGCGAGCCTTGCTCGATACGCTCCGGCGCGACCACGGCAGTCGGATCGAATTCAACCCAGCCACGACTTGGCAACCAGATTTCCGCCCAGGCGTGCGCATCGTACTGGCGCACCTGCACGGTACCGCTGAGCGAATTGACTTCACCGCCTTGGTAACCAACCACAACGCGGGCCGGAATACCGGCGGCGCGCATCAGGTAAGCAAAGGTGCTGGCATAATGTTCGCAAAATCCGCGCCGCGTGGTGAACATGAATTCATCAACCGCCTGCGCGCCCAACACCGGTGGCGACAAGGTGTAGCTGAAGCCCTCATCACGGAAAAATGCAATGACGCGATTGGCGAAAGCGAGATCGCTGTCCACTTCTGCACGTTGCTGCAACGCCCATTGCCGCGCCTGCGGATTCGAGCCGACCGGTACCCGGAGGTTGTCCGCCAGCAACCAGGCTGGCGGCTCGGTGTCTCGCGCCAGCCCGGCAACCGAGACAACACGATAACGAGTCAGCGTTTTCAGCGGGGTGCGCGCGCGCAGGCGATGATCAAAAACCAGCGCGATATCCTTCTCCAAGGTAAATGGCACCGTGAGCGCAAACAGCCACTGGCGTTGCGTCGGTTCGATTAGCACTTCGTATTTCGATATCGCCCGCGCTGCATCCGTTGCTGCTGCCGACTCCACTTGCACCTGCTGCTGACTGGCAACGAGCCGCTCGGCCCAGGGTGGCCGGCTATCGCGCGGATACCACAGCAGCGCCGGATACTGCTCAATATCCTGGCCCTGGCGCCAGGTCTTGCCATCGAATTCGCCCAGCGTGAGGCCCCGCCAATACAGGCGCGCCGACGGCGGCACCAGGCCATCAAAATCGGCCCGAAACGCCAGGGCACCGGACTGCGCCAGCTTGCCGACACTGCCGGGTGACATTTCGTCACTGATGCCGGTGCGTGCATCCGATGGCTTCAAACCGAGCGACCAGAGCGGGCCGATCCGCGGCAACACGACAAACAACAGGATCGCAATCGGGATGCTCTGCAGCAACATCAGCGATGCCCGCTTGAGCGGCTCGAAACGCGGCGCATTGAGACTGGCATTGATCGAAACCAGCGCCGCTGTAAACAGCAAGGCAACACCGATCACATAGACGGCCATTGCCAGCGTGAAGAAAAACAGAAATGCAGTCGCCGCGACGAAGTAACCAATCAGGATCACCACATAGGCATCGCGCTCCTTGTACATTTCGAGCAGTTTCAGCGCGAACATGGCCACCAGCATGGCCGTGCCGGCCTGGTGTCCGGCCAGCGTGCGGTAGTGCAGCAGGATGCCGGCCAGCAATGCCACCGTAAACAACGCCTGCAAGCGGCGCGACGGATAACCAATCCGGCCACGATGCACGCCGTAGCGCCAGGCGATACACAGTGCGCACACCAGGGTGAGCCAAACCGGCATATGCGTTGCGTGGGGCAGCAGCGCGGCAACAACTGCCGCCAGCATCCACGGCACCGAACGGCGCGATACCTGGAAGGCGGCAAGTTCGATCTGGCTCATCGCAACGCCCTATGACGCCGACGGCGCAGGAAAAAGTGCCAACGCGCCCAGCACCCGCTGGTGATGTTCCTCGCCATGCGCCGGTTCAATGCGCGTGCCCGGCAGCCGCAAGCCATATGGCTGTTCGCGCCGCTCCAGCTCGATGGCCCAGTAACACAGACGCGACAGCCGCGCTTCGACGTCGCGCTGCGGCCACGCCGTGAAATCGAGCCACAGCTGCGAGCGTCCCGGCTCGGTGAAATGCTTGGTGTACAACTCGTCGGTGCGCGCATACACGCGCCATTCGATGCGCGTCTGCGCATCACCGGGCAGATAGCGCGCCAGGCCTTCGAACTCATCGATACCGCGCGGCCGCCGGCCCTCCTGCTGCACGGCCTCCTCGCTGCCATCGTCCGATGCCGGCAACTCGTCGGCCACCGGCTGCGGATAAACCAGCGCCGTCATGTCGAGCGCCACATAACTCCAGGTGCGCACGATACCCAGCGGATAAAAGGAGCGGATGGCGATACGCGGCGGCACAAAGCGCCCACGCCGATCAACCGGCAACGAAAAGCGCAACAGCTCCGCGCGATCCGGCTCGATATCGACACGAATCTCCGCCGCATCGCCCCAGCGCAGCAGGATGCCGCGATGCGCGCGCCCCGGGGAGCCCGAAACAATAATCTCCAGATCAACCGCTTCGCCGGCAAAGCCGCCGTGGGCACGCGCTGCCTCGAAGCGCAGCCCCGACATATTGCGATAGGTGTGCAGAATCGACGTGTGGCCCAACGAGGCCAGCAGAAAGCACAGCAACAGAATCTGGTTATTGGCGTAGTTGATGCCACCGAGAAACAGCAACAACAGCACAACGACGAACAGCAGCCCGCGCCCACCGGGAAAGATGAAGATGCGGCGTTGATCCAGTGTCACCAACCTTTCACGCGGAATGCGCCGGTCCAGCCAGCGTCGGTAGCGCTCGCGAACTGCACCGCGCAGGCGTGCCAACATACCGTTACACCACGGCGACGGCCGTGAGCACGCGATCAGTCAGCGACTGGCCACGACTGTGACTGCCGCCGATTGCCCCGCGCAGCCGGTGCTCCAGCACGCAGGGTGCCACCGCCTGCACGTCCTCGGGAACCACATGGGTGCGCCCCTGCACCAGTGCGAATGCCTTGGCAGCCCGCAGCAGCGCCATCGCGCCGCGCGGCGACAAGGGCATCGGAAACTGATCATTTTCGCGCGTGTAGCGCACGATGCGCTGCACATAATCGAGCAGTGTGTCGGAGGCATGCACGTCGCTGACCAGCTGCTGAATTTTTGCCAGTTGCTCCGGGGTAATTATCCTCTCAAGCTTCGCCATCATTACCCGCGAGTCTTCACCGGACAACAGCGCCCGCTCGATTTTCGGATCCGGATAACCCAGCTCGATGCGCATTAAAAAACGATCGAGTTGCGATTCCGGCAAGGGATAGGTGCCCATTTGCGAGCCGGGATTCTGGGTCGCGATCACGAAGAACGGCACCGGCAGCGGATAACTCTTGCCCTCGACCGTGACCTGTCGCTCTTCCATCGCCTCCAGCAACGCGCTCTGCGCGCGCGGCGTTGCCCGGTTGATCTCATCGGCAAGCAGTATCTGGGTGAACACCGGCCCGGGGCGGAACACGAATTTTTGCTTCTCGCGATCGAAAATCGCCGCGCCGGTCACGTCGGCGGGCAACAAATCAGCGGTGAACTGGATGCGCCGCCAGGAAAGACCAAGCACTTTCGCCAGCGCATGCGCCAGCGTCGTCTTGCCCATGCCCGGCAAATCCTCGATCAGCAGGTGCCCGCGTGCGAACAGGCAGGCCAGCGCGAGCAATATCTGCCGGCGCTTGCCCAGCAGCACGGTGTCGACTGCCGAGACGGCCTGGTGGATGACCTTGTCCATTTCCAAAATAACCTCAGGCTGGTGCCGGCAGATAAGCAGCGGTGAACTGGCAGAGGACCACTGTACCGGAGGTCACGATGGCTAAGGAATATGGCTTATCTTCGGGATCCATAACCCCTGATCACAACAACGCCCAGGGCATGAGCTCGGCCGGCCAATGAGTTGGCGCTACGCTTTCAGCGTCGGCTGATGCGGCAGTTATGGCTCCGGCGTGCCGGTATCATCCATGCCCTGATCCAGTTCGGCTCTGGCCGCAGCGGCAAGCAACTCGTATCTGGCCCGAAACTTGTCCAGCGTCTCTTCTTCAAGCTGCTCAAGATCAAGCAGAACGTTGTGTGCGCCCTTGGTTGCACGAATCAGTTCGTCCAGTTTCACCTGAATCGCTTCGGTATCCCGATTCTGCGTATTCTGGATCAGGAAGACCATCAGGAAGGTAATGATCGTTGTCCCGGTATTGATTACCAGTTGCCACGTATCGCTGAAACCAAAGATGGGCCCCGTAGCAATCCACATCACGATGACGAAGACAGCGAGCGCGAAGACTCGCGGACGCCCGCAGAAGTGCGCCGCTGCCTTGGCAAAACGCGAGTACCACGCGATGGTTCGCATATGTTGATTCTCCTGTGGCTGTCAAACTGCTGCCGGGGGCGTATAACTTGTTACATCTGACGCCTGCGCATGAATAGCCGCCCGGACAGCCTTGACTAGACTAACCTGCTCAACGTACTGCGCGCAGAACGCCCCGGAAACACCCCAGGAACCCTACAGAACATGACGCGTTGGCTAGGCCTCGACAGCATTTTCCTGTTCCTGCTGCGCAAATTCCTTTTCCTGTGGGTACGCACCCATCGGTTGCCCCAGGATTTCTCCACCCTCGGCATCGATCCGCGCCGGCCGGTCATCTACGCGCTCTCGGACAAGTCACTGTCCAACCTGCTGGTGGTCGAGCAGGAGTGTGTTCGACTTGGCCTGCCCATACCATCGCGCCCCAGCGGTCTGCGCGGCACCGGTGCCGACCGAGCCTTCTTCTGTCTGACCAAAAACGACGGCTTCTTCTTTGGTCGCTATCGCCTGCCGTATATCTCGCAGCGCATCGACCGACTGGTTGCTGTTACTGGCCAGGAGAAAACGCCGGACGTACAGATCGTGCCGGTATCGGTTTACTGGGGACGGCGCCCGGATCGCGAGAAATCGCTGTTCCGCATGCTGTTCTCCGACACCTGGTCAGCCCAGGGTTTCGTCAAGAAACTGTTCATGATCCTGGTGAACGGCCGCCAGACTTACGTGCAGTTCAGCAAGCCGGTGTCGCTGAAAGAACTGATCGCAGAGGATCTGGGCGAGGAGCGCACCGCACGCAAGCTTGGCCGGGTGCTGCGCGTACATTTTCGTCGTGAACGCGAGGCGATGATCGGCCCGGACTTATCGCATCGCCGCACCCTGGTCGATACCCTGATTGCCTCCCCGGCAGTAAAGGAAGCCATTGCGCAAGACGCCAGTGCAAAAAACCGCACCGTCGAGGAAAGCACCGAAGCGGCTTGGGAATACGCCAACGAAATCGCCTCCGACTACAGCCATACGGTCATCCGTTTTCTGGAGCAACTGCTTGGCTGGTTGTGGGAGCGGCTGTACGCCGGCGTTGAGGTCAACCACGTCGAAAAACTCACGGGCGTAACCAAGACGCACGAAGTGGTCTATGTGCCCTGCCACCGCAGCCATATCGACTATCTGTTGCTGTCATTTCTGGTCTATCGCCATGGCATGGTGCCGCCGCACATCGCCGCCGGCATCAACCTCAACATGCCGGTGGTCGGGCCGATTCTGCGCCGCGGCGGGGCCTTCTTCATGCGGCGAAGCTTCAAGGGCAACCCGCTTTATGCCTGCGTTTTCTACGAATACCTGCACTCGATGTTCGCCCGTGGTTTTGCGGTGGAATACTTCATTGAGGGCGGCCGCTCGCGCACCGGGCGCCTGCTGCAACCGCGTACCGGCATGCTGGCCATGACGGTGCGCAGCTTCCTGCGCGATCCTGGCAAGCCGGTTGCCTTCGTGCCGGTATATATCGGCTACGAGCGCGTGCTCGAATCGGGCTCGTACGTCGAAGAACTGCACGGGAAAAAGAAGAAAAAGGAATCGCTCGGCGGCTTCTTCGAAACCCTTGCCCGCCTGTTTGGTCGCGGCGAGAAACTTTCCGATCGCTTCGGCAAGGTGCATGTGAACTTCGGCACCCCGATTGATCTGGGTATCTTCCTCGATGCCCAGGCACCCACCTGGCGCGATGGCGGGTTCAGTGAGCAGGCCACCGATACCTGGTTGCCGCCGGTAGTCGAAAAACTCGCGCGCAACATCAACCGCCGCATCAATGACGCGGCGGACGTCAATCCGGTCAATCTGCTCAGTCTGGCACTGCTGGCCACACCCAAGCGGGTGATGGACGAAGAATCGCTGCGCAATCAACTGGCACTCTACCGCCGCCTGCTTACCGATGTTCCCTACGACAACAATGTCACCATCACCCGGATGACGCCGGACGAAATCATCGCCCACGGCGAGAAGATGAAGCTCATCCAGCGCTATCGCCACCCGCTCGGCGATCTGCTCTGGCTCGACGATGCCGCTTCGGTGACGCTCACCTATTTCCGCAACAATATCCTGCACCTGTTCGCGCTGCCTTCACTGGTGGCGAACCTCGTGCTGCAAAACCGTGCACTCACCCGCGAGCAAATCATCGGCATCACCCAGTTGGTGAACATTCCGCTGCGCTCGGAACTTTTCCTGCATCACGGCCGCCGCCAGGTCGGGCCGCGTACCGGAGCAATCATCGAGGCGCTGCTCGCCATGAATCTTATCGAGCAACTCGAAGACGGCCGCCTGCAGGCGCCAACGATCAACAGCCTCGAATACGTGCAACTGAACGTGCTGGCGCAAACCATTCGCGAGACGCTGGAGCGCTATTACATCGTCATCTCACTGCTGATCAACCATGGCAGCGGCACGCTCGACGAAAAACAGCTGGAACAGCTTTCGCAACTGGTCGCCCAGCGCATGGCCATCCTCTATACCTTCAATTCGCCGGAATTTTTCGACGCCCAGGTCATCCGCCGTTTCATGCGCACCCTGAAGCGCGAAGGACTGTTCAGTGCCAACGCCGCAGGAAAAATCGAATTTACCGATCAGTTGCTCGCCATCGAGGCCGACACCCGGCGCATCCTCGCGGCAGATCTGCGCCGCAACATCGCCCAGCACACCAAGCTGGATCTCGCCGCGTTGCCCGCGCCGGCTGTGCGCAAAAAGCGCAAGGGATGACGTCTGTGTTCAGACAAGGCTGCTATCGACTGCTCCAGCCCCGGCCGGTATGATTCCGGCCCCCAATGCGCTCGTAGCTCAGCTGGATAGAGTACTGCCCTCCGAAGGCAGTGGTCGTGGGTTCGAATCCCGCCGAGCGCACCAAATTCCCTTTAAATACAGTGGGTTGCCTGTTAGCGAGGACTGACTCCTGTACCCGCTGCGCCCGGCCGGCGGGGCCTGCTCCCCCACGCAAACCTACAGCGGCAGCGTCCCGATCAGGTACACATCAAAGCGGCTGGCGCGGCCGGTGAGCGCGTAGCTCGGATGAATGTTTTCCAGGCCCGATGCCACCAACGGTGCCGCACGCAGCGGCCGCTTGACGACGACGCGGCGCGTTGCCGCGCGTAACGCCGCGGCAAGCAAATCTCCCGCATCGGCAGTTGCGCCGATCAGCGCGTGCAGCACCTGCATCTCACCGCTGACCGCCGCCGATTTGTTGCGCGGCGGAAACATCGGATCGCAATAAACCACTTGCGGCCGCGCCGCGTCGGCCAGTGCATGCAGGTACGCTGCGGCATCCTGCGCAACGAGGTGCAGGCGGGCGGCGCAATCGGCATGTGGCGCATGCACGGCGGCATCCGTGCCTGCCAGGGCCAGTACGCGCAGCGCATCGACAAGCAGCAGCGCCAGCACCGGATGGCGTTCGAGCAACGTCACCTGCGCACCGCAGAATGCCAGCAGGAACGCATCGCGGCCCAGTCCGGCAGTGGCATCGACAATGTGCCAGGGCGCACCGTCGCGCGGCACGCCGCAGGCGCGTACCAGCATCTCGGCACGTGCCTGATTGATTTTCGCGCGGTATTGCAGCGCACCGCAGAGGAAATCAACCAGCAGCCGGGTACAGCGTTTGCCGGCGCGCAGCTCAAGGCGCAAACCGTCTGCATCACAAACCAGTACCAGAGCATCACGCTGATCCCCGGCCGGCAACAGCGGCAACCCGAGCGCGGCCACCTCGTCCGGCGGCACGACGCGGGCGTCGAGGAAAACAGGCAGACGGTCGGGCAAAGGCTGGCCGTGCGGCATGTGTTATGGGTTCCAGCTCCCCAGCACGCCCTGCCAGGTGAGCAACAGGATCAGCACACCAAAACCGATGCGATACCAGGCAAAAACGGTGAAATTGTGCTTCGAGATGAAGCGGATCAACCCGCGCACGGCAATAAAGGCACTGATGAACGACGCCACCGATCCCACCGCCAGAATGCCGATGTCATCGACACTGAACAGCTCGCGGTGCTTGTATACGTCGTAGATTGTCGCGGCGAACATCACCGGGATGGCGAGAAAAAACGAAAACTCCGTTGCCGCCTTGCGCGACAGGCCAAACAGCAGGCCGCCGATAATGGTTGCGCCGGAACGCGAGGTACCCGGCACCAGGGCCAGGCATTGCGCAAGGCCGATCTTGAGCGCATCCAGCGGCGTCATCTCGTCTACTTCCTGCACGCGCACAACGTGCGTACGCTTCTCCGCCCACAGGATCAGCACACCGCCGACAATCAGCGCGATGGCGACCGGTTCCGGATGAAACAGGTACTGTTTGATCTGGCTGAGAAACAGAAAACCGAGGATCGCCGCCGGCAGGAAAGCAACCAGCAGGTTGCCGACGAAACGCTGGGCGGAACGCTCGGTGAGCACGCCACGGGCGACGCCAAACAGCCGCACGCGGTATTCCCAGCACACCGCGAGAATGGCGGCGAGCTGGATCGCCACTTCAAAAACATCGCGACGCTCCTTGTCGAGGAAGCCGATCAACTCGCCGGTGATGATCAGGTGGCCGGTGGACGACACCGGGATGAATTCGGTGAACCCCTCGACCAGACCCATGAGCACTGCTTTCAGAAACAGGATCGGATCCATCATCAACCTCGCGGTTCAGACCTGACAACAGGTTGATCGGCAGCGTCTTGATCAGCAACCGCCTGGCCGGCAATCGTCACCCGATACCCGACCAGAAATTCTGCCGGCATGCGTTTCGGCTTGCCGGTGGAAATCTCCACGCATACCCACTGCGTACGACCGCGCAGCAAGGTTTTACCGTCCTGCGGCCGCACCAACTGGTATTGGCGCACGATCGACAACTTCTGGTCGTTCTCGACGATCCAGGTACCGATCAGCAGCTCATCGCCAGCGAAGGCCGGCGCCAGATAGGTCAGCTCGGTGTGGCGGGCGACCATGGCGCGATCGAGGCGCTGGTAGGCGGCCCAGTCGAGGCCCAGCACATTCGAGTGCTGCCAGGCGACGCTTTCCAGCCAGCGCAGGTATTCGACGTTGTTGGCATGCCCCATCAGATCGATGCTTGCGCTACCGACCGTCATCGGCAGCACGTGCGGCTGCGGATAATCCCACCCAGCGAACCCGGCGGTTGAACTGCTCATGCCTTGCCCTGCGCGCTGATTTTTTTCCACGCGACGGTATCGCGCAGGTACACCGGCAGCAGCCGCTCCGGCAACAGCGTTTCACCGCGCGCCAGCGACCGCAGGGCCAGCGTCAGCACGTCGAGCGCATCGGGTTCGCCAACGAGGACGGGGCCGGTGGCGAACGCCGGATACGCAGCCCAGCCGCTGCCGATGGCCGTCCACACGGCGTGCGGCGGCAAGGCCGGCAACCCGGCGGCAACATCTTCCGGGCGCACCAGCCGATCTGCTGCCAACGCATTCACCAAACCATCGGCACCGACGGCATAGGCGCCGGCATACAACTCACCCATGCGCGCATCCAGCGCCGGCAACAGGTGCGACGCTGTCGGACCACCGCTGCGCACAGCCTGCTGGGCCAGCGCCGCCAGCGTCGAGATACCGATTGCCGGTATCTGCGCCCCGTACGCAAGGCCCTGCACCACACTCACCGCCACCCGCACGCCGGTAAAAGCGCCCGGGCCGTGCGCACAGGCAATCGCATCGAGTTCGCGCAGTGTCACACCCGCCTCGGCGAGCAGCATCTGGATCAGCGGCAGCACGGCGGCAGTCTGCTCGCGGGCACCGGCATGGCGGCGCACGACAACCGTAGCGCCGACGCGCAACGCGACGGAACAGGTCTCGGTAGAGGTATCGAGCGCAAGCAATTTCATGCGTTAGGCGTTTCCGTGAACCTATCTGCTTCGGCAAGCGCAGCCAGGGCGGCGAAGAAATTCTGCACCACTTCCAGCTTCCGCGTCCGCCGCATCGGCGGCAGGCTGTCGAGAAACAGCTTGCCATAACCCTTGGAGAGCAGACGCGGATCGCACAGCATCAGGACACCGCTGTCGGTGACATCGCGAATCAGGCGGCCGGTGCCCTGCTTCAACGCAATCACCGCCTGCGGGATCTGGTATTCGGTGAAGGCGTTGCGACCCTGGCGCTTGAGTGCATCCATGCGCGCCTGCAACAACGGATCACCGGGCGATGCAAACGGCAGCTTGTCGATGATCACCAGCGAGAGCGCTTCACCGCGCACGTCGATGCCTTCCCAGAAACTGCCGGTGCCCAGCAGGATGGCGTTGCCGTGCCGGCGGAAGGCATCGAGCAGTTCGTTGCGCCCCGCAGTGCCCTGCACCAACAGTGGGTATGGCAAATTCCTTGCGCGCAAGCGCCCTTCGAGCAGCCGCGCAGCTTCCTGCAGCGCGCGGTGTGAAGTGAACAGCACAAAGGCGCGACCACGACTTGCCTCCAGCACCGGGATCGCCGCCTCGACCACCGCTGCGGTGTAATCAGGCGCCGACGGTTCCGGCATGTTCTCCGGCACGTACAGCGCCGCCTGACGGGAAAAATCGAACGGGCTCGCCAACTTCAGCGTGCGCACCTCATCAAGGCCAAGCTCCTCGGTAACGTGACGAAAATTGTCACCCACGGCGAGCGTTGCCGAGGTAAATATCCAGGCCGCCGGCTTGCCATAAACCAGCGCCTTGAGAGGCTCGGCAACGGTGAGCGGCGTCATGCGGATCAGGAACGCGCGCTGAAAGGTCTCGAACCAATGCACCTGGTCAACCGGGGCTGCGCCGGTCAGTGTTGCAAATACGGCAGCAAGCTCCTGGGTGCGTTCGTGCACTTTGGCAAGACCCGGGCTGCGCGGCGCCGCCATTTCAAGTTCACCGGACAGCGCGTCGAGACCCGCTGCCAGATCCGCAAGAGCCTCCTGCAACTCATCGCGATACATCACTTCCGACCAGGCCGCGCGGCGCGAACTTTCACCCAACGCCAAACGCAAATCGAGCACACCCTTTTCCACCGCGCCCGCAGCCTCGAACAAAGCTTGCTGGTCTGCGGCGCCGCGACCGCCCTCAAGCTGCGCATCGCGCGCCAATTCACCCAACTGCCGACTGGAAAGCTGGCGCCCGAAAAACTGCGAGGCCACCTCGCCGACCTGATGGGCTTCGTCGAGCACGATGGCGTTGGCACTGGGCAGGATCTCGCCGAAACCGTTGTCCTTGAGTGCCGCATCGGCAAACAACAGGTGATGGTTGACCACCACCAGATCGGCTGCCTGCGCTTTTTTGCGGGCACGCACTAGCGGACACGCCTCCAGCATCGGGCACTCGGCACCCAGGCAGTTGTCGGCGGTGCTGGTGACGAATGGCCACACCGCAGCGCCCTCGGGAATGCGCGTCAGTTCGGCAATATCGCCATCAACCGTCGCGGTAGCCCAGCGCGCCACCTGCTGCAGATCAGCAGCAATCTCGCGCGAAGTGAAACGGCCATCGTCGATACTCGCCTGCAGACGATAGGGGCAGAGGTAGTTGCTGCGCCCCTTGAGCAAGGCAACCTGCACCGGGATGTCGAGGGCTTGCAGGACGCGCGGAATGTCGCGATGGAATAGCTGATCCTGCAGGCTGCGCGTACCGGTGGAAACGATGACCTTGCGGCGCGAAAGCAGCGCCGGCACGAGATAAGCGAAAGTCTTGCCGGTACCGGTGCCGGCCTCGACAACGAGCTTGGCGTCGTTGGCAATGGCGGCCTCGACCGCCTCGGCCATCTGTTGCTGCACTTCACGGGCAGCAAAGCCTTCGATCACCCGGCTGAACGGGCCTGCAGGTCCGAGGATGTCGGCAGCATTACTCATGTCCAGAGGCAATTCCGAAGACGTGCGGGAGATTATCCCGACTTCCCACACCGCAAAAAATCCGTACCCCAAAAAGACTGAGCCCCGGGACAAGGCCCGGGGCTCGACTTCTTCTGTCGCGGCTGGCGCGACCTTATTGCATCAGCGTGACGCGAGACGAATCACTTCTTCGCCTTGCGCACCGGCTTCTTCTTGGCAACCTTTTTGGCCTTGGCTTTGCGGGCCGGCTTCTTGGCAGCCTTCTTCACGGTTTTGCGCGCACCCACTTTACGGGCACCTTTCTTGACGCCTTTCTTGACGCCTTTCTTCGCCTTGCGGGCAGCGGCCTTGGCAGCGCGCTTCATCCTGGCAGCAGCGCGCTTGGCAGCTTTTTTGGCCTTGGCAGCGGCACGACGCTCAGCAGCGCGCTCTTTGGCAGCGGCCCTCTTCGCGGCTTTTTTGGCCTTGGCGGCTGCACGCTTGGCAGCTTTCTTGGCCTTGGCAGCAGCACGGCGCATGGCCGCCTTCGCCTTGCGGGCAGCAACACGAGCAGCAGACTTCGCCTTGCGAGCGGCAGTCTTGGCTGCTTTCTTGGCCTTGGCCAGACCAGACTTCTCGGCCTTTACTTTCGCTTTCGCGTCAGCAACACCGGACTTGGTCTTCATTGCTTTCTTCAGAGCAGCTTTCGCAGCCTTCAGCTTGGCAGTGGCAGCGGCGACATCTTTCGCTGCTGCGCCTGCGGCCTTGGATGCCACTGCGGACTTGTTCACTTTCGCTTTCGGGGCCTTGCGGGCCACCTTCTTCTTGGCTTTTGCCATTTTCATTCTCCTAAGCTACCGCGGTTTTTTGACACCATTGACGTGGTGTCGAACCGGAAAATAGCACAAAAAAAAACCAGTGCAAAACATTTCAATGGGTTAGGCGTGCTCCGGGCACCCGTGACGGGGGTGAAATGCATCTGCAAGAGGATTTTGAAAATGACTGCAGCAAGGTCGTGCGACAGCATCAAGACACCCCGACGCGGCAGCAACGAAAATGTGCAAACTGAAAAAATTCCCGGGAATTTCCGGGTGAAATCAATTTTCACCAGCCGGCGACGTGTTCACGCACAAGACCGGCGAGCAGTGCCGCGTGGGCCGGTGAATCGTTCAGTGCCGGGATGTATGCGTACCTTTTACCGCCGGCATGAAAAAACCCCTCACGGTTCTGTTCGGCGACCTCTTCGAGGGTCTCAAGACAGTCCGTAGCGAACCCCGGACAGACCACCTGCACTGCTTTCACCCCTTCCGCAGGCAGTGCCGCGAGCCGCAAATCGATATACGGCCGCAGCCATTGCGTACGACCGAAACGCGACTGATATGCCATCTCCCAGGCCGAATCCGCGAGACCCAAACGCGTGGCGACACCGCGCGCAGTTGCGGCACAGCACTGCGGATACGGATCGCCCGCGTCTGCATACGCCTGGGGAATGCCGTGAAAGGAGAACAACAACCGTCCGTCGTCGCCGTGAACGGTACGGTAATCGCGAATGCTGGCGGCAAGCGCATCAAGGTACGACGGACGGTCGCAGTAATCGCGGACGATGCGAATATCCGGCGCACGACGGGTGGTCAGCAGATAACGCGCCACGATATCCACAACCGCTCCGGTGCTCGAGGCCGAGTACTGTGGATAAAGCGGCACGACCAGAACGCGCACAATTCCTTCGGCCTCAAACTTCCCGAGCAGTGCTGCAAGCGACGGCTTGCCGTAGCTCATCGCAGCATGCACCTGAATGCGTGGATCACCCATCTGCTCACCGACCTTTGCGGCCAGCGATTCAGTCAGCACGCGCAACGGCGAACCCTGTGCTGTCCAGATCGACGCATAGCGTTTGGCCAGGCGACGCGGCCGAACAACCAGCACAATCAGGTTGAGCACCAGCCACCAGAGCAGGCGCGGCGCCTCGACGACGCGTCGATCCCAAAGGAATTCGTGCAGGTAGCGACGCACCGCAACTGCAGTCGGCGCGTCGGGGGTACCGAGATTGACGAGCACGACAGCGATGTCGGGCTTGTAGCGGGTGGCAGCGGACATGGAATCTCCGGCGACAAACGGTAGCCGCCGAGAATAGCGGATCTCAGCGTCGCAACGGGTCCAGCGCGGCGAAAACCCGCTCGCGAATGGCATCGACAGTACCAATACCTGGCACTTTCACATAAGACGGCGCGCGCGCGCCGCCGCGTCTGGCCAACTCGCCGTAAAACTCGATCAAAAGGGATGTCTGGGCGTGATAAACACGCAGCCGCTCGCGTACGGTTTCTTCACTGTCGTCCGGGCGCTGCACCAGATCCTCACCGGTGACATCATCCTTGCCGGCAACTTTCGGCGGGTTGTAGGCAACGTGATAGACGCGACCCGACCCCGCGTGCACCCGGCGGCCAACGATGCGCTTGATCACTTCCTCGTCATCCACCGCGATTTCGACCACCGCATCGATGTTAACGCCTTCCTTTACCAATGCCTCGGCCTGCGGAATGGTCCGCGGAAAGCCGTCGAACAAAAAACCCTGCACGCAGTCCGGCTGGGCAATCCGCTCCTTGACCAGGCCAATGATGATGTCATCCGAGACCAACTGGCCGGCATCCATGATTTTCTTCGCCGCGATGCCCAGCGCAGTGCCGGCCTTCACCGCCGCGCGCAACATGTCGCCGGTGGAAACCTGCGGAATGCCATAACGCTGCATGATGAACTGGGCTTGTGTGCCTTTACCGGCACCCGGCGCGCCGAGCAGGATAACTCGCATGGACATGGCAGGCTTCCTGGGGGTCTTGCTGGGGAAGGCAAAGATACACACCACCCTCCGCAGCCTCAAGCGTTCACTGTCCGACAGTCAGCCGGTATTGCTCTGGATCAGGGCACGCGCCGATCAAGCGTGAGCACCACCGGCGCGTTGAGCGGGAGTATCACCCGTACCGCCGCGCTCTCGATGTCGCCGGATGCAGGCAGAGGGCTGCCCGACAGCGAAATGCGCGCCCGCACTTCCAGCGGGCCGCGCGCCGACAGCGGTGCGCCTGGCAGCATCTGATCGGCATCACTGAGCGTGACGTCGACAGGCAGGAGCGGCGCCAGTTTTTTTGCTGCCACCGGCATCGGCGCACCGCCGACAGCGCGCACGACGACAAACAGCGTGGCGCCGGCAGGTGCAGCACCGATTTCCGGCGCCAGCACAACATGCACAGGAATATTCATGGCTGTACCGCCGGCAGCAAGCGCCTGCTGCCTTTGCACAGCGCGCGCAATACTCTGCCGCAACAGCCCGGCGCCAGCGGATTGCGGATCAATCTGCGCGAGCAGTTCCTGCCAGCGCTTCGTTGCCGTGACATAGTCGCCGCTGTCGAACGCCGCCATGCCGTACACCATCAGTACGCCCTGGTAATGCGGTTCACGGGTCAGCACATCGTCAAACAGTGCGCGCACCTCGTCGTCGAGCTGGCCGCGATTGAGCGCGAGCGCAACGCGCGCCAGCGTCACAGCGATATCAGTGCGCTCAGGCGCGAGACGCCGCGCCGTACGCAGGCTTTCGATGGCCAGCACCGGCGCCTCAAGCTCAAGCCAGGTCATGCCAAGGCGATACCAGGCATCGGCGTCTGCGGGCCGCCGCAGCAGTGTTGCCTGGGTCAGCCGCGCGGCATCAGACAAGGTCAGACCTTGCGCGCTGACCGCGGCACTGGTCAGTGGCTGCGATGATAATGCGGCGACATCCGCGACGCGATCGGACAACCTGAGCCAGTCGCGCGTGTCGGTATTGAAACCACTGAACAGATAGATCGTGAACGCAAGTACGGGCACCAGCAGCAACAGGACAAACGGCAACAGACGCCCACCAGCGACAGCCCCGGCCTGGCCTGCACCGCCATTTTCAATACCATTTCCTACATCATCCACCAACATGTGCTGCAGTTCCGCCAGCAGTGCGGCGTGCTGTGCAGCATCGATGCGGCCCGCCTCCTGCTCGGCCGCAAGCTCGGCCTGCCGTTCGCGGAAAATCGCCACATTGATGCGCGCGCGATCGACATCGGCAGGCAGCGCGCGCCGAACGGCAAACACCAGCACAACGGCCGCACCCAGCGACAAGGCCAAGGCAAGCGCCAGAAAGAGGATCATCCGCGCGGCTCCTGATCAAAACGATTCAGGATGTCACGCACCCTGTCGGCATCGGATAGTGCACCTTCACCCGTTGCCGCAGTGGCAGCCGCACGACGACGCAGACGAAAAACCAGCACGCCGCCGGCAACCAGCAGCAACAGGAACGGGCCGGTCCACAACAACGCCGTTACCGCATTGAATGCCGGTCGATAGGTGATGAATTCGCCGTAACGTTCTTTGAGATAAGCAACGATTTGCTCGTCGCTGCGGCCGGCACGCACCAGCTCATAGGTGCGCTTGCGCAGATCCTGGGCGATCGGCGCATTCGAATCGGCCAGCGACTGGTTTTGACACTTCGGGCAGCGCAACTCCTGGGTCAGCCGGTCGAAACGCGCTTCCTCCTCGGGCGACTCGAAGGGATACAGATCGAAATTCTCGGCCGGCGCCGCCGCGACAAAAAAAAGCAGCGTGACGAACACGAGGCGGGCCAGCGGGAATCGCATCAGGGCGCGGCCCCCGAACCCGGAGCTGGCGCCGCGCTCGACGACGAAGCCGCAATGCCGACAGCCGGGACGCCCAGCAACGGCGCGATTTCACGGGCGAAGTTTGCCGGCGTGACGACGCCGGTAACGCGGTGCCGGATGCGACCCTCGGCGTCGATGACAAATGTTTCCGGCGCGCCATAGACGCCCAGATCAAGCCCCAACTGTCCGTCGGCATCGACAAGCACCTGCCGGTAGGGCGAACCTCGTTCGGCGAGAAAAGCACGCGCCGCCTGCATATCGTCCTTGTAGTTCAGACCCACGATAGCAATGCCCTTGCCAGCCAGTTCCAGCAGATAAGGGTGCTCCTCGTAACAGGCTGGGCACCAGGTGGCCCAAACATTGAGCAGCAACGGGCCATGCAGATCCCGCTCCGACAACACGGCACCGTCGAGGGTTGGCAAGCGGAATGCCGGCAGCGGCTTGCCAACCAATGCCGTCGGCAGCGCTTCATTATTCTCGCCGAGCCGCGACAAGAACAGTGCAGCCAGCGCCAGAAACACGAACAAAGGCAATGCAAACAGCAACGCCCGCTTCATTAATCAGCTCCTCGCAACAACGGCAGCGGTCGACGCCGCTGACGCCACCCGCGAGGCAAGCCGATAGCGCCGGTCGAGCACCGCAAACAGGCCGCCAAGCGCCATCAATACCGCACCGCCCCATACCCAGCGCATGAATGGCTTTTGCTGCACACGCAACGACCAGGCGTCGGTGCCCAGCGGCTCGCCCAGCGACACGTAATGATCGCGCCATATACCGGCATCAATGCCCGCTTCGGTCAACACAGTGCGTTGCACCGTGTAGCGGCGTTTTTCCGGATACAAGGTGCCGACGAGACGGTCGCCTGCATAAATCTGCACCAGGGCGCGCGTACCGGAGTAATTCGGGCCCGTGACCGGCGCGAGCCCGACGAGCAGGTAGCGGAAATCGCCCACCGTCACGCTGTCGCCGATTACCACCCGCACATTGCGCGCCTGCTCACCGCCACTGACCAGTGCAATACCGATCGCCATCACGGCAATGCCGACATGGGCGAGCCACATGCCGCGATAACTGCGCGACAGTCGACCAAAGCCGGCGAACACGCCAGCGCGCGCGGTGCGCAGCTTGCGCACCAGATCAAGCCCGTGTGTAACGACGATCGCCAGCGCACAGGCGATTGCCATCATGGCAAGAACATGCCCCGACGGCAGCAACCAGGCACCCATCAGCAGACCCGCGCCGGCACCGATGGCAGCCGGCGCGCCCTGCTCGCGCAGCAGGGCCGCTGCCGGGTGCGCTTTCCAGCGCGAATGCGCACCGAAAGCCATCATGACCATCAACAGCATGGCCAATGGCGCGAACAGCGTATTGAAATACGGCGGGCCCACCGAGAGCCGACCCGCACCGAGGGCCTCGGTGAGCAGTGGAAACAGGGTGCCAAGAAAAACAACCGCCAGTACCGTCATCAGCAGCAGATTGTTGCCAAGCAACAACGTTTCGCGCGAAACCAGTGCGTAATTGCCTTCGGCTTTCAAGGTGCGGGCGCGCCAGGCGAACACCGCCAGCGCGCCGCCGACCAACAGGGTCAGCAGTGCGAGTACGAACACGCCACGCGTCGGGTCGCTGGCGAAGGCATGCACGGAGGTGAGCACACCGGAGCGCACAAGAAAAGTGCCCAACAGACTGAGCGCGAACGCAAGAATGGCGAGTAACGCAGTCCAGGCGCGAAACACCCCGCGTTTCTCGGTGACTGCCAGCGAATGGATGAGGGCCGTGCCGGCGAACCAGGGCATCAGCGAAGCGTTTTCAACCGGATCCCAAAACCACCAGCCGCCCCAACCCAGTTCGTAGTAGGCCCACCAACTGCCCAGCGCAATACCGAGTGTGAGAAACACCCACGCCACTGTGGTCCAGGGCCGCGACCAGCGGGCCCAGGCGCTGTCGAGCCGGCCTTCCAGCAGGCCGGCGATCGCAAAGGCAAATGCGACCGAAAAACCGACATAACCCATGTACAGCATCGGCGGATGGACGATCAGGCCGAAATCCTGCAACAGCGGATTGAGATCGTTGCCGTCAACCGGAAAGAACGGCAGCGTGCGCGAAAACGGATTGGAGGTGAACAGCAGAAACAGCAGGAACCCGGTGGCAATCAGGCCCATCACGCCGAGCACGCGCGCCATCAGCGTGACAGGCAGTGTTTTGCCGGTGAGTGCAACTGCCGCACTCCAGCCGCCGAGAATCAGCGCCCACAGCAGCAACGAGCCTTCATGGCCACCCCACGCCGCCGAGATGCGGTATTGCAGTGGCAGCATGGAGTTGGAGTTCGCCGCCACGTAACCGACGGTGAAGTCGCTGGTGACAAACAGCGCGACGAGGCAGCCGAAAGACAGCGCGAGGAACACAAACTGCAGCAGCGCAGCCGGTCGTGCGACCGCCATCAACGGCAGGTTATGGCGCGCCGCCCCGGCCAGCGGCAGCAATGCCTGGCATGCCGCAAGAACCAGGGCGATGGCGAGTGCAAAGTGCCCGATTTCAGCTAGCAAGGCGGCATACTCGACAGGTTGGCAGGCAAGCGGGCAAACATTGGCGCGCATGATACGACTGCCACTTAACATTTGCTAACGCTTGCTCGCAGCTCCCGATCACGATGCCGGAACGCCCTTTGCTAGAATTCGTCGTATCGTCGAAAATCACGCAGTGCCTGTTGCGGTCGGCCCTGCACCGCGGTTCGTCCCATCAAGCTCCTGCCCCGCCCACCCGAATTCGCCACTTCTGCACGGGATACCCACCGCACATGGATCGCAAGAACAGCTTCACCCGCGAGGAACTGCTGAGCTGCAGTCACGGCACAATGTTCGGCCCGGGCAATGCCCGTCTGCCCCTGCCACCCATGCTGATGGCCGACCGCATCACCCATATCAGCAACACCGGCGGCAAGTACGACAAGGGTGAACTCATCGCCGAATTCGATATCCACCCCGAGCTGTGGTTTTTCAAGTGTCACTTCGAATCCGATCCGGTGATGCCCGGCTGCCTGGGCATCGATGCGTTATGGCAACTGGTCGGCTTCCATCTCGGCTGGCTGGGCAGCCCCGGTCGCGGCCGCGCGCTTGGCGCCGGCGAAATCAAGTTTTCCGGGCAGGTATTGCCGAGCGCAAAAACCGTCACCTATCACCTGCACCTGAGTCGCGTGATCCAGCGCAAGCTGGTGATGGGCGTTGCCGATGGCTCGGTTTGGGTCGATGGTCGCGAGATCTATACCGCTACTGATCTCAAAGTGGGCCTGTTCACCGCCACCGACGGTTTCTGACTGTTTTTCCAACACCCGAATTTTTTGCGGAGTCATGCTGTATGCGTCGTGTCGTCATCACCGGTATGGGTATTGTGTGCAGCCTCGGCAACAACAAGGCCGAGGTTCTCGCCGCATTACGGGCAGGGAAAAGCGGCATCCGCTTCAAGGAACAGTACAAAGAAATGGGCATGCGTTCGCAGGTCGCCGGCCAGGTACTGAACCTCGATCAGGACGCGCTGATCGATCGCAAGCAAAAACGCTTTATGGGCGATGCCGCCGCGTTTGCCTACATTGCGATGAAAGAAGCGATCGACCAGGCCGGGCTGACACCGGATCTGATGTCAAATAACCGCACCGGTCTGATCGCCGGTTCCGGCGGTGCATCAAGCCAGAATCAGGTGGAAGCCGCTGATATCCTGCGTCAGAAAGGTATCCGTCGCGTCGGCCCCTATATGGTGCCGCGCACCATGTCGAGCACGGTCTCCGCCTGCCTTGCCACCTCATACCAGATTCGCGGCATCAATTACTCCATCTCCTCGGCTTGCGCCACCAGCGCGCACTGCATCGGTAATGCCATGGAGATGATCCAGCTCGGCAAGCAGGACATCGTTTTCGCCGGCGGTGGCGAAGAAGAACACTGGACACTGTCCTGCCTGTTCGACGCGATGGGTGCCCTCTCCGCCGGTTACAACGAGACGCCGGAAAAAGCCTCGCGCGCCTATGACGCCAACCGCGACGGCTTCGTCATCGCCAGCGGCGGCGGCATGCTGGTGGTCGAGGAATACGAGCACGCCAAAAAACGCGGCGCCAACATCCTTGCCGAACTGGTCGGCTATGGTGCCACCAGCGATGGCGCCGACATGGTCGCGCCCAGCGGTGAAGGCGCGAAGCGCTGCATGCAGATGGCCATGGCCACCGTCGACACCCCGATCGACTACATCAATGCACATGGCACTTCAACGCCCGTGGGTGATGTGGCCGAACTCGGGGCGATGCGCGAGGCCTTTGCCGGCAAAAAAATTCCGCCGATCAGCTCGACGAAATCACTCTCCGGTCATTCGCTTGGTGCTGCCGGCGTACACGAAGCGATCTATTCTCTGTTGATGCTGCAGAACGACTTTATCGCTGCGTCCGCAAACGTCGAGACGCTGGACCCGCAGGCCGAAGGCATGCCGATCGTGACAACGCGCCGCGATGGCGTGAAGCTCAACACAGTAATGTCGAACAGCTTCGGATTTGGCGGCACCAATGCCACGCTGGTATTTCGCCGGGTTTAAGCCAAAAACCGGCGCAAAAAAAAGCCCGCCATACGGCGGGCCAAGCTGCTTGCACTGAACACAGTTACGGAGAACACAATTACGGAATTCCCTAGCGTATCCGCCGGACGAAGAGAGCGGCTCACGCTGCCCTCTTCGTTGATTGCGTGTATCGATTAAAACCTCTGTTCCATACCAAACGAAATCACTTCGTACTCGTCTTCGGTCGTGGCAACACCGTCATCCGCGTCAACATTGCTGAAGAAAGCAAACAGCGTGGTTGCCTTGCCCAGCGCGTAGTCAACGCCCAGGCTCATCTGCGTTACCTCGGTGTCGGTGCCGGCCGCGCCGTCATCACCTTCGGTAGTGCCGTACTGGGCCTTCAGCGTGAGACTGTCCATGGTGTAAGCACCGCTGAGCAGCATGGAGGTGTCTTCGTCAGTGTTGCCACCGACGTCAAACGCTTCCTCAGCGATTTGGTACAAGAAACCGACCGCGAACGCATCACCCTTGTAACCGGCCACCAGACGGGTCGCGTCGAGCCAGTTGCCCTTGGACAGCTCGGCGCCTTTGCTGCTGCCGTTCTTGACCATCATGTCCATCGCGGCAGCGAGATACAGGCTCTTGCCTTCCCACATCAGCGCCACCGAGGTGGAATCGGCGATGCCATCCAGCGTGGCCGCAGCCGGAGCCGCCGGATCCGGATCGTCCTGGTTCTCGCCCGGGGCAACGGCAACATGAACGGTCAGCGCCTCGGCAATTTTCGGCGACGTGTAGTAGACCAGGTTGGTCTGGCGAGTTTCACCGGCAATATGGGTGCCCATGTCGGCGGCGGTGTCGTTGAACTGGTCGACCTTGCCCTGCGCTTTCTTGAACGGAGTGTCCATCACACCGACACGCACGTTGCCGAAACCACCCTTAAGGCCGGCAAAAGTATCGCGCTGGCTGAACGGGCCGCCTTCACCGTCGACGGTCACGCCCACTTCGATCTGATAGATGCCTTTAACGCCATCAACGCCCGTTTCAGCATCGCCCTTCACACCGAGCCGCGAGTTGTTGTTGCGCACGACCCAGCCTTCGTCGCTCTTATCGGTCGGGGCCGTGGTCGCAGGCGCAACCGGAGCCAGATCGTCAAGGTCGCCGTCAAGGCGGTTGCCGCCGCCGTCACTCACGCTCTCAAGCGATACGTTGATTTTGCCGTACAGCGTCGGGCCGTCGGCCTGGGCAACCAGCGGCATGGCGGCAGCAGCGCCGATAGCCAGAGCAAGCAGTTTCTTGTTCATTCGCATATCTCCCGAAAGGTCATCAGTGTGGGTGTCGCGTGCCGTGTGGCAGCAGACAGCACGCGCAGTGCCGAGCGGGAGTATCGGAAGTCAATGTGACAGGATTGTGTTGTCTACATGTCACTTTCATGACGGGTGGATTGAAGTGCGGTGGCTGTATGTATTAAGGAAGCGTAATAAAAAAGGGCGGCTTGCGCCGCCCTTTTCCAGGACTGATTCCGGAAGACCGGGATCAGAAGCGCTGCGCGAGGCCGAAGCCCAGCACGGTGAGTTCATTGCTGGCGTCATCTTCCGCAGTGAGGTACATCGCGTTCAAAGTAGTTGCCTTGCCAACAGCATAGTCAGCACCGATGGCCAGAGCAGTTACCGTGTTGCTGGAACCGTCACCCTCGGTCTGGCCGTACTGGGCCTTGAACTGCCAGTCACCCGTCTTGTACGCGCCGCTCAACACCATAGAGGTGTCTTCGGCATTGGTGGCCGGCGTATCAGCGCCTTCGGCGCTCTGGAACAGAAAACCAACTTCGAAGCTGTCGGTCGAGTACGCAGCAACGGCACGCAGGATGTCGTTGTAGTTGTCGGGGGAGAGGGACAGATCGACACCGTCGCCAGTGTTCGGAGTTTCCTGATCCATGGCCAGCGCCAGGTACAGGCCTTCGTTCTCGTACACGACCGAGGCGGATACCGCATCACCAATGCCGTCACCCGGGGCGCCATCAGCAAGCGTCGCACCTTCTGATTGCCACAACGCAACGTTGATCGTTACGACGTCGGCAATTTTCGGCGTTGAGTAGGCGACGATGTTCGGGGCGCGCAGTTCGCCGCCAACGTAGAGATCTATGTCCGCCGTGGTGTCGTTGAACTGGTCAACTGCGCCCTGGGCCGACCTGAGTGGGGTATCGATATTGCCGAGAAGGACGGTACCGAAGTCGCCTTTCAGGCCGGCGTAGATGTTGCGGCCGGTAAACGGCGAGGCGCCATCATCTGCATCAACGCCGAACTCTGCCAGATAGATACCCTGCAGCCCACTAACGCCGGTATCGGCACTCCCTTTCACACCAATACGGGACTTGTTGTTCTCGACAACCCACATATCGGCGGCGCCGTTATCCTGGTTTTCCAGCGACAGGTCGATCTTGCCGTACAGCGTCGGACCTTCCGCGAGAGCGGCAACCGGCATCGCGATAGCAGCGCCAATAGCCAGAGCAAGCAGCTTCTTGTTCATGCAGACATCTCCTTGATCAAGTTAGGTGGCGAGAATGCCGGTGATTGGTACCCACAGTGCCGGGGTGAATACCAGTTCCATGACACGCTCGCGGCAGTCATATGTCCGGTTGGTGACATATGCCCCGACCGGAAGATAGACGAATTCAACGCGCTTTGCACCATCCAAAGGCGTCGCGAGCTTGATGACCGTCAATGGTGCAAAGAGCAATAAAAAGCGGGCGAAACCCGCCCTGTGGGTAACTCAGCAAAAAGGGTTATAACGGCAAGCGGCTCAGGCCAGCAGTGCTGAAAACGGCAGATAGACGAGCCTGTCGTTCTCCTCGACCGTAACGCCCGCAGGCACCACGGCAAGACCATCGGCCCAGGCCATGGAGGTCAGTACCCCTGAACTCTGGTTCAAAAAGCGCGCCAGCCGTACCCCGACCGACGACGGCTCAAGGCGCACCCGCAGATATTCGGTGCGCGACCCGGCCCTTTTCACGCGAAACGCCGCCGGCAGACGCAGCGGCGGTATTTCCCGTGTTATTGCCCCCTGCAACGCCCGCAGAAATGGCACGGCAAACACCATGAACGTGACCGCAACCGATACCGGATTGCCCGGCAGGCCAAGCACCGGCACCGCACCGCCGTCACCGTGCACCTGGCCAAACAGCAGCGGCTTGCCCGGCTTGATGGCGATTTTCCACAAATCGACCTTGCCAACAGCGCTGAGCGCCGCCCTGAGGTGATCTTCTTCACCCACCGACGCGCCGCCGGTGGTAATAACCAGATCGGCCCGACCGGCCGCTTCCCGCAAGGCCCGTTCGGTCGCCTCGCGGCGATCCGGTACCACCCCGAGATCCACCACCTCGCAACCGAGCTGCGCGAGATAGCCAAGCAGCGCATAACGATTGGAGTTGTAGATGCAGCCGGGTGCCGGTGCGACACCCGGCTCCAGCAGTTCGTCACCGGTGGAAAAGATTGCCACGCGCACGCGCCGCAGCACCGTTACCCTGCCATGTCCGGCGGCGGCGATCACACCGAGTTGCGCCGGGCCGATGCGTTCACCGCGGGTGACAACGACCGCACCGGCCGCCATGTCCTGGCCACGCGGGCGGATATTGTCGCCAACGTGCACCTGCGCGACAGCGGCCGGTTTCAAAACCATCTGCTGCGCGTCGTACTCACAGTCTTCCTGCATAACGACGACATCCGCACCCGGCGGCATTTCCGCGCCGGTGAAAATCCGCGCGGCAGTGCCGACAGCCAGCGGTGACGCTATATGCCCGGCGGGAATACGTTGCACAACCGACAAGGCATGACCCGGTGCGGCGAGCAGATCGGCGTAGCGCAGCGCAAAACCGTCCATCGCCGAATTGTTCGCCGGTGGCACATCGACGCGCGCAACAACATCGCTCGCCAGTACGCGGCCAAGCCCCAAGGCGAGCGCCACTTCCTCAACATCGGTCAGCGGCACAACCGCACGCAACAGGCGCACCCGCGCCTCATCGACGGACAGCAACCCCGACGGCAGCGTGCAATCGCTCATGCGGCATCTCCCCCGTGAAACCCTGCCTCAGCCACGCGCGGCGCAACCGGGCTTCTGCAGCAGGTGCGCCACGAAATTGCAGGGCTTGTAGCGCGCATCAAGCTGATCGCGAATGATTTGCTCCCAGCCAGTCCGGCAGGCGCCCGTCGAACCGGGCAAGCAAAACACCAGGGTATGATTCGCCAGCCCGGCGAGCGCGCGCGACTGAATGGTCGAGGTACCGATTTCCCTGTATGAGAGCTGGCGAAACAATTCACCGAAGCCGTCGATGGTTTTGTCGAGCAGCGGCGCTACCGCTTCGGGCGTTGAATCGCGCCCGGAAAAACCGGTACCGCCGGTGAGGATCACTGCATTGACAGCACCGTCGGCAATCCAGCGCGCGAGCGCAGCGCGGATCTGGTAGATGTCGTCCTTGACGATCAACCGCTCGTGCAGGCAGTGGCCGGCAGCTGTGAGCAGCTCCACCAGGACGCGCCCGGAAGTGTCCGTTTCCGGGGTGCGCGTATCAGACACCGTCAGCACGGCGATGGACAGCGTGATGAAATCGTTGCTGGCAGTCATGACAGTCAACCTCCGGTCATGTTCATGAAGCGCACGATCTGCGGCGCCTCATGCAAATTGAAATGGTGTTGCTCGGGTTTCAGATCCATCGCCGCGACGATTGTGCGGCGGAGGCGATCATGATCCCCGGGCGCTTCGCGCAACACCTGCCGCAAATCAACCGAGTGCTCGTTGCCCAGGCACAGCAGCAGACGGCCCTCGACGGTGACGCGCACCCGATTGCACAGGTGGCAGAAATTGTGGCTGTGCGGCGAGATAAAACCAACGCGGGTGTCGCTGTCGGTCATGCGCCAGTAGCGCGAGGGCCCACCAGTGGAATCATCGACCGCCACGAGTGGCCAGCAGCCGGCAATGCGCTCGCGAATTTCCGCCGATGGCACAAAGGCCTGCGCCCGGTCGTGTTCATCGATTGCGCCGAGCGGCATTTCCTCGATAAAGCTGATGTCGAGGCCGCGCGCGCGCGCGAAAGCGACCAGCGCGGGAATTTCGTCGTCGTTGCGGCCGCGCAGAATCACGCTGTTGAGCTTGAGGCGCTGAAAACCCGCAGCGCACACCGCGTCGATACCGGCCAGCACGTCGGCCAGGTTGCCGGTACGGGTGAGTTCGCGGAAGCGGTCGGCATGCAGGCTGTCGAGACTGATGTTCAGCCGTTTGAGGCCGGCTTTTTGCAGCGGCCCGGCCATGGTCGACAGGCGCGAGCCGTTGGTGGTCATCACCAGTTCATCAAGCCCCGGCAGCAGGGCAAGCCGCTCGACCAGCCAGAGCAGGTTTTTGCGCACCAGCGGCTCGCCGCCGGTAAGGCGAATCTTGCGCACACCGAGCGCGACAAAGGCTGTGCCGACCGCCAGCAACTCCTCAAGGGTTAGCACTTGGCTGCGCGGCACGAAGGTCATGTCCTCGGCCATGCAATAAACGCAGCGAAAATCGCAACGATCGGTAACCGACAGCCGCACGTAATCAACGCGGCGACCGTAGCGATCGACCAGCGCGCCGCTCATGTGCCACCTTCCGGTTTCATTTGCCTGGCCTGCGATGGCGCCGCCTGCAACTGCTGCTTGGCTTCGTCCCAGGCCGCATCGAGCGTGGCGAGGCCCGCGCCGTCAAGGGGAACGCCTCGCATGGCAAGGATTGCCTCCACCTTGCGAAAACGTGTCTCGAATTTGAGATTCGCCGCCCGCGCCAGCGCTTCGGCATCAAGACCCTGCTTGCGGGCCAGGTTCACCAGCGTGAAGAGCATATCGCCGATCTCTTCGCCCACATGCACAGCATCGCCGCTTGCCAGTGCCTGCTCAAACTCGGCAACTTCTTCGTGCAGTTTTTCGGTAACGCCGCTGATATCCGGCCAGTCAAAACCGACCCGCGCGGCCTTCTTTTGCAGCTTCTGCGCCCGGGCCAGGGCCGGTTGGCCCAGCAGTACACCATCGAGCACGCTGTCAATGTGCTCGCCGGCTGCCTGCTTCTCGGTTTTCTTGGTGGCTTCCCAGTGGGTCTTGATGGCCGCGATGTCGTGCGCATCGTGGCGACGACGCTCGCCATCGACCCGACCGTCCGGAAAAACATGCGGATGACGGCGCAACATCTTGCTGACCAGGCCGTCAATCACGTCGCCCAAATCGAACAAGCCCTGCTCCTCGGCCATACGCGCATGGAACAGCACCTGGAACAGCAAGTCACCGAGTTCGCCACGCAAGCCCGGCATGTCGCGGCGCGCAATCGCGTCGGCAACCTCATGTGCTTCCTCGACGGTATAAGGCGCGATGCTGGCGAAATCCTGTTGCAGATCCCAGGGGCAGCCGTAAGCGGCATCACGCAACCGGGCCATCAGCAGGATGAGGTCGTCGAGCGAATATCTGTTCACGCCAGCGGCCTCATGCTCTGTCATCCTTTACTTTTTATAACGCTGGGCTTCGATGACGCTCGGCAACTGCTCGACACGAGCCAGCAGCTTGCCCAGCAGATCAAGGCTGCTGATCTCGACGGTGAACAGCATGGTCGCGGTGCTTTCGTTGCGGCTCGACTGGGTATGCGCTGCGGTAATGTTCACCTTCTCGGCAGCAAGCACAAACATGATGTCGCGCAGCAGTCCGGTACGATCCCAGGCCTTGACGAAAATATCGACCGGATAGGCGATGTCGCTCGCAGCCCCCCAGTTCACTTCGACGATGCGCGCCGGGTCATCCTGCTGCAGCGCTTTGAGATTCGCGCAATCGACGCGGTGCACGGTAACGCCACGCCCGGCCGTGACAAAACCGAGAATCGTATCGCCGGGCACCGGCTGG
>CBDDRC010000040.1:0-58153 GCA_965232985.1 uncultured bacterium
TCGGTGGCTTCGGCAACCGAGCAGGAGGATCCCAAGGCTGGAGCACCGTGTCGGTATGAGCGGGAACAACAAGAGCCGTATGACGCGAGAGTGTCACGTACGGTTCTGTGAGGGGCTGGCGGGGAAGTTCCGCTGGTCTACCCGACCGAGGAAGCATTGTTGTGCTAAGTGAGTTCGAACTAAAGAAGATCGAGAAGTCTGTCGGCGGGCTCGTTTCTAAGCGGCGCCCGCCGGTGCCCATGCGTAAGAAGCTCGACCTGGGGTATCGAATCAGTGGCCACTCGGTAGAGATCTTTAGCATTCGGCCGGTGTGGAACAACCCAGAAGAGTATCGCGAGCATGATGTCGCAAAAGCCACATACGTGAAAACTCAGAAAGTCTGGAAGCTGTACTGGCAGCGTCAAGACCTTCGTTGGCATAGTTATGAGCCGAAGGCACGATGCAGAACCATTGAAGAGGTGGTGGCCGAGGTGGACGCCGATCCATTCGGCTGCTTTTGGGGCTAACGGTGTTGGCGCCCAACAATTCGTTGCAGGCGCGACGGCCCTGACGGTTTGCGGCTTGAGCTCAAACGTTATGACGCATATCAAGTTCGCTACTCGGAGGAACCATGACGGATCAAGATATGTATCACGAAGGAATGAGAAGTCTCCAAGACGCACGCGAGACTCGACCGTTAGCAGATCGCTTGGGAAAAGTAACACTTCGTTCTGCATTCACAGCAGAGGATCGTGCATTTATCTCCAGCCGACCGATGATGTTTGTTGCAACAGCAGACTCCTCTGGAAATCCGGACTGTTCCTATAAAGGTGGCTTGCCTGGGTTCGTTCGGGTAGTTGATGATCGAACGCTTGCGTTCCCTGATTACGACGGAAACGGAATGTATCGCTCATGGGGAAACGTTTTGGTTAATCCAGCGGTAGGTCTATTGTTTCTGGATTTTGAGTCGCCCAGGCGTCTTCGGGTGAACGGGATGGCAGAGATATCGGCAAGTGATCCATTGCTGGTTGAGTTTCCCGGCGCTGTCTTTATCGTTCGGGTTACGGCGAGCAAAATTTTTCCAAACTGTCCTCGGTATGTCCATAAGATGCAGTTGGTTGAGTACTCAGCATATGCTCCCCGTGCCGACTATGTTCCGCCGGTTCCCGCGTGGAAAACGTTTGAGGTATTTCGAGATGCGCTACCTCCTCGAGATCGAGAAGACCTAAAAAATAAGTGAACGTAAGCTGCGCTATAATCATTTTCTTCAGGGCAACCCCCCCTGACGGGCCGCAGCCTGAGCTTAAACGTTATGCGGCTTTTCAGATTTACGCTGTACCAGTAAAACCACAAGGAGGAAGAGTGCTATGAGTATGATTCAAGAGTTCAAGGAGTTCGCTGTAAGGGGAAACGTGATTGACATGGCCGTTGGCGTCATCATCGGAACCGCTTTTGGAAAGATAGTTTCGTCTTTTGTCGCTGATGTTGTCATGCCGCCAATCGGCGTTCTTCTTGGCGGCGTTAACTTTTCCGATCTTGCTTTAACGGTTAAGGCGGCCGTTGGGGAATCCCCGGCCGTGGTTGTCGCTTACGGAAAGTTCGCCCAAACGGTGATAGATTTCACGATCATCGCGTTTGTCATATTCATGGTTGTACGGGTTATTAATTCGCTTAAAAAGAAGGCGGAGGCGGCGCCATCTGCACCGGCTGCGCCGTCAGCGGAGCAAGTGCTGCTCACTGAGATTCGGGATCTCCTGAAAAAGTGATGGGGTTCGGTGCGTGAGCCGCATAACCATTTGTATATTGGCGCCCAAAAAATCCATGCAACCAAATAATGCGCCGCACACCATCACTGCCCGGTACACGCACAACAAATGCGCTCACCGCTTTCCAGGTTCATCGCGTCAAGTGAAAATCCCCAGACGCAGCCGGCGTCGAGTGCGAACACGTTCGGTGCATCCACTTTGCCTTGCAGTGCCGCCCAGTGGCCGAAGACGATGCGTGTCTTTGCGGTTTTTCGTTGCGGGGCGTCGAACCAGGGGTGAAAGCCAGGTGGTGCGCTGCCGAGCCCTTCCTTGCTGCGCAGATCGAGCGCGCCGTGCGCGTCGATGAAGCGCATGCGGGTGAAGTAGTTGGTGATGGTACGCAGCCGTGCGGTGCCAGTGAGCGCTTCGTTCCAGCAGGCCGGTTCGTTGCCGTACATGGCGCGGAAATAGGCATGCGCATCGCCTTGCCGCAGCGTGTTTTCCACTTCGCCTGCCAGCCGCTGTGCATCAGGCAATGACCATTGCGGCGGAATGCCGGCATGGGTCATTACGGTGTTGAGGCGCGCGTTGTAGTGCAGCAGGGGTTGCTGTTGCAGCCAGTGCAGCAGTGCAGCGGCATCCGGTGCGCTGAGCACGCTGGTGAAGGTGTCTTTCGTTTTTTGCGGCACGCAGCCGGTGGCTACGGCAAGCAGGTGCAGGTCGTGGTTGCCAAGCACGATGCGGCAGTTGTCGCGCAATTCGTACAGCAGGCGCAGCACGCCGAGCGAATCGGGGCCGCGGTTGACCAAATCGCCAACCAGCCAGAGCTCATCCTGGCGGCGGTCGAAACGGATTTTCGCCAGCAACCGTTCCAAGGGTTCACGGCAACCCTGGATATCGCCGATTGCCCAGATCGCCATGGTTGCTGCTCCCGGCTCGCTGCTGTTGGTCGGTTGTTCAGTGCAGCCTGCGCGGCACGGCCAAAGTGAACGGCGCGATGGGTGCTTCAAAACGAGTGCCGTCGGCCGCCATCATCTGGTAGCTGCCATGCATGGCGCCAACCGGCGTTGCCAGCACGGTGCCGCTCGAATAACGGTAACTTTCGCCCGGCGCAAGCCGCGGCTTTTCGCCGATAACACCCTCGCCGTGCACTTCTTGGATCTTCTGGTTGCCATCGGTAACGACCCAGTGGCGGGTGAGTAGTTGCGCGGCGACGGTGCCAGCGTTGTGCATGGTGATGTGGTAAGCAAATACGTAACGGTGCGCAGATTCGTCGGATTGCTCCGGCAGGAATTCGCTCTGCACCTGCACGTTAACGCAATATGCGGCGGTGTTGTTCATGATCCCCTCGTTTTGGAAGCCTGGTCGGCAAGTGCCACGAACTGCGCCACGTTCAGCATTTCGCAGCGCAGTGACGGGTCTATGCCGCAGGCAATGATCGCCTGTTCGTCGAGCAGGGTGCGCACGGCATTGCGCAGCGTTTTGCGGCGTTGCGAGAAAGCCTGTGTCACCAGTTGTGCAAGCATGTGCTCATCGCGCGCCGGGGTTGCCGACGCCTGCGGTATCAGGCGGACCAGCGCTGAGTGCACCTTCGGCTGCGGGTTGAAGGCTGCCGGCGGTACGGTGAACAGTGGCTCGACGCGGCAGCGGTACTGCAGTAGCACCGACAACCGACCGTAGTCGTCTTCGCCGGCCGCAGCACCCATGCGATCCACCACTTCTTTCTGCAGCATGAAATGCATGTCGGCAATATGCGTTGCGCAGTCGAGCAGATGGAATATCAATGGCGTGGAAATATTGTATGGCAGGTTGCCGACCACCCGCAGCGGTTTGCCGCGTTCGGCGGCCAGGGCCGCGAAGTCGTAGCGCAGGGCATCGGCGGTGTGCACGCGCACCTTGTCGCCGAAGCGCGTGGCGATGCGCGGCGCAAGGTCGCGATCAATCTCGATCACGTCGAGAAATCCGGCGGCGTCGAGCAGGGGGCCGGTGATGGCGCCCAGGCCGGGGCCGATTTCAACCAGGGCGTCGTGCGGCTGCGGGCCAACTGACCTGACGATGCGGGCAATCACTTCGGCATCGTGCAGGAAATTCTGGCCGAAGCGCTTGCGTACCCTGTGGCCGGCAACCGGGCGTGGGCTCATGCGGTGCCTGCGGTTTGGCTGCGGGCCACGAGTTCGGCAGCGAGTGCCAGGGCTGCGCGCAGGCTGCTGGCGTTGGCCCTGCCGGTGCCGGCGCGGTCCAGCGCAGTGCCGTGATCGACAGATGTGCGGAGCACCGGCAGGCCGAGGGTGACGTTCACCGCATGGCCGAAGCCTGCGTGCTTGAGTACCGGCAGACCCTGATCGTGATACATGGCCAGGACGACATCGCCATCAGCGAGTTGCTGCGGGGTGAACAGTGTGTCCGCCGGCAGCGGGCCGACAATATCGATACCGCGCGCCCGCGCCCGCGCCAATGCCGGTGCGATCACTTCAATTTCCTCGCGCCCGAGGTGGCCACCTTCGCCGGCGTGAGGATTGAGGCCGCAGCAGAGTATGCGTGGCGCGGCGATGCCGAATTTGCGCCGCAGATCGCTGTGCACAATGGCAATGACTTCATCGAGCAATGCGCCGGTAATAGCGTCCGGCACGGCGCGCAGCGGCAGGTGGGTGGTAGCGAGGGCAACGCGCAGCGTCCCGGCAACGAGCATCATCACCACGCGTGGCGTCTGTGTGCGTTCGGCGAAGTACTCGGTGTGGCCGGTGAAGGCGATGCCGGCGTCGTTGATGACGCCCTTGTGTACCGGTGCGGTAACCAAAGCGGAAAATTCGCCGCGCGTGCAGCCGTCGCAGGCGGCATTCAGGGTGGCAAGCACGTAACCGGCATTGCGCGTGTTCAGGGTGCCGGCAATGCAGGGTGCAAGGAGCGGTGCGTGCAGTACGGAAAGCGTACCGGCGGCACGCGTGGCGGCATTGCCCGGCTGCCAGGTGCTGATCGCAAGCGGCAGCGCAAGGGCAGCGGCGCGCGCGTTCAGCAGTTCGCGGTCGGCAATGCAGACGATATCGGTGGTGCGCGTCTGCTGCGCCAGCATGACGGCGATATCCGGACCGATGCCAGCCGGTTCGCCGGCGGTGAGGGCTATCGGGCAGGGCATGGCCATGGCGTTCATCGGCTTAGCCGGGGCTCTTGATATCGACGTAGGCTTCGTTGCGTATCTCGCGCAGCCAGTTTTCCAGTTCGGAGTCGAACTTGCGCTTCCAGACTGCGTTGCGCGCCTGCAGCTTGCGGAATTCTTCGCTGGTGTCCTGATCGCGGCGCTCCAGCACCTGGAGGAAATGCCAGCCGTATTGCGTTTCAAACACGGCGGAGAGCTGGCCGGGCTCGGTGGCGTTCATCTGCCGTTCGAATTCCTCCACCATCTGGCCGGGGCTTACCCAACCCAGATCGCCGCCGGTCAGGGCGCTGCCGGGATCATCGGAATTTTTCTTCGCCACTTCGGCAAAATCGGCGCCGTTTTTCACGCGATCAAGCAATTGTTGAGCGAGTTCCTTTGCTTCGTTTGCGGTACGTATTGCCGAGGTTTTGATCAGCACATGTTGTACTTTCGATTGCTGAACGACGCGGTCGGCGTCGCCCTTGCGGTCAACCAGCTTGACGATGTGGAACCCGCTGCCGGAGCGCAGCGGGCCGGCGATGTCGCCGGCTTTCATCGGGGTGATGATGCCGGCAAACAGTGACGGCAACTGCGCGCCGTTGCGCCAACCCAGATCGCCGCCTTCCAGGGCATTGGCGGCGTCGGAGTTGCGTACGGCAAGGTCGGCGAAATCGGCACCGGCTTTTGCCTCCGCGAGTAATTTCTGTGCCTTTTCCTCGGCGGCTTTTACTACCTCGACGCCAGCGGATTGCGGCACCGCCACAAGAATATGGGAAATCCGGAAGCTGTCGGAGAACATCGCACGGGCGTCGGCGGATTTGAGAAAATCGGTGACGTCGCTGTCGGTAATGCGGACGCGGTCGCTGACCCGGCGCTGGCGCACGCGGTTGATTACCATGTCGCGGCGTACCTGATCGCGGAAGAGAGCGTAGTCGCTACCCTCGGTGCCCAGCTTGTCGGCGAATTCGCGCAGACTCATGCCGTTCTGCCGGGCGATACCGGCGATGGCGTTGTTGAGGGCATCGTCGTCGATGCGTACGCCCATGCGGTTGCCGAGCTGCATCTGAATGCTTTCCAGGATCAGCCGCTCAAGCACTTGCTTGCGCAGGACGTCATCCGGCGGAATATTTACCTTGCGTGCAGCCAGTTGCGCCTGGATATCCGCCATGCGCTGCGCCACGTCGCTTGCCATGATGACATCGTCATCGACGATGGCGGCAATGCGATCCAGCCACTCGATGTCGGCGTGTGCCGGCGTGGCGGTGCCCAGTGCCAGCGCGAAGGCGAGCAGGACAATGGCAAGCAAGTCAGTCGAGTGCTTTTCTGCGTTTTTCATAACCGGGAATATTGCTCGATAGTTCGGAACTTATCTTGTCGCCCAGGCTGCCCAGACCCTTGAGCTCCACCTCAAACACCAGGCCTTCGTCGGCAATCAGGGCGGTTGATGCGGGGTCTATGTCCACCGTGCGGCGGGCGACGATGCGTGCCCGCCAGCAACAACTTTCGTACTCGATGCCACCGAGTGCTTCAAGCGTGCGCGCACCGGCAAGATCGAAAATCCAGCGGCCAACGATATTCCAGCTGGGGTCGACCGGCAGCAAGCCGGAAAGTTCCGCCTGGTCGATGTCGGGCCGATCATAGCGGTAGCCGACGTTGAGCGTGCGAAATGACGCATCCTGCCAGTAGGCACGCAGGCTGCCACGCACGAAATCGCCGTCATCCGGTGACCATTGGCCTTCGGTGCGGGCACTCCACTGGCTGCTGACTTGCCAGCTGGCGTTCGCGACCAGCGGGGAGCGGCGGGTGGTGTCGAGCCCGGTGAGTGGCGACAAACCGATACGCGGCACCTCGGTATAGAACGCCTGGCCGACGCCGAAGCGCGCGGCTTCGCTGCCCGTCGGGCCGAACAGCCGGCTCTCGACTGCCAGTGACAATTGCCGTGTATCGCCAATGCGGTCGCCACCGGTAAAGCGATTGTTGCGGAACAGTTGGTCGTAGCTGAAAGTCAGTGCCGACGTATCGAACAGCGGTGCGTCATCCTGCGCTTCGTAGGGCGTCCACAGCAGCAGGGCGCGTGGTTCCAGGGTTTGCAGCCAGTCGTCATCATGCATGCGGAAATCCCGTTCGAAGAACAGCATGCCGTCCAGTGACGCCGTCGGGATCAGGTGTTCCGGCGTATCGTCCGTGCTGCTGTTTTCCAGCATATAGGTAGTGTAGCGGGCCAGGACGGCAGGCTCGAGCTGCCAGGCTTGGCCGGCGAGCGGCCACCGCACCGACGGGGTAATGCGTACGCGTGAGCCGACGGGGTTGGCGAGCAGCGGATCGATGCTCCGGTCAAAATAAACGTATTCGGTGGCGGTGCTCCAGATGGGCCCGTGCTGCGTCGGTAGCGTCATGTTCGCAAGCAATTGCGGCAGACGCTCATAGGGATGATCGGTGGCGGCGATCGTCGGATTGATGGTTTGCCAGCCCTGCACGCGCGCCAGCGCTGACCAGTGCTCAGCGGTGTAGCGTGTTTGCAGCATGCGCACCAGGTGCGTCTCGCGATTGACCGATAATTGCGTGTCGAGATCATCCAGATACGCATCGTCGGATACGTCGGTGGCATCGGCGAACACCTGCCAGCGTGGCGTGGGGTTGCCGATGTGCCCGAAGCGCAACACGTGCCGCGGCTCGTCGCCATAGGCTTTGTCGCTGTCAATCCAGCCGATACCGAGTGTGCCCTTGCCGAAGGAATCTTTCGGTGCGCCCAGCAGGTAGCGCAACTCGCTCTCGACAAGTACGCCACGCTGTTCGATCCAGCGTGGCGTCAACAACAGATCGTATTGCGGATCGAGGTTGAAGTAGTACGGCACGGCGATGTCGGTGCCGTTGCTGTTGCTGAATGAAAATGTTGGGTAAAGCACGCCGCTGCGCCGCCGTTTGTCGATCGGGAAAGTGATGTACGGCACATACAGCACGGGCACCTTGTTGACCAGCAGCCGCATGTGTTTGGCGCTGCCCCAGCCGGCTGCCTGATCCAGGTTGATCTGCTGCGAAATGAGTTGCCAGGTCTCGTGGCCCGGTTCGCAGGAGGTATACGAACCGCCTTCGATGACCACGCTGTATTCGTTTTTGCGTTGGATGGTGCTGGCACTGCCGCGAATGTGCGGGGCGTGCAATGCGTACCTTGTGTTGACCAGATAACTGTTGCTGCCGTCGAGTGCGAGTTCGGCGCTGTCGGCTTCGATGGTCATCGCCGGATCCTGCAGAAACACATGACCCGACAGCAGCAAGCGATCGCGGCCGGCGGTGATCACCGCGCGGTCGGCGCGCATCAGATTCTGGCCCTGCCGAACCTCGACGAGACCGGCGACCTGCGATTCGCCGGTCTCGTCGAGCTGCATGTTGTCGGCCGCGACATAGACCGGCGCATCGCGCCCCTGGTCGTCGCCCTCGAGCCTGGGCAGTGGCGGTGCGATATAGGCGCCATGACACCAGGGTGGAATGAATGGCACTTGCGCGGCAGGGAACCCGCGCAATTGCTCCCGCGAGTAAAAATTCAGGGGTTGGTATGGCTGGCCTGGTGACAGCGCCGGCATCGGCGGTGCTGACGATTCTTCCTCGGCTGTTGCCGCCGCTGGCGCAGCGGTGGCCAGGGCCGGCGTCGTTTGCGTTTCTGCCGACATGCTTTCCCCGGCGCGCACGCCGGTGGCCCAGACCAGGATCGGCAGGAGCAGCACGAGGAAAGAATGCGCGGCAGGGAAGCGCGGGATCATGGGCAGGAAAGCGGGGGGCCAGGCTGTCACGGCGAAGGCCGCATCATATATGATCCGCCCGGTTTTCAGCGAGGATACGCGCATGTCGTCAGCCGCTCGCGAGGCTCTGCTTGCGCAATGGGCCGCCGCCGAGGCAGCGCGCCGGGGTTACCCGTCGCCCGCTGCCACGCTCACGCCGGTTTCCGGCGACGCCAGCTTTCGCCGCTATTTCCGTCTTGCTACCGGGCGCGGTCCGCTGATCGCGGTTGATGCGCCGCCGGCACAGGAAAATTGCCGTCCTTTTGTTGCCATCGCCGGCGCTTTGCGGGCGGGCGGTCTGCACGCTCCGGAAGTCATCGCCACCGATTTTGACCGCGGCCTGATGCTGCTGGAAGATTTTGGCGATGCGCTGCTGCGCCCGGCACTGGCCGACGACACCGTCGATGCACACTACACGCAGGCGATGGCAGAACTGCTGCGCATGCAGGGCATCACGGCAACGCCGGGCTACAGCCTGCCGCCGTACGATCGCCAGCGACTGCTGGCTGAGATGCAGCTGTTCCGCGACTGGTTCGTGAAGGTGCACCTCGGGCTGGAACTCGGCGAGGAAGATCTTGCCGTGCTGCACGATGCCTGTGAACGCATCGTTGCAGATAATCTCGCGCAACCGGTGGTGTTCGTACACCGGGATTTCCATTCGCGCAACATCATGCTGTTGGCAGATGGCACGCTGGGTCTGATTGATTTTCAGGATGCGGTGAGGGGGCCGGTGACCTACGATTTGCTGTCGCTGCTGCGCGATGCCTATGTGGTGTGGCCGCCGGCACGCGTTCGCGGCTGGGTGCTGCAGTTTGCCCGGATGCTGCGCGCCGAGCAGCGCATCGCTGTCGACGATGCGACGTTCCTGCGCTGGTTCGACTGGATAGGGGCGCAGCGCCACCTCAAGGTGGTCGGTATCTTTGCACGGCTGCATCACCGCGACGGCAAGGCCGGTTATCTTGAGGATATTCCGCGCGTGTTCAACTACCTGATCGGCGAGATCGCCGGCTACCCGGAACTCGCTGGGCTCGCTGCGTTACTGCGCGAGCGTATCCTGCCTGCTTATCTGGCGAAGAAGCCGGAAGCGCGCGGGTTTCTCACCGCGTTGTGACTTTTCCTCAGGGTATATGCCGATGAAAGCGATGATCCTCGCCGCTGGCCTCGGTACCCGCTTGCGGCCGCTCACCGACATCGTACCCAAGCCGTTGCTTGAGGCGGGCGGCAAACCGCTGATCGTCTGGCACATCGAAAAACTGGTTGCGCTCGGGGTGCGCGACATCGTTGTCAACCATGCCTGGCTGGGCGAGCGTATCGAGCAGGTGCTGGGCGATGGCACGCACTTTGGCGCCCGCATCGCATATTCGCGTGAGGGTCTGCCGCCACTGGAAACCGCAGGCGGTATCCGGCGTGCACTGCCGCTGCTCGGTGCGGCCCCCCTGATGCTGATCAACGGCGACATCTGGACGGATTTTGATTTTGCGCACTTACCGGGCGTGCACGCACCGATGGCGCCGGGCATTGATGCACATCTGGTGCTGGTGCCGAACCCGGACTTCCATCTGCGTGGCGATTTTGTGCTTGATCGTGCGGGGCGCGTGCAGGTGGACGGTGCACCGAAATACACGTTTGCCGGCATCAGTGTCTTGCGCCCGCAACTGTTTGCATCGTTGCCGGATGGCCCGGCACCACTGGCGCCGTTGCTGCGCGCGGCGATGGCACGTGGTGTGGTGAGCGGTGAGCTGCATGTTGGCCGCTGGACCGACGTTGGCACGATCGAGCGACTGGAAACATTGCGTGGCGAGTTGGGCGGCTGAGTTGCGGTGGCCGCTACGGTTGACTAACTAAATGTCATAGCCGGTGCTCGATTTTTTTCCGTGGTGCGGATCGCGTCGACGCTCCGGCAGGTAATGCTGCAGCAGTGCGTCGCCGAGCGTAGCCAGCGTCACTGGTTTGACGATCTGCCCGTCCATACCGGCCTGGCGTGCGAGCGCGCCGTAATCCTGTGTGGCGTGCGCGCTCAATGCCAGGATCGGACAGCGCGACCAGCCGGAGGCCGTTTCCAGGGCGCGAATTTCACGCGCTGCGGCGTTGCCATTGAGGATCGGCATATCGAGATCCATCAGCACCATGTCGTAATTGCCCGACTGCTCGGCGTAACGATTGACAGCGCATCGGCCATCCTCGACGACATCCACATCAATCCCCAGTTTGCGCAGCAGACCGCGCGTTACCAGTTGGTTCACGGGGTTGTCCTCGGCCACCAGTACGCGCAGGCCCTCCGGCAGCAGGGCATGGAGCGGTGTGGCTGCGGGGTTTTCTGTTGCCGGGATCCTGGGCAGCGACGGTGACGGTGATAGCAGGGCGATGAGGTCGTCGCGCGTGAACACCGAGCGGCTGACGATGTCGCAGATGGGCGTGCCGATGCCGAGATTGTCGGTGGACGTGTCGATGCGGGTGATGGGTGTGTCAATGTGGGAGATGTCGGTGCCGACCGCCGTCAGCAGGCGCACGGAAATTTTCGGGTGGTGATCGGCGAGGTGGTGCGCGACGGCAACGGCGTCGCCGGGCCAGCGCTGGCCATTGATCACGACGAAATGGATTTCCGGGTGTATCTCCAGCAGGTGCTGTGCTTCGCGCTCGTTCGTGGCGATGGAAACACGTTGCCCAATTGCCGACGGCAACGCGGCAATGGCGTGGGCGAGGTGGCCATCGGCATCGATCAGCAGGACCGGAACAGGCAGCGTGGGCAAGGTTGACGGTTTCGCCGGATATCCGTCGTCTGCCGGCAGCAGCGGCACTTCGAACCAGAATACCGAGCCATCGCCAATGCTGCTGTAGACACCGATATTGCCGGCCATCATGAGCACGAGTTCACGACTGATACTGAGGCCCAGTCCGGTACCGCCGAAGCGGCGCGTCACAGCGGGTGATGCCTGTGTGAACAGGTTGAACAGGCTCTGCTGTTCGGTTGGCGTCAGGCCGATACCGGTGTCGCGTATCTCAATACGCAGCCGCGCCGCACCGTCGTTGCCGAAGGCATGTTCAGCATAGATCTCAATGCGTCCCTGCTCGGTGAACTTCACGGCGTTGCCGATCAGATTAAGAAGTATCTGCCGGATGCGGATCGGGTCGCCGATGATCATCGTCGGCACGGCATCGTCAATCGTACAAAAAATCAGGGAGCGGTTCTGGCCGGCATTCAGGCTGAATACCTGGGCGCTTTCGCAGATCAGCGCGCGGATATCGATGGAAATCCGACTGATCTCGAGTTTGCCGGCTTCAATTTTTGCGTGGTCGAGGATGTCGTTGATGAGGCTGAGTAGAGATTTCCCGGCGCTGCTGATCAACTCGATGTACTCGCGCTGTCGAGGTGTCGGCTGGGTGTCGCCGAGCAATTCGGCCAGGCCGATGACGCCGTTCAGCGGCGTGCGGATCTCGTGGCTCATCCGGGCCAGGAACAGGCTCTTGGCGCGATTCTCGGCGCGGGCGCTCAGTTCGGCGTAACGCGTCCGGTAAAACATCACGCCAAGAGCAGTGATTGCGGCATAAAGCAGCAGCAGCCCGACAGCCGTGGCGATGTCTACCCGCAGTTGTTTGCTGCGCTCGCGCCGCACCAGCGATTCGGCGCTGTCGACAAGTGCATCACTCGTACTGCGCAGGGCCGCATAAGCTGTTTCGCCTTCGTGCCACGACTGTTCCCAACCGATAGTCAGTTGAGGCGCGAGTACCAGTGACTGTTCAGTGCTGGTCAGATAAGTGCGCAATGGACTCAGCGCTTCCGGTCGCGGCAGCCCATCGCCGCGATGCCGTTCGGCAATGCCGGATAACTGGTTCTCCAGAGTAATCGCCAGGGTATCCAGCGCCGTCCAGGCATTGTCCAGATATTCGGCGTCGCTCGAACTCAAGTAGCCATCGCGCAGTCGGGAGTAGATGGCGATGGCGCGCAGCAGCCCGAGATCGTGCCGTGCCTTGTGCATGGTATCGAGCACCAGCATCAGCAATTCATTGGCGTTGATATCCGTGCCGGCCGCCAGGTCGGTAATGAAGAACAGGCTGGCTATGGCCGTGTGCACCTCGTCATTGAGGCGTTCCACGTTGTTGAATGGCACGGCGGTATCGGAGGTTTCGCTGGCGACACCCAGATCCTGCCACACTTGTTGGAGGTGATCGGCGCGGGCACTCAGGAAATCGTTGTCGAAACGCCGGAGATTGGCGATGAAAGCCTGCAGGTGCCGATCGACATCGAACCGTGCCTGCTCGTATCGCGACGACACTTCCGGTGCATCAAGGTAGGTATTGGCCGGCGCAAGGTCGCGCATGCTTTCCAGAGGCACAACCACGACGAGGGCGGCACGAAAAGTGGCAAGTACGCGCTCCATTTGCGTATACCGTTCGACGTGACCGAGCGTGGTCTGTACCAGCAGCCAGGCCAGCAGCGCGAAGGGCAGGGTGATCAGTACGGTAATGCCCAGCGCCGAGCCGAACCAGGATGACGTCTTTTCTTTCACCATGGACGACGCATCGGTTAATGAGTGGGGATGGTCATTTTGCACCTTTGTTGGCGGCACTTGCCACGCTCATCGCGATCGCCGCGCCGAACGGGATTGCCTGGATCACCAGTACCGCCAGCCATAGCTGCACATCCGTAGCATCGGTCTGCTGGCGCAGTGCCACGCCGACGGCGCAAGCGAGGAGTATGACGAGCAGCGCGACTTCCTCGCGTGCCAGCAGCACGGCGCTGACCAGGCTTTCGCGCGTCTTCAGTTTTGGCGTGCGCAGGAACGGCATCGACCTGGTTACCAGACCGAACAGGACCGCGCGTGCAATGGTATGGGAGAGCGCGAGGCCAGCGCAGGCGGCGGCCAGCGTTGTCCGGCGGTCGGTACCGATGCGGCGCCGGTACAGGAACCACAGCTTCGACCACTTGAAAAAGAACAGGGCCAAGGGCGGGATGGCGAAAAGCGCCAGTGGTGGATCAATGCGCTGTGGCAGCACGATCATGCCAAGTGACCAGAGGATCGCGCCAAGCGTGAACAGGAGGTTGAAACCATCTGCGAGCCATGGCAGCCAGCCACCGACGAAATGGTAACGCTGGCCGGCCGTCAGCTCTGTGTTGCGACCGAGGAGCAACGCGCCGGCGTGCGCGCGCATGATTTGCATGGCACCGAATGCCCAGCGGAAGCGCTGCTTCTGGTAGTCGATGAAATTATCCGGAATGAGTCCTTTGCCGTAGCTGCGGGCAAGGTACGCGGCTTCGTGACCGTTTTCGAAGAGGCGCAGACCGAGTTCGGCATCCTCGGTGATGCACCACTGGGCCCAGCCAGCGACTCCCTCCAGTACCGATTTGCGCACCATGGTCATGGTGCCGTGCTGGATGATCGCGTTGCGATCGTTGCGCGTTACCATCCCGATGTGGAAGAAGCCCTTGTACTCGGCATGACACATTTTCTTGAACAGGTTGTCGTTGCCGTCACGGTAGTCCTGCGGTGCCTGCACGAGCGCGATCTCGCTTCGCGCGAAGTGTGGTGTGAGATGGGCCAGCCACTGCGGCTCGACAACATAATCGCTGTCGATTACCGCAACTATGCGGGCATCCGGCGCCGTGTGCTGCAAGGCGAAATTCAGCGCGCCGGCCTTGAACCCGGCCAGCGGCGCAACATGGTAGAAACGGAAACGCTCACCATGCTGCGGGGCAAGCTTGGCGTTCGTTGTTGCGCACCAGGCCTGCACCGGCTCCCAGACCGCCGGGTCCCGGGTGTTGTTGTCGATCACCAGCACCTCGAAATCGTCGTACTGCAGCGCCGCCAGCGCCGTCAGCGTCTCGATCACCATGGCGGGTGGCTCGTTGTAACAGGGCACATGGATCGACACTTTCGGGCGGAACGAGGGGTCGCATTGCTCGACGGGTGCGAAGACGCGGCGGCGCTCGCGCACCCACACGGCTTCGGCCCACTCGTGTGCTTCGACCAGCAGCACGATCGTCACGCCCAGCGCGCTCACCGCGAGAACAATACCCAGCAGTACCGTGCCAATGGTTGCGTACTGATCCATGTATTCGTTCGCCATCCAGACCAGCGTGGTGGTGCTGGCGAAGGCGATGACTGCGAGGAAGCTCAGCGCGCGTTTACGCAACAGTTGGGCATCGGTAAGCAGGACAAGAAAGGTGAGAATGGCGAGCGTGATCGATACCGACACCAGCGTGCGCCACTCGGGAATTTCAACAATCGGACCTGCAAACGGAAATTTCTGCTGCCGCTTTACATCCCACACGCCCCAGTAAGCGCCGACCGAACCCTCGGTCGCCTGCTTCCAGGGCTGATCGAACGCTTCCATGATGAAATAATCGAGCTTGAGGTTCTTCGCCATCGGCAGGAAGTTGCGCAGGAAACGCGCCTCGTCGCTGATCGTGGCATCGGCATCGCCGACTTCGCGGCCACGGCTGGGCCAGCCCACCTCGGCCAGCAGGATCGGTTTGCCGGGGAAGGATTGAGTGAGCGCGTAGTGCATGCTGGCAATGTGGTCGTTCGCGCCCTCCAGCTGCTTGCCCTGCCAGTAAGGCAGAAAATGTGCAGCGATGAAGTCGCAGTGCTCAGCGAGCGCGCGATTTGCGTTCCACAAATGCCAGGGCTCGGCAGTGGATACGGGCACCTTCACCTGGGTCTTCACGTACTGCAGGTAGGCGATCAGCTGCGCGACCGACAGATCCTCGCGCAGCAGCGTTTCGTTGCCGACGATCACCCGATCGACGTTCGGGTTGGCGTTCGCTACCGCGATCATCCGTTCAATCTCGACGGCGTTGTGGGCGAGATCAGCGGTGAGCCAGGCGCTGACAGTGACCTGCATGCCGTAGGGCCGTGCCAGCGCCGGAATGTCGCCGAGGATGCCGTCGACCGAATAGATACGGATGCGGCGGGTTTGCTGCGCGAGCAGCGCCAGATCGGCACGGATTTCGTCAGCATTCGGGTGGCTGCCTTCCAGCGGGCTCTGGCCGGCGCGGTAGGGCGAGTAGGCGTAGCCGGCCACATGGGCTGGCCAGACGGGCTCAAGCATCGGCCGGTTGGCGATGGCCCAAATGGCGAGCGTAATTGCCGACAGGGCGAGCAGCACGAACAGGGAGGGCAGGAAGCGTATGGCGCGACGGGGCATGGCGGGGCGGGGTCTTGTTGTTTGGGGCGGATGATACCGGACGGGCATCGGCACCGGCCTGGAACTGCATCCCGTATTCGGCAATCCGCCCCTTTCCTGCAGATATTTTCCCTACAATAGCGGCGACTTCCCGGAGCCGCCCATGACCGATTACCTGATTGCCCCCTCGATTCTCGCCGCCGATTTTGCACGTCTTGGCGCCGAGGTCGACATGGTGCTTGCTGCCGGCGCCGACATCGTCCACTTCGATGTGATGGACAACCACTACGTGCCCAACCTCACCATTGGCCCGCTGGTATGCAAGGCGCTGCGCAAGCATGGTGTGACGGCACCCATCGACGTGCACCTGATGGTGCGCCCGGTTGATCGCCTGATCGGCGACTTCATCGAGGCCGGTGCGTCGTGGATCAGCTTCCACCCGGAAGCGTCCGATCACGTCGATCGTTCGCTGCAACTCATTCGTGACGGCGGCTGCAAGGCCGGCCTCGTGCTCAACCCGGCGACGCCGGTGACACACCTTGAACACATCATGGACAATCTCGATTTCATCCTGCTGATGAGCGTTAACCCGGGTTTTGGCGGGCAGTCGTTCATCGCATCCACACTGCCGAAACTGGCGAAGGTGAAAGCGCTGATCAAGGCCAGTGGCCGCAATATCCGCCTGGAAGTGGATGGCGGTGTCTCTGCAAAAAACATCCGTGAAATTGCCGCAGCAGGTGCCGACACCTTCGTTGCCGGCTCGGCGATTTTCGGCAAGCCGGACTACCGGGCGGTGATTGCGGAAATGCGGGCGGAACTCGCCACCCTGTCGTAGGCGCACACCATGTCGCGGGCCCTGCTGTTTGATCTCGACGGCACCCTCGTCGATTCCGTTCCCGATATCGCTGTCGCGGTTGATCGCCTGCTGCTGGCGGATTACCGGGTGCTGCTGCGCGGCCCCGGGCTCTCGTAGCGGCACTGCCTCCGGCTTAACCCTCTTTCTGGTAACTGAACAGGGCATTCACCCAGTCCGGCACCTGCTGCGCCCAGCCGAACTCCTTCCACGCCAGCGGCCCGTACGACACGATCATCAGCGCGATAAACATCACGGTGACCGGCAGCGCGTAGCGTTCGTGGCGATACCACCAGCCACGGCCGGCGAGGCGCGCATCCTCCTTTGCCAACTGCACTTCGCGATCGCCGATCAGGTGCCGGGTGAGCAGGTGATTGAGCGCCACCGGTGGTGTCAGGTAGCCGAGTTCGAAGGACAGCAGCGTGAACATCCAGAAATGCAGTGGATCGATACCGGCCATAAAGGCAACCGGTGCCAGCGTGGCGTTGACGAGAATGGCCGCGCCGTAGGGGTCCATGATCATGCCGATGAACACCTTGACGATGATCAACACCGTCATCGTCCACCACACACTCTCGATGTGCGGGAACATCTCCATGACCTGTGAGCGTTCGATGGTGCCGCCCACCGACACCGACAACGCCATGATCATCAGCAGCGCGCCGATGTGGCCGGTGGTTTCGTTGACGGCTTCGCGCATGGCGATTTCCAGTGGCTGGCGGCGCTCCGGCGCCGGTGCCGTGGCAGCGCGGCGTTCGCGCTCCCAGGCGCTGGCATGGCGGAACGCGGTCAGCGCCAGCCAAACGGCAAGCGCGCACGACAGCAGTGTGCGGAGCATGGCAATGCCATCGGCAGTGCCGGTCGTCAGTGCATACAACTCGTATCCCGTGCCGACCAGCACGATGGCCGAGGAAAGATGGGCAATCCATGCACCGGTCTTGTCGTAAAGCAGCGTGGCGATGAGCACCACCGGCAGGATGTAGGGTGCGGAAAACTCGTCAAATTTCTGGTCGAAAACCAGGGTGTAGGTGCCGATGGTGGCGATGACAATGACCACGTACGGGATCAATAACTCGAAATTTTTCCATGACTCCGGCAGCGCGACACGCACCGGGGCGACGCGCACGGGTTGGGTTCGTGTCAGTTGTGAAATCATCAGGAACAGCACTGCCGTCATCATGTAGATCATGAAGCCGTAGTGAAACATTTCCCCGGTGGTCACGCTCTTGTCGAGCGCGGCGACGATCACCACCAGCAGGCAGGGGTTCAGCACTACGCCCATCGAGCCGGACATCGCCGTTGCCGCCAGTGCCAGCCCACGGCGCGCATCATTGCGGCGGAACTCGGCGTAGAGAATGGTGCCGGCCGCAATCACGAAAATACCGGATGCACCGGTATACGCGGTGGGAAATGCGGCAATCACCAGGATGACGAAACACATCAGTTCCGGTGACAGGCCCCAGGGGCGAATCACGTTGAAAAACAACTCGGTGATCCGCGTCTGCTTCAGCAGCATGCCGATCCAGATATACAGCGCCAGTGCGAGGAACATCCCGGACAGTTCCATCATCTGCGACAGGTAGATGCCAATGCCCTGGAAATACGGTACCGGCGCGATGTCGCCGACCGTGGTGCGACTCAGCAGCGGGACGATCCAGAATTGCAGCGATGCGGCGATCGACATGTAGGCATACAGTGGTACGGCCAGCAGTGCGTGGCCGAGGTGGCCATCGTTTTCAAGATCGGCCGGCGGCTTCAGCAGTTGATAGATGCTGAACAACGAAAGCAGCGCAAAACCGGCGATCCACCAGGCGTGCAAAAAGAACAGTTGCACCTGTACGCCTTGGAGGATGGCCTGCTGCTCGGCTGCACGGTAGGAAATTTCCGAGAACATCAGCAGCAGGTGTGCAGTCAGTTGCATGCTGATGGCGAAGTAGTAGTCCTTGCGTGTGGCAATGCTGCGCAGGCTGATGTGGTGGCGTGTCAGGGTGGCGGCCGCTGCACAGATCAGGATCAGCAGGCACAGCAGGAACTGCTTGTACTCGCCGATGAAGGTCACCAGCTTGGCAACGCCGGTCTCCAGTAGCCGGAAGGCGCGCACGCCGTCGGTGACACGGGCCTGGTTCTGTTTGGCGACCGACCACTTTTCCTCGCACATCGCGACGGACTGCACCACGGAACTGCGGATGACCTCCGGATCAACGACTTCGCTGAGCATGTCCAGGCCGTCATCGGCCTCTGCCTGCCCGGCCCTGACCAGGCGGGAGACTTCACTGTCAATGTCGATATCGGGATTGCAGTCGGGCGAGGGAATGTCACCGCGCAGCAGGAAATACTGGTCCCATTCCGCCTCGCCCAGCTTCAGCAACTGGCTGTGCACATATTCGCCGGTGCCGAGAAACAGCACGACGAGCAGGATGAGGAAGCTGGGGAGCGATACCAGCCATTCGCCCGTCTTGCGGCCGGCCACGGTGCGCAGTTGTGAGGACATGCGGGTTTTCCTGATGTTTTCACGTGCCGGTTCCGGGGTGGAAGCGAGCGCCAAAAGAGTAGCGGCGGTGCCTGGAGGTAAGGGGTGGTGCCCGGCAATCTTTACGCTATCTTGATGCGGTGTGTCGCAGTGCCACGCTGAACATGGTGGTTGGCCGATTCCGGGGAGTTGCATGAATCGCATGTCGATGATCGAGCAGGCGCGGCCTTACCTGAACGCCGTACTGGTGTGTGCGCTGATGATCCTGGTTTCGTCGGCGTTGCTGCCCTGGATGAGCATTGCCAATATCGGCCTGTTGTTCCTGCTGGTCGTGGTGCTGGTGGCGGTGCGTTACGGGCGCGGCGTTGCCGTCTTTGCCGCTGTTCTCGCCGGCCTGGGGTACAACTATTTCTTCATCCTGCCGCCACTGGGCTTTGCCTTGAGTGACCGGCAGTACCTCGTCACGTTTGCAGCGATGCTGGTGGTGGGTGCGATGGCCGGCCACGTGACCGCCGGCTTGCGTTACCAGGCGGCCAATGCCGCCCGCCGTGAACAACGTGCACAGGTGTTGTCGGAATTTGCCCGGGGAATGTCTGCTGCCGTCGATGCGCGGCAGGTCGTGGACCAGGCGCAGCGCGTGCTGGGTGCGCTGGTCGATGGCAGGGTGCTGGTCATGCTGCCGGCTGCACAGGGCGGGCTGGAGGCGAGCGAGGCGGTGGATGAAACCGACCTTGAAATCGCGCGCTGGGTATTTGCGCATGATGAGCCGGCCGGATATACCACGGCACACATGCCGGAGGCGCGTCTGTACTGCATTCCACTGCGTGCCGCCTCCGGTGTCTGCGGCGTGCTGGCGGTGTGGCCGCATAACCCGCGCCGGGCGCTGAAAAGCGGGCTGCCGAGTGAACTGGAGGCGTTTGCCCGGTTGGTTGCCATTGCCGTCGAACGCATTCACTTCATGGACGTGGCGCAGGAGATGCGGTTGCGCGCGGCGTCGGAAAACCTGCGCAACTCCATGCTCGCCTCGATGTCACATGACCTGCGCACGCCGTTGGCGGGCCTGATTGGCCTGGTCGATGCGCTGTCGCTGGATGCATCGCCGCTGTCGGATGCGCGCCGGGCTATTGTTGACGATATCCGAGACTCGGCGCGGCACATGGGCCGACTGGTCAACAACCTGCTCGACATGGCGCGTATCCAGAGCGGCGATATCCGGTTGCGTCGCGAATGGAACTCGGTTGAGGAAATCATTGGTTCCGCGCTGCGCCTGTTGCGCAGCGAGACCGGTCGGCACGTGGTGCGTGTCGAGATTCCCCCGGCATTTCCGCTGGTGGAATGCGATGGCTTGCTGATCGAGCGGGTGATTGCCAACCTGGTGGAGAACGCCGTGAAATATTCCGCTGCCGGTAGTGAAATCCTGGTGACGGCGTACGTCGATGGTGCCGACGTGGTTGTCTCGGTGGCGGATCGCGGTTGCGGTTTGCCGGAAAATTTCGATCCGTTCGTGAAGTTCCTGCGCGGCAACACCGGTACCTTGACCTCGGGGGTTGGTCTTGGTCTGGCGATTTGCCGCGCGTTCATGGAAGCACATGGTGGAACCATCCACGCCGGGAACGGGCAGCAGCGCGGTGCGGTCTTTGCCATTCGCCTGCCGGCGGGCACGCCGCCCGATGCGGGTGAGGACACCGATCCGCCCGCTGCCACCCACCTGTTTGCCGGGTGACTGCACGTGCCGACTGCGAACCCGGTGGCATTGATCGTTGAGGATGATCCGCGTATCCGGCGTTTCGTGCGTGCTGCTCTGGAAAGCGAAAACTGGCAGGTGCAGGAGGCCGCCGGCCTGCAGCAGGCGCTGCAGGAGGCCACGTTGCGGCGCCCTGCGCTGGTGTTGCTCGATCTTGGCTTGCCGGACGGTGAGGGAATCGAGTTTGTCCGGGCCTTTCGGCGCTGGTCGGTTGCCCCGGTGATCGTGTTGTCGGCGCGTACGGATGAGCCGGGGAAGGTCGCGGCGCTGGATGCCGGTGCCGACGACTACCTGACCAAGCCCTTCGGCGCACCGGAACTGCTGGCCCGGATTCGCGTGCACATCCGGCGCCAGGACCGCGCCGCCCGGCAAGGTGACCCGGTTTTTGTTTTCGGCAATGTGCGTGTCGACCTGGCCGCGCGGCGGGTGCTGCGCGCCGACGAGGAGGTGCGTTTGACCCCCATCGAATACCGGTTGCTGGCGATGCTGGTAGCAAACGTCGGGCGCGTGCTCACCCAGCGCCAGTTGTTGCGGGATGTCTGGGGGCCGGCCTATGTCGAGCGGATTCATTACCTGCGTGTGCACATGAGCAACCTGCGCCACAAACTCGAGGATGACCCTGCCCAGCCCCGCTACCTGTTGACCGAAACCGCGGTCGGCTACCGGCTCGTGCCGTGAACGCCGCGGCTTGGCGCTGACCGTATCGCGCGGTTAACATGACGGTTCTTGTTTCCCGATATCTCCCGGTCTCCCCCATGAACCTCGCAAGCAGGGCCCAGAACGACAAACGTTGGCGTTGGTGACGCTGCCGTTGTTGTTGCTGTTGCTATAGGAGCGGGCCATGCCCGCGACCAGCAACGGACCAGGGCCAATCCCGTCGCGGGCAGGCCCGCTCCTACAAAAGCCCTGCCCAATTGCGAGACATAACATGGCCACTGCCATTTCCACCCAGGAATTCCTTGCGTATGCGCGTGACGGCTACAACGCCGTGCCCGTGGTCCGCGAAGTCCTTGCCGATCTCGATACCCCGTTGTCTGCCTACGCCAAGCTGGCGCGCGGCGCGTACTCGTATCTGTTCGAGTCCGTGCACGGCGGCGAAAAATGGGGGCGTTACTCAATCATCGGCCTGCCGGCGAAAACCATCCTGACGGTGCGCGGCCACGACGTCTGCGTGCGTGTCGATGGCGTCGTGTCCGAAGCGCTGCATGTCGATGATCCGCTGCTATTTGTCGAGCAGTTCCAGCAGCGCTACCGCGTGCCGCACATCGACGGCCTGCCGCGGTTTACCGGCGGGTTGGTTGGTTATTTCGGTTACGAAACGGTGCGTTACGTCGAGAAAAAGCTCGCCGCGAAGCAGTTGCCTGACCCGATCGGCACGCCGGACATCCTGTTGATGGTCAGCGACGAGATCGTCGTTTTCGACAACCTGCGCGGCTCGCTGTATTTCATCGTGCACGCTGATCCGGCCGTGGCCGGCGCGTACGAAGCCGCGCAGGCGCGGCTCGATGAACTGCATGCGCAACTGCGCAGCGCCGCGTTGCCGGACAAGGCGCCGGTGCAGCCGTCACACGCCGAGAGCGATTTCGTCTCCAGTTTCCCGCAGCCGGATTTCGAAAAGGCGGTGGGGCGCATCAAGGACTACGTGCTGGCCGGGGATATCATGCAGGTGGTGCTCAGCCAGCGCATGACGGTGCCGTTCACGGCGCGGCCGCTCGATCTGTACCGTGCGCTGCGCTACCTGAACCCGTCGCCGTATCTGTATTTCCTTGATCTGGGTGATTTCCACATTGTCGGCTCGTCGCCGGAAATTCTTACGCGCCTCGCTGATGCGCCTGCAGGAGCGAAAGTGGTCACCGTGCGACCGATCGCCGGCACCCGCAAGCGCGGGTCTACGGAAGAGGAAGATGTTGCGCTGGAGAAAGAGCTGCTCGCCGACCCTAAGGAAATTGCCGAGCACCTGATGCTGATTGATCTGGGCCGCAACGATGTCGGCCGTATTGCCGACACCGGCAGTGTCGAGGTCACGGCGAAGATGGCGATCGAGCGCTATTCCCATGTGATGCACATCGTGTCGAATGTCGAAGGAAAACTGAAGGCAGGCATGGGTGCACTCGACGTGCTGCGCGCCACCTTCCCGGCCGGCACGCTCTCCGGGGCGCCGAAAATCCGCGCCATGGAAATCATCGACGAGCTGGAGCCGGTCAAGCGCGGTATCTACGGCGGCGCCGTGGGTTATCTCGGCTGGGACGGCAACATGGACACTGCGATTGCGATTCGCACTGCCGTGCTCAAGGACGGCAAGCTGCACATCCAGGCCGGCGCCGGCGTTGTCGCCGATTCGGTGCCGCGCCTCGAATGGGAAGAGACCATGAACAAGGGGCGCGCCATGTTCGTCGCGGTGGCGATGGCGCAGTCGGGGCTTAAACCATGATTCCTCGTCAAGAGTTCCGGGGGATACCGACATGCTGTTGATGATCGACAACTACGACAGCTTCACCTTCAACATTGTGCAGTACCTGGCCGAGCTCGGCGCTGACGTGAAGGTGGTGCGCAATGATGAAGTAACGCTCGAGGATATTGCGCGCCTCGCGCCCGAGCGGCTGGTGATCTCGCCAGGGCCATGCACGCCGAACGAGGCGGGCATCTCGATGGTGGCCATAAAACATTTCTCCAGCGGAAAGTGGGCCGGGAAATTGCCGATACTGGGTGTTTGTCTTGGCCATCAAAGCATCGGCGCAGTATTTGGCGGCAAGGTGATTCGCGCGCGGCAAGTCATGCACGGGAAAATTTCCGCGATCCACCACGCCGGCAAGGGCGTATTCGCCGGGTTGCCGAGCCCGTTCAATGCCACCCGCTACCACTCGCTGGTGGTGGAACGCACTTCGTTGCCGGAGTGTCTGGAAATCACCGCGTGGACGGCCCATGCCGATGGCAGTGTCGATGAGATCATGGGTTTGCAGCATCGCTCGCTGCCGATCCAGGGCGTGCAGTTCCATCCGGAATCCATCCTCACCGAGCATGGGCATGCGTTATTGAAAAATTTTCTCGCGATTTCCGTATAGAAATTGCGCCTGAATCATACGGAGAGAACCATGCCGATGGACATGCAAACCGCGATCCGCGTGCTGCTCGATCAGCAATCGCTCGACGCGCACGAAATGGAAGACGTGATCGAGTTGATCATGACCGGCCAGGCAACCCAGGCGCAGATCGGCGGTTTTCTGGTCGCCCTGCGGATGAAGGGCGAGGTGGTGCAGGAGATCGTCGGCGCCGCCCGTGCCATGCGCAAGCTGGTGAAGCAGGTCGACTGTGGCGACATTCCTTATCTGGTTGACACTTGCGGTACCGGCGGCGATGGTCAGCACTTGTTCAATGTCTCGACAGCGTCGGCCTTTGTTGTTGCGGCGGTTGGCGGGCATGTGGCCAAACACGGTAATCGTTCGGTCTCCAGCAGTTCCGGCAGCGCCGATCTGCTTGAGGCAGCCGGCGCCAATCTGGCACTGACGGCCCAAGAAGTTGCGCGCTGTGTGCGCGAGGTCGGTTTCGGTTTCATGTTTGCGCCACAGCACCATGAGGCCATGAAGCATGCCATCGGCCCGCGGCGCGAGCTCGGCGTGCGCACGGTGTTCAACTTGCTGGGCCCGCTCACCAATCCGGCTGGCGCACCGAATGCGGTGTTGGGTGTCTACGGCAGGCAGTGGTTGCGTCCGGTTGCCGATGTGTGCGACGAGCTTGGCCAGCAGCATGTGTTTGTCGTGCATTCCGCAGACGGACTCGACGAAATTTCGATTGCTGCCGAGACGCACGTGGCCGAGCTGCACAACGGAGCAATCCACGAGTACGTCATCAGGCCGGAGGATTTCGGTATGGTCCGCAGCCCGATCGACAGCCTGCGCGCTCATAACGCGCAGGAGAGTCTCGCCATCATTCAGGCGGCGCTGGATCGTGGCAAAGGGCCGGCCGCCGATATCATCGCGCTGAATGCCGGCGCCGCCATTTGCGCTGCCGGCCTGTGCGCTTCGCTCAGGGCAGGTGTCGAGATGGCGCAGGATGCAATAGCGACCGGCATGGCGCGCGAGAAGTTCGAAGAATACCTGCACGTCACCCGATTACTGAAAAAGCATTCCTGATAGTCTGGGAAAAGTAGTCAAGAAGCATTTGGGTTCACATCATCATGACCTGCGGCATCACCATTCTCGATCGTATCGTCCGTCGCAAGCGCGAGGAAATTGCCGAGCGTGTTGCGCGCGTGCCGATGGCACGCCTGCACGATCTTGCTGCGACGCAATCGCCGCCCCGTGGTTTCGTTGATGCGCTGCGCCAGCGTGTGCAAGCCGGAGAGCCGGCGGTGATTGCTGAAATCAAGCGCGCGTCGCCCTCGCAGGGGTTGATCCGCGCCGACTGGGATGTGCCTGCCATTGCGCGCAGTTACGCAGCCGGTGGTGCGTCCTGCCTGTCGGTGCTGACCGATGTCGATTTCTTCCAGGGCGCAGATGAGTTTCTCGTCGCCGCGCGTGCTGCCTGTGCGCTGCCGGTATTACGCAAGGATTTCACTGTCGATGAATACCAGGTACTTGAGGCGCGCACGCTCGGTGCCGATGCCATTTTACTGATAGTTGCTGCGCTTGATGATGCGCAGCTCGCTGTCCTGCATGCGCAGGCGCGTGACCTGGGCCTCGATGTGCTGGTGGAAGTGCATAATCGCCGGGAGCTTGAACGCGCGCTGAAGCTCGGCATTGATCTGGTTGGCATCAACAACCGCGACTTGCACACCTTCGAGGTTTCGCTGCAGACGACCTGCGACCTGCTGGCGATGATTCCGCCCGGGGTGCTGGTAGTCACCGAGAGCGGCATCAATACCAAACAGGATGTCATCGCGATGCGTGCGCGGCACGTCAACGCATTTCTGGTCGGTGAGTCATTCATGCGTGCGCCCGAGCCGGGCGCGAAATTGCGCGAGCTTTTTTTCGCGTGAGGTTTTTCGAAGTGCAGCAGAGGTTGTTGAGCTGGCGCTGAAGTCAGCGTGTGCCGTAGACCACCATGGTCTTGCCCTTGACGGAGACCAGGCCCTGTTCTTCAAGCGACTTGAGTACACGGCCCACCATTTCCCGTGAGCAGCCGACAATACGGCCGATCTCCAGGCGGGTGACCTTGATCTGCATGCCGTCCGGGTGCGTCATCGCATCCGGTTCCTTGGAGAGTTCAAGCAGGGTGCGGGCAACGCGACCGGTGACGTCGAGGAAGGCGAGATCGCCGACTTTCCGGGTGGTGGCGCGCAGGCGGCCGGCGATCTGTGCGGAAAGCGCGAACATGATGTCAGCGTCTTCGTGGGCGAGCTCCTTGAACTTGCTGTAGCTCACTTCCGCCACTTCACACTCGGTTTTGGCTTTCACCCAGGCCGAGCGGTTGGCATCCTTATCGAACAGACCCATCTCGCCGAAGAAATCGCCCTCATTGAGATAGGCGACGACCATCTCGCGGCCGTCGTTGTCCTCGATAACAACCGTCACCCCGCCGGAGAGTATGTAATAAAGAGCATCCGACTCGTCGCCGGCATAAATAATGGTGCTCTTCGCCGGATACTTCCGGCGATGGCAGTGCACCAGGAACTTGTCAATGTTCGGAAAGAACTTGCTTGCCACCACAGCGTTCATGCTCCCTTATGCCCGTCCTGGGATAAATTCTTTTCGGTGTTTCAGCGGGTTGCAGCACATACCCGCAGTAATTCCCCAACAGTTCTCTCTTGTGCCACCAGCAACCCGGCCTGTCAAGCGGCGCGGGCTGGCGGCGGCAATTCGGATGCTTCTGCATTCCTGATTCGTGACCGGGTGCCACTTCGCCGGGCGCGGTCTGATTCGGGCCGGCTACGGCGTGATGGCCCCACGGCCATGTGATAACGTCGCCGCCTTGCCCGGGGCGGTCCCGGAACGAGGTGCGCGATGAAGGCTACCGTTCGCTGGGAAGGTGAGGCGAAATTCCGGGCGACCGCAGCGAGTGGCCACGATGTCCTCATGGATGGCCCGCCGGATATTGGCGGTGTGAACGCCGGCCCGCGCCCGATGGAGACGCTGCTGATGGGTGTTGGTGGTTGCGCCAGCGTCGATGTTGTTTACATCCTGAAGAAGGCCCGCCAGGACGTGACCGGCTGCATTGCCGAACTCACCGCCGAGCGTGCGCCGGAGCCGCCGCAGGTGTTCACGAAACTGCATCTGCATTTTGTGGTGACCGGCCGCAACCTCAAGGAAAACCAGGTGCAGCGCGCCGTCGAGCTGTCGGCGGGGAAATATTGTTCGGCGTCTATCATGCTCAGTCGCAGCGGTACCGAGGTAACGCACAGTCACGAGATACGCGAAGCGTCGTGAATCCTTAGACGCGATACACCGTCGTCGTCATTATCCGCGCCATTGCCTGCATGATCTGCCGCACCACAAACGGCAGCGGTGCCGCACCCGCAGCTTGCGCCATGTCGGCGTGTTTCTGCTCATCAATGCGCATCTGGTCGAGGATCGCCGCCGAGCGCACATCGCTGTGCGGCAGGTGGCCCAGATGCGTCTCAAGGTGGCGCACCACCTGGCGCTCGGTTTCCTCGACAAACCCCAGGCTCCACTTGTCGCCGGCGATGCCGGCGGCGGCACCCACGGCGAACGACAACCCGTAGAACAGCGGGTTGAGCAGACTGGGGCCGTTGTGCAGTTCGCGCAGGCGGTCTTCGCACCAGGCGAGATGGTCTTCCTCTTCGCGGGCCGCGTGGGCCATGGCGTCGCGGACATCCGGCAGTTTGGCGGTGAGCGCCTGTCCGGCGTAGAGCGCCTGCGCGCATACCTCACCGGTGTGGTTGATGCGCATCAGGCCGGCGGCGTGGCGCTGCTGGGTTTCATCCAGCAGGGCAGCAGGTTGTTGCTCGGCCGGCGACGTGCGCCTGGCGGCGGTAGTGCCTGGCGTCAGTGTGCGCAGTACCTGATCGGCCTGCAGCACGAGCCGGTCGAGCGTGGAAAGACGGCGGGGGCGGGGCATCGCTTTAATCCTCAGCAATCCTCAGCCGGGTGGCCAGATCATCTGCCGACCACCCAGCAGATGGAAGTGCAGGTGGTAGACCGTCTGGCCGCCGTTGCGGTTGCAATTGTTGACCAGCCGGTAGCCATCGGCGGCAATACCGAGATCGCGGGCAAGTTGCCTTGCCGTGAGCAGCAGGTGCCCGAGCAGCGGCGCGTCGGTACCCTCCAGGGCATCGAAGTTGACAATATGTTTCTTCGGAATCAGCAGCACATGGGTTGGGGCCTGCGGTGATATGTCGCGGAACGCGAGCACCTGATCGTCCTCATACACCACATCCGGTTTGATATCACCGGCGATCATTTTGCAGAACAGGCAATTCATCGGTCGTCTCCGCTTGCAAAGGTGAAAGTCAGCGTGCGTCGCCAGCATAAATGCGCAGCGTTTCGCGCAACTCGTTGAGATCGACAGGTTTCGCCATGTGCGCGTCCATACCCGACTGACGGCAACGCTCCTTGACATCGTTCATGATATACGCTGAAAGCGCCACGATCGGCATGCGTCGCCGCGCATTGTCGATTTCCCAGGCGCGGATCCGGCGAGTTGCTGCATAACCGTCCAGCACCGGCATTTCACAGTCCATCAGGACGAGGTCGTAACGCTGGTGCTGCACGGCCTCTGTCGCCTCCTGACCGTTGCTCACCACGTCGCTGCGCACGCCGAGCTTGGCGAGCATCCCGCGTATTACCTTTTGGCTCAGGGGATGGTCCTCGACGACCAGTACGCGCATGTTTTCCGCTAACGGGTGGTTGGCGTGCGATCCCTCCGGCTCGAACTTTTCGCGGCGGGCGAGTTCTTCCGCGAGCACGGCCTGCAGCGTGCGGCCGGGTACGGGCTTGGTGAGTACGCGACTGATGCCAACGTTGCGCGCCATGGTTTCGGTTGGCGCGATATTGAGGCCGGTGAGCATGACGATCAGGGTGTCATGGCGGATCAGCGGGTCTTCCTTGATGCGGGCGGCAAGTTGCAGCCCGCTCATGCCGGGCATGTTGTGGTCGACGACAACGATATGGAACGAAGCACCGAGGTTGGCTTGGGTGCGGGCGATGGCCAGCGCCTCCTGGCCGTTGGCAGCCACCGCCGCCGACATGCCCCAGCTGACGGCCTGGGTTTCGACGACGCGCCGGACAGCAGCATTGTCGTCGACGATCAGAATGCGTTTGCCGGCCAGCAGGCTGATGTCGGCCGTGGTGTGTTGTTCCGGTGCGGCAGGCAGGGGCAGCGTAAGCCAGAACATGCTGCCGCGATGCTCTTCGCTCTGGACGCCGATACTGCCACCCATCCGCTCGATCAGTTGGCGGGCAATGAGCAGGCCGAAACCCTGGTGGCCGCTTGCTTCGGCCGGTTGTTTGGCGGGCGATTTCTCGAGCAGCGTGGCGAGTTTCGTGCGCGGAATTCCGATGCCGGTGTCGCGCACTTCCATGCGTATCGTGTGCGGAGCACCGGCCGGCAAGACCTGCACCTGCACTTCGCCACGATGTGTGTAACGTACTGCGTTGCCGAGCAGGTTGCACAGCACCTGGCGTAACCGTGATGGATCGCCGTTGACGCGCACGGGCAGCGAAGGGTCGATATCGACGATCAGTTCGATGTGTTTTTCTTCGGCGCGCAGCTGCACTGTTTCGATACTGTCGGCAATCAGTTGCGGCAGGTCGAAGTCGGTGTGCTGGATTTCCAGTTGCCCGGACTCAAGCTGCGACCAGTCGAGCGCCTCGTTGAGCAGCAGCAGCAGGTTTTCGCCGCTGTTGCGGATGGTCAGTGTGTATTCGCGTTGGCGCGGTGAAAGTGAGGTATCGGCCAGCAACTCGGCCATGCCGAGAATGCCATTGAGTGGTGTACGCACATCGTGGCTGAAACGGCCAAGAAACTCGGTGCGCGCCTGAAGTTCGGCATTGGCCACTGCCGCTGCAAGGCGGGCGTCGGCAGTGGCCCGCTGCTCGCGCGCCTGGCGGGCGTAGAGCATCCAGGCGATGAGTGAAGCCTCGATGCTGGCGCTCAACACCAGCAGATAGACCGCCGGCAGTGGTAGCGACAGCAGGCCCAGTTCGGCACCAGCGGTGAGCCCGCCGCCGGCGGCGCTGACCAGTCGGGCGCCGAGGTAGCGGGGCGCGTCCGGGCAGCCGCTGCGCATCGCGATCCAGGCGGCATAAAGCGTTGCTGGCATCGTCAGCGCAGCAAGCGTGGTGTACATCGGGCCGCGATGCCATGGCTCGATGAAAGGCACAGCAAGCAGTGCCATGATGCCGGCGAGCAGCAGGTAGCCTAACCACAGATCCAGCGCACTCTGGTGCAGGCGGGTATTCAGTAATATCCGCGCAAATTGTGTTGCGGCGAGTGTTGCGCCGATGGCGGCCATACTTTCAGTCAGCGAATGCAGACCAGGTTCGCGGAAAAACAGCACCCCGATATAGCCGAGTTTCGCCAGCAGGAAAGTGATGACAGCGAGCAAGAACAGCAGGTACCAGGCATGCACCGACTTCCGTAACACCAGCCAGGCGATGGCGTTGAACAGCAGCAGGCCGATCAGGGTGCCGATCAGGATGCCGGCCGCGATCTGCAACATGCTTTGCGCGTACATATGTGATTCCGGCGACTTAAGCTGTAGCGAGAAGTCGAGCGCGAGGTTCGATTGAACCCGAAACCAGTACACTGCGGTGGCGCCAGCCGGAACCGTCACGGCGAACAGGTAGTGCTGGTGTTGAAAATCTCCGATGATACGGTCGGTCGATGTGCCGCTGCTGGTCAGTGCGTAGCCGTTGGCAACGGGGCGGTTGAATTCAATCAGCGACAATCCGGGATGCGGTACTTCCAGCAGCAGGGTTTCGTCGGTGTCGTGCGTATTCTGCAATGCCAGGCGGAACCAGTACGTACTGCGGGTATAGCCAAAATGCAGTAATTCGCTTTCGGGGACGGTGAACGCGGAAGGAGGTAGTGCCTGTATCTGGTCAAGCGACCGTTGGCCGGCAGAATCCTCGAACCAGGCGATGAACAAGCCGAGTGAGACGGGCTCGGTCGTATCAATGATCGGGTAAGGCGGGGCGTAGGCAGCGGCGTACGGAGAGAGCAGCAATGCCAGCAAAAGTAGCCGGCGGAACGTGCGGATCAGCGTCGTCTGGATCAGGGGTGGGTGAGCCGGGAGTGCACCCTGCTCACCGTGCATCTTCTTCCCGGACTTCGGGCGTTTGCTCTACCGTTTTGGCTTTGCGCTTGAGGACGAGGGCGCGCAGGCCAGCTTCGTTCAGCAGGTAAGCACCAATCTCGCAGCGGCGGCCGCCGTCGCAGGTGATGACATAGGTGAATGCTTTCTCAAGGCTGCGGATTTCCTTGCGTAATTCCGGCAGGGGAATATTTTGCGCGTGTGGCAGGTGCTCGTGCTTGAATTCCAGCGGCAGGCGTACGTCGATCAGCACGATACCTTCGTCGGCCTCGTCCATCATTTTTTCGTACTGCTGCTCGGTGATCTGCTGGATCACCGGCTCCTTCAGCAGCTTGATAAAGCTCTGTTTGTCGAGCTCCATCAGCGTGCCGTCGGTGGTCATCGTGACGGTGGCATTGCGCTTGGTGTCGCCGATGAGTGCATCTTCGCCGAAGCAGGCGCCGTTCTTGAGTGCCGCCAGGGTTTTCTGGTTGCTGCCCTGGCCGCGGGTGACCAGCGCCCGGCCTTCCTTGATGACGTAGAAACAATCGCCATCGTCACCTTCCCGGATGATCGCCTCGCCCAGATGAGTTGCCTTTTCCTTGAACTTCACAAATAACTGCTGGATGTTTCCTGGCGGTACGGACGCAAATAATTCGGAGGAAAGCAGTGCTTCCATCCAGTCGGTGTTGCCGTCATCCGGTTGGTCATCCTCGTCGAGCGAGTCGGCGGCCTGGCTCCAGGTGAGCACCAGGTCGAGGTGGTCGCGGCTAATGCTGACGATCAGGCAGTCCGTGGCGGTAATTGCGGACACTCGGTGTTCGGGATAGTTATCGACGGCGAGATAGTTTTCCGGATCGTCAGCGTTGAGCGGCCGGACGACGAAAGCGGCGTCGGCCAGATCAACAGTGCCTTTGAGCAGGAAGTGACACTGCGCGTCCGGCTGGCCGCGCTTGAACAGCACCTTGCCTTTGCCCGGCCGCGATACGGCGAGCTTGGGGGCGAGATCCCGCAGATGGGCATCCGAGAGGGAGTCGAACGGCGTAAACTCCTTGAGCCGCTCAAGGTCGATGTCCTGATTCGGGTCTGTCATCGTGCATCCTGATCGACGAAGAACGTGGACTCGCGGGTAGCGGCAGGCAGCCGCCTGGGGACATGTCACAACCAAACAAGGGGGCCCGTGACCGGCGGGCCATTATGACAAATGCGCCAAACCTTGATAAGGGCGTTGCGCCGGCTCGCCCGACCGTTCGGTGTTGCCCTCACCATCGCCATCGCGTTTTACCATGCTTACCTTGGCCTGTATGCCCCGCCGATGCTGGAGCGCCTTGAGGCCCTGTTCTACGACCTGCGTTTTCGCGTGGCCCTTGAGGCACCGCCAATAGCGCAAAAAATAGTCATTGTCGATATCGACGAAACCAGTATCGACGTGGAGGGCCGCTGGCCCTGGTCGCGGGCCCGGATGGGCGACATGCTGGCGGCGCTTTACGACAACGGCGCGATCATTGTCGGTTTCGACGTGACTTTCCCCGAGCCTGAGCGCAATCCGGTCGATGAAGTGCTTACCGACCCAGCCATCGCGGCGCACGCCGGCAATACCTTGCGTGCCGCGCGTGCGCGTTTCGATGCGGACGCAAAATTCGCGCAGGACATTGCCCGCGGTGAGACCGTGCTCGGGTTCTTTCTGCATAACGACACTGCCGGCCATATTGGCGCGTTGCCGGAGCCCATCCTCACCTTGCCGCCGGGGGAGGGTAGTCTGTGGCTGATGCCGGAAACCATCGGTTACGCCGGCAACCAGCCGGTGCTGCAGGATGCTGCGGTTGGTGCCGGCAGCCTGACCACCGAGCCTGATATTGATGGCGTGGTGCGTCGTTCGCCGATGATCTACCGGGTCGGTGATCAGCTGTATCCATCACTGTCGCTGGCCGTCGCGCGGCGTTTTCTCGGCGCTGAACACGTCACCATCACGACGGCGATGCAGGGCGACACGGTGGTGATGGAATCGGTTGCGCTTGATGGCAATCTGATTCCGGTTGATGCGCGCGGCCGCGCCGTGGTGCCCTACCGCGGCAAGGCACACAGTTTTCCGTATGTTTCGGCTACCGATGTGCTGCATGGCGCGGTCGATCGCGATGTGCTTGATGGCGCGATTGTGCTGGTCGGCACTTCGGCGTTGGGCCTGAAGGACCTGCGTTCGACGCCACTGGAAACCGGTTATCCCGGGGTTGAAGTACACGCCAATCTGCTCGACGCGATCATCGGCAGCGTGCCACCGGACAATCGTTTCTGGTACCGGCCGGACTACGAAGTTGGTGCCACCGTGCTGATGATCCTGTTGCTGGGCATCGTTATCGTGGTGGTGCAGCCGCGCCTGGCTGCCGCCGGGCAGGTGCTGTTCAGTGCGGTGGCGATCACCGGCGTAATTGGTGGTAACTATGCGCTCTGGGCGTGGGGGCACGTCGATTTTCCGTTGGCCCCACTGCTCGTTGTCGTACTGATGCTCAACCTGCTCTACATGGTGTTGGGTTTCCTGGAAGAAACGCAGCGCCGCGCCCAGATTCACAGCATGTTCGGTCAGTATGTTGCGCCGGCGCATATCGACCGGTTGCTCGACCACCCGGAACAGGCGTCTTTCGATGGTGAGTCCAAGGAAATGACGGTGCTGTTTTCCGATGTGCGTTCGTTCACCACGATTTCGGAAAAACTTTCCGCGCAGAGTCTCAAGCAGTTACTCAATCGCTACTTTACGCCGATTACGAAAATCATTTTCGACAACCAGGGTACGATCGACAAATATGTCGGTGACATGGTGATGGCATTCTGGGGGGCACCGCTTGGCGATCCCCAACATGCCGAACATGCGCTCGATGCCGCGCTGCTGATGTTGCAAAAGGTCGATGAACTCAAGGGCGAATTCGGTGCCGACGGGCTGCCGCGCATTGACGTTGGCATTGGCGTGAATAGCGGGCCGATGAACGTTGGCGACATGGGGTCCAGTTACCGCCGTGCATACACCGTGTTGGGTGATGCAGTGAATCTCGCCTCCCGGCTGGAGAGCGCGACCAAGCAGTATGGTTTGCGGCTGCTGGTCGGTGAGGCGACGGCAGTGCAGGCGCCCAACCATGTGCTGCGCCTGGTCGACCGGTTGCAGGTGAAAGGCAAGACCGAGCCGGTAAAAGTGTACGAGCCGCTGTGCCGCAAGGAGCAGGCGACCCCGGAACTGTTGGCGCGGCTGGCGAGCTGGAATCGCGCGTTGCAGTGCTATTTCGACCAGCGCTGGGACGATGCCGAGAACGAGCTCGGCGAATTGTTGGCGGCCGAGCCGGAATGCCGGCTCTACCAGATATTTCTCGAACGCGTTGCCACGATGCGCGCGATGCCGCCGGCAGTAACCTGGGATGGCGTTTACATACTCAAGGAAAAGTAACGGTGTTGTGGTGCGGCTCAGGTTCGGCGCGGTCGCCGCATCCTGAGCCGGCTGAGGCCGGCACCGAACCCGGCCAGCAGGCCATCCACAAGCGCCCCCAGCGCGAATGCGGCAATGAGACCGCAGGCAATTGCGGTTGTGGTCAGGGGAACCGTCGCGGCATAACCGTCGAGCGTTTCCTGGCGGATGTCGGGATCGGCATTGAAAGCAACGTGAACCAGTTGCCTGACGAAGTCGCCACTCAGCGCGGCCTGCTCGGCGCGCAGATGCTGCAGGCGACGCCACAGTTTGCGGATCGGTTCTGCCTCGGCATGGAATACCTGATCGGTACTTTGTTCGTGGTGTAAAACCAGCAGGTCGACATTGCCGTTGAAATAATTGTTGGCGATTTGCTGAAAGCCGGCAAAGTTCTGCGTGACTTCGCTCAGGTGGGCAGCCACCCGGTGCTCGTACTGGGTGACGAGGTTCGGCGCCTGGACGCCAACGAGGATGCCGAAGGCGAAGGCGAGACGGGCGAGGTTGTCACGGATAAATCTCATGGTACGGACCCCTCTGTCGGCGCCTGATTTAGCGGGCATTCTCCCGCAGGATAGCCCGCCAGCCGATGTCAGTGCGGTGATATTCACCCTGCCAGGTGATGCGGTTCACGAGTTGGTAGGCAGATTGCTGCGCTTGCGCCACGCTGTTGCCGAGCGCCGTTGCACAGAGCACGCGGCCGCCCTGGGTGACGGCCTTGCCGTTCTGCAGGGCACTGCCGGAATGGAAGATTTTTTCGCCTGGGGTGTCCGCTGCCGGCAGGCCCTTGATGACATCGCCCTTGCGCACATCCTGCGGATAGCCAGCGGCCGCCATCACCACGCCGATAGCGGCACGTGGATCCCATTCGGCGCGGGTCACGTCGAGTTTTCCGGCGATGCCGGCTTCGATCAAGGCCACCAGTGATGTTTGCAGCCGCAGCATGATGGGCTGCGTTTCCGGATCGCCGAACCGGCAGTTGAACTCGATGACTTTCGGTGCGCCGTCTCGTGTAATCATCAAGCCGGCATAAAGAAAACCGGTGTAGATATTGCCCTCGGCTGCCATGCCGCGCACGGTCGGCTCAATGATTTCGCGCATCACGCGCGCATGCACCTCTGGCGTCACTACCGGTGCCGGCGAATATGCGCCCATGCCGCCGGTGTTGGGGCCGGTATCGCCATTGCCGATGCGCTTGTGATCCTGGCTGGTGGCCATAGGCAGCGCATTTTTGCCATCAACCATGACGATAAAACTCGCTTCTTCGCCGTCGAGAAACTCCTCGATCACGACGCGGGAACCAGCAGCGCCGAAAGCATTGCCGGTGAGCATGTCGGTGACTGCGTCCTCGGCTTCTTGCAAGGTCATCGCCACAATCACGCCCTTGCCAGCGGCGAGGCCGTCGGCCTTTACCACGATGGGTGCGCCCTTATTGCGCAGGTAGGCGAGGGCAGCGTTGGTGTCGGTGAAGGTTTGGTATTCGGCAGTGGGAATTTTGTGCCGCGCCAGGAAATCCTTGGCAAATGCTTTTGAGCCTTCCAGTTGCGCGGCTTTTGCCGTTGGCCCCCAGATGGGCAGGCCCGCAGCACGGAACGCATCGACCACGCCGTTGACCAGCGGCGCTTCCGGGCCAACGAGTGTCAATTGCACATTCGCGCGCGCAAAGGCAACAAGTGCCGCATTGTCGAGAATGTCGAGCGCGAGATTCTCACATTTTTCTTCCGTTGCCGTGCCGGCGTTGCCCGGCGCCACGAAAACTTTCGTTACGCGGGCATCCTGCGCGCATTGCCACGCAAAGGCATGTTCACGACCACCGGAACCCAAAATCAGGATTTTCATGCTGTTAATGCCTGAAGTGGCGCATGCCGGTAAACACCATCGCCATGCCGTGTTCATCCGCCGCAGCAATCACCTCGGCATCACGCACTGAGCCGCCCGGCTGGATCACGCAGGCGATGCCGGCTTTTGCCGCGTTGTCGATGCCGTCGCGAAATGGAAAGAACGCATCGGACGCCATCACGGCATTCTTCACATCGAGGCCGGCGTGCTCGGCCTTGATGGCGGCAATGCGCGCGCTGTTGACACGGCTCATCTGGCCGGCGCCAATGCCGATGGTCTGGCGATTCCTCGCATAGACAATGGCATTTGATTTGACGAATTTGGCGACTTTCCAGGCAAAGACCAGATCATGCATTTGCGCCTCTGTCGGCGCGCGGCGGGTCACGATTTTCAGATCGGATTCGCGGATCATGCCGAGATCGGCGTCCTGTACCAGCAGGCCACCATTGACGCGCTTGAAATCGAACCGTCGGGGCTGTTCGCCTGGGCCATATTCAGGCAAGGAGCCGCATTCGAGTACGCGGATATTCTGCTTGGCGCCGGTGATTGCCAGCGCTTCCTTCGACACTTTTGGCGCGATGATGACTTCGACAAACTGGCGGTCGATGATCGCCTGTGCGGTGGCGGCGTCAAGTTCGCGGTTGAAGGCAATGATGCCGCCGAACGCAGATTCCGTATCGGTGGCGTAGGCAAGCTCATAGGCCTTGCCGATGCCGTCGAGCGATACCGATACGCCGCAAGGATTGGCATGCTTGACGATCACGCAAGCCGGCTTGACGAACGATTTCACGCATTCCAGTGCGGCATCGGTGTCGGCGATGTTGTTGTAGGACAGTTCCTTGCCCTGCAATTGTTTCGCAGTGGCAATCGACGCAGCCTGCGGTTGTGCCTCCGCATAGAATGCACTGCGCTGATGCGGATTTTCACCGTAACGCATGTTTTGCATTTTATGAAACTGCAGGTTCATGGTGCGCGGAAATTCTTCGCGGGAAAATTCGTTTGTGTAAGCCGTTTCCGGGCGAATGGAGCCCATCCAGTTGGCGATCATGCCGTCGTACATCGCAGTGTGTTCGAAGGCTTTTGTTGCGAGATCAAAGCGCAGTGCGGTAGTGAGCGCGCCACTATTGGCGTCCATATCGGTGAGCACACGCGCATAATCACCAGCGTTCACCACGATTCCGACATGTGCGTGATTTTTCGCCGCCGAACGCACCATGGCTGGGCCGCCGATATCAATGTTTTCGATCGCGTCTTCGAGCGTGCAGCCTGGTTTGGCAATGGTTTGCGCGAATGGATAGAGATTGACCACGACAAGATCAATGCCGTGAATGCCGTGTTCGGCCATTACTGCATCATCCTGGCCGCGCCGGCCAAGAATGCCGCCGTGTATTTTCGGGTGCAGCGTTTTTACCCGGCCATCCATCATTTCCGGAAAGCCGGTGTATGCCGACACCTCAGTGACGGCGATGGCATGGTCGTGCAGCAGTTTCCAGGTGCCACCGGTAGACAGCAGCGTGACGCCGCGGCGCACCAGTTCGCGGGCGAAATCGACAATGCCGTTTTTGTCGGAAACGGAAATGAGCGCGGTCGTAACGGGGCGGGACATGCGGGACGATGCTCCTGAGATTGGGCCGGAAATTTGTCCACCAGGAGGTGGCCAAAAAGCCAAGCTTGCAGATTGGCTCAGATCAACTTGTACCGCTTCAATTTTTTGCGCAACGTGCCGCGATTGAGCCCGAGTACGATGGCCGCCTGGGTCTGGTTGCCGCGCGTGTGTTCGAGTACGCGCTCAAGCAACGGCGTTTCGATTTCGGCAAGCACCATGTCGTAGATGCCGGCGACTTCCTCGTCGCCAAGCTGGTGGAAATAATTGCCGACGGCCTGGGCGACGGCATCGCGCAACGTTTGCGTGCCGGCAGTGACGGCCAGGTGCGCACTCTGATGCAGATCAGTGGCGTTGTTGAATGTTTTCAGGGGGGCAGTGCTCATGGTGCAATGGACTCCAGGCTTGATTCAGGCGGCGACAGCGGCGGCCATGCGGCTGTTGTGAGTGCGCCTGCTGTGTGAAAAGAATGACGCGATCAGTGCCTGTTGCTGGGCCGCGCCCGTTGCCGCGTTGAAAGCGGCGCGATTCCAGCCGTCGCGATGATCGAGATACCAGCCGACGTGTTTGCGGGCGATGCGCACACCTAAATCTTCGCCGTAATGGCCGTGCAGGGCATTGAGATGCGCGCGCATGGCGGCGCCCACTTCGGCGGCCGTGGGCGGCGCCAGCAGGACGCCGGTGGCAAGGAAGTGATTGATCTCGCGAAAAATCCACGGATTGCCTTGCGCGGCGCGACCGATCATCACGGCGTCGGCACCGGTGTGCGCGAGTACGGCTTCAGCCTGTTGCGCCGTGGTGATGTCGCCGTTGGCAATTACCGGGATGCGTACGGCCTGCTTGATCGCCGCGATGGTGTCGTACTCGGCACTGCCGTTGAAGCGGCAGGCACGCGTGCGGCCATGCACAGCGAGCGCCTGGATGCCGCAATCTTCGGCAATACGTGCAATGGCGATGCCGTTACGGGCATCAGGTGCCCAGCCGGTGCGAATTTTCAGGGTAACCGGTGCGTTCACCGCCGCGACTACCGTGCGCAGGATGTCGGCAACCAGCGCTTCGTCGCGCAGCAGCGCGGAGCCGGCGGCCCTGTTGCAGACCTTTTTGGCCGGGCAGCCCATATTGATATCGATAATTTGCGCACCGTCGTCGATGCTGCGGCGGGCGGCGTCGGCGAGCATGGCCGGCTCGGCGCCGGCAATTTGTACGGTGCGCGGTGCCGGCTCATCGGCATGCAGGCGGCGACGTTGTGATTTTGGGGTGTGCCACAACCCAGTATCAGCGGTGAGCATTTCCGCGACGACAAGCCCCGCGCCGAGCTGCCGGCACAGTTGCCGGAACGGCAAATCGGTCACGCCTGCCATGGGCGCGAGGACGACGCGGTTGTCGAGTTGGTATGGGCCGATACGCATGTCGATGTACGGGTGAGCGAGCATCGCCGATGCTCTTGTTGAATGGCGGCGCAAAAAAAACCGTCGGCGTGCAGGACGCGCTCGCCGGCGGTGCTGTTTTTTTGCTGAATTGCTCAAAGAGTGAGCAATCATAACGGCGACAGGAGCATCCTTAAAGCGGCCCGCCTGACAAAAGACGCAGAAAAAGTGCTTGCCAAGCCGGACTTCTGTTGTTCAACAACGCGCCCGCAACCACCGCTCAGGATGCGTCCGGCGGCAGGAAACGCATTTCGTAATTTGCGGCCGCCGGGCCCGGATCGACGAGTTCGAGCGTCAGGTGGATGGGGGTGTCGGGAGGCATCATCGTCGTGCCAGCGAGTTCACCTTTGAGGTATTCCGCAGGTGTGAACACGCGGCCGGCAACGGGTTGTCCGTTGGCGTCGCTGAAACCCAGTTCCAGTTGCGGAAAAGGTTGGGCAAAAGGTGCGCGGTTGTAGACCACGGCATCGACTATCAACGCCTGGCCGGCAGTCGGGTGGCTGCGGATGACGAGATTGGCGCCCTGCAACCGGGTGATGTCGCTGCTGCCGGGCAGTTGGCAGCCGATGGCGCCGCAGGCTACCGCGTAGAGGCCGCGCCAGCTTTCATCGCGCGCCAGGGTATCCATGTTGAACACGAAGTACTGGCCGAGCAAAACGAGTGTGAAAACGGCCGAAAGCGTGCCCCACAGTACATCGCCTTGCCAGCTGACTTGATGCGAGGCCGCACTGGCACTGACGTCAACATCGGTATCAAGCCCGGGTAACTCGACATCCTGCATCGTCAGGTCGGAGTCGTTGAGAAAGTCCAGTTCGTCGTCGGAGATACTGTCCTGCGCGGTGCGATTCTGGGGGGCCGGCATGGCGGTACTGGCGCTGTTGCCGGCGCCACTGTCAGGCAGCCGGTTTATGTGATCGGCAAGCGCCGAGCGCTGCTGCACGCCGGTTTGCGCGGTTATCGACAACTCATCGGCTTTGATCTGGAACTTGCGCAGCATTTCGTCTTTTTCACCGGTCGGACCCTCGCCGATCAGGGTTTTGGCCCAGGACTCGTCTACAGAGTCGGAACCCAGTTCGTGATCTGCCAGCAAGGTCGAGCCCGAGATGCCGAAGGGGTCGTGCGTACTGTCCAGCAGCTGGTCGTTCATCTTGCCGGCGCCAATGGATATCTTGGTTTTATTCTCCTCAATGGAGTAGCGCGGCGCGGCCGGTTTTGGTGGGGGCGGTGGCGGTGGCGCCCCCCAGGACTGCCTGGGCGCTGGCGTGGATTTTGCCGGTGGTGGCGCCGCCCAAGATGAGCCGGGCGCATTGCGAGGCGGTGTTGGGGTGGCGGTTGGCGTGGCCGGAGGAGCCGGTTTTGCCGGCGGTGCCTTCTTCTCGTCAAATTCACGCAGGATCATGTCGGCGAGATCACCGTCTGGCGGCGGCGGAGGGGCTGTGCGGGGCGGCGCCGTCTGGCGGGCGGGTGCCCGTGGTGATTGCGGCGCGGCAGCGCCTGCCGGGGGCGGGCTCGGTGGGTGGGCCGCACTGCCGCCGCGTGCCGAGCCGACGCCGGCGGGTGGCGCATTTTCTGTCAGTGGTATGAGGTTCTGGCTGGCATGGAAGACCTGCAGGCAGGAGCCGCAGCGTACGGTGCCGTTGGCCAGAGCCAGTTGCTGGGCTGTTATCTGGAACTTGACGCCGCAGTGCGGGCACTGGGTCTGATACTTGTCGGCCATATCCTGTCCCTGAAATCTGACCGGACGATTATGCGCATGCCGGCGTCATGGCGTCACGCCGGGTTGCGTGCGCTGCGGCGGCGAACGCCGGAAAGCCGCACCCAGTCGCCGTCGCTGGTAGGTGCGTCCCAGTCTATCCAAGGGGTGTAGGCAGCGGCCACTTCGTCGGCCTGCTCGCGCAGGATGCCGGACAGCGCAAGCGCGCCGCCGGGTGTTACGCAAGCGGCGAGCCGTGGCGCGAGCTGCATGAGCGGGCCGGCGAGGATGTTGGCGACGACGGCGTCGAAGCCGTGCGGCGTTGCTGATCCGGCGGCTGAAACTGTGCAGATGTTGTCGAATTCGTGCGGTAGCAGGGCGGTGACTGTTACGCCATTGCGTTGCGCATTCTCGTTTGTGGCGATGATCGCCTGTGGATCATTGTCGACGCCGGTCACCGTTTTCGCGCCAAGCAGTGCGGCAGCGATGGCGAGAATGCCGCTGCCGCAGCCGAAGTCGAGTACCCGTGCGTCGCGCAGTGCGCCACTGACGGCGAGCCCATCGAGCCAGCGCAGGCACAGGGCCGTGGTGGGGTGTGTGCCGGTGCCGAAGGCGAGGCCGGGGTCGAGGTGCAGGTTCACGGCGTCCGGTTGCGGCGGCGTGGTCCAGCTCGGGATTACCCAGAGGCGCTCGCCGAAGCGCGTCGGCTTGAAGTGCTCAAGCCAGACACGCTCCCAGGGCTGGTCGGCAAGGCCTTCGACGCGAAAGCCTGGCGGGTTGTTGCCCTGCGCAGCCTGCCAGGCGCGGGCGAATGCGGCGCGCAGCGTATCGGGATCAAGATCGCCGGGGAACAGCCCGACCACGACAACCCGATCCCACAGCGGCGTTTCACCCGGGCCAGGTTCAAGCAGCGGTTGATCCTGCGCGTCGAGGTTAGTGATCGACAGCGCGCCAAGTGCGAGCAACAGCTCTTCGGCGATATCGACATCGTGGCGCGCAATTTCCGTTTTCAGTTCGAGCCAGGCCCTCACTGCGTCTGCCCGGGCGAGCGCATCACTTCTTGATGCCCAGCTTGCTTTCGAGATAGTGGATGTCGACGCCGCCATTTTCGAAGTTCGTGTCGCGGAAAATCTGCTCCTTGTGCAGCGGAATATTGGTGCGTATGCCGTCGACGACGATCTCGTCGAGCGCGTTGCGCATGCGGCGGAACGCCGTGGTGCGGTCGTCGCCCCAGGTGATCACCTTGCCGCACAGTGAATCGTAGTGCGGTGGCACGGTGTAGCCGCTGTAGACGTGTGAGTCCACGCGCACGCCATTGCCGCCGGGCGCGTGGAAATAGGTGATTTTGCCTGGGCAGGGCATGAAGGTGGCTGGATCCTCGGCGTTGATGCGCGCCTCGAATGCATGGCCCTTGATCTTCACGTCTGCTTGGCGGAATGACAGGCCGGCACCTGCGGCGATGCGGATTTGCTCTTTGACGATATCGACGCCGGTCACCATTTCGGTGACCGGGTGTTCAACCTGCACGCGCGTGTTCATCTCGATGAAGTAGAAGTGTTCTTTCTCATAGAGGAACTCGAAAGTGCCGGCACCACGGTAGCCGATATCAACACAGGCCTTGACGCAGGAGGCATACACTGCGTCACGCAATTTCTGTGGAATATGCGGTGCCGGCGCTTCTTCGACCACCTTCTGGTGCCGCCGCTGCAGCGAGCAGTCGCGATCACCCAGATGTACGGCATGGCCTTTGCCGTCGGCGAGTACCTGAACCTCGACGTGGCGCGGATGCTCGAGAAATTTTTCCATGTAAACCGTGTCGTCACCGAACGCGGCTTTTGCTTCCGAGCGGGTGACGAACAGTGAATTCAGCAGCGCCGCCTCACTGTGCACCACGCGCATGCCGCGGCCGCCACCGCCGGCGGCGGCCTTGATGATGATCGGGTAGCCGATCTGCTTCGCCGCCTCGATGGCGTTTTCCTCGGTAACTGCGCCGCCGGAGCCGGGCACGGTCGGAACGCCGGCGGCTTTCATCGCCTCGATTGCCGACACCTTGTTGCCCATCAGGCGGATGGTTTCTGCGCGCGGGCCGATAAAGATGAAGCCCGAGCGTTCCACAGCCTCGGCGAAATCCGCGTTTTCGGCCAGAAAGCCGTAGCCGGGGTGTATGGCTTGCGCGTCGGTTACCTCGGCAGCACTGATGATTGCCGGGATATTCAGATAGCTTTCCTTCGACGATGCCGGGCCGATGCAGACCGCCTCGTCGGCGAGCCGCACATGCATCAGATCACGGTCGGCCTTCGAATAAACGGCCACCGTGCGGACGCCCATTTCCTTGCACGCGCGCAAAATGCGCAGCGCGATTTCGCCTCGGTTGGCGATCACGATCTTGTCGAGCATGAGTAGGTTCCGTCAGGCGTCAGACGATGGTGAACAGCGGTTGGTCAAACTCAACCGGCTGACCGCTGTCGACGAGGATTGCCTCGACCACGCCGGCCTTGTCGGCCGTGATCTGGTTCATCATTTTCATGGCTTCGATGATGCAGAGCACATCGCCGACCTTCACGGCGGCCCCCACTTCGACGAACTGCGGCGAACCTGGCGACGGCGAGCGGTAGAACGTGCCGACCATCGGCGAGCGCATCACGTGGCCGTTGCGTTTGGCGTCTTCCTTCTTCTCGACAGGTGCAGCAGCAGGGGTGGCGATCGGGGCCGGCGCGGCGAACTGCGGCGGCGCCATCTGGTAGGTCACCGGGCCGCTGTGCTGCCGGTTGCGCGCGATGCGGACGGTTTCCTCGCCCTCTTTGATCTCCAGCTCGTCGATGCCGGATTCCTCGAGCAGTTCAATCAGTTTCTTGACTTTGCGAATATCCATGCTTGGGTTGCCTTGAGAGCTGTTTTTGTGGGTTTGGCCGGCTGCCGCCGGGGTGAAGTCGTGGTTTTGTGCGCCATCGGTTCAGCCCGGCGGCGAGAGCCTCTGCATTGCTGCGTCGAGCGCGAGTTCGTAGCCGATGCTGCCCAACCCGCTGATGACGCCGACAGCGACATCGGAAAAATACGAGTGTTGGCGAAACGGCTCGCGCGCGTGGACGTTGGACAGGTGCACCTCAATGAACGGAATCTGTACGGCCAGCAGGGCATCACGGATCGCCACCGAGGTGTGCGTGAAGGCCGCCGGGTTAATGATGATGAACTCGACGCCTTCCTTCTGTGCCTCGTGAATACGCTCGACCAGTTCGTACTCGGCGTTGCTCTGCAGGGTCATCAGGTGATGACTGGTTTTACGGGCGATGGCGGCGAGGCGGGCGTTGATTTCTGCCAGCGTGTCATGCCCGTAGGTGTCCGGCTCGCGGGTGCCGAGCAGATTCAGGTTCGGCCCGTGCAGCACCAGAATGGTGGCCATGCCGTCGCTCCTTGGGGGGTATTGGTACGCACAACTAATTGGTCATGGCGACCGGGAATGCAACAGGCGGCCAGTCTAGGGGGCGCGTTCAGGGTTGGGAACCGGGCCCAACACTTCCTTACAAAGTGCGTGTACGATGGCTGCAGACTGCCGGCCTGTTCCACGAAGGTCTCTGCCAACTCCCTGTTCGTCCGGGGTGCTGGCGGGCAAGAATTTCCGAAAAACGTGATCGCGTTCACGGAGCGCTGCGGTGGGTTGGATACCACTTGAACGATAGTAGGAAACCCACCTGCGCTGTTCTTGCGCCGCGTGGAAATCCCTCGCCATTCGGGAGGGAATTTTGTGTTGCCGGAAGACATGATGTCTGCGGCGGGGAATGTGTTTGTTGTATCGATACCAAGGACAGTGTGCATGAAAGGATCTTCCAGTACTGGGCAGGCTGCCCCGGAATCACCCGACGCCGCCGCGTTACGCGCTGGCAGCGCTCCCGCAGCACTGCCGGATTTTCGGCTGCTGTTCGAGTCGGCGCCCGGCCTGTATCTTGCGCTGCGCAACGATCCGCCTTGCTTCACCATCGTTGGCGCAAGCAACGCCTACCTGGCGGCTACGCTCACCGAGCGCAGTGCCGTGCTCGGGCGCGGCTTGTTTGAGGTCTTCCCGGATGACCCCGACGATCCGGCCGCAGACGGCGCCCGTAACCTCCGGGTATCCCTCATGCGAGTCGTCGCCACACGCGCTGCCGACACCATGGCGGTGCAGAAATACGCTATCCGCCGCCCCGACGACAGCGGCTTCGAGGAGCGCTTCTGGAGCCCGGTCAACTCACCGGTGATGGCCGGCGACGGGTCTTTCGAGTTCATCATTCACCGTGTCCAGGACGTGACCGAGTTTGTCCGGCTCAAGCAACTGGGCAGTGAGCAGTCCCGCCTGACCTCGGAACTTCAGGAGCGGGCGAATGCCATGGAAGCCGAGGTCATGATGCGTGCGCAACAGTTGCAGAAGGCCAACGAAAAACTGCGTGACGCCAACCAGCACCTCGACGAACTGGACCGGGCGAAAACCGCCTTTTTCAATAACATCAGTCACGAATTCCGCACTCCGCTCACCCTGATTCTCGGGCTTGTCGAGGCGGCGCTTGAGCATCCCGACGGCGCGCTGGAGGGGGCGGAGCTGGTCACGGTGAACCGCAACGCCGAACGACTGCTGCGCCTTGTCAACAATCTGCTGGAGTTTGCCCGCCTGGAGGCCGGGCGCATTGAAACAGCTTTCGAGCCTGTCGAGCTGTCATCCCTGACAACAGACATCGCCAGCAACTTCCGGTCACTGATCGAGCGCGCCGGGCTTGCCTTTCGGGTCAGTTGTCCGCCGCTGTCGCAACCGGTGTATGTCGATCGGCAGCAATGGGAGAAAATCCTGCTGAACCTGATCTCCAACGCGTACAAGTTCACGCTGTCCGGCGAGATTGCTGTCACGCTCGCCGAGCGAGGTGATCGCGTGGTGCTGCAGGTCAAAGACACCGGCCTCGGCATTGCGGCAAGCGAAATGCCGCGCTTGTTCGAGCGCTTTCATCGCATTACCACCCGCAGTGGCCGCAGCTTCGAGGGCAGTGGCATCGGCCTTGCGCTGGTGCGGGAATTTGTCACGTTGCATGGCGGTACGATTGAAGTTGACAGCGTCGAGGGGCGCGGCAGCAGCTTCAACATATTGATCCCGACCGGTTCGGCGCACTTGCCGCAGGACCGGGTCGCCCCGGCAAGGCTACAGGTAGCGGACGGAGCATCGCCCACCCCGAAAGGCATCGACGTATCCTCCTGGCTGTCGGTTGCCGAAGCCGGTGAAGTCAGCATCCCGGCGGTTGTGCCAACCGATAACGCCCGGATCCTGGTGGTCGACGACAACGCCGACATGCGCGCTTACCTCACGCGCCTGCTTGAACGGCATTGGCGAGTGGAGACTGCCGTGGACGGGCTTGTGGCAGTGGCCGCTGCCAGGGCCAATCCGCCGGATCTCATCCTGAGCGACATCATGATGCCGGGGCTTGACGGCTTCGGCCTGCTGAAAGAACTGCGGCGGGACGAGCGGCTCGCGAGCGTGCCGGTGATCCTGTTGTCGGCGCGCGCCGGCGAGGAAGCGCTGATTGAAGGGCTCGATACCGGTGCCGACGATTACCTGGTGAAGCCGTTTTCCGCTCGCGAATTGTTCAGCCGGGTGCGCACGCACCTGGAAATGTCGCGAACCCGCCGTGCCGCTGCGGAAACAGCCGCAGCGCTGGCCGAAATGCGCGCCCGGCTGCTGCACGACATCGAGCGCAAGAACAGGGAGCTCGCCGCCTTCAGCTATTCGGTATCGCACGACCTGCGCGCACCACTGCGCAGCATTGACGGTTTCAGTCAGGCCTTGCTCGAAGACTATGAACACCAACTCGAACCGAAGGCCGTCGATTACCTCAACCGCGTGCGGGCCGCAGGCCAACAGATGGGACTGCTGATCGATGATCTTCTGCGGCTGTCGCGAGTCGAGCGCAGTGAAATGGTACTGACACCAATTGATCTGTCCCGCAAGGTTGCCGATATCTGTGCGGAATTGCGCCGCCAGCATCCGGCTCGCGAAATATCCCTACGGATCGAAGCAGGCCTGGAAGCACAGGGTGATGCCCGGCTACTGCGGATCGCGCTCGCGAACCTGCTCGGTAACGCCTGGAAATTTACTGCTCACGCTGCCGAAGCTGTCGTCAGCTTCGGCAGCGAAGTGCATGACGGCGCAACGGTGTTCTACGTTCGTGACAACGGCGCCGGGTTCGACATGAACTATGCCGGCAATCTTTTCCAGCCGTTCCAGCGGCTGCATACCGTGACGGAGTATCCAGGAACCGGCATCGGGCTTGCGACCGTCCAGCGCATCATTGAGCGCCATGGCGGTACGGTTTGGGCTGAAGGCAAACCGGGGGTCGGCGCCACGTTCTATTTCACGCTGCCATCATCGCGCACCGGCTTGGCGGTTACTGGCTGATGCTGAATCAACCACCACCGGGCAGGAGGTAACGCAATGCTGAAGACACTGCGGATGTTGCTCGTCGAAGATTCACAGGATGACGCCGATATTCTCCTGCGGGTGCTCTCGCGTGACGGATACGATGTCACCTGCCGCCGCGTTCAGACCGCCGCCGAGATGCGCGAGGCGCTGGCGAACGAATCCTGGGACCTGGTGATCTCGGATTATTCCATGCCGCGTTTCAGTGGCCATGGCGCTCTCGCGCTGCTTCACGAAACGGGTATCGATCTGCCATTCATCATTGTCTCCGGGACGATCGGCGAGGAAATAGCCGTTGCGCTACTGAAGTCCGGCGCGCATGACTTTATCATCAAGGGGCGTTTTGCAAGACTGGGCCCGGTCATTGAGCGCGAAAGGCGCGATGCGCGCGAACGCTCCGAACGGCGCCGCGCGGAAGACGCCCTCCGCCAGAGCGAGGCGAGATACCGGCGTATTGTCGAAACCGCGAAGGAAGGCATCTGGGTCACCGACGCCCAGGGCGTGACCCTCTACGTCAATGAACGCATGGCCAACCTCCTTGGCTGCGCGCGTGAAACCCTGACCGGCACGAATATCCGCGATCATGTCGATGTGGCGGCACGGCCGGCAATCGAGGCATGCCACAAGGGGGCCGGTGTATCGGAGTTGCACGACATTGAGTTCCAGCGGGCGGACCGGTCACGGTTCGTGTCACGCCTGTCGGCAGGCACATTCCCCGACGACCAGGGACGCAACACCGGTGTTCTGTTCATGGTTACGGATACAACCGAGCAAAGAAAACTCAATGCCCAACTGATTGCCTCCGACCGAATGTACTCGCTCGGTCTGCTCGCCGCAGGCGTAGCCCACGAGATCAATAACCCGCTGGCGACGCTCATCGCCTGCCTCGATACGGTCAACGACGGGATTGCCTCGATGCCGCACGCTGTGGTGGCGTCGCTTTCGAGCCATCGGTGCGTCGCCAACATCAAGCAGGCCCGTGAGGCTGCAGAGCGCGTTCGCGAGATCGCACAAGATCTGCGCATGTACGCCCGCGCGGGTGAGGATAAGCGGGAGCCTGTGGACTTGCAGGCCATCATCGAATCCGCCATTCGCATGGCGGGGGTTGAAATCCGTCACCGTGCGCAAATTACCCGCGACTTCCGGCCGACCCCCGCAGTGAGCGGCAGCGCGTCACGCCTTGGCCAGGTATTCCTGAATCTGCTGGTGAACGCCGGGCAGGCCATTCCCGAGGGTGCCGCCGGCAGCAATAAAATTGGCGTCACGTTGCGGCCGGACGGCGACGATCATGCCATCGTGGAAATCAGTGATTCGGGCTGCGGCATGTCGCCGGAGGTCATGAGCCATCTGTTCACGCCGTTCTTCACCACCAAGGATCCGGGTATCGGCACTGGCCTCGGCCTGTCGATTTGTCAACGGATCGTTGGTGGTATGAATGGCACGATCAACGTTCAGAGTGAGCCCGGAGCGGGCACCACGTTCAGTATCCGGTTACCGATTTTTGCACGGGCCCACCCGCAGCCCGCAGCAACGGCTGCCATACCGGGCGCGGTCCGCCGCCCCTCGGTACTGGTGATCGACGATGAACCGGCTATGGTTTCCTCTGTGCAGCGGATCCTCGGCGGCACCCACGACATTACTGGCTGTACCAGCCCCGCACAGGCGTTGGCAGACATCCGCGCCGGCGCCCGTTTCGATGTCATTCTCTGCGATTTGATGATGCCGGAGATGAGCGGTATGGCCCTGTATGCGGCCCTGGCAGGCACCGTCCCCGAGCAGGCGAAACGCATGCTGTTCCTTACCGGCGGCGCTTTTACGCCACAGGCCGTGGCGTTTCTGGAGCGGGAGGGCATCCGGCACATGGAGAAGCCGTACGATCGGTCTTTGTTGCTCAAGGCCATTGAGGACATCTGCACGTCCCAGGGCAACCTCGCCGCGCTGACGCCATAACCCGGTTGGCCGAAGGATCAACTGCTGGTGCAGATACAGTTCGACAGCGGCGACAGGTGTCCGGGTCAGCGCAGCTTTGGCTCAATGCGATCCCTGAGATACGCAACAAAACCCGCCTCGGTCTGCTCGCCCTGGATACGCTCGTCTTTCAGTTCAGTGCCGTCGGGGCGGAAGAACAGGATCGAGGGCAGGCCCATCACGTTGTACTGCGCCAGCAGCGCCTGGTTGGTGTCGTTGTTGTCCGTCGCATCGACCTGCAGCACGACATAACCGGCGAGCGCGTTGTGCACCGATGTTTTGGCGAATACGTCGCGTTCCATCAGTTTGCAGGCCACACACCATTCGGCGAAGAAATCGAGCATCACCGGTTTGCCGGCGGTGCGTGCGTCGGCGAGTTTTGCGGTGAGTTCGTTGCTGTCTTGCACCCGCGTGAACAGCGGCGCCTGCTGTGGCGCGGTACCGCTGGCGGCACTCGCCTTGAGGAAGCCGAGTGGTTCCAGCGGGTCATTGGCGCCACCGGCGGCGCCAATCAGCAGCGTTGCGCCGAGCAGCATCAGCACCATGCCGACGCCCTTGCGAAAATGTGCCCAGCCGGTCGCAGCGGTGGACAGCGGCTCCAGCGCCTTGAGGTAAATCGCGGACACCATCAGCAGCGAACCCCACAGCGCGAGACTCGCCCAGCCCGGCAGGATGCGGCCGACGAGGATGATGGCGATACCCAGCAGCATGACGCCGAAAAATGCTTTCACGCCGTTCATCCAGGCGCCGGCCTTCGGCAGCAGTTTGCCGCCCGAGGTGCCGATCAACAGCAGCGGGAAACCCATGCCCATCGCCAGCGCAAACAGCGCCGTGCCACCGAGCACGGCATCGCCGGTGGTGCTGATGAACACCAGCGCGCCCGCGAGCGGCGCCGACACGCAGGGCGACACCACCAGAGCCGACACCGCACCCATGACCGCAACGCTGAGCAGCCGGCCGCTTTTTTGCCGGCCGGACACCGAGGAGAGTTTGTCGCGCAGGAACGCCGGTACCTGCAGTTCATAGAAGCCGAACATGCTCATCGCCAGCGCGACGAACACCAGCGTGAAGACGATCAGCACCGGTGGCGACTGCAGCAGCATCGACACGTTCGCTTGCGCACCCAGAAAGCCGACAGCGACGCCCGCTGCGGTGTAGGTGAGCGCCATGCCGAGCACATACGCGACCGATAGCATGAAGGCGCGACGGGTCGAAATGTCGTGGCCCTCGCCGACGATGATCGACGACAGGATCGGCACCATTGGCAGCACGCAGGGCGTGAAGGCAAGGCCGATGCCCAGCAGCAGGAAGGTGCCGATGATCGCCGCAAACGAGGCATTGGCGAGGAAACGGGTGATGGCGCCGGCATCTGATGCTGCTGGTGTCGTGCTGTTGGTTGCAGTATTTGCGGTGGTCGCCGTTGCCGGGCTCATGCCGGTGAAATCAACCGGCCAGGTTTCCGTTTCCGGCGGGTAACAAAGGCCGGCTTCGGCGCAACCCTGGTAGGTGATTTTCAGCGTCGCCGTCGCCGGCTGTTGCGGTATGACATTCAGCGGCAGGCGCACATCAACCTGCGTGTGATAAATCTCGACGCGCCCGAAAATCTCGTCGTTCTTGAACTGGCCTGCCGGCGATTGCGGCGTGCCCAATGCGGTAATCGCCATACCCTGGTTGTCGACCAGGGCGAAGTGGAATTTGTCGCGATACAGGTAATAACCGTCGGCGATTTGCCAGCGGGCGATGAAACCCTGGTCGTCGCGGGCGATGGTCAGCCGGAACGCCTCGCGCACCGGCAGAAATTCGTCGGCGCCGGATTCGCTGGTGGCGCCGGTCAGTGCAGACGGCAGCGCCGCCTGCGCGCAGACGGCCAGCAGTATCAGCGCGGCCAACAGCAGGCGGGCCAGCGGGCGGGCGGTGCGTTCGAGCAATCGATACATGGTGTGTCTCGCAGCGTTCGCGCGCGCCGGGTACGCCGGGTCATTGCGCGTTGGAGTCAAAGTGTGGCCGCTGAGCATTAAGCGAACCTTAATGCCAACGTGCAGGTCCCATACAGGCTCATGATTTATCCAGAGACTTTAAGTGTTTACCGCAACCAGTTGAACCCATGGCTGCCTGCCATTCAACCGTTAAGGCTCGCTTAAGGCAGGGTTCGCTACATTGGCGACCACAACTGTGGAGGTTGCCATGTTTCGTTCATTTCTCTCTGTGCTGTTGGGCGTCGCTCTCGCGCTTGCGGCGACCGGCGCGGCCGCTGCCGAGGGCCAGCTTGATCTTGCCCAGTACCGGGGCAAGGTGGTTTATCTGGATTTTTGGGCATCCTGGTGTGTGCCCTGCCGCAAGTCGTTCCCCTGGCTGAACGCGATGGCGAAGAAGTACCCGAACGACCTCGTGGTGGTCGGCATCAACGTTGACAACGAGCGCGCAGCAGCGATGAAGTTCCTCGAGAAATATCCGGCTTCGTTCCCGCTGGTGTTCGACCCGCACGGCAAGCTTGCCAGCGAATACAAACTTGAGGGTATGCCGTCGGCGGTACTCATTGATCGCAACGGCGGCATTGCACATCGCCATGTCGGTTTCCGCGAGGAACAGAAGACGCACTACGAGCAGGTCATCACTGAAATCATGGGCAGCAAGTGAAGGGGCACGTCATGAACCGAATCATTGTTATCCGCAGGTCACTGGTTGCTGTGGCGATCGCCGTGGGCTCTGTGGCTGTTACCGGCTGCAGCAGCCTGGGCGTGCAGCCATGGGAGCGGGAAGTGTTGGCACGCCCAGACATGCGTCTGGACGCCGATGCTGTCTCGCGTGGCCTTGATGACCACATTTATTTCTCGAAAGAAGCTTCCAGTGGCGGCCGCGGTTTCGGCGGCGGCGGCTGTGGTTGTAATTGAGGCACCAGGTCATGAAACAGGTCATGAAAACAGCTTGTCTGAATCTGAAGCAGCCGCAAAACATGCGCAGCGCGCTCGCCATGGCAACCTGCTCGCTATTGGGCGCAACAGTCGGCGCAGGCGGTGCGCAGGCTGCCGACGGCGATTGGCAGATCGATACTTCACTGCTCTACTACGCCGAGCAGGATCGCGTTTCCGCTGCCGAGCCGGTGGTGAGCGCCACGCGCGACCTCGGCGATGACGAAACGCTCAACATCAAACTGGTTCTGGATGCGCTGACTGGCCCGTCGCCGAACGGCGCGCAGGTTGAGCCATACGCGCAGACGTTCACGTCGCCGAGCGGCGCTGCGGCCAGCAATTACAACGTGCCGGCGGGCGAAGTGCCGCTTGACGAGGAATTCCACGACACCCGCGGCGCGCTGAGCCTGAGCTGGACGACACCGTTGGCAGACCCGCTGTGGAAGCGCACGTTGGGCGCCAACATCAGCAGCGAGTTCGACTTTTTCTCGCTGGGCTTCAACGGGGCGTTGGCACGCGATTTCAACAAGCGCAACACGACGCTGACCGCCGGTTTTGGTTACGAAATGGATACCATCAAGCCGGTCGGTGGCACCCCGGTGCCGTTTGCGCCGATGATGCCGGTTGCGGGCAGTAAATCGCCGAGCGACACCGAGGACCGCACTGTCACCGATCTGTTGCTTGGTATCACCCAGGTGATCAACAGGCGCACGGTCATGCAGTTCAATTACAACCTCAGCACGTCGTCGGGCTACATGACTGATCCGTATAAGATCATTTCGACCGGCGATGCCAGTGGGGCAGCGGATACTTTTTTCTATGAAAACCGTCCGGACAGCCGCACCCGCCATGCGCTGTTCTGGGAGACGAAATATGCGCCTGCAGGTGGCGATGTCATTGATGCCAGTTACCGGTTCATGACCGATGATTGGGGTGTTGCTTCGAATACCCTCGATCTGCGCTATCGCCGGACGCTGGCAAACAACTGGTATGTCGAGCCGCACGTACGCTGGTACGACCAGGGTGAGGCGGATTTCTACGTCGAGCGGTTGCTGCCGGCCGACGTACCGGCCGCCGGCGACACCGCCACGGCGTATTCGGCCGATTACCGTCTGGGCGCACTGACCACAACCACTTTTGGCGCCCGCGTCGGCAAGCGCCTGGCAGACAATGGCGATGCCTACGTGCGTCTTGAGTCGATGACCCAGAGTGGCGACACGGCGCAGGCGGATCTCTCCGCACTGATCTTTGAGGTCGGTTACTCGCGCAAGTGGTGAGGCGCGGCACGCGTCAGGATCAGCGTGGCGACATGACGGCTGCTGTGCGTTTTTTTGCGGTGCGCGATGCCCTGTGCAAGACTCACCGCGACACGTTACCGGCGGCCCATTTCCGCATGAACGAAGAAACAGCGTTCACCGTCGCGCGCCACGGCGATTACTGCGTCGGACGGTTCACCGCCATGGCCAGTCCCTGCGAGGTGCTGGTGGCCGGCGCTGACCTTGAGACAGCCCGGCGGCTGACGCGGCTTGCGTTCGACGAGGCACGGCGTATCGAGCAGAAGTTCAGCCGTTACCGTGACGACAACATCATCGCGGCCATCAATCATGCCGCCGGCCAGCCGGTGGCGATCGACAGCGAGGTCCATCGGCTGCTGGTTTATGCCGATACCTGCTACAAGTTGTCCGGCGGCAAGTTCGACATTACATCCGGGGTGCTTCGCCGCGTCTGGAAATTCGACGGCTCCGATCGCGTCCCGGCGCCCGGCGATGTCGCGGCGCTGTTGCCGCTGGTGGGTTGGCAGAAGGTGCGCTGGAACGAGCAGGAGATCATGCTGCCGGCCGGCATGGAGCTGGATTTCGGCGGCATCGGCAAGGAGTACGCGGTCGACCGCACGCTGTTGCTGCTGACCAGCACGCATCCGGGCAACCTGTTGGTCAATTTCGGCGGCGATCTGGCAACCAACGGTGCACTGCACGGCGGCCGCGAGTGGACTATCGGTGTCGAGTCTCCCGGTGGCGGGGTGGCGAAAGTACTGAAGATTCGCGCGGGCGCAATGACCACCAGTGGCGATGCGCGCCGGTTTCTCGTTCGGGATGGTGTCCGTTATGGGCATATCCTCGATCCGCGGACCGGTTGGCCGGTGCCCGCTGCGCCGCGCTCCGTGACGGTTGTCGGGCGCTCCTGCCTTGAGGCCGGCACCCTGTCGACGCTGGCGATTCTCGAAGGTGCCGGCGCGGAAAAATTCCTCCAGGACCAGGGCGTGCAGTACTGGATTTTGCATTGATTGAAGGAAAAAACGATGCGGCTGCTGTTGGTCGAAGACGATGAACTCTTGGGCGAAGGGCTGCGCGCCGCGCTTGTTCGCGAAGGTCATGCCGTCGATTGGCTGCGCGACGGCGAGCACGCGCGCACGGCAGTGGCGCAGGATGAATCCTGGGACATCGTCCTGCTTGATCTTGGTCTGCCGCGGCGCGATGGCATGGAGGTATTGCGCGAATTGCGTCGTCATTCCGATGTGCCGGTGCTGATCCTTACCGCGCGCGATCGTATCGAGGATCGCGTCGCCGGCCTCGATGCCGGCGCCGACGATTACCTGATCAAACCTTTTGAGATTGTCGAGCTCAAGGCGCGCCTGCGGGCGCTCAGCCGGCGGCGCGGTGGCCGCGCGACCACCGAAATTCACCACGGCGATCTGGTGCTGCTGCCGGAATCGCAGGAAGCGACCTGGCACGGCAACCGCATCGAGCTCACCCGGCGTGAATTCATGCTGGTATCGGCGCTGGTCGAGAATGCCGGTCGGGTACTGACGCGCGAGCGTCTTGAGCAGACGCTGTACGGTTGGAGCGAGGACGTCGAGAGCAATGCACTGGAGGTGCATGTGCATCATCTGCGCAAAAAACTGGCGCCGGATTTCATCCGCACCGTGCGCGGTGTTGGCTACACGGTGGGCTGACCGAATGTTTTCGATCCGGCGTTATCTGTTGATCACGTTACTGTCGGTTGCGGCGGTGAGCATGGTGGCAACAGCCTGGCTCAGCTGGCGCGAGGCGGTGAATGAGGTGGAAGAACTTTTCGACGCACAGCTGGCGCAGTCGGCGCGTGTGCTGGTGGCAACGCTGACCACCCGGCCGTTGCTGATGGAGGAGCGCGCTGACGATACCGTGATATTTCCGGTATGGCGGCCGGTTGGCAAAGCGACGGGCGATGCGGCCGACGAGGACGATCGCAATGTCGCCACCGCCGGCCACAAGTATGAAACGCGACTCGCTTTCCAGTTGTGGGAAGGCCCGGGCGAGCGCCTGCTGATGCGCTCGGAGAACGCACCCACGGTGCCGCTGACCGGCTTTACGCCGGGCTACAGCATCATCAATCTCGGTGGCGAGCGTTTCCATGTATTCAGCGTCCTGTACCAGGGGCTCTGGCTGCAGGTTGCGCAGGACGACTACATGCGCGGTGAGTTGGCCGGGCGCATCGCGTTGACGACACTCTTGCCGCACGCTGTTGGCCTGCCGTTGATGGCCTTCCTGATCTGGTGGCTGGTGAAGCGCGGTCTGCGCCCGCTCGATGCGTTGCGGCAATTGATCGCCGGTCGTGGCGTGCGCAATCTCGCGCCGCTTGCCGTATCGCCGGCGAGTGTCGAAGTGCAGCCGATGGTCAACGAACTCAATGATCTGCTTGCCCGTCTTGGCGCATCGTTCGAGCGTGAGCGCCGCTTTACGGCCGATGCCGCCCACGAGTTGCGTACGCCGCTCGCGGTGCTGCGCATTCATGCCGAGAACGCTCTCGCCAGCGCCGACAACGACGAGCGGCAACGGGCGCTGGAAATGTTGTTGCGCGGTGTCGATCGGGCGTCGCGCCTGGTCGAGCAGATGCTGATCCTCGCGCGCGTGGAGCCGGAGGCAGCACTGCGCCAGTTCGAGGCGTTGCGCCTCAATGCACTGGTACGCGAGGAGTTGGCGGCACTGGTGCCGATGGCCGGTCGTCGCGACCAGGACATCGATTTCGTCGAGGAAGGCGAATTCGTGGTGAATGGCGACAGCAGTCTGCTCGGTATTCTCGTGCGCAACCTCGTTGATAACGCGTTGCGTTATTCACCCGATGGTTCGCTGGTGCACGTTGCCTTGCGGCGCAGTGCCGCCGGCAGCATTGAGCTTGTCGTGCTGGACGAGGGCGCCGGCGTGCCGGCTGAGCAGGCCGACCGGGTTTTCGAGCGTTTCTTTCGTGGTGAAACCGGGCGCGGCGACGGTGCCGGCCTTGGTCTTGCCATCGTTAAGCGGATCGTCGATCTGCATGGCGGCACGATTCGCGTACGGCCGCGTGTGGGTGAACAGCGCGGCGGATTCATCGTCGTGCTGCCGGGCTGATGTTGCCGCTGGCGCTGTAAGCGTGCGCCCGACTCAGGCGAGTCCGCTCAACTCGCGTTCAAGCAATTCCGGATCGCCGAGGTTCAGCTCAAGCAGACGGCGCAAATGCATGATCGATTCCATGTCGATGCGGTCGATGCGCATGCCGAGGCGCTCACTGGTGCAATGCACCAGCGTGCACCGGGTGTCGATGGAAACTTCTTCGTTGAGGATCAGATCAACCCCGAGTGACTCGCCGAGGGCGACATCGAAGCCTGCCGGGGCGACGGTGAGCAGGCCCTTGATCGAGACGTCGATCAGATCGGACGACCAGGTTCGGTCGCCATGATGCAGCACGACCTCGGCATCGAAGGGCACACGGGTAAAGCGTCGCTTGTCGTTCTCGGTCATCGTTCTGACCTCCGGATCGATCACCCCTTACCTCCGGTGAGGAAGGGGTGTCGTATCACGCCAGTTTCTTGTACTTCATCCGCTTCGGCTGCAGGGCTGCATCACCGAGCTTCTTGTGACGGTATTCCTCGAACTCGTGGTAGTTGCCCTCGAACCATTCCACCGAGCCGTCATCCTCGAAGGCCAGTATATGGGTGGCGATACGGTCAAGGAACCAGCGATCGTGGGAGATGACCATGGCAACGCCCGGGAAGGTGAGCAGGGCGTCTTCCAGCGCGCGCAGCGTTTCCACGTCAAGATCGTTCGACGGCTCGTCAAGCAGCAGGACATTGGCGCCAGCCTGCAGCACTTTTGCCAGTTGCAGGCGGTTGCGCTCGCCGCCCGAGAGGTCGCCGACGCGCTTCTGCTGGTCGGCGCCCTTGAAGTTGAAACGGCCGCACCAGGCGCGTGACGGCATTTCGTAGTCGCCGATCTTGAGGATGTCGCGGCCGCCGGACACTTCTTCCCAGACGGATTTCTTGTCGTCGAGGTTGTCGCGGATCTGGCCGACGTAGGCAACCTGCACGGTGTCGCCGATGACGATCTCGCCCTTGTTGGGTTTTTCCTCGCCGGTGATCATGCGGAACAGCGTGGTTTTACCGGCACCGTTCGGGCCAATGATGCCGACGATGGCGCCCGGTGGCACGGTGAACGTCAGGTTCTCGTACAGCACGCGATCGCCATAGTGCTTGCTGATGTTCTTCACTTCGATGACCTGGTCGCCCAGGCGCGGCCCCGGCGGGATGTAGATTTCCTGCGTCTCGTTGCGCTTCTGGAATTCTTTCGACGCCAGTTCGTCATACTGCTTCAGGCGCGCTTTCGACTTGGCCTGACGGGCCTTCGGGTTGGAGCGCACCCATTCCAGTTCGCGCGCCATCGCCTTGCCGTGCGCTTCTTCCTGCTTGTTTTCCTGTTTGAGGCGCGCGTCTTTCTGTTCGAGCCAGGCGGTGTAGTTGCCTTCCCAGGGAATACCGCGGCCGCGGTCGAGTTCGAGAATCCACTGGCAGGAATTGTCGAGGAAGTAGCGGTCGT
>CBDDRC010000041.1:0-10668 GCA_965232985.1 uncultured bacterium
AAACCATGCACAATCATGCCAACAAACAACACCACGGCAAACTGCATCTTGCTTTCGTCTTCGCTCATGCCCCAGCGCGATTTGAAGACGACGGAAAACACGAAGGTGTACACCACCAGCATGAATACCGGATTGAAGAACGACCAGGTCAGGCCCATGACGGAGCCCTTATAACGCCCCACCACTTCACGCCGGGTCATTTGTGCTATGAGCTGGCGATTGCGCCACAGGCTGCCTGCCAAGGCAGCCAGCGAGGTTGGTTGTTGCGCATGCGGGTTGACGCCTGCCGGTGATGGGCGGGCGGAGGGTGATGGGGCCATTCAAATCACCTTGCCCGGATTCATAACCCCATTGGGATCAAACGCTGCCTTGATGGCGCGCAAATACGCTTGCTCCGTTTCATCGCGCGTGTAGTGCAAAAACGGCTTCTTGATGCTTCCCAGCCCGTGCTCGGCCGAAATCGAGCCGTTGTACTTCTGCACCGCGCCGTAAACCCAGCCGCTGACTTTCTTGCACCTGGCAAGAAAATCCTCACGCGTTACCGCATCAGGCTTGAGGATATTCAGATGCATATTGCCGTCGCCGATATGGCCGAACCAGACAATCTCGAAATCCGGGTAGTTCGCCTGCACGATGTTATCGACCTCCTTCACAAAGGCCGGCACGTTGGCAACGGTAACGGAGATGTCGTTCTTGTACGGCGTGTATTTCGAGATGCTTTCGCTGATGCGCTCGCGCAGCGCCCACAAATCCTTGAGCTGTTGCACCGACTGGCTCATGACGCCTTCCAGTATCCAGCCCTTTTCAACGCCGGCTTCGAAAAGCGCCATGGCATCGCTTTCCACCGCCTCACTTGCGTTCTCGAATTCGAGCAGCACGTAGAGCGGCGCTGGCGCGGCGAATGGCCGTGGTACGCCGTGTGCGAGCACATGGCGCATGGCCTTTTCCGAGAAGAACTCGAACGCAGTAAGATCAATTCTTTCCTGCCAGGCATGCAAAACGCTCATCACGGCGCCAAAATCCGGTACGCCGAATACCAATACGGTGAGATTCGCCGGCGTACGCGTCAGTTGCACGGTCGCTTCGCAGATAAAGCCAAGCGTGCCCTCGCTGCCGACGAACAGATGCCGCAGATCGTAGCCGGTGGCGTTTTTGGCGAGGCCCTTGTTCAATTCCAGCACGTCGCCCTGGCCGGTAACGACCGTAAGACCACTGATCCAGTTGCGGGTCATGCCGTAGCGGATCACCTTGATGCCACCGGCGTTGGTGGCGATGTTGCCGCCGATCTGGCTGGAGCCGGCAGAAGCGAAATCGACCGGGTAATACAGGCCCTGCGCTTCGGCAAACTGCTGCAGTTGTTGTGTCACCACACCGGCCTGCACCTGCACGCTGCGATCCAGCGCATTGAAGCCGAGCACTTTGTTCATGGCATCCATGGCAACTACCACTTCGCCATGGGCGGCGACGGCGCCGCCGGAGAGGCCGGTGCGGCCACCGGAAGGCACCAGCGCAATGCGGTGCTGGTTGGCGAGTTTGACGATGGCCTGCACTTCCTCGATCGAAGCCGGCAACAGGACGCACGCTGGCGCCGGGTCCTGGGCACGGGTCCAGTCGCGGCCGTAGCGCAGGAGGCTCTCGGCGTCGGTCAGGACGCGCTGCACTGCCGGGCGGAAGATCTCTGCGGTCTGGCTCTGTGTGTCAGTGGGGGTCAGGCTGGGCACGATCGCAAGCCCTTGGAAATCATCGAATTCGGGGGGCGCATGGTATCATGCGCAGCCTTTTTCAAGGCCGTACTCACTGGAGATTTCCCCCGATGTCGAAGACGTCCCTCGAAAAGGACCGTATCAAGTTTCTGTTGCTCGAAGGTGTGCATCAGACCGCGCTCGACAACCTCAAGCGCAACGGCTACACCAACATCGAGTACCACAAGAAGGCGCTGGCCGGGGACGACCTGAAGAAGGCGATTGCCGATGCCCATTTCGTCGGTATCCGTTCGCGCACCAACCTGACCGAAGACGTGTTCGCTGCGGCGCACAAACTGATCGGCGTTGGCGCGTTCTGCATTGGTACCAACCAGATTGATCTCAACGCGGCACTGATCCGCGGCATCCCGGTGTTCAACGCGCCCTATTCCAATACCCGCTCGGTGGCCGAGCTGGTGCTCGGCCAGGCCATCCTGCTGCTGCGCGGCATTCCCGACAAGAACGCGAAAGCGCACCGCGGCGAGTGGGTGAAATCGGCGGAAAACAGCTGGGAAGTGCGCGGCAAGACCTTGGGCATCGTCGGTTACGGCTCGATCGGTACGCAGCTGTCGGTGCTGGCCGAATCGCTGGGCATGAAGGTCATCTTCCATGACGTGGTCACCAAACTGCCGCTGGGCAACGCGGTGCAGGTTAACTCGCTGGACGAACTGCTGGAAACCGCCGATGTCGTCACCCTGCACGTGCCGGAGCTGCCGAGCACGCAGAACATGATGGGCCAGGCGCAATTCCGCAAAATGAAGTTCGGCTCGATTTTCATCAACGCCGCGCGCGGCACCTGCGTCGATATCGACGCCGCCTGCGAGGCGCTCGCCGAGTTGCGCCTGGTCGGCGCCGCCTTCGACGTGTTCCCGGTGGAACCGAAAGCGAATGACGAAGAGTTCATGTCGCCGTTGCGCAAATTCGACAACGTTATCCTGACGCCACACATCGGCGGCTCAACAGCAGAAGCGCAGGCCAATATCGGCCTGGAGGTCTCCGAGAAATTCATCCGCTACAGCGACATCGGCTCGACGCTGTCGGCGGTGAATTTCCCGGAAGTGGCGCTGCCGCCGCACCCGGGCGCGCACCGCCTGATGCATATCCACAAGAATGTCCCGGGAGTGCTGTCGAAGATCAACAACGTCTTCTCCGACAACAAGATCAACATCTCCGGCCAGTACCTGATGACCAACGCCAATGTCGGCTATGTGGTGATCGACGTTGAAGCCGAGTACAGCAAGCTGGCTCTGGAGAAGCTTTCGGCCATTGAGGGAACCATCCGTACCCGCGTACTGTTCTAATGGTTCCCCGTCCTTAAGGGCGGGGCCATCGCCAATGTTGGGAGAACAACACCATGACCAACGCCATAACCCGCACCACGAAGATCCGCGCCCTGCCCTTGTTCGTCCTGGGCACCGCCCTGGGCGCCGGCCTCCTGAGTGCTCCTGCCAGCGCCGGCCCGTCGATCATCGGCAGCATCTACACACCGGACATAGACGCATCGTCACCCTCGCTCAGCGGCAGCGGTTCGGCCAGCCCGGACGGCCTCACCCTGGAAATCCGCCAGCCGGTTGGCAGCAATTTCTGGGTCGGCGCCGGCCTCGCCACCTCGCTCAACAGCGACAACGCCTCGGGTCTTGACGCCGAACTGGGCACCGCACTGAACTTCAACCTCGGCGCGCAAGCGGAGTTCAATCACTACGTCGCCGGCTATGCCTATCTCGGCTATGGCACGGCGCAAGTGCTCTCGAATATCGATGACATCGACGGCGAGGGTGTCACCTGGGGCGCCGGTCTGCAGTTCCGCCTGGCTGACCATTTCTTCGCCGACGCCGGCTACGTTTCGCTGTTCGACGGTGACATGGAAGGCAATGCGGGCACATCGTACAACGTCACCATCAACGGCCCGCGCGTCGGCCTCGGCTTCCGGTTCTGATCGCGCCTCGACACACCGGGTGACACAACCCGTGTCGTTGCATCCGCTGCTCGCCGCCATCGTCGCGCTCCTGCTGTCAGGCTGCGCGGCAACGAGCGTGTTCAACCCCTACCCGAACCAGGCCCAGGCATTTCGGCAGGCCACGCTGGGCGGTGCCGATACCGCAACGGTGATGGCGAAACTGGATGCGAAACGCGCCAGCGCCGATCGCATGCTGTACCTGATGGAGCGCGCCCGCCTCGCGCAACTGCAGGGCGACTACGCGACCAGCAAACAGGATTTCGAGACCGTTATCGCCGGCTTCGAGGCAGTGGCCAACAAGGCCGCACTGTCGCTCAGTGGCGCCGGCGCCACCGGCAGCGCGCTGCTCACCAACGACAACGCCATTCCCTACCAGGGTTACGCTTACGAGCGGGTGATGGTGCATCAGTTCCAGGCGTTCAATTATCTCGGCCTGGGCGATGCGCCCGGTGCAGCCGTCGAGCTGCGCCGGGCGCAACAGATGCAGCGCGAGCTTGAACTGAAGTACGCCGACGAGATCGCCAAAGCGCAGGGCGAAGCAACGCAGAACAATATCTTCGTCAGCGAGTTCGACAACTATTTCACCGGCATGGACTCGATTGCCGGGCGCGTGAAGAACTCCTTCCAGAACGGCTACACGTTCTATACCTCGGCGGTTATCTGGGAAGCACTCGGTGAGTACAACGACGCGCTGGTCGATTACAAAAAGGCCCTCGAACTCGCACCGGACAACGCCGCACTGCGCGACGATGTGATCCGTGCCAACCAGTATTTCGATGGGCGGGCGGCGAAACCCGCGTCGGCATCGCTGCCGCAAGGCAGCGTCGTGGTGCTGTTCGAGCAGGGCTTTGTGCCGGCCAAAAAACCGGTCGGCCTGCCCATTCCAACCATGGACGGCGGGGTGTTCAGCATCCAGTTCCCCATTTACGACGGCCTCGACTACACACCGCCGACGCCCCTGACCGTGCGCAGCGACGACAACACGCTCGCTACGACTGCGCTGCTGGTGGACACCGGCGCGCTGGCCGTGAAAGCGCTCAGGGAGCAGGTGCCCGCCATGCTGGTGCGCCAAATCCTGCGTGCCCGCTCCAAGTATGAAATGCAGAAACAGGCGGCCAAACAGGGCGGAGTGCTCGGACAGTTTGCTGCCAACATCTATAACCTGGTCTCCGAGCAGGCCGACCTGCGCAGTTGGCTGACGCTGCCGGCCAATGCCCAGGGCGTGCGCCTGGCGCTGCCGGCCGGCAACCGGTCGCTGGAATTTGTCGGTGCCGCCGGCAGCCTGTCACTGCCGGTGGCCGTTCACGCCGGGAGAACTACTATCGTCCGTGTTGTCGAAGCGAACGGGCGGCTGACCACCCAGACGTACGCGCTATAACCCCAGGAGAGTAACCCCATGAAATACCGTGCATTTCTCGCCATGACTCTCACCATAATCATGATTGGCGCCCTCACCGCCGGCTGCAGCGGGCTCAAGTCCGCGCCGGCCGGCGATGGCGACCAGATGAAATACCAGGTGATCACCGCCGGCGACACCAAGGATCGCCTCGACGTGCTCAAGGTCGCCACCGCCAGGGCCGGCGATCTGGCCAAGGCCAGCGTCGAACTGCAAAACGACTCCAACTTCAGCTATACCTTCGAGTACCGCTTCAAGTGGTATGACGCCGCCGGCATGGAGCTCAACCCGGACAGCACTGGCTGGACCCCGGTTGCCATCATGGCGCACGAAACCAAATCGCTGCAGGCGCTGGCCCCGAATCCCACCGCCGCCACGTTCAAGCTGTTCCTGCAGGAAAAACCGTAAGCCACGACTGTCGGTCGATTACCCACAAGGAGAAAGAACATGAAGCGCATTTTCGTCGCCACCCTGGTCGGTGCCACGCTCGTCAGTACCGGTTTGCTCGCCGGTTGCGCCAACAAGGTCGCCTACGGTGACGCCCAGGCGGTTGAAACCGTGAATACAGATTTCGGCTCGACCGACCTGCAGATGATCGCCGGCAAAATGACCGACGACATGCTGGCTTTCCCGCCGGTTGTACAAGTAACGGCGCAGCGTCGCCCGGTCATTTTTGTCGACAAGATCAAGAACAAGACTACCGAACACATTGATACCGAATCGATTACCGACACCATCCAGACCAAGGTGATCAACTCCGGCAAGTTCCGCTTCGTTGACATGACAGCGGTGAAGCAGGTGCAGGAACAACTCGACTTCCAGCAGGAATCCGGCAACGTCGACGCCAAAACTGCGGTGAAGATTGGTCAACAGATGGGCGCCGAGTACATGCTGTATGGCAACCTGTCGAGCATCGGCAAGCAGGCCGGTAACACCCGGGATGAGTACTACAAGTTCACCCTGAAATTGATGCACCTGCAGAGCGGCATCGTCGAGTGGCAGGGCGAGAAGGAAATTCGCAAGACCAAGAGCAAGTCACTGCTGGGCATGTAGTTGGCATCCGCAAATCGTTCGCCCGCCTGATCGACACAGGGAGGATGCCACCATGTGGTATGCATTGTTGCTGGTACTGGTGACGCTGTCATCCGCCGCATTCGCGGCAACGAATGATGTCACCCGGGAAACGGAAGGCTACGGCGCAACCCAGCAGGAAGCCGTGGCCAATGCGTTGGTGGAAGCGGTGCGCCAGGTGCGCGGTTCGGCCGCCGGCGTTGATCGCAGCGTCGAGGAAACGATGGCGGTCGTTGCCGGTGCTGGCGGCATGGTCATCGAGAAGACCACAAAGCCTGTGCAGGATGTCTACACCGAGTCGCGCGGTTTTGTGCGCAGCTATCAGGTGCTGGAGCAGCGCGCGACGGACAAAAGCGTTTACGTGCGCATCCGCGCGCTGGTGCCGAGCTTTGAATCGGCGATCAGCGACGCAGGGAAAAAACGCATTGCAGTGCTGCCGTTCCGCGTAACACCAGACGGCTATCGCCTCGCCGATCATGGCGACGCGATGGCATTTTCGCAGCGCCTCGCCGATCATCTGGTGACGCAGATGAGCACGCAACAGGACGTGGTGGTAGTGAACCGCGATTTCTTTGCCGAGCTGGGGCTCGAAAAAGCAGTACTCGGCGCCGATGCCGCACCGGAAGAGCTCACCAAACTCGGCGCCTCGGTGGGTGCGGATTTCCTGCTGGTTGGGCGCGTGCAGGAAGCGCGCACCGAAACCGAACCGGGCGCCTACGGCAGCAAACCGAAGAAGACCGACGAAATTCGCCTCACCTGGCGCATGGTGGAAGCGGCTACCGGCAAGCTGCTGGGTGCCGGCAACGTTGCTTTCGACAACCTGCGCAAGGAGAAGAACCGCTATTCGTGGACCAGACGCAACGACTTCGAAGCCGGCGAATTGTTCACTGCACTGGCGCAGCAGGTGACCGGCGCCGCGCTGGCGCAGGAGGCAGAACCGGCAGATGCAATGCCTGCCGCGCCAACAGCTGCGCCTGCGATCGAGTTGACCCCGGGATCAAGCGACAAACCACTCACCTGGTGAGCCGCAAGATGGCATGATGAAGGGCCCAACAGACCATTAACCACGAGGAGTGCGCGCCATGGCAAAGGGTATGGAAAAGCGGAAGGAAACCAAGAAAAAGCCTGAAAAAACCCTGAAAGAAAAGCGGGCCGACAAGGCTGCCAAGAAGGGTTGAACCAGGCGGGTACGGCTGGGGCTGTCAACGCTCAGTCGTACCGGTTGCCGGTAATCTGGTGCGCAAGGCCGATCGCATAGTTGTCGGTCATGCCGGCGATGAAATCGACAACGCGCATATACGACAAATACATCGATTCCGCTGCCGACGGCTGGTTGTTCGCGATCAGCCCCAGCAACTTGCGATTGCGGAAACTCGAATCGCCCCGCGTATGCAGTTCGTGGATTGCTCCGGAATACGCCTCAAGCAACACGGCAATGGTCGAGAACGCGCCGATCTCGATCTGGGTTTTGCGGTGGTTGTTGAAAATCTTCTCGCGCGCAAGCTGCTTGGCGGCTCGAATACCGTCGCGCACATCCGGATGGCAGTAGTCGATCAGGTCGCCCTCAAGCGCACCGCGCAATAATTCCGCCTGCTGCCGCACGAACGCGTTCGAAACTTCCGTCACCAACCGCTCCACCACCTTGCCGCGCCAGGCTGCCAGGCGACGGCGATCTGAATATTTGTCCGCCGCTGCCGGCCGCTCGTTGTCGGAAAGCAGCTGAAAGATCGGTTCAACATCCTCGTAGTCGAGGATGTCCATCTCGTTGCCGTCCTCAAGATCAACGATTGCATAACAGATGTCGTCGGCCGCTTCGGTGAGATATGCCAGCGGGTGGCGGCACCATCTTTCGTCAGCGATTTGTAGCAGGCCGAGCTTCTGCGCAACATCGCGCAAAATGTGCAGCTCGGTGCGGCAAATGCCGTATTTGCCGTGCTCGACATGCCGCGAGCTGTACGGGTACTTCATCAGCGCACCGAGCGTGGCGCAGGTAAGCCGCATGCCGCCTTCGAACTGGTTGTATTCGATCTGGGTCACCATGCGGAAACCCTGGGCATTGCCCTCGAAATTGAGCAGATCCTTCTTCTCCTCGGCAGACAACGCCACCAGCAGGCTGCGTGCATCTGCGCTGTGAAACCAGTCGCGGATCGCATATTCACCAGCGTGGCCGAACGGCGGGTTGCCGATGTCGTGGGCGAGGCACGCCGCCTGCACGATCGCACCCAGATCGGCGGGGCTCGCCCATTCCGGCAGTGCGCCGGGAAGCTCCGTGCGCAGCAACTCGCCCACACGCATGCCGAGCGAACGGCCAACACAACTCGCCTCAAGAGAATGCGTTAGCCGCGTATGCACATGATCGTTGCGCGACAGCGGATGCACCTGTGTTTTTCGCCCCAGACGACGAAACGCGCCGGAAAAAACGATCTTGTCATGATCCTTGTGGAACGGCGAACGGCCCAGCTCATCCTGCGCTTCATCGCTGGAACGATAGCGGGTACGGTTGAGCAGGTTATTCCAGTCCATGTGCGGCATGCGCAACTCCTCAGGCGACATCGTTGCGCGGCAGAACCTGATCAAGCACGGCAAAAACCTGTGCGCGAAATTCAGGGGATTCATTGACAAGCTGGTGGCGCGCGGCCGCAATCATGTGCACCGAGGCGCGGGGAAATTTCATGCGGATTACGCCCAGGTTATGCCGCCAATCAACCGTGCCATCTGTGTCGCCCTGCACGACCACGAGCGGGTAATCGCATGGCGTTGCGTTTTCCATGTGGGGGATCCAGCGTTTCATCGCCCCGACCCAGCGCGTCGATAACTGTCGCGATTGCAGCGGGTCTTCCTCGCGCAGAAAACGCAGGAATTTCTCATCGTGCGAATTTACCGCGAATTGGCGGGCGATATGCTGGCGGAACGGCCGCAGCAGGTAGTACAGCACACGGTTCAGTTTCCAGTGCACCGGGCGCACCAGCGGCGCCAGCGCAACAACAGCAGCAAACGGCGAGCTCGCCGCACTTGCGCGGGCACGCAACAGCCACTCCATGATGATCGCGCCGCCGGTGCTCTGCACGAGCACCGATAGCGGCACCACCAACCGGGTCTGCACCATACCCGTAAGCACTGCATCCAGCGCGTGCTGATATTCCATAAAACTGTCGATGGCTGCCGGCGCACCGCTGGAAAGACCGTGGCCGGGCAGATCGAATGCGACAACATCGAAATCGCGTGCCAACAAATGTTCGATCGCATGATCGAATATACCGACGTGATCGTAATAGCCATGCACGACGAGCACCGTACCGCGCGGTGCCGGCACCTGGAACAACTGCACGGCAATGCGGTAGTCGTTCAGTTGCGGCGTACTGACGTCGATGAAACCCAGGCCATGGCGCAGGCCGGGTATGCGGCCACCGAAATCAAGCCCGTAGTGGCGAACATAATCGACCAGCGCCCCTGTGGCGGGTGCCGGGTCGGCCCAGTCGATCGGGAGAAGCGCGGCACGCGCGGCGGCAACATCGAACATATAGCCTTCCCCTAAAACACCGGATTGACCCGTGCGCTCAATTCACCTTCTGCGCCAACTCGCCCTTCGCGTAACGCTCGGTCATTTTTTCGAGCGACAGCGCCTTGATCTTCGACGCCTGGCCGGCAGAACCGAACGCTTCGTAACGCCCGATGCAGATATCGCGCATCGCGGTGATCGAGTCCTTCAGGTACTTGCGCGGATCGAACTCGGCCGGGTTCTTCGCCAGGTGGCGACGTATCGCGCCGGTAGACGCGAGACGCAGGTCGGTGTCGATGTTCACTTTGCGCACGCCGTGCCTGATCGCCTCGACGATCTGCTCGAGCGGCACGCCGTAGGTTTCCTTGATGTCGCCGCCGTTGTCGTTGATGATTTTCAGCCAGTCCTGCGGCACGCTCGACGAACCGTGCATCACCAGGTGCGTATTCGGGATGCGCTTGTTGATCTGCTTCACGCGTTCGATGGCGAGGATGTCGCCGGTCGGCGGCCGGGTGAACTTGTAGGCACCGTGCGACGTGCCGATCGCGATGGCAAGCGCATCGACACCGGTGTCCTTGACGAACTGCGCGGCTTCTTCCGGGTCGGTCAGCAGTTGCGAGTGATCCAGCGTTCCCTCCGCGCCATGGCCGTCTTCCTCGCCGGCCATGCCCGATTCCAGCGAACCCAGACAACCAATCTCGCCTTCGACCGATACGCCGCAAGCGTGCGCCATCTCGACCGCCTGCTTCGTCACGCGCGCGTTGTAGGCGTAATCCATCGGCGTCTTGCCATCCTCGCCGAGCGAGCCGTCCATCATCACCGACGAAAAGCCAAGCTGGATCGAGCGCTGGCAGATTGCCGGCGACGTGCCGTGATCCTGGTGCATGCACACCGGGATTTCCGGAAATTCCTCGATCGCGGCCAGGATCAGGTGGCGCAGGAACGGCGCGCCGGCGTATTTGCGCGCGCCGGCCGAGGCCTGCACGATCACCGGCGCGTTGCA
>CBDDRC010000042.1:0-430351 GCA_965232985.1 uncultured bacterium
GCTACCGACTCAAGGGCAAGCGCAAGGCAGGTGCCACACCGAAGAAACCCGTTACCGCGTAATAACCCAGCGGCCCAGAGGGTCAATTTTCAATCGGCGTTTCAGACCCAAAGGGGGTCAGTTTTCAGTCGGCGTTGACAGTTTCAGGGGGCGCGCCGCCGCAATAGTGCGGGGGCGGTTGCCCACCCCCGGCCGCAATCGGGTAATCCCTCCCCGCTCGCGATCTCTCTTCCCTGACCCGGCAATCCTCTTCCGGTTTCCCTGTGCCCGAGTCGTCCATGCGACACGCGGGCACACTACCAAGAAGCCAAGGGGGAATGTTTCGGTTTCTACGTATGCAGGTGGGGTCTGCGTCGGGAGCCGCGCGGCCCTATAAAATAAAATCAATACAAATCAGAAGGATAAATATTGAAGTCATTCTCGCCAAGTGAACGGGCAGGAAAGAAAGCGAAAGTAGAGCACACCGTTGTGAGATATCTCTTACAAGAACCCGGGCGATTGGCGCACAAGCTGCCCCTGGCTCAGCGGCGCGGCAGCACCGACAACGGATCAATGGGATCGCCATTGCGGCGAACCTCGAAATGTAACTGTATCCGGTCACTCCCGGATGAACCCATTGCCCCGATCACGGCACCGGCACGCACCGTATCGCCTTCCTTCACCAGAATCTTGCTGTTGTGTGCATAAGCACTGAGGTAAACATCATCGTGTTTGATGATCACCAGCTGCCCGTAACCGACCAGGCTACTGCCGGTGTATACCACCCGGCCGCCGCGCGCAGCGCGCACCGGATCCCCGATGTTGCCGCCAAGGGCAATACCTTTCGGGCCGATAACCTTGACGTTGAAACTGCCGATGACCTTGCCCGGCACGGGCCACTGCCAGGCGTCGGGGGCCGCCTTTTGTACCGGCGAGGCGGCCGGAACAGCCGGTGGCACGAGCACCGAAGCCTGAGCAGTCGCATCCGGCGCAGGCGATGCCTTGCGCAATTGCAGCCGCAGTTTCTGTCCTGGATATATTGTGTACGGCTCAGCGATACGGTTATTGGCGGCCAGCGCACGGAAATCAAGGCCATAACGAAACGCAATCGAGTACAGCGTCTCGCCGCGCTCGACCCTGTGCACTGGTGGGATCGGCCGCGCCAAAGCAGGCGGTTTTTGTTGGCCGGGCTGCGCTTTGGTGACCACAACCGACTCTTCCACCGGTGGCAGGTTGTGCGTACAGGCAACCAGTGTCACCACTAACGCCATCCCGACCACATGCTTGAAGCAATACCCCATTGCGCTCTCAGGAAGTCGGGCCGCGCAGAAACGGTACGAAGCGTACTCTTTCAAGTATCTGCTGCTGGTAGCCGGTGTCGGTGCGCAACACCATGACGAGATCCTGCACATCGTCGCGACCGGCAACGGGAATGACCATATGCGCCCCCACGGCCATCTGGTCGAGCAGTTCCTGCGGAATGATGCCCGGCGCGGCAGCGCAAAGAATTGCGTCAAATGGGCCCTTCTCGGGCCAACCGAAACCACCGTCGCTGTGTTTGAACTGCACGTTGTTGAGTTTCAGCAACCGCAGACGTTGCTTGGCCAGATCCTGCAGCGGTTTGATGCGCTCAACGGAATAAACCTCCTCACACAGCTGCGCCAGAATCGCCGTCTGGTAGCCGGAGCCGGTGCCGATTTCCAGCACCTTTTTCGGCTTGCCGCCGGCCAGTACGGCCTGCGTCATCAGCGCAACAATATACGGCTGCGAGATGGTCTGGTTGTGTCCAATCGGCAACGCGGTGTCTTCATAAGCGCGGTGCGCGAGCGCTTCATCAATGAACAGATGGCGCGGCGTGGAGCGCATGATCTCAAGTACCCGCCGGTCAGTGATGCCCTGCTGCTCAAGGCGCTTGATCAGCCGATCGCGCGCGCGTTGCGAGGTCATGCCGATACCGCTAATGCGCTGGTCGGGTGTCACAGTCGCATCCTCATCCGAGCCACTCACCGAGCTGACCGAGCACGTCATGGCGTGTCATGTCGGCGTGCAGTGGCGTAATCGAAACAAATTTGTTTTCAATGGCGTGAAAATCGGTGCCAGGCCCCGCATCGTCACCCTCACCAGCGACGCCGATCCAGTAAACCTGATGACCGCGCGGATCAGTGGTCGGGATCACGTCGCCGGCGCGATGGCGATGCCCGAGCCGGGTGATGCGATAACCGCGCATCGCGTCCAGCGGGATATCCGGAATGTTGACGTTGAGAATGGTGCGTGGCGGCAGCGCCAGTGTCTCGACCCGAGCAAGCAGTTCCGTTACGACGGCACGCGCGGTTGCGAGATGCTGCGGCACATGTGCCGCCAACGAAAAAGCGATGCAGGTACGGTTGATGAAGCGGCCCTCGGTCGCGCCGGCAATGGTGCCGGAATAAAGTGCATCGTCGCCCAGGTTGGCGCCGGCGTTGATGCCGGTAATGACACGGTACGGATCTTCATCAAGCAGGCCGTTGAGCGCCAGATGCACGCAATCGGCCGGCGTACCGCTGACCGCGTAATAACCAAGCTGGGTGCGCGTGACACGCAACGGTTTATCGAGCGTCAGCGCGTTGCTGAAGCCGGAACGGTTGCTGTCTGGCGCAACCACGACAACCTCGCCGAGCGCCTGCGTGCATTCAACGAGAATCTGCAGGCCCGGTGCGTACACGCCATCATCGTTACTGACCAGGTAAAGAGGTCGCGTATCGCCCGCAGCACGTTTGAATTCAGTCATCACTGTTGTCGTCGCTGGGCCCGCTGTTGCTGGAAGCGTTGTCATCGGAATGATTGTCGGCGGCGGCATCCTGCGCAGCGAATATCTCGCGCAATACCACCGTTGCGAAGCTGCCACGCCAGAGCCCGAACGACAACCGCAATACACCCGGTTCGAGCCATTCGTGGGCGAGGTCGAGCACACGACTGCGCAGGGCCCGCCGCCCGGACTCGACCCGCCAACGCACCAGGGCAGCAAGCCAATCATCATAGCCGGCCATCACCTGCGCCTCCAGTTCATACGCGGCGCCCGTCGGTTGCGTGCCGCCGGCGCCGGCAAGCGGTCCGCCGGGATGCACGTCCTGCACGGCACAACGCGCCGCCAGGGCAAGATCACCGTCCTCCGCGAACCAGCGGCCGTTGGCGCCATCAAGCATCACCAACTCGCCCGGCAGCACCTGGTTCCATGAACCGTTGCGCACCCGCGCATCGAGCACGGCATTGAAGATGGCGCTGCGCAAGACCGAAATCACCAGGCCGCGCCGCTCCGGGCGCTGCGGCAAACGGCCGGTGGCAACCGCCTCGCGGGCCATGGCGAGCGTGCCGCCTTCTGCACCGGCAAGGTGAGCGCCAAAACGCTGATCGCCGAAATAATTGGGAACGCCGGCCGTGGCAATCAATGCCAGCCGTGCGTCGACCACAGCGCGCTCGGCAGCAATATCGCGCAGCACCAGCACGAAGCGGTTGATGCGATGCGTGCCGGTACGCAGTTTGCGGCCATGCCGGTAGCTGGCAAGTACACGCACACCCGGCTCGCTCAATTGTGAAAAATCCGGATCGGCCTTGCCGGTAAGTTGCAACGAGAACCATTGGCGCGTCACCGCGTGACGATCCTTGCGGCCGGAAAAACTCACCAGCCGTGGATGAATGCCGGCGAACTGCGACAATCGCTGCCCAACCCAACTGGTGTTGTTGCCACGTTTCTCGACCTGGACCAGCAAATGCTCGCCGGTACCGTCCGGTACAAACGGCAATTCCTCGTCGACGCAGAAATCTTCGGGCCTGACGCGGTAGCGGGCGTGGCCGAGGATGGGGCCGTGAGCGCGGGCAAGTTCCGCGCGTGAAAAGTCCGTCATGGTCATCCGGCATCGCGCACGATCAGCGCGACGGCGAAGGCAGCGATACCTTCCTCGCGACCGACGGCATCGAGTTTTTCGTTGGTCGTCGCCTTGACGTTGACGCGATCGATACCGATACCGAGATCGGCGGCGAGATGGGCGCCCATGGTTACCACATACGGGCCGACCTTCGGTGCCTGCGCGACGATGGTGATGTCGGCATTGCCGACGCGGAAGCCGCGCTCAGCCAGCAGCGCGACGACATGGCGCAACAAGGCGCGACTATCGGCGCCCTGCCAACGCGCATCGCTGTCGGGGAAATGGTGGCCGATATCGCCAAGCGCTGCCGCACCGAGCAGCGCATCGCAGAGCGCATGCAACGGAACATCGCCGTCGGAGTGCGCGAGGAGGCCTTTGTCGTGCGGAATTTTCACGCCGCACAGCGTCACCTGCGCGCCGGCAGTGAAGCGATGGATATCGTAGCCCTGACCGACACGGATATCGCTCATGTACTCGCCTCCTCCTGTTGCCGGCGCAGCCAAAATGCAGCGAGCGCAAGGTCTTCCGGCCGGGTGATCTTGATGTTGTCACGCGCGCACTCGACCAATTGCGGCCGATGACCCAGCCGCTCAACCGCCTGCGCCTCATCGGTAACGACGACGCCATCACGCGCCGCCTGTGCCAGCGCAGCACGCAGCAGGCCGTAGCGGATCATTTGGGGTGTTGCGGCGAGCCAAACGGTATCGCGGTCGAGAGTCTGTGCGATGCGATCATCCGCACCGGAGCGCTTGACGGTATCGCTGGCGCGCCGGGCGAGGATACCGCCAACCGGGTCGGCAGCTACCGCATCCACCAGGCGCGCAATATCCGATAACCGCACGCAAGGCCGGGCGATGTCATGCACCAGCACAAAATCATCGTCACGCGCATCAGCAGCCAGTGCCGCCAGCGCATTGGCGACCGAGTCGCAGCGCGCGGCGCCGCCGCTCACAACCAGCAACCGCGAATCCCCTGCCTGCGGCAGTTGCCCGAAAAACTGATCGTCCGGCGCCACCGCAACCACCAGCCGGGAAAAGCGCGCATAGGCCAGCAAGCGCACCAGCGTGTGCTCGGCAATCGTGCGGCCATCGATCGAAAGATATTGTTTGGGTAACGCCGCGCCAATGCGCACGCCCTTGCCGGCCGCAGGGATGACTGCCCAGAGGCGCGCGCTCATTGCGTAGCCTCACTGGTCTGCCCGTCATCGCCAGCATCTGGCGCTTTATCACTCTCAGGATCGGTAACAAGGAAAAATGTCTCGCCCTGGCGAATCATCCCGAGATCGTCGCGTGCCAGGCCCTCGACGGAATCGAGCCCTCCTTTCAAGCTGCGCACCTGCGCCTCGAGAATTTCATTGCGCGCTTTCAAGTTGCCCACCTCTTCCTGTTGCACGGCAATCTGTTTGCGCAACTGCCATATGTGCATAAGACTGCCCTCACCAAACCACAGCGTGACCTGCAGCACCAAGGTGACAGCCAATGCCGCGAGAGTGAGGATGCGAATCAGGCGGGTATTGTCCATAGGCGCACCAACAGAAAGGGGGCCACCGCCCCCTTTCGTTTTACGTGATCAAGCCCTTGAATTCGGCGCGGCCATGGTAGCGGGCGCGGCCGAATTTTTCCTCGATACGGATCAGGCGATTGTACTTCTCGACACGATCCGAGCGGCACAGCGAACCGGTTTTGATCTGGCCGGCAGCCGTGGCGACCGCAAGGTCAGCAATGGTGGAATCCGCTGTTTCGCCCGAGCGATGCGAGATCACGGTGCGATAGCCTGCCTTCTTTGCCATATAGATGGCAGCCAGCGTTTCGGTGAGCGTGCCAATCTGGTTGAACTTGATCAGGATGGCATTGGCAACGCCCTCATCGATGCCTTTTTTGAGAATCTGCGGATTGGTGACGAACAGATCGTCGCCCACCAACTGGCAGCGCTTGCCGAGTTTGTCGGTGAGCAGTTTCCAGCCGGCCCAGTCGGACTCGTGCAGGCCGTCTTCAATCGAGAGGATCGGGTATTTGTCGCAAAGTTTGGCGAGATAGTCGACGAACTCGGCCGCCGTGAGAATCTTGCCTTCGCCACGCAGGTTGTACTTGCCGTCCTCATAAAACTCGCTGGCGGCGCAATCGAGAGCGAGGGTGACGTCCTTGCCGGCTTTGTAACCCGCCTTGTCGATGGCAACCATGATCGCTTCCAGCGCCGCCTCATTCGAGGCGAGGTTCGGCGCAAAGCCGCCTTCATCGCCAACAGCCGTGTTGAGACCCTGCGCTTTCAGCACAGCTTTGAGTGCGTGGAATATTTCCGCGCCGCAACGGATTGCTTCGGCGATGGTAGGCGCACCGACCGGCTGCACCATGAATTCCTGGATATCGACATTGTTGTCGGCGTGCTCGCCGCCGTTGATGATGTTCATCATCGGCACCGGCATCGAATAGGGGCCGTCTTCGCCATTAAGCAACGAGATGTGCTCATACAGCGGCCTGCCCGAATCCGTTGCGGCGGCACGAGCAGCAGCGAGCGAAACCGCAAGGATCGCGTTGGCACCGAGGCGGCCCTTGTTGTCGGTGCCGTCGAGATCGATCATCGCCTGGTCAATGCTTGCCTGTTCCAGCGGATCACGCCCCAATAACAATTCACGAATTTCAGTGTTGGCGTTGATCACCGCTTTCTGTACGCCCTTGCCGAGATAACGCTTTTTGTCCCCGTCGCGCAGCTCGATCGCTTCGCGCGAGCCGGTGGAAGCGCCCGATGGCGCGCAGGCCGTGCCCTCGACACCGTTGTCGAGGAGCACATCGGCTTCCACGGTAGGGTTGCCGCGCGAATCAAGTACTTCACGGGCGCGAACATCAACAATTTTTGCCATCGGTGGATCACTCCTCCAAAAACTTTTTAGTACTTTCCCGACGTTTTCCGGAAAAATGTCTCAGGCTGTCTGAATCGCCGGGAATGACTTCACCAGCACATCGAGCGCCTTGATGCGTGCGAGAAACGGTTCAAGTTTGTCGAGACGCAACGCGCAGGGGCCGTCACATTTCGCGTTGTCCGGATCCGGGTGCGCCTCAAGAAACAGCCCGGCAAGCGATTGCGACATCCCCGCCATCGCGAGTTCCGCCACCTGAGCACGCCGCCCGCCGGCCGAATCCGCGCGGCCGCCCGGCATCTGCAGCGCGTGCGTTACGTCGAAAAATACCGGATAGCCGAACTGCTTCATGATCCCGAAGCCAAGCATGTCGACGACAAGATTGTTGTAGCCGAACGACGATCCGCGCTCACAGAGGATCAGCTGGTCATTTCCCGCTTCTTCGCACTTTTTCAGGATGTGCTGCATTTCCTGCGGCGCCAGAAACTGTGCTTTCTTGATATTGATGACGGCTTTCGTCTTCGCCATGGCGAAGACAAGGTCGGTCTGGCGCGAGAGGAAAGCTGGCAACTGGATGATGTCGCAGACTTCCGCGACCGGCGCCGCCTGGTGCGGCTCATGCACATCGGTGAGCACCGGCACGGCGAAGGTCTTTTTGATCTCGGCGAAAATCTTCAGGCCTTCATCCAGGCCCGGGCCGCGATACGAAGTGATCGACGAGCGGTTGGCTTTGTCGAACGAAGCCTTGAAGACGTACGGAATGCCGAGCTTCTGCGTGATCTTCACGTAGTGCTCGCAAACCTGCATGGCCATGTCGCGCGACTCAAGCACATTCATGCCACCGAACAGCACGAACGGCAGGTCGTTGCCGATGCGGATATTGCCGACCGGAATGACTTTTTGTTTCGAAACGGGCTGTTGCGTCATTCCGCAGTCTCCTGACGACGCGCCTGGGTGCGTTGATATGTGCGCGCCGCCTGGATGAAGCCGGTAAACAGCGGGTGCCCGTCGCGCGGCGTCGAGGTGAACTCCGGGTGAAACTGGCAACCAACGAACCAGGGATGCCCCTTCACTTCCACCATTTCCACCAGCGCGCCATCGACGGAGCGGCCGGCGACGACCAGGCCTGCCGCTTCAAGTTCCGGGATGAAATTGTTGTTTACCTCGTAGCGATGCCGATGCCGCTCAACGATCTCGTCCGTGCCGTACACTTTGCGCGAAATCGAACCGGGCGTGAGCCGGCAGGCCTGGCCGCCAAGGCGCATGGTGCCGCCGAGATCGGATTTCTCATCACGATGTTCAATTGCGCCATCGGCCGCGCGCCACTCAGTGATCAGGCCGACTACCGGGTAGGCGGGGTTCTGATTCAGCTCGGTACTGTGCGCACCGGCGAGCTGCGCAACGTTGCGCGCGAACTCGACGACGGCAAGCTGCATGCCAAGACAAATACCAAGATAGGGAATCCGGTTTTCACGCGCATAGCGAATTGCGCGAATCTTGCCCTCGGTGCCGCGATCGCCAAAACCGCCGGGCACGAGGATCGCGTCGAGGCCGAACAGCGGCGAGAGGTCGTCGCCCTCCAGGTTCTCGGCATCGATGTAATTGATCTTCACCTTCAGGTGCTGGCCGATACCGGCGTGGGACAGTGCTTCGTTCAGCGACTTGTACGCGTCGGCGAGATCGACGTACTTGCCGACCATGCCGATGGTGACCGAGCCCTGCGGATTCAGGTAAGCATTGACGACGGCGTCCCACCTGCCGAGATCCGGCTCCGGCAACTTCAGGCCGAACTTCTCAACAACAATACCGTCGAGGCCCTGCTCATAGAGAATGCGCGGAATCATGTAGATGGTCTTGCAGTCCGGCGCGGATATGACTGCACGCGCCTCGACGTTGGTGAACAGCGCGATCTTGCGCAGCGACTCGGCCGGAATCTCGTGGTCCGAGCGGCAGATCAGGCAATCCGGCTGCAGGCCCAGCGAGCGCAGTTCTTTCACCGAGTGCTGCGTCGGCTTGGTCTTGGTCTCGCCGGCGGTGGCGATGTACGGCACCAGTGTCAGGTGGATCAGCAGCGCCTTGGTCGAGCCGAGCTCGACCTTGAGCTGGCGCACCGCTTCGAGAAACGGCAACGACTCAATGTCGCCCACCGTGCCGCCAATCTCGACGATGGCGATATCGGCGTCGCCGGCGCCCTCGATCATCTTCTGCTTGATGCGATCGGTGATGTGCGGGATGACCTGCACCGTGCCGCCGAGGTAATCACCGCGCCGTTCGCGCTCGATGACATCGAGGTAGATGCGGCCGGAGGTGAAGCTGTTCTTCCGGCCGAGGCGGGTGTGAATGAAGCGCTCGTAGTGGCCGAGATCGAGGTCGGTCTCGGTACCGTCTTCGGTAACGTAGACCTCGCCGTGCTGGTAGGGACTCATGGTCCCGGGATCCACATTGATGTAGGGATCCATTTTGATCATGGTGAGCTTGAGGCCGCGTGCTTCGAGCAGGCTGGCCAGCGCCGCCGCCGACAGGCCCTTGCCCAGCGACGACACCACACCGCCCGTCACAAAAATAAAACGCGCCATCGAGTCACCACCGACTGCAGCAACAGGGGAAAAAAGGATTTGGAACAAGACGGGGCCGCAGGATACCAGAATGCCCTTGCCCGGCCAAACGCGATTGCCGCGTCGCAAACAAAAACTCCTTGTCAAGCGGGCACTTGCGAAGTAACTGCGCAGGCCGCAAGGCGTGTAGTCAGACGGTAGCGATTCCCGGTTGCAGCCACACAAGACGGACGCTCGCCGGACGGGCGGGCGCGGGAGCAAAGTCTGCATCGACAACGAAATCGCCAACCGCAACCAGCCGGTCTGCCACGTAAACCAGTGGCACCCGCTGCCGCAGCCAGGGTGGCAGGCCAATATCCTGCAGCAATTTTTTCAACGGCCGACTGCCGACGCCACCGGCCGGCGCGAGCCGTTCGCCGCCACGGCGAAAGCGCACCGTAACAGCCTGCCCGACGGGAATCCCGGCCAACGCCAGACCCTCTGCAGCCGATACTGGCAACGCCAGCAACGCGCCATGACCGGCGCCCAGTTCAAGCCTGCCCGCCAAGTGCCAGGCATGCACGGATGTCGCAGCGACCGGCGGCAACTGCGGAAACGCATGCAGCCAGCCGCGATGACGGTGCACTTCCCAGCCAGCAACCCGCAGCTCGCCCTCGGCGTCGATGCGCGCCGTGGCAAGCGCCAGCAATTCGCCCAACCACGCCTCGTTGAACACCGGCGCGCCGATCTGCACCAGCCAGCGCCGCAACAATGCCGGCCGGCGCAGCGGCGGATGCGCCAGCAGAGCGGCCACATCAAGCGTGGCATGCGCGGCAGCATCGGCGCGCAGTAATGGCTGCAGATCGGCATCGAGATAATCGTTGAGCAGGGCGTCGGCCGTGGCGAGGCGGTGCGCGGTGCGCGTCAGCGTGTCGACCAGCGCCGGCCAGCGCTGGCGCAGCGCCGGCAGAATCTCGTGGCGCAGAAAATTGCGGTCGAAGGCGATGTCGCGATTTGACTCGTCATCAATCCAGACCAGAGCCCGCTGCGTTGCCACCTGCAACAGCGCGGCGCGCGGCACATCCAGCAACGGCCGCAGCAGCCACGCATCCTCGATCGCCGCAACGCGGCGCACCGCGCGCATGGCACCCAGACCACTGAGGCCGCTACCGCGCAACAAGCGCAGCAGCAAGGTCTCGGCCTGATCATCGGCGTGATGGGCGAGCAGCAGGGCGTCGCCGGGTGCCAACACCGTCGCAAAGGCGCCATGGCGGGCATCGCGGGCAGCCGCTTCGCGGCTGGACTGCTCGCGATCAACCTGCACACGCAGCACCGTGCAGGGCACCCCGACAGCAGCGCAACTGCGCTCCACATGCGCCGCCCAGTGATCGGCACGCGCACTCAAGCCGTGGTGAACATGCACCGCCAGCACCGGTAGCCGCCCTGCTGCGCAGGCGCGGGCAATGTCGAGCAACAGCATCGAATCGAGCCCGCCACTGACACCAACCACCAGCCGACGGCGTGGCGGTACGCAACCCAGCAGGGCCGTCAGGCGCGCGATGAGGCGGTCGTGGAGTTCTGGCACAATGGCGCCCTTCGGGCAGGAAAATGACAACGGCGACGAACTTGGGATCATACGCATCCGCCTCGCCGCATACACCGCTCGCCCGCAACCACCACCTCAGATGGTCATCGCACAGGAAAGTACCCATGCTCAAGGTCAACGAATACTTCGACGGCAAGGTCAAATCAATCAGCTTCCAGAGCCCGCGCGGTGCCGCCACCAGTGGCGTGATGGCCGCCGGCGAGTACGAGTTCAACACCGGCAAACCGGAAACCATGGTGATCACCGCCGGCGTTGCCGACGTGCAACGCAAAGGCGAAACCACCTGGATACGCTACGGTGCCGGCGGCAGTTTCGAGGTGCCCGGCAACAGCAGTTTCCGCATCCGTCTCACGGCCGACACCACCTATCTGTGCTACTTCAACGGCTGACAGGACCCAAGGATTGTAAGCGATGCCGCTGAGCTGAACGGCGGACACGGCCTGTACTCGAACCTGGCATCGTGTGCGCCGCCGTTTAACTCAAACGTTATGCGCCGTGAAATTGTGTTTCTACGTCCATGCTTTGATGAAGAACACGAACAATCTCAATCACGCCTTTCGTCGCGTTCTTGAAGAAAATCACGTGGCTTCCCTGCGAAAACTTTCGGTAGCCTGGCATGATTTCGTCGCAAGCGACTCCCAGGGCGCTTCGGGTTAGGGTAAAGGGCTTCATTTCTTGCGTGCGTCCAGTTCCGCAATGAAGCTTTGGTAGTCGTATTCGGCAATGCCGCTTTGTTCACCCTCGGCAAGCAGGCGGCGCAACGTGTTCAAGTTGCTTTCGCTGTCTTCAAGTAATCTCAGGCCAGCGCGTACCACTTCGCTAGCAGACCCATAACGGCCAGTCGAAACCTGGTGGGAAATGAAGCCCTCAAAGTGATCGCCGAGACTGATGCTGGTGTTTTTAGCCATGGCCGAACCCTCTATTACCAATAGATACCAAATGTTGGTATCTATTGGGGCTAGCGGTCAACCCCCGGCTATCCGTAAGAGACCGATCTTCCCGCCGAATGACAGACACCGGCACTACGCTACTTTCCTTAGCTTCGAACTGCTCCGGGCTCATATAGCCCTGCGCCGAGTGCAGGCGATGACGGTTGTAGTAGACCTCGACGTACTCGAATACTGCCTCGCGCATCGCCGCCCGGCGCGCCGGTTGCCCGTGTTATAAATCCACGCGGCCGATCCCGGCCGGTCGGACGCCTTTGTCGCGCCCGATGGACTGTTCATGAAGAGCGCCCCGGTCATGAAGAACGCGTTCTGGGCCAAAGACTGGTTTGCCGGTCTGGTCGTCGTCGCCGCCGTGGCGCTGTTCAGTTTCGGCGACACCTTTGGCCGCATCGAGCTCAGCACCTACGACATGGGTGTGCGCGCTTCCGCCCGCGACGCCGGCGAACAGGTCGCGGTGATCGGCATTGACGACCAGAGCATCGGCAACCTCGGCCGCTGGCCCTGGCCACGCGCCATCCACGCACAGATGATCGAAAAACTGCACGCCGCCGGCGCCAAGGCGATCGGCTTCACCGTGCTGGTGTCCGAGCCACAACAGGACGCCGGCCTGGTGCGCATTCGCGAGCTTCGCGACTTCTACCAGCAGAACGGCTTCGCCGACCCGGCACTGAACAAGGGCCCGCTGGCCGAACCGATCACCGAGCTCGGCACCCGCCTCGACACCGCCGCCGTCGACCTCGACAACGACAGCAAGCTCGCCGCCGCCATTGCCAGCGCCGGCAACGTCGTGCTCGGCATGCAGATGGCGCCCGGCGCGCCGAACGGCAATCCCGACACGCCGCTGCCCGAGTGGTTGCTGCGCAACGCGGTGCCGGACGACAACGTCAGCGTCAGCGCCGATTTCGACAACGCAGTGCCGCTGCCGGAAGCCACGCTAGCGATTGCGCCGCCGATCGAATCGCTCAGCGCCGGCAGCGCTGCCGTTGGCCACCTGGTCACGCTGCTGGAAGAAGACGGCAAGGTGCGCAGCGAGCCGCTGGTGCTCGAATATTTCGGCACGCTGTTCCCGTCGATGTCGCTGCAGCTGGCGGCGAAAAGTCTGAACCTCTCGGTGCAGGACATCCGCGTCAACATGGGCGAAGGCGTGCAACTGGGCCGCTTGTCGATCACCACTGACGACCAGCTGAAAATGCGCGCGTTTTTCTATCGCGATACCGAACAGGGCCCGGCGTTCCCGGTCGACTCGTTCTACGACGTCTACACCGGCAAGATCGGCCTGGATAAATACAAGGACCGCATCGTGCTGATCGGCCCGACCGCGTTCGGTCTCGGCTCGACGCTGACTACGCCGCTGCCGGGCGCGATGGAACCGGTGCAGGTGCTCGCGCACAACGTCGCCAGCATTCTCAACGAGGATTTCTTCACCACGCCGAGCTGGGCGCCGATCGCCAAGTGGCTGGCGGTGTTGCTGGTTGCCGCCTACCTGATGTTCGGCCTGCCGCGCCTGGGCGCCGGCATGGGCGCCGGTGTTTCGGCGACGCTGTTGGTGCTGCTGTTCGGCGCCGAGGTCGGCCTGCTGGCCAGCAACGGCGAGTGGATCCCGCTGATGCTGCCGGTGCTGGTGCTGGTCGCCGGCCACCTCGCGCTCACCACCCGCCGTTTCCTGGTGACAGAAGCCGGCAAACTGAAATCCGACACCGAGTCCGCCGAAAGCAATCGCATGCTCGGTCTCGCCTTCCAGCAGGCCGGCCAGCTCGACATGGCGTTCGAGAAATTCCGCCGCGTGCCGCTGGGCGACGACATGATGGACCCGCTGTACAACCTCGCGCTGGATCTCGAACGCAAGCGCCAGTTCAGCAAGGCCGCCGCCGTGTACCAGTACATGGCGCAACACAACAAGGACTTCCAGGACATCGGCCCGCGCATGCAGCGCGCCAGCGCCGCGCAGGACTCGATGATCTTCGGCCTGCGCAGCGGCGGCCCCGGCGAAACGCTGATCACCGGCGCGATCGGCGCCGAGAAACCGCGGCTCGGCCGCTACGAAATCGAAAAGGAACTCGGTCGCGGCGCCATGGGCGTGGTCTACCTCGGCACCGATCCGCGCATCAACCGCACGGTGGCGATCAAGACGCTGGCACTGGCGCAGGAATTCGACGAGTCCGAACTGGCAGACGTGAAGGAGCGTTTCTTCCGCGAAGCAGAAGCCGCCGGCCGCCTGAACCACCCGAACGTGGTCACCATCTACGACACCGGCGAAGAACACGATCTCGCCTACATCGCGATGGAATTACTCACCGGCCACGACCTGGTGCGCTACACCAAGCCGGACAACCTGCTGCCGATCGAGAAAATCCTCAGCATCGTCGCGCTGGCCGCTGACGGTCTCGACTACGCGCACGCGCAGAAAGTCGTACACCGCGATATCAAGCCGGCCAACATCATGTACGACCCGGACACCGGCGCGGTGAAGATCGCCGACTTCGGCATCGCCCGCGTCAGCAATTCCGGCAAGACCAAGACCGGCATGGTGGTCGGCACGCCGAGTTTCATGTCGCCGGAACAGGTCACCGGCCGCAAGGATCTCGACGGTCGCAGCGACCTGTTCTCGCTGGGCGGCGTGCTCTATCAACTGGTGACGCTGGAATTGCCGTTCACCGGCGAGGCGGCGACGCAGATCATGTACAAGATCGCCACCGAGCCCTATCCCAATCCGCTGGACATGCGCCCGGACCTGAAGAAAACCTGTCCCTGGGTTTCCATCGTCATCAAGCGCGCGCTGGAAAAGGATCGCGACAAGCGTTACCAGACCGGCGCGCAAATGGCGAAGGACCTGCGCGCCTGCATCGTCAAGATGCAGCAGGCCGCGAAGCAGGCCACCGGCCTTACTGATCTTCCTGCCATTTGACGGACACCGGGTTTTCGAAAGAATAACCCCAACCCCTGAGGTGTCCGATGAGCAAGAAGCCCCAGAAGAAGTCCCCCAAGAGCGCCGGCGGTCGCGGCCGGTATACGCCTGAGTTCCGCCAGGAAACCCTGCTGCTGGCAGTCCGGGTCGGCGCCGCAGACGCCGCTTGCGGCGACACATTCAAAGAGATACATTGCATGCGTTGAAGTCATTTTAAAAAGGTGATGCAATGGCAATGCTGACAGTACGCAATCTGCCCGACGATGTGCACCGCGCGTTACGGGTGCGGGCCGCTCAACATGGGCACAGCACCGAGGCTGAGGTCCGCGAGATTCTGGCAACGGTGGTCAAGCCGGAGGGGCGTGTTCGCGTAGGTGAGGCCTTGGCGGCCTTGGGCCGCAAGGTCAGCCTGACCAACGAGGATTTCGAGATCTTCGACCAGGTAAAAGACAAGGTGCCCGCCGAGCCGCTGAGGTTTGAATGATCGTCCTCGATACCAACGTCGTTTCCGAGGCGATGAAACCCGAGCCGCACCCGGCCGTGCGGGCCTGGCTGAACAATCAAGTTGCCGAAACGCTATACCTGTCCAGCGTGACGCTGGCCGAACTACTGTTTGGCATAGCGGCGCTCCCAGCCGGCAAGCGCAAGGATAGGCCGGCACAGACCCTTGACGGTCTGGTGGGGTTATTCAGGGATCGGGTGCTGCCATTCGATACCGATGCGGCGCGGCACTATGCCGACTTGGCAGTGACAGCCCAGGCTGGCGGGCGAGGATTTCCAACACCTGACGGCTACATCGCTGCGATTGCGGCTTCGCGGGGTTTCATCGTGGCATCACGCGACATGGCCCCCTATGAGGCGGCCGGTGTGCCAGTCATCAATCCGTGGGAAGCATAGCGAGATCCAGATGGCGGCTGGTGACTCCAGTCTCTTTCTACTCGTTCGAGCGGACGTCCCTGACGGGCCGCGCCCTCAACTCACACGTTCGGCGCCGAGGCGGGTTGCGGTGGTCATACCAGGGTGATACCGTATCACCCCATGAAAGTAGCCATCTCCCTCCCTGATCCGCTTTTCGCAGCCGCAGAGCACATGGCTGAGCAATTGCACGTGTCCCGCAGCCAGCTGTACGCACAGGCATTGTCCGAGTACCTGGATAAGCGCCAGGAGGCGGTCATAACCCAGAGGCTCAATGCTGTGCATGGGGCCGCCCCGGAAGGCATAGACCCGGCTATCAAAAAGGCCCAGTTGAAGGTTCTGGGCAATGAAGCGTGGTGAGGTCTGGTGGGCTGATCTTGCAGACCCTGTTGGGTCTGGTCCGGGTTACAGGCGGCCAGTCCTGGTCATTCAGTCCAAGCCTTTCAATGAAAGCCGTATTGCCACCGTTATCGTTGCGGTAATCACCACCAATCTCGCGTTGGGTGAGGCGCCGGGTAATGTGCGGCTTTCAAAGTCAGAATCGGGTTTGTCTAAACCTTCTGTCGTCAACGTTTCGCAAGTCATCACCATCGACAAGAGCATTCTCACCGAGAAGGTGAAGTCATTGCCCGGTGCAGTCGTGCAAAGAGTAGATGAAGGCTTGCGTCTCGCGTTGGCGCTCTAACGGAATGCAGGGAAAATGCGGGCGTCGTCAGAACCACGACACCCGCCATATTTTTACTGCTTGGTGACCGGTTCCGGGTGCTGCTGGCCGGCTTCAACCTTCAGTTCACCGAAACGCTTTTCGTAGGCGCCGATAACGTTCTGCAGCAACAGGTGCAGACGCTTGGCTGCGTACGGGTTGAGTACAACGCGATCGGAAAGCTGGATCGTCATTTCTTTCTGGCCGGTGTGCCATGCCTGGTTGGTACCGAACAACAGGGTGACTTCCTCGCGTGTGCTCGCCACGTTGCAAACATTGGCGTAAGTGCTGCGCATGTTGGTGTCGTCCCATTTGATCTTGGGCAGCGCCGCCGGCTTTTTGATATCGGTCACAATACTTCTCCTTGTTGACGTTAACTGACTGAGTTAATTGGTATTACCGCTCAGCACGGTGGGCCGCCATAATGTCGGGTTTCACCGGCCAAGTCCATCCTCGAGTGCTTCCTCGCCAGCATCACCGGCAAAATTGCGATAATGCTCTTCCGGTCATAACGGATCCCCCACCATGCACCGCATCATCGCGCCGCTTGTACTTGCCGGACTGTGTACCGCCGGCGTGAGCAACGCTGCCACCCTCGATTATGGCCAGGATGAAACCTTTCCCGGCTTCTCTGCCATCCAGCGCGGCAAGGGCCTGTCCCTGCACAAGGACAACTACATCCTGCCGGCGACCTGGAACCGGGAGTGGAACGGTGCGGCGACAGAAGCCATCTTCCAGCTGAGCGTCAAGCAGCGATTGCCGGTGAACAATCTCTACTTTGCCTACACGCAAAAATCATTCTGGCAAGCCTACAACCACAAAATTTCGGCACCGTTCCGCGAGGCCAACTACAACCCGGAAGTGTTCTACCGCTGGTTACCGGGCGACGATATGTTCCGGCGCTGGCATCTCGACCGCTGGGGGTTCGACGCCGGCATCGAGCACGAATCAAACGGCCGCATCTGGCCGGAATCACGGAGCTGGAACCGTGGCTATTTTGCACCGTTTCGCTCCTCTAAAGAGGGCAACAGCCTTTGGTACCTGAAGGCATGGTACCGCTTCCCGGAAAATCAAAAGAACGACGCGACCGATCAAGGTGGCGACGATAATCCCGATATCTATCGTTTCTACGGCTGGACGGAAGCGCACTACCAACGCGAGTTCGACAATCACTTGATGGTTCATGCGATGGCACGCGGCAACCTCGCATCAGGCAAGGGCGCCGGCGAGTTGCGCCTGACCCTGCCGGCAAACGAAGGCGCCTATTTCTGGGTATTCAGCCTCTTCAGCGGCTATGGCGAGAATCTCGCCGACTACAACCACGAAACGACGCGCATTGGCATCGGCGTTGCCTTCAACCGCTGAGAAATTTTGCCCGCACGGCGCGGTCACTCACCGAATTCCCAAACATCCATTGCCAGGATGCCCCACTCCCAACTGCTGTGCAGGCAGCGGGCCGGAAAACCACCGGCACCCAGCGCCACAAACAGCGGTAGCAGGTGGTCGTCGGTGGGATGATTCCATGCCGCGTGTGGCGCCTGCGTACGATATGCGGCGAGCGCCTCGTGATTTCCCGTTGCCAGTTGCAGTGCCATCCAGTCCCGAAACATCGCCGCCTGTGGTGCCGGCGGATCGTTCGGCCCGTATGTGCCGAACCCGGCAAGACGGTGCGTGATTGCACCGGAACCAATGATCAACAGATCATCGCCAACCGCAGCGCGCAGGGCGACACCAAACGCCATCGCCTGTGCCGCACTCGCCGGATACGGCAATGACACCGGAATCACCGGAATATCAGCCTGCGGACGCGCAAGCAGCAAAGGTACCCACACGCCGTGATCAAAACCCCGCGCGTCATCGCGCACTGCGGCAATACCCTGCGCGGCCAGTGACGCCACAATGCTTGCGGCACGAACCACATCGCCTGCAGCCGGATAACGCAGCCTGTAGAGTTCATCCTCAAAACCACCAAAGTCGTGAATCGTTTCCGGTTGTGCAACAGCAGCAACACGGGCAGCGCCTCGACTACACCAATGCGCCGAGACCACCACATAGGCGGCAGCCGCAGGCAACTTCAATTCGCCGCCGAGAAACCGTGCGGCCGGCGTTCCCGTGAGTATGAGATTGGGGGCGCCATGGGAAATAAATAGACTTTTCATGTCGGCAGCCGCGTACCGCAATGGTGGCAGAAGCGCGCGTCGAGCTCGTGCCCGAATTCACCACAGGCCCCGCACTGGCGCGCGTCAACGCGCCGCCGCAGGTTGCTGGCCAGCTCGGCGGTAAATATGCCCGTCGGCACCGCGATAATCGCGTAACCGGTAACCATAACAAGGCTGGCAATCATCTGGCCTGGCACCGTTTTCGGTGTGATGTCGCCATAACCGGTGGTCGTCACCGTGACGATCGCCCAATAGATGCTGGTCGGAATGCTGGTGAAGCCGTTTTCAGGGCCCTCAATGACATAGATAATCGAGCCGAAGATTGTCACCAGCACGATCACGAACAGGTAGAACACGATGATTTTATGGCGGCTGTCATAAAGTGACCGCATCAGCAGCCCACTCGACTGCACATAGCGAAGCAGCTTCAGCAGGCGGAATATGCGCAGAATTCGCAACACGCGAATCACCAGCAGGTACTCGCTGCCAGCGACGATTAATGAAAGAAAGAACGGCAGGATCGACAGCAGGTCGACCACACCGTAGAAACTGAGCGCATAGCGCGACGGGTGACGCACGCTGTAAAGACGTACCGCATATTCGGCAGTAAACAGGATCGTGATCACCCATTCCAGCACATTGAACGTGTCGCCCCAGGCGGCCTGCAAACCAGGAACCGTATCGAGCATGACGACCACAACACTGAACAGGATCGCAACGGTGAGCGCCATATCGAAAAAACGACCGGCGCGGGTATCATCCCGATAGACGATCCCATACAGCATCTTCTGTAACGGGCTCGAGCCGGACTCAGCAATTTCGTGCTCGCTGATTTCCCATTGCGCCATGCTCAGCCACCCGCAGCGTTGCGCAGCCAGCCCAGCGCACGCGCCGAGGGCTGGCCATCATGAAACTTGAGGAAACAGGTATCGCGCGGCGCACTGCCGAGTACAACCGGGAACTCCCGCAACTCGTCGCGGCGGAATGCATGCACACGCACGGTATCTCCCGGCCGGTATCCCGCCAACAGCTTCTCGACATTCATCTGGGTGACCCGCAGCCCGTCCATGGCAACCATAACATCGCCCGCAGACAAACCTGCCGCCATGGCCGGACCACCGTCGAAACAGTGCTGCAGACGAGCACCGAGCGCATCGGCCATCGTTCGCACGCCCAACGACGCGCGCTCACGATCACCGCGTCCGGGCTTGCCGCCGTTGTCGGCCTGGCCCTCGGCCGTGCGCAGGGCGAGCTCGACACCGGTATCGCGTAGCGCATCAGCGAGCGGCAAGTCCTCCACGCCATAAATCGCCTGCGCGAAAAACTCTGCCAGACTCGCGCCACATACCTCTTCGGCAAGCGCCTGAATGCCGTCCTCCCCAACTCCCGTACCCGGCAGGCCGTGACGCTGCCACAGCAAGCGCATCACATCATCGAGCGAGCCCGCAGCATTCGTCCGCCGACGAATTTCGAGATCCAGCGCCAACCCGATCAACGCCCCCTTTGTGTAGTAGCTGACGATCGCATTCGGCGAGTTTTCGTCCTGCCGATAAAATTTTGTCCATGCATCAAAACTCGACTCCGCCACACTCTGCTTGTGCCGTCCTGGCGTACGCAACACGCGGGTGATACCTTGCCCGAGCAACTCAAGATAACTTTCCGGCGTGATCACTCCGGCGCGCACCAGGAGCAGATCGTCGTAATAGGATGTAAAACCTTCGAACGCCCACAGCTGACGCGTGTAACTCTCGCGCGACAGGTCGTAGGGCATAAATGCTGCCGGCTTGATGCGCTTCACATTCCAGGTATGGAAATACTCATGGCTGCACAGGCCGAGAAAAGTGCGGTAAGAATCTTTCACGCTGCCCGGCTCGTCGGTAACCAGCGGTAAATCGTCACGTGCCGCCAGCAGCGATGTCGATGCGCGGTGTTCAAGACCGCCGTAGCCCTCGCCAACGACAGTGATGAGAAACAGATAGCGATCCATCGGCGCCGGCTCGCCGAACAGCCGTATCTGTGTCTCGCAGATTGCCTGCAGGTCCCGACACAGGCGGGGCATATCGGTGCGATGAATGCCGGTGATTGCGATATCGTGGGGTACGCCGCAGGCAACGAAACGCGCCTGCATGAATGTGCCCATCTCGACCGGATGATCGACCAGTTCGTCGTAATCGGTAGCCAGATAATCGCCAAAAGCCCACAAGGCAGTGCCTGGTGCGGCACGCAGCGTGGTCGCCACGCGCCAGGCATCGTCTGCGCCTGGCGCACCGACACCATCACCCGCCGGCGGCATGATGGTGACACGGCACGGCGCCGATTCCTGGCCGACAACGGCCAAAAAGACCGACGTACCGTTGAAATAACCGTGCGTATTGTCCAGATGCGCGGCGCGCACCGAGAAATCCCAGGCATACACGTCACAACTGATCGTCAACTCACCAACAACCGGCTCGCAGCGCCACGTTGTCTTGTCGATTTTCTCGCAGGCGACGATCCGTCCCTCGGCTTCCGCCCACAACTCAACGATGTGTTTCGCAAACTCGCGAATCATGTAGCTGCCGGGAATCCAGCTCGGCAACCGGACGCATTGCCCGGCAGGGTCAGGGGCGCTCACTGAACACGTGACGCGAAACAGATGCGCTGCCGGATCAAGCGGTTGAATCGAATAACGGATGGGTGCGGTCATGGGCGAGGTGGCCAGGTAATCAGGGCGCGAGCGCCGCCGCGATCTCGGCGTTGATTGATGCGAGCACCTGACCGGGCTCAACCGCGCCGGTGATCGGTCGTCCAATCACCAGATAAGAGGAACCGGCGCGTATTGCATCACCGGGCGTGACGATACGGCGCTGGTCGCCGGCGGCGCTGCCGGCCGGCCGGATGCCGGGCGTGATGCGCAAAAAACCGCTTTTGCGCTCAGTTGCCAGCAAGGTGGCTTCCTGCGCACTGCATACCACACCATCAAGGGCACATTCTTCTGCGAGCAACGCCAGATGGCTCACCTGGGTCTTTAGCGCAACCGTAATACCGATGTCGGCCAAGTCTGCTGCATCCATGCTGGTCAGCACCGTCACCGCGATCAATAACGGCCGGCGGCCGGCGGCGGCATCCACCGCTTCGCGCGCGGCAATCATCATGCGGCGCCCTCCACTTGCATGCACGTTGAGCATCCAGACACCCAGCGCAGCCGCAGCACGGCAGGCGCCAGCAACAGTATTCGGAATATCGTGAAACTTCAGATCAAGGAACACCTCGAAACCAATCTGGTGCAATGACTCGACAACAGCCGGGCCGGCGGCCGTGAACAATTCTTTACCCACCTTGACGCGGCACTGTGCAGGATCCAGTTGCCGGGCAAGCGCCAGCGCATCACGCGCCTCGGCGTGATCCAGCGCCACGATCACGCGGCGAGCGTCGCTCGGTGTGGTCATGCATTACGTACCGGTTCATGCGGACGTTGGGCCGGCCTGAGCGTGCCCCAACCGTGGCAGCCGGGGCACATCCACACAACGCTGCGCGAATGGAAGCCGCATTGCACGCAACCATACTGGCCGGCAACGGCCGGCGGCTCGTTTTCCGGCATGGCTGCCGCCATCAGCGCCTCCGGGGACGGCGACAGTTGCCCGTTGGGTACCGGCAGGCGCGCCAACCAGCGCGCCAACACATCGCGCGCGAGCGGTGCGATACCCGGATTGCCCTGCAGTACATCGCGCAACTCACCAATCGCGGCATCGACGCTTCCCGCCAGGATGTCGAGCTCGATCAGATCCAGCCTTGCACGTACACAGGCCGCATCGAAATCAAGCGCACGGCGTAACAGGCGACGTGCAACGGAAGTCTCGCCGGCATGCAGTTCCTTTTCGGCAAGCTCGCAGCAGTAATGCGCTGCCGAACTGCTGATCGAAGGCTCAACAGCCGCCAGCCGCTCGGCAACGGTCAAGGCACTGTGCCAGTCGCGTTCGAGCTCATAAATTCGGGCAAGTTGCCGCAATGCCTGCTGGGTAAACTGGCTTTGACGGTCGACCAGACCCTGCAACTGCATTTCCGCACGATCAAGCATGCCGGCAGCGAAATAATCGCGGCCGAGCTCAAAATCAGCATGATCGGCCTGCTCGCGGGCAATACCTTCCATGCTGCGCAAGCGCTCATGCACTTCAGTCGCCCGGCCCACTTCACCACGCCGCCGAAACAAGGCGCCCAGCGACAGGTGTGCTTCGAAGTTCTCGACATCGAATGCCAGCGCCCGCGCCACCGCCGCCAGGGAAGTGTTGCCGGGCGCATCACCTTCACGCACGACCGACTGCAAATAGGCGCGGATGTTGCTCGCCTCCTCAAGGCGGCGACGCAGACGACCCTGGCGAAAACCCAGATACCATCCGGCCCCGACTGCGGCAAACAGCAGGATGAAGAAGAGAATGGAAGAGCCGATGCTCATTGGCTCTTCCGGCGCAACAGCGGCGCCGGCCAGGCATTGGGTGCAACACGACGACGCGCGAGTCCGGCCAGCGCGGCAACGCACAAACCGGTCAGCGCACCGACAATAAACGCCAGCACGACGACCAGACCGGACCGCAGGCTTACCTGGGGCCAGAACAGCAAGTCATAAACGACAACATCACGATTGGCCGCACTGATGTAAAGACCAATGGCACAGGCCACAACACAGAGGCAAATAAGGAGCAGACCAGCGATGCGCTTCACCGTTGTCTCCGCTCAGCTGCTGGCTGACAGAACCCTGACGGACGCACTCAGGCGTCCGACGCACCGACGACGCTGCGCATACCCGGAACAGCGGTACGCTGCAACTCTTCCTGCAGGCTCTCGTTGACCCGATCGCGCAACTCCTTGCCGGGCTTGAAGTGCGGAACGTACTTGCCCTGGAGATCGACCGACTCACCGGTCTTGGGGTTGCGACCGGTGCGCGGCGCCCGGAAGTGGAGCGAAAAACTGCCAAAGCCACGGATCTCGATCCGTCCACCGTTGGCAAGCATCTCGGACATGTCCTCAAGAACGGTCTTCACCGCGAGTTCCACGTCCTTGATGGAAAGCTGGGGCTGACGGGCGGCAATGCGCTCAATCAGCTCCGACTTGGTCATGGATCCGTTGCTGTCGTGCTCCACGACGAACCCCCGCTCGAAACCGGATGGCAATGAGCCGGCCCTTATCGAGCCGGCCCGCTTCTTGCTGGCACGTTACTCGCGCGTACCCATTTGCGCCTTGATCAGGTCGCCAATGGTCTTCGGGCCTTCGCTGGCGGGTTCCTGGGCAGTACGCAGACCATCAAGGGCTTCGCGTTCTTCGCTGACGTCCTTGGACTTGATGGACAAGCCAATGGATCGGTTCTTGCGATCAAGGGCAATAATTTTGGCCTCGACCTCGGCACCAACCTTCAGAACATCGGCTGCGTTTTCGACACGATCACGGCCGATTTCGGAAGCCTTGAGGTAACCCTCCACGTTTTCTGCCAAGGTCACAACCGCACCTTTTGCATCAACTTCCTTCACTACCCCTTTGACTATACTGCCTTTTTCGTTGATCGCAGCATAGTCGGTCCAGGGGTCCTGGGCCAGTTGCTTGATGCCCAGGGATATCCGGCCGTGTTCCGCATCAATGGACAGGACGGTCGTATCGACTTCCTGACCCTTGCTGTAGCGGCGTACCGCCTCCTCACCTGTTTCATCCCAAGAGATGTCGGAGAGGTGCACCAAGCCGTCGATGCTGCCTTCCAGACCAATGAAGATACCGAAGTCGGTGATGGACTTGACGGTGCCCTTGATGCGATCGCCTTTCTTGAACTTGTCGGCGAAAGACTCCCACGGGTTCTTCTTGCACTGCTTGATGCCCAGCGAAATGCGCCGACGATCCTGATCGATATCCAGAATCATCACCTCGACTTCGTCGCCGATGGAGACAACCTTGGAAGGGTGGATGTTCTTGTTGGTCCAATCCATTTCGGAGACATGGACCAGACCCTCGATACCCGGCTCCAGCTCGGCAAAGCAGCCATAGTCGGTGAGATTGGTGATGCGCGCCTTGACCCGGGTGTTGACCGGGTAGCGGCCGACAATGGCATGCCACGGATCTTCGCCGAGTTGCTTGAGGCCCAGCGACACGCGGTTCTTCTCGCGATCAAACTTGAGGACCTTGACCTGGATTTCCTGGCCGACTTCAACGATCTCGCTCGGATGCTTGATGCGCTTCCATGACATGTCGGTGATGTGCAGCAGGCCATCGATACCGCCGAGATCAACGAACGCGCCGTAGTCGGTGAGATTCTTGACGATGCCTTTGACTTCCATGCCTTCCTGCAGCGCGGACAGCAACTCCTGACGCTCGGCGCTGTTCTCGGCTTCCATCACCGCACGGCGGGAAACCACGACGTTGTTGCGCTTGGCATCCAGCTTGATGACCTTGAACTCGAGCTCCTTGCCTTCGAGGTGCGTGGTATCGCGCACCGGGCGAACGTCGACCAGCGAACCGGGCAAGAACGCACGGATCGTTTCGATATCGACGGTAAAACCGCCCTTGACCTTGCCGTTGATGATGCCGCGCACGGTGGTGTTCTCGGTGAACAGCTTTTCCAGCTTGATCCACGATTCCGCACGCTTGGCCTTTTCGCGCGACAGGCGGGTATAACCCATGCCGTCGTCTATCGCGTCGACGACCACGGTGACTTCGTCACCAACCTTGACGTCGAATTCGCCGCGATCGGAGAAAAATTCCTGTTTCGGAATCACGCCTTCGGATTTCAGCCCGGCGTTGACAATAACCCAGTCATGATCGATCGAGACAACGATACCGGTAACGACAGCGCCACGGTCAACATCAAGACCACGGGCACTTTTCTCAAAGAGTTCGGCAAAACTTTCCATTATTGGATACACCATGCGTTTACCGTGCCAGCCAGACAGCACGGGTCAGTTGAATGAATGCCGGTAACCTGCGCGCTCCTGGCCTGAGCGCAGGCTGGCCCCTTCAGCGAGAATCTGTTGCGGTCGGTGCGTTCACGCGAGGCCGCGTGTACGTACGAATGCCATCACTTGCTGAAAGACTTCCTCGCGATTGAGCCGGGTACTGTCAATGATCACGGCATCCGCAGCAGGCTTCAAAGGCGCTACCGGGCGGTTGCGATCGCGGTCATCACGAACCCGCAGCTCTTCCACGAGGCGGGCAAAACTAGCACTAACCCCTTGCCCCCGCAACTGTTTTTCCCTCCGACGGGCACGCTCTTCCACCTCGGCATCAAGGAAAATCTTGAGCGGCGCAGCCGGAAAAACGACGGTCCCCATGTCGCGGCCGTCGGCCACCAGCCCCGGCGCACGGGCAAAGGCCCGCTGCCGCGCAAGCAGAGCCTGGCGGACTTGCGGGAACCCGGCGATGCGCGAGGCCAACTGGCCGACATCCTCTTGCCGGATGCGATCACCCACATCCTGGCCGGCCAGCAGCACGCGGGCCGGCTCACCGGGCGCGCCTTCTTCAAAGCTCACCGGCAGATCGACAGCCGCCCGCGCCAGGGCCGGCTCGTCGTCCGCAGCGATGTTGCGTTCGATGGCGGTCAACGCCAGCAACCGGTACAGGGCCCCGCTGTCGAGTACGTGATAGCCCAGCACCCGGGCGACCATCAGAGCGATGCTGCCCTTGCCCGAACCACTCGGCCCGTCGATGGCAATGACCGGAACAGGAGTGGCCGTCATCAGCTGGCCTCGACGGCGATACGCATACCGGTACGCGCCGCCAGACGGTCGAAATCCGGAAAGCTGGTGGCAACGTTGGCGCAGTCGTGAATCAGGATTTCATCCTGCGCCCGCAGACCGGCAACCGTGAATGCCATGGCGATGCGATGGTCTCCATGACTGACGATCTCGCCGCCGCCCATGAGCCCGCCCTCGATGACGATGCCGTCCGGTGTCGGCTCGGCCTGCACACCGAGCACTTTCAGGCCCGCAGCCATCACCGCAATGCGATCGCTTTCCTTCACGCGCAGCTCTTCGGCGCCCGTCAGCACCGTGCGCCCTTCAGCACAGGCAGCGGCAATGAACAGCACCGGAAATTCATCGATGGCCAGCGGCACCAGGTGCGCAGGAATGACGATGCCCTTGAGGCTGGCGTGCCGGATGCGGATGTCGGCGACCGGCTCACCACCGACTTCGCGTTGGTTCATCAACACGATGTTGCCGCCCATAAGCCTGAGAATATCGATCACGCCGGTGCGCGTCGGGTTGACGCCGACATGCTCCAGCACGATATCGGAACCCGGCGCGATCGACGCCGCCACCATGAAGAAAGCGGCGGAGGAAATGTCGGCCGGCACATCAATGCGGCACGCCCGCAACCTGCCACCACCGTGCAGGCTGATGCGATTGCCGTGCGTTTGCACGTCATAGCCGAAACCGCGCAGCATCCGCTCGCTGTGATCGCGCGTCGGCGCAGGCTCGGTGACGGATGTTTCGCCCTCAGCCCACAGACCGGCAAGCAGGATCGCGGATTTCACCTGTGCACTCGCCACCGGCAAGTCGTAGTGGATGCCCTGCAATCTGTGGCCACCCTTGATGCGTACCGGCGGCGTGCCCTTCTCGCCGGTCGTGACCATGTGCGCACCCATCAACCGCAGCGGCTTCGCAACGCGCTCCATCGGACGTTTGCCCAGCGACGCATCACCGGTGAGTTCACTGGCGAACGACTGCGCGCAAAGAATGCCGCTCAGCAGCCGCATCGAGGTGCCGGAGTTGCCCATGTACAGCGCGCCGGACGCCGGCTTCAGCCCGTGCAACCCCACACCATGTATCCGCACGCAACCGGCGTTCGGGCCTTCAATCACGACGCCGAGATCGCGAAACGCCTGCAGTGTAGCGAGCGCGTCCTCGCCCTCCAGAAAACCCTCGACTTCGGTCACACCCTCAGCGAGCGAGCCGAGCATGATTGAACGGTGCGAGATTGACTTGTCGCCGGGAACTCGCACCCGGCCGGTAACCGTACCGCCCGGTTGCACACGGTACTTGATGTCGCTGTGGGTCATGATCGATTTCCGGTCCGGCAATTCAGGCTCAGTAATCGCCAGCTGATGCGCGGTCACGTAAGCGGTTTGCAGGTTGATGGCGGTGAAATGATCGCGCGCGGCCTTGGCGCGGGTAAAAACACCCAGCATCGCCTCGCCATCGCCGACTTCGATGGCATGGCGCATGGCGTCAAGGTCGACGGCAAAACGCGCCAGCACCTTGAGCGCAGCAGCGCGATTGGTGAGAAAAATATCCCGCCACATCACCGGATCGGAAGATGCGATACGGGTGAAATCGCGAAAGCCACCGGCCGCATAGCGGAAGATTTCGCGGTTGTCCTGCATGTTCGCAAGACAATCGACCAGCGTGTAGGCAAGCAGGTGCGGCAGGTGACTGGTTGCCGCCAATACTTCATCGTGGTGCTCGGGATCCATCACCAGTACGTTGGCGCCGACCGCAGTCCACAACGCCCGCACACGACGCAGTGCTTCAGGCGCAGTGCTGTCCAGCGGCGTCAGAATGACCTTGTGATTAAGATAAAGATCGGCATTGGCGGCAGCCACTCCGCTCTGCTCGCCACCGGCAATGGGATGGCCCGGTACAAATCCCGCTGGCAGCGTACCGAGCGCCGCGCGTGCAGCGGCGATCACCGCACCCTTGACGCTGCCGACATCGGTGATGATCGCCGTGGGCGACAACACATCGCGCACCGCACGCAACACCGCTTCGGTCGCACCGACGGGCATCGCCAGCACGATGAGATCAGCGCCGCGCACCGCATCGCACGGATCCGCAAACCCTTCATCCAGCAGCCCAAGAGCCTTGCCGGCGGTAAGTGTTCTGCTCGAACGTGCGCTCGCCACCACGGTGTCCACCAAGGCGCGCTTTTTCATGGCGGCAGCCAGCGAGCCGCCAATCAATCCAAACCCGAGAAACGCGACCCGCCGGAATTTTTCCGTCGTCATGGCAACACCTTGCGCAGCGCCGCCAAAAAGCGGGCATTACCGGCATCGGTGCCGATGCTTACGCGCAAATGGTTGGGCATTCCATAGTTGCCCACCGGCCGCACAATGACGCCCTCGCGCAGCAAAGCCTGAAACAGCGGCAGCGCCGGGCGACCGCAATCATAGGTAATGAAATTGCCGATCGAGGGAATTACCGCAAGGCCAAGCGCACGCAGGCCATCGTCAACCTGGCGCAGGCCTTCCCGATTCACGCGTACTGAACGGGCAACGTATTCGTCGTCGTCAAGCACTGCCTCGGCAGCCGCCAGTGCCGGTGACGACACATTGAACGCTTGGCGGACGCGATTGAGCAGATCGGCAATGGCCGGCGAACTGACGCTGAAACCGACCCGCAATGCTGCCAGCCCCCATGCCTTGGAAAAGGTGCGACAGACAACCAGGTTGGCAAATTTCGGCAGATAATCGAACCCGTTCGGATAAGCAGGATTGTCGACGTATTCGCTGTAGGCTTCATCGAGCACGACGATGACCGATTCCGGCACCTGTGCCATGAAGCGCTCGAATGCAGTGCGATCGAACCAGGTGCCGGTTGGATTGTTCGGGTTAGCCAGCCAGACCACGGCGGCGCCCTGCGCAGCACGCGCCATCGCGTCTAGATCGTGGCCAAAAAAACTGGCTGGCACGACGACCGCTTCGGCACCAACTGCCTGGGTGGCAATCGGGTAGATCGCAAAAGCGTATTGGGAAAAAACCGAACGGCGCCCTGGCGCCAGAAACACACGGGCAATCATGTCCAGCAGGTCGTTCGAGCCATTGCCGAGAGTCAGTTGGGCCGGATCGAGGTGGAACTTGTCGGCAATTTTTGCCTTCAGAGAAAACCCGCTGCCATCCGGGTAGAGCGTGAGCTCACGTGCAGAGCTTTCGACCGCCGCAAGCGCCCGCGCACTCGGCCCGAGCGGGTTCTCGTTGCTCGCCAGCTTGAGGATATTACTGATGCCGAGCTCCCGCTCCAGCTCGGTGATCGGCTTGCCGGGCACATAAGGCGAGAGCCCCTGCACGCCCGGCACGGCAAATGCACGAAAATCGCAACTCATGATCAAAGAACCGCTTTCGGATAGGAACCCAGGATGCGCACCTCAAGTGCCTCGTCGGCCAGCGCCTTGAGCGCCTGCTGCACTTTTGTGTCGCTCTGATGCCCCTCAAAATCGATAAAGAATACATAACTCCAGTTGGCGTCTGTCGACGAGAGTTTCGATGGCCGGGTTTCGATGCGAGTGAGCGAAATTCCTGCTTGATAAAACGGTTCAAGCAACTTGAAAAGTGCACCCGGCTTGTCGCGCGTGGAGACGAGAATTGACGTCTTGTCATCACCGCTGCGGCCCACGGAATCGCGGCCAATAACGAGGAATCGCGTGGTATTGCTCGGGTTGTCCTCGATGCTCTCGGCAATCCTGACCAAGCCGTACAGCTCAGCCGCTGTTTCACCGGCAATCGCTGCCGAGTGCCACTCGCCGCGAATGCGCCGAGCCGCCTCGGCATTGGACGATACTGCAATCCGCTCGACATTCGGCAGGTGCGTATCCAGCCACTGCCGGCACTGAGCCAACGACTGCTGGTGCGAATAGACCCGCGTGATGTTCTCGCGCTTGTTGTTTTCGCCGAGCAGCAGGTGATGATGAATGCGCAATTCAACTTCGCCGCAAATGCGTAAACCAAAGCGCATAAAGCTATCCAGCGTGTGGGTGATCATGCCCTCGGTGGAGTTTTCCACCGGCACGACGCCGTAGTTCACGGCGCCGGCTTCGACCTCGCGGAACACGTCGTCGATGGCAGCCAGCGGCACGGTCTGCGCACCATGACCGAAATGCTTGAGTGCGGCCTGCTGGGTAAAAGTACCCTCCGGACCCAGATAGGCAACCTGGAGCAACTGTTCGAGCGCAAGGCACGCAGACATGATTTCCCGGAACACCCGCGCCACTGCCTCACCGGATAGTGGCGCATTGTCTGCTTCCAGCATTCGCCGCAGCACCTGCGCTTCACGTTCCGGGCGGTAGAACACCGTGGCCTCGCCGTCGGCGATACGCTTGACATCCGCCACACGATGCGCGCACTGCGCCCGCTCAACGATCAACGCCCGCACACGGTCGTCGATGCTGTCGATCTGCGCACGCAGTTTTTTCAGTTCGCCCTCGGCGCTCATGCCCTGTTCCTGTCAGCCGTGACGTTTTGCAAAATCCTTCATGAAAGCGATCAATGCCTCGACCGCCTCTTCGGGAACCGCGTTGTAGATGCTCGCGCGCATGCCGCCGACCGAACGATGGCCAGCGAGGTTCAACAGGCCGGCCATGGCAGCCTCTTTGAGGAACGCTTTCTCAAGGCTGACATTTTCCAGGGCGAACGGCACGTTCATCCAGGAACGAAACTTCGGATCGACCGGATTGGTATAGAAACCGCTGCCGTCGATATAGTGGTACAGGTGCGACGCCTTGCGACGATTGATCTCGCCCAGCGCGGCAACGCCGCCCTGCCGTTTCAGCCACTGGAAGACCAGGCCCGCGAGGTACCACGCATAGGTCGGCGGCGTGTTGTACATCGAGCCGTTGTCGGCCTGCACCTTGTAATCGAGCATCGTCGGCGTACCTGGCAACACTTCGCCGATGAGGTCATCGCGCACGATCACCACGACGATGCCGGCCGGGCCGATATTTTTCTGCGCGCCGGCATAGATCAGGCCGTACTTCGACACGTCGATCGGGCGCGACAAAAGGGTGGATGACAGGTCGCCCACCACCGGTACATCGACGGTCGGTACGAAATCGAACTCCACGCCGTGAATGGTCTCGTTGGGCGTGAGGTGCAGATATGCTGCATCCGGCGACAATTGCCAGCTCCCGAACGCCGGCACCGTCGTGAAATTGACGTCTTCGGCCGTTGCCACGACATTGACATCGCAATACTTGCACGCTTCGTAGATCGCCTTGGTCGACCACATTCCGGTGTTGAGGTAATCGGCCTTCTTCTTTCCACGCAGCAGGTTCATCGGGATCATCGCAAACTGCATGGTGGCCCCGCCCTGCAGGAACAGCACCTTGTAGTTCGACGGAATGGCAAGCAGGTCGCGCAGATCCTGCTCGGCTTGCTGCGCAATCGACACGAAGTCGGCGCCGCGATGGCTCATCTCCATCACCGACAGACCCTTGCCATGCCAATCGAGGAGCTCGGCTTGCGCCTGCTCAAGTACTGCCTGCGGCAGCGCGGCGGGACCCGCGCAGAAATTCCAGGCCCGGGACATCGTTACTCCGCTGCCGTATCGGGGGTGTCGGGATCGCTGGAGTCAGTGACGTCGGCGCCGCCCCCGACATCAGCCAGGCCAGCGATATCGTCGTCGTCGATGTCCTCGATACGAACAATACCGACCAGTTTCTCGCCAGCATCCAGCTTGATCAGGGTGACGCCCTGGGCGTTGCGGCCAGTCTCGCGCACTTCGTCAACGCGCGTACGTACCAACGTGCCCTGATCGGAGATCAGCATCAGTTGATCCGCATCGTGCACCTGCACCGCCGCAACCAATTCGCCATTGCGATCCGAGGTCTGGATGGCAATGGTGCCGCCACCGCCACGCCCCTGCAGGCGGAACTCGTCTACCGGCGTGCGCTTGCCAAAACCGTTGGCGCAGGCGGTGAGTACCTGCGCGGTAGTGTCGGCAACGATCAGCGACACCACGCGAATGCCATCCGGCAGACGAATACCACGCACGCCAGTGGCGTTGCGGCCCATGGCGCGCACATCCGACTCATGGAAGCGGATGGCCTGCCCTTCGTTGGAGAACAGCATGATGTCGTTGTCGCCGCTGGTGAGCGAAACGCCGACCAGTTTGTCGTCGCCAGCAAGATCGATGGCGATGATGCCGGCCGTGCGCGGACGCGAGAACGCTTCAAGCTCAACTTTCTTGACCGTGCCGTCGCCAGTCGCCATGAACACATATTTACCGGAATCAAAACCCTGCAGCGGCAGGATCGCGGTAACTTTTTCGTTGTCAGCCAGCGACAACAGATTGACCAGCGGCTTGCCGCGCGAACCGCGGCCACCCTGCGGTAATTCATACACCTTGAGCCAATAGACGCGGCCGTTCGAGGTGAAGCACAGCACTGTGTCGTGCATGTTCGCGACCAGCATGTGCTGGATGTAATCCTCGTCTTTGACCGCCGTTGCGCTCTTGCCACGACCGCCGCGCTTCTGCGCGCGGTAATCGGACAGCGGCTGCGTCTTGGCATAGCCGGTGTGCGAAATGGTGAGTACGACGGCTTCGTTGGCGATCAGATCCTCGGTGGAGAAATCTTCGCGGCTGGCCATGATCTCAGTGCGGCGCGCGTCACCAAACTGCTCACGAACAGCGATCAATTCCTCACGAATTACCTGCATCAGGCGTTCCGGGTCGGCCAGAATCAGCGCCAGCTCGCGGATTTTGGTCAGCAGATCGCCATATTCGGCGATCAGTTTTTCATGCTCAAGCCCGGTGAGTTTCTGCAAACGCAGATCAAGGATGGCCTGGGCCTGTTCGGCGCTCAGCCAGTACTTGCCGTTGCGCAGGCCAAGTTGTGGCGGCAGCCCTTCCGGGCGGCAGGCGTTCTCGTCACCGGCACGCACCAGCATCTCGTTGACAACGCCCGGCATCCACCCCTGCGCCAGCAGCGACTCACGCGCCTCCACCGCCGTCGGCGAAGCCTTGATCAAGGCGATGATCGGGTCGATGTTGGCCAGTGCCACGGCAAGGCCTTCGAGGATATGGCCGCGCTCGCGCGCCTTGCGCAATTCGAACACCGTCCGGCGCGTGACCACTTCACGACGATGGCGAATGAACGCCTCGATGAAATCCTTGAGGTTAAGGATGCGCGGCTGACCATCGACCAGCGCGACCATGTTGATGCCGAACACGCTCTGCAACTGCGTCTGCGCGTAGAGGTTGTTCAGCACCACCTCGCCCATGGCGTCCTTGCGCAACTCGATGACGATGCGCATGCCGTCCTTGTCGGATTCGTCGCGCAGTTCGGAGATGCCTTCGACCTTCTTCTCCTTCACCAGCTCGGCGATTTTTTCGATCAGGCGTGCCTTGTTCAGCTGGTAGGGAATCTCGGTAATGATGATCGCCTCGCGACCACCCTTTTCCATCGGTTCGATGGTGGCGCGGGCGCGTATGTGCACGCGGCCACGACCGGTACGGTAGGCTTCGACGATACCGGCACGGCCGTTAATGATGGCGGCAGTCGGAAAATCCGGGCCTTTGATGTGTTCCATCAGGCCATCAATGGTGATCGATTCGTCATCGATAAAGGCAAGGCAGCCGTTGATCACTTCCGTGAGGTTGTGCGGCGGAATGTTCGTCGCCATACCGACGGCGATACCGGCGGAGCCGTTGACCAGCAGGTTCGGGATCCTGGTCGGCAATACCGCGGGAATCTGCTCGGATCCGTCGTAGTTCGGTACCCAGTCGACCGTTTCCTTTTCCAGGTCGGCAAGCAGGTCGTGCGCGATCCGCGACATCCGTACTTCGGTGTAACGCATCGCTGCGGCGGAGTCGCCGTCGACCGAGCCGAAGTTGCCCTGACCATCAACCAGCATGTAGCGCAACGAAAACGACTGCGCCATACGCACGATGGTGTCGTACACCGCCGAATCACCGTGGGGGTGATATTTACCGATAACGTCGCCGACCACCCGGGCCGACTTCTTGTACGGTTTGTTCCACTCGTTGCCCAGCTCGTGCATCGCGAACAGCACGCGCCGATGCACGGGCTTCAAACCGTCGCGCACATCCGGCAACGCGCGGCCGACGATCACGCTCATCGCGTAATCGAGGTACGACTGCTTGAGCTCATCTTCGATGTTGACCGGAGTAATTTCGCGAGCGAGGTCTGCCATGGTCCTGCTTTCTTGTCGGTCGGCGAATGGCCCGGGCGGGACATCCGGTGGCAGGCGTTTCCGGGGCACTTCCCCTTACGTTTCCACCCTGCCGGAAAAGCCCGAAAGTCTAGCACAGGAACCCCCTTTGCCCTACCCGCTGGGTGCCAGGAAAAACGCCACGACAGGCGCCGGGAACCAGCACGGCCACAAGCAGTTGGCGAAGCCCTCCGCTATACTGCCGGCCGCCCGAAAAGCCCGCCGCCGGGAGCCCCTGCCACATGCCATCAAACGAAACACCGACGCTGATTGTCAGCGCCGGTCATGTGGTGACCATCGACCGTCACGACCGCATCCTGCACGACCACGCGGTTGTGATCCGCAGCCGGAAAATTGCCGCCATCCTGCCGCTTGCAGACGCTATCCGCCGCTATCCGGGCGCGGCGCAGCTCAGCCTCCCCGGGCACGTGCTGATGCCAGGCCTCATCAACGCGCACACCCATCTGGCGATGAATCTGCTGCGCGGCCTGGCCGATGATTTGCCGCTGATGAGCTGGCTGCACGAGCATATCTGGCCGGCCGAAGCAAAATGGGTCAGCGACGAATTTGTCCACGACGGCGCACTGCTCGCCATCGCCGAGATGATTCGCGGCGGCATCACCTGCTTTGCTGACATGTACTTTTTCCCGAATGCGACGGCCCGCGCTGCCACACAGGCTGGCGTGCGGGCCGCGCTGCATGCGCCGGTGCTTGAGTTTGCGACCTCCTGGGCCGCCAACGCCGATGAATACATCCACAAGGCGCTCGCCCTGCACGACGACTACAAGAACCATCCGCTGATCAGCATTGGCATCGGTCCGCACGCGCCCTATACCGTCGGCGATGAAACGTTGCGGCGCATCCTGATGCTCACCAACGAACTGCTGGTGCCCATGCCGATCCAGATGCACGTGCATGAAACCGCCATCGAGGTTGCCGAGGCCACGCAGCGCGGCGGCGTGCGGCCACTCGCCCGCCTGCATGCGCTCGGCATCACCGGCCCGTCGTTCCAGTGCGTACACATGACCCAAGTGAACGACGAGGATCTGGCAATTCTCAGGAACACCGGCGCCCATGTGATTCATTGCCCGGAGTCGAACCTGAAACTCGCCAGCGGCTTCTGCCCGATCGACCGCCTGGTAAAGGCCGGTATCAACGTCGCCCTGGGTACCGATGGCGCCGCTTCCAACAACGATCTCGATCTGTTCAGCGAAATACGCACGGCGGCCCTGCTCGCCAAAGCCGTGTCAGGCGACGCTACCGCGTTCCCGGCGACCGCTGCCCTGCGCGCCGCGACCATCAATGGCGCGAAAGCGCTCGGTCTTGATGCCAGCACCGGCAGCCTCGAAATCGGCAAGAGCGCCGACCTGATCGCCGTCGATCTTGGCTCCCTCGAAACGCAGCCGCTCTACAATGTGATCTCGCAACTGGTCTATGCAACCGGTCGCCAGCAGGTCACCCACGTCTGGGTTGCCGGCACGCCACTGCTTGTCGATCGCGAACTTACCACCATCAACGCCGGTCATGTGACGCAACGCGCTGCGCAGTGGGCCGCACGCATACAACCAGACAGGATTCGCGTATGAGTGACCAGCACGACACACGCAATGTCGACCGCACGGAAGTCGCCAAGTTCGAGGCCCTCGCCAGCCGCTGGTGGGACCCGCACAGCGAGTTCAAACCTCTGCACGACATCAATCCGCTGCGCCTGAACTGGATTGATGGCAAGGTGAAACTGGCCGGCAAGCGCAGCATCGATATCGGTTGCGGTGGCGGCATCCTTTCGGAAAGCATGGCGCGACGCGGCGCCGTAGTGACCGGCGTCGACATGGGCGAAGCGCCGCTGGCGGTGGCCCGACTGCACCTGCTTGAAAGCGGCGTTGCCGTCGAGTACCTGTATGGCACCGCCGAGGAGATGGCCCTGCAACGCGCCGGGCAGTATGACGTTGTCACCTGCATGGAAATGCTCGAACACGTCCCCGATCCCGGCGCCGTGGTCGCGGCCTGCGCAAAACTGGTGAAACCCGGCGGCAACGTTTTTTTCTCCACGATCAACCGCAACCCGAAAGCCTGGCTGTTCGCCATCGTCGGTGCCGAGCATGTGCTGCGCCTGTTGCCCCGGGGCACGCACGAGTACGCCAAATTCATCCGGCCTTCCGAACTTGCCGGCTGGTGCCGCGACGCCGGGCTCGATGTGCGCGACATGACCGGCATGCATTACAACCCGCTTACCGGCAGCTACTGGCTCGGTCGGGACGTGTCGGTCAATTACCTGATGCACACGGTGCGCAGCACATGAAAACGCGCGGCGCATGAGCAACATCGTAATGAAGTGGCAAGGCGTACTGTTCGATCTTGACGGCACGCTGCTTGATACCGCCCCCGACTTCATCGTGGTTCTGAACGCGATGCTGACTGATCGCGGCCGCCCCGCGCTAGCACATGCGGACATCCGCGCCGTGGTCTCGAACGGCGCGCGCGCGCTGGTTGCCCTGGCGTTCGGCGGCGCCCCGGGCGATGCGCAATTCGAGGCGCTGAACACCGAACTGCGCGATCGCTATTCGCGCCACCTCGCGGTGCATACGCGCCTGTTTCCCGGCCTCGATGCCATCCTGTTGCGACTGGAGCAGCAAAGTGTGCCGTGGGGCATCGTCACCAACAAGCCGAGTATCTACACGCTGCCGCTGCTCGATGCGCTGGGGCTGCGCATACGTTGCGCCAGCGTTGTTTGCCCCGACCAGGTGACGCACACCAAACCGCATCCGGAACCGATGTTCAAGGCCTGCGCACAAATGGGTGTGGCGCCCGGCGCGTGCGTTTATGTCGGCGACCACGAACGGGACATCGCCGCCGGCCGCAATGCCGGCATGGCGACAATCGCCGCCGGCTGGGGTTACATCGGTGCCAACGAACACCTGCGCGACTGGCAACCGGATTTCATCGTCGACAGCGTGCGCGCCTTCGGCGAATTACTGTTCGCGCATGCAACACCCTGACTTACACCAAGAGAACGCCGGAAGACCACGATGACCACATACCTGCCCGCCGGCTGGCAAGCAGCGCCCGACTGCCTCAACGACAAGATCATTCTCGTCACCGGCGCCGGCGACGGCATCGGCCGCGCCTGCGCGCTCACCTTCGCGAGCCTCGGCGCAACGGTGATACTGCTGGGCAGAACGCCGGAAAAACTGGCCGCAGTCTATGATGAGATCAAACGCAACGGCGGCCAGGAACCGGCGATGGTGCCGCTGAACCTCGCCGTGGCGACAGCGCGCGAATATGCGCAATTGGCCGACATGCTCGACACCGAATTTCGCCATCTCGACGGCATCGTCCATTGCGCGGCGATCCTCGGCGACATGACCCCGCTCGAACTTTACTCCAGCGACACCTGGTCACAAGTCATCCAGGTAAACCTGCATGCGCCGATGCTGCTCACGCAGGCGATGCTGCCGCTGCTGAAGGCTTCGCCGGCAGCCTCCGTGGTATTCACCACATCAAGTGTCGCTCGCAAGGGCCGCGCCTTCTGGGGCGCCTATGCCGTGAGCAAGGCAGGGATCGAGTCGATCACGCAGATTTTTGCCGACGAGATGGAACACCTGGGCACGCTGCGCTTCAATGCGGTGAACCCCGGCGCGACCCGGACGCTGATGCGGGCAAGAGCCTATCCGGCGGAAAACCCCATGACCCTGAAAACACCGGAAGAAATCATGCCGCTCTTCACCTGGCTGGTCAGCTGCGACAGTCGCGGTGTCAACGGCCAGTCGCTCGACGCACAGCCGAAAAGCTGATCAATCCCGAAAAACCGGCCCGCCCACCGCGGCACGCATCAGCGCCGGCCGCGCAGGTAGCCGCCCTTGCCGCGCGGTGCGCGCTCCGCATTGCCGCCACTGTCGCCGTCGGCATCAGCACCGCCACGCTCCTGCTGCGCGGAAAGTCGCCTGGCCCGACCGTAAAGGCCCGTGTGTTTCTTTGCGGGCAACTTGCACATCTGCTCAAGCGCAGCAATTTCTTCGTCGCTCACTTCCAGCCACGAACCCTGCCGCAGGGTCGACGGCATTGAATAGGTGCCAAAGCGAATTCGCATCAGCCGGCTGACAGTCAAACCCTGGGATTCCCACAGCCGACGAACTTCGCGGAATTTGCCGCCGATCAGGCTGCAGCGATACCAGTGGTTCGCGCCCTGCCCGCCGGCGTCCGTGATGGCCAGGAACCTGCTGGCACCATCCTCAAGCAGCACACCGCCCAGCAACGCCTTTTTCTTTTCCGGCGTGAGCTCGCCGATAACCCGCACGGCATATTCGCGCTCGACTTCAGTCGACGGGTGCATCAGACGGTTGGCCAGCTCGCCATCGTTGGTCAACAGCAGTAGCCCCGACGTGTTGATATCGAGGCGCCCAACACTGACCCAGCGCTGGCCCTTGAGCGGCGGCAGCTGGTCGAACACACTCGGACGCCCTTCCGGATCGTTGCGCGAGACAACTTCGCCTTCGACCTTGTGGTATGCAATGACGCGACGTTCCATCTCTTCCTCGGCCACAACGGCAATCCGTTTGCCGTCGACACGAATGTCGTCGCCGGCTCCCATGCGATCACCCAAGCTGGCAATATTGCCATTGACAGTAACGCGCCCGGCGACAATCCACTCTTCAGCTACACGTCGCGACGCAAGCCCGGCCCTGGCCAGCACTTTCTGCAGTTTTTCGCTCATGGACGGTATTGCGACTGGTCGTCTGCGGCGGGCATATCACCCTGTGCAGACGCCGGGTCTTCCTTGCGCCGAAAACTGTCTTCGACGCGCTTGAGCACTTCGTCAATATCGTGCATGTCCAACTTGATGTCGAGATCGTCCTCCTCGGCATCACTGCCGATGACGTACTGCTGTGTCAACGGCCCCTGCGGCTCTGCTGTTGAATGCTCAAGGTTCGCGTCGCGCGCGGCAGATTGCTCGGCAGCCAGTATCGCCGCAGCCGGCCCGATTTCCAGTTCCAATTCCGCATTGGCCTTGTCGAGATCACGGATTTCCGAAAGCGTCGGCAGCTCATCGAGACTTTTCAGATCGAAGTAGTCGAGAAAATCGTGCGTAGTCGCATACAGTGCCGGACGACCCGGCACGTCACGGTGCCCGACAACCCGTACCCAGTCGCGCTCCAGCAGCGACTTGATCATCTCCGAACTCACCGTGACGCCACGTATTTCCTCAATCTCACCGCGCGTGATCGGCTGGCGATAGGCGATCAACGCCAATGTCTCAAGGAGGGCGCGGGAATAGCGCGGCGGCTTTTCTGTCCAGAGCCGGCTGACCCAAGGGCCAATCTCCTGGCGCACCTGGATACGAAACCCGGAAGCAACCTCTTTCAATTCGATGCCGCGCCCGGCGTATTCACTAGCGATTTCGCCGAGTAATTCGCGAATCACCGATTGCTGGGGACGCTCATGTTCCTCGAACAGGCCGCCCAGGCGCTCGACGTTCAGCGTTTCTCCCGAGGCCAGCAAGGCGCCCTCCAGAATGCATTTCACCTGGGCCCGCCCCGGCACCGGCTGCAGCACGACAACCTGCTCCGGCATCGCGTCACGCGGATCGATGCGCTCTTCCGGCATGCCGCCTTGCCCGGTCTCGCTGGCCTGCGCGTTATTCATTGCTTTCCTCCGGATTGACCCGGCTTTCGTAATCATCCACCTGGATACTCTCATCAAGTGTCGTGACGCGCGCGCGCACATGGATTGGGCTAAATGGATCGGTCTGGATCAGCTCGATTAACTGGTTTTTCACCAGTTCGAGAATCGCAATGAACGTGACCACCACACCCAGGCGGCCTTCCGCCGCATTGAACAGGGAAACAAAAGGGGCGAACTCGCAATCCTGAAGCATCTCCAGCACCCGCGCCATTCGCTCTCGGGTCGAGAGTTTCTCCCGCGATATATGGTGATGCTCGAACATTTCCGCGCGCTGGAAGACATCCTTTAGCATCAGCAGCATCTCCCTGAGCTCGACATCCGGCAGTGGTTTCGCGCGCACGAAGTCCGGTCGATAGGCGCGAGCAACGAAGATGTTGCGCTCCAGGCGCGGCAATGCCTCGATATCATCCGCCGCCTTTTTGAACCGCTCGTATTCCTGCAGGCGACGTACCAGCTCAGCACGCGGATCGAGTTCCTCTCCCTGTTCGCTTTTGGGGCGCGGCAACAACAGGCGCGACTTGATCTCGCCGAGCATGGCCGCCATGACAAGGTACTCGGCCGCCAATTCGAAGCGCACTGCCTTCATCAACTCGACATACACCATGTACTGGCGAGTGATTTCGGCGACCGGAATATCGAGGATATCGACGTTCTGTTTACGGATCAGGTACAGCAACAGATCAAGCGGGCCTTCAAACGCCTCAAGAAAAACCTCGAGCGCATCCGGCGGAATGTAGAGATCGTCAGGCAGTTTGGTGATGACCTGACCCTGCACGAGCGCAAAGGGCATCTCCGACTGATGCGGTGACTGCGCCCGCAATGCCAGCAGGCCAAGGTGGCCCGGCAACACTGTGGCCTCGACGCCAGACTTTTCGATCGCAGGCTCGGCCTGTTCAATGTTTGTCATCACGACAATTCCATTTCCGTAATCCTTGAGGGCGCTAGCGGTAAGCAAGCCCCATGGCCTGGCGTACTTCGACCAGAGTGGCCTGGGCCGCCATGCGGGCCGCATCCCGCCCCTGATCAAGAATCGACCGCACCAGCTCAGGATGCCCGGCAAAATGCTGCGCGCGTTCGCGGATCGGCGCCAGTTCTGCATTGATCGCATCGACGACCGGTTGTTTGCACTCGATACAACCGATGCCGGCACTGCGGCAACCCTGCTGTACCCAGGATTTCACCTCCGTGCCCGAATACGCCTCATGCCACGCCCACACCGGGCACTTGTCGGGATCGCCCGGATCAGTGCGGCGCACGCGCGCCGGATCAGTCGGCATCTTTCGTATCCTGGCCTGCACCACCTCCGGCTCTTCGCGCAGGGTAATGGTGTTGCCGTAGGACTTCGACATCTTTTGCCCGTCAAGCCCGGCCATTTTCGAGGCTGGCGTCAGCAAAGCCTGTGGCTCCGGCAGGATGATCTTGCCGGAGCCGTCCAGATCACCGAACAGGTGTTCCTTGTCAGCAGCCGAGAGGCTGCCCGTCTGCACCAGCGCGCGCGCGGAATCGTGCGCCAGCTGATCGCCCTTTTCCTGCCACGCCCTGCGGTTGTCGACATAAAGCTGCGCCGACTTCTTGCCGAGCTTGCCGATGGCCGCATCAACCCGTTGCCCGAAACCGGCCTCCCGGCCATACAGATGATTGAAACGGCGCGCGATCTCGCGGGTGATCTCAACATGCGCGACCTGGTCGGCGCCAACCGGCACCAGACCGGCGCGATAAACAAGAATATCGGCGCTCTGCAACAGCGGATAGCCGAGGAAGCCGTAGGTGGCGAGATCCTTTTCCTTGAGCTTTTCCTGCTGGTCCTTGTAGGTCGGGACGCGCTCCAGCCAGCCCAGCGGGGTGATCATCGACAACAGCAGGTGCAGCTCCGCATGTTCAGGCACCTGCGACTGGATGAAGAGCTTCGCCGCCGCCGGATCGACGCCGGCCGCAAGCCAGTCGATCACCATGTCATGGGTGTGTTGCCCAAGCTGACCGGGCTCGTCGTAATGGGTGGTGAGCGCGTGCCAATCGGCCGCGAAGAAGAAGCACTCGTATGTGTGCTGCAGCGCCAGCCAGTTTTTCAGCACGCCGTGGTAATGACCAAGATGCAGGCGCCCGGTGGGGCGCATGCCGGAAAGAACACGTTGCTGGGGGTTTACGGAACGCAAGCGAATCTCCTGCCTGTCTTCCCGGCCAATGCGCGCCAAGGCGCGGAAGTATAGAGGGAGAATGGAGCGGGAAAAGGGACTCGAACCCTCGACCCCGACCTTGGCAAGGTCGTGCTCTACCAACTGAGCTATTCCCGCCCGGAAACCTGCACGTTGCACGCAGGCAAAGATCGCAAGCAGATACCGGAAAAAATGGCGTCCCCTAGGGGAGTCGAACCCCTGTTACTGCCGTGAAAGGGCAGTGTCCTGGGCCACTAGACGAAGGGGACCGATCGAACGAGGCGCGCATTCTAGGAGGCACCCCCGGAAGCGTCAACCTCTGTTTTGGATGCCGCCGTCCTGCTGGCCGGCGGGCCTTGTCAGCCGTACCCAAGGCGATTGTTATCCACAGGGCTACGGGAAAAACCTGGTCGTTGCCGCCGCTGTGGGTAATTCTGTGTGTGAAAAGCAGCGCGAAACCCAACCCCCTGCCCACACAGGGAAAGTTAGGCTGTGATGCGCGTCACACTGCGTTTTTTTTCTTTATTATTCATGTAGTTACAAGCAGCTTAAACCCCCACCAGCACCCTTCCCGTGGAACTGTTGTTCCACGGGAAGCAATCACTAACTGTGCACAACTTGCGGGCGCTCAGAACACAAGGCCCCCCGTTAGGGTGCATCCGGGAGCAGATCAAGCGATGCAGAGTTAACGCAATAACGCAGCCCCGTCGGCGCCGGCCCGTCATCGAAGACATGGCCCAGGTGCGCCGCGCAGCGCGCGCAGCGTATTTCCACCCGCACCATGCCGTGACTGCGATCCGGCAGTTCACGGACCGCATCAGCGGCAACCGGCTGCCAGTAACTGGGCCAGCCACTACCGGAATCGAATTTCGCCTCAGAACGAAACAGCGGCGCCTGACAGCAGACGCAGCGATACAAGCCGGCAGCCTTGGTTGCCCAATATTGCCCCGTGAACGGCGGCTCGGTGCCGCATTGCCGGCATACCCGGAATTGCTCGGCGGTCAGTTTGCTGCGCCACTCAGCCTCGCTCTGCTGCATCGTCTTGCCGACCTTGTCGTCCATCATCAGCACTCCTCTTGCCCATGGCCCTGCGATTTTCAGTCTCTCATATACACGACCGGGAACCGCCGGTAAAATTTCGCGCCCCCTGCGTGCATTACGCGGATTTTCCGAGCCACTGCCATGACGACGCGACCGCCACAACCGATCCTGAAATCCACCAAACTGCACAACGTGTGCTACGACATCCGCGGCCCGGTGCTTGAGGTGGCAAAGCGCATGGAGGAGGAAGGCACGCGCATCATCAAGCTCAACATCGGCAACCCGGCACCTTTCGGTTTCGGCGCGCCGGACGAAATCCTGCACGACATCATCGTCAATCTACCGAACGCAACCGGCTATTCCGACTCGAAAGGCCTGTTTTCCGCACGCAAGGCCGTGATGCAGTACTACCAGGAAAAGAACGTCGCCGGCGTTGGTATCGACGACATCTATCTGGGCAACGGTGTCTCGGAACTGATCGTCATGGCGATGCAGGCTCTGCTCAACAATGGCGACGAAATGTTGATCCCGGCGCCGGATTACCCCCTGTGGACTGCGGCAACCAGCCTGACCGGCGGCAAGCCGGTGCACTACCTGTGCGACGAGCAGCAGGGCTGGATGCCGTCGATCGACGACATCAAACGCAAAATCAACGACCGCACACGCGGCATCGTGATCATCAACCCGAACAACCCGACCGGCGCCAACTACACGAAAGATCTGCTGCTGGAAATCGTCCAGCTGGCGCGCGAACACGACCTGATTATTTTTGCCGACGAAATCTACGACAAAATTCTCTACGACGGCGCAGTGCATACACCAATGTCGGCGCTCGCCGACGACGTGCTGGTGATAACGTTCAACGGGCTGTCGAAAACCTATCGTGCCGCTGGTCTGCGCAGCGGCTGGCTGCTGGTCAGCGGCAACAAAGCACGCGCCAAAGACTACATCCTCGGCCTCGACATGCTGGCCTCCATGCGCCTGTGCGCCAACGTGCCGGCACAATGGGCGATCCAGACCGCGCTGGGCGGCTATCAGTCCATCAATGACCTGACCAAACCCGGCGGCCGTCTTTGCCGGCAACGCGATTTGTGCGTGCAGTTGCTCAACGATATTCCCGGCGTCAGCGTGGTCAAACCGCAGGCCGCACTGTATGCGTTTGCGCGACTGGATCCGAAAATCTACGAAATTCACAACGACCAGCAGTTCGTACTTGAACTGCTGCAGGAAGAAAAAGTGTTGCTCGTGCAGGGTACCGGCTTCAACTGGCCACACCCTGATCATGTACGCATCGTGTTCCTGCCGAACGAGGACGATCTGCGCGAGGCTATCGGCCGCTTCGCGAATTTCCTCGCGCGCCGACGCGCCTGATCACCAACCGGACGGCAAACACCGTGGCCGACATTCACATCGACGACTTCTGCCGCGATGTCGCCCTCGTACTGGTGACGTTGTACAACGCCTTTCCGCGGCGCCACACGCTGTATGTCGAAGATATTTCCGGGCCCGACGAGACCGACGAAGTCGGGCTGCACAGCACCCGATTCCATGCCTGCCTCGGAGCAATACTGTGGCTCGCCGAGGAAGGCTACATCCGCTACGAAGCGCTCGTGTACCGCGAGGGTATTGACCAGGCGGTGATCACCAACAAGACCTTCGTCATCCTCTCAACGCCCTCGGATGTGCGTTTTGACGATCCGATCGACCCGAGCCTGCCGGAATCCGTTTCTTTCGAGAAGCTGTCGCTGGTCAACCAGTTCCGCCAGGCCCTGCGCAGTGGCTCATCGAACAACATCACGAAAATCGTCCGCTATTTCATGTCGCAGCAACCTCTGCGCCTGCCGCTGCCCGGCGGCAGCGGCCACCCACCGGATCAGCTTGAGCCTGCCTGAGCGCGCGCCGCCTCCCAACGCAACAGCAGGTAGAGCAATACCGGAATCACCATCAGCGTCAGGATGGTCGCAGCGATGGTGCCGAAAATCAGCGAAATCGCCAACCCGCTGAACAGCGGATCGGCGAGCATCGCTGCGCTGCCAAACACAATGGCGAGCGCCGTCAGTACGATCGGCCGCAGGCGCACGGCGCCGGCCTCAAGCACCGCTTCGCGCAACGGCATGCCCTGCGCCATGTACTCACGCACGAAGTCGATGATCAGCAGTGAGTTGCGCACCACAACACCGGCCAGCGCGATCAATCCCACCATCGAGGTTGCCGAGAACTGCTGGCCCAGCAACCAATGGCCGGGGAATACTCCGACCAGGCCGAGCGGGATGGCCATCATGGCCACCGCCGGCAGGCTGAACGACTGGTAATAAGCCACCAGAATCAGAAAAATCAGCACGATGGAGATAACCATGGCGCCGGCCATTTCTCCGTAGGTGTCGAGCATCTGCCGTTGCGAACCATCCCAAAAAAGTTCGTAGCCGCTGGCGGTATCCGGTGGCGGCGGATTGAAGCCCAGCCCGCGCGTGGTCAGTTTGCCGCCGATCTCGCCGGCGAAATCGAGCGGCAAACCATCCAGACGCTGGTTCATGTCGAGCACGGCATACACCGGCGCGATGTGATCGGTCTCGCCAGCCACGAAGGTGACGCGTTCGCCGTCCTTGCGCTGGATCGGCCGCGCAACCCGCGCCGGCTCGACTCGCACCAGCTCCGACAACGGTACCCGACGGCCCTGCGGGTTGCTGACAAAAGCACGCGTCAACAAAGCCACATCCACCTCGTGCCGGCGTGGAATCAGCAGCCGGATCGGTACCGTGTTTTTTTCACCGTCCATGTGCGCCCGGCCGAGGTATTCGCCTTCAAGAAGCCGGCGCAGTGCCGCGGCTACCTCGGCGGTAGTCACACCGGACAATGCGGCTTTCTCGCGATCAACCACCAGTCGATGTTGGTAAATGTCTGTCGGTTCGGAATCGGCAACTTCGGCAACATCCCAGGTGTCCTGGAAAATCTGCTTCACACGCGCGGAAATCGCCCGCAGCTTTTCCGGATCCTGACCGTGGATCTCAGCCAGCAGCGTGGCACGAACCGGCGGGCCGGGCGGGTCTTCCACCAACTGCACCGTACTGCCCGGAAACCTCGCTGCCGCCGCCAGTACCTGCGGCCGCAGTTTGCTCACGATTTCCATCGAGGAGATATCGCGCTCGGTCTTATTGCGCAGGTTGACGCGAATTTCCGCCACTTGCGGCCCGGTCTTGCTGACGGTGCCACGCAGCATGCTGTTGAAATCGGTGATGCCGGACTGGCCAAGCCACACCTGGTAATTGCGCACCTGCGGTTGCTCGCGCAGCAACGCACCGATCTCGCGCGCGAGTTGATCGGTCTGTTCGAGCGGCGCGCTTTCGGGTAAATCAATGGTGATGTTAAAGGTGTTGCGGTTGTCCTTGGGCATCATCGACATCTCGACGCCGAACCAAGCCTGCGGTCCGTTCACACCGGCCGGCCGCACGAATTGCCATGCCGGCTGCAACAACGACAGTACCAGCAGCAGGAAAACGAAGAGAAATGCCCGCCGGCGGCGCGTCGGGTTATCGATCAAGGGCGCCATGAACCGGCCATAGGCACGGTGCAGCCGGCTCGCCGCCGGACCTTCGGGGTGTGCATGCGCCGCGCCAACCGGCATCCAGCGCAGCGCTGCCCAGGGCACTACGGTATAGGCAACGAACAGCGACGACGCCATTGCCACCGGCACGCTGAAAGCCACCGGCGAAAAATATTCTCCAGAGACACCGGTGACCACCACCAGCGAGCCAAACACCAGCATGACGGCGAGCGTAGCAAGATTGGTCGGGTTGCCGATTTCCCGCGTCGCCAACACCATCGCGCTGCGCTTGTCATCCATGCCCAGTGGCGACGTCTTCGGTAAAGAAAGATGGCGGTGAATATTCTCGATCACCACAATCGCGCCATCGACCAGCAAACCCAGCGAGAGAATCAGGGCGAACAGGGACACCCGGTTGATGCTTTGATCGAAAAAATAACCGATGCCCAGTGTCAGCGCGAACACCAGCGGCACCGCCATGCCGACGATCAGCGCTTCCCGCAGACCGAGAAACAACCACATCACCAGAAAAACGGCGACGACGGCAATCAGCAGATGCTCGATCAGGCCGTTGACTGTGGCGTTGGCCACCTGGCCATCGTTGCGGGTGACAACGAGATCGACTTCCGACGGCAGAAATGTCGCCCGCATTTTCTCGACGCGAGCCAGCACATCTTCGGCAACAAACACTGCGTTGGTGCCGGTTTTCTTCGCCACCGCCACCGTCACTGCCGGTAATTCGGCATCCACCGACTGGCCAAATCGGGCATCCGCCGGGCCGAAAGCAAGACGGGTGAGTTGCGTGCGCTCCCCGGGCGCGCCATCAATCACCTGCGCCACGTCGCCCAGGTGAATCGGCCGGCCACCGTAGTTGCCCACCACCAAGCGGCGAACCTCGGCGGCCGACTTCACGAAACCATCGAGAAATACGTCGGCGTTCTCGCCCCGCTGCACGGTGCTGCCCATCGGCGCAGCGACGTTGGCGGCGCCGAGCATCGCCCGCACCTGATCAAGCGTCACCCCGAAGGCCTGCATGCGATCCGGATCAAGTTCGACCCGCAATTCACGATCACGGCCGCCCTTCACGTAGATGGCCGATACGTCCTTGAGACTACGCAGCCCGTCGGCCAGGCGGTCGGCAAGTTGCTTCAACGCGTAATCGTCGTAAACAGCGGAAGCGAGCGTGAGGGTAATGATCGGCACATCATCGACGTTCACACTGCGGATCACCGGCGCGCTGGCGTCCGGCGGCAACAGGCTCAGGCTGCTGCCAATACGGTCATGCAAGCGCACCAGCGCCGGTTCCTGCGGCTGACCCACCTCGAACTGTACCGACAGCACACCGACCGAGTTCATTGCCATCGTGTAAACATGCTCGACGCCGGGAATCAGCTTGACCGCGCCCTCCAGCGGCCGCAGCAGCAGATCCTCGACTTCCGCCGGCGACGCGCCCGGCAACGTCACCATCACTTCTGCCGCCGGCACGGAGATACGCGGATTGTCTTCGCGTGGCGTCATCACCAGCGCGTAGGTGCCCAGCAGCGCGCAGACCAGAATGAAGGCAACCGTCAACCGCGAGGTGACAAACGCCTCGGCCAGTGCTGCGGCAATGGAGAACGAGCGGTTCTTCATGATCTGCTGCCGCCTGGTTTTCCCGGCGGGTTGTCAGCCGGCAACGGCGTGACGGCATCGCCATCGCGCAGCGCCGGCTCAACAGCATCGACCACCCGCCCGCCGGCCTGCAGCCCGGCCGTCACCTCAACGCGATCCGGCCACTCGCGACCCAGACGCAACCAGCGGAACCGCGCCCGACCGGCAGCATCGACGATGAACACGCCGCGCAAGCCGCCGCGCTCAACCAGCACCCGCGTCGGCAGCACCAGAACCGCCGCCTCGCCGAGCACGAAGTCGGCGCGACCAAACATGCCGGGCATTAAACCGCGTGTCTCCGGCAACGCGATCTTGACCGGATAACTGCGCGTCACCGGATCGCCCGATCGCACCACCCGGCTGACCTTGCCCTGCAGCGGGGCGTCGATGCCGTCGATGCGCACCGTCACCGGCTTACCGACCACGATGTGCGCCACCTGTTGCCCGGCGACAAAGGTTTCGAACACCAGGCCGCGGCCGGACTCCAGAGTGAGGATGGGCACGCCCGGCACCGCGAGATCACCTGCCCGTTGCGCACGCGCCACGATGACGCCGTCGATGGGGCTCCTGATTTCCGCATAATCGCGCTGCGCCTGCGCGGTTTCGAGGCCGGCACGCGCCTGATTCAGCATTTCCTGCGCCGCATCGTGGCGCAGTTGCACCTTGCGCATTTCGCTGTCGGAAACATTGCCTTTTTCGAACAGGCTGCGAAAACGATCAACATCGATTCTGGCGTCTTTCAGCGCTGCCTCGGCAGTGCTCAGTGCAGCCTGCGCCTGGCGTATGCCGCCTTCGACATCAGCAGCGTCGATCCGCGCCAGCACCTGTCCGGCCCGCACCCGGTCGCCTTCCTGCACCCGCAATTCGCGGATGTAGCCCGACAGGCGCGAGGCGATGTCGATGCGCTGATCAGAAACGACCGAACCGATCCCGCTGTATTCCACCGGCGCGCCAATGGCTACGGCGATCAGCGGCAACTGCCAGGTTTTCGGCGACGGCTTGCCGCCTTTGGTATCCGGATTGTCACCACAACCGGCGAGCAGCGTCGCCAGCAGGGCCATCACCAACGTTTTCCGGTTCATCGTGCGTCTCCCGGCAAGCCGTTGCGCAGCAGGGCAACGATATGTTTCGCCAACACGTCCACATCCTGGTGCGGTGAACGGAAGCCGGGCATGAAGCGCGCAACCGCTGCACTTTCGAATGGAAACAGGATCATGCCGAACACGGAAATCGTCAGCAGGTGCGTGTCGTAGCCCTTGCCGACATTGCCGGTCAGCGCCGCGATGGCGACAAAAAAAGGTTCGAAGACGTTGTCAGCGAGTTGCTGCGAGCGCGCAGCATCGGTATCGAGCAGCACCCACTGCATCAACCGCTGGAAGTCGCGCTCGGTGGCCACCAGGCGGACGAAGCGGCCAATGAAACCCTCCAGCTGCGCCCAGGCATCGCCGTCCACGGCAAGGCCGTCCAGCACCATCCGCAGGCGGTCGTTGAAGATGTAGCCCACCGCCGCGAGGTACAGCTGTTCTTTGTCGGGGAAGTGGTAATAGAGCGCGGCCGGCGTTACGCCCACTGCAGTAGCCACATCGCGCATCGACACCCCCTCAAAGCCGGCGCGGGCGAACAGCGCCACCGAGCAGGCCAGGATGCGGGTGCGGGTTTCTTCCGGCGGGGCCCGGCCGGGCGCGGCGATGACCGCAAGCGGGTTGGGGGGGATGCGGGACATGGCAGTGGCTCCGGGGGATATCCAGATATCGATCCGGCCACACTAAACGAACGTTAAGTAAGTAGGCAAGCGCCGGCATCAGCCAGCTGGCGATCCTGCGAACACGGCGGCCCCCTCAATCGTCGTCATCTGTTGCGCTATCCACCGCCAGCGACGGCAACCCGGCCGGCCGCACATAGCGGTAATGGACGACCTTGAGGGCAGCCTGTGCGTCGGTATCGGCAAACTCCGGCGGATTCAACAGGCGGGCCACCCGCGCGGCACCCGGTAGTTCGCGCGCAAACTGCTCATCGAGGAAGTCCTCGCCCAGATGCGGTGCATTGAGACACGCAAGTACGTCTGCTTCGGCCTGCAATAATTTGCTGAACCGCCGCACCACCTTGCCGTAATCCTTTTCCACCACAAAGCTGCCCTTTTGCAACGTCGGCGGATCCATGACCACGATGTCGTAACGCCCGAGCCGGTGCAGCTTGCTCCAGGAACGGAAGATGTCATGGTCGAGGAAATGGACATCGTCCACCGACAAGCCGTTGCGCCGGTGATTGTCCCGCCCGATTGCCAGCGACGGCCGACTGAGGTCGATATTCACCACCCGGGACGCCCCGGCTGCCCGCGCCACCACCGAAAATGCGCCGGTGAACGCAAACAGGTTCAGTACGGACTTGCCAGCAGCCCGTTCGCGCAGCCAGTCGCGGGCATGGCGCATATCGAGGAAAAAGCCAAGGTTCTGGCCACGGGACGGGTCGATCCGGAAAGCGAGCCCGTGCTCGCGGGCGACCGGGTCCACCGGCAGCTCGCCATATGCCACCTCGAAGCGGGTTTGCGGACCATCACGCCGCTGCACGGCCAGACAGCTCATGCCCAGCGGCGCCAGGCGTTCGACCAGCCCGGCCAGCAGGGCCCTCTCAACCTCGTCGGCCAGCGGACGGAACAGCGTTACCAGCACCAACGGCAGGAACCCGTCGATACACACCTGCTCAAACCCCGGCCACAACCGACCGCGGCCGTGGAACAAGCGGCGGGCACTGTCGTCAACTGCATCGACCGCGTCACCGGCGCGCGCGGTGCAGAGCGCGAGAATGTCATACAGATTCGGGGGTATTGTCGTCACGGCTGATATGGACGTACTGCATTGGCGCAGAAAAAATTACCGGCACTACAAAACGTGCCACCTTGAAAACATCACGCGGGGGCCGCATTGTAGCGCCCGTGTTCCCCAGCTCAACGCGGAGTCGTCAAAACCATGTTGCGGATTTTCCTGTTTCTGCTGACCAACATCGCCGTACTCGTCGTGGCCAGCGTGTCGCTCAGCCTGCTCGGCTTCAATGGCATTATGGATGCTAAGGGCATTGATCTTGATCTGAACGCACTGCTGGTCTACTGCGGTATCTTTGGCTTCGCCGGTTCGCTGATCTCACTGCTCATCTCCAAATGGATGGCCAAGCGCGCCATGGGCGTGCGCGTCATTGAGCAGCCCAGCAACCAGACCGAGCAATGGCTGGTGCGCACCGTGCGCGAACTGGCCGATCAGTCCGGCATCGGCATGCCGGAGGTCGGCATTTTCGACGCGCCGGAATCCAATGCCTTTGCCACCGGCTGGAACCGCAACAGCGCGCTGGTTGCCGTCAGCACCGGTTTGCTGTCGCGTTTCCGGGAAGACGAAGCGCGTGCCGTGCTGGCGCACGAAATCGGCCACGTCGCCAACGGCGACATGGTGACGCTTGCGCTGATCCAGGGGGTCGTCAATACCTTTGTGATGTTCTTCTCCCGAATTATCGGCCATACGGTCGATCGGGTCGTCTTCAAGACGGAACAGGGCCATGGCCCGGCGTTCTACATCACCACAATCGTGGCCGACATCGTGCTGGGCATTCTGGCATCGACGATCGTCATGGCCTTCTCACGCTGGCGCGAATTCCGCGCCGATGCCGCCGGCGGCCGCCTTGCCTCCAATGGCGCCATGATCCGTGCCCTGGAACGCCTCAAGAGCGAGCATGAGGCCGGCGCCCAAGTGCATATGCCAGATTCCATGCGCGCCTTCGGCATTGCCGGCGGCATCGGCAGGTTCTTTGCATCGCACCCGCCACTCGACAAACGGATTGCCGCACTGCGCAACGCCAGCTGATCGTCGCTCGCATGCAAACGCCGCCTGCTGGCGGCGTTTGCATGCTTGCTCCTTCGTTGTTGGCCCTTGGCCGCGATTCAGTCCGGGGTGTCGGCAGCAGCAACGCGGTAGAGAACGCGCTGGTCGTAACCGGTAATGACCGGTCGCAACCCGGCCAACCTGTGATCGAGATTGCGATCGCCGGTATCGACCAGCAACGCACGGCCATCAAGTGCCTCAAGTTTGGCGCGCGTCGCGACGATCAGGAAATTGTCGGCACCGATGCTGCGCAATACCGCTGCCGAAAACTGCTGGTTACCACGTCCGAACAGAAAACCCTGCCCGCCGGTTGCAGTCACAACCAGTTGCACCGCCGGATAAATAGCCAGCAGTGAGGCGATGCCCGCTGCGTCGAGGTTATTCGCCACCAACTGCCGGTTGACGACTGCATCAATGCCCAGCAGGGAACCCGACAAACCCAGCGCGACGAGCACCGACTTGGGCGTGCTGCCCGTCCCGACAAGGTACAAAACACCCGGCACCATGGCTTCGGCGAGATATGCACCGATTTCCTGGCGCGCCAACGCTTCAATCTCGCGGCTACCGCACTTCACCTGTTGCACATACCCGCGAACACCGGGCACTTGCAGCTCTCCGTAACCGCGCGATGCTACCCGGTCATGCCGAAACGCTTCCTCATCAATGTCACGCACCTCGGCTGCCGACACCGTCACCGGCTGCCCTGCCAGCAAGCGACGGACGATTTCAGCCGCCGCCTCCGGCGCAACCGCAAACACACCGGAATACATCTTCACGCCAGCGGGAATGCCAAGTGCCGGCACCCGGGTACCCACTGCCTCGCAGACATCGCGTGCAGTCCCGTCACCGCCAACGAACAACAGCAGGTCGATACCGGCAGCGACCAGGCCACGGGCCGCCGCAAGGGTATCTGCACGCGACGAAGGCGTGGATGCCGGAGCGCCGCACTGCTGCACTGCAAAACCGGCAGCGCCCGCCGCATCGGCGCCCATCGGCCCTGCCCAACTGAGCAGGTCGATCTGCTGGCGGACATCCGCCAATGCCAACAGAAAACGCAACGCGCGTTCCCCCGCCTGCGGCAGCGCACCACGGCCGATTGCCGCATCACGAATCTCCGGCCCATCACTGCCGCGCAGCCCAACCGAACCACCAATGCCCGCCCACGGATTCACGATCAGACCAAGGCGAAAACGCGAATCATTCACGCATGAAATTCCTGCTAACAATTGATCGCATGGCGGGACAAGGATGGGCATATCCCGCACGACCGCAGCAGTTTACTCTTTACCGGCACAGCATCCGCCCAACACGATGACGACACCGGCCACAGGTGGCCCCTCAGGAGCAGCGAGCATGCAAACCCTCGCCCCGAAAGCACTGCGCAGTATTGATGATGACCGTCGTTGTCAGGACGTCCCGGTCGGCTGGGGCGCTGCCATTATCGACGCGCAGGGCAGAGAAGTACCTATCACCGAATCGATGATTTCCCGCGCCTGCGAGGAGCTTGCCGGCAGCTGGATTTTCCCGCGCCGGAAAACGGCAATCGTTCGCTAACCCGGCAAGGAAAATCCCAACGCCGCAAGCACCCCGAGGGTCGCTTGCGGCGTTTTTGTTTCCGGCACAGCCTCCACCACGAAATGGGCAAACTCCCGGCGCACCGGGTAATCGCGCCGTAGCTGGTCAAACGCACGCGCGGCTTGCGCCCGGTCGGCGGTTACCGAGGCCCGCAGTCGCGCGTCGTCCGCCGGAATATCGCAACAGGCCGCCAGCAAGGCAGCCAACGAACCCGGCCAGCGCAGCCTGACGGAATGATCCCCGTGCCGACGGCAAATCTGCGCCAACGTCACCGCAGGCACCACGCCCAGCGCCGCGCACGCCGCGCGGTATACCTGCTCGGTCCCGCGCCACTTTCCTTCCAGGCTGTAACCGGCCACATGCGGCGTGCCCAGCCAGACCCTTGCCAGCAGATCGGGCGGCACAACCGGCTCCTCCTCCCACACATCGAGTACCACCCGACGGCCGGGATCACGATTCAACAAGGCCAGCAGCGCCCGGTTGTCCACCACCGGGCCGCGCGAGGTATTGATCAGCAAACGCCAGCGCGCCGCGTCCATCCGCGCTGCGTCCAGCAGGTGCCAGGTCGGCGCGAGGCCGCCACGGGTGAGTGGCACGTGAAAACTGAGGATGTCTGCCCAGGCAAGGAGGTCGTCGAAGGCAAACCCGGCAGTGCCGGCCGGCAGGGACACCGGATCGACCAGCGGATCGCAGACGCCGACCTGAAGCCCCAGCGCCCGGGCGCGAGCAATGACTGCCCGACCAGTATTGCCACAGCCGATTACGCCGAGCCGTAACTCCGGGTGCGGTATCGACTCCCGCGCCGCAAACAGCACCAGCGCCGTGGCGATGTACTCACCCACCGCGACCGCATTGCAGCCGGGCGCCGCCGCACAGGGAATGCCGCGTGCGGCGAGATAATTCAGATCGATATGATCCGTGCCGATAGTCGCCGAGCCGACAAAGCGCAGTGCCGCTCGGGACAGCAGACTGGCATCAACAGGGGTAACCGATCGCACCAGCAGGACATCAGCGCTGGCGACATCAGCGGCAGTCATCGTCCGCCCGGCAATGCGACGGATCTCACCCAGGTTGCCGAAAAACTCGTCCAGCAACGGTATATTCTCGTCAGCCAGGATCAGCATCGTCACCCAGACTCCCGGCGGGCCGCACAACGGGCACCCGACATTGTAACGACACCGGAGCTATGTATCTTGCTAATGAGTTTTGGCTATACTCGGGCGCTTCTGTCCGCAGGATGTGCCGGGCGCCGTCCGCCAGGGCTCTCTGGGCACCCAAAAAACTCGTTTTACTTCAATTGGTTGCACTACCGTAGTATCCATCGATCACAGGACAAGAAAAATAATGGCTAATCCTGTCCGCACTACCATTGCCGCGCTCCTGCTGGCTTTCGTCTCGCTGTCTGCCCACGGGGCGGACGCAGCGGCGCCAGCCAGCCGCGACCTGCAGGTGCTCAAGCAGAACGTGCTGGATCTGAACCGGGAGCTGACCTCCCTTGAGCAACAGCTGCTTTACCCCAGTACCCAACTCGCCGTCTTCCTCTCCATTGATGTCGGCACACCGATTCGCCTGGTTGATATCAATCTTGCGCTCGACAACAAAAACAGCGGCTACCATTTCTACTCCGATCAGGAATTTCAGGCGCTGGCCAAGGGCGGTATTCATCGCCTCTACACCGGCAATGTCACCAGCGGTGAGCACACCCTGCGGGCAACGATTACCGGCTATGACCCGCAGGGCAAGGATTACCAGCGCACGACCGCCTACAAGTTTGTGAAGACTGCCGGCCGCAAGATGATCGAACTGAAAGTGGTGGACGATGTCGAAACCCGCCAGCACAAGTTCGCATTCAAGGAGTGGAACGAATAAGTCAGCCGGCATTTCCCCCGAAGAACTCCCAGCCTAAGGCCCGAACCCAGCGCGCATGTCGATACAACGCCGGAAATTCCTGTTGGCGGCCCTGGCAGCACTTATTGTCGCCTTTGCCAACACCCTGACCGCAGCCGCGACACCGCCCGCCGCCAAACGTTCTTTTGTCGAAGACGACTATGTCGAGCCGCTGGATCCGCCAACCGTACTGTTTGGCGAGGTAATGTTCGACTACTACAATCACCGTAATTTCCCCGCCATCACTAATCTGCTGGCTGCACGCCAGCAGGGCATTCTTTCCGAACGCGACGATTACTCGGAAATGCTGCTTGGCGACCTGTACACAACCTTCGGGCTTTTCAACAACGCAGAAGCCATTTTCGCCGGGCTGGTGAAACGCGATATTCTTGCCAAGACCCGCAACGAAACTTGGTTCCATACCGCCGAGCTTCAGTATAACCAGGGAAAACATGACGAGGCGGCCCGCATTCTCGAGAACAAGATTGCCGATTTGTCGCCCTCACTCGAAAAGGAGCGGCTGGTGTTGCTGGGCAACATATACATTGTCCGCGGCGACTTCCAGAAAGCCGCCGACCTGCTCGCGAACGTCAAGGCCGATGACATTCTCGGTGCCTTTGCCGTCTACAACGCCGGCGTCGCCTTCGTTCGCGCCAACGCATTCGAGCGCGGCATCCCGCTACTCAAACGCGTACGCGACTTGCCGCCAGGCGATGAAGAAACCAATGCCCTGAAAGATCGCGCCGCCCTCGCGATCGGTTTCACCTGGCTGCAGAAAGGTAACAACGACCTGGCACGGGAATCACTGTTGACCATCCGCATGGACGGCCCGTTCACCAACCAGGCGATGCTTGGTCTCGGCTATGCGAATTTCCAGCGCGGCGATTACAAGAAAGCCCTGCCGTTATGGCTCGAATTGCTGCAACGCAACACATCCGATACCACCGTGCAGGAAGCGCTGTTGCTGGCGCCACGCGCCTACGAGGAGCTCGGTGCGCTGCCGCAGGCACTGTTCGGCTACCGATATGCTGCCGACACGCTGCGCGAAGAACTGAAGAAGGTCGAACGCACCATCATTCGAATCCGCGAGAGCGACTGGCTCGATTCGCTCAACCCGGAAACGCCGCAAGACGCCACGATCTCCGACCCGCTGGCGCCGGTTACCGGCTATACACCCGCGAACATTCCGGAAGCACCGTATCTGTACAGCCTCTTTGCTTCTAACAGCTTCAGCGAAGACTACCGGTTGTTCCTCGAACTCAAGCGCATCGAGGGCTTGATCAGCCATTGGCGCAGTCAACTGCCGATCTATCAGGAAACTCTGCAGCAGCACCGCCGGCAACTGGTGGTGCTCAAACCCCAGTTGGACGAAACAATCACGCGCCGCAGCCGCGACATTGACGTGCTGCGCTCACGCGTCGTGCCTCTGCAGGCACGCATCGAAGATGCGATCCGCAAGGGCAACCTGGAGCAGACCGCAACCCTCGACCAACTCGCACTGCTGGATCGCACGCGTGCCGTTGAAGCGCAGCTGTCCCGTAACCCGACGACAGCACAGAACGAGCTGCTGCAAGAACGCCTGCGCCGCGTCAAGGGCCTGGTGATATGGGATATCGCCGCCAGCGCAACGGCCCAGCAACAACAAGCCATCAAGGATATTGAAAACCTCAAGGCAAACCTCGATGCGGCGCAACTCCACATCGAATCGCTGAAGCTCGTGCGCAAGGATGTCACGCACCGGCTCGAACCGGGCTATGACCGCCAGATCGCCTCAGCCGCACAACGCCTGCAACAACTGAAGGATGAAATTACCGAGCGCATTAACCGTCAGGCTCTGTCACTGCAAAATCAGGCACTCATCGTCTTGGCAGAAAATCGCCGCAACCTCGGCACCCAACTCGCCGAAACGCACCTGTCCATCGCCCGCCTGCAGGACGCCTCGGTAAGTGACGCCATTGAGAAGAGGAAGCGTCAGTAATGCGCGCGGCGAAATCGCAATCCCCTCTCCGGCTGCTTGCGCTTGCGCTTGCCGCACTGCTGGTCACTGGCTGTGCCTCGTCACCCGAAGGCAAACCGGCCGCCGGGAAGAGCAATCCGAGTGACGCTGTGCAGTCTCCGCAAAGTCGCTATGCGTCACAAACACTTGCCGACCTGGAGAGCGTTGAAGTCGATATACAGCAAGGCGAGATCGATCAGGCGTCAATCGAGGGCGCACTCGAAAGCTACAAACAGGCCGTGCAACTGTTCAATGATCCCGAAAAGCAGGTTGACTCATTGCGCCGCATGGCGGATCTCACCATGGCTGCGACCACCGAACAGGAAGGCCTTTCCCTGGAAGAGAAGCCCAGGGTGCCGGCAGCACTTTCCGAAGAACAGGAAGTCAAGCTGGACAAGGATATCGACTCGATGCTTTTCCAGAGCTTCATGCAGGGCGCCAAGGACGCGAAGACACAGGAAGAGATGTACCGGATGCTGGATCTCGCCGGCGGCATCGTCCCGGAACTTGAGGGCAGCGAACTCGCCGCCAACTACGAAACCGCCATCCTGCTCTATCAGTCCGTAATCAAGAGCAGTAAAAACCCGCAGGAACAAGCCGAAGCCTACTATCTGCTCGCCAAGGCCTACGACATCGCCGGAAAACATGACGAATCAATTGCAACGCTCAAGGAGCTTGGCCGCCGCTATCCGAACAGTACGTTCTACCTTGAGGCCCAATTCCGCCTCGGTGAAAGTTATTTCTCGGACGGCGAATTCGATCTTGCCGGCATGGCCTATGGTGAGGTGATCCGCGCCGGAAATACCACCAATTTTTACGAACAATCGATCTACAAGCGTGGCTGGAGCCAGTACAAGGTCTCGGACTTCGAGAAGGCGCTGGTCGACTTCTTTACACTGATAGACCTGCTCTCGGCGCAAGCTCCTGACGCGAAAGATGCCGATCGCAATGCTCGCCTCCTGGACGACACCTTCCGGGTGGCGAGCATGTCATTCAACAACCTCGATGGCGCGAAATCCGTCACCGCCTGGTTCACCAAAAACGGTCATAAACCCTACGAAGACCGTATCTATCGTGCCCTTGGCGAGGTATACGTCAAGCAGCAGCGCTACGCAGATGCGGCGGATACTTTCGACAGTTACGTCGGCCTCTACCCGAACAGCAATCTTGCACCAGCGCTCTCCTCCAGCGCGATCAAATCGCTGCAGGATGGCGGCTTCCCGACCCAGGTATTGCCGGCAAAGGAAAAATTCGTTGCCTCATATGGCATCAACAGCAAGTACTGGAAAGATCACGAACAGCAGCGTGCGGAATATCTGCCCCTGCTGAAGTCACACATACTTGACCTCGCCAAGTATTACCATGCAACCGCGCAGAAGGCGCAGGCGGCAGAGACCTTTATCATCGCCTCAAACTGGTACCGCCAACTGCTGCAGACCGACCCGACTGATGCCAACGCCGCCGCCGTCAATCAGCTTTACGCCGAAGCGCTCTTCTCCGGCAAGGAATTCGCCAAGGCTGCTCAAGAGTTCGAGCACACCGCTTACACATATCCCGGTTACGACAAGGCATCTGAGGCTGCGTATTTCAGTCTCCTCGCCTATCAGGCCCTGAGTGAAGAGATCAAAAGCGACGCCAAACAGGAGCGGCAATACAAGCAACTGCTCGATCGCAAGATCGATGCCGGCATGAAGTTTGCCCGCACCTTCCCGGCGCATGAGAAGGCTGCCCGGGTGCTGCAAAGCATCATCGAGGATCAGTTGGCGAAAAAGGATGTCGCCGGAGCAGTCAGTACCGCAGGCCTGCTGGTCTCACTCAACCCGGCGCCACCGCCGGACATGCAACGATATGGCTGGGAAACCATCGCCAATGGCGAGTTCGATCTGGGCCGCTACAAAGTGGCCGAATTTGCCTACGGGAAAGCGCTCGCGTTCAACAACCTCAAGCCGGAAGAACGCCAAACCTACAGCAACCAACTGGCGGCCAGCATCTACAAACAGGGTGAGCAGCTGGTCGCCCAGGGCAAGGAACTTGAGGGCGCGAACGAGTATATGCGTGTCGGCACGGTTGTCGCCGATGCCAGTATCCGTGCCAGCGCCGAATTCGATGCGGCCACCATTTACCTCAAGAAAGAGCAATTTGCGCTTGCCATCCCGGTGCTTGAGGCGTTCCGCGTTCGCTTCCCGCAAAACACCCTGACCGAAACGATTCCCGACAAATTGGCAGTCGCCTACGAGAAGACCGGTAACTGGGCAGGCGCCGCCCGGGAACTGGAAACCATCCATGACGCCAACCTGAAATCGCAACCGGAGCTCGCCCGGGCCGCCCTGTGGCAGGCGGCGGAATTCAACGAAAAAATCGCGGACGAGACGGCCGTTGTTCGCCTGTACAACAAGTATGTTGCCGAGAACCCGACGCCGCTGGAACCGCGCATGGAAGCGCAATACCGGCTGCTGAAGATCTACGAGAAACATGGCGACGCAAAAAGTCGCGATGTGCTGCTCGCAGCACTTTCTTCCGGTGCAAAAACTGCTGGCGCCGCTGCCACGCCACGCACCAATTACCTCGGCGCATTTGCCTCCTTCACGATTGCCGAACCGGTATTCCAGCGTTTCACCGATTTCAAGCTCAAGACGCCGCTCAAGGTTTCGCTTGGCGAAAAGCGCAAGCTGATGCAGCAGGCACTCGACGCCTATACCACCACCGCCAAGCTCGGGGTCGCGGAATATGCTTCGGCGGCACAATTTCGTACGGCCGAGGTCTATCGTATTCTCGCTGCCGACCTGATGACTTCCGAACGACCCAGAGGGCTGGGCGAGCTGGATATGGAACAGTACGATCTGCTGCTTGAGGAACAGGCACTGCCCTTCGAGGACAAGGCCATTGAGCTGTACACCCAAACCGCCAACCTCGTGAAACAGGATATTTACGACGAGTGGGTCAAGAAGAGTTTCAATGCGCTCGCGATACTGCAGCCGGGTCGCTATGGCAAAAAAGAACAGGCTGAAGACTATGTCGACATCATTTATTGACCACGCCATGCCTCATCGGCTGCTGGCTGTGTTGCTGGCTGTGCTGCTGGCTGTGCTGCTGGCTGGCTGTGCCGGGGCACCCAAACAACAGGTTACCGTCGATAACGTCAATGTGATCAAGCCGGTACGGGCGACGGCCGCCGCAGTGGCCCCCACTACCAGCGATGCAACACATGTCACCACCGTGGCGGCAAGCCCACAGGCACAAGCGGCCGCGCAACAGGCTGCTGGCGACTACTTTGCCGGCATCCAGATGATGAAGGCCGGAAAGCTTGACGATGCCTTGATGGTTTTCCAGCAGATGGCCACTCAGCACCCGATGCTTTCCGGACCCTTGGTCAACCAGGGGTTGATCTACCTTCGCCAGGAAAAATGGATCGATGCACTGGCGATTCTCGATCAGGCACTGAAGATAAACCCGCAGAATCCGTTTGCATGGAACCAGCGCGGCGTTGCCTTCCGCGCGCAGGGCAAATTCAAGGACGCACGCGCAGCCTACGAAAAAGCGCTCGCCATCGACCCACAATATGCCAAAGCCCACTTCAATCTCGGCGTCCTGGCGGATCTCTACCTGCAGGATCTGCAACTGGCCCTGTTGCACTATGAACGCTACCAATCGCTGCAACGCAAACCCGATCAGGCCGTTGGCACCTGGATCGCCGACCTGCGCAACCGCCTCGGTATCGCGACGCCCACACCGATCGCGCCGGCCGCAAACACATCCCCCGCTGATAATGCAGCGCCCAACAGCACCGCTGCGCCAGACAAGGCAGGATGAACGACATGTTGCCCAGCCACGTCACCCTCACGATAATTCTGGTGCTGACCACTGCCATCGCTTTTGCAGCCGATCCGTCGCCGGCCGAACCACAACAAACGCAAGCGCCTGCTGCTGCCAAACCAACGACAAAGGCATCCGCATTTGCTGCAGCGGCGAATGCCGCCGCGACCAAACCAGTTGCAGCACCAGCCACCGACAGCGAACTGGTAACCAACGTCATTGGCTCCCAGGAAGCGCCGACGATCATGAACGTCGTGCCATGGAAGGACAAGGAAGTGAAACTGGAAAAGAAGTCGCCCACCACGAACATCCTCAACCAGGTACTGCAACCGCTCGACCGGGATGTGCTGCGCCGCGAAGTGCAGTATTTTCGCAGCTTGCAGGATCAGAAAATCCAGTGATCTCGCGTTGACCCGTAAACCCGCCAATCATCCATCCCGATCCACACAGGAGCAACCCAATGGCAACCGCGAACGAACCAGGCCTGATCATGACCAGCATTGAGTTTTTCCAGGTCGGCGGCTTCTGGATGTACCCGATCCTGCTGACCCTTATCGCCGGTGTTTTCATCGGCTTTGAGCGTTACTTCTTCCTGGCCGGACTTGCGAACCGCAACGGCAAGATCTGGAGCGAGCTGTACCCGATCATGACCAAAGGCAACTTCAAACAGGCGCTCGAAACTGCCAAGAACTCGAACAGTTTCATGGGCAATATCATTGCTGCCGGCCTGACGCGCGCTGCCAACGCACGTCGCACCGAAGATATTGAGCTGGCGATGGAAGAAGCGCTGATGGAAGTGCTGCCGCGTATCGAGAAGCGAACCCACTACCTGTCTACGCTCGCCAACGTTGCCGTCCTGCTCGGCCTGCTCGGCACGATTATCGGCCTGATCCACGCGTTCACCGCCGTAGCCAGTGCCGACCCGTCCGAAAAAGCCAACATGCTGTCGGCAGCCGTCGGCGAGGCCATGAACTGTACGGCGTTTGGTCTCGTCACCGCGATTCCGCTGCTGGTGGTGTTCTCCTTCCTGCAGTCCAAGGCCGGTGAAACGGTGGCGAGTTTTGAAGCCGCATCCGTGAAGTGTCTGAACGTTATCCGCCAGATCAGCTCCCGCACCGAGTAATCCCTCAGACCGAACGCCAGGAGTCGTTATGAGGGCAAAAAAGCCTCGTGAAATGGAGGCCGATCTCGACATGACCACTTTCATCAATTTGATGGTGGTTTTGCTCGCGTTCCTGCTGGTCAGCGCCGTGTTCACCGAAGTCACCCGACTCGATGTGAATCTCCCTGCAGCAGGTGACGGTCAATCGGCCGACGACAAAAAACCGCCGCTGGTACTGGAAGTCACCTTCTATAAGGATCGGATCCTCGTCGCGAACCAGACGACCGGTCCATTGATGGTTTTCCCGGTATTGGCGAGCGGCCTCGATTACAAGGGTCTTAAGGATTACCTGATCGGGCTCAAGGACAAATACCCGGCCGTGACCGAAGTATCCGTGCTGTTGGAGCCGGACACCCCCTATGAAGTGCTGATCAGTGGCATGGATGCGGTGCGTTACAAACCAAAAATGGTCAACGGCAAACAAATCAAGGCTGCCCTGTTCCCCGACATCAGTATCGGTGATGCGATGCCCGAGTCCGTCTCGGCGCCGGTTACCGAACCGGTAACGGAAGGTGCGCAATGAAGAAGACCGCTCGCGCCAAGCGCATGGAACGCCGCCACAAATTCCTGAGGCCGGCGACCATCCAGCTCACCTCGCTGATCGACATTTTGACCGTACTGGTATTCTTCCTGCTGGTGAACCAGCAGAACGTGACCCAGATCCCGGGCAGCGAAGATCTGCAGTTGCCACGTTCAACGTCGGATCAGATGCCGGGCGAATCGCTCGCTATCATGATCACCAAAGATTCCATCCTTGTGCAGGGCGTGAAGGTCGCTGATATTGCAGCCATCGCAGCCTCCGCTGAAACGACTATCCCGAGTCTGGCCCAGGAGCTCCAGTACCGCGCATCGAAGACTGCACCGAAGATCAATGAGCAGGGTTTCCCCGAGCGCGAGATCATGATCATCGGCGACAAGGGGATTCCTTATACCCTGCTGCGCAAGATCATGGCCACGTGCAGCGAGAACGACTACTCGAAGATCTCGTTTGCGGTGTTGCGCCGGAAGGAGGATGCGTCATGACGGCAAAACCATTTGCCGGCATCAGTCCGACCGACTATCTCGCCAGCGCGTACCTTGCCTGGGACAGCATCGGCGGCGACCGTAACCGCAACCGCTGGCTGGCCCTGCTGGCCCTGCTCATTACTCTCTCGCTGTCGGTCTTGATGACCCGCGTCGAAGTTCCCAAGGTTGATCGGGCAACAGCTGAAAAGGTACCGGAGCGGCTGGCCCGACTGGTCATGCAAAAGAAGCTCGAACCGCCACCGGCACCCCCTCCGAAAGAGGAGGTAGCGGAGGAGAAAAAACCTGAAGAAGCCAAACCCGACGAGCCAGAGCCTCCCGCTGATGTTGCAGTAGCGAAAGCAAAAGAGAAGGCACAAAAAGCCTTTTCTGAAGCCAAGCAGGAGCTGGCTGCCATGCAGGATCTTGCTTCGGCATTCGACATGGGCGAACAACAGTTGAGCAAGGGTGGCGCTGCTGCCTTTGGTGCCGGCGGTAATGGCGCGGTGTCGCGTGACATGATTACCAGCCGTGCCGGCAAAGGCTCAGGGGGCGTGACCATGGGGACGGCCTCCAGTGGGGGCGGCGGCTACGGCGTTGCCGGCGGCGCCAAACTTGCCACTGCCCAGATGGCAAAAGTTGCGTCCAGCATTACCGAGAGCAGCATCGGCGCAACCCGCAAGAACGCCAGCGGCAACCTGGAACGCACGCAGGAAGAAATTCGCCGCATGATGGACCGCAGCAACGGGGCACTGCAGGCAATCTATCAACGCGCATTACGCAGCAACCCGACACTCAAAGGCCAGATCGTGCTGCGTCTGGTGATTGCCGCCGACGGCTCAGTAACCACCGCCGACTTAGTGTCCAGTGATCTGCATGACCCGGAAATTGAAAAGAAGTTGCTCACGCGCATCAAGGCCATCAACTTTGGCGCCATTGAGGGCGTGGCCGTGTGGAATGACACCTATACTCTCAACTTCTTCCCGAGCTGAGGCGTTGTTGTCGAAATGAAGAACGGGACGCCAGGGCGTCCCTTCTTTTTATACTTACGCTATCTTGTCGTCATGTCTGCCTGACAGGAGAACCACATGTATCGCCGTAGCATGTACTACCGATCTGCGATTGTCGTTGGTTTGTCTGTCATCGTCCTGGCCGGCTGCATCCCGGCGCCCAGCGACATCGGCATTGACTATTCCGGCCCTATTTTCCGCAAGTCAGAGGCAGATACGGCACGCCTCTCGCCGGCCGGCCTGCCGCCGAGCACGACCGAAAGCGAACCCGATTGTGCACTGGTCGTGGAAATTCCAACCCGCAAGCGCAGTGAATGTGGTATCCGCCGCGTGATGGCGCGCTACAACAGCGGCTTGCAGACGCTGTACCAGCGGCGCCTCACCGATGACCCAACGCTCAAGGGGCAAGTCGTGCTGCGCATGATCATCCTGGCCGACGGCAGCGTACAGTCATGCGACATCGCCTCAACCGATATCCACGATACTGAGCTGACGCGTCAGATCACGGCGTACGTGCGCACGATCAGCTTCGGCCCGCTCGAAGGCGTGCCCTCCTGGTCCGACACCTACACGCTGGCATTTTCGCCCCCGGACGGCAGCAGAAAATGATCGGCTGCCGGCGGCCAGGGTTGGCCGTAATGAGCAGCGAATGTCGCGCCCAGAATCTGTGCCCGCGGTGGCAGGCTGCCCCCCAGACAACGCAGCACTTCGCCATGCACGGCGCGCCACAGCGATTCTTCATCGAGCGGGTCTTCGCTGCCAAGGTTGTCGAGGCTCACGTAAAATGCTTTGCCGCAAGCCGCACTCAACACCCACTCCACCGCCTGTGGTCGCGCTTCGACACGCTCGAAAGTTGCCTGCTGCGCGCTGTTGCGCCCGTCCGGTTCGTACCAATAACCAAAATCGACACATTGACGGCGCGCCTGCCCGGCCACACACCAATGCGCGATCTCGTGCAACGCACTTTGAAAGTAGTCGTGACGAAAAATAATTTCATGCCAACCATCCGGCTGCGATGCCGGTCGATACAGGGGCTCGTCACCACCGGGAAGTAGCCGGGTGCGGTACGTCAGGCCAACGGCCTGCGCAAAAAGCGCGACAATATCAGCTGCGTCGTATTGCACGGTTTGCATCCAAGCTTCACTGGTAGAATGCGGCGCTTCCCGCCGACGGCCGCTACCCTAACGTGACGCCCGCACCACAACAATCCTCATCTTCGCGCCCACCCTCGGAGTTGCGTGCGCTGCTGGCGCTGGTTTTGCCCATGCTCGGCGGCCAGCTCGCGCAAACCGCCAACGGTTTCGTCGATACCGTGATGGCCGGCGCGGTGAGTCCGCTGGACCTCGCGGCGGTCGCCATCGGCGCCAGCATCTGGGTGCCGGTGTACCTGTTCATGGTCGGCGTGATCATCGCTGCCACACCAATTTTGTCGCAGCATATCGGGGCCGGCCGTCATCACCGGGTCGTACCGACCGCCTGGCAGGCACTCTGGCTGGCCGCCGGGGTCGGCATCAGTGGTTTTCTCGCAGTGCGCCATGCCGACCTGTTGTTCACCGCGCTGGACGTGCCCACGCCATTGCGCCTGATGACCGGGCATTATCTTGCCGGCCTCTCTTGGGGGCTACCTGGCGTGGCGCTGTTTATCGGGCTGCGCAGCTACACCGAATCGCTTTCGCACACCCTGCCGGCCCTGGCCATCAGCCTCATCGGCCTGGGTGCCAACATTCCGCTCAACTACCTGTTCATTCATGGCTTTTCCATTCCCGGTGTCGTCGATGTTCCGGCGCAAGGTGGCCCGGGCTGCGGCATCGCCACCGCGATCGTGATGTGGCTGATGGCCACGCTAATGTGGCTTTACGTGCGCCACGCCCCCCACTATCGGGGAAAAATTCCGCGCGGCACGCATATCGATGGCCGCCCCCACGCACCGGATCTGCGTGTACTCAGTGCGATGCTGGCGCTCGGCTTGCCCATCGGCCTCGCCATTTTTTTCGAGGTGAGTATTTTCTCGATCATCGCCGTACTGCTCAGCACCCTCGGCGCAGATGTCGTCGCTGGTCACCAGATTGCGCTGAACTTTGCTTCGCTGACTTTCATGTTGCCGCTGTCGGTCGCGCTCGGACTCACCGTCCGCACCGGGCTCGCCGCTGGTGCCGGCGATCTCGCCGCAGCTCGTCGCGCGGTGCGAACGGGCATCGCGCTCGTCACCGGCGTCGCCCTGTTCAATGTCACCTTGTTGCTGCTCGGCCGGGAAGCAATTCCCGGGATTTATACCCAGAGCAGCAGCGTCCAGGCGCTGGCAGCATCGTTGTTGGTATTTGCCGCCATTTTTCAAATCCCCGACGCGCTGCAGGTAACAGCCAGCGGGGCGCTACGCGGCTTCAGGGACACCGCCGCGCCGATGTGGATCACTCTGATCGCCTATTGGTGTATTGGTCTGCCGCTGGGCTGGCTGTTGGGATTCGGTTCACTGTTCGGGATTGCCGTCGGCACGCCAATGGGGCCGCAAGGGTTCTGGATCGGACTGATCGCCGGGCTTGTTGTTGCGGCAGTGCTGCTCAATCTGCGCCTGGCCGGTTTCCTGCGCGGTGCGCACCCGAGATCGCAAAAAGACTGAGTACAGCACTGTGACGCGCCACACGTCCTGGGCACTTTCGTCGCGGATTTCACACCGCCAACCACCGCCAATCTTGCTGCCTGCCACAGTCGGCGCTATCTTCATTCCAGCATGCAACGTACGGCATGCAGGCAGGTGCATATGAACAGGCCGACTGGCGAACCACAGGGTTCAGGCGGCAAGGTCATCAACCTGAACTCCCGACGGCCATCTCGCGACGAGCCTGGCCGCATCCTCAGGATCGCTCCGGAAAACGATGGGTTGCGTACCCTTTACAGCAACGACAGCCATCCAGATCGCCTCATGTCACTCGACATCATCGGCTGGGCACTGCATGAATCCGGTACCGTCACCGCTCTCGTTCCCTGGCTTAAAGATGTCGTCGCCGCAACACTGCTTGCTGATCCACTCAATGGCCGCTGCGAAGGTTACTGGGATCCATGGGGCACCCGGTTGCTGCCAGCAGCTCCTGCGCACAAAATTTCCGAACTCAAGGGCGCGCTCGATTTTTTCCGCCCGGCAGCCAACAACCACGCCGTGATCGTACAGACGATTCCCGATTCGCCCGGCACACATGCAGTGATGTCGTCAGATGGATTCCAGTCCGTGCAACTGCTGGAAGTGGTCGGCTGGCAATTGCGCGGTGACGGGCGCGTGCTGGCCATGCTGGCTGACGGTGCGCAAATTACCGATACCCCGATACTCGCAACCGACCACTGCCTGTATCCGGCCCAGGAACATCCGGCATTTCGCTATTTTTTCCAGCATGGCGTCGCCAACCAGCTCAAGCGGCACGAACCGGAAGCCCTCGCTTGCCTGGCTATGCTTGCCGGTCGTGGCGGCGGCAGGGATTAAAGACCGACGCCTGTCTGAAGGTGGACCGCAGCCTGCCTGCAACAGCGTTTTCCCTCAACCGCGCTTGCGCACCACAAAGACAAACACACCATCGCTCCCGGACTGTTCGATCAGCGCGTGCCCGAGATGTGCGCAAAATTTCGGGATGTCGCGCAGCGTCGAAGGATCATCAGCGACAACACGAACGGTTTCACCGGCAGTCATCCGGCGGATCTGCGCATGCAGGAGCATCACCGGCTCCGGACAGCGCAGCCCGCGCGCATCAAGCTGCTGTTCACCTGCCGGGTTTGCGCTCACGGCACCTGCTCCACTGATGGCGATACCGCGCGCGCTGGCGCGGCGGAAGCTGCCAGCTTGAAATAAACCAACACCGGTACCAGCGCCAGTGCTGTGAGCAGCGCACCGGCAATAAACACCGCCGCATAACCTGCCTGCTCGGCAACAACGCCGCTAAGGAGAGCGGCAATGCCCACGACGACAACCTGCGCTGACGCCTGCAACGTGTAGTCTGTACCCGGCGAGTGCGCACGGCACACATCCATCATTACGGTGAACAACGCCACCGTCGACAGCCCATCGGCAAACTGTTCAAAACACACCACGGCATAGAGGACATGGTCATCAGGCCTGCCTGCAACAATCAACAGGTAGCCCAGCAGCCCGGCCGCCTGCATGCCACCGAACAACAGCAAGGCATGGCGATGACCCAGCCGCAACAACAGCGCACCGCCGAGGAACGCACCGGCAATGCCGGCGCTGGCGCCAATCACACCAACCAGCATGCCGATATCGGCAAGTGACAGGCCGGCATCCAGCAGCAGCGGTCCGATCATGCGCGAGGCGAGTGCATCACCAACCTTAAGGGTCATCACCGCAAGCAACCACCAGTGCAAACCCGGACGGGCGAGAAAATCGCGAAACACCTGCCAGTATCCGCGCACACCATGCCAGGAGGTATGCGTTGCAGCACGTTCGTCCGCCGCGCGCTCATCACGCATGAGCAGTACCGGCAGCAGCGCCAGCAGCAACAACGAAGCAATACCTGCATAAGACGACTGCCAGCCAAAGCGGGCTACCAGCCACAACAGCAAGCCGCCACCGACCATCATGCCGACCTTGTAGCCGATCACCTGCACGCTGTTGCCAAGCCCGCGCAGGCGCAGCGACAACCGGCTGACTGCCAGACCATCGGTGGCGATGTCCTGCGTCGCCGCGACCAGATTGAGCAGGAACAGCACAACCAGCAAGGGCACGAACGCCTGCGCAACCCAGACCGAAAAATCCTGCACCGCGATCAGCAGCATCAATACCAGCGTGGCAGCGTTGAGCGCCAACAGCCACTGTTTGCGCGTAGCAAAGCGATCAACGAAAGGCGCCCACAGGAATTTCAGTGCCCACGGCAATGCCAGCAGACTCGTGAAACCAATCGCGGCGAGCGAGACACCGCTGTCACGCAGCAAGGCCGGCAGCGCCTTGCCGAGCAAACCGGCCGGTAATCCCTGCGCAAAATATAGTACGGCCAGCAAACCGAGCAGCCGTGCGTCGATAGCGCGACCGGCGTTCACTCGCCGCCCACCCGACCGGTCACACGCACATAGACGGTGATTTCTTCGCGGTCGTGATAGAGCTGACGCGCACGCATGTCGAAGGTAAACCCGGCCGCTGCAAGTTCGTCACTCAGCCGCCCGAGATTGAGCTGCGCTTCCGCATAACGGCTCTTCATCGGCAACTTCAGATTGAAGATTGCCTGCCGGCACCACCTGCTGGTCAGCCAGCGTCCCATCAGCGCCGTGACCCGTGCTGGTTTCTCGACCATGTCGCACACCAGCCAATCGACGGGGCGGCGCGGCTGAAAAGCAAAGCCGTCGGCCCGCTGATGCGTGACCAGCGGATCATCGCCCACGATCGGCGCCAGCGGCCCATTATCGACCGCCTCAACGCGCATCCCGCGGCGCACCATCAACCAGGTCCAGCCGCCGGGCGCAGCGCCGAGATCAACCGCCGTCTTGCCGGCAACCAGCCGGGTCGCCCACTCTTCGCGGGGAATGAACAGATGCCACGCTTCTTCAAGTTTCAGCGCCGAGCGACTCGGCGCTTCCCGCAGCAGTTTCAGTCGCGGCACACCCAGCGGCCAGGGTGATGCATGCGCCACAGCACCGACACAGACATATGCCGTGGCACCATCCGCGAGATACAGCACGAAACGCCAGGGACTTGTCGGCGTCATCCGGTTACCGGCTTCGGTCAGCGCCGCGCGGATCGGCTTTTCCAATTGCCGCACCAGCGCTGCCAGTTCGCGCCCCTCGTTGGTATCCGGCGCGCCGACCAACAGCTCCCGCACATCGGGCAAGCCGGCAAGATGCGGGCGAATCGGCGCCAACCGGTCCGGCGGGGCAATCGCAATCGGGCCAGTGGCGGCAAACAGATCGCGCGCGAAAATCAGCTCATCAAGCGACACCGTTCGCACGACATCACGGGCGTCACCTTCGTGCAGCTGGAAGCAGGCATAGCCGCTCTCCGGAACAGCCCGGCCGAAACCCGAGAAGCCGCGTTGCGCGCAGGCATCTGCCATGGCTGCTACACATTCCTTTTCAAAACCTGGGCGACAGGTGGCCAACAGCGTCTGCATGTACATGCGGGTTACGGTTTTTAACTATAAAGGGGGTGGGTGAGCCAGTATGATCGACTCCCATGATCTCACGACACATTTCACAACATACTGCGGGCCGCCATGGCCTTTTCCTCTTCCTGGCTTGTCTTGCTGCTCTTGCGCTGCCGGCACCGGCCGGCGCCGAAGAATTCATGCCTTTCGATATCCCGGATGAAGCCAGCCCGTTTGACAGCCCCGGGTTTGATACCTCGCTACCCGAGTTCACCGAGCCGGAACCTGCCGTCCCCGCCACACCACAGGCAACAACGGAAACCGCACCGCCACCCGCCGCGCCAGCCGATACCGGCCCCCCGTTGATGGCGCCGAAAATTGACGCTTACGTCGATGTGTCTTTCAACGATTCCGACTTCAGCGCTCTTGGTTATGCTGCCACGCCGAGCGGCTATCGTTTTGTTGTCGGTTTTGTTTTTCAGGAACTCGGGAACGAGCGCTGGACGATCGCGCCGGAGGCGGGCTACTTCCGGATCGACACTGCCGAACAGGACAACGTCACCGTTGATCGGAACAGTCCCAGCCTGCCGCAATATATCGTCACCACGACCCACCGCTTATCAAGCGAAATTGCCTCCCTGGACTTCGGCGGCCGCTTCGGCTTCAGGATCAACGATCGGACACTCATGTATGCCCGTACGGGCCTGGGTTTTTACCATCGTGCCGATACGCAGGAAACGACGCGTGCCTACGAGCCAAAAAATTTGGGGACCGCGCCCAGGGACAGCGACATCCTGCCACCCGACTCGTTCAGCAATGCCGGCGTTGCACCCTACGGCACTCTCGGTATTGCCATCATGCTGGGCCAGGTGCCGTCCGTTTACGTCGAATACGGTTCGCGCCGCATTGAAGGCGAGCTGCTCAATACCACGTCGCTGGGTTTGCTGCTGAATTTCTGAACGCGCCAAACCACCCTGGATGCTAACGGTGCCACTGCGGTCACTGTTCGGGGTTGGCCGGATCGGGGGGCGGAACCACACCCATCGCCTGATCGCGTATCGCATCGCCCTGGTTAGCCATCGACGCCGACATCTGGCTGCTTGCCTGCGCCGCCGCTTTCGCCATTTCGATATCCTTGACCTGCTGTTCAAGCACCTTGTTGTTGTCGTTGCCATCCTTGAGCATGAACCAGACAACGGCAAACACCAGCGCCAGGGAAATCAGGATACGCAGCATCATTTGATCCTCGCCGGTTTGTTTTTGATGTGAGTTGCCCGCGTTACTTGACGAAAACGACCGTTTTGCTGCCATCCACGATCACGCGATCCTCCAGGTGCCACTTTACCGCGCGCGCCAACACCCGGCGCTCGACTTCCTGACCGAGCACCCGCAACTCATCAGCCGAGTGACGGTGTGATACCCGCGCCACATCCTGCTCGATGATCGGCCCCTGATCGAGCTCGGCAGTAACATAGTGACTGGTGGCGCCGATAAGCTTCACACCCCGCTCATAAGCCTGCCGATAGGGGTTGGCACCGGCAAATGCCGGCAGGAAAGAGTGGTGAATGTTAATGATGCGGTTGCGGTGACGGGCGATGAAACTGCCGGTTAGCACCTGCATGTAGCGCGCCAGCACAATCAAATCGATCCCGTCGCCGAGCAATTCGAGCATACACCGCTCGGCATCGGCCTTATTGTCCTTTGCCACCGGCACCCAATGGAACGGGATGCCGAAACCCTCCACATCGGCCCGCAAGTCCTCGTGGTTGGAAATCACCATCAGGATATCGCCGACCAGATCCCCGCGACGGACCTGCCACAACAGTTCCATCAGCGCATGATCGTATTTCGAGACCAGCAGCGCCATCTTCTTGCGATCAGCCGCATAGGCAATATGCCAATGCATGTTGTACTGGTCCGCCACGGCTTTCCGGAAGGCATTGTGCAGCACCTCACGGCTGACATCGAGGTGCGGCGTCTGGAACTCCAACCGCATGAAAAACGTGCCGCCTTCGGCATCGGACGAATGCTGATCGAGATCGGTAATGTTAGCGCCATGATTGTAAAAAAACGTCGACACCGCGCTGACAATGCCCGGGCGGTCCGGACAGGTGATCAGCAAACGCGCCGTCGTCTCCGGTTTCGGAGTCGATTTTTTTTTGTCCATGTCAGTCGGGATCGTTGAACATTTCTTTGCGGAAGGCAGATGGCGTCTTGCCAGTCCACTTCTTGAAGGCACGGTGAAAAGAGCTGGCCTCGGAAAAGCCCATCAACATGGCAATTTCGTCGATGGAAAGGTCGGGCTTGGAAAGATAATAGATGGAAGCATCCTTGCGGATCGAATCCTTGATCTCCTGATAACTGGTGTTGCCCTCCTTCAGTCGGCGCCGCAGCGTCTGCGGCGTCATGTTGAGCTTCTCGCAGATCACCTGGAAATCCGGAAAGTTGTTGCCGTATTCCTTGGAGATAATCGCGCGAATCTGCGCCGGCAGGCCAACACTATGGAAATTACCATCGATCAATTGCGCCAGTGAATCCTTGAGGAACCGCGACAATGACAGCGAGTTCTGCACCAGCGGCATGTCCATATAGGTGCGATCAAGCACAATCTGGCTACGACTCTGGCCGTACAGCACCGGGCACGGGAACAACTCCTTGTACTGCTCGGCTTCTGGTGGCGGCGGGAAATCGAGGGTGATGCGCATCGGCACGATCGGCTTGCCGATCAGCCAGCCGAAAAAACGGATGGAGATAAAGACCAGTGTCTCGGTGATGAATTCGCGGAATTCAATCGGGCCAACATTGAACAGGATCACCGCCTCGGCCTCGCGCACGTCGACCCGCGCAACGGTCTCGACACCGAACAACTGGTAGAAGCCGAGCGCGCGGCGAATCGCCTTTTCAAGGGTTGCGCAGTTGATGACCGCGTGGGCCATCATCGAGAACGTACCCGGACGGGTACGGTAATAACCCTGCCCAAAACCCATGAACTCGTCTTCGGTCCGCTGCATGACCGCCAGCATCAGGTCGATAAACTTGCGGCGCTCAATCGGCGCGGAAGGATCGGCGAGTATGGCCGGATCCAGTCCGATTTCTGCGAATAAACGCGCAAGATCAATGCCGCTGCGCGCAGCACCCTGCAACACTTTCAACGCGACTGCCACCGGCAGACTACCGCCGGTCACTATGCTTTTCTGTACCAAAGACAAATGCCGATCTCCATGGGCAGACTGCGCCGCGCAGTGATTTCCAATTACGCAGCCAACTGTTTGAAAGCACCGAAAAATATGCCGGCGCCATGATAATTAATGTCAACCAAATTGGCACATTGCGTCATTGATGGGGGTAGACCCCTTGGCCACCATCATGGCCCTGCCTGAACCCACTGGCTTTGCGGGTGGCGTGTTGTCCGTGTCGTCTGAAGCCGGCCCGCTGACCTTGGCCATCTGCTCAGCGCAGGCATGCCGGCTCAAGGATACAACCCGTTGATTATACAGAGTTGGAAGTCGCCGGCCATGGGCGTGACCGCCATTTAAAGACACCTGAGGGAGCCGAACACCATGCAAAACCGGGCTATTTTCGAACAGGATCACAACATCTTCCGCGAGAACTTCCGCAAGTTCCTTGATGTTGAAGTGAAGCCGAACCAGGAGCAGTGGATCAAGGATCGCTCCGTCTCCCGCGAAGTGTGGAAAAAGGCTGGCGAGCAGGGCTATCTCTGCCCGTTCGTCGACGAAAAATGGGGCGGCTCCGGCCTCAAGGATTTCCGCTATCCACAGATCATGGTTGAAGAACTGGCACGCATCGGCGAGTCGGGCTTCGCCATCAGTCTGCACAACGACATCATCGCTCCCTACATAGACAGCTTCGCCAACGACGAACAGAAGGCACGCTGGCTGACGAAAGCCTGCTCCGGCGAAGCTATTCTTGCCATTGCCATGACCGAGCCGGGCACCGGCTCCGACCTCAAGGGCGTCAAGACGAGAATCGAAGACAAGGGCGATCACTATCTGCTCAACGGCTCCAAAATCTTTATTTCCAACGGCATTCTGGCCGACATCGTCATCGTCGTTGCCCAGCACGGCGACAAAGGCATTTCCCTGGTGGTAGTCGAGCGCGGTATGCCCGGCTTCAAGCGCGGCCGCAAACTCGACAAGATGGGTATGCCCTCGCAGGATACTGCCGAGCTTTTCTTTGAAGATGTAAAAGTTCCCAAAGCCAACCTGCTCGGCCAGCCGGGCATGGGCTTTATGTACCTGATGCAGAAGCTGGCGCAGGAGCGCATCGTCTGCGCCATTGGCGCAATCGCCGGCGCCGAATATGCACTGGAACACACACTGAACTACGTCAAGGAACGCAAGGCGTTCGGCAAGCCAATCGGCAGCTTCCAGGCCAACCGCTTCAAAATGGCCGAAATGAAAACCGAAATCACCATCGGCAGGGTCTTTATAGACAATCTGGTGATGAAGTGCGTGAACAACACCATCACGCCGGAAGAGGCGTTCATGGCCAAGTACTGGTCTACCGATCTACTCAACAAGGTTGTCTACGATTGCGTGCAATTGCACGGCGGCTACGGCTACATGATGGAATACCCGATTGCCCGCGCCTATGTCGACGCGCGCATTACGACGATTTTCGCCGGCACCAACGAAATCATGAAAGAGATGATCGGTCGCGGCATGGGTCTGTGACCGGTTGATTAACCACTGCAAGCCAAGGAGAAAACAGCAATGTCAGAGATTCGCTTCGACGACCGTGTCGTCATCGTTACCGGCGCAGGCAACGGCCTCGGCAAGAGCCACGCCCTGCAATTTGCCAAGCGGGGTGCCAAGGTTGTTGTCAACGACCTCGGCGGCTCCACTCACGGCGAAGGCGCTTCAAAATCTGCGGCCGATGTCGTGGTCGATGAAATTCGCGCCATGGGTGGCGAAGCTGCCGCCAACTACGATTCAGTCACCGATGGCGAGAAGATCGTCCAGTGTGCACTCGACAACTTCGGCAAGATTGATGTCGTCATCAACAACGCCGGCATTCTGCGCGACGTGTCGTTCCACAAAATGACGGATGCCGACTGGGACATCATCTACAACGTCCACGTCAAGGGCGCTTACAAGGTGACTCACGCTGCCTGGCCGCACATGCGCGACAAAGCCTATGGCCGCGTGGTATTCACGGCCTCAGCCGCCGGTATCTACGGCAACTTCGGCCAGGCCAACTACTCCATGGCCAAACTGGCCGTACACGGTCTGTGCCAGACGCTGGCGATCGAGGGCAAGAAATACAACATCCTGTGCAACTCGATTGCGCCGATTGCCGGTTCACGCATGACGGCCACCGTTATGCCGGCGCAAATTCTGGATCAGCTGAAACCCGAATTTGTATCGCCGCTGGTACTGAAACTCGCTGCCGAAAACAACGCCGAAACCGGCGGTCTGTTTGAGGTGGGTGCGGGCTGGGTCGGTAAACTGCGCTGGAACCGCACCGTGGGCCAGGGCTTCCCGATCAACAAGGAAATCACCCCGGAACAGATCAACAGCCAGTGGGCTGCCGTCACCGACTTCTCGAAATCGACCTTCCCGACCAATGTTCAGGAAGCGCTCGCTCAACCCATGCAGAACCTGCAGAACAAGTAATTGCTGTCCTGAGGCTCCGGCTTTGGCCGGAGCTCACGTTCACCTGCGAGTGGTCCCATAACTTACGAGGAAACGACAATGAGCAAGAAAGTCTATGTGATCGGCGTCGGCATGACGAAGTTCACCAAGCCGGGCGATCCAGCGGCACCCGAATATCACATCGCCGGCAAAGAAGCCGTCCTGGAAGCACTGGGTGACGCCGGCATCAGCTACAACAAGGTCCAGCAAGCCTGGACCGGCTACGTGTACGGCGACAGCTGCTGCGGCATGCGCGCCATTTACGAAGTCGGCCAGACCGGCATTCCTATCTTCAACGTCAACTCCAACTGCTCGACCGGCTCCTCCGCGCTGTTTGGCGCCCGTCAGGCCGTTGAAGCCGGCGCAGTCGAGTGCGCGCTCGCACTCGGCTTCGAGAAGATGGAAAAAGGCATGTTGATGAGCAAGTGGAACGATCGGATGAACCCGATGGAACTGCACGCCATGACCATGATGCGCCTGCAGGAGTTCACGCCTTCGCCGCCCGCCGCGCAAATGTTTGGTGGTGCCGGCCTTGAGTATCAGAAGAAATATGGCGCCAAAAACGAGACGTTCGCCAAAATCCAGGTGAAGGCCCGCAAACACGCCGCCAACAATCCCAAGGCGCTGTTCACCGAGCAGGTCACTGTTGAGGAAGTGCTCGCTTCCCCACACCAGTACGGCCCGCTGACCCGCCTGCAGTGCTGTCCGCCAACCTGCGGCGCCGGTGCCGCCATCCTGGCCAGCGAAGACTTCTGCCGCAAGAACGGCATCGACGTGAGCAAGGCCGTGTACATCGCTGCCCAGCACATGGAAACCGACGGTCCAGACAGCTTCAAGGACAGCATGATAGACATGATCGGCTACGGCATGGCCAAGCGTGCCTCAAAAGCGGTTTACGAGAAGGCCGGCATCGGCCCGAAGGATGTGAACGTCGTCGAGCTGCACGATTGCTTCACCGCCAATGAACTGCTCGTCTATGAAGCGCTCGGCCTGACCGGCGAGGGCACCGCCGAGAAATTCATCAACGACGGCGACAACACCTACGGCGGCCGCGTCGTGGTCAATCCGTCGGGCGGCCTGCTTTCCAAGGGACACCCGCTGGGTGCCACCGGCCTCGCGCAGTGCTACGAGCTGGTACATCAGATTCGCGGCTCCGCCGACAAGCGGCAGGTTGCTGGCGCGAAAGTCGCGCTGCAACACAACATCGGTATCGGCGGTGCCTGCGTCGTCACCATGTATCGCAAGGGTTGAATCGGTACGGGCAGGCTTGAGCAGGCTTGCAGGAGGCCTGCAAGCGCTACATAGCCCCGCCACAAAAAGGTCGCCTCCGGGCGGCCTTTTTGTTTGTGCCGCCTGCAGCAGGGCTATGATCGTTCTATGCCTCGCTCGCAGTCTCCTGCTGCCGGCCCTGCCGCTCCCCGCATCCCGGGCTGTTCTGCGGTCTCTTGCGCGGCACGATCGAACGCCTGCAAAACTCGCGCGTCATGCACCAGCAAAGACGGGAATTCGCCATGACCTTCTCGCTGCACGAGCGGCTCGCCGCCGACACCATACTTATCGACAGCCTGCCGCTATGCGAATTACTGCTGATGAACGATGCGCGCTTCCCCTGGTGCATCCTGGTACCGCGCCGCACCGGTATGCGCGACATCATTGATCTCGCGCCTGTCGATGCTGAACAGTTGTTCCGCGAGTCGCTGGCGTTGCAGCGCGCGCTACGCGCTGCGTTTGCGCCCGACAAGCTCAATGTCGCGGCGATCGGTAACCTCGTGCCGCAATTGCACGTCCACCACATTGCCCGCTACACCGGCGACAGTGAATGGCCGGCACCGGCCTGGGGGCGCGGCACCCCCTTGGCTTACGATCCCCTCGTGCGCACACAAAGAATCGTTGCCCTGCGTGACCGCCTCGCCGACAGCCTGCAGGGCAACGACCGACGCTGAGCGTCACTGCAAGCGAATGTCCTGCCGGTTCTTCTCGATTGTTTTCGCGCCGAAGCCTTTCACATCGCGCAACTGTTCGACCGACTTGAACGGGCCGTGCTTTTCGCGGAACGCGACAACATCCTGCGCCTTCTTGATGCCAATGCCCTTGAGCGCAACGGCGATTTCCTCGGCGCCGGCCTTGTTGATATTGACCGGCGCGGCAAAAGCCCCGGCAGCAATGCCAACGAGAAGTGCGCAGGCAACCATCAGCGTTGCGACGATCCGCTGCGGGCCGAACCGCTTCATGGCGACTTTCTTCATGATGAGATGTTTCATGGTGATCTCCCTGTTTTTTCCGTGGATTTTCCCTGTGTGTTGCTGCGGCGCGCACCGGTAAGGATGCACAACAGCAACGCGGGAGGAGATTGCCAATGGCAACACCAACAATGCAGTGGCAGATCCAGCGCACACGCGTGGGAGGTTGTCGCAATCAATCGGCGGTAAATGCCTGCTCGACCGGGCCGAGCCTGGCCATCTGGCTCTGGATCCATACCGCACGCGCCTGCACATAGCCTGAAGGCTGGGCCGGGTTGCGCTTGCGCGGTGCCGGCAGCACCGCTGCCAGCAAGGCGGCCTCTCGGGATGAGAGTTTCGCTGCTGGCTTGTGGAAGTAAATTTGTGCGGCCGCCTCGGCGCCATAAATACCGCGGCCAAACTCGGCGCTGTTCAGGTAGACCTCGAGGATGCGCTCCTTGCTCCAGAGGGTTTCCATCAGCAGCGTCAGGTAAACCTCAAGGCCCTTGCGCAAATAACTGCGGCCGGGCCACAGAAAAAGGTTTTTGGTTGTCTGCTGCGAAATAGTACTGCCACCACGAACACGCTTGCTGCGTTTGTTGTGCTGGAGCGCTTTTTCCATTGCCGCAATGTCGAGCCCATAGTGCTCGATGAATTTCTGGTCTTCACTGGCGATAACTGCGCGTTGCAGGCGCGGCGATATTTCTGCCAGCGGCACCCAGTCACGATGCAGGCTGTAGGGCTTGTCGTCACGCAGGCCATCAAGACTGCCCAACAGCATGAAACTGGTCGCCGGCACCGGCACGAAACGGAAGATCGCAAAAAACAGCAAGGGCAGCACCAGCAACACGACGATGCCAAAAATGGCGAGTCGCTTCAACCAGCGCCAGAGGAAGACGCGCGGGCGGCGGCGACCGGAACGCGTCGCGTGGCGCTGCCAATTCGGTGCGCGCCTACCGGAAGCCATCGGCCGATCCCACACCTTCGCGCAGCACCTGCGGCGCGCCATCGACCAGACTCACCACCGTGGTTTCTTCGAGCGAACCCAAACCACCATCGATGATGAGGTCGACCAGGCGCTCGAGTGCTTGGCGAAATTCGTCGGGATCGCTGCGCGCATACTCCTCGCCCGGCAGCAGCAGCGTGGTGGTAATCAAGGGCTCACCAAGCTCGCCTAACAACGCTTGGCAAATCCTGTTGTCCGGAACACGAATGCCGATGGTTTTGCGCTTCTCGTTCAACAGCCGGCGTGGTACTTCGCCGGTGCCCTGCAGCACGAACGTATAGGGGCCGGGCGTGTGCGCCTTCAGCAGGCGATACTGACTGTTGTCGACTTTCGCATAGGTGGCGATATCGGACAGATCGCGGCACAACAACGTGAACAGGTGTTTGTCGTCGAGACGACGGATACGGATGATGCGATCAAGCGCAGCCTTGTCGGCAATATGACAGCCAATGGCGTAAGCGGTGTCCGTCGGGTACACAATCACGCCGCCGGCGCGCGCGATCTCCACCGCATGCTTGATCAGCCGCGCCTGCGGGTTGTCGGGGTGAATGCGGAAGTATTGGCTCACGGCGCGTGCACGATAACGCAAAACACCCGGGCGGCAAACGCAGGAAGTGCCGACGCCGTCAGAACAACTCCCACACCGGACGGATGCCGGCGGCGAGCACCCCGGCCGCACCGAGGTCCGCCCAGGGCGCATGGCCGCCGTGAAAATCGCTGGCGATGGAGCCAGCCAGCCCCAGCGGGTGGCCCAATAACATCATCGACTGCGTCTGGTTGAGCTGCTGCCCGGGCAACTGCACCTCAAGGGCCTGCCCGCCGGCCGCCGCGAACTGCATCAACAATCGCTTCAACTTCGAGCGCGTCAGCTTGTAGCGCGACGGATGCGCGACCACCGCAACACCACCGGCACCGCGAATCCAGCCAACGGCATCCTCGATACTTGCCCAGGCGGTGGGCACATAGGCCACCTGTCCCTGTTTCAGATAACGGTTGAAGGCATGCTCGATATCCCGGGCATTGCCGGACTCGACAATTGCGCGCGCAAAATGCGGGCGCCCCGGCCGATTCGTACCGGCCAATTCGCAGGCCCGCTCCCAACAACCCGGCACCCCGGCGCGCGCCAGCCGCACACCGATTTCACGGCCCCGGGCGCACCGCGCGGCATGCTGGCGAGCCAGCCCCTCGGTCAACACCGGGCTGGCCGTGTCAATACGCAGCCCGACGATGTGGATGTCGTGGCCCTCCCAGCGGCAACTGAGTTCGACGCCAGTGACAAAATCGATGCCGGCGGCAGACGCTGCTGCCTGCGCCTCAGCAATGCCGTCGATCGAGTCATGGTCGGTGAGTGCCAGCAGGTTGACGCCACGGTGGGCAGCGCGCGCGACCACATCGGCAGGCGACAGCGCGCCGTCCGAGCAGTGGGAGTGACAGTGGAGGTCGGCTATCATCGCGACACCATTCCCTTTCCCGCCCCGCGTTGCAGCCCCTTCATGAAGCAGTTGTTCGACCTGTTCCCGGTCATTGTGTTTGTCGTGGCCTATTTCGGTTACGGCAAGGATATCTACCTCGCCACGGTGGCCATCCTCATCGCCAGCGTTGCCCAGGTCGTCCTTGGCTGGCTGCTGTGGCGGAAGATCGACCGGATGCACCTGGTGACCCTCGGCGTGCTCGCCGTGTTCGGCGGCCTGACGATTGTGCTGCACGACGAGACCTTCATCAAATGGAAGCCGTCAATCATCGACCTGATCTTTGCCGGAACACTGTTCGTCGGCCAGTTCATCGGCAAGCGCAACCTGCTGGAACGCATCGTCGAGGGCATCATGAAACGCGCCGCGCCGACTTCCGTCATCAAGGCGCCGCCATCGACCTGGACGGCGGTGAACGCCGCCGCGATCCTGTTCTTCCTCGGCTGTGGCGCCCTGAACCTCTACGTTGCCTACAATTTCGACAACGACACCTGGGTGAATTTCAAGGTGTTCGGCCTCACCGGGCTCAACTTCCTGTTCATGATCGTGCTGATCGCCTGGCTGTCGCGCCACATCCGCGACGACACCGGCAATAATGCTGAAGCCACTGATAACTCCAGCAACCATCCGCCCTCGGCCTGAACACAATGTTTTACGCCATTTTCGGTGAAGACCACCCCAATAGCCTGACTGCGCGTCTTGCGGTGCGCCCTGCCCATCTGGCCCGCCTTGCAGAACTACAGGCGCGCGGCCGGTTGCTGCTGGCCGGCCCGCACCCGGCAATCGACAGCGAAAACCCCGGGCCGGCAGGTTTCACCGGCAGCCTGATTGTTGCCGAGTTCGACTCATTGAGCGCAGCCCAGGCGTGGGCCGATGCCGACCCGTACGTTGCCGCCGGCGTATTCCGCGCCATTAACGTCAAACCGTTTCGCAAGGTACTGCCCTGATGAAGAACATTGCCCTGCTGAAAATTATTGCTTTCATGAAGCTTGTTCTTCGCATGAAGACAGGTGCCGTCGCGTCGCGCATTTTTCTCCTCGTCACGATTGTCTGCATCACCACACCAGCAGCAGCGGAAACCCAATACATCACCGATACCCTGAGCACACCACTGCGCAGCAGCCCCGTGAACGACGCCAAGCCGGTGGGCAACCCCCTCACGTCAGGCAATCCGGTCGATGTATTGCAACGTTCGCCGGACGGCAAGTGGGCGCGCGTGCGTTTCCAGCAGTTCGAGGGCTGGCTGCCGACCACCTTCCTGCAAAAGGAACAGGCAGCACGCGACCGCCTGCTGGAACTACAGGCGCGCTTTGAGGCAATTGATCGCGAACAGAAAACCGGTGGCAGCCAGAGCAGGGAAATGGAGGTCGAGCTGCAGTCGTTGCGCGCCAGCCTGCAACAGGCACAAACCGAGCGCGATACCGCGCTGCGGCAACTCGGCGAGCTGAAGCTCACGGCAGCAGGCCCGCAAAAACTCGCCGCGTCCAACCAGACACTCAGTGCCAAAGCAGCAGCAATGGCCATCGACAACGAGCGGTTGCGCGCGGAAGTCGAGCGCCTCAATCACGACCAGAAAGCGAGTTTTTTCTTCTACGGTGGCCTGGTGGTGTTCGGCGGGATGCTGGTCGGCTGGCTCATGGCGCGGCAGTCGGGACGGCGGTCGACGGGCTGGTAAGCTCGGGGGCCGCACCGGTCTCTGCCGGCTCGTCGACCGGCTCCGTTGCCGGGGGAGTCGCCATTGCCTCATTAGCGTCGCGCGAGTCGCCCAGCCACACTTCAACACGGAAGGCGATACCCGGATTGGTATTGAACCCGTCCTCGCGGATGCCGTCGACAAACGGCTCGATCTCGAAGAAAAGCCACGAACGGAACACGCGCTGGCGATAACGGACGCTGAAGAAATAACCGCTGTCTTTCCACGCCGGCTCGGAATCGGCAGTCATCGCCGCATTCCAGGAAATTGCCCGGTCGCGATCGAGTTGGTGCAACAACATCAGGCCATTGCGCCACTGGGCTCCACCGAGATCCTCGGTTGCAGTCAGCTGGTTGCTCCAGCGCAGCATGCGATTGTCGGCGAGCATGCGCTCAACCTCGTACAGTGAAGTCTCACCAAAACCTTCCCCGTCGCGAAAGAAGATTGACTGGGTAAACCGTGTCTGCAAAACCGGCGTGTGCGTCCAGGTGTGGTAGTAGCGAAGCCGGGCAAAAACTTTCAGTTGCGAACGCAGGCCGATGTCGGCATCGATGCCGGCCTGCCCGGTCTTGCTCACCAGATAGCGTAATGCCGCCGAGGCGTCTCCCCGCGCTGGCGCATTGGCCTGGGCAGGACGCACCACTTCGCCGGGCAGCAGGCCGGCGTGCTCGTCGGTATCGTCGTTGACGACCAGATTGAAGCGATGTTTGAGGTTGGGCAGGGTGACATGTGCCTTGAAGCGCACGCCGGCGTCAGTAAAATCGCGGTCACTGTACTGGATCGACGGGATGACCCTCACCAGCGCACTGGCCACGTCCTCCGCACGCGCATCACCAAAAAAACGATCAAACCAGACGGCCGGCGTGCAGGCGCGTTGCGAGAAATAGCCCTGGGCCCGGTCGAACCAGCGCGGGTCCGCCATGTGCTCGCCACGACAGGCCTCGGGTACGCTCAGGGGGGCATTGTCCGTCGCACTATCGGGCACCACCACGTCTGGCGCGGCAGCCTCTGCCGGTGCGGCCTCTGCCGGCGCCGCATCCGGATCAACTGCGATCGGCAGATCGTCAGCGCGCGCAACCGTGCCGAGCGTCAGCCACAGCAGCAGCGCAAGGGGGAGCAAGGCAACGGATCGAGGTGGCATGGCGGGCGGGCAGGACATCCTTGCAGCCTAAAAGAAAATGACGCCATCCCGAAAGGGACAGCGCCATGTTTCTTCACGCGGGATACAACATCGAACGCGACAACTGCAATGACGGCCGGGAAACCCGGTCAGGCAACCACACCCGCCTTGCGCAGTGCCTCAACCTGTTCGGCAGAGAAGCCGGCCTGGCCGAGCACCGCATCGGTATGCATGCCAAGCTGCGCGCCGATGTAGTCATAGCGCGGTTTGGTTTTCGAGAATTTGATGGCGCTGGCGATCTGCTTCTGCGTACCGCCATTGGGTTTCGGCACATCGACCAGCATGCCGCGCGCCTTGATTTGCGGATGCTCGCAGGCTTCGGCAAAGGTGAGCACCGGCTCAGCGCAGGCGTCGATGGCGATGAAAATACGCGCCCATTCGGCAAACGTCTTCTGCTTCATCGCCGCGGCAATCTCACGCTTCACTTCCGCCACCACCTCAGGCGCCATCACCAGGCCTTTGGGCGTCAATTCCGGCTTGCCGATCGCCGCGCAGAACTGCGTAAAAAACTGTGGCTCAAGACCGCCGGCCGAAAACCAGCGGCCATCGCTGGTTTCGTAGCAATCGTAGAAGCTGCCGCCATTGAGCTGCGACGGCGCCTCCGGTGGTTGTTTGGCCACCAGCGCCGGCGGTGCGGTGAGTGCGTGCATCGAAAATGCGGCATCGGTCATGGAAATATCGATGCACTGGCCCTCGCCGGTTTGCTGACGATGGATCACTGCGGCAAGAATTCCCATCACCGCGTGATAGGAACCGCCGGCAACATCGGCGATCTGCACGTTGATCGGCCCCGGGCCGCTCGCCTTGCGACTGTTGTAGCCCGCAGTGACCCCGGCGATGGACAGATAATTCATGTCGTGGCCGGCCCGATCCTTGTAGGGGCCGTCCTGGCCATAGCCGGTGATCGAGCAATAGATCAGCCCCGGGTTCACCGCCTTCAGCGCCTCGTAACCCACACCCAGACGAGCCATCACACCCGGTCGGAATTGCTCGACGATGATGTCGTACTGCTGCACCAGTTTTTTGACGATCTCGACACCCTCGGGCTTCTTGAGATCGACGGCGAGTGATTTCTTCGAACGGTTCAGATAGCCATGGCAGGCCGACACGCCGTCATCCATCGGTGGCATGGCGCGAACCATGTCCGGGCGGCCCGGCGCTTCCAGGCGCACGATGTCGGCACCCATGTCGGCCAGCACCATGGTGCCGAACGGACCGGGCAACAGCCCACTGAAATCGAGGATCTTGAGCGAGGACAACGGACCAGCCATGGGAATCTCCTGAACGCATGCCAACGGAAACAAGGGTCAACGGGAACCGGCCGCTACTGTAGGCAGCCCACCGTAACGCGCCCATGACCGCCCCGCTCAATTTGCCTACCAATTTGCCCACCAATGACACCCGCGTCGGTTGCTGGCCCGGCATGGCGGCCGGCACAATGCACAAGCCGGCCTGCGCACCAGACAACTGCCCGCGATCCCCGCCCACGACAACACCGAACGACCGAGGCCCCATGCTCGACTTCCTGCCCGCCTTTATCCGCGTGCCGCTCGGCCTGCTTGTCCTGGCAACCAATACCGTGCTGCATTGCACGGTGTTGTTCGCCTTCGCGCTGCTGAAGTTCCTGTTGCCGGTGCATGCGCTGCGCACCGGGCTGTCGCGCATCCTGATCCTGATTGCCGAAAGCTGGATCGCGGTGAATGGCTTCACCTTCTGGATGCTGACCAAAATCGATTGGCAGGTGGAAGGCATCAACGATCTGCGCTACAAGGGCTGGTACCTGGTGCTCAGCAATCACCAGAGCTGGGTCGATATCCCGGTGCTGCAGAAAACTTTCAACAAACGCATTCCGTTCCTGAAGTTCTTCCTCAAGCAGCAACTGATCTGGGTACCGCTGCTGGGACTGGCCTGGTGGGCACTCGACTTTCCGTTCATGAAACGCCACACGAAAGCATTCCTTGAGAAGCACCCCGAGTTCAAAGGCAAGGATCTCGAAACCACGCGGATTGCCTGCGAGAAGTTCCGCCATGTGCCGGTTTCGGTGATGAATTTCGTCGAAGGTACGCGTTTCAATGAAACCAAACGCGACCAGCAACAGTCGCCGTTTATCCACCTGCTGCGACCGAAGGCCGGCGGCGTCGCCTTCGTGTTGAATGCGATGGGCGATATCCTCCAGTCGATCATCGATGTCACCATCGTTTATCCGGACGGTCGACCAACCTTCATCGATATGCTCTCCGGTCGGCTGCGTACGGTGCGGGTGTTCGTGCGCGAGTTGCCGATCCCGCATGATCTGCTCGGTGGCGACTACGAGAACGACCCGGCGTATCGGGAACGTTTCCAGCAGTGGGTCACCGGGCTGTGGCGCGAGAAGGATGCGATGATCGAGCGCCTGCTGGCCGGCCAGAACGCCCTCGCCTGAATATTTTTGACCGCAGAGAACTGCCGCGCCGGATCCTTGCCGGCAACCCAATCCCGTTCAACAGGAAACGATCACCACCATGTTTGACAGGCTCAATGAACTCTTCCGGCGCGCCGACGCAGCAAAGCCCGCGGTGACAAAAACATCGGTACCGCCGGCTGCGCCGGTGCTCGATCCTGCCATCGAGGCGGCCCGTGCCGAACAACTCGCCGTTGCCAGCCGCGAACTCGACAACCAACCGTCCGGCACCACCGCTCTGCGCATCGCCCAGGGCAACTTCCCTGCCGAACTGCGCTGCCGTGCCGTCGCTCTGGTCGACGATACCGGCGCACTGCGCGCGCTTGCGCTCGAGGACAAAGTTGCCCGCGTGCGTCTGGCGGCGGCAGAGCGCCTCACTGCGGCCGACGATCTTGAGCTGCTGCGCCGGGACAGCACCGACAAGGCAGTACAGCGTCATGTGCGCGATGCGCTGAAAGCCTTTCGTGAGCAAGAACAGGCCGCCAGGGATGCGCGGGCCCGCATCGACCACTTGCTGACTGGCATCACCCACCACGCCGCGCGCGCCTTCGAACCGCTCTACGAGGCCAAGCTTGATTCGCTGGCATCGGCATGGCTGCCGTTCGCAGCCCAGGCCAGTGCCGCCGAGCAGGAACGCTTTGCTGAACTTGCCGCGCTTGCCCGCGACACCGTCCTGCGCCACAGCGCAGAACTGGCCAGCCGCAGCGCCGCCATTGCTGCAAAGCAGGAACTGATTGCTGCCTGCACCGAATTGGAAGGCGCTGTCAGCCGGCTCGCCAGCGAAGATCTCGTCAGTGAGCTTTCGGCAGTGTCTGCCTTGCTGTCCACACAACGCATCCGCTGGGAGGAAGCAGCGTCCCTCACGGCAGTTGATACGCCACTCGCCCGCCGTTACACGGCGGCGGCGGCTGTGCTCGGCCGCTGGCTGAATGCCGCTGCCGAATTGCCGCGCGTGATCCACGATGCTTCCGCACTGCTGGGCAGCATCGCCGCCCAACCTGCACCGGACGCCGACACGCTCGATGGCTGGCACGAAACACTCGCCGCGCTGCGGCATCGCCTCGACTGGCCCGAGGGCCTGCACCAGCCCGGCATTTTCGCCGAACTCGAGCAAGCACACCGGCAATTGAAATCGCTGCGCAAGGCACAGCAGGCTGACCGCGAGCAGCAACTGGCGCAGCTGCGCAAACGCCGGCATGCGCTCAGGCGGATGATCGACGAGGGCCAGTTGCGCGCGGCAACGCGCACCCATCTGTGGCTGGAGAAACGCATCGCCGAACTGCCGGCGCGCGACGCCGAGACCGAGCGCGCTGCGCTCGTCGGCGTGACCGAAGCACTCAAAACCCTGCACGACTGGTACGAGTTCGCGTCCGTGCCGAAAAAGACCGCACTGTGCGAACGCATGGAAGCACTGACCCTCAACGCGCCGGACATCGCGGCGCGCGCCGAGCAGGTCCGTGAGTTGCGCGAACAGTGGAACACGCTGTGCGCCGCCGATCCTGACGCCGATCCGGAACTGCGCACCCGTTTCGACCGCGCTGCCCGGCTCGCCTACGCGCCCTGCGCCACCTGGTATGCCGAGCAGAATCGTATCCAGGATGACAACCTCAGCAAGCGGCTTGCACTCTGCGAACGCCTGAGCGCAGAAATTGCCGCACTCGATGCCACTGCCATCAACTGGAAGTCGCTGGAGCAGCGCGAGCGCGATGCACGCGCCGAATGGAAAACGTACGAACCGGTGCGCTGGCCTGAGGCCCGGGCCGGGCAGGATCGCTTCAGTACGCTGATTGGCGACATCCGTGCCCGCCTCGACGGCGAGCGCCGCGCCAACGCCGGGCGCAAACGGGTACTGATCGAGCAGGCACGCGCACTGCTGATGCAAGAGCCGCTGGAAAGCGCACTCGGCGAGGCAAAAAAACTGCAGGACGACTGGAAACGCATCGGCTACACGGATCCGCGCGAAGATCGCGCGCTGTGGCATGAGTTTCGCGCCGCCGTTGATGCCGTGTTTGCCCGCCGCGATAGTGCCCGCCAGGCCGAACGTGCTGCCCGTGAGGCGGCCGCTGCCGAAGCCGCCGCCCGCCAGGCCAGTGAAGCCGCACGCCGCACCGAACGCGCACAGGCCGTGCTGGCTGCCCGGCAGGCGGAAATCGACGCCGCGCTCGCGCTCGCGCTCGCCGAGGCCCGCTGGCTGGAGGGCGCGACGCCGGACCAGGCAACGCTCGACGGTATCCTCACCGGCCTGACCGGCAAAACGCCGCTGGTTGTCGCCCTGCGCACGCGCAGTGCCCGCATCGCCAACGGTGCCCTGCCAGAAGCAAACGAGTTGGCTGCCAACACCGCCAAACTCGCCGAGCTGACGCTCGACATCGAAATCCTGTTCGAGCTGCCGTCAGCACCCGAATTTGCCGCCGCCCGCATGGCCCGCAAAATCGCGCGGCTCAATGTATCGCTGCGCGGCACCGCGTTATCCAACAACAAAGCCGGCGCAACCGAAAACGATGCGCGCCGCGCCTTGCTTGATGCTTGGCTGGCGAGCGGTCCGCTGCCAGGCAGTGCTCACGCCGCGTTGTTGGCGCGCGTATTACCGGCGCTCAGATCCACACACAACGGCGTTGCCGCCACAACGGCCGGTTAACGCCCCGCCTTGAGCATGGGTTCCAGCACCGGCCAAAGCGCATCGACCAGTAGCGGCTGCGCCAGCGAGTTCGGGTGGATGCCGTCGGCCTGCATCAGGTCGGGGTCGGTGCCCACGGCAGCAAGGAACGCCGGCAACAGTTTCGCGCCGGTGTTTCTCGCGACACCAGGATAGACATCGCGAAACTCCTTTGCGTACTTCGGCCCGTAGTTGGGCGGCACGTCGATACCGAGCAGCAAGACCTGCGCACCGCTGCGCTTCGCCATCCGCACCATCTGCGTCAGGTTCTGCCGCGTGACCTTCACCGGCATGCCGCGCAAACCGTCATTGCCACCGAGCTCAAGAACAACAATCGCCGGCCGGTGCTGACGCAGCAGAGACGGCAGCCGGGACAGGCCGCCGGCACTGGTGTCGCCACTGACCGACGCATTCACCACCGGGTGTGCATAGCCCTTCTGTACGAGGCGCGCCTCCAGCAACTTCACCCACACCTTGCTCGTTGGCATGCCGTAGCCGGCGCTGATACTGTCACCGACGACCAACACCGTACCGGCCTGCGCTGTCGTTGTGGTGCCCACGATTACGCTCATGAGCAACAACACCGCCAGAGCGGCGCGCAGGAAATGGAGCATACGTTGCATGGCAGAAACTCCCGAGCTCATCGATCACTCGACGGTAGTGGTCGCCCGCGCCCTTGGCAAGCGCGTGAACGACGGCGCGTTGACGATTCTCGACGACGTGTCATTTAGCGTCGCCGAGGGCGAGACCGTTGCCATCATCGGCAGTTCCGGCTCGGGCAAATCCACGTTGCTGGCGTTGCTGGCCGGCCTCGATACGCCAACCTCCGGCGCCGTCTGGCTCGCCGGTGAGCGCATCGACAACCGCGATGAAGATGCGCGCGCTGCCTGCCGGGCCGGGCGCGTCGGCTTTGTATTCCAGTCGTTTCAGTTGCTGCCAACGATGACGGCGCTGGAAAACGTGATGCTGCCGCTGGAAATCGCCGGCGACAGCGCGGCCGCAGCAAAAGCGCGCGATGCGCTGCTGCGGGTCGGCCTGGGGACACGCCTCACGCACTATCCGCGCCAGCTTTCCGGCGGCGAGCAGCAACGGGTGGCAATCGCGCGTGCATTCGCCATTGGCCCGCGCATCCTGTTCGCTGACGAGCCAACCGGCAACCTCGACACGCATACCGGCGCGCAGATCGCCGACCTGCTGTTCGCGATGAACCGCGATACCGGCGCGACGCTGATGCTCGTTACTCACGACCGGAGCCTTGCCAACCGTTGCGCGCGCTGCCTGCAACTGGACGCCGGCCGGCTCGTGGCAGACAGCTTTGGGTCAAAAAGTCATGCGTACTGAATTCGCGCTCGCCTGGCGTCTGCTGGCACGCCAGTGGCGGTCCGGCGAGTTGCATCTGATGATCACTGCCGCCGTGCTCGCCATCGCTGTCGCCACGATGCTGGCCGCCTTCGGCGACCGCCTGGAACGCGCACTGGTGCATCGTGCCGCCGACATGCTCGGCGCCGATCTCGTCCTCACCGGCAGCCGGCCGCCAACCAGCGCCGTGCTCGCCGTGGCGCGTGCGCACGGCCTCGCCAGCGCGCAGGCGGTGGATTTCAACACCATGCTCACGACCGTCAACACGACCGTCAACACAACCATCAACACAATCGCTCCGATACCGGACGACAAGGTAGCGGAGAAGGTACTGCTGGTGGCCGTGCGTGCCGCTGATGCGCATTACCCGCTGCGCGGCGAATTACGTATCGGCATCCCGCCAGACGAGGTGCGGGCGCGCACAGGCCCACTGCCCGGCACGGTGTGGATTGAACCGCGTGTACGCGACGAGCTCGGCGTGGCGATCGGTGAGCGCGTCGGCGTCGGCTACACCACACTTCAGGTGGTGGCACTGATCGCGCACGAACCTGATCGCGCCGGCGATTTTGCCGCCCTGAGCCCCCGGGTACTGATGAACAGCGCTGACCTCGCCGCTGCGCGCGTCATCCAGCCGGGCAGCCGCGTGCGTTATCGCACGCTGTTCGCCGGCGGTGATGCCGCCGTGGCTGCCACGCGGGTGCAACTCGAAACCCTGCGCGCGGCGAACGAAGAACTGGTCGACGTGCGCACCGGCAGCCGCCGTACCGCTTCGGCATTGTCCCGCACCATGCAGTTCCTCTCGCTGGCCGGCATTTTCGGAGTCATTCTCTGCGGCGCCGCGATCGGCATCGCCGCTGATCGTCAAGCGCGTCGCCTTTACGACACGGTCGCGCTGCTGCGCACGTTCGGCCTGGCCAGCACTGCGGTGTGGCGCGTGCTGGCACTGGAAGTACTGTTGCTCACTCTGGTGGCGAGCATTGCCGGCACCGCGCTGGGCTACGCTGCGCAAGCGCTGCTCGCGCAACTGCTGGCCGGTTTGCTGCCGGACAACCTGCCGGCACCCGGCTTCGCGCCACTGGCGACGGGCATCGCCACCGCCTGCGTCGCCCTGCCGGCATTCACCCTGCCATCGCTGGCGCGTCTGGCGGCCGTGTCGCCGTTGCGCGTGCTGCGCCGGGATTTCGATCCACCGTCCGGACGTACGCTGCTGCATTACGCGCTCGCCCTCTCCCTGCTCGCTGTGCTGCTGCTGGCGACTGCGACTGACCGGCCGCTCGCCGCGACTATGCTCGGCAGTCTGCTGGCACTCATCATCGTTGCCATACCGCTCGCGGCAGGCCTGTTGCGCCTGCTGCACCGCCTGCGCCCATGGCTTGCACTGCCACTGCGGCTCGCTGCCGACCGTCTGGCACACGCGCCGTGGCGCTTCGGCGCGCAACTGATCGCGTTCGCACTCATCCTCGGCACCATGACGATCACCAGTCTGCTGCGCGACGACCTGTTCGCCAGCTGGCAACGCCAACTGCCCACCGATGCACCCAACCTGTTCGCGATCAATCTGCTGCCGCACGAACGCGATGCCTTTGTCGCCGCATTGACGGCGCGCGGCATCGCCACACCGCCGCTTTATCCGGTCACTCCGGGGCGCCTGGTACGCGCTGGCGACGAAGCAATCGCCTTGCGGGCGCCGGCAGGCTCCGACACCGCGCGTGCGCTCGATCGCGACATCATTCTTACCCAGAGCACGGGCAACGCTCCGGCCGGCAGCGTTTCGGTGGAAGAAAAACTCGCGCAAAAGTTGGCGCTGAAAATCGGCGAAACGCTCACCTTCGTCGTCGAGGGCCGGGAAATTACCGTCAGGGTCGCCGGCTTCCGCCCGGTCGACTGGGACAGTTTCCAGCCGAACTTCTACATGGTGTTTTCACCCGGGACGCTGGCCGCTGCGCCCTACACCTGGCTCACCAGCTTCCATGCCGCCGACCCGGCAGCAACCACCCGCGCGTTGCGGGCGCAATTCCCGGCGCTGACGCTGATTGAAGTCGGGCCGCTGCTGGCGCGCATGAACGCATTTGTCGGCAACCTCGCCGGCGGTATCGAATTTGTTCTGGCATTGCTGCTGCTGGCGGCACTGCTGTTGCTCGTCGCCTGCGTGATCACCAGCCTCGACGAACGTCTCGTCGAAGCGGCCGTATTGCGCGTGCTCGGTGCGCGTCGCCAACTGGTGCGCAATACGCTGCTGGCGGAATTTGCGCTGCTCGGTTTCGTCGCCGGATTGCTGGCAATGGTCATCACCGAAATCGCCCGCTGGCAACTGTACACGCGCATCATGGAACTCGACTGGACGCCACTGCCGCTGCTCTGGTTACTGGTGCCGCTCGCGAGCGCCGCGTTGCTGGCAATCACCGGCATGCTGGCGGCCCGCCGCAGCATGGCGGTTGATGCTGCCACCATCCTCAATGCAGGCTGACATGCACCGATACGCCGCCGGCCTGTCCGGCGGCGTATCGCCGTGACGACTGTTACGATAGCCGTCCGCCTTCGTCCGGGAATGATTGCCATGCTCCGCCGCCTGCGCCGCTGGCTGCTGATCCTCGTCATCGCCGTGCCAGCCCTCTTCCTTGCTGCTGGCGCCGTCGCCACCTGGCCGCTCTGGCGCCTGCCGACGACCACCGTCGCCATCAAACGCATCGCCGCACTGCCGGCGCAGGATCGGCCCGGTCTTGAAGCCGGCGTTGCCATCCGCGACATCACGCCGGCCATCGGCCTGCCGAAATTCGGTTACTCCCTGCTCGCGCACGACGCCGACGGATTCCGGACCCGGCTGCATGCGCGTGCGTTCTGCATCAAGCCGGCCCGTGGCCTGCCCATCGCCATTCTCCAGGCCGATCTCGGCGCCGGCTCGCTGTTGCTGCATCATCGCGTCGCCGAACTGGTTGCTCCGCTCACCGACCTGCCCGCTGCCAATCTTGCCATCGTCGCCACCGGCACCCAGAACGGCCCCGGCCAGTATCTCGACAGTGATTTCTACAACAGTTTTGGCGCCAACCGCCCGGGCTTCGATCCCAAACTGTTCGACTTCCTTGCCACCCGCATGGCCAGCGCCATTACCGAGGCCTGCACGCATCGCCGTGCGGCACGCATCGGTATCGGCCAGACCAGCGCCTGGGGTCTCACCCGCAACCGCTCGCTGGCGGCCTGGACGAAAAACTACCAAGTGCTTGATAAAACCATTACCGAGGATCGCACGCTCGAAGCGATCAACCCGGTGATGACGATGGTGCGCATCGATTTGCGCAGCGATGACGGTCGTTACCTGCCGGCCGGCGCACTCACCACGTTCTCGATTCACGGTAACGCCATTCCGGCGTTGCGCGGGCCTTATCACGCCGATGTCTGGGCCGCGTTTGCGCAGGAAATCGAGTGGGCGATCCGCGCCAAATTCAACCCGCCGTGGCCCGTGGCGCACGCAACCTTCAGCGCCACGCCGGGCGACAGCAACCCGCACTGGCGCCAAAACTGGCGCGGGGATGATGAGGCAACCCGGATCGGCAAAGCGCTCGCGGGGGTCGGCTCGCGTCTTTTCAACGCGCTTGAGGGGCATCTCGGTGAGCAGGTGAGCATCGCCGCCGGCATGCGCGAAATCGATCTGCTGGCCGTGCCGGCGGCGGCACGTTTCCCGCTGTGCGAGCGCGCCATCATCGGTGCCGCCGCCGCAGGTGCCGCCAACGGCGATGAGATATTCCCGCTCACTTCATTGCCGTATTTTCAGGAAGGTTGGCCGCGCACCCGGTTCAATGGCGGCTGCCACGCCGAGAAACAGTGGTTGCTCTCGCAGGCGCAACCGTTGTTCATGGCACCCGGGCGCTTTCCGCACCTCGCTGCCATTCAGGTATTGCGCATCAACGAGCTGGCGCTGGTCACGCTACCCTGGGAAATCAGCGCCGAAGCGGGCAAACGCATCCGCCAGCGCGTCGCTGCAACATTGCAGGAACGGGGGCTGACAGCACGCGTCGTTGTTGCCGGCAATGCCAATGGTTATTTTGGTTATGCCACCACGCCGGAAGAATACAGCGCGCAATATTACGAGGGCGGCCAGACGCTCTACGGCCCCGGAACCACCGAGTTCCTCGCCCGCCAGAGCGCGCAACTGGCCGGCGAAGTCCTGCAGCATGGCAGCGTCAGCGAGCTGCCGGAAAACTGGTCCTTCCCGCTCGTCACGCGCAGCTACTGGCCGCCGGCCAACCCACCGCTGGGCAAGCGCGAACTCGTCGCCGGCCCGGTCTTTGTGCCCGGCGACGGCACGCAGGAGTCTTACTGGTCGGTCACTTACCGCGATGCGGATCCGGGCACAATCACGCTCGACGAGCCGCTGATCAGTATCGAGGCGTTGCGTGAACCATCCTCCTGGGTGTTGCTGCTCAACAACGGGCGGCCGATGAACGACGCCTGGCAGCACGACCTGCAGATCCGCTGGCTGCAAAATGAAGACGGCGGCATGGCACGCTATGAACTGCGCTGGTTGAATCCGCCGTCATCGCCAAACTTTCGTTTCCGCTTCGCGATCAAACCACGGGCTGGTTTGCCGGCGTGGCAATCACCGCCATTTCCCCGCTAACCTTTTTCCACGAGCCACACCTTGACGAGACATGCCATGAAAACTGTTGCAATGCACAACCAGCATCCTTGCCGCGCGCTCTATCACAGCCTGCAGCAGGCCCTGCACCACATGCTGCTGCCCATGCTCTTGCTGGCCGTACTTGCGCTCACCGCCTGCGCCTCAACCACCGATCTGCTGCGCAGCAGCGAGGAGGCCAAACCGGCAAAACCGGCAGCGACCATACTGATCGCCGGCATCAGTACCGACGACGCGCTACGCCGGCAGTACGAAACCATATTCATCGAGGAACTCACCCGCGCAGGCCTGCGCGGGGTTGCCAGTTCCGACATCATTCCTTCGCTTGCCGGCCTGACGATGCCGCAAATCCGCGAACGTATGCTGGCTGCTACCGATCGCGCCGACGCGGTACTGCATGTGCAACTGATGAACCTCGTCATCACCCCGACCCTGTCGCCGCACGACGTGCCGGCAGAAGGCGCTGGCGCCCAACGCAACGTGGGTGGCGTGGCGGTGACGCTCAACGCAGCGCCGGAACCCACCGTACGCGGCACGCAATACGCCATCGACCTTGAGGCCAATCTATATGCATTGCCGGCCCGCCAGCTGCTATGGACCGTCCTGACCCGCACCCACGAAGCCAACTCGACCACGGCGATCGCGCGCTCGCACGCCCGGGCGCTGATCAAGGCAATGCGCGCGCGGGGCTATGTCGCCGCCGGCCAGTGATAACCAGGAATCCCTAAATAACTCATGCCGGCCAGCACCCGTTTTGCGCGCGCCACACTGACACTGCTGGGGCTGCTTTGCCTTGCCCTGTGGCTACCGATCGCCACCATCACCTATACACCAGGCTGGCATCATGCCAGTTGTGACTGGCATAACCGCTGCAATAACTACGGCGCCGAACGCGCAGCGCAACGCATCGACGAATTACGCGCGTTCATGCAACACCGCAACGCATTGCCGGAACTGTACTGGAGCGCGAAAGAAATCGCGCATCTGACGGAAGTTCGCACCCTGCTCGATCGCAGCGCCTTGCTGGCGCTGCTTGGCGCGTTGATATTTTTCCATGCCGGTGCGCCGCAACGCGCGCAGGCCGCGCGAATCGCCATGCTCAGCGTGGCGGCCTGCATCATCGTATTGCCGTTTTTCGGTACGTTCTGGCGCGAGATATTTCACCCGCTACTGTTCGATAACCGCCTGTGGCAGAACAAACCCGCGGACACCTCCTACTGGGTGATGCCGCGGGTTTATTTTCAATACACGACGGCGCTGGTGATCGGCGTTGCCACGCTGATCTGCGCACTGCTGCGCTATCAGGCACTCAAGCCCGACCACGAATCCGATCAGCGATCTTCTCGGCAATCATGATGGTGGGCGCGTTGGTGTTGCCACCAACCAGGGTCGGCATTACCGACGCATCGACCACCCGCAAGCCGGCAACACCTTTCACCCGACACTCGGCATCAACCACCGCATCGCTGTCGTTGCCCATGCGGCAGGTACCAACCGGGTGGTAGATGGTTTCGGCCTTCTGCCGCACGCACTGCACCAGTTGCTCATCGGTCTGCACCGCTTCGCCCGGCACCTCTTCCTTGCCGCGATACGGATCGAATGCCGGTTGCGCAAAGATTTTCCGCGCGATCTTCACTGCTTTTACCAGCACTTCGACATCATAGGGATCCGCCAGATAATTCGGCTGGATCAGCGGCGCGGCCAACGGATCGGCCGAGGCAAGACCGATAAAACCCTTGCTGCGCGGCCGCAACTGGCAGGCGTGCAGCATGTACCCGTGGCCGGGGCCGGTTTCGCGCGCATGATCAAGCATGAATGCAGGAATGAAGTGCAGTTGCACATCGGGTATCGCCAGTGACGGATCGGTTTTTACAAAAGCGCCGGCTTCCAGCCCGTTCGAGGCTCCGATGCCGGTTCTGGTGCGAAAATACTGGATCAGCGTCAGAATCATGTTGTGCAGCTTGGTCTGCTCGTACAACGAAACCGGTTGCGTGCAATGCTGCTGCACCATCACGTCGAGATGATCCTGCAAATTCTGGCCCACCGCCGGCTTGTGCAGTTTTACGGGAATGCCGAACTTCTTCAGCAAGGCGCCGTCACCGATACCGGAGAGCATCAGCAACTGCGGCGATTGCACCGCACCGGCGCACAGCAACACCTCCCGCTTCGCACTCACCGTTTGGGTGCCGGAACCATGTTTGTACGTCACGCCGATCGCACGGCCGCCGTCGATATTGACTGCCTTCACGTGCGCACGGGTGATGACCGTCAGATTCGGCCGTTTTTTCGCCGGATTGAGGAAGGTTACCGCCGTGCTCTGCCGTTCACCGTTCTTGATGGTGAGCTGATAGGAACCGTAGCCCTCCTGCTGCGCGCCGTTGAAATCCTGCGTCGGCGGCAAGCCCGCCTGTTTTGCCGCTTCCTTGAACAGGCCGAACAACATGTGCCCGGACGCATCCTGGGTGATGCCCAACGGGCCACCGGTGCCGTGGTACTCGTTCGCGCCGCCGAAAAAATCCTCGCTTTTGCGGAAATACGGCAGCACATCGTCATACGACCAGCCGGCAAGGCCGAGATCCTTGCCCCAGTGATCGTAATCGGCGCGATGGCCGCGAATGTAGATCATGCCGTTCATCGAACTCGATCCGCCGAGCGTCTTGCCGCGCGGCCAGTACAGACGACGGTTGTTGAGATGTTTTTCCGGCGCGGTATTGAAATACCAGTTGAACATCTTGCCCTTGAGCAACAGGCCCACACCCGCCGGCATGTGGATGAACGGATTCCAGTCAGACATCCCGGCCTCAAGCAACAGCACGGTAGTGTTCGGATCCTCGGACAAGCGACTGGCAAGCACACAACCGGCCGAGCCGGCACCAACAATGACGTAGTCGTACATGGAGGCTTCCTTTCGATAATAAAACTGCGGGTGCTGCGGCGGCCGGGGCCGCAGTGCTCATCCTGTTGTTCTGCCTGCCGTTCGGAGGCAGCCGTCCGGACTATAGGACCGCCCGGTCACGCTGCCAACCGGGCCGGAGCAGGCGGCCAATCAGGCAGCTCGCGACGGGCAAGGCTGGCGGTGGCCAAAAACCGCCCCGCACGCTTACCATCGCCCCGTCACGTGGCTCCGGCCAGATAACCCCCGCAACGGACTTACCCATGCTTTCTGGCCGAACCATCCTCCTGCTTGGCATTGCCGCCGCTGGCTACTGGCTCTGGTCGAGCGGCGAATGGCGCCCGCTGGCGGCCCGGGTTCCGGCGCTTGCAAGCGCTGCGAACATCGCGACGCCACCTGCAGTGGCCGAACCTGCTACCGGCAACAACGCGCCTGTCCCTGTCCGCGCACCGTTGCAGGTGCGCACCTGGACCGACGCGCAGGGTGTGGTCCATTTCGAGCAGGCCGGCGCAACACCGCTTGCGGCCAGACAGCATGAAGTCGGCTCTGCCGGCACCATGGCCGACTACGAGCGCGCGCTCGCGCAGCAAAAAGGCATCACAATGCAGGACCTTGCCCGCGCCCGGGCGGCACGGGTACAGGCCGCAGAAGCGCAAACGGCAGTGGCCATCACGGATGATGGCGCTGACACAGCCACCCGGCAGGCGTACGAACTGCTGCAGCATTATGAGCAAAACCTCGAGCGGATCCGCGCGACAAACAACGAATAATCAGCAGGAGCCCGCGCCGATGAGCCAGAACATGGTTCCGAAAAACAGCATCGACCCGAATCAAAATCCGGTACCCGGCGACGACAGCAATAACCCGGCTTCCGAGAGAGCGCGGCGTGCCTGGGCGTGGCTGACGCAATACTGGAAGGCGCTGTTCGATCTCTCCTTCGACAAGTACATGATCATCCAGATGCTGCCGATCCTGTACGGCATGCTCCTTTTCGCGCTCGGCACCGGCATCATCTACCTGATCATCGAAGCCTTCGCCTCCGGCAGCCACTGGCGCGGTTTCTTTTACCTGTTTTTCGCCGGGCCGCTCACCTTCGTGGTGCTCGCCTCCATGCTGCGCGCACTGCTTGAGCTGTACATCGTGATCTTCCGCGTCGCCGAGAATGTCGATGCACTGATGGGCATCCGTGACACCGTCGACCGGCTTTCCGGCTTGCAGGACACCGTCGATCAGATGGCCTCGCTCACCCGCCGCATTCCGTTCTGGAAGGTGATCATGGGCAAGGGCTCGCCGGCTGCCCGCAAGCTGTCTGCCGAGCGGCGCGCAAGCGAACTGAAGGCTGGCGACACGAAGCCACCGCGCGACGGCAAACCCGGCGGCTGAACACGCTTTTACGCACAACCGGTTACAAACAATCCGCCGGATTTGCCGCGATACGCTGTCGGTTTTTACCGGAATGACCGGCGGGTCACCTGTATCCCGCGTGGTAAGATTCGGTCTCGTGCTTTTGTGCAGCCGAGGTTGGCCACGCCAACCATCATCACCGCTCCACCGTTCCGATCAACCCACACCAACGAGAGCAGCATGACCGTCGAGCGCAAGCCCAACGATCAACCAAATCCCCGTATCTGGGTTACCACCATCCTCTTCGCCGCCACCGGCCTCGCCGCCCTGACGGTCGTGCCTTGGTACGGGCTGGTTTCCGGCTACACCCTGGGCGCCTGGCTCACTGCCGGCATGTTGCTGTGGGCGAACGGCCTATCCATCACCGGTGGCTATCACCGGCTCTGGTCACACAAGACCTACGAGGCGCACTGGTCGCTGCGGCTGTTTTTCGCCATCTTCGGCGCGATGGCGCTGCAGAACAGCATTCTGATCTGGGCAGCGGGCCACCGTGTTCACCACCGGCACGTCGATGACAACGAGCGCGACCCGTATTCGGTAAAGCGCGGCTTCTGGTTCTCGCATATCGGCTGGATGTTGCGCGACTATCCGAGCGGCCGCGTCGACTTCAGCAATGTCGGCGATCTGCAGCGCGATCCGATCGTGATGTGGCAGCACAAGAATTACCTCACCCTTGTCCTGGCTACCAATATCGGCATTCCGGTAGCACTTGGCCTGCTGTTCGGCGATCTGTGGGGTTACTTTCTGCTCGCTGGCGTCCTGCGCCTGGTTGTCAACCACCACCTGACGTTCTTCATCAACTCGCTGGCGCATATCTGGGGTTCACGCCCCTACACCGACGAGAATACCGCGCGCGACAACGGCTTCATCGCCCTGCTCACCTATGGCGAGGGCTATCACAACTATCACCATATTTTTCAAACCGACTACCGCAACGGCATCCGCTGGTACCAGTGGGATCCGACCAAGTGGCTGATTGCCGTCTGCGCGTCGGTCGGCCTGACCTGGGGCCTCAAACGCGCCAGCAACTTCAAGATCCAGCGTGCGATCATCACCATGCAGTTCAAGCAGGCGGAACAGCATGCAGAGCGCGCCGCCAACACCGAGCGCTGGAAAAAAATGATCGAACAGGAGTACGAATCATTCCGCCACACACTGCATGCCTTTACCGAGCTGCAGATGAAGCGCTACGAGCAAAAGCGCCGCGAACTGGCCGGCAAATGGGAAAAGGCAGCCCTGCACACGCGCCTCAAGGAACTTGAATATGCGCTGCGCATGCAAAAGCAACGCCTGCGTATCCTGACCAAGGAAATGCTGCGCCAGCCAACCACGGCCTGAGTATCCTGGCAGCCACCGGTTATCGGGCAGCGCCGGCTGCTGCCAACGCCTGCCTGACGCAGGCCTGCACGCTCCGGCGTGAATACAGCGCGTCGTAGGTGCCTCGGGCCGCCACTGCCAACGCCGGCAACGCCTGCCGCCGCGCCACCAGCCGCGCCAATGCCCGGGCAATATCATCCGGATCACCCGGACGACACCAGAAGAAACCGTGCTCCTCATCCTGCTGCAGTGCTGTGCCGAACGCTGGCGTGGCGGCCGTGAGCACCGGTCGGCCCATGGCGAGCGCCTGGTAAACCTTGTTCGGAATCACGCGCTGCGCCTTTGCACTGCTGCCGAAAATGCCGAAGAAAAAATCTGCCCGGGCGAGGCGGGCCGGCAATTCCGCCAGGGGGCGCCAGTCTTCAAAGGCAACATCAAGTGCAGGATGTGGCCGACGAAACTCTGCAATCCGCGCCTCGCATGCAGCACGCAGCGGGCCGTCGCCGAGCAGGCGAAAGCGCAGCGGCGGATTGCCGGGCTGCGCCGCGTAACGGCCAATCGCCTCGATGAGGTGATCAACGCCCTGCAGGCCGATAAACGTGCCGAAGAATACGGCCTCTAGCGGTTCGCTCGCCGGTTTCACCGTATACGGCGCAAACACGAACAACTCCTCCTCCGCACCTACCGGCACCACCACCAGCCTGTCGCGCGGCACGCCCAGCGTGTCGTGGAAGAAATCGGCATGGCCGGCGGTATCGGCAACGATCAGGTTCGCCCGCGCGAAAATATCGCGCTCCCAAAGTAGCAGGCGCTGCGCGCGCGCGCCTGCTGCAGCAAACTTGCCGCGTTCGTTGACCTGCTTGTCCCAGGCGCTGATCAGTGGATCGAAAACAAGCGGAATGCCGTGCCGTTGCGCATACCGCGACGCAGCGGCGACATCGCGCTGGCGAAAGCATGGCACCCAGATGAGATCCGGCCGCGGCAGGCGGCGCAGCACGTATTCGCTGTCGGCCGCAAACGACAGCATTGGCCGAAACAGTACGACTTCGTGGCCCAACGCCCGCAGCGCTGCGAACACGACACGATTGCGCGGATAGTCCGGGCCGTAGTTGCCTTCGCGTCCCCAGATCAGTACGCGTATCACGACAGTAACTCCCGTACCGAATTCCAGATCAATGCCTGCACATCCGGCACCGGCGGACCGGCGAACAACGGCTCGGCGCGCGCCATGTGGGCAATTGGCGCTACCCGCACGAAGCCGGCCTGCACATAACCGGCAAGCGCTTGTGCATCCTGCGGATCATCATGACCCTGCACCGGCGACAGCGCCGGCATCACAACGTGCACCGGCCGGCCGGCGTAAATCGCTTCAGCAACCATCGTCATGCTGTCGCCGGTGACATACACCGCCGCGGCACGGGCAAGAAAGTCGCGCATCACCTTGCGCGGCGTGCGCGACCACCAGACCGCCTCGGCAATGGCCGACGCGGCCACCTCGCGGGCCAGCACATCCTCCACCGCCGCGCCGGTACGACGCGATGTGGTAATCAGCCAGCGCCGGCCGGTACGCGCCGAAATCGCATTCGTCTGTGCAGCCAGCGCCAGCCAATCCGCTGCACTGTATTGCACAGCCCCGTCGCCGCCGATCAGTAAGGCTAGCGGCGCCAGGGACGCATCGCCGGCCGCCGGCAGTGCTGCACACAATTCACCCGGCACCGGCGGCAAGGGCAACACGACATTGCTTGCGCCACCCTGCGCGGTAACGGTGAAGACACATGAATACCAGTCGGTGTTGAAACCTTTGGGCGTGCCGCTGTAAAAGTTCGGTACGCCGTAGCGCCGGGCAATGAGCGCGTTGGCGAGCAGCGTATTGCCGCCGGAAGAAACCACCAGATCAGGCATGCCCGGCGGCAAGGTGATGTCGTGCGCGGATTCGAGCAGCCACCCGGTGCCTTCGAGCCGCAACAACACGCGCCCGGCACTTTTCAACCAGCGACGGCGCACACGCAGCGGTACGGTCTCGATCTTGAGCGGCCGGAACCGCGCAATTGCATCGGCAATACCGCGGCTTTGGCTTTCGTGGCCCGGCGCACCGTCGGTCAGCAGCCAGCAGCGCAGCGGTGCCTGCGCCTGGCTTGACGCGGCCGGCCCGGGCTTCATGTGCGCAACCCCAGCCTGCCGCGGCGGATCCGAAAAACAAACGCAAGGAAATTATCCTTGCCGCTGATTTTCACCCGGCGGATGCGCAACGGATCGACAAAGGGATGCGCGTCGATGCCCTCAACAGTGGTGACGGCGTTGCTGTACCCGGTAGCGCGCGCCATCTCGACATCATCGTCACCAAAAATACCGAACGGATAGGCAAAACTGGTGACCGGAACGCCGAAGTTTTTTTCCAGTGCCGTTTTTGCATCGCCGATTTCCTGTTCCCTGGCCGCAGCAGAAAGTGTTGGCAGGTTGGCATGAGTGAGCGTATGTGAACCCAGCTCCCAGGCGCCACTGGCCAGCATCTCCTGCACCTGCTCATCGGTCAATTTCGTCTCGCGCATCAATTCACCGGAATCGTGATGCAATTTTTTGGCAACAGACCAGTCACGATCATGACGATCAACCACCAGATAGAGGGTTGCTTTCGCACCGTATTTCAGCAACAACGGGTGGGCATGCAGGAAATTATCGGCGTAGCCATCGTCAAAGGTGATGGCGACCGTTTTCGGTGGTACCTCGCCACCCATCAACTCGGCCATGGTCGCGAAATGAAAACCGCTGTCACGCAGCCAGCGCAGTTGCTCCTCGAAAAATGCCGGCGATATCCGCAGACCCTTGAATTTCGCACCGGCCACGGGCTTGCTCACCATGTGGTACATCAGCACGCGCGGGCGGCGCCAATCAACAGCCGGCAACCACCAGGCATAGCGCAGCGAAAACCACAGCAGCGACGCGATGAATGCGAAAAGCACTGCCGGCAGGCCGGGCAATTCACTCATGACACCAACTCCTCGTAGATGGCCAGCGTGCGCTGCTGCATATCGGCGAGCAAAAATTTTTCGTTGCGGATCACTTTCGGTGTTCCGCCTTGCTCACTGCCCTGCAACACATGCACCAAGCGTTCGGCAACGGCCTTGGCATCGCCGTTGAGCACGGCACCAAACGGATACAGCGCATCCAGTATCTCGGCAACACCGCCGTGCGCATAAGCAAGCACCGGCCGGCCCAGGGCGAGCGCCTCAAGAACAGTCCGGCCAAACGCCTCCGGCTTGCCCGACAGCGACAGCACACAATCCGACATTGCGTAAATCTCGCGCATGTCGCTGCGATGACCCAGGAACATGACCCGCTCCTGCAGGCCCTCACTCACCACCTGCGCCCGAATTTCCTGCGCATAAGCCGGCCGCTTTGGATCCTCACCACCGACCACCAGGCCGACGATATCCAGGCCCATCGCCACCAGCGTGCCGATGATGGCGATGAAATCGTGATGGCCCTTGAGGCGTGTCAACCGCCCGGGCAGCGTCACAACGAATTTTCCTGCCAGCTGCGGATACTGCGCAGAAAATTCCTCCAGCCATCGGGCCGAAGGCTGGTATTGCCAGGGGAACTCCTGCGGATCGACACCGCGCGCAATGGTCACCACATGCTGCATGTCGATGTGCGGCCAGTGCGCCGCACTGCTGCCCTGCGCATAGTATTTTTCGATATGACTGCGCACCGTGTTGCTGACGGCAATAACCCGCTCGCCGCGACACATGATGCCGCTGTAGGCACTCACCGAATGCAGGCCATGCACAGTGGAAACGAAATGCGAGCGCGTTTGTGCATCCATGCCACGCCAGGCCAGATACGCGACCCAGGCCGGCAGGCGTGAACGCACATGGACGATATCGAACCGTTCGCGCGTAAATAATTTGCGCACCGCGCGGTATTGCAGCAACGTGAGCGGCGATTTGCGGCCGATGTCCAGCGCGATATGGCGCGAACCTTCGCGTTCCAGCTCCGCCACGAGGCGGCCGCCTTGCGACAACACCGTCGACTCATGCCCGCGCGCAACCAGCGCCCGGGCAATTTCCAGGGTGCCGCGCTCGACACCACCGCCATTGAGCGCCGGCAGCACCTGCAAAACCTTCAGTTTTCGCGCACTCACGCCGGCCACCACGCCAACACCCGTTGGGCAACGCGGTCGGCCTCGTTGATGGGCTGATCCTGTTTTGCCAGCACCTGCGTGTCTTTCCAGACGAGAAATGGCGTGACGAGCCCTTCTTTCACCAGCTGCTCTACGCCCTCGGTAACGCGATCAAGTCGCTGCCTCGGCACCCACAACAGGCCGGTGGCAGCACCACAGGTGAGTGATTCGTAGATCATCGACACGCTGTCCTCGGTGACCCACACCTGCGAGCTCACCGTGATTGCGTCGATCACCCAGCCCGGATCAGTCTGCGCAAACGGAATCACCTCGACACCCACGCTGCGCAGCACCGCCAGCGACTGCACAGCGCTTTCCGGCGTGCGCCGCGATGTGGTCAGTGCCCAGCGCATATCCGGTGTTGCCTTGACGATTTGCCGGATCTGCGTCAGCAGCGTCTGGTCATCCCACTTGTGATGCTTTGACGGCCCGCCGATCAAAAACAGTCCCTGCGTCGGTTTCTGGTACACGGAAGCGCGCGCCGTATTGAGCACGCCGCGCGTGGTCATCAGGTTGTCGCGGATCGGCGGCTTGTCGTGCTGCGGAATCACACAAAGATCAAACCAGCCCAGCGGCAGGCTGGGGCGCATCAACACGATGCTGCGGGCCGCAGCATGCGCGCGTTTTGCGGCCAGCACTGCCAGGTGCGTGGCATGGCCACAGCCCACCACGAGATGCGGGTCCGGCAGCGCCTCGTCGCCCGGCGGAAATTTCTTCAGCAGCAACGCGCGCAGGGCAACACCGCGCGACGGCGCATTGATCCAGTGCACATCGACAACTGCATGGCGGGCAAGTGCACGCGACAAGCCATCGAGTTGCGCGCGATGCCCGGGCTTGCCGTCGGTGACAAGCCAGACGACGAGCCGTTGACGGGTATCGCGGCTGGCATCCATAAAGATCGCTATGCACTCAACGACGCGCCATCAGCAGCGGGTCAACCAGTGGGCGTGCTGCGCACTCTTGCCCCGCACCACATCGAAGTACAGATTCTGCAGCTGCGTGGTGACCGGGCCGCGCTTGCCGGCACCAATCTGTCGGCCATCAAGTTCGCGGATCGGCGTAACTTCCGCCGCCGTGCCGGTAAAGAACGCCTCGTCCGCAATATATACCTCGTCGCGGGTAATGCGCTTTTCCTTCACCTTGAAGCCAAGCTCTTCCGCCAGCGTCATGATCGTTTTGCGGGTAATGCCATCAAGGCACGCCGTAACGTCCGGGGTATAGATGATGCCATCGCGAACGATGAAAACATTCTCGCCGGAACCTTCGGCAACGTAGCCTTCCGGATCGAGCAGCAGCGCTTCTTCCGCGCCACCGCTGAGTGCTTCGTTCAGCGCCAGCATTGAATTGATGTAGTTGCCGTTGGCTTTGGCGCGCGTCATGGCGATATTGACATGGTGCCGGGTGTAACTGGACGTACGCACCTTGATGCCAAGCTCCAGCGCCTCCGGCGACATGTAGGCCGGCCATTCCCAGGCTGCCACAATAACGTTGACCGACAGGCCCTTGGCGCGCAGCCCGAGCGCTTCGGAACCGAGAAACACCATCGGCCGCAGGTAGGCGTGCGGCAGCTTGTTCTCGCGAATTGCGGCGATATGCGCGGCGTTGATCTCGTCCTGCGTGAACGGAATTTTCAGGCTCATGATATGGGCCGAATCGAACAGGCGGCGCGTGTGCTCCTTGAGACGAAAAATCGCCGGGCCTTTATCTGTTGCATAGGCGCGCACACCTTCGAACACACCCATTCCGTAATGCAGGGTGTGCGTCAACACGTGAACTTTCGCTTCGCGCCACGGAACCAATTTTCCGTTGAACCAGATGACGCCGTTACGGTCGGCCATGGACATGGGAGCCATTCCTCGCAGTGCTTTTGAAAAAGTGTTTTCGTATCGTGTTCAATCTTCAGTCAATGTATTGAGCTGCCTGCCGCTGTATCGCCAAACACCATTTGCCAGATCCGGCGCACTGCGGCGCGCTGCTGCGCAACCCCGGCAGCGGCCACCCGGGATTTCTCCTTGGCGAGCGCCTGCTGGTGTGTGCGGATGCGAAACGCGAGGTACGCCTGGCGCAGCAGATCGGCATCACTGGCCGGCAACAGGCCGGCGACGGCAATACCTTCCAGTTGGCGGACATTGTCGGTGTAGCGAATCAATTCCGGGTGTTCACATGCCCACCGCAGAACGAGGTATTGAACCAGAAATTCGATATCCACGATACCGCCGGCATCGTGCTTGATATCGAACAGGGCGGCTTTTTCTGCGGCCGTCGCCGACGCATCCGCCGCAAGCCCGAGGTGGGCAATCATCTTGTCGCGCATGGCCACTACTTCGCCTTGCAAGGTGGCTGCCTCGCGGCGGCGCACCAGCGTCTCGTGGCGAATTGCATCGAAACGTGCCGCGACTGCCGGGTCGCCGGCCACCGGCCGGGCGCGAACCAAGGCCTGATGCTCCCAGGTCCAGGCGCTTTCCCGCTGGTATTTCACAAATGCATCCACCGATGACACCAGCAGACCGGAAGCACCCGACGGCCGCAGCCGCATGTCCACCTCGTAAAGTTCACCGGAAAAGGTACGGGTGGTGAGCAGGTTGATGATGCGCTGCACCAGTCGCGTGTAGAACGCCTCGTTGGCAATCTCGCGCACGCCGCCCGTGGTGCCGTCAGGCGGGGCATCGTAGAGGAACACAAGGTCAAGATCAGAACCGTACGACAACTCGATGCCGCCGAGTTTGCCGTAGGCAATGATTGCGAAGCCGCCGCTTTGCGCCGGATCGGCAAGCGCGTTGCCGTCGCTATCACGCGGGCAACCGTGCTTTGCGGCGACATTATGCCAGGCAATCTCCAGCACTTCGCCCAGCACCGCTTCCGCGATCCAGGTGAGGTAATCGCTGACCTTCATCAGCGGCAACGTGCCCATTACGTCCGAGGCCGCAACCTTAAGCACATGGGCCAGGCGAAAATAGCGCAGCGTTTCCATCAATTGCTCGGTATCGTCGAGCGCAATACGCGCCAGTTGGGCACGCAGATCGGCGCGCAAATCGACAAGCTGTGGTGGCGCATAGAGCGTGCCGGTATTGAGCAGCTCATCGAGCAGCGACGGATGCCTGGCAATTTCGTCAGCGATCCATTCGCTGGCGCCGCACAGGCGCAACAGCTCGGCAAGTGCCTGCGGATTCTCGCTGAGCAACACCATGTAAACCGAGCGGCGCAGCACCGCTGCGAATACCTTCAGCACGCGCGGCAACACTGCCACTGGCGCGGCACAGCGTTCCAGAGCGCGCAGCAAAGCCGGCATTAACCGGTCGAGACGCTCACGGGCGATGGCCTGCAGATGCGCAACGCTGCGATCCTCGCGAAAGGCATTCAGTGCGGCAAGGATGGCTGCGCCATCCACAATGCCTGTGGCCGCGAGCAAAGCAAGCGCTGCCGGCTCCGGCAAGCGGCCCAACCAGAGATCGAGCCATTCGTCACCGGCTTCGGCGGCGGCGCCCTGCGCCTCACCGGGCAAAGCCACCACATCACGAAAATGTTTTTCGACAGTGGCGCGATGCATGTCCAGCGCACGCAGAAAGGCCGGCCAGTCGTCAAAACCCATCGCGAACGCCACGCGCAGCCGGGTAATATCGTCCTCCGGCAACGTTTGCGTCTGCGCGTCGGCAATCGCCTGCAGACGATGCTCGGTACGACGCAGGAAATCGTTGGCGGCAGCCAGATCGTCGCGCATGGCCGCATCAATCACGCCGAGCTCGGCGAGCGTCGCGAGTACCGGCAGCAGCGCCCGTTCCTGCAAGCGTTTGTCGACACCGCCGCGAATCAACTGGAAGGCCTGGGCGATAAACTCAACTTCGCGAATGCCACCCGGACCAAGCTTGACATTCGCCTCCATGCCCTTGCGCTTCACTTCACGGACGATCATGGCCTTGAGTTCACGCAGTGATTCAAAGGCGCTGAAATCCATGTAGCGTCGATACACGAACGGCCCGAGGCGCTGCAGCAGTTGCCCGCCTGCAACGATATCGCCGGCGCAAACGCGCGCCTTGATCATCGCGTAACGCTCCCAGGGCCGCCCCTGCTCCTCATAGTACGATTCCAGCGCATCGAAGCCGCAGGCCAGCGCACCACTTGATCCCCACGGCCGCAGCCGCATATCGACCCGGAATACGAAACCGTCGGCAGTGACGGCATCAAGCATTTTGATCAGGCGGCGGCCCAGGCGCGTAAAAAATTCGTGGTTGGAGAGCACTTTCGGCATGCCCTGCGTATCGCCCTCCTCCGGGTAGGCGAAGATCAGGTCGACATCGGAAGAAAGATTCAACTCGCGCGCGCCGAGCTTGCCCATACCAAGCACCACCAGCTTCTGCGGCGTACCGGATTGTTCGCCGATCGGCACCCCGAGATCGCACTCACTCCACGCGGTAATTTTTTCCAGCGCCAGGCCGATACAGGCATCGGCAAGTTCAGAGAGGTCGTTAACCGTTTCATCCAGCGAGGCTCCGGCGGCCAGATCGCGCCAGATGATGCGCAGCATTTCGCGGTGACGCACCATGCGCAGCGCTGTCATCAGGGTATCGTCATCACTCGCGCTGACGATTGCTGTTACCACATGAGCGCGCATTTCGTCGGCGGCATACTTGCGTTGCAGCTCGCCACTCAACAGCAGTGCCGTGAGCAGTGCCGGTTGTCGGGCACACTGCCCGGCAACGTAATCGCTGCTCGCCCACGTTTTTACCAGCGCACACAATGCATCGCCGGTAAACACCGGCAACGGCAGACCGGCATCGGCAAGGTATGCGCAGTAATGCTCCCAATGGGTGCGCACCAGCGGCGCGAGGGATGGCGGCAGGATCGCAATAGCCTGGTCGAAGGTCATGGGATCACAAATAAGGTGTGAGCCCGGCGGTGCCGGACTCACACACAGACATACGTCATTCGAGCACAATCACATCGAAGGTGTTGCCGTCCTGCGCGAGGATCCGTACCGCCGCACCGGCAGGTGCGTCCCGGCCGCGCACCGACCACATCGTGTCGTCGACACGAATGCGGCCCTGACCGCCGACGATCGCCTCTTCCAGATGCACCACGCGGCCAATGTACTCAGCGCCACGGTGATTGAGCACCACGCCACCGGCAACCGGCTCATCCTTCACGTAACGACGCCACAGCAACACGCTGGCGACAGCACTCACACCAAACAGCACCAGTTGCAACTGCCAGATCAACAGACCCGGCAGAATGAAACTCATCAGGCCGGTGAACAGGGCGGCAAAACCGATCCACATCAGGAAGCTGGTGCCGGCCACTGCTACATCGGCGATCAGCAGCAAAATGCCGAAAGTCAGCCAGTGCCAGTACTGGAGCGATTCGACAGAAATAGCCATGACTTACACCGTCGCCCGTTGCAACTTCTGCTTGCTGAGCGATTCGTTCACCAGCTCGGCAATGCCGGCGACGCTGCCGGCGACGCTCGTCGCCTCCAGCGGCAACAGAATCACTTTGGCATTGGCGCTGGCCGTGAGCGCACCGATCGCCTCAACATATTTCAGCGCCACAAAATAGTTGATCGCCTGCACATCACCCTTGGCAATCGCCTGCGACACCATGTGCGTCGCCTTCGCTTCAGCCTCGGCCAGACGCTCGCGCGCTTCGGCCTGCAGGAACGCCGCCTGCTTCTCGCCTTCGGACTTCAACACCTGCGACTGCTTCGCGCCCTCAGCCTTGAGAATGGCCGCCTGACGGAAGCCCTCGGCCTCGAGAATGTTGGCGCGCTTCTCACGCTCGGCTTTCATTTGTGAGCCCATCGCCACCACGATGTCGGCCGGCGGCCGGATATCCTTGATCTCGATACGGGTGATCTTCACGCCCCAGGGATTGGTGGCGTGATCAACCACATTGAGCAGCTTGACGTTGATCTGATCGCGCTGACTGAGCATGTCGTCCAGATCCATCGAGCCGAGCACGGTACGGATGTTGGTCATCACCAGATTACGGATCGCATGTTCAAGCCCACTCACCGCGTAAGCGGCGCGTGCCGCGTCAATGATCTGATAAAACGTCACCGCATCGATCGTGACCATTGCGTTGTCACGCGAAATTACTTCTTGCGGCGGCACATCAAGCACCTGCTCCATCATATTAATCTTGCGACCAACAGAGTTCACATAAGGGACAAACACATTGAGGCCCGGTTCCAGCGTGTTGGTGTACTTGCCGAAACGCTCCAGCGTCCATGAGTAACCCTGCGGCACGAAGCGCACGCCCTTGGCCACGGTGAGCACCGCCAGCACCACAAAAACCAGAAAAATTGCACCACCCATAACACCCTCCTTATTGAAGTTTCCTGCTGAAAATACTGCTTACTCAAACATTTCCATCGACGGCGTCAGCCGCATCACCTCCTCGATGGTGGTGATCCCTGCTGCTACTTTTTGGGCGCCCGCCAGCCGCAGCGGCTTCATGCCTTCCTTCATGGCCTGCCTGCGGATATCGGCAAGATCGGCATGCTGCACGATCAGCCGCTTCAGCGCCGACGACAACGGCATGATCTCATAAACGCCCATCCTGCCCAGATAACCGGTATCGCGACATTCCAGACAACCGCCCGGCTCATAGAGCTTCGCCGGTACGCGCGACTTGAACGGCATGACCAGCTGCTTCCACACATCTTCATCGGCAGGCGCTTCGCGCTTGCAGTGCGGGCACAGCGTGCGGATCAGCCGCTGCGCCATCACCCCGACCACGGTCGCGCTGATCAGGTAGGGCGGCACGCCGAGATCGAGCAGGCGCGTAATCGACGCTGGCGCGTCGTTGGTGTGCAGCGTCGACAGCACGAGGTGGCCGGTGAGCGCCGCCTGTACGGCGACATCGGCGGTGGCAAGATCGCGAATCTTGCCAACCATGATGATGTCCGGATCCTGACGCAACAGCGCCTTCACACCCTCGGCGAAACCGAGTTCGATATTGGCCTGCACCTGCATCTGATTGAATGCCGGCTCGACCATCTCGATCGGATCCTCAATGGTGCAGACGTTCACTTCCGGCGTTGCCAGCCGCTTGAGCGTCGAATACAAGGTTGTGGTCTTGCCCGAACCGGTCGGGCCGGTAACGAAGACAACGCCATGTGCTACGCCCGTCATTGCCTGCCATTTCTGGTAATCCTCGGCAGCAAGCCCCAGCTGCTCGAAAGAGCGCACCAGCACTTCCGGGTCGAAGATACGCATCACCATCTTTTCGCCAAATGCGGTGGGCATGGTGGAAAGACGCAACTCGACCTCGGCGCCGCCCTGACTGCGTGTTTTGATGCGGCCGTCCTGCGGCCGGCGTTTCTCGGCAACGTTCAGCCGACCGAGAATTTTCAGCCGTGCCGTTACCGCCACCATGATCGGCGCCGGCAATTCATAGACATCGTGCAACACACCGTCGATACGGAAACGCATCTTGCCAGTGTCGCGCCGCGGCTCAAGGTGGATATCGCTGGCGCGCTGCTCGAAGGCGTATTGCAGAATCCAGTCGACGATCGCCACGATATGGTGGTCGTTGGCATCGGCGGAGGCCTTGCCCATCTCGAGCAACTGCTCGAAGTTGCCAATTCCGGCTGCTGCCTGTCCTTCGTTGCCGGTTGCTCGCTGAATCGAACGCGACAGGTTGTAGAACTCCAGACGATAACGCCCCAGTGCTTCGGGGCTGGCAACGACCACCTTGATTGCCTTGCCCCGCGCCGTCTGCTCAAGTTGCCCGAGCCAGTCGATGTAGAACGGCTGGTCGGTGGCGATCACGAGTTCTTCCTTGTGCACCTGCACTGCCATGATGTGATGGCGCTCGGCGAACTTGTACGACATCACTTCCGCCACCTTGGCGACGTCCACCTTCAGCGGGTCGAGATGAAACCAGGGCAGATTGGCCTTCGCTGCCAGCCACTGCGTCAGCCAGTCGAGCGTGAGCTTGGTGCCCGCCTCGGCGGCATGCGTGAACTGTTGCTTCGCTACCATCTGCAGGCCGTGCCAGTGCAGCTCGTGCTTTTCGCGCGTGGCGCCGGCGCAAAGGTTGACATCACGCTGGGTGAGAATGCCGTCGGCAAGCAACTGGTCGAGCACCCAGCGGGTATCGATCAGGTAACTGGCAGAGCGCAAGCGTTCGGCCAGCGGTCGCGGGTCAGCCTTGACGGCAGCAGGGGCCGGGTCGGACTTCGGGGATGAATCAGGGGGCAGGACAGTGCTCACGGGGATTATTCCTGGCCCGGTACGCCATGCGCCCGGGCGCCTTGTTGCTTTCCCCTACTCTATAGCGAAGGGGCGCCGTCGTCCCGCCTGTTATTTCCCTCCCTTACATCCCCGTTTTACGTGGGGAAGTCATACCTTGCTCGGCATCCTGCTGCCCTTGGCGGATGTTCTCCAGCACGTCGACCCCTATGGGTGCTTCTGGGGGTAAGATTGGCCTCGCGCTTGGTCGAGATGTAGTCCCATTAGGGGTCTTACCAAACATGAGTCCAACGATTCACAGGGAGAAGGGGTACCGGTTCTTCTTCTTTTCAAGGGAGGAGCCCAGGATGCACGTCCATGTTATGTGCGAAACGGGCGAGGCAAAGTTCTGGTTAGAACCGGATATCGAGTTGGCCAAGAATTTCAACCTGAGTCGTGTACAACTTCGTGAAATTGAAACCGTAATTGAGGCGCATAGTCATGAGTTCATTGGCGCGTGGAAAGAGCACTTCGGCGGCTGAAGTAACCCACGTCTCTAGTCATGGCGTTTGGGTTCTCGTGCAAGACGAAGAGCTGTTCATGTCCTATCAGGATTTTCCTTGGTTTAAAGAGCAACCATTGAAGTCCATTCTGTCCGTTCAGGAAGCTGCGAATGGCCATCTTTACTGGCCGGAAATTGACGTAGACCTGACCGTAGACATCATCAAGAACCCTGAGCGGTTTCCGTTAAAAGCGAAGTGAGCTCGCGGGGGGCCTGAATTTTATTCCGCCCGCCCATCCACCGGCGCCCAGCTATCACCGCTGAGGTGTTTTGCGCCACGGCTCGGTTCGCAATCCACGAAAGCTTCCACCCAGATATTGAGCAGCTAAGGAGAAAACCCATGACCACACTTGTGATCGAACACCTGAACGCCAGCGAACTGCCGCCCCTGTGGGCGCAACGCCTGCAGATACAGCCCGGGCAGACCGTCACGGTGCGCATCGAAACCGAAGGCAAAACCGCCACCAACAACGAAGCCTCCGCGTTCGTCACGGACGATCCTGCGTTCGGCATCTGGCGGGATTTTGATGCGGCGGCCGATGTCGCTGACTTTGCACGCGGACTACGCAGCTCGCGCTACAACCGCGACGGCTCACGCAACGAGGGTTGAGCATGCTGGTCGATACCGATGTGCTCATCTGGCATTTGCGCGGCTATCCAAAAGCCACGCAGCGGCTGGATCAACTCGACAAACTCACAATCTCCGCCGTCACCTACCTGGAATTGCTGCAGGGCATGCGCAACCGCGCTGAACTCGTTGCGCTGCAAAAGCAGCCTGGCGCAGCGCAAGGCCGAACGCTTGCCGATTACGCCAGCGATCACTGAGCGTGCCATTGCATTGATGGAAGGCCTCGCGCTCTCGCACGGAATGCAGATGGGTGATGCACTGATCGTCGCGACCGCCATCGAACACAACCTGCCGGTGCTCACCGCCAACGTGAAGCATTTCGGCAGCGTTGACGGCCTGCGAGTCGAACGGTTCGAGCCGAACTGAGCACGTGAACGAGCGTTCGACGGGGCCTGTAAATTGAACTGTGTCACTGCCCTTTGAGAAGATGGCGGCAACACCCTGACGCAACTTATTTATCAGACGCCTTGTCTTTATTTTTTGCCTGGTTATTTGCCTGCTGAGCCTGCTCTGCGCACGGCTGGTCGCTCCCTACGCACTGGGGTTCGGGCCAGGTTTCAGGCAAGCCGGCTTTCAAGGAAGACAAAGGCAGCACGCCGGCGGCGCTGAAAATCATTGGTCTGTTCATGTTAAAACCTCGGTCATATCCTTGAAGAAAATCCGTCAAGCGCTGCCAGCATGATTAACACCGTGGTGGCGGGCAGATCGGGTTTTATTTGACGCCCACCCCCGGATACCCCATCAACTCTGGCAGGCCGGCTGCCCGGCGGCGCTCAATGATGTGCTGGATATACTTCGGGGCGTTTTCATCGAACTCGATTTCCCGAAAGTGGTTGGTCCAAAACGCATTCCATGTGGGCTCAAGGTTCGGCATCCCCCCTCCCACCTCTCTATCGATAGCAAAACCCACCCCCAGACGAGAGTAAGCCCACCAGGCGGGCGTATCCTGCATGCGTATCTTGCCGGCGGCGTCTTGATAATAACCGCTCAATGCCGGCAGGCCAGCCAGCCGACGGCGCACGATAATGTAATCGATGTACTTGGGGGCGTGTTCAGTACCGAGTTCGATCACGCGCAATCGGCTGATCCAATGCTCATTCCAAGTACGAACCCCCCCCTCCCGGTTCATCACCAGCCACTTCGTCCGCAACATCCCCACTTATGGTTTCTCGAAACAAATCCCACCGCGCCGGGGTATCTTTCAATATTCTCTGGCCGGAGGCGTCTATGTAAGAACCCCGAAACGGATCGCGATCGAAGCGAAAAATATTAAAGTAATTACACCCCATCAGCAGCCCCACCCCAACCAACACGGCGCCCACCAGCACCGCCCTGCGAACATTCGTCTTCACGGCACGCCCTCAGACAAATTGTTGGCTCTGTGGACGCACGCACCACAGAGAATATCGAGAAAACCCGAGGTCCATTTCAGCGGATTCAAGCTCGGCCCATACACGTTCGAGATATCGAACCAGGGCTGATCCCACTTCATCGTGGCGCCTGCACCCTCAATCACCCGCGCGGCAGAATAATGACTCAAAGCCGGGCTTTTCAGCGTGATCGTCCATCCTTTGACCTCCAGACCGAAGTGCTCGATGGCGTTAGACGCCCTCAGAGTGGCTTGGCTGAAAGCGATGACGTTCATCGGATGGTCGACGCCAACCAAACCGCGCGCAAAGTCTGCCGCTAAGGCATCGGAGGCCCCACGGAACTTTTGGCCGGCCGCTTCGAGCGGATCGAGGACGCTGCCGCCCGCGAAGAAGCCGACTGCACTGCCCCACCTTGCCTCGACATCTATGCCGGACACCACTGGGTTCGTAAGCAGGTTTCGACCCAGCCAATCCCGGAGCAACATCTGCCAGCGGTGGGCTGAGCGCACAGGAAGCTGCCCGGCGCCTCGGGCAATACGGCCGCAATCGCCTGCCGGCACCCCGGCGCCGGCCTGTATAATTACCCGCTTCCACATGCCAACTGCGGGAATCCGCCGTGAACCTCGATACCGCCGCGTACGTGCAGTGGTTCCGCAACTCGTCGCCGTACATCAATGCCCATCAGGGACGCACCTTCGTTGTGTACGTCCCCGGCGAGGCGGTGGCCGGCGCGTGCTTCGCGACCCTGATCCACGACATCGCCCTGCTCGACAGCCTCGGCATTCGCCTGGTGCTGGTGCATGGCGCGCGCAAACAGATCGGCGATCATCTCGCCAGGCACGACATCGAAACCCGTTTCGAAAAGCAGACGCGCGTCACCACTGCCGAGGCCCTGCCGTACATTGAGGATGCCGTTGGCCGCGTACGCATCCGCATGGAATCGCAGCTTTCACTCGGGCTTGCCAATTCGCCGATGCACAATGCGCGGCTGCGCGTCGTTTCGGGAAATTTCGTCACGGCGCGGCCGCTGGGCGTACGCGACGGCTTCGATTACCAACACACCGGCGAAGTCCGTCGTGTCGATGTTGCCGCAATTACCGCCGCGCTCGATGCCAGCTTCATCGTGCTGCTCTCGCCGCTTGGCTACTCACCAACCGGGGAAGTGTTCAATCTCGATAGCGAAGACGTGGCAACTGCCGCCGCTGTGGCACTGAAAGCCGACAAGCTGATCTTCCTCGGCGAGGACGACGGCGTACGCCTGGGCAAGAAAAAACTGGTGCGCGACCTGACGCCGGCAAAAGCCTCCGAACTGCTGGCCGGCAACAAGGTGAAATCCGAGAGCGCGATCTGGCAACTGGAGGCCGCCGCGCACGCCGCGAGTCACGGCGTCGGCCGCGTGCACCTGATCGGCTACAACCGCGACGGCGCGCTGCTGCAGGAACTGTTCACCCGCGACGGCTGCGGCACGCTGGTCACGGCACAAACCTATGAACAGTTGCGCACCGCCGGCGTCGAGGACGTTGGCGGCATTCTCGAACTGATCCGCCCGCTGGAAGATGCCGGCGTACTGGTACGGCGCTCACGCGAACGGCTGGAAACAGAAATTCGGCGTTTTCATGTGATCGAACGCGATGGCATGGTGATCGGCTGCGCGGCACTTTATCCCCTGGCAAGCCAAGCCGGCGAACTGGCCTGCGTCGCCGTGCACGAGGATTACCGCAACAACGGCCGCGCCACCATGCTGCTCGCCGAAATCGAAAAGCGCGCGCAGGCGCAAGGCATGCACCGCCTGTTCACCCTCACCACGCAGACCGCGCACTGGTTCCAGGAGCGCGGCTTCGTTGCCGCCAAACCCGATACGTTGCCAGAGCCGCGTAAATCGCTTTACAACTGGCAGCGTAATTCGAAAATTTTCGTGAAGAATCTCTGAAGGGAATACAAGCATGCCGCAGTATCGCTCGAAAACCTCCACCGCCGGCCGCAACATGGCCGGCGCCCGCGCCCTGTGGCGCGCCACCGGCATGCAGGATGGCGATTTCGGCAAGCCAATCATCGCTGTGTGCAACTCCTTCACGCAGTTCGTGCCAGGCCACGTCCACCTCAAGGACATGGGCCAACTGGTGGCGCGCGAAATCGAGCGGGTCGGCGGCGTGGCGAAGGAATTCAACACCATTGCCGTGGACGACGGCATCGCCATGGGCCACGACGGCATGCTCTATTCTCTGCCGTCGCGCGAATTGATCGCCGACGCCGTTGAGTACATGGCCAATGCGCACTGCGCCGACGCGCTGGTCTGCATCTCCAATTGCGACAAGATCACGCCCGGCATGCTGCTTGCGGCAATGCGGCTCAATATCCCCGCCGTGTTCGTTTCCGGCGGCCCGATGGAAGCCGGCAAGACCAAACTTGCCATCGATCACAAGCTTGATCTTGTCGACGCGATGGTCGCCGCCGCCGACCCGAATGTCAGCGACGCCGACGTCGCCGAGATGGAGCGTTCCGCCTGCCCCACCTGCGGCTCCTGCTCGGGCATGTTCACCGCCAACTCGATGAACTGCCTGACCGAAGCGCTCGGCCTCTCGCTGCCGGGCAACGGCACGGTGGTCGCCACACATGCCGATCGCGAACAATTGTTTTTAAAAGCAGGCCGCGTGATTGTCGAGATCGCCAAACGCTATTACGAGCAGGATGACGAATCGGTGCTGCCGCGCTCCATCGCTTCGTTCAAGGCATTCGAGAACGCGATGACGCTGGACATCGCCATGGGTGGCTCGACCAACACCGTGCTGCATATTCTTGCCGCCGCAGAGGAAGGTGGCATTGCCTTCACCCAGAAAGATATCGATCGCCTGTCGCGCAAGGTGCCGCAATTGTGCAAGGTTGCGCCCTCGACACCGTACGTGCACATTGAAGACGTGCATCGCGCCGGCGGCATCCCTGCGATTCTCGGCGAGCTGGCGCGCGCCGGCTTGTTGCACACCGACGTACCGGTCGTGCATGCAAAGACGATGGGCGACAGTCTCAGGCAGTGGGATATCGCCGGCAATGTCAGCGAAGAAGTACAGACATTCTTTCGCGCCGGCCCGGCCGGCATTCCGACGCAGGTCGCTTTCTCGCAGTCGACACGCTTCGATACGCTCGACACCGATCGCGCCACAGGCGTGATCCGTGACAAGGCACATGCCTTCAGCCAGGAAGGCGGCCTCGCCGTACTGCACGGCAATATCGCCCCCAACGGCTGCATCGTGAAAACTGCCGGCGTCGATGACAGCATTCTGGTGTTTACCGGACGGGCGCGCGTTTTCGAAAGCCAGGACGGCACGGTGGAAGCCATCCTCGCCGACCAGATCGTCGCCGGCGACGTCGTCGTCATCCGCTACGAGGGTCCGCGCGGCGGGCCGGGCATGCAGGAAATGCTTTACCCGACGTCATATCTGAAATCAAAAGGCCTCGGAAAAGTCTGCGCATTGCTTACCGATGGCCGTTTCTCCGGCGGCACTTCGGGGCTGTCGATCGGCCACGTTTCGCCGGAGGCGGCCGAGCATGGCCCGATTGCGCTGGTGCAGGAAGGCGACACCATCCACATCGACATCCCCAAGCGCACGATCACGCTCAAGGTCAGTGACGAAGAGCTGGCAGCCCGACGCGCGAAACAGGATGCCCGCGGCAAGCTCGGCTGGAAGCCGGCAAAGATCCGCAATCGCAAGGTCAGCGCGGCATTGCAGGCCTATGCCGCAATGACCACCAGCGCCGATCGCGGTGCGGTACGGGATGTGTCGCAACTGAAACACTGACGCGGAAAAGGGGTCGGAGAGTCATTCATGGTCATATCCAGTCCGTTGGCGGTGCAGGAAGGCTAGCGGTTAGCCCCTCCATAACTCAACGCATCTCGCATGAGCGCGCTGCGCGGCCCTAGAATTGCCGCGTTACCCGGAGAACGCCATGCCCGTCATCCTGCAAACCACGCTGCTGCTGGTCGCCTCGAACGTCTTCATGACTTTCGCCTGGTATGCGCACCTGAAAAATCTCAATGACAAGCCCTGGTACATCGCGGCAATCGTCAGCTGGGGCATCGCGCTGTTCGAGTACCTGCTGCAGGTGCCCGGCAACCGCATCGGCTACACGACCATGGACCTCGGCCAGCTGAAAATCCTGCAGGAAGTGATCACGCTGAGCGTGTTCGTGCCGTTCGCGGTGCTGTACATGAAACAGCCGCTGCGGCTCGATTTCCTCTGGGCCGGCCTCTGCCTGCTCGGCGCGGTGTTCTTCATGTTCCGCGCACACGCTTGATCACGCCGCTGGCGGTCATGACGATGCGCTCGCCGGCACGGATCGTCGCGCGGGTAAAAACCAGCGAGCCGGTCAGCCGCATGGTCTCGCCGTCGCCGAGCAGCAATTCACCCTCGCGCGCGGCGTCAAGGAAATCGCAGGTCGCACTCACTGTCATCACGGTATCGCTTTCGCCCTGCATCGCCGCCAGGCACAGCGTGTAGTCCGCGAACGTCATCAACACGCCGCCGTGCACGCTGCCATAGGTGTTGCAGTGGTGCGGGCGCGGCCGGAACACGGTGTGTACCCGTCCGCCGCCGAGTGGCTTGTAGAAAAACGGGCCGATGTGGTCCTCGGCAGGATCGCCGCTCCAGTGACGGAAGTCCTCGGGAATGTGCAGCGCTGCCCGATCGATGGTCATGGCGCCTCTCCCGGCATGCGGATTTGCGCGCGCAATGTACGCAATAGCGAGATCAGCCCGCCCGGATCGGCATTGTCGACCAGCTCCACCTCGGTGCGCGTCCACACCTTGATGCCGTGGCTCTCGCCGGAGAAATCCCAGTCGGCAACTGCCGACACTGCCAGGCAACAGGCCAGCAGCACGGCAACGGCACGGCGCAGGAAGGCGCCCCGCATCACTTCAACTCCGGCTCGTTCCACCATGGATAGGATGAAGGCAGGTCAGTGCTCACCCTGGCATGAAAAACCGGCGCGCGCTTTTCGAGGAAGGCAGCAAAGCCATCCTTGCCGTCCGGCATCTGGTAGGTCTGGTACATGAGTTTCGAATCGATCACATGCGCGTGCATCGGGTGATCGAGCGCCGCGCTGCGCCACATCATTTGCCGGGCGATGGCAACGGCGACGGGAGAGGTACGATCACGGATGCGCCTGGCGAGCTCGTATGCTGCGGGCAACAGGTCTTCCGGCGCGTGCACCGAACGCACCAGGCCGCCACGCATCGCTTCGTTGGCATCGAACAGGTCGCCGGTGAGCGTCCATTCCAGCGCCGTCTGCATGCCGACGAGGCGCGGCAGGAACCAGCTCGAACAGGATTCCGGCACGATGCCGCGCTGGGTGAAGACAAAACCGAAACGCGCCTTGTGCGAGCAGAGCCGGAAATCGAACGGCAACGTCATGGTGACGCCGACGCCAACCGCGGCGCCGTTGATGGCGGCGATCATCGGCTTGCGACAGTTATAAACGGCGAGCACCACTTCGCCGCCGGAGTCGCGGATTTCATTGATTTTGAGTGTTTCGCCCTGCGGAATGTCGTAGCCGAAGATGTCGCCTTCCGCTTCCAGTTCCATGCCGGCGCAGAACGCCTTGCCGTCGCCGGTGAAAATGGCAACACGCACCGCGTCATCACGATCAATGCGGCCGATCACGTCGACCAGCTCGTTCTTCATGTTGATGGTGAACGCATTCATCCGCGCAGGCCGGTTCAGGCGCACCTCGGCGATGCCGTCGGCCACGACACAGGTGATCTCGCGATATTCAGCCATGGACGCTCTCCGCTGCGTAAAGCCGAGAGCCTAGACATCGCCGGCGCCGCTGGGAAGGGTGCCATGCGACATCGTGTCGCATCGTCCAGGGGCGGCCCGGCGCCTAGAATTCGCGCACGGCAAGACCCCCGGGAGTTCGCCATGCAGTACCTGAAGAAACCCGTCGACATGCTGATCGCGCTGGCACTGGCTGGCGCCATGCCTGCCGCGACCCTCGCCGCCACGCCGGCCGAAGGCGCGACCGCCACCCTGGGTGAAGTCACCGTCACCGGCACCCGCGAGGCCCGCGCGGTCGCGGAAACCCCGGCCACCGTGAACCACGTCGACGAGACGACCATCCGGCAAATGCGGCCCACCCACCCGAAGGACGTGATGAACCAGGTGCCGGGCGTCTGGGTGAGCAACCTGTCCGGCGAAGGGCACTCCACCGCCATTCGCCAGCCACTGACGACCAGCGCGGTCTACCTCTACCTGGAAGACGGCATACCCACCCGCTCCACCGGCTTCTTCAACCACAATGCGTTGTACGAAATCGATGTGCCGCAATCTGGCGGCATCGAGGTGACCAAGGGTCCGGGCAGCGCGCTCTATGGCTCCGACGCCATCGGCGGCACCGTCAACGTGCTGACCCGCACGCCGCCGAAAGACGGAGAAGTCGAGCTGACCGGCGAAGGCGGCGACAACGGCTGGGGCCGCGTCATGGTCAGCGCCGGCGACGCGCGCGGCGACGATGCCTGGCGCGCCAGCGTCAACCTCACCCACAGCGACGGCTGGCAGGATGCGGCCGGCTACGATCGCCAGACCGGCACCCTGCGCTGGGATCGCGCCATCGGCGACAGCAGCATTACCAAGACCGTCTTTTCCTTCTCGACTGTCGAACAACAACATGTCGGCAGCCTCAGCCAGGCCGAGTACGAAAGCACGCCACGCCGCAACAACATCCCGTTTTCCTATCGCGATGTCGAGGCCTTCCGGTTGTCGACCGCCTTCGAGCGCGACAACGGAAAAACGCTGCTCTCCGTCACGCCTTACCTGCGGAAAAACCGCATGGAAATTATCCCGAGCTGGACGGTGTCCTACGACCCCAACCAATACATCACGGAAAACGACTCGCTCGGCATGCTTGGCAAATACCGCGTCGACTTCGTACCGATGCGCGCACGCCTGATTGCCGGTGTCGACATCGACTACAGCCCCGGTTCGCGTGACGAGGATTCGCTTGGCCTGCTGAAGACGACAAACGCGGAAGGCGGCACGACCTACGCCCTGAATACTGCGGTGGCGCCGGTGCAGATCTACGACTACGACGTTACCTACCGCGGTATTTCTCCCTACCTGCACGGCGAAATATCGCCACTGGAAAAACTGCGGGTTACCGCCGGCCTGCGCCACGACGACATGCAGTACGACTACGAGAACCAATTCAACAACGGTGCCGCTGCCGCGACGCAGGGCGTTGCCGGCACCTTTCCCGGTGGTGGCTGGTATGGCCACGCCGCGAGCACCCGGATCAGCTATTCGCACTTGAGCCCGAAACTCGGCGCCACCTGGGCGTTCAGCAACGATGTCGACGCCTTTGCCTCATACACGAACGCATTCCGCACGCCGTCGGAAGGACAGGTATTCCGCGGCAGCCGCGAGGGCACCGCGATCCGGGCACAAGCAGCCGCCGACTCGCTGCTGCAGCTCAAGCCGGTCGTCGTCGACAGCATCGAGACCGGGTTGCGTGCGAAGCAGGGCAGCGTGCGCTACGAAGTGTCGATTTACCGCATGGTGAAAAAGGATGACATCGTCAGCTACACCGATCCGGTGACCAGCCAACGCACCGTCGTCAATGCCGGCAAGACGCATCATCAGGGCGTCGAGGCCGGCGTTGGCTTGCCGCTGGTCACGGACCAGTTGCGGCTGGACGCCAGCCTGTCGTGGGCCGAGCACACCTACGATACATGGGTCGTTTCCGGCACCACCGATTACAGCGGCAAGGAAATGGAATCGGCACCGAACCTCATTGCCAACACCCGGCTGACGATGACGCCGGGCTTCATGAACGGTGGCCGCGTGCAACTGGAATGGGTGCGCCTCGGCGAATACTGGCGCGACCAGGCCAACACCGGCAAATATTCCGGCCACAATCTCGTCAACGTCAGCGCCGTGCGACCGGTGGGCAAGACACTGGAGATCTACGGCAGCATCAACAACCTGCTCGACAAGAAGTACGCGGAAACTGCCGGCCTTTCTGCCGGCGCACCGACCTGGGGCATCGGCCTGCCGCTCAGCCTGAAGGCCGGCGTGCAGGCAAGCTGGTGAGCGCGTGAAGGCGCACGTGCTGCTGCGATCGTCCCTCGCTGCTGTCTTGCTGATTGGCTGCGGCGCGCCAGTGCTGGCGCACGAGGCGTCGCACGAATCCGCGCACCCGGCGGTTGCCGGTACACCGGATGTGAAGGCCTACGAGCCCGGCGTTTCGGTCGCGGCCGATGAAAGCGGCACCCTCTGGCTGGCGCGCGTGCGGGATGGCCATCTGCTGGTGAGTCGTTCGCGGGACAACGGCGGCAGTTTTACGGGCGAAACAGCGGTGAATCCCGTCGCTGAAGTCATTCGCGCCGAAGGCCAGTCGCGGCCGCGCATTGCCGGGCGCGCCGGCATCATTGCCGTCGCCTGGCCGCAGTCGCTGCCGAAGCGGTTCGCCGGCCACGTACGCTTCTCGCGCTCGGTCGATGGCGGCAAGACATTCTCCGCGCCGACGACAATCAACGAAAATCGTGACGAGATTGGCCACGGTTTCGCCGCCCTTGCCATGAGTGATCGCGGCGCCATCGCCATCGCCTGGCTGGACGGCAGGCACCGCGCGCAGGCTGAGGCTGCCAACGAAAAGTACGCCGGCAGCAGCATCTACTACGCTCTCTCGGCCGACAGCGGCGCCACCTTCTCGCCCAACCAAAAACTCGCCGACCATACCTGCGAGTGCTGCCGCATCGGCCTTGCTTATGGCGACAACGGTATTCCCGTGGCGCTGTGGCGACATCTTTTCGACGGCGGCGTACGCGACTTCGCGCTGGCGCCGCTCGCCGGGGGTGGCACGCTGTTGCGCGCCAGCGAGGATCACTGGCAGATAGACGGCTGCCCGCATCATGGCGGCGACCTCGCCATCGATAATGACGGTGGTCGCCATCTCGTCTGGTTTACCGGTAGCGCTGAAAATCCCGGCCTGTTTTATCGCCGCGTCGATGGCGGCAAGCCGGGCAAGCCGATGGCCTTCGGTGACCGCAACGCGCAGGCCGGCTATCCCGCCGTTTTTGCGCGCGGCAGGATCGCCGCCATCGCCTGGCGCGAATTCGACGGCGCGCGCTATCGGGTGCTGGCGATGCATTCCACTGATCGCGGCGAACACTGGTCGGCGCCACGCGTCCTCGCACAATCGACCGGCACTGCCGACCTGCCGTTGTTTGTTGCCGGCGCAAGCAGCCCGCTGCTCGCCTGGAACACCACCAGCGACGGCCTGCTGCTCCTCAACGCCGGAGCGACGCCATGACCAGCCTCGCTCGCGTACTCGGCGTGCTGCTGCTCGTCTCCGGCGCGACGCTCGCCAGTGCAGCCGGACCGGTACGGCCGTTTACTGCCGACAGCTTTGAAAAAATACTGGCGGCGCGTGCCGACAGGCCATTCCTGCTCGCGCTGTGGTCGGTCACTTGCGCGCATTGCCCCGTCGAATTGCGCACGCTCGGCGAATTGCAGCGCCGCCACCCGCAACTGGACATCGTGCTGGTCGCTACCGATACACCCGCCGACGCCGACGATGCCGCGCGGCTGGCGCGCGAATACGGGCTTGGCGGCACCGAGCAATGGATCTTCGCCGACGCCATGCCGGAACGCCTGCGCATGGCGATCGACCGGCGCTGGCATGGCGAGCTGCCGCGCACCTATTTCTTCGATCGCGCACATCGTGTCGAAGCACAGTCAGGCGTGGCTTCCGCAGCCCGCTTCGACAGCTGGATCCGGAAGAACATTCGCTGATTGCCAACGAAGAGTATCGCCACCGTGCCCGGAACGACCGCTCGCCACGCGCCACCTTATGTTGGTCCACTGATCATGTGGCGACAGGGCGCGGCCTTCACGCTCGCGGTTTCGCTGCACCTCGTCGTGCTGCTGACGGTGCCTGCATTTCATTTTTCCGACGCGCGAACACCTGCGGTGCAAGACATCAGCGTGCACTTGTTCAGCAACACTCCGGCACGATTGGCGCCTGCGACGCCAGAAAAAAAATCGCGCGCAAAAGACACCCGCGCCAGCGCAGCCGCCGCCGCCGCCGAGCCGTTGCCAGCGGTGATGCCGGAGAGCACCGCAACGACCGCACCCGCAACAAGCGGGCTGGCACAGGCACCCCTGCCAATAACCGCGGCCCGCGTCGATACCCGTTACCTGGACAATCCGGCGCCGCCCTATCCGCCAATGTCGCGGCGTCTCGGTGAAACCGGACAAGTCATGTTGCGCGTGCAGGTCAACGCGCAGGGTGCAGTGCTCGACGTAGCAATCGAACAGTCGAGTGGCTATCCACGCCTTGATGCCGCAGCACGCGCCGCCGTCATGAAGTGGCGCTTCGTGCCGGCACGACAGGGCGACGACACGATCGGGTCATATGTGCTGGTGCCGATGCGTTTCGATCTCGAATCCTGATCGCCGCAATGTCTGGCGAATGTCTGGCGAAGTTATTCCGTTCAGCCCGCCACTTTTCCCAACAGCAGTACCGACCGGTACGAATCGCCACGCATGACCACAAACGGCCTCGCGCCATCGAGGCCAAGCTCGCGCAACTGGCGAGCCATCGGGTGCTTCGACACGGGCGACGTTGAAGAACACGCAGGCATCGCGCTCCGTGGACATCATGTCCTCGTAACTGGCGCCCATCTCAGTGTTGTACTGGTTGGTCACCGCGAGATTGCCGTCGTTTCGGCATCGACGCTCGAAAAAAACGAGTGGTATTTCTCCGGCGAATTGGCGTCGAGACGAATGCGAGCAACGCGCGCATTGATCTTGTCGTTGATCCAGGCCCATGGAAAGCCCTGCACCTGCCAGGCCGGCCAGACCGGCGGCACCCAGGAAATGACGCCGACTGGCGTCCGGCAAACCGGCGCTTGATGCAGTTTTGCGCGTCGTTCTGGTCCTTGTTCTGTTCTTCGCTCATGGCGGATCCACTCCCCTGTCGATTGTTCTTGGCGGCCTGACCGACAACCCCGCGGCCTTCTGCCCCTGTGACACTTTGTCGCAGCGCCAATGCTCGCCAGCACCGTGCCGGACGCTGATAATCAACCGATGAACCCCGCCAACGAAGCCATTGTCGCGCCGGAAGCCCTCACCAAAGCACAACTGCATCGCTTGGTTGCACTGCGCTGGATGTCGGTGACGATGATGTTGCTCGCGGTGTTCCCGCTGCCGGCCAGCCTCGGCCTGCGCGTGCCGACGGAAGCACTGCTGGCCGTGATGCTGGCCATGACCGCCGCCAATCTGTTCACGCTGTCCTGGCTGGCGCGCAACGAATCGATCCCCTGGGCGGGCAGCGCGCTGTTCCTCCAGCTCTGCATCGACATCGCGGGCTGGAGCGCTTTCCTCTATTTTGCCGGTGGCGCCACCAATCCCCTCATTTCGTTGCTGCTGCCGCTGGTGGCCATCGGCGCGACCATCCTGCCGGCGACACAGGCCTGGCTGCTGGCATTGATGGCCGTCGGAGCCTATTCGCTGCTGTGGAATTTCTACCTGCCGATCAGGCTGCACGACGCGTCGCTGGCGATGCGCTGGCACCTGGCCGGGATGTGGCTGACGTTCGCGCTCTCCGCCGGCGTCATCGTCGGCTTCGTGGCGCGCATGACTGCGGCGTTGCGCAATCGCGACCGATCTCTTGCTGCTGCCAACGCTGCCATCGCGCGCGACGAGCATATCGTTGCGCTCGGCAACCTCGCGGCGGGCGCGGCGCACAATCTCGGCACGCCGCTCGGCACCATGCGGATCATCACCGATGAATTGCTGCGCTCGACGCAACTGCAAACGGACGCGCGCGCCGACCTCGAACTGATGCGTACGCAGGTCGACCAGTGCCGGAAGATTCTCTCGCAGCTCACCGCCGAAGCCGGCCAGATACGTGCCGAGGGCGGCCGCAGCACCGGCGCCGGGGACTGGATCAACGAAACCGTCGCGCAGTGGCAGGCGCAACGACCGCATGTCATGGCGCGCGTCCATTGCGGCGCGGCGCTTGCGGAAATCCGGATCATCGCCGATGCCACGCTCAGTCAGGCGCTGCAAACGCTCATCAACAATGCCGCCGATGCCAGCCCGGAATCCGTCGAGGTGCATGCGCAAGCGGAGGCGCGCGGGCTGGTCATCGAAGTGCGCGATCGCGGTCCCGGCATGCCGGCGACACAACTCGCGGTCGCCGGAAACCGGCCATGGACAGACCGCCCCGCCGGCATGGGCATCGGGCTTTTCCTGGCGCGCAACACCCTGAACCGCTGTCGCGGCACGCTTGAATTCGAGGCGCGCGCCAGCGGCGGAACGGTCGCGCGCATGATTATTCCACTGGAGCAGATTCGCGCATGATTACCGTGCCGGCGGACGAACAACCGCCACACCTGCTGGTCGTCGACGATGACGCGGCATTCAACCATGTGTTGTCACGCGCGCTTGCGCAGCGGGGGTTCCGCGTCTTTTCCGCGCACACGCCCGCCGAAGCACTGATGCTGGCAAAAACCCACGAACCGGAATTCGTCATTCTCGACCTCAACATCGGCGGCGAATCAGGCCTGCGGCTGATCAGGCCACTGCTCGACAGCAATCCTGACGCACGCATCCTCGTGCTCACCGGCTACGCCAGCATCGCTACGGCCGTGGACGCGGTGAAACTCGGTGCCACGCAGTATCTCGCCAAGCCGGCCGACCTCAAGGCAATCGTCAAGGCGCTGAATGCCGGCGAGGTCGTCGTCAACACGGCAGCACCGGCGGAAACGATGTCGGTGGACCGCCTGGAGTGGGAGCATCTGCAACGCGTGCTCGGCGAACACGATGGCAACATTTCCGCGACCGCGCGGGCGCTGAAAATGCACCGGCGGACCCTGCAGCGCAAACTGGCGAAAAGACCGGCGCCGGCCTGAGTCCTCCGTGCACCTGCCCGGCATCGCGGCCCCCGCCAGGCACCCGACGGTAAACATATCCGGGTCAGTCGTTACCCTGCGGCAACCCCCGCCATATTGTCGACAATCGGCCCGCGCCCCGGGCGTGTCTGCGCCATAATCTGGCCGCTTAAGGCAAGTACGTCGCGCCACGGATACAGGCCCACTCGCAACCCACCCGCAGGAATATCCCCGTGAAGAAGGTTCTGGTCACCGGCGCCGCCGGCTTTATCGGTTCCCATGTCGTCGAGGAACTGACTCGCCGCGGCATCGAAGTGCGCGCCGCCGTGCTGCCGAAAGAGTCGACAAAAAATATCGACCGCTTCAAGCCGGAAATAGTCATCGGCAATGTGCTGGATAACGCCTTCGTGGAAAAAGCGGTCAAGGGTGTCGATCACGTCTTCCACCTTGCGGCCATCTACAGCACCTGGATGCCGGACTGGAAACCACTGTGGGAAGTGAATACCCAGGGCACCCGCAACATCTGCTGGGCCTGCAAACACTCGGACACCGTGCAACGTGTGGTGTACACCAGCTCGCTTTCTGCGGTTGGCATCAAGCCGGGCAAGGAAATATCGGACGAGAACACGCCGTTCAACCAATACGCTGCCACACCGTACGTACTGTCGAAATACCTGTCGCAGCAAGAGGCGCTTGGCTTCGCGCAAAACGGCCTCGATCTGGTGGTGGTAAATCCCTGCTTTCCGTTTGGCCCCGGCGATGTCGCGCCGACCCCGACCGGCAACATCATCCTGCAGATGATGAAGGGCCTCACCCGTCTGAAAGTGGAGGGCGGCTTCAACGTTGTCGACGTGCGCGATGTCGCGCTCGGCCACCTGCTGGCGGCTGAAAAAGGCCGCTGCGCAGAGAAGTACCTGCTGGGCAACGTCAACATGACCGGCGAAGAGTTCTCGAAACTGGTAGCCCGCTCGCTCGGCTTCGAGCATGCCTTCATGATCCCGGTGCCGGCCAACGCCATGAAGGCGGTCGCCTTCGCCGCTGAACTGGTCACCGAAAACCTGCTCAAGGACAAACGCCCGCTCTTCACCCTGGGAGAAATCCGGTACGGCACCCAGCATGCGTTTATGTCGGTCGACAAGGCCCGCCGCGAACTCGGTTACGCCCCGCGCGATGTCGGTGTGTCAATCAGCGATGCCATCCGCTGGTTCCGCGACTACGGCTACGCGGGCTGAGTTGGCGTGCAAACGAGTCCCGGCCACAGCTGTTACTGCGCACCATGACCCCGCTTAAAGTCCTGCTCGAGCACCTGGCCGCCTGTCAGCCGCGCAATCTGCTGTATCTCAGCGCGCACCCGGCGCTCGCGCTTGAATCTGACGAACTTGCGCTGACCACACGCAGCGACGTCACCGCTGTCGCCAGCCTCGAACACGAAGGCCATTACGACTGCGCGCTGGTCGCGGATTTCCTCGAACACCTGCCGAAAGTGCAGGGGCTCGCAATCCTCGGCCGGCTGCGCAACCTGCATGCCGGTCGCCTGCTGGTGTTCATCGACCACGACGCAGCCGTTGAGCCTTGGTCGCTGGATGATTTTCTGGGTCTCGGCTTTCGCCTTGAGGCAACACTTGCCGATAACACCCCCACCAACTCAGTACGTACTCTGGCCTTCTACAGTTACGATATCGCCACCTACAACCACGAGCGCGAATGGAACAACCCGCGCTTCTGGGCAAACCCGCAGATCTGGGGGAAATATTTCTGGTGATATACGCACGCCTGGGTGAAATATTCTTTTTCTTTCGCAGCAACATCATGGCGCTTTTGGCCGTGACGTTGCCGTTTGCCATCGCCACCTCGCTGATCGTGCATGGGGTCGGCGAGCCCGTCGTCGCCGACGGCAAATCATTCGCCGTCAATTCAACCAGCGCACTGCTGTTGTCGCTGCTCTATCCGCTGGCGCTGGGCGCGAAGGTGATCGCCATACACCGCCTTGCGCGCGGCGAGGGCATCACCTTCGCAGCCCTGCTGGTCGATACGCTGCGCGCCTGGCCGGTGCTGGCGGGCATCAGTCTGTTGATGGGTCTGGCCGTGGGCAGCGGCCTGTTTCTGTTTATCGTCCCGGGCATCTGGTGCTACGCCCGCCTCGGCTATGCACCCATTCTCGCCGTGACCGAAAAGCTCGGCGTTATCGCAGCGCTCACCACCTCTTGGCAACGCACGCAGGCGCAGCAACTTGAACTGTTTACGCTGGCCATGCTGATCGGCGGTGTGCTGGTGATGATCATGCTGCTGGTACTGAACCTCATCTCCCACACGTGGGCGAATACACCACTGGCTGCCGACATCGCGGCGCGCAGCCTCGACGAACTGCTGTTCTGCCTGCTGACCATCGCGTTTTACCGCTACGGATCGCTCGCTGTACGCACCCCCTGAACCGATACCGCACCTACGACTTATGTCTGACAATCCCCTCTGGGCCATGCTGCAAACCTGTTAAGGTTCGGCCAGCCCTGCGGGGCTGATGGATCGATAAATCCGCGACGAGGTTAACTGCATGGCGCAATACAACATCAAGGTTGGCTGGGATGCCGCGTCAGGCAGCGAACACTATCGCTGGACGCTTGAGAACGGCACGGAAATCGTCGGTGTACCGCCGGCCGATCCCGGGGAGGCACCGCGCTTTCTTGATCCCGAAGAGGCCTTCGTCGGCTCGCTCGCCAGTTGCCATCTGTTGTCGTTCCTGGCGGCGGCGGCCAAGGCCGGCTTCCATGTCGCCCGCTACGAAGATGAGGCCATCGGCCTGCTCGACAAAAATGAGCAGGGCCGGATCGCCGTTATCCGCGTGATCTTAAGCCCGCTGGTGAGCTTCGGCACGGACAAGAAACCGACCATTGATGAATTGCGGGCGCTGCACGAAAAAGCCAACTACGATTGCTTTATTGCCAATTCGGTGAAGACGCAGATCATCGTCGAACCGCGCGTGGCCTGATCAGGCTTTTTCATACACCACGAAACTGTAGTCGTACGGATTCCCAGCGCTGGCGACAAAGCGCTCGCGTCTGGCTTCACGCCATTGCGCATGCTTGAAAGCCGGAAAGAAAGCATCACCTTCGACCGTCGCATGCACTTCGGTAAGATAGAGGCGGTCACATCGCGGCAGCGCCAGCGCATAGATTTCCGCACCACCAATCACCAGGCATTCGTCGATGCCATCCAGCCGCGCCACCTGTGCGGCCAACTCCAGCGCATCATCAAACGACCAGACGACGCGCGCACCGGCCGGTGCATAGCCCGGCCGCCGGGTAATCACGATGTTGGTGCGGCCCGGCAACGGCCGGCCCAGCGACTCCCAGGTCTTGCGCCCCATGATCACCGGCTTGCCGAGCGTGACCGCCTTGAAATACTGCAGGTCGTTCGGCAGCCGCCAGGGCAGCATGTTGTCGCGGCCGATAACACGGTTTTCCGCGAGCGCGGCGATGAGCGAAATTTTCATGGGCATGTCGTCATGCCTCGTACACCAAACCGAGTGACTCGCCCACCGCAGCACTGAGCAACTTGCCAGCACGCACCGACAGGCCAGCACGTAAACACGGATCTTGTATCAGCGCCGTCTTGATGCCATGGTCGGCAAGCGCCAGCACGAACGGCAGCGTCGCGTTGGTGAGCGCGCGTGTGGATGTGCGCGGCACCGCGCCCGGCATGTTCGCCACGCAGTAATGCACGATGCCTTCCTCGACATAAACAGGATCAGCATGCGTCGTTGGCCGGCTGGTCTCGAAACAACCACCCTGATCGATGGCAACATCGACAACCACCGAGCCTGGCTGCATCGCTCGTAACATGGTGCGATCGACCAGCTTCGGCGCACCGGCACCCGGCACCAACACGGCACCGATCACCAGATCCGCACGCTGCACGAGATGCGCGATCGCCTGCCGCGTGCTGTGGCAGGTTTCGCTGCGATGGTCGAGCGCGACCGAGATTGCCTGCAACTGTGACAATTCCTTGCCGACCACCGTGACGCGCGCGCCCATGCCCACCGCAACCTGCGCCGCTGCAGTGCCTACCACGCCGGTGCCGATGATCACGACGTGTGCCGGCGCAACACCGGTAGCGCCGCCGAGCAACATGCCTTTGCCGCCGTTCGGTTTGGTGAGGTAATGCGCGCCGGCCTGCACCGCCAGCTTGCCGGCAATTTCGCTCATCGGCGCGAGCAACGGCAGGCGGCCTGCCGCATCGGTCACGGTTTCATAGGCGATATACGTCGCCCCGGTTTTCAGCAGCGCTTCGGTAAGCGCACGCGATGCGGCAAGATGCAGATAGGTGAACACCGTGTGCCGTGGCGCGATCAACGCGTATTCCTGCGGCTGCGGTTCCTTTACCTTGACGATCAGCGCGGCTTGCGCAAAAACTTCCGCTGCGGTACCGAGCACGGTCGCACCGGCTTTGCGGTATTCGTCATCGCTGAACCCTGCACCGGCACCGCCATCTTTCTCGACGAACACACGATGGCCGTGGTGCACCAGTTCCGCAGCGCCGTAAGGCGTCATCGCAATGCGGAATTCCTGCGTCTTGATTTCCTTCGGAACGCCGATATCCATACGCACGTCCATGCCTGTTTATACTGCCACCGGCGCTTTGATATGGGGGTGTGACTGGTAACCCTCCAGGGTGAAATCCTCGTAACGGAACCCGAAAATATCCTTCACATCCGGGTTGATTTTCATCACCGGCAGCGGCAACGGCGGGCGCGAGAGTTGCAGATCGGCCTGCTCAAGATGGTTGCTGTACAGATGGCAGTCGCCGCCGGTCCAGATGAAATCGCCCGGCGCCAGCTCGCATACCTGCGCCACCATCATTGTCAGCAGCGCGTAGCTGGCGATATTGAACGGCACACCGAGGAAGATGTCGGCGCTGCGCTGGTAGAGCTGGCAACTCAACTTGCCATCCGCAACGTAAAACTGGAAAAACGCATGACATGGCGCCAGCGCCATATTCGGAATGTCGGCAACGTTCCAGGCGCTGACGATCAGCCGGCGCGAATCCGGATTGGCCTTGATTTGCGCGATCACCTGCGCGATCTGGTCGATATGCCCGCCCGACGGCGTCGGCCATGAACGCCACTGGTACCCGTAAACCGGCCCGAGCTCACCGCCCTCCTTCGCCCACTCGTTCCAGATGGAGACACCGTTTTCCTTCAGGTAGCGGACATTGGTCTCGCCCATCAGGAACCACAGCAACTCGTGGATGATCGATTTCAGGTGCAGTTTTTTGGTGGTGACGACCGGGAAACCCTGCCCGAGATCAAAGCGCATCTGGTAACCAAACACACTGTAGGTGCCGGTGCCGGTGCGATCGGATTTGCCGGTGCCGTGCTCACGCACATGGCGCATCAGATCGAGATACTGTTTCATGCAGACATTCCCGAAAATATTCCCACAAGCGGCCTTACTTTCCGGCCGGCATGATCCGTTTGCGATAAGCGAGCAGCAGCAGGAATACGCCCACGATCATCAGCGGAATGCTCAACAACTGGCCCATCGTCAGCCAGTCGAAGGCGATATAGCCAAGCTGCACGTCCGGTTCACGGAAAAATTCCGTGCCGAAACGGAACGTGCCGTAGCCCAACGCAAACACCCCGGACACCGCGTATCGCGGGCGCGGCCGCTGCGAGAAAAACCAGACGATAAGGAACAGCACAATGCCTTCGGTAAAGGCCTGGTACAACGGCGAGGGATGCACAAGAAAATCGACCTGCGGCCACTGCATCGCCCAGGGCAACGACGCCTCGGCCGCGCGGCCTGGCAACTCACCGTTGATGAAATTGCCGATGCGGCCGGCGAACAACCCGGCAGGCACCAGCGGCGCCGTGAAATCGACCACGTCCCAATACGCCTTTTTGTGCTTACGACAGAACAGCCACACGGCAACCATCACGCCGAGAAAACCACCGTGAAAACTCATGCCGCCAACCCACAGCTTGAATATCCACAGCGGATTTTCAACGAAGGAATCGAAGTTGTAGAACAACGTGTAACCGATACGGCCGCCGAGGATAACGCCCAGTGCCGCGTAAAAAATCAGATCGTCGACCTGTTCGGCCGTCCAGTTGCGCCAGGCCTGTTTGACCCGTTGACGGCCCAGCCACCAGGCGGCGACGAAGCCAATCAGGTACATCAGGCCATACCAGTGAACCTGCAGGGGGCCAAAGGCGATGGCGACGGGGTCGGGTTGCGGATGAACGAGCACGGCAGGACTCCTGGGGGTCGTGCCGCATTCTAGCGCCTGCCGCGCGTATTCGCTGGCTGGCCCGGCGAGGCATAATCGCCGGCATGTGCGTCCTGTTTATCGCCTGGAAATCACACCCCCGCTATCGCCTCGTGCTCGCCGGCAACCGCGACGAGTTCCGCGCCCGGCCGGCTGCACCGCTGGCCCGCTGGAGCCAGCACCCGGACGTCGCCGGCGGCCGCGATCTCAAGGCAGGCGGCAGTTGGCTGGCGGCAACCGCTACCGGCCGCTTTGCAGCCGTCACCAACTTCCGGCAAGTGCCGCTGACCGCAGGCCGTCACTCGCGCGGCGCGCTGGTCAGCGACTTCGTTTGCGGTGCCGACACGCCCGCCGCCTTTGTGCGCAAGCTGGCGATCAACGGCGCGGATTACGGCGGCACCAACCTGTTCACCGGTGACCACGACAGCCTCTGGCACTGGTCCAATCGCGGTGAAGTCACCCAGTTGATGGCGCCGGGCCTCTATGGTCTGTCGAACGGCATGCTGGAAGACGATTGGCCGAAGATGCGGCGTGGCCGTGCGGCGCTGCTGCGCCTGATCGCCGCCGACACACTCGACGAGGAGGCCCTGTTCGCCGTACTCACCGACCGCACGCCGGCGGCTGACCATGAACTGCCCGACACCGGCGTCGGCCGCGACATGGAACGGGCGCTGTCGTCGATCTTCATTGCCGGCGACGACGGCACGAGTCTGAATTTGCCGAATGCCTACGGCACACGTGCCAGCACCCTGCTGCTCATTGGCCACGATGGCCGCGTCCGGATGCGCGAAAAGCGCTGGGGCGCCGGCGGCAAATCCGAAGGCGAGAGCAGCCTCACGCTGTAGACCGGCAGATCATGCCGGCAGGCGCATGCCGTGCATGGCCCTACGGGCCGAGGCGAACGCGGGCACGCCAGCGGCGGAAACTGTCCGGGTGCGTCGCGGCGCGCAATACCGCAACGCGTTTCGCACCCAGCAGGCGCCGCCAGCCACGGCGTTCGATGAACACGAATACCGCGCAGCTGCCAAACAACGCATAGCCGGCATAGCGGCCACTGCGGGTGCGACCGTCAGCGTAGTGGAGCAGCACCGTTTCCCCGTCGCCAGCCAACTCAATACGGCGCACGCCCCGGGCAATCTCGTCCAGCCAGACTTTCAGCAGCAAGCCGGCCATGGCCAGCAGCAACGCAATGCGCAACGCCAGCGGGTGATTCGACACCCATGCGGCAGCGACCGCACACAGGAAGGTGGCGAGCAACACCGAGGCCAACAGCGGCGCGGGCTGCAACTCAGCCGACAGCTTCGGCATGGGCCAGCACCTGATCGACCATGGCCGCGAGCGCCGCTGCACCCGGCCGCTCGCAGCGGGTGAACCAGGCGAACAGGTCGGCGTCCGAGCAATCCAGCAGATCAAGAAAAGCTTCCTGAGCGGCGCGATCGAGCGTATCGAAGCGTTCCGCGCGGAATGGCGTCAGCAACACTTCCGTTTCCTTCATGCCACGCCGGCAATCCCAAGACAGCCGTTGCAGGCGGTAAGCAAATTCAGCGGCGGATCGCATGGCGTCTCTCGGGGGTGCGTCTCTTGACGAAAGAGTCTCTTGACGAAAGCGCCTCGGCAGGCGCGCGACGATTATAAGGCGCGCAGTCGGCCCGCGATTTCCCTTGCGTCGCGTGCGGCTGAAATCATTCGCTGGTATTCGTATCATCCCCGGGCCGACCAGCCCGTCAGTCATTGCCCACAGAACCCTTGCCGCCATGAAAACCGCTGCCAGCGCCACCTTCAGCCGCCTGCCTCACCTCGGTGTGCTTGCCATCGACGGCGCCGACGCCGTGACCTTCCTGCAGGGCCAGGCGACCTGCGACTGCCGCCAGTTGTCCGCCACCCGTGGCGCGCTCGGCGCCCTGTGCAATCTGCAGGGACGGATGATCGTTTCGTTTTATGTGCTCGCCGTGGCCGATGGCCTGCAGCTGGTGATGCCGCGCGATCGCATCGCGGCCATACTCACACACCTGAAAAAATACGCGGTTTTTTCCAAGGTCACCCTGCGCGATGAACGTGAATCACTGGTTGTGCTCGGCATGCCCGCTGCTGGCGCGGCCTTTGCTGCCGAGCCCTTCGCCATCACGGTACAAGACGATATTTTCTGCCTGCAATTGCGTGCGCAACGGGTTCTGGGGCTTGCCCCGGTGTCGCACTTTGCCGCAGCCATCGACGGCAGCGATGCCTGGCGTGCGGCGGCGATCGCTGCCGGCGAATTGCTGATTGATACTGCCAATGCCGATCGCTTCCTGCCGCAGGCGCTCAACTATGACGTAATCGACGGCGTCAGCTTCAACAAAGGCTGTTACACCGGGCAGGAAATCGTGGCGCGCATGCATTTCAAGGGAAAGATGAAAGAACGCTTGCATATTGCAGCGGCCGACGTTGCCGCTGCACCGGGCGCGAACACGGCCATCGTCAACGCGAGTGGCAAGCCCGTGGGCGAGGTGGTCGACGCCGTCATCAACGCCGGCCATTGCACGCTTGCTGCGGTCATCCGCCACGATGCCGCCCGCACCGAAAACTTGCACCTGGGTGACGCACAGGGCGCGCCCATCGTCTTGCGCACCATGCCCTATCTGCTGCCGGATGCAGGCTGAAGCAGCCCGTCGTGACTATTTTGCAGAAGGCTTCGTTACGGAAAGTGTTGCGAACAGTTTTTGGATACTCGAAAAATCGAGATCGTCGGCCCCGGCGCGCCCATGCATGGCATACAGATTGCGCGCCAGCGCACCCAGCGGCGTGGTTGAACCGGAGGCCTGCGCCGCCTCCATGGCCAAGGAGAGATCCTTGTTCATCAATCGCGTCTTGAAGCCGCCATCGTAGTTGTGCGATGCCGGCACGTTGTCCATCACGCCCGGATACGGGTTGTACAGTTCCAGCGACCAGTTGCGTCCGGAACTCTTCAGCATGATTTCGCTGAGTGTTTTTGGATCAAGGCCGTTATCAACACCGAGTTGCAGCGCTTCGGCGGTGCCGATCATGTGAATGGCGAGCAGCATATTGTTGCAGATTTTCGCCACCTGACCCGCACCGTGACCGCCGGCATGAAACACATTCTTGCCCATATGCAGCAGGAACGGCCGGGCGCGCTCAACGGCATTGTCGTTGCCGCCGCAAATGAACGTGAGCGTACCGGCCAGTGCACCCGCAACACCACCGGATACCGGCGCATCAATAAAGGCGAGGCCTTGTGCCTGCGCCGCTGCCGCCACCTTGCGCGGCGCCTGCGGTGCAACCGTGGACGAATCGATCAATAACGCTGTCGGCGCAACCAGCGCCAGAAGATTGCCGCTACCAAGGTAAAGGTCTTCCATCGACTGCGTCGTCGGCAACATGGTGATCACCACCTGCGCGCCCTGCACCGCCTCGCTGACCGTCGTGCAACCCGTGCAACCGCCTTCCTTCGCCTTCTGCACGGCAGCCGGCACCACATCGAACGCGCGCACGGCATGGCCGGCCTTCACGAGGTTGTGCGCCATCGGGCCGCCCATCTGGCCGAGGCCGAGAAATGCGATCGTGGTCATGATGCTCTCCTTTGTTTTTCTGTCTGCTCAAAGATCCGCAAGCGGATGCGGGTCGAACGGGGCACTGAAGAATTCGTCGAGGTATTTTTGTGGCACCGAGGCAACATCCCTGTGCTGCCACTGCGGGGTATTGTCCTTGTCGATCAGCAGCGCGCGCACACCCTCGGCAAAATCCGGGTGCCGCAGGCACTGCACGGCAACAATGAGCTCCATACGGAAAACGTCGGCGAGCGACAAATACTTACCGCGGCGTATCTGCTCCCACACCAGCAGCGCCGTTGCCGGGCAACCGCCACGCAGCGTTTTTTGCGCACGCTGGATCCACGGCTCAGTACTGTCGCAGGCGAGTATCTGCGCGACCACGGCATCGCAGTCGTCAGCGTCGGCAAGTTGCCCGATCAATTCGAAATGCGCGCGCACATTCGATAACGGCCGTTCGACGCTGTTAGCACGCTCAAACCGCCTGAGCAGGTTGCCTGTTGTTGCACGATTGAGCGGCACGGATTCCGTCCAGCTCGCGGCGACCAGCGCCGCGATAACCGCCTGCCGCTGCGCATGCGCAATAAAGCGATCGGCCAGGCCAAGAAACAACACGTCGGCAGCATTGCAGTGCGCACCGGTGAGGCCGAGGAACAGACCAGTACGGCCCGGCATGCGATTGAGGAAAAAACTGCCGCCGACATCCGGAAACAGGCCAATGGTGATTTCCGGCATGGCAAAGCGGGTGCTTTCAGTGACTATACGATGTGACGCACCCGCAAACAGGCCAACGCCACCGCCCATGACCACACCGTGCCCCCAGGCCACAATGGGTTTCGGGTACGTGTGAATGCGGTAATCGAGGCGGTATTCCTGCCCAAAAAAAGATTCCGCGTAGTCGTTGCGTTTGGTCATGCCGCATTCGCGCGCAGACTCATACAGCTTGCGCACGTCACCACCGGCACAGAAACCCTTGTCGCCCGCGCCGTCGAGCACCACACAGACGACCTGTGGATTGTCCTGCCAGGCGAGCAACTGGCGATCAAGCAACCCGATCATTTCCAGTGTCAGCGAATTAATTGATTTCTCGGCATTGAGTGTGGCGCGCGCGACGACATAGCCGTCGGCAGTAGGAATTTCCTCGAACAAAACCGGTTGCGTCATGGTGCAGCTTTCCGTCAGCGGATACGGGACGCGGCGTCAGCGTCGGCGAGCAGCCGCCTGGCGACAATCAGCCGCATGATTTCGTTGCTACCTTCAAGAATCTGATGTACGCGCGTATCGCGTACGTGCCGCTCAAGCGGGTATTCGCGAATATACCCGTAACCGCCGTGCAGCTGCAGCGCCTCGTTGCACACATTGAAGCCGACGTCGGTGGCGAAACGCTTCGCCATGGCGCAGTAGGTCGTCGCTTCCTCGTCGCCCTCATCCAGTTTCCAGGCTGCCATGCGCACCATCTGCCGCGCCGCAACCAGCTCTGTTGCCATGTCGGCAAGGCGGAACTGCAGCGCCTGGAATTCCGCCAGCGCCTTGCCGAACTGCTTGCGTTCGTTGAGATAGGCCGCCGCGCGCTCAAGTGCTGCCTGGGCAGTGCCGACCGAACAGGCGGCGATATTCAGCCGGCCGCCGTCGAGGCCTTTCATGGCGATGCGGAAACCTTCGCCCTCGGCGCCGATGCGCAAGCGCGCCGGAATGCGCACGTTATCGAACGAGATAAGTCGCGTGGGCTGCGACTTCCACCCCATCTTGTCCTCGTTGCGACCATAGCTGATACCTTTCGCGTCGGCCGGCACGAGGAAACAGGTAATACCTTTCGGGCCATCGGCGCCGGTGCGGGCCATCAGCACCAGCGCGTCGGTGGCGCCGGCACCGGAAATAAATGCTTTAGATCCGTTCAGCACATAGTCGTCGCCATCCGGCACGGCACGTGTTTTCAGCGCCGACGCATCGGAGCCTGCGCCGGGTTCGGTGAGCGCGTAGGACGCCAGTTTTTCACCGCTGGCAAGCAACGGCACCCATTCGGATTGCACCGCTGCCGAGCCGAAACTGCTCGCCATCCAGGTGGCCATGTTGTGGATGCTGATGTACGCGGTGGTTGAAGTGCAGGCAGCAGACAGCTCCTCAAACACCAGCGTTGCATCCAGCCGCGACAGCCCCATGCCGCCAAAATCCGGTGGGCAGTACAGCGCGCAAAAACCCAGTGCACCGGCACGGCGGATCACGTCCACAGGAAAGTGGCTGTTTGCGTCCCACTCGGCCGCAAAAGGTGCCATCTCCTTCTGCGCAAAGGCTCGCGCGGTGGCGCTGATCGCGCGCTGGTCGTCAGTGAGCTCGAAGTTCATTGCCACTTACTTCATCGCGATCGTCAGGTTCGGGCCACTGACGATATCGGTATCGAACCAGCGCGAGGTGATGGTTTTCGTTTCCGTGTAGAAACGCACGCCCTGTTTGCCGTAGGAATGCAGATCGCCCATGAACGAGCCCTTCCAGCCGGTGAACGAGAAGAACGGCAGCGGCACCGGAATCGGCACGTTGACGCCAACCTGGCCGACGGTGATTTCGTGCGTGTACTTGCGCGCCGCAGCACCGCTGGCGGTAAAGATCGAGGTGCCATTGCCGTAGGGGCTGTTGTTGATCAGCTCAATCGCCTCTTCAAGCGTATCGACGCACACCACGCACAACACCGGCCCGAAGATTTCCTCGCGATAGATACTCATGGTGGGTTTGACATCCGTAAACAGCGTCGGGCCGATCCAGTTGCCGTCAGGGTAGCCCTGTACCTTGCACTGCGAGCCGTCGAGCAGACAGGTCGCGCCTTCCTTCTTGCCCTGCTCGATCAGCGTTAACACGCGTTCCTTCGCGCGCTTTGAAATCACCGGGCCGTACGCGGCACCGTTGTCATCCCACATCCCGGGGCGTAGCGCCGACATCTGCTGTTGCAGCGTGGGAATGATGCCCTTGGCGCTGCCGACCAGCACCGCAACGGAAATCGCCATGCAACGCTGGCCTGCCGCACCGCAAGACGCGCCAACCAGTGCGCTCACCACCTGCCTGGGATTGGCGTCCGGCATCACCACCATGTGATTTTTCGCACCGGCAAACGCCTGCACGCGCTTGAGCGCATTGGTGCCGGTGCGATAGATATGCTGGCCGACGGCCACCGAACCGACAAAGGAAATCGCCTGAACGTCCGGGTGTGTCAGCAATTGATCGACCTGCTCACGGCCGCCGTGCACAACGTTCAACACACCGGCGGGAAAACCGGCCTCGACCGCCAACTCGGCGAGGCGCGTCGGCGTCATCGGGTCCTGCTCGGAAGGTTTCAACACGAAGGTGTTACCGCAGGCGATGGCCAGCGGATACATCCACAACGGAATCATCGCCGGAAAATTGAACGGCGTGATGCCGACACAGACGCCCAGCGGCTGAAGCACCGAATGCGTGTCGATGCCACCGGCAACGTTCTCGAGTGTTTCGCCCATCAACAACGACGGCACGTTGCAGGCATGTTCAACCACTTCGATGCCGCGCCAGACATCGCCTTTGGCATCAGCGAACGTTTTGCCGGTTTCCCTGGCGAGAATTTCACCCAGTTCATCATGATGTTTTTTCAGCAGATGCTGATAGCGCAACATCACCCGCGCCCGCTCCGGCACCGCCACATCGCGCCAGGAATTGAACGCATGCTTTGCACTCGCCACCGCCGCCTCAACCTCGCCAGGGGTGGCCATCGGCACTTCAGCGAGCACCTGCTGCGTTGCCGGGCTTGATACCGGCAGGTATTGGGCGCTGCTGCTGGCAGTGAACTCGCCGTTGATGAACAGGGGAATCTTGCGGGTCATGAGCGTCGGTCTCCGCCGGGGTTCGGCATCCGGGTGAACAGGGTATCGGGCGCCGATTTTGCCACCGTCCGGGCGATTGGGCGATTGATATTCTGGCCGCCATCGGGTTGCCCGTGGCCCCATACCCGCCGGATCCCGGCCGCTACCCGCCGGCACGGGCACGATATGGCGCGTGACCGGCGCGCGGAGCGTAAACTCGCTCACGAGCGAATTATCCGGAGCATGCGTGGAACTCGTTGTCGTCCTCGTCGGCCCGAAATATCCCGGCAACCTTGGTGCCGCCGCCCGCGCGCTGAAGACCATGGGCTTCGCAACGCTGCGTCTTGTGAACCCCTGTGAGTTCCGTATCGACCCGGCACGCGCTCAGGCATACCAGATGGCGATGTACAGCCACGACATCCTCGACAATGCCGGCATCTTTTCCACGCTGGCGGAGGCCGTTGCTGATTGCGACCTGAAAATCGCTACCACCGCGAAATTGCGTCATCACCGCCACAGCGTGCTGACACCAATACAACTGAAGAACGTGCTGCTCGACAAGCAGGGGATGCTCAGGCGCGTCGCGCTGATATTCGGCCCGGAAGATACCGGCCTTACCAACGAGCATCTCGATACCTGCGAGCTGCTTACCACTGTGCCGCTCGCTGCCGTGCAACCGAGCATCAACCTTGCACAAGCAGTGATGATCTACACATACACCCTGAGCGAACTGCCGGCGCTGACGCGCCATGCGCGCGCAGCAAAAGAGACATCCTATATGGCTGCGACAGAAGAAATCGGGCGCGTGGCGCGGCAGCTGGGCATTGCGACCGACGAGCGCGTCGCTGCCTGGCTGCGCGAGCGCTTGCCACTGTTGCCGGCGCGCGATTTGCAGATGCTGTTCAACCTGCTAAAAGCACCGCACGGGCCGGAAAATCAATAAATGTGGTAGCGTTTATTGGTTGGGTGGGGTTCAACACACGCTATGCACATGAAGCAAGGAGGGAGTTATGTCCATTAATCCAGTCACTCGGCTTCGTTTGGAAGAACAGGGGTTTTGCGGTCTTGATGACGCAACATTGGCAGAGGTTGGGCCATGGTTAAGATGGTCCCCTGTTCTTTGTACGTTCTTCATGATCCTGGGTGTTTCGCTGCAGTCACCCGTGGCGTTGTGGTTGCTCGCGGCCACGGCCTTCCTTGGTGTGTTCCTGCCGTTCCATCCGTTTGATCTTCTGTACAACTATGGCGTTCGGCATCTCACCGGAACCCGCCCATTTCCACACAACGGCCCGCAGCGCAAGTTTGCCTGTGGTTTGGCTTCCGCATGGCTACTTGCTACAGGTTGGGCTTTTTACGTGGGCGCGAGCACGCTGGGGTTTGCACTTGGCATTCCGCTCATTCTTGTAGCGGCGCTGGTTAGCGTCACCAACATCTGCATCCCATCCATGATTTACAACTATCTGTTTAGCAAGCGCGGCTCAGGCAGTGTGTAGTCATGTGCGGTGCATAACCCTTCGCTACAGGCGCGACGGCCCTGACGGGCCGCGGCCTGAGTGTGTAAGCTCCCCCTAACCTTGGACACGCATAAGTAGAGACTTCTGGCAATATTACCCTTGTCAGGAGATGAAGATGCGCACTTCGAAGTTCACAGAAAGTCAGATGATGGCCGCCTTGAAAATTGCCGGAAACAGGCGGAGGCCCGCATGTCAGGCCTTGGCGCCAAACTCAAATGGATTGAGCACGCCAATTCCGAAGGAAGAAAAGTCAGCGACGTTGCGCGTTACGACGGTTAGGCCATGAACTTTGGCAATCGCTGCAATCATTGCGTCTTCGTACAGCGTGTCTGATTTTCTGTGCATCAGTTTTGCCCAGCAACGAAATGCCGGTCCATCCATCGCCAGCACGTTGTAAGAGCCAGTCACCTGATCCAGCCAATGCTCGATCTCTGCTGCCTTCTCGGCGTCCTGCTCTCGGGTCAGCTCTATACCGGCCTGAATCTCACCGAGGGTTACAGTCGCCAGATGCAGGCTCGCGTCTTCCACGGATTCCAGCCACGCCAATACGGCTCCGTGTGGCCGGGGTTTGCGCAGCTCGGAGACAACGTTGGTGTCCAGCAAGTACATCGCAGTCACCGCAGGGCTACGGCCTGGCGGCGCCGGGCACGACCTCGTTCCGGAACAAGCATCTCGGTACGCGCCGAGTCTGCGAGTAGCAACTGTTTAAGCGAGGGGCGGGCGGCGGCCTGCAAGCGGCGCCACTCCTCAATGGGTACCAGCACGGCGGCCTCAGTACCGCGGCGGGTAACCATCTGGGGGCCGTCCGTAATGCAGGCATCCAGAAACTCGCTAAACCGGGCTTTGGCGTCCTGAACTGGCCAGATATGCATGGGGGTCTCCAACCGAAGCGGCGCCTGACTAGGTAGATGACTAGTCTATTTGGTTGGTAGAGTGGGGTCAATCCGTACCGTACGCTGCGGGCTCACCATTCGTATCTGGACTCCTCCCACAAGGAGCGACGACGTATTTCTTTTCCTGACCTGACGGCGGGCTGCATTCGTATATTCGTATGCAATCCTCAAACATCAGTTGCCAAGACGACCGGGTCTATTTCTCCACAAACGCCCGCTCAATCACGTACTCACCCAGATCGCCCTGACGTGATTCGCTAAAGCCGAGCCGATTGAGGATCGCGGAAGTGTCCTTGAGCATCGACGGCGAACCGCACAGCATGAAGCGGTCTTCCGCTATGTTGAGCGCCGGCAGCCCAAGATCCGCCATCAACCTGCCACTTTCAATCAGCGTGGTGATGCGGCCCTGGTGCCGCGACGGCTCGCGCGTTACCGTCGGGTAATATTTCAACTGGGCGCGCACCGCTTCGCCGAAATATTCGTTTTCCGGCAGTTCCTTGTGAAAGAAATCTGCGTAGGCGAGTTCACTCACCCAGCGCACGCCGTGCACCACGATGACGTTGTCGAATGCCGCGTAGGTGTCCGGGTCCTTCACGATCGACAGGAACGGCGCAAGACCGGTGCCGGTGCCAAGCAACCACAAGCGCTTGCCGGGTTTCAGGTTGTCCAGCGTCAGTGTGCCGGTCGGTTTGTGGCCGACGAGAATCTCGTCGCCGGGCTTGAGTTTCTGCAGGTGCTGCGTGAGCGGGCCGTCCTGCACCTTGATGGAAAAAAATTCCATCGTCTCCTCATAACTGGCACTGGCAATGGAGTAGGCACGCAGCAGCGGGCGCTCGCCCACTTTCAGCCCGATCATCGTGAAATGGCCGCTCTTGAAGCGAAAGCCCGGATCACGGGTCGTCGTGAAACTGAACAGGGTGTCGTTCCAGTGGTGAACGGAGAGAACACGCTCGGTGCGCAGATTACTCATGACGGCTCCAGACTTGGCGAGGCTCCAAACGAACGGGAGTGGACAGCCAGCGGGCCCGAGGGAGGGGCCGACTGCTTGCGGTGCATTCTGGCGGCGCCTAATCTATCGGGGAAGTGGGATATGCTGTTTTCCCTTATCGGGACTACCTATATGCGCTACACCCTGCGCCAACTTGAGGTCTTCCTCGCTACCGCCCACGCCGAGAACATCAGCCGCGCGGCCGAAGCCCTGTCGGTGTCGCAATCTGCAGCCAGCGGCGCCCTCAAGGAACTGGAAGACCGCTACGGGGTGCAACTGTTCGACCGGATCGGCAAACGGCTGCAACTTAACGACTTCGGCCGGGCCATTCGCCCCCAGGCCGAAGCACTGCTCGCCCGCGCCCGCGAACTCGACCAGGCGCTCACCCGTCATGCCGAGGCCGGCGACCTCAAGGTCGGCGCCACCCTCACCATCGGCAACTATCTCGCGGTGGGCATCATGGCGCGCTATATGGCAGCGCATCCCGGTGCGCACGTGAAGCTGGCTGTCGAAAACACCGCCAGCATCGCCCGCAAGGTGGCGAACTTCGAACTGGATCTCGGGCTGATCGAAGGCGAGCTGACCCACCCGGATCTCGATGTCATCGAGTGGCGCAGCGACGAACTGGTGGTGTTCTGCGCACCGCATCATCCTCTGGCGAAGAAAAAACAACTCACGGACGCCGACCTGCTTGCCGCCACCTGGCTGGTGCGCGAGGAAGGCTCCGGCACGCGCCAATCCTTTGATCGCGCGATGCACGGCATTCTGCCGCAACTGACGCTGCTGCCGGAATTGCAGCACACCGAGGCGATCAAGCGCGCGGTGGAAGCGGGGCTCGGCATTGCCTGCCTGTCGACGGTGACGCTGGAGGATGCGTTCCGCCGCGGCAGCCTGGTGCCGCTCGCGGTGCCGCACCGCGATTTCACCCGCATGTTCTACTTCATTTTGCACAAGCAGAAATACCGCAGCGCCGGCGTGGCCGAATGGCTGGCGCTGTGCCAGGAAACGTGACGGTTACTTACGGTCGCGTGACACCCATTTGGGTACAAACGAGCTGCTTGCCGTCGCGCAGCGCTGCCGCCAGGCGCTGCGCCAGCTCCGCCGAGCGCACGTCAAGATCGCGAGTGACCGGCGGCATACATTCAGCAACCCGCACGTGCACGCGCGAGAAAAATCCCGGCAGCACCGCCTTGTTCCAGCTGCGCCGCGAAACCCACGGCTTCGACACCCCGACACTCACCGTATAAATCGGCGCATCCATCAGCCGCGAAAACTCGAATACCCCGGGCTTCACCTCATAGATCGGCCCTTTCGGGCCATCGACCGCAAACGAAACATTGTGGCCGCCGTTGCGGCAAAGCTGGATCAGCCCGCGCAGCGCGCTGGCGCCACCCCTCGAGGACGAACCGCGCGCAGTGACAGCGCCCAGCCGGCGCAACAGCGCGTCCATCAGCTCGCCATCCTTGCTGGTTGAAGTGATCGTCGCAATGCGATAGCGCACGACCAGATGGATCACCGCCAGTTCGTCGCCATGCCAATGCGCAAGAATGACCGGCCGACGGTTCGCGAGCGCGGCGCGGAACGATGCACACTCATCGAACGTGATCCGCCAGGTCGAGCACAGGGCGCGGTACGTCCAGTACAGCAGGCCCGGTGCCAGGTAACGACGCGACCACGATTTGACAGACACCTTCAGGGGCATCGAATTTTCCGCTTAAAAACGCAGCAAGGGGAAGACGAAGCGGGGATAATACACGCCCTTTTCGCCCGCCCCGCAGTCCCCATGCCCCTGATTCGCCTTGATGACCTGCAGCTTGCCGTCGGTACGCAGGTGCTCTTCGACCATATCAGCCTTGCCCTGAAACGCGGCGAGAAAATCGGTCTGCTCGGCCGCAACGGCACCGGCAAATCCACGCTGCTCAAGGTCATTGCCGGTGAGGCGCGCGTGGATGCCGGCAGCGTTTGGGTGCGCCCTGGCACGCGCATCGCCGTGCTGTCGCAAGGTTTGCCCGATGCCGATGACCTCAGCGTGTTCGATGTTGTTGCCAGCGGCCTCGCCGAAACCGGCAAGCTGCTCGCCGAATTCCACACCCTGGCCATGCAGCCGGATGCCGATCTCAAGCGCCTCGAATTCCTGCAGCACGAGATCGAGGCCCGCGACGGCTGGCTGTTCCAGCAACGCATCGACACCATTCTGACGAAGCTGCAACTGCCCGCTGATGCGCGCATGCGTGATCTGTCCGGCGGCTGGCGCCGGCGTGTGGCGTTAGCCCAGGCACTGGTGACCGACCCGGAAATCCTGTTGCTCGACGAGCCGACCAACCACCTCGACCTGCCAACCATTCTCTGGCTGGAAGAACAGTTGCGCGATTTTCGCGGCACGCTGCTGCTGATTACCCACGACCGCGCCTTCCTGCAAGCGGTGGCAAATACCATCATCGAACTGGATCGCGGCCACGTGTATCGCTGGGACGGCGATTACGACGGCTTCCTGAGAATGCGTGAGGAGCAGTCGCACGCCGAGGAGATCGCCAACGCGCTGTTCGACAAACGCCTTGCCGAAGAAGAAAAGTGGATCCGCCAGGGCGTCAAGGCGCGCCGCACCCGCAACGAAGGCCGCGTGCGCGCACTGAAAGCCTTGCGCGTCGAGCGTGCCGAACGCCGCGAGCGCGTCGGTAAGGCCGGTTTCGTCGTCGAAGCCGCCGAGCGTTCCGGCAAGCTGGTCGTTGAGGCACTGCACGTCAACCATGCGTACAATGGCCGCTCCATCCTGCGTGATTTCTCAACGACGATCATGCGCGGCGACCGCGTTGGCCTGATCGGCCCGAACGGCGCCGGCAAGTCGACGCTGCTGAATATCCTGCTCGGAAAGGTCACCCCCGATAGCGGCACCGTGCGCCTCGGAACCAACCTGCAGGTCGTCTATTTCGATCAGTTGCTGACGCAACTGGATCTGACGAAAACCGTGATCGACAACGTTGCTGAAGGCTCCGACGTGGTCGAGATCAACGGCAAGCGCAAGCACATTGTTGGCTACCTGCAGGATTTTCTGTTCGCACCGGACCGTATCCGCCAGCCGGTGTCCGCATTGTCCGGCGGCGAACGCGCCCGCGTGATCCTGGCCAAATTGTTCACCAAACCGGCCAACTTGCTGGTGCTCGACGAGCCCACCAACGACCTCGATATCGAGACGCTGGAACTGCTCGAAGAAATTCTCCTCGACTATCCCGGCACACTGCTGGTGGTGAGCCACGATCGCGCCTTCCTCGACAACGTCGTCACCAGCTCGCTGGTATTCGAGGGCGACGGTATCGTCAATGAATATGTCGGCACGTACTACCCGAAGGGCGCGTCGATAGCGCCACAGGCAACGGGCGCATCACAGGCAAAGAGCGCATCGCCAACAAAAGGTACGAAAGCGAATGCCCCGGTGGCCGCGCCAGCAACATCGGCGAGCGAAAAAACCCGCAAGCCTACCTACAAGGAACGCATTGAACTTGAAACGCTGCCGGTACTGATCGAGAAAACCGAAGGTGAAATTGCGGCACTGGAAGCAAAGATGGCCGAGCCGACGTTTTTTTCTCAATCGCGCGATGCTACCGAAAAATCACTGCAAACCCTCGCCTCTTTGCAGGCGGCGCTGGCGCAGCATTACGCGCGCTGGGAAGAACTCGACGCACGCGCACGCTAATGAGGCGCGTCGCACAAAAAAGCCCGGCAGTGCCGGGCTTTTTTGTTATGCGTAAACGACTTACTTCTGCTTGGCCTGCGGCGCCTTTTTCGGGCCTTCGCCGACCAACGGGATACGCGCGGCGATCTGGGCGCGCACGCCCACCCGCACCTTGTTCTCGATTTGCAGATAACGGGCAAGCTTCAGCGGCGGCAGTGCCTTGGCAAGTTTCGCTGCGAACGACTTGCGCATGTCGACTTCCGCCTGCTCGGCGGCGAGCATGTCGCTGATCAGCTTGTTGGCAACGTCATCGGTTCCCGTACCCTTCTTCTGCTGCTCGGCGTAATCGACTATCACCTTGACGGTGCGCTCATTGAGCCCCTGCAGCGCCGCCTGGTATTCCTCATAAATTGGCCAGAACGCCTTTGCCTCGGTTTCCGTCAGCAGCATGTTGGTAGCGACCAGTGCCTTTTTATCGGCCCGCGCCTTCTCCATGAGAATCGCGTTGTTGTTGGCCGACGCCTCGGTAGCTGCAGCGGCAGCCGGTGCCTTGGCGTCGGCGGCAAGGGTGATGGCCGGTACGGCGGCGAGCGTCAGCGCGAGTAACAGCGTGCGGGTGGTGATGGACATCGTCGAGGTCTCCTGGTGTTTCCGGTTGCGGGTTGTTGCGGGATATGAACATGGATACTAAGGGTTGCGATGTTGCTTCAGACCGGGACTCGCCGCCAGAGTTTCATTGCCTGGTGTTGAGATTCCAGTCGATCGGTGTCATGCCGTGCCTGGCCAGATAGGTATTGGCCTGCGAAAAATGCCGGCAGCCCAAAAAGCCACGATGCGCCGACAGCGGCGACGGATGCGGCGCGGTAAGCACCAGATGGCGCTGCCGATCAATAAATGCGCCCTTTTTCTGCGCGTAACTGCCCCAAAGCATGAATACCAGATGCTCGCGTTCACGGTTGAGGCGCTCGATGACGGCATCCGTGAATAACTCCCAGCCACGGCCGGCATGCGACGCCGCCTGGTGGGCGCGCACCGTCAATACCGCGTTCAGCAGCAACACGCCCTGCTGTGCCCATTTTTCAAGGTGGCCATGATCGGGCGGCAAAATACCGAGATCCGCCTGCAGTTCCTTGTAGATGTTCGCCAGCGACGGCGGGATGGCAATGCCCGGCCGCACGGAAAAACACAGGCCGTGCGCCTGATCGGGCCCGTGATAAGGATCCTGACCGAGGATCACCACCTTCACCTCAGCAAACGGCGTCAGGTTGAAGGCATTGAAAATTGCCGAACCCTTCGGAAAAACCAGCTGCCCCTGCTGCTTCTCCGCAAGGAGAAATGCGCGCAGCGCTGCCATATAGGGCTGTTCGAATTCTCCGGCCAGCGCCTGCTTCCAGCCCGGCTCCAGGGCCACACGGGCAGATGCGGTATTCATCACGCCCTCAGCCAACGCCAAACACCAGGCGAAAGCGGTGCGCGAGCACACGCTCGGCACGATCGCGATCAAATGCCTGATCCTTGCGTATCAAGTGCTCATATTCGAGCTGCAGACATGCTTCGTGAATCAACTCGGCGTCCATAGGCGGATCGATGGTGCCCACCATTGTGCAGAAAGCCATCAGACCTTCGCGTATTTTCTGGCGAAAAATTTCTGCCTGGTCACGCAGGCGCTCGTCAAGAATGGCCGCCTGCATAAATGCCTGCTCAGCGAGCAAATGCTCGCGGTGCTGCTGCAGCTGCGCCTCAACAAAATTAGCCACAAGCTTCGCCATTCCGGCAAGAAATTCAGCGCGCTCCTTTTCGTCCTTAAGTGCGTCACCACTGTATTGCGCGGTGAACTGGTAGATCTGAATCCATACCGGGTCGATCACCTGTGCCTGCGCATTCTCGACGAACAGCGTGAAGGTATCAGCGATGAGCTCGTGGATATCCTTGAAATAGTAGGTGGTGGCCGACAGCGGCACACCCGCTTCCTGCGCCACCGCGCGATGGCGCACGGCGCGGATGCCATCGCGGATGATGATCCGCAGGGTGGCTTCAAGTATGGCCCGGCGACGATGCTCGCTGCCGATGCGCGTCGCACGACGGCCACGGTAGCCGCCCGGATCCGTGCTCGCCACTACCTTCACCTTCCTGCGGAAATGTTCTTCCATGGTCACTCTCCTCCTTCCCTGAGGGTTCCGGATCAATGCCTTAGCGCATATCACACTCAACGATTGGGCCGCATGTGCGGAAAAAGTATCACGTCGCGGATCGATGGCGAATTGGTGAACAACATTACCAGCCGGTCGATGCCGATGCCCTCGCCGGCGGTCGGCGGCAGGCCGTGCTCCAGCGCCGTGATGTAATCCTCGTCGAAGAACATCGCCTCGTCGTCGCCGGCTTCCTTCTCGGCGACCTGGGAACGAAAACGCTCGGCCTGGTCTTCCGGGTCATTCAGCTCCGAGAAACCGTTGGCGAGCTCGCGCCCGCCGACGAAAAACTCGAAGCGATCGGTAACGAAGGGATTGGCATCCGAGCGCCGCGCCAGCGGTGACACTTCCGTCGGGTACTCGGTGATGAAAGTGGGTTGGCGCAGGGTGTGCTCGACGGTTTTCTCGAAAATCTCGATCTGCACCTTGCCCAGGCCCCAGGAATCCTTGAGCGGGATGCCAAGTTTTTTTGCTGCCGTGCGGGCACCGTCGAGCGTCGCGAGCTGCGCAGGGGTGATATCCGCATTGCGATCAAGAATCGAATCGAAAACGCTCATTCGGGTGAACGGCGTGCCGAAGTCGATCTCCTCACCCTGATAGACCAGTTGCGTGGTGCCCAGTACATCCTGCGCCAGCGTGCGCAACATATCCTCGGTAAGGTCCATGAGGTCGAGATAAGTTGCGTAGGCCTGGTAGAACTCGATCATGGTGAACTCGGGGTTGTGGCGTGTGCTCAAGCCCTCGTTGCGGAAGTTGCGGTTGATCTCGAACACCTTCTCGAAGCCGCCGACCACCAGCCGCTTCAGATACAGTTCCGGCGCGATGCGCAAAAACATCTCGATATCCAGCGCATTGTGGAAGGTGACAAAGGGCTTGGCGACAGCACCACCTGGAATCACCTGCAGCATAGGTGTTTCGGCCTCGATGAAATCGCGCCGCACGAGGTAATGACGAATGCCGGCAACGATTTTGGCGCGGACGTGAAAGGTTTTGCGTGTTTCCTCGCTGACGATCAGATCGACATAGCGCTGGCGATACTTCATTTCCGTATCGGTCAGACCCTTGTGCTTTTCCGGTAGCGGCCGCAATGCCTTGACCAGCAAACGCGGGTTTTCCATATCCACATACAAATCACCCTTGCCGGATTTGCACAGCAGACCTTCGGCGCCCACGATATCGCCCAGATCCCAACCCTTGATATTTTCCAGTTGTTCAGGCGACAGCGTCTTGCGATTGACGTACAACTGGATGCGGCCAGTCATGTCCTGAATAACGATGAATGCCCCGCGATTGAGCATGATGCGGCCGGCGACGCTGGCGCGCAGCGTCAGTTGCTCTATGGCTTCCTTCGATTGCTCCGCGTAGTGCGCCTGCAGGTCGGCACAATAGTGGTCGCGGCGAAAATCATTGGGGAATGCGTTGCCGCTCTGCCGCAGAACCGACAGTTTGGCGCGGCGCTCAGCGATCAGCCGATTCTCATCCACAACCGCATTCACAGCGGCATCCTGTACGTTCGGCGGCATATCGTTGCGCTGGTCAGTCATGGGCATGCCATTGGTGTTGGTACAGGGGCGATCATCACAGGCCGGCCTTCAGGCTTGCATCAATGAAGTCGTCGATATCACCATCAAGAAACTTGCCGGTGTTGCTCGTTTCCATGCCGGTGCGCAAATCCTTGATCCGCGACTGATCGAGCACGTAGGAGCGAATCTGGCTGCCCCAGCCGACATCGGCCTTGGTCGCTTCCAGCGCCGACTTCACGACGTTGCGCTTCTGGATTTCCAGCTCATACAACTTTGCCGCCAGCATTTTCATCGCCTGGGCACGATTCTGGTGCTGCGAGCGGCCAGCCTGGCAGGCAGCAACTGTATTGGTCGGAATGTGCGTGATGCGCACTGCCGACTCGGTGCGGTTGACGTGCTGACCGCCGGCACCCGAAGCACGGTAAACGTCGGTACGCAGATCGGCAGGGTTGATGTCGATCTCGAAACTGTCATCGATTTCCGGCGACACAAACACGGAAGCGAATGAGGTGTGGCGTGCGCCGCCGGAATCAAACGGGCTCTTGCGCACCAGCCGATGCACGCCGGTCTCGGTACGCAGCCAGCCGTAGGCGTACTCGCCGGCAAAGTGAATGGTCGCGGATTTCACGCCCGCCACCTCACCATCAGTGCATTCGAGCAATTCGGTTTTGAAGCCCCGCTTCTCGCCCCAGCGCAGATACATGCGCAGCAGCATCGAGGCCCAGTCCTGCGCTTCGGTACCGCCGGCACCGGCCTGGATATCCATAAAGGCACTGTTCGGGTCGTTCGGCCCGGAGAACATGCGCTGGAACTCAAGCGCGGCGACCTGCTGCTCGATGCGCGCAAGTTCGGTCGCCACATCAGCGACGGTGGCTGCGTCATTTTCGGCCACCGCCATCGCAAGCAGTTCGCGGGCATCGAGCAGATGCTGCGCCGTTTTCGTCAACGTGCCGACGATGTTGTCCAGTTGGGCGCGTTCGCGGCCAAGCGCCTGGGCACGCTCGGGGTTGTTCCAGATTTTCGGATCTTCGAGTTCCTTACCGACTTCTTCCAGACGCTCGCACTTGCCATCGAAGTCAAAGATACCCCCGGAGCGAAGTGGCTCGCTCGTCGAGGTCGCGAATCTTGTTAGTGATCGGGTTGATTTCCATTGCCTGGGACTACCGGTAACGAGCGGGCAGGATTGCCCGGAAAATCGCCCGGAAAGAGAAGCGGCGACCAGATAAGGCGGTGAATTGTAGAGAAATTCACCCGGCCCGTCGATTTGGCATTGCTCTGGCGACGGGCGGAACCTAGCATGCTCGCGTGCATACGACGTGCGCGCCAACCAAATGGAAAACATGACGTGAATCCCAACTCTGCTCAGGCACCTGTACAGACCCCTGCACCGGCCCGGCCGGGCGACGGCAAGGAACGCATTCTGCTGGCAGCGCTCCAGGAGTTTGCTGCCCATGGCTTCGACGGCGCCTCCACCACCGCCATCGCCCGGCGCTGCGGCGTCACCCAACCCTTGATCCACTACCACTTCGGCAGCAAGGAAGGGCTGTGGCGCGCCACGGTCAATGAGGCCTTCCTGCGGCTGCGCGACGAATTCTTCACGACTCTCCAGCGCCACCCGCCAACGCGCGACAACCCGCGTGGAACCCTCCTCGCCCTGGTGCGTGAATTCGTCCACTTTTGCGGGCGCTATCCCCACTTTCCGCGCCTGCTCTACGCGGAACTGCCAACCGCCAGCCCACGCGCGGACTGGCTCATGAACAGCTGGGTGCACCCGGTGGTCGCCCGGATCACGGCACTGCACGGCGACGTCGCCCGTGCAACGGGCATGAAGGAATTGCCACTTGGGCACATCATGGCCGCGCTCACCGGCGCGGCGGCGACGTTCTTCGTGCTCGGCAATTTCATGCAGGCGGCCTACGGCCTCGACCCGGCCAGCGACGCCACCATCGAGGCACATGCCGATGCGCTGGTGAGCATCCTCGAAAGCGGCCTGTTTGGCAGACCCTGAGCAGGCCGCGCTCACAAGCTCTCGATCCACTCCACCAGCAATTGCGGCGTGTGCACGCCGCGATACTCATTGACGTCCAGCCGATAGGCAATGCGGACACGACGCGCATCGTTCGGCCAGAGCCGCGTATCGACATTGAATGCAATCGCATCCAGCACGCGCCCACCGGCGGCCGGCGCCGAGAGCACCAGCTTCAGATGCTTCTCCCCGACCAGGCGCTGCGCGAGCACCTCGAACTCGCCGTCGAACAGCGGCTCCGGAAATGCCTGCCCCCAAGGCCCGGCATCGCGCAACGTTTGCGCGAGCGCGAGATCGAGTTCGGCAAAGGCCAGCGCACCGTCCGACAGCAGCACCGGCGACAGCGCCGCCGCCGGCAGCACGCGCAGCACTTCCGCGTTGAAGGCACGGGCAAATGCCTCGTAATTCGCCCGCGCCAGCGTCAACCCGGCGGCCATGGCATGACCACCGAAACGACTGACCAAGCCGGGATTGTGTGCGGCAACCGCATCGAGCACGTCGCGGATGTGTACGCCCTCGATCGAGCGCGCCGAGCCGCGCAGTTCGCCGTCGCCATTGATTGCCTGGCCATCAGCCGGCGCGAACGCAATCACCGGCCGGTGGCAGCGCTCCTTGATTCGCGCCGCGACGATGCCGATCACCCCCTGGTGCCACCTGGCATCAAACAAGCAGATACCGTGCGGCAGCCGACCCTCGTCCAGCGTCAGTTGCGACAGCGCCGCAAGCGCCGCCTGCTGCATGTCGCCCTCTATTACCCGCCGATCCTGGTTCATGGCGTCGAGTTCGGCCGCGTAACGTTGCGCCTCGGCATCGTTGTCGGCGAGCAGGCAGCGAATACCGATCGACATGTCGTCGAGGCGGCCGGCGGCGTTGAGGCGCGGGCCCACCGCGAAACCCAGATCGGCCGCCACCAGCCGCGCACGATTGCGTTTCGCGATCGCAATCAGCGCGGCGATGCCCGGCCGCACGCGGCCGGCGCGAATCCGCCGCAGGCCCTGCTCAACGAGGATGCGGTTGTTGGCGTCGAGCGGCACGACATCGGCAACGGTACCCAGGGCAACAAGATCCAGCGCGTCGGCCAGATTCGGTGCCGGGCGCGCCGAGTTGAACCAGCCACGTTCGCGCAACGCCGCGCGCAGCGCGCTCATCAGGTAGAACGCGACGCCGACACCGGCGATGGCTTTGCTCAGGAACGCACAGCCCGGCTGGTTCGGGTTGACGATCGCGTCGGCATCCGGCAACTGCGCGCCGGGCAGGTGGTGGTCGGAAATCACCACGCGGATGCCATACGCCTTCGCCCGCGCCACCCCCTCATGGCTGGACATACCGTTGTCGACGGTGAGGATTACCGCCGGTTTGCGCGTCGCCGCGACATCAACGATTTCGGGCGACAAGCCATAACCGAAACGGAAACGATCCGGCACGAGGAAGTCGGCGTTTGCGCCCATCGCCCGCAGCGTCGATACGCACAGTGCGGTGCTGGTCGCGCCGTCGGCATCGTAATCGCCGATCAGCAGGATCGCGCCGCCACTGACAACCGCATCGGCCAGCACGGCAACGGCGGCGTCGATACCTTTGAGTTGCGCCGGCGGCAGCAAGCGCGACAACTCGACGGCGACGTCATCCATGCTGACAACACCACGCCCCGCCAGCACGCGTGCCAGTACCGGGTTAAGGCCAGGCAATGACGCGGGGAACGTTGTCGGATCGCGACGGACAATACGGCGGACAATATTCGTGCGTTTATCCATCACCATGTAACGAAACCCTATCGCGCCTGGCGGTTACCGGCGCGAAAGTATCCGTTATCCATTCGCCCATGGGTATCGTCGCGTGCTGCACACGCGGCCCCTCCGGCGACGGGTGACACGCTGACTCAGGTTGCGCGCGAACCTCTCATCATCGGCGCATCTTTCGCAAGGCCGGCACCCGGCAGGCTCATCAAACCCAGCACCTGTTCAGCGATATAGCTTGCCAGCCGTTTGCGCAGCACCGCATCGAGCGCGTTCCTGGCTTCCAGGGCCGCAAGATCGACGCTGTGCAGGTGCAGCGACACTTCTCCGTAGCGGTTCTCGCCCAGATCGCTGCGCAGCACGACCGGCAGGAAACGCGCATGCTCACTGTGCGCCTGCATCGACATCCGCAGCAGGCCGGTGGCCAGTGGCACCCGTGGAACACGGCGCCCGCGCCGTGCCGGCAACTGCAAGGTGAACGTCGGCGCCCCGGCGCGCTTGCCGCTGAGATCACTGACATGAACCGTGGCGCCGGTTGCGCGGATCGCCGCTGGCGGCAACAGCAGCCACGGCGCGCTGTGCAGATCAAGGCGGGGATAAACCGCCAATTTACCCGCGCCATCGTCAATATATTGCCAGTCGAGCAGCAGTAAGCCGGTAGGGGGCATGAACAACGGCAGCCTGCTGACAACATCCCACAACAAATCGGTGGCACGGGCCGCCGAGCGCATCTCGCGCAGATCCCACGCCAGCGTGCCGGCATTCCCTGCCACAGAATTGATTGACATGACGGGGGAAACCATGGCCACGTCCTCCTTTTGATAGGTAGATGATCGTATTACATGGCAGAGACTAGGCTATAAGTTGTATTTATAGGGCGCTCAATGGCTCCCGTCTGCCAGGAATGCGGGGTACGTCACACCAAACGGGGACCAGCGCGTTCCCTCCGGCCAGGCCAGGGCTCCTGCAACGGCCCGGGCACCGGCCGCTCGCCTATACTTCCGCCCTCCGGCGTCCGCAGCCTTCTGCCGCTCTTTTGCGGGCGGCCCCCGGCGCCGGATATCCGACATACCCGTTGAGGAATAACCATGATTTATCAGGGCAACAGTGTCTGTGTGCAGGCGGTGGGTGAGAGCGCACCGGGAATTGTCGAACTCTCGTTCAATCTGCAGGGCGAATCGGTAAATAAATTCAACCGTGCCACCACCGCAGACCTCGGCAAGGCCATTGCCGCCGTACAGGCCGCGAAAGACATCAAGGGCATGATCGTTACGTCTGCCAAGAACGTGTTCATTGTCGGCGCCGACATCACCGAATTCACCGACATGTTCAAACAGCCGGCAGCAGCCATCGCCGACTGGTGCGTCCAGATCAACAAAACATTTTGCGCGGTGGAAGACCTGCCCTTTCCCACCGTCTGCGCGATCAACGGCATTGCCCTGGGCGGCGGCCTGGAAATGGCGCTCACCTGCGATTACCGCGTCCTGAGCACAAAGGCGGAAGTCGGCTTGCCGGAAGTGAAACTGGGTTTGTTCCCGGGGTTTGGCGGCACCGTGCGGCTGCCGCGCCTGATCGGTATCGACAATGCGATTGAGTGGATCGCCGGTGGCGGCCAGCACAAAGCCGACAAGGCCCTCAGGGACGGCGCCGTCGATGCTATTACCGAACCAGAAAAACTGCGCACCGCCGCTATCCAGATGGCGAAAGACGCCGCCGCCGGCAAGCTCAACTGGCAAACGAAGCGACAGGAAAAACTCGAACCGGTTCCCCTCGCCGGCCTCGAACTGATGATGGCATTCCAGACGGGCGGTGCCATGGTGGCGCAACAGGCCGGCAAGCACTACCCGGCGCCGATGGCTGCCGTGAATGTGATGCAGCAGCACGCCGGGCTGAAGCGTGACGACGCCCTGAAAGTCGAAGCGGACGGTTTCGGAAAAATTGCCAAAACCGACGCCGCCACGGCACTGGTCGGCATCTTCCTCAACGATCAGGCAATGAAGAAAACCGCCGGCAAGTGGGAGAAAAAAGCCAAACCGGTCGCGCAGGCGGCCGTGCTCGGTGCCGGCATCATGGGCGGTGGCATCGCTTACCAATCGGCATCGAAAGGCACGCCGATCATCATGAAGGATATCGCCGGCAAGGCGCTGGATATCGGCATGAGCGAGGCCAACAAGCACCTTGCCCGCCGCGTCGAGAAAGGCAGCATGAAGCCGGATGCCATGGGCAAGACCCTGGCGACGATCCGGCCGACACTGAACTACGGCGATTTCGGCAGTGTCGACATCGTTGTCGAAGCGGTAGTTGAAAACGAGAAGGTGAAGAAATCGGTGCTGGCCGAAGTTGAAAGCCATCTGAAGGATGGCGCCATCCTCGCCTCCAACACCTCGACCATTTCCATCACCCGCCTCGCCAGCGTGTTGAAAAAGCCGGAGAATTTTGTCGGCATGCACTTCTTCAACCCGGTGCACGCGATGCCGTTGGTGGAGGTGATACGTGGCGAAAAATCATCTGACGAAGCTATCGCTACCGCTGTGGCCTGGGCGAAGAAAATGGGCAAGTCGGCAGTGGTGGTCAACGACTGCCCCGGCTTCTACGTCAACCGCGTGTTGTTCCCCTACTTTGGCGGCTTCGGTATGTTGCTGCGCGACGGCGCCGACTTCCAGGTTGTCGACAAAACGATGGAGAAATTCGGCTGGCCGATGGGCCCGGCGTATTTGATGGATGTCGTCGGTATCGACACCGGCGTGCATGCCGCCAACGTCATGGCCGAAGGCTTTCCGGAGCGCATGAAGTACGACTTCAAGGACGCCTCAACCGTGATGTTCGAAAACCAGCGCTTTGGCCAGAAAAACGGCTCCGGTTTCTACAAGTACGAAACCGATAAAAAGGGCAAACCGAAAAAAGTTGTCGATCAAACCGCCTACGATCTGATTGCACCGGTCTGCGGCGCGCGCAAGGAATTCGACGCCGACGAGATCGTTGCCCGCCTGATGATCCCGATGTGCAATGAAGTGGTGCGCTGTGTTGAAGAAGGCATCGTGTCGAACGTAGCCGATGCCGATATGGCACTGGTCATGGGCATCGGCTTCCCACCCTTCCGGGGCGGCGCCCTGCGCTACATGGATACCCTGGGCCTCGACAAATACGTGGCGCTCTGCGACCGGTTCGCCGCACTCGGCAAGCTCTATGTGCCAACGGCGAAACTGCGCGAGATGGCCAAAACCGGCCAGAAATTCTTCGGCTGAATTTTTTCTGCCGCTGCGGCAAGCCCCACCGGCAACGAACAAGGAGAAACAACATGAGTCTGAATCCCCGCGATGCGGTCATCGTCGATGCCGTACGCTCCCCAATGGGCCGCTCCAAGGGCGGTGCCTTCCGCCATGTCCGCGCCGAGAAACTCTCCGCCAACCTGATCGCCGCGCTGCAGCGGCGCAACCCCCACTGGAACATCGCCGAAACCGAAGACGTGATCTGGGGCTGCGTGAACCAGACGCTGGAACAGGGCATGAACATCGCCCGTAATATCGGCCTGCTTGCCGGCCTGCCGAAGGAAGTGGCCGGGCAGACCATCAACCGTCTGTGCGGCTCTTCCATGCAGGCACTGCATATCGCCACGCAGGCGATCCAGACGAACAACGGCGACGTGTTTGTTATCGGTGGCGTCGAGCACATGGGTCACGTCCAGATGACGCAAGGCGTCGACATCAACCCGGAAGCCTCGAAGCACATCGCCAAAGCCTCGAACATGATGGGCCTCACTGCGGAAATGCTCGGCACCATGCACGGCATTTCGCGGCAGATGCAGGATGAATTCGCGTTGCGTTCACACAAACTGGCTTGGGCTGCGACCGTCAACGGCGACTGGAAAAACGAGCTCGTGCCGATGGCCGGCCACGATGCGAACGGCGCGCTGTTTCAGCTCGACTACGACGAAGTGATCCGCAAGGATGCCTCGCTGGAAGCCCTCGCTGCGCTGGCGCCGGCGTTTAATCCCAAAGGCGGCACCGTAACCGCCGGTTCTTCGTCGGCCATTTCCGACGGCGCAAGCGCCATGCTGATCATGAGTTTTGAGCGCGCGAAAGCACTCGGCCTGAAACCGCGCGCGAAAATCCGCGGCATGGCGGTGGCCGGCGTGGACGCGGCGATCATGGGTTATGGCCCGGTGCCGGCTTCGCTGAAAGCGATGAAGCGCGCCGGTGTGTCGATCAACGACATCGATTTTGTCGAACTGAACGAAGCTTTCGCCGCACAATCACTGCCGTGCGTGAAGGATTTGCAACTCATGGACAAGGTCGAGCAGAAAGTAAACCTGCACGGCGGCGCGATTGCGCTCGGCCATCCGCTCGGCTGCTCCGGCGCGCGCATCACCGGCACGCTGCTCAATGTAATGGAGCAAAAAGGCGGATCGCTCGGCCTTGCCACCATGTGTATCGGTTTGGGCCAGGGCATTGCGACGGTGATTGAACGCGTATAAAGACAGTCGCCATCGCCATTGCCGCTCTGTGTCACCCGAATCAGGCTGCGCAATATCATGACGATACTCGACATCTCCCAACTGCATCCGGATCCGCTGGCCCAGTTCGCTGCCTGGCATGGCGCCTGGGCAACAACGGGGCCGGCTGGCGGCGCATTTGAACCAAACGCCATGGTGCTGGCCACCACAGATGCGAACGGCCAGCCCTGGGCGCGCACGGTACTGCTGAAACATGTCGCGGCGCAGGGCTTTGTCTTCTTCACCAATCGCGACAGCAACAAGGGCATGCAACTGGCGCGCAATGCGCGCGCCGCGCTGCATTTCCTGTGGCTGTCCGGCAGCACGGAACGGCCATCGCGACAGGTGCAAGTACAAGGCCACGTCGAACCCACGTCGTCGGCAGAAGACGACTCCTATTTCGCATCACGCCCACGCGAAAGCCAGTTGGGTGCCTGGGCCTCACAGCAGAGTCGACCGCTGGGCAGCCGCACGGCATTGACGGAGGCTTTTACCCGATACGATCGCCAGTATGCCGGCGTTGCCGTGCCGCGCCCGCCGCACTGGGGTGGTTATCGTGTGGTACCCGAACGCATTGAATTCTGGCAGGCCGGTGAACACCGCCTGCATGATCGTTTTGCCTATGTCCGCAACGACAGCGGCATCTGGACCATTACGCGGTTGAATCCCTGAGCGATTCGCGGGCAGCCCGGAAAATTTTTCTTCGCATGCATTGATGGCACACATGCTTCGCCAGGGGCAGTGACCTGAAGGGACCCGTCCGGGTCCTTTTTTATTGTGGTTTTCCCGGATATTTCCTTATGTGGGCCAACCAACTGACAGCGGGATTCGGCCGCATCAGGATGTTCGTACTCCGCACTGACCCGGGAAAGTTCCCGGGGCCGGAATCATCCAGGGCAAGGATCATGAACATGCATATCAGAAAAACCCGCCTGTGTAGCCTCATCGCCCTGGCCGGCATCGCCGTCATGCCGTCGGCATACGCCGCCGGCGGTATCACCCTCGGCCTGGACTACGGCCAGGCCGAAGCCCGCAAATTCTGCGAGCACATTACCAATTGCGACAGCAGCGACGACAGCGCAAAAGCAGAGATCGGTTTGCAGTTGAACAGCAATTTTGGCCTGGAACTCGGCTACACCAGTCTCGGCACTCTTCTTGACGCCAAAGACAACCAGTTCATGGCCAGCCAGGATTCCAGCGCCATGACGCTCAGCGCTCTCGGCCTCATTGCCTTCACTGACCGCTTCGGGATTTACGGCCGCCTGGGCGCCGCCCAATACAACACCGACAGTGCGGGAACCGTTGCCGGCGTGCCGGTCAAGGACCAGGACGGCACCACGCCCGTCTATGGCGCCGGCGTGAAACTCGGCCTGACCGACAACTTTTCCCTGCGCGCGGAATACCAGGTGTATTCGAACATTTCCCGCGTCGACGGCAAGAAAGACAACGTCCAGGGACTGTATGCCGGGGTCGTATTCCAGTTGTAGTTTTCCCTGTCCACCACCCGAAACAAATCATCTTCAAGGACTCAATATGAAAACGTTCATTTCCCGCCGCGCGGCAGGCAGCGCACTGGCGCTGGTCACTACGCTGGTCGTACTCGGCGGCTGCGCCAGCACGCCGCCACCGACCCAGCAAATGGCAGTGGCCGAAGCCACAGTCAAGCACGCCAACACCAACAGCACCAATGAAAATGCTGCCGGTGAATTGCAGATCGCCATTGCCAAGCTGGCCAACGCCCGCACGGCGATGACCAGCAAGGACTACCTGCGTGCCGGCCAACTCGCCGAGCAGGCCGAACTCGACGCGCAGGTTGCAGAACTGCACGCCCAATCGACCAGTTCGCGCAAGGCCGCCCAGGAATCGCAGGACGCCGCCCGCGTCCTGCGCGAAGAAATCAACCGCAAGACTGTCCGCTGAAGCGGACCAGGAGTTTTCAAATGAAAACGCGAATTTTCTGTTTCACCGCCTTGGCCGTCGCACTGGCAGCGTGCAGTTCCACCCCGAAACCGAACGATGCCCTGAACCTGGCCAGCAGCCGCTTCGAAGCCGCGCAGGGCAACAAACAGGTGGCCACGCTGGCCGCCGACGAACTGAAACAGGCAGACATAGCGCTGCACAGCGCGAAAAAGGCCTGGGCCGACCGCGATGAGGCGAGCACCGTCAATCACCTCGCCTACATGGCCGGCCAACGGGTATCCATCGCCGAGGAAACCGCGGCCAACCGCGCCGCACAGGCGATCACCGCCGGCGCCGGCGCCGAACGCGACAAGACACGGCTGGCGATGCGCACCAGCGAAGTCGACCAGGCACAGCAAAAGCTCGCCCAGGAACAACAGAGCAACGCCTGGAAAAGCGCCGCGCTCGTCCAGGCAGACCAGCAACTCGCGCGCGCCGAACAAAATAATGCCGACATGACTGCCGAACTGGCGGCCGCGGACGACAACGCCACGCAGCAGATGGACCAGATCGAGCGCAGCGACGCCCGGGTCAGCGACCTGGAATCACAGCTCAAGGAACTGAACGCGAAAACGACCGATCGCGGCATGGTGGTGACGCTGGGTGACGTGCTGTTCGGCAGCGGGAAGTCGCAGATCCTGCCGGGAAGCGAGGGAAAAATCGCCAAGCTGGCCGACTTCTTCAAGCGCAATCCCGAGCGCAGCGCCCTGATTGAGGGTTACACCGACAGCCTCGGCGTCGCCAGTGCCAATTACACGCTGTCGCAGCAACGCGCCACGGCGGTGATGAACGCACTGGTTGACCGCGGCGTGCCGGCCAATCGTCTCGGCACCCGCGCCCATGGCGCCGAAAATCCTGTCGCCAGCAATGCCACTGCTGCCGGTCGCCAGATGAACCGCCGGGTCGAGATCGTCTTCGCGCAGACGCCCGTAGAAATCTCGGTCAAGTAATCAACCATCGCCACCCTTGCCCGGACGGCGCAGGCCATCCGGGCACAACACAACAGGTAATCGACATGTCAATTTCCACGACCCCGTTCCGTACCACGCTGCTGGCAACCGGCCTGATCACCGGCCTTGCCTTCGGCTTCACCGCCACCGTTACCGCCACCGCCGCAGAAGCCACGCCGGAAGCGCACAGCGACGGCATGGGTGCAGTCCTGAGCGACACCGCCATCACCGCGAAAGTGAAGGCGAAACTGATGGGCGAAAAAAGCCTGAAGCACTCCGACATCAGCGTCACCACCACCAATGGCGTCGTCACCCTTGAAGGCGCCGCCAGCAGCCCGGAAGCACGCAATGAAGCCGGGGAAAGCGCCCGTGCGGTCGACGGCGTCAAGAGCGTTTACAACGGCCTGACCACGCCGTCCGCCAGCAAGGCCGAAGCGAAGACCAAAGCGGCGGTGGCGGAAACCAAACGAGTGGTATCCGACAGCTGGATCACCACCAAGGTGAAATCGGAAATCCTTGCCGACAGCGTCAGCAAGGGCTTTGAAGTGAATGTCGACACGACGAATGGCGTGGTGGTCCTGAAAGGCACCCTGGCAAACCAGGATGCCATCGATCACGTCAAGGACATCGCGGCGAAAATCGAAGGCGTAAAGAGCGTGGATACCACCGCGCTCGGCACCAAGGGCAAGTAAACGGTCCAATCGACCACCATCGCAACAACGAGGAAGAACCAATGAACAAGGACATCATCGAAGGCAACTGGAAGCAGCTCTCGGCCAAGATCAAGGAAAAGTGGGGCAAGCTCACCGACGACGACCTGAGCCGCGCCGAAGCCAACAAGGACCACCTGCTTGGCCGGTTGCAGGAGCATTACGGCCTGGCCAAGGACAAGGCCGAAGCCAAGCTGAAAGAACTCGGCGTCATCATCTAGTTTTCGCGTTCCATGCAACCCGGCGCGGCATCCACAAGCACCGCGCCGGGATTCATTCTCGACAATGATTGACAGCCCGGTTTTCGCGGGCAGTGTCCGTCACCGCGCGCCAAGCAACTCGATGCGGTAACCGTCCGGATCCTCGACGAACGCCAGCATCGTGCTGCCGTGTTGCATCGGCCCCGGCTCGCGCACCACCTTGCCGCCGGCGGCGCGGATCTTCTCCACGGCAGCACGCACGTCATCGACGCCGAGCGCGACATGACCATAGCCCGTGCCCACCTCGTATTTCTCGACGCCCCAGTTGTGCGTGAGTTCCAGCACGGCGGTATCGCTCTCGTCGCCGTAACCGACGAAGGCCAGCGTGAATTTCCCGTCCGGGTAATCCTTGCGCCGCAGCAGTTTCATGCCAAGCACGCGCGTGTAGAAATCAAGCGACCGATCCAGGTCGCCAACGCGGAGCATGGTGTGGAGAAGACGCATTATTAATTTCCGACGACTAAGTGAGAAACCCTTCAATGTGGGCAACTAGACTGCGCAAATAAGGAATTCTATTCGGCATCGTCAAATAGATAGAGGTGTAGTCCAGAGCATTCACAGTCCTTTCCGCGTGCGCATGTCTCTTGCGATAGGCCTTACCACCAACCTGATAGCAATCATGCAAGTCCTCCGCTGGAGTTGGGCGTGTCTCCAAAGAGTCCACTGATGGGTCAAGGCCCAAAATTCTGATTACCTCAGCCAAAGTAATGCGAGGGTCAACCTTTATAAAATGCTCTGTTTCCGCCAAAAACCAAGCCTCAATCTCCATCACAGATAGGACAAAGACGACCGGCACCAGACTAGTCCGAATACCGGTCCGTAGGCCCAATTCCAATTTCGGTAAATCACTGTGACGAATGGGCCTGACATCCCTCAATCCAATGACCAAAGAATAACCAGATTTCGTCAGACCGACGTGCTCTTCTTCAATCCGGCTCTTGACCTGATTATCACTGCCACAGTCGTAGATAAGCGCATAAAAATTTTGGCCGGGAACAACTGCCGCCTCCCTAACAAGCACGATCTGCCTTGAAACTTTTGATCCACCAAAGATTTTTTTCTTATCTACGCGAATATTCCTTTCGCCGGCAATCTCAACAAGAAGTCGCTCAACGAATAGCGACTCTGTCTGCCCTTCTACAAATATGGCGATTTTTTTCATGGGAATCACTCCAAGCCGGAGGTACCCAACACATCCATTTCAAGAAAAGAAAAATTGCTGAGGCCAGTAAACTTGAATTCCTCGAATATATCTTTGGAATTTTCAATATTTCGAACACTGACCTTGTTGCCTACACGCTGCAAGACAGACCACTCTTCAAGAGGGACAGCATTCATTACAAATCGATCATTCGAAGACATGATCAACTGAACGCCAGCCTCATCTGCCTTTGACCTTAGAAGTGCAATCAACTTGCACGACCTATCAAAATCAAGACCTTCACCAACGTCATCCACAAGTACGCAGGTCGCGGAATTCTTTAGTCTGAAGTAGTTAACATGAATAAGTAGAGACAGAACCCGAAACATTCCTTGCGACATGGTGTACTGATCAGTAATTCCGGGCAAACCGTGTTCCTTTACATAAAGACCAACAAATTCACCCGGCAAATCCTGATTGACCCGCAAGGAAACAGGAGCGGCACATCCAACCTGATCGACTAAATAATCCAGACGCCCCAAATCTTCTTTAATGATGTTCAAAAATGTTTCACCAAACTCCCTTTCGGCTGCCCTAAAGACACCAACCACTGCATTACCATCACGATCATCAACCCTCGGAGCGTTTTGTACGATCACCGCAAAGTGATCCTTACCGAGCGAGGAGCCAAAGTAGTAGCATCGCAACGCAGCGCCCCACTCAAACAGTGGCTCTAGAAATGGGTGCTGAAGAGAATCCCTCCGAACGACCGCCGCCAAAGAACTAGTGGGTGCTTGAAACCGCACAAACTTCCCTCCATCCATGGCAGCAGCAAATATATTACCCTCTCCGCCTTCCACACGATCTAACAAAACTTCGCCATTTCTGGTCAGTTTCTCACTGAGAACCTGACCGCCAGAAAATGACAGGTGATACAGAAGTTCGGAATTTTCAGAAACAAAACGGCAATCATATGTTCCAGCTCCAACCACGGGCCGAGAACCAGTCAAGTTAGCTGCTAATGCACCAATCACACTTAACGTTCGACTCTTGCCTGACGCATTTTTCCCCACAATAAGGTTCTTTGCGCCAAGGGACACTTCCCCAAGCTCCCACTCTTGGGGAGTCCCCTGTTGCTCAGTAAATCTTATGGATGTCAGGCGCATATCTTCTTACCTTGGGCCACCGTTTAAAAAGTCTGGACAGGGCAGCGGACTATTATTAACTAATAGAATAGGAAATATTACTTCAGTTTTCGGCCTTTACCCGCCTGAATCCGCATCCGCAGCGCATTCAGGCGAATGAACCCTTCCGCATCCTTCTGGTTGTACGCGCCGCGGTCGTCCTCGAACGTTGCGATATTCGCGTCGAAGATCGAGTCTTCCGACTTGCGGCCGGCAACCGTGACATTGCCCTTGTACAGCTTCACGCGCACCACGCCATTCACGTATTCCTGCGACGCATCGATCATCTTTTGCAGCATCAGCCGCTCCGGCGACCACCAGTAGCCGTTGTAGATCATCGAGGCGTAGCGCGGCATCAGCTCGTCTTTCAGGTGCGCAACTTCGCGATCCAGCGTCAGTGATTCAATCGCCCGGTGCGCGCGCAGCATGATGGTGCCGCCGGGCGTTTCGTACGCGCCGCGGCTTTTCATGCCGACGTAGCGGTTTTCCACGAGATCAAGCCGGCCAATACCATGCTTGCCGCCCAGCTCGTTCAGTTTCGTCAGTACCGTCGCCGGTGTCATATCCCTGCCATCAATGGCCACGATATCGCCCTGACGATAGGTCAGCTCGATGTACTGCGGTTTGTCCGGCGCTTTTTCCGGTGCCACGGTCCAGCGCCACATGTCTTCCTCCGGCTCCCACCATGGGTCCTCAAGGCCGCCACCTTCGTAGGAAATATGCAGCAGATTGGCGTCCATGGAGTACGGGGATTTTTTACCCGCCTTGGCGAAATCGACCGGAATATTGTGCTGCTTTGCATAGCTCATCAGCGATTCGCGCGAGGTGAGATCCCACTCACGCCAGGGCGCGATCACCTTGATGCCCGGCTTCAGCGCGTAGGCACCGAGCTCAAAACGCACCTGATCGTTGCCCTTGCCGGTAGCACCGTGCGAAATGGCATCACCGCCAACCTCGTTGGCAATTTCAACAAGACGCTTGGCAATCAGCGGGCGGGCGATCGAAGTGCCGAGCAGGTACTCGCCCTCATAGACAGTGTTCGCACGAAACATCGGATACACGAAATCGCGGACGAATTCTTCGCGCAAATCGTCAATGTATATCTGTTTGACGCCCATGGCCTGCGCCTTGGCGCGCGCCGGCTCCAGCTCCTCGCCCTGGCCGATATCGGCGGTGAAAGTCACCACTTCGCAGCCGTACTGCTCCTGCAGCCACTTGAGGATGATGGAGGTATCGAGGCCGCCCGAATAGGCAAGCACGACTTTGTTGATGGCGGGCATGGGCGACTCCAGGCGGGATGTTCAGGACGGCGCGTATTCTACCGGCCGGGAAAAGGGGGCGCAGTGAATTTCCTCAGTTTCCTCCCGGAAATTCACTGCGCCTTCTTTTCCGCTACGATGCCGGTCCCTGCCCGAGACCCCTCATGACCGAATCAACCCATCCGCTGGCTGAACGTTTCCGTGGCTTTCTGCCGGTGATCGTCGATGTCGAAACCGGTGGCTTCGACAGCCGGCGTGATGCCCTGCTGGAAATCGCGGCCGTCACTCTGTGCATGGATGAAAACGGCCTGCTGGTGCCCGAGCCGGTCATCGCCTGTGCCGTGCAACCGTTCCCGGGCGCCAACCTGGAGCCTTCTTCACTGGCCTTCACCGGCATCAACCCCGACGATCCGGCCCGCAACGCAATCCGTGAAGCCGATGCACTGGCGCTGGTGTTCACGCGGGTGCGGCAACGGGTACGCGACGCGCATTGCAAACGCGCGATCCTGGTCGGCCACAATGCATTTTTTGATCTCGGATTCCTGCGCGCGGCGGTCGCACGCTGCGCGATCAAGCGCGATCCGTTTCACCCGTTCAGTTGTTTCGACACCGTGAGCTTGGCCGGGCTTGCCTATGGCCAGACTGTGTTGTCGCGCGCCTGCGCGGCGGCCGGCATCGCCTTCGACGAAGAGTCGGCGCACAGCGCCGCCTACGATGCCGAGCGCACTGCCGAGCTGTTCTGCGCGATAGTCAATCGCTGGAAGACGCTGGGCGGCTTAAGCTGAGCACAAACGGGCAGATTTCAACTTTTGAGCAGAATGGGCGCGGACAGCCGTGCATTCTCAAGGAACGGCGTGTCGACAAGCCCGAAGTCGCCAGGCACGTAACGGCTGGAGCGCACCGCGCGTGTCATCAAACCGTGGCGCTTGTACATCTCAGCGACCAGTTCACTGCAAAATACGCGGTGTACACGCGGCGGCCGGCGGTTAGCCGACAGCAGATCAAGGATCAGTGTCATCGTAAAACTCTTGTAACCACGATAGCGCCACAGCGCTGCCATCTCGCGCATATCCTCGCGAATGTCGACAGCAAGGCCCGCAGGACGCTCGTCGATCTCCAGGCGGCGCAGCACCACGGTGCCGTCGTATGCCACCAGCTTGTCGGCAAGACGCACGACCTGCACACCGCGTACCGGCCGGCCGAGCACGGTGTCCGCAGACTCTTCGGTAATCGTCGCCTCCAGCAGCAATGGCGTACCACTGACGCCGTCACGGATAACCAGGCCAACATGCGACCAGCGACTACGCGTGAACAAACGAATCATCGCACTCACCAGCCCCTTGCCGGAAAACAGCACCAGATCACCGGTCGCCGCCGGCGCGAGAATATCGTTTGCCTCACCCTCGGCCGTCTGCATGGGCTCTGTCCGCATGTGCTCGCCTCCTTCTTTTCCTTGTTGGCGAGGAACTTACGGGCGAAACTTGAAGCGGTCATGACATAACCGTGGCATGGCTTTCACAAAACAGTCATCCCACTTTTACATTCCACCAAAAAAACTCTCTCGTCATAAAACGGCAACATCCGCAGTCGACACTGCGCAATTCCGGTGGGTGGCGCCTGCATGCCAGAACGTACATTGCTTCTGCACAAACATCTGCCGGAACTCCTCGAACTGGAAAACATCATCGTCCGCGCCGACGGGTTGTTGCGGGCGTCCATTCTGCATTGGGTCGAAATGCCGCAGATACGGCTGCCAATCCATGGCATTACGCTCGGCAGTACCGCACCGGATGCGCCTGCAATTGGCTTTTTCGGTGGCGTCCACGGCGTGGAACGGGTGGGTGCGCAAATTGTGCTGTCTTACTTGCGCACCACAGTCGAACGCATGCGCTGGGACCCGCTGTTCCGCGAACAACTGCAGCACGTCCGGCTGGTATTTTTGCCGATGGTGAATCCCGGCGGAATCTGGCGACACACGCGGGCGAATCCGAATGGTGTCGATCTGATGCGCAATGCGCCTATTGATGCCATGGGCAAGGCGCCGCTCCTGCTCGGCGGGCATCGTTACGGGCCCTGGCTACCCTGGTATCGCGGCCGTCAGGGCGCCCCGATGGAGCCCGAATCGCTTGCGCTCATCGCCCTGGCACGCGCGGAGTTGATGAACGCACCGTTTAGCCTGAGTGTCGATGTTCACTCCGGCTTCGGCGCGCGCGACCGCCTGTGGTTCTCCTACGCGCGCACACACCGGCCGATCGACCACCTCGCCGAGGTCTACGCGCTGGAAATGCTGTTTGACCGCACGCATCCTTTCCACCATGAGTACACCGTTGAACCGCAGTCCGTGAATTACACGACTCATGGCGATCTGTGGGATTTTCTTTACGACGAATCCCGCCGCAACAACAACGACAGGATTTTTCTGCCGTTCACGCTGGAACTTGGCTCATGGCTATGGGTGAAGAAAAATCCCTGGCAACTGCTACGGATGTTCGGCATGTTCAACCCGATTCTTCGCCATCGGCTGAAACGTGTGCTGCGGCAACACACGCTACTGCTCGATTTTCTGGTGCGCGCTGCGGCATGCTGGCAGACATGGGCGCCCACCGGCGCCACGCGCGAGCGTCTGGCCCAGGAGGCGCTACGGCACTGGTTTATCAGCAAGGAAACCTGACCGGGAAAGTCGTTGTCGCTTTTCTGTCATGGAATCATCACAGACGCTACATTAACGACCGCTATGTTTTGCGCATCGAACAATACGAGAGCGCAACGCATGCTGGCCCATGCCGCCGTCAAACTGAAAACCATCACCCCGCAAATTTCGGCCAGCCTGGCCCCACGCCTTGCCACGGCCCTGCGTGAAACGTGCGACCGCCTGCTCCCGGGTGGCGTGTTGCTGAAACAGTTGATTGCACAAGAGATGCGCATACCCGCATTTCCGGCGATCGCCGACAACGACAGCAGCCGACTGGTGGCGTACATCACCACCGCGCGCCGCGATATTCTTGCGGCGCAACGCCTGCGTTACCGCGTGTTCACTGAAGAATACGGCGCACGCTTTGATGGTATTCCCGGCATTGATCGCGATCGCTTCGATAAACATTGTCGTCACGTTGTGGTGAAGGACTCGTTGACCGGGCAGGTTGTTGGCTACACGCGCGTGCTGACCGATGAGCGCGCGCGCAAGACTGGCGGCTGGTACTCGGCGGGCGAGTTCGATCTCGACATGATCGGCCGCCTTGATGGCCGTGTACTTGAGATGGGTCGCACCTGCGTGCACCCGGATTATCGCAATGGTGCCACCATTGGTGTGTTGTGGGGACGCCTCGCGCAGTTGCTGCTCGACGAAGGATTTACCTGGATGTTCGGCTGCGCGAGCATTCCATTGGGCGATGCGGGTGCGGGCGCCATGCTCGAGGCAATGGCCCTTCGTGAAGAAACCGCCGCAACATTCCGGGTTTCTCCGCTACTGAAGCTGCCGCCGCAGCAACCGTTGGCGCCAGCCATGGCAGATAGCACCCGCGTGAAAATTCCACCGTTATTGCGCACCTATCTGGCGATGGGCGCGAAAGTGTGCGGCCAGCCATGCTGGGATCCGGATTTCAATTGCGCTGACCTGTTCATTCTGGTTGACGTCAACACGATTCCGCTGCGCTACGTTCGTCATTTCATGGCGCGTCGCGCCGATAACCCAGGGGTGCCTGCCTGATGCAGGCTATGGCAACACCGGCATGGCCGAAGCCACTGCTGGCCGGATGGCGTGGCATCCGTCGCGTATGGCGCACCGGACGCGTACTTGTGCATATTGCTGCCGGGTTCGCCTTGACCCTGGCAACCGGTGCGCTGTTCGTACAGCATCGGCCGGCACAGCAGCGCGCCGCCCGCTGGTGGCTGCATCGCCTGACAAAAATTCTTGCCGTCGAGATCACCGTCACCGGCACGCCGGCCAAAACAGCGGCGTTGTTCGTGGCGAATCATGTGTCGTGGCTCGACATTCCCGTCTTGGGCGGTGTTGCGCCGATACATTTCCTGTCGAAAGCTGAAGTTGCCCAATGGCCGCTGATCGGGCCCCTGGCCACAGCGGCCGGGACGCTGTACATCAGGCGCGGGAAAGGCGAAGTCCGGCAGCGCACACGCCAGATTGGTGAACATATCGCCGCAGGCCGCTCAGTGCTGGTATTCCCGGAAGGCACGACCACCAACGGTGGCGACGTAAACGCCTTCCACACGCCCTTGTTCATGGCCGCCACCGCAGGTGGCCACGCCGTGCAACCGGTGGCGATCCGCTACCTCACGGCTGACGGATCATTGCATCCGCATGTTCCTTTCATCGGTGACGATGCATTCCACACGCATTTGTGGCGCTTGCTTAACGAGGAGCGGATTTTCGTCCGGGTGCACTTCCTGCCACCCGTCGCAACCGATGGTCGCGACCACAAATCGTTGGCAGCCGCAGTGCACGCCCAGGTACGGGGTGTTATCACCTGAAGTGCGCCCGCTTTGCGGGGAAAAGCGCCCGCCTCAACGCCCGACGAGCAAAAATTCGAGCAGCGCCTTCTGCGCGTGCAGGCGATTTTCTGCTTCGTCCCACACCACCGAGCGTGGATCGTCAAGCATATCCTCGCTTACTTCCTCACCCCGGTGCGCCGGCAAACAATGCATGAACAATGCGTCCTGCGCGGCAATATCCATCAACTTTGGATTTACTTGAAAATCGCGGAATTTTTCCGCGCGATCATCGGCCTGCTCTTCCTGGCCCATGCTCGCCCACACGTCGGTGACGACCAGATGCGCCCCTTTTGCCGCCGCCTTCACATCACGACCCAAGGTGATGCGATCCCGGTATTGCATCAGCAGGCCGGCATCCGGTTCGTAACCCGGCGGGCAGGCAACAGCAAGGTGAAAATCGAATTGCACTGCCGCGTGAATAAACGAATTGCACATGTTGTTGCCATCGCCGATCCAGGCCACCTTTTTGCCGCGAATATCGCCGCGATGCTCAACGAAAGTCTGAATATCTGCCAGCAGCTGACAAGGGTGGTGCTCGTCGGTCAGGGCATTGATCACCGGCACCCGCGAGTATTTTGCAAATGCTTCGAGCTTGTCGTGCCCGAAGGTGCGAATCATTACGCCATCGACCATGCGCGACAGCACCCGCGCCGAATCCTCGATCGGCTCACCGCGACCCAGTTGCGTATCTCGCGGTGACAGAAATATGGCGCCGCCGCCAAACTGGATCATCGCCGCCTCGAACGATACCCGGGTGCGCGTCGAGGATTTCTCGAAAATCATGCCAAGCACGCGGTTTTTCAGCGGCTCATAGAGCTCGCCGCGCCGCTGGATGGCCTTGAGCTCAATGGCGCGGGCAATAAGCGCCTGCAGCTCCGTCGGCGACAAGTCCAGCAGGGTAAGAAAATGGCGTACTGCCATGGACACTCTCTCTGAAAGGCTCTGAAAAGAAAAAACTCTGAAAAGAAAAAGCCCCGAAAAGAAACCGGCACCACGAGGCGAAAACGTGGCAGAACCGGTGCCGGAAAATCAGGCTGCCACAGGCTCGGCGAGAAATTCGCGCACCAGCGCCGAGAGTTTGGCCACCAGCAGGTCGGCGTCGGCATCGGTGAACACCAGCGGCGGCAACAGGCGGATCACTTTCTCTGCCGTGACATTGATCAGCAAACCCGCTTCCCGAGCCCGCGCAACCAGCGACCCGCAGGCACGATCGAGTTCGACACCGATCATCAGCCCACGACCGCGCACCGCAGCCACGCCCGGGGTACCCGCCAGGGCATGCCGCAGGCCGGTGATGATGCGTGCCGACAATGCCGGCACACGGGCGATCACTCCGTCATCCTGCAACGCCTTGATGACCGCGACGACGGCGGCACACGCGAGCGGGTTGCCGCCGAAAGTACTGCCATGATTGCCCGGTGCAAACACATCCGCCGCAATACCGCGCGCCAGGCAAGCACCAACAGGCACCCCGTTGCCAAGACCCTTCGCGGTGGTCACCACATCCGGCAGCATCGTCGTCTGCTGGTAGGCGAAATAAGTCCCCAGACGACCGTTGCCGGTCTGAATCTCATCAAGCATCAACAACCAGCCATGCGCGTCACAAATGGCGCGCAAACCGGCGAGGTAGTCATCGGCCGGCACGATGACGCCACCCTCACCCTGCACCGGCTCGACCAGCACGGCAACCACATCCTGATTGTGTTTGGCGATCTGGCGTACGGCGTCGAGGTCGTTGTATGGCGCGCGCACGAAGCCGCTGACCAACGGTTCGAAACCGGCCTGCACCTTGCGGCTGCCAGTGGCGGTGAGCGTGGCGAGCGTACGTCCGTGAAAAGCGCCCTCCATCACGATGATGGTCGGCAACTCAATGCCGCGCTTGTGCCCATACAGACGCGCAATCTTGATTGCTGCCTCGTTGGCCTCGGCACCGGAATTACAGAAAAAAACCTTTTCCATGCCAGACACAGCACACAGGGCATCGGCCGCCTCTTCCTGCAGCGCAATGCGATAGACGTTCGATGTGTGCAGCAGGCGCGCCGCCTGCTGCTGGATGGCCCGCGTTACCGCCGGATGGGCATGACCGAGATTACAGACGGCAATGCCGGCCATGGCATCGAGGTAGCGTTTGCCCTCGGTATCGGTCAACCAAGCGCCCTCCCCTTGGGCGAAGGCAACCGCCTGCCGCGCGTAGGTGGGCATCAGGTGTTCGCCAACCATCTTCTTTGCTCGTCCCGGGCAACAGCAGTGCCGCCTCGCCAAAAATAAAACGGCAGCCAAGGCTGCCGGTAAAGGACAGATAATAACCAGCCCCGCGGGGGGGTGCAAATGGCCGCACCCGCGCTGGGGCCTTGTTTTACGTTACGTGGCCGGGTGCGCTTGCTAGAATTGCCGCCTCCGCAGCAAACAACCGGAATGTCCCATGGACATCATGCAAGTCATCGAACAGCAGATCAAAGAGAACCCGGTGATCCTCTATATGAAAGGAACACCGCAATTTCCGCAGTGCGGTTTCTCCGCGCAAACGGTGCAGGCGCTGACCACCGTCGGCGAGCCCTTCGCCTATGTCAACATTCTGGAGGCACCGGAAATACGCGCCAACCTGCCGAAGTACGCCAACTGGCCGACCTTCCCGCAACTGTGGGTCAACGGTGAGCTGGTTGGCGGCTGCGACATCGTGATGGAATTGGCCCGTTCAGGCGAGCTCAACGGCATCCTCAAGGGCGCGGCCAAGCCGGCGGCGAGCGCCCAGGGCTAAAGCCGGCTCTGCATGCCTTCTGGCCCTTAGGCGTACCGCATACGCCGCATCGGGTGTGCGTTGTATGATCCAGCCTGCCTTATCCCTGCACACACATTCACCATCGCTTCCCTCAACCCCAACCAAAGGAGACTCGCCATGGGCGTACTCGTAGGCAAGAAAGCCCCGGACTTCACCGCGGCTGCCGTACTCGGTGACGGCAAGATCGTTGATTCCTGCTCATTTTCCACGACCGCCAAAGGCAAGTACGCGCTGGTCTTCTTCTGGCCGCTTGATTTCACCTTCGTGTGCCCGTCGGAAATCATCGCGCTCGATCACCGCATGCCGGAATTCAAGGCCCGTGGCGTGGAAGTTTTCGGCGTCTCGATTGATTCGCACTTCACCCACAATGCTTGGCGCAACACCCCGATCGACAAGGGCGGTATTGGCCCGGTCAAGTTCACCATGATCGCCGACATCACCCACGACATCTGCCGCGCCTACGATGTGGAAGCAGCCGGCGGCGTCGCCTTCCGTGGTGCGTTCATCATCGACAAGAATGGCGTTGTGCGTTCACAGATCGTCAACGACCTGCCGCTGGGCCGCAACATTGACGAGTTGATCCGCCTCGTCGATGCATTGCAGTTCACCGAAGAGCACGGCGAAGTATGCCCGGCTGGCTGGAAGAAAGGTGACAAGGGCATGCAGGCATCGCCAGCAGGCGTCGCCAAATACCTCGCGGAAAATGCCGGCAAACTTTGATCGGCAAGCGTCTGCTTCGCGAGTGACCCATAACAAAAAGGCGAACCGGAAAGTTCGCCTTTTTGTTGCTCTGCTCTAGCTGTAGCGCTGCCGAAAGACAGATCTACATAACACGACCCGCCGATACTTCGCCGCTGATCACACAATTGCGGCCTTTCTGCTTGGCCTGGTACAGCAGACCGTCGGCACGCCCAAGCACATCCTCAAGCGCCTCCTGCGGCACATAGGCGGTGACGCCGATTGAGGTCGTCACCTTCAGACCCGGTTGCACATCACTGAAATCGGCACTCTCAAGCGCATGGCGGATACGCTCGGTCACCGCCAGCGCAGCGGCAAGCTTCGTGCGCGTCAGGATAACGACAAACTCCTCACCGCCGAGGCGACCTGCGTAATCTACCTCACGCAAACTTTGTCCCAGGATATTGGCAAAGCGCTTCAGCACGATATCACCGACGCCGTGCCCCCAGGTGTCATTGACTCGCTTGAAGTGATCAAGGTCGATATAGCCGAGGACAAAATCGTAGTTGCCGGAATCGGCAAGCCGCTTTTGCTCGCGCAGCACATCCATGACATGCCGCCGGTTATACAACTGCGTCAGCTCGTCCTTGATTGCCAGATCGCGGATCTTGGCAGTATTGGCTTCCAGCGCCACATTTTCATGCTGCAGACGGTGCTGCAAAGCAGCAATCGCCGCACCGGTACGCGCGAAAATCGTGGTCAGGAACACGAACATCAGTATCTGCACCAGCTCGACTGACTCGGTAACGCCACGGGAAATTTCCGGGTCCGTGAAGGCAAGATAGAGTACGTAGCCGTAACCCACGTTGATCAGCGTCGCGATAGTGTAGAACCAACGCGTGCGCAGGCGAAACGAGCCCTGCAACAACACCCCGAAAAACATCATCATGATCGACAATCGTATGCCGCCAGCCAGCTCACCCACATCAACATAATACGCGGCGATCAGGATGAATATTGTGGCCCAGACCATCAGCGGCGCCGTGAGCGCCGGATCGCGGAAGCGCCGGCTGCGCCCGGTACGAATCAGCCACAACAGCGCGCCCTGCCCAAGCCAGGCGACACCGAACAAAAGGGTGAACTGCAATGCAGACGTGCGGAAGTAGCCTCCGGCAAGATAACCAATGCAAATCAGCATCAGCAGCAGAATACCGAACGACGCGAACAGCGCATGGCGGAACCATGTGCTGCTCTCTTCTGCTCGCGCGAGCGTTTCGTCGTTCAAGACACTCCCCTCCAGGCTCTCTTGCAGACTCTTTCCTAAATCACCGTAATGCGGTTCCGTCCACCCTGCTTTGACGCATACAACGCTTCGTCCGCACGCGACAGCAGAGCCTCCGGCTTTTCAGGGGTGAGGTACATCGTCAGCCCCAGCGACGCCGAGACCCGCAGGCGGGGCTCAACATCGGAAAAATCGATCGCAGCCACCGCCTCGCGCAAGCACTCGGCAGCGTGTCGGGCGGCCTTGATGTCGGTTTTCACATAAATCACCACAAATTCCTCACCGCCGAGGCGGGCAACGTGGTCGATGCCCGACACCTGTGCCATGGCAGTCTGCGCGAATCGCTTGAGCACCAGATCCCCAACGTGATGGCCGAAGTTGTCGTTGACCTGCTTGAAGTGATCGAGATCTATATAGCAAACGGCAAACTGGTACGCACCACGATCAGCCATTGCCTTGTGTTGGCGCAGCAGTTCCATGGCGTGGCGACGATTGAAGAGTTGGGTCAGTTCATCCTTGACTGCCAGTTCTTCCATGCGCGCCTTCGCGGTTTGATTCTGCTTTTTGCGCCGCTCAAGCTGGTGCCTTATCGAACTGATTTCGCCGGTCGTTGCCGCAAAACCAGCCGTGATCAAGGCGAAGGCGAGCCACTGGATCAGCTCGGCCGTACGATCAATGTTCTCCGGATACTGCTCTGCCACCACGAACAGGATGACAAGATAACCGACGACGCAATACACAGAGAGCAACACAAAATCCATCAATTTCAGCCGGAATACACCCTCGACCATAAATACAAAGAACATGATCATCACGCACAAACGCACCTGATCGACGAAATAGGCCGAGACCAGAATGGCGGTCGTCGCCCACACCAGCAATGGCATGGTCATTGATGGATCGGCATGCGCCTGGTTGCGACCCGAGCGCATATATATGAAGAAAACGATGTAGCCTGATGCCTGGAACGACACCAGCGCTGCAAGTGTTGCCGCTTCGCCACGAAAGAAGCCGAGTTCGTGGGTAAGAAAAAGCAGCAGCAAATGGGCAATGCTGCCCACGATACCCGCCCAGATAACGCGACGGATATGCTGGCGCTGCTCGTCCTCATCCCTGTCCGTCACCGCCAGCCCTCCCATGGGCCCTCCCCTTATTCTTATTTCGCATCGCCGCATGCCCTGATTCAGGGCATGCGGCGATGGCGCGACAGATTAGCAACCACCCCTGTATCGGTATATCTGCTCCAGCCCAATCCGGACGGGAGGGACCGGGGTACCCAACAACCGCGCTTGCTCATGATTTAGCATGAGCAAATATACAGCCATAAGAAAATAATGTGACCAGCTTCTCATCACAACAGTGACGGAAGGCAGGATCCCGGCGATAAAGCGGCTCCCGAACGACAAAAATCAGGCGCGAACCCTGACCCGATCAACGGCGTCCAGCCAGCCTCGATACAGCATGGCGCGACGATCCGCATCCATCTGTGGCAGGAACTGGCGCTCGCACTGCCACAGGCCCGCGATGTCATCCAGCGATGCGAAGACCCCGGCCTGCAACCCGGCCAGACAGGCCGCCCCAAGCGCCGTGGTCTCAGTGACTGCCGGCCGCTCAACGGCGATACCGAGAATGTCGGCGAGACACTGCACCAGCCAGTTGTTGGTCACCATGCCGCCATCCACTCTCAGGGCACGCGGCGACCGGGCGCCATCGCTGACCATCGCGGCCATCAGGTCGGCGGTCTGATAGCAGACGGCCTGCAGCCCCGCGACCACGATCTGGCCGATGCCGGTATCGCGGGTGAGGCCGAGAATCGCGCCACGGGCATGCGGATCCCAATAGGGCGCACCGAGACCGGTGAATGCCGGAACCAGATAAACACCATTGGCATCGCCGGTATTGCGGGCCAAGGTTTCGGTTTCGGCGGCTGTTTCGATCAACTTGAGACCGTCGCGCAGCCACTGCACGGTGGCGCCGGCAACAAAGATCGAGCCTTCGAGGGCATAGGTGGTTCTGCCGCCGATGCGGTAACCGATCGTCGACAGCAGGCGGTTTTGCGATTCGACGACTTTGTCGCCGGTATTCATCACCAGAAAACAGCCGGTGCCGTAGGTGCTCTTGACCATACCCGGCGCGAAGCAACTCTGCCCGACAAGCGCCGCCTGCTGATCGCCGGCCATACCGAGTACCGGGATGGCCGCGCCGAACAAGTCCGTCTGGGTGTGGCCGAAATCGCTGGTGCAGTCGCGTACCTCCGGGAGCACGGCTTTGGGCACCCGCAACAAGGACAGCAGCGCGTCATCCCATTGCTGGGTGTGGATATTGAACAGCATCGTGCGCGACGCATTGGTCGCGTCGGTGAGATGACTGGCGCCGCCGGTGAGCCGCCACAGCAGGAAGCTGTCGATGGTGCCAAAGGCAAGCTCGCCGCGTTCGGCACGTTGCCGGGCACCAGGAACCCGGTCGAGAATCCAGGCGAGTTTGGTCGCAGAAAAGTACGGATCGAGCAGCAGGCCGGTTTTTTTCTTCACCTGGGCTTCATGGCCGGCAGCGCGCAGCTCATCGCACATATCCGCCGTCCGGCGATCCTGCCAGACGATGGCAGGGTGGATCGGCTTGCCTGTCGCGCGCTCCCAGACCACCGTCGTTTCACGCTGGTTGGCGATGCCGATGCCGACGATGTCGCGCGCGGCAATACCTGCCCTGGCAATCGCCTCACGACACACCGCCAGCGTCGTTGCCCAGATTTCTTCCGGATCGTGCTCCACCTGGCCGGCAGCCGGGTAGTGCTGGCGGAACTCCTGCTGACCGGCGCTGATGCGGGTGCCATGGTCATCGAACACGATCGCCCGCGAACTGGTGGTGCCCTGGTCTATGGCCAGCAGGTAACGCTTCATCGGCATACCTGCCTGGGGTGCGTCCGGGACGCAATAATAGGCGCGCATCCCGCTGGCACCCAAGAAAAAAGCCGGCTTGCGGCCGGCTTGGGAGAATGCTCAAGAGGAGCAAAGTAGCAGGAGATGACCTTCAAAGCGCTGCACTCACAACAAACACTCGAACCTTCAAACTTCACCGGTTGCCCGGTGACAACACGCCCTCCACACGCAGCGAGTATCCCGCGCTGCTGCCCTGCGGTCTGTATGTGGCCTGTCGACGCCGTGTTACCGCCTGTTACCGCGTGTAGCTGCGGGCGCCGCGACAGAGCGGCGTTCAGCGCGCAAGTACGTGCGTGTCCGCGCGCTGGCAGGACCAACGCAGATGGAAGGCCGCGCCGCCCGCAGGCGCCTGATCAACCCAGACCCGGCCACCGTGCCATTCAGCGATGCGCTGCACAATCGACAGACCCAGCCCATAACCGCCGGAAGCGCGCTGCCTGCTGTCGTCAAGGCGGGCGAATGGCTTGAAAACACGCTCACGATCCGCCTCGGGGATACCCGAGCCGTCGTCCTCGACGACCAGCTCGACCTCGGTGTCACCGGCGACGACCCGCACGACAATGGCACTGCGGGCGTAACGAATCGCATTGATGATCAGATTTTGCAGCACCCGATGCAGGTAACGTTCCTCCCCGGCAACCACGAATTCCTCCGGTGCATCAACAGCGATTGCGATGGCACCCGCGATAGGCTGCAATTCACGCTGCACCTGGCGCGCCAACTCGGCAACATCGACCTGCTCCCAGCGCAGCGTCGGCGTGCCTTCTTCAAGACGTGCGTAAGTGAGTATCTCGTCGATCAGCGCATCAAGCTGATCGATGTCCTGATCAATGCGCGCGATTTTCTGCTCGCGCTCGCCGGCATCGTCAATAGCCGCCAGCATTTCGAGACCGAAACGGATACGCGCCACCGGCGTACGCAATTCGTGCGATACCGCCCGGGTCATTTCACGTTGCGACTGGATCAGGCGCTGGATGTGCTCTGTCATGCCGTTGAAACTTGCTGCCAACTGACCGACCGCATCGGCGCCACGCACTTCCGCGCGCGCGGCCAGATTGCCTTTGCTCACTTGTTGCACCGCACGTTCGAGTTTTTTCAGACGCCGCTCAAGCGGCCGCACCAGCAGGTAGGCGGCCAGACCCATCATCACCAATGCGATCCCGCCCAGCGGAATCACCAGTGCCCGCGGCAACCGCTCGAAAAGATTGAGCGGCCCGAGTACCAACACCTCGCCGGTATCACCAATTTTCGCGTAAACACGTACGCCGGACTGGGCCGCCGGCGCGCTTTCGGACAACGAAATGACCACCTCGCGCCGCAGCAACCGTTCCTGCTGTTCCTTGTCGAGCCGGATATCGGCCAGCGGCACCCGCGACAGTGGAAAACCGAATTTTGCCTGAATGGTGGCAAAAACATTGTCCCATTCGGCACGCGGGGTTTGTCCGAGCGCATCAAGGATCAGCACCACGGTCGCGCGCGCCTGCTGTTCGCTCACCTTGGTCATGCGCGTTGTGATCACCAGCGGCTCTGCCGGCAAGCGCATGTAGATGTCAGCGGCCTCTTCATCGGGCGCGACACGAAAAACGACACGGCCGGCGCGCAACCGATCGCTTTCATCAGCCGTGAAGGCAACCCGACGCTCATCGAGCACCGCGACCTTCGCCCCGAGCAGCGCCGACATCAATTGCAGCCATTTGTCACGTTCCGCGCCGTAATAACGGCTGGTACCTGCCGCCAGCAGCGCGAACGTGCCTTTAGCCATTTCCTCGCGATAGATGTCGGCGCGATACTCGTTGACGAATTGCAACGTGCCGTACACCAATGCCGATACCAGCAGCATTGCCACCAGCATGCCGCCGTAAATTCGCAGGAAAATCGATTTCATTACAAGAATGCGCGCGGATCAAACCAGCGCATCGCGCACAAAGAGATAGCCCTTGCTGCGCACTGTCTTGATGCGCCGCGGGTTTTCCGGATCGTCACCAACCTTGGGACGGATGCGCGAAATACGCACATCGATCGAGCGATCCTGCCCATCGTACGGAATACCACGCAAGCGCTCAAAAATTTCCTCGCGCGAGAGGATCTTGCCGGCATTCGATGCCAGCAACCACAGCAGATCGTATTCGGCGCTGGTCAGATCAACCGGCGCACCGTCAAGCAACACCGCACGCGCTGCGTCATCAATGACCAGATCGCCAAACTCCAGCCGGCGCTGCAAGGTGGCCTGCACCGCTTCTGCCTCGCCATCGGCACGACGCAGCAGGGCGCGCACGCGGGCCAGCAGCACCCGCGGCTTGACCGGCTTGGCGACGTAATCATCCGCACCCATTTCGAGGCCCAGCACCTGATCCATGTCGTCGGTGCGGGCGGTCAGCATCAGGATCGGATTCTTGAATGTCGAGCGAACTTCCCGGCACACCGCCAGACCATCGGCGCCTGGCAACATCAGATCCAACACAACGAGGTCGGGGACTTCGTCACGGATACGCTGGATGGCAGCCAGGCCGTCGTTGACCACCGAGACCGCAAGACCGTTGGCAGACAGGTATTCCTGGGTGAGTGTGGCCAGTCGTTCGTCATCTTCGACGATCAGGACGCGCGGGCGGGTATCGGCGGTTTGCATCGGGCGGAAATGACCACGAGGAGGGGGTGCAACATCATAAGTGAACTTTCCGATAACCGGCGCGCACGGCGGGTATGGGTTCTGTAACGGCTGCCTGGCTATTGCTTGAAAAGACACTACATGTTGTGGAGGGGCTGACTCATGGCGACCTTCACCGTAAGTGGTCACAAACTTCCAATACCTCCCCCAGGGTATCCACAGGTAGCGCACAGTGTTGGCGTCTTGCATTGCCGGCAAGCCGGGTCTATCTTGTGCCTCGTGCACCGCCAACCCCCAAGATGTTGGGTCATTCACAAAGATTGGCGGATGCAGGAACAGGCGCAGCAGAATAACGAAAGGCAACCCGGCAGGCTCCGACCAACGGATCGCAGGGTGGGCATGGAGCGCAGCGGGCATGCATGGCTTTGATCGGCTTGATACAACATCTTGTGTTTTGGCCCCGAAGCCGGCTGCCATCGTTCGCCGTGTGCCTTGCGCCCTGGCTCCCCAATATCTTGACCCTGACCGGAACGACAGCCTGCGGCAAACGACCGCGGGCTGTCGCTTGCCGTCGGGACGCATTGCCTGGCGGCAAGCGCACGCTGCCTCCGCCAGGCGGGCAGCCTAAGCCACCCAGACTTCCAGAGTGATTCGCGGGGACGACCATGCACACGGAACTCAACACCGATATCAGCAGCGATATCAGCACCGGCAGCCAGACGCTGACAAAGCGTCCGGCCACGGCGGCCAGCACCATCAGCGCCACGGCCCCTGGCCAGTTGCGCATCATCAAGCGCAACGGCACCGTCGTGCCCTTCGATGAAGACAAGATCGCCGTGGCGATCACCAAGGCGTTTCTCGCCGTCGAGGGCGGCAATGCGGCAGCCTCAAGCCGGATCCACGACACCGTTGCCCGCCTCACCGGGCAGGTCGTCGCGATCTTCAGGCGCCGCATGCCCTCCGGTGGCACGGTGCACATCGAGGAAATTCAGGATCAGGTCGAGCTGGCGCTGATGCGCAACGGCGAGCAAAAGGTTGCCCGCTCCTACGTTCTCTACCGCGAAGCGCGCTCCCAAGAGCGTGCGCGCGATGCGGCCAACCGCCCGCGCGCCGACCGGAAAGTCGACATCAAGGTGAAACTGGCCGATGGTTCGCTGGCGCCGGTCGATATGCATCGCCTGGAAACCGTTATCGCCGAGGCATGCAGCGGCCTCTCCGAAGTCGATGCACAAAAAATTCTCAACGAAACGATCAAGAACCTGTACGACGGCGTGGCCGAGGCCGACCTGAACACCTCGATGGTGATTACTGCCCGCACCCTGATCGAACAGGATCCAAACTACAGTTTCGTCACCGCCCGTCTGCTGCTCGACCATCTGCGCGGCGAAGCGCTGTCTTTTCTCGGGGTGGCGCAACGCGCGACGCAGGCCGACATGACGCGCTACTACGTCGAATCGTTCCCGCTGTACATCAATCGCGGCATCCAGCTCGAACTCATCGCCCCGACGCTGGCCGAGTACGACCTCGAGCGCCTCGCCCGGGCGCTCAAGCCCGAGCGCGACATGCAGTTCACCTATCTGGGCCTGCAGACGCTGTACGACCGTTATTTCATCCACAGCAACGACGTGCGTTTTGAGTTGCCGCAGACGTTCTTCATGCGCGTCGCCATGGGCCTTGCCCTGCGCGAATCCGACCGCGAAGGCCGCGCCATTGAGTTCTACAACTTGCTGTCGAGCTTCGACTACATGGCCTCGACGCCGACGCTGTTCAATGCCGGCACACTGTTCTCGCAACTGTCGAGCTGCTATCTGACGACGGTGCCGGACGACCTGCATGGAATCTACAGTGCGATCCGCGATAACGCGATGCTCTCGAAGTGGGCTGGCGGCTTGGGCAACGACTGGACACGCGTGCGCTCGCTGGGCGCCTACATCAAGGGCACCAACGGTAAATCGCAGGGTGTCGTGCCGTTCCTTAAAGTTGCCAACGACACTGCTGTGGCGGTGAATCAGGGCGGCAAGCGCAAAGGCGCAGTCTGTGCGTACATGGAGAGCTGGCACCTCGACATTGAGGAATTCCTTGAGCTGCGCAAGAACACCGGTGATGACCGTCGCCGCACGCACGACATGAACACCGCCAACTGGATCCCGGATCTGTTCATGAAGCGCGTCATGGAAGCCGGCGACTGGACACTGTTCTCGCCGTCGAATGTCCCTGAATTGCACGACCTCACCGGCATCGCCTTCGAGAAGAAATACACTGAGTACGAACAGCTCGCCCGTGAAGGCAGGATCAAGCCACACAAGGTGGTGAAGGCCGAAAACCTCTGGCGCAAAATACTTTCGATGCTGTTTGAAACCGGCCACCCCTGGGTGACGTTCAAGGATCCGTGCAATCTGCGCAGCCCGCAGCAGCATTGCGGCGTCGTGCATTCCTCGAACCTGTGCACCGAGATCACGCTCAATACCAGCGATGACGAGATCGCGGTGTGCAACCTGGGCTCAATCTCGATGGAGAACCACGTCACGGCCGAAGGTGGTCTCGACCTGAAAAAACTCGAGAAAACCATCCGTACCGCCGTGCGCATGCTCGACAACGTCATCGACATCAACTTCTATGCCGTGCCGCAAGCGCGCAAATCGAACCTGCGCCATCGCCCGGTGGGCCTGGGTCTGATGGGCTTCCAGGACGCGCTGCACATCCAAAAGATCGCCTATGCCTCCGACCAGGCCGTGGAGTTCGCGGATCGCTCAATGGAAGCGATCAGCTACTTCGCGATCCAAGCCTCGACGGAACTTGCCGAAGAGCGCGGCACCTACCAGTCGTACGAAGGCTCGCTGTGGAGCCGCGGCATCCTGCCGATTGATTCGATCGACATCCTTGCCCGCGAGCGCGGCGAGAAATACTTGAAGATGGATCGCTCACAAACCCTGGACTGGGCAAAACTGCGCAACCGCGTGCAGACCGTCGGCATGCGTAACTCGAATGTGATGGCGATCGCACCAACCGCAACGATCTCCAACATCACCGGCGTCAATCAGTCGATCGAGCCGACCTTCCAGAATCTGTATGTGAAATCGAACCTGTCCGGTGAGTTCACCGTGGTGAATCCGTACCTGGTGCGTGAACTGAAAAGCCGCGGCCTGTGGGACAACGTGATGGTCAACGACCTCAAGTACTACGATGGCTCGGTTCAGCAGATCGACCGCGTACCCGACGAGGTCAAGGAACTGTTCCGCACCGCCTTCGAAGTCGAGCCACGCTGGCTGGTGGAAGCCGCGAGCCGTCGCCAGAAGTGGATCGACCAGGCGCAGTCGCTGAACCTGTACATCGCCGACGCCAACGGCAAGAAACTCGACATCACCTACAAAATGGCGTGGCTGTCCGGCCTCAAGACCACCTATTACCTGCGCGCCATCGCCGCGACCCAAACCGAGAAATCGACAGTCAACGACGGCCGGCTTAACCGCGTAAAAAACACGGCAGGTGCGCAGCCGGCAGAGTTGAGCAAGGCGGCCGATGTGCCGCCGGCCTGCTCGATCGACAACCCGGATTGCGAAGCGTGCCAATGACGACCGTTTCCTGATTGGCAATGAACAGCGAAAAGAAGTACGAGGAAGCACCCATGCTCAGCTGGGACGATTTCAATACCGACGAAAAAGCCATGCCGCAGGTGCAGCCACCGCCGGCACTGGAAGAAACAGCAATGCCGCCGCTGCCTGCCGCTCCGGCAGCCCAACCGGCACGACTCGAGCGCGCTGCCGAACCATCGGTAGCGCCGACAGCACTGAAGCAGCCCTGGACGCAGCCCGGCGGTAACGCCATTGCGCGCGCCCGCGCTACCGTCGCGCAGATGGATATCGCCGCAGGCGAAGCTGAATTGGCCGGCACAGCCACCCGTGTGCGCGTCGACGACAAGCGCATGATCAACTGCCGCGCCGATCTCAACCAACTGGTGCCATTCAAGTACGACTGGGCATGGCAGAAATACCTTGACGGCTGCGCCAACCACTGGATGCCGCAGGAAGTGAACATGAGCGCCGACATCGGTATGTGGAAAACGCCGGAAGGCCTCTCCGATGATGAGCGCCGCATTGTCAAGCGTTCGCTGGGTTTCTTCTCCACGGCGGATTCGCTCGTCGCGAACAACCTGGTGCTGGCCACCTACCGGCTGATCACCAACCCGGAATGTCGCCAGTACATCCTGCGCCAGTCATTTGAAGAGGCAATCCATACCCACGCCTACCAATACTGCATCGAATCGCTGGGGATGGATGAGGGCGAGATTTTCAACATGTACCACGAGATTCCCGCCGTGGCAAAAAAGGCCGCTTGGGGCATCCAGTACACCCGCGAAATCTCCGATCCAAAATTCACCACCGGCACGCCGGAAACCGACAAACAGCTGCTACAAAACCTGATTGCGTTTTATTGCGTGCTGGAAGGCATCTTCTTCTACTGCGGCTTTACCCAGATTCTGTCGATGGGGCGCCGCAACAAGATGACGGGCGTTGCTGAACAGTTCCAGTACATTCTGCGCGACGAGTCGATGCATGTGAACTTCGGCGTCGACATGATCAACCAGATCAAACTTGAGAATCCGCACCTGTGGGACGCCGAGATGCAGGATAAGGCAACACAGATGATTCTCGAAGGCACTGAACTTGAAATCGAGTACGCGCGCGACACCATGCCACGCGGCGTGCTCGGCATGAACGCGGCGATGATGGAGGAATACCTTCAGTTCATCGCCAATCGCCGTCTCGCGCAGCTCGGTCTCAAGGAACAGTTCCCGGGTGCTCAGAACCCGTTTCCCTGGATGAGCGAAGTAATGGACTTGCGCAAAGAGAAGAATTTCTTTGAGACCCGGGTAACCGAATACCAAACCGGTGGCGCCCTGACCTGGGAGTGATTCCCACCGGGAATCTTGCCCAAAATTTTTACGGTTCGACGTGCGGGTAGCACGTGGGGCGGTTCTTCCCTGAAAAGGAAGCGCCGCCCTTCTTTTTTGCGCGGTCATCCGGGCCGGTGCACGAATCGTGCAGGCAGACTACGGTGGCCTCAGAGCCTGATCGATGAACCCGGCGCGGGTATGTCGGCAGCGATCTTCTTGTCCTTCCAGAGTTTCGCAGCCAGTGCCGTCAACGCTTCCGGCTCGCCGTGTACCAACTGGAAGCGCGGGCTGGTAGTGAAATTCGCCGCCCATGCAAGCAACTCACGCTGCCCGGCGTGCGCCGAGAACCCGCCGAGCGTGTGCACCTTGCCGGCCACCGCAATGTTTTCGCCGAATATCCTGATCGACTTTGCACCGTCGACCAACTGCCGGCCCAGCGTACCGCGGGCCTGGAATCCGACGATGACCAGGTGGGTATTTTTCTGCCAGATACGGTGCTTGAGATGGTGACGAATGCGGCCACCGGAACACATGCCGCTGCCAGCGATGATGATCGCGCCCTTCGCAATGCGATTGATGGCCATCGAATCCTCGGCTTTTGCCGACAGCCTCAGGACCGGCAGGAAAGTCTCCAGCGTCTCGCCACGATGTTTTTCCATCAGGCCGACATCCTTGTCGTCGAGTGTTCCCCAATACTGGTCGTACAGTCGCGTTACTTCTATCGCCATGGGCGAATCAAGAAAGACGCTCCAACCGTCGAGGCGGCCTTCGTGATAAAGCTTGCCGAGATAAAACAGCAAGTCCTGGGTGCGGCCAACGGCAAAGGCAGGAATAAGCACGTTGCCGCCTTCCTGCCAGGCATTGGCAAGTATACCGGCGAACTCCTTGAGCGTTTCTTCACGGCCACGGTGATCGCGGTTGCCGTAGGTTCCCTCCATCAACACCACATCCGCTTTCGTCAGCGCCTCCGGCTCGTGCATCAGTACCGCATCAACCGAACCCAAATCTCCGGAGAACACCAGCGTGTGGGTCTTGCCGTTGCCGTTGAGCGTCAGCTCAATGATCGAAGACCCCAAAATATGGCCGGCATCGTGGAAGCACACCTTGATGTTGTCTGCTACCGAATGGCACTCGTGGTACTCAACCGGCTCGCACAGTTCGAGCACGCGCATCACATCTTCCATGCCGTAGAGCGGCTCCTGTGTTTTCCTGCCAGCGCGCTGGCGGCGCTTGTTCTCCCATTCAAGATCGCGCAGATACAGGTTGGCGGCATCCTCAAGCATGATCGCCAACAGGCTGCGCGTGGCCGGCGTACAGAAAATCGGGCCGCCAAAGCCCTGATTTACCAATCGCGGCAGCATGCCCGAATGGTCCAGGTGCGCGTGCGACAACACCACTGCGTTGATCGCCGCCGGCGAAAAAGGAAAACGATCCTTGTGCTGGCGGGCAATATCATCGGAGCCCTGGCGCATCCCGCAATCGAGCAGTATCCGGATATGCTCAACTTCGATGAGATAGCAGGAGCCGGTGACTTCCTGTGCGGCACCGATGAAGGTCAACTGAGCCATGGCTCCCCCTGTTGGCGTAATGACGTGATGTCGCTCTGGTACCGCGCGTAAGGCGCCATGCTACCATTGGCCCGCAAAGCGACGCGCACCCGTGAATAGCATGGTCCGGGGCCCATTAACCCGGCGCCAGGTGCGTAACCCCAGGGTCCACATTACGGTCACGAACGAGAATGAAACGCACTGCACTCACCCTGCTTGCCATGGCCTCGCTCGCTGTCGGTGTTGTCACTGCCGCCGACAAGCCAGGCAGCCCCGCCACCGCCAAAAAAACCGTCGCGACCGCCGATCAGAAAACCATGGCTGCCGAAGAAAAAGATCGGCTGGCACGTGAGAAGAAAGAAATGGAAGAGCGTGCTGCATTGCTGAAGAAGCAGCTCGAAACCCGCAAGCAACTGGTCCTGGAAAAAGACGCCTATCTGAAGCAGTTGCAAGAAGAAATCCGGAAACTCAAAGCAGTAAAGTGAAAGTCCTGCGCGCTCACCGCACGAAGACGAGGCTCAACCAAGGCACATACGTGATGAGCAATACCACGGCCAGCAGGACAAGGAAAAACGGGAATGTAGCTGACCACAATGCCGCGATTGGTTTGCGGAAACGGATCGACGCGATGAACAGGTTCAGCCCCACCGGCGGTGTGAAGTAACCGATCTGCATACTGGCAAGGAAGATTATGCCGAGGTGGACCGGATCAATCCCGTAGCCCAGTGCCACCGGCAGCAACAGCGGGATCATAATCAGCAGCGCGGCGAAAATATCCAGCATGCAGCCGAGAATCAGCAGCAGCACGTTGAGCAACAGCAGAAAAGTCCACTTGCTATCGATGTACTCGCGGCTCAATTCGAACAAGCGCTCCGGCACCGACGCATCTACCAGAAAATTGGTGAACGCCATCGCCATGCCCATGATGATCAGCACGCCACCGACCATCACCATTGCATCTCGCATAATGGCCGGTAGTTTCCGCACCGGAATATCGCGATAGACCAACACTTCGACGATCAAGGCATACAATGCCGTGACGGCTGCCGCCTCGGAGATCACAAAGGCACCGCTGTAGATGCCGCCGAGCACGACAAACGGTAACGGCAACTCCCATTTTGCCTCCAGCAGCGCACCTGCGGCCTCGCGCCAGCTGAATTTCTGCAACGGAATGCGCTTGCCGCGATGTGCCCACAGACTGTATGCCCACAGCGCGATAATCATCAGCGCCGCCGGCAACAGCCCGGCGACGAACAGCGCCTCCAGTGTCACGCCCTCAACGCCCATCTGTTGCGCGACAACGCCAAAGATGATCAGCGGCAATGCCGGCGGCAGCAGCAGGCCGAGCGAGCCGGATGTGGTGACGAGGCCGAGCGAAAACTTCTCGTCATAACCTCCCTCCTTCAACGCCGGCAACAGCATCGCGCCGATGGCAACAATGGTGACGCCGGAAGCGCCGGTGAAAGCCGTGAACAGCGCACAGGTAAGCAGGGCAACAAGGGCCAGCCCTCCGGGCATCCAGCCCATAAACGCCTGGGTCACCCGCATCAGCCGGTGCGAGGTTTTGCTCTCCGACAACAGGTAACCGGCAAACGTGAACAGCGGCAGCGCCAGCAGCACCGAGGTATCGGTGAGGCGATACAACTCGATGGCGACCGTTTGCAGGTCAATGCCGTTGCTGTGAAACCCCAGCATCGCCGCCGCAGCGATGACGGCAAACAACGGCGCACCGATAAGCAGAACGACAACCAGCAGGGCGCTGAAAACGGCGTTCATATGCCGTCCTTGCGTACCGGCCGGCTGCCCAGGGTGAGGCCCACGCCAATACCCAGGTAGCGCACCGCCATCAGCGCAAAAGCCGCCGGCATGATCGACTCACACCACCAGGCCGGCACACTGCCAAACGCAATCGTCCCGTAACTGTACTCACTGCGCACAAAGGCAAACGCAAACCAGGCAAGCGCAGTGCAGACACCGGCCGTGAACAGCGACAAGGCGACGCCAGATATGCGCGCAAGACGCTCCGGCAGATAGCGGGTGGCGATATCAATGGCAATATGCGAGTTCTCGCGCGCGGCAATGCCGGCGCCGAGCAGACCGATCCACAGCACGGAAACGCGCAGGAATGGATCAGCCCACACCAGGCTCTGATCAGCGAAATTGCGCATCACAATCTGCACAACCGCCAACAAAACCATCATCAGTAACAGGCCAACAAGCGCTCCATCCTCGACGACGCGCAACACCCGCCACAACGGCGCAAGCGATCGGGTTTTGGTCGCATTCATCCGCGCATCACTTCTTGTTGGGCATAATAGCGGCAGACGTTATCGCCGGCACAACTGCCACGGGGCCCGCGCGAAACTCCCCAAGGTACTTGCGGAACTGGAGCAGTGCCGCGGCGGACAATTCGCCGCGCGCCACAACATCGTCAGTTGCCTTCAACGCGAGATGCTCCCACTGTGCGAACTGTGCCGCGTCCGGCTTCACTATCCTGATACCTTGACTGTCGAGGGTCGACAGGGCAGCAATGTTGTCCTTGCGTGCATTTTTATCGAGTTCAGCAAACGCAGCACCGAGCGCTTCGCGCACAATTTTCTGCTGGCCAGCATCAAGCCTGGCGAAATACTTGTCGCTGACAGTGAGCAGGCCATAGGTATATAGCAACGGCACCTCGGTACGATACTTCACACGCGAATACCATTGCAGCGCAATGGCGGCAGTGGTCGGCGCAGCAAAAGCGTTGATGGCGCCGGTTTGCAGCGAGGTAAGCACATCACCAATTGGCAGTATAATCGGCGAAATGCCCCAACTCCTCGCAGCCTGTTCAGAGGCGCTGTCGTTGGCAGGAATCCATAGTTTCTGCTGCCGCAAATCAGCGACTGTCGCCACCGGTGCGTTTGACATCACATAGGCAAAACCACCTTCTACGATGCCGAACGACACCCAGCCGGCCTTCTCCAGCTCGCTCTTCAGTTGCGCGTCCATCTTGCCGCGCACGTAATCGACTTCATCGAACGTGCGGAAAGCCAGCGGTACGTTGTAGACCTGAATGTCCTTGTAGAACTGCGCGACGGCGCCAGCCTGCGTTAAGGCGCCGTGCAACTGACCGGTGCGGATCTTGCGCAACACGGTGGCGTCGTCACCCTGTACGCCACCGGCATAAACCTTGAGTTTCACCTCGCCACCCGTGCGCTTGCCGATATCCTCGCCGGCCTGCTTGATCCTGTTGACCACGGGTGTGCCATCCGGATACAGCGTCGAGATCTTGAAGGTGATCGTCCCGGCACCGGCAACTGCGCTGACAAGCAAACCGGCTACCAACAAGGCGGCAGGCATACCGCAACGGCGAATCAACGACAACAACATGCGCACACTCCTGTCGATGTTCCGGGGCAACGCGCCGTTGCCCACTGCATTCGTGCAGCGGGCACGGAAACCAGACTAAAAATAATCGTCAGCACCGGCCAACAGCCGGCGGGCCTCTTCCTGAGCGTAGACGTTCACGAGCGTCAGGCCATGCACCTTCGGATCGGCAGCCATGACCTCGTTGAGCAGGCGATCATGAAGTTCGCGATCGTACATCAAGCGGGCGTACTGTTTGGCATACATCATTTTCGCGTAGAGGTTCTCCCCTCCGGAATAGGCTATGGCCTGTTCATAGTACGCACGGGCAACTTCCGGCTTGCCGCCCAGTGAGGGCGGCAACAGACTGCTCATCACACCGAGATACAGTTGGGGCATGCCACCCTCGAAAGCCGGATCGATGGCGATAATCCTCTCGAAGATCAACTGGACGCGCGCCAGTTCCGCTATCGCGTTCCAGTCATCGCTGTACAACTGGATGTAAGTCGCCCAGGCGCTACCGACCGCAAACAGCAGCGGCAAATCCCCGTTATCCGCATCCTTTACCACCGCCTCAAACTCGGGGAAACTCAGCGCCCGCAGCCGGCAGGCGTCTCTATTATCCTCACAGGCAGCGCGCAGCGCGTAATCAAGGGCGCGGGCGCCGAACTTCCTGGCGCGATCACGCTCAGTGGCCACCAGCGTGGCGTAGGCGCCGGACAGCGAGGCGGCCGTGCGCAGCAGCTCGGCGTCGTGCGGCCAGGTCACCAGCAGACCGTCAACCGTGACCATGTAGGAGGGCAGCGCGTCACGAACGAGTTGCGGGTCGTCACTATCAAGGATGCCGTAAGGCAGATTGTCTGCCAGCCGCGACAGCGCACAGCCACCCAACCCCGATACCAGGAAGACGACAAGGGCGCAGGCTTTCAGGCTGCGGTAAAGTGGGCGCACGCAATATCCTCTTCAAAATACCGACAGCACGCGCGCTGCCATGGATCTGCCGTGTCGCCATACCGGCAACGGACACAGGCAGGGCTTTTATAGCAACACAGCCCTGCGAAAACAATCGAACTGCACCCAACTCGTTGAATCTATACGTCTTTAACACCACGATCATGGTCAATTGCCAATGAAACCCGAACTCCTTTCCCCGGCCGGCAGCCGCCGCCACATGGCCTACGCCTTCGCCTACGGCGCCGATGCCGTTTATGCCGGCCAGCCCCGGTACTCGTTGCGGGTGCGCAACAACGAGTTCAACCGTGAGGAGCATCTGGCCGAGGCCATCGGCGCAGCACACCGGCTGGGCAAGCAGTTCTACCTGGCGGTCAATCTCGCCCCACACAACGACAAGCTGCGCTCGTTCGAGCGCGACATGGCACCCATCATCGACCTGGAACCCGACGCCCTGATCATGTCAGACCCCGGCCTGATCATGATGGTTCGCGACCGCTGGCCGGATCTGCCGGTTCACCTCTCGGTGCAGGCCAACGCCGTGAACTGGGCAACGGTAAAGTTCTGGCACCGCATGGGTCTGTCGCGCGTCATTCTCTCACGCGAGCTGTCGCTGGAGGAAATCGCCGACATCCGCGAAAAAGTGCCGGAAATGGAATTGGAGGTGTTTGTGCACGGCGCGCTGTGCATTGCCTACTCCGGTCGCTGCCTGCTCTCGGGTTACATGAACCACCGCGATTCCAACCAGGGTGCCTGCACCAATTCCTGCCGCTGGCCGTACCAGGTGCATGACGCCGCCGAAACCGAAACCGGCGATATCGTCGCCGTGCGCCCGGACGTGCAACTGGCCGCCGTGGCGGCGAACGGTACCGGTCTTGGCCGCTGGACACCCGCCGATGCAACTCCGCAGGAAGTGAATGACGCCCGCTGGGACGAGCAGGAGCGCGCGCAGCGCGTGTTCCTGCTGCAGCAGGAACAGCGTCCCGGCGAATACATGCCGGCCTACGAAGACGAACACGGTACCTACATCATGAACTCGCGCGATTTGCGCGCGGTGCAGCATGTGCACCGTCTGGCGCAAATGGGTGTGCACTCGCTGAAGATCGAAGGCCGCACCAAGAGCCACTACTACGTGGCGCGTACCGCCCAGGTGTATCGCCGGGCGATCGACGATGCCGCGGCCGGCCGGCCGCTCGACATCGCCCTGATGGAAGACCTTGAAAAAATGGCCAGCCGCGGCTTCACCGAAGGCTTCTATCGCCGGCACGTCGCCGACGCGTTGCAGAATTACGAAGGCGGCACATCAAGTTCGGGGACACAGCAGTTTGTCGGCGACATCATCGACGCCGATACCCAGCGCGGCATGCTCACGGTGCAGGTAAAAAATCGTTTTGCCCGCGGCGACGCCATTGAGCTCATGACGCCCAAAGGCAACTACCGAATGACGCTTGATGCCCTCGAAAACGCAAAAGACGGCGCCCGTGTCGAGGCCGCGCCCGGCGACGGCTGGATTGTGCGCATCCCGATGCCGGATGCGCAGGCCGATTACAGCATGGGCCTGCTGATGCGCGAAGTTGTACCGCGCGAATTGCCGAAAGCTGCCGGCGGTTGCGCGTAATTCGGTTTTCCCGGGAATACATCATGACCCTTTCGCCAGAACCACTGTTCACCCCCTTCATTTCACCAAAACTGCAACTGAAAAACCGCTTCGTCATGGCGCCGATGACGCGCATGCGCTCACCGAACGGGGTGCCGGGGCAAGATGTCGCCGACTATTATCGCCGCCGGGCGGAAAACGACGTTGCGCTGATCATCACCGAAGGCACTGTGGTCGGCCACGTCGCCGCCAGCGGCTATCCGCAAGTGCCGTATTTCCATGGCGATGCGGCGCTGGCCGGCTGGGCCAACGTAGTGACGGCCGTGCACGGCGCTGGCGGAAAAATCTTCCCGCAACTGTGGCACGTCGGTTCAGTGCGCAAGACCGGCATGCCGCCAGACCCGTCCGTGCCGGGCTATTCGCCCAGCGGTATCGCCAAACCCGGCGGCAAGGTGGTTTGCCACGAGATGACAAAAGACGACATCAAGGCGGTGGTCGATGCATTCGCCCGTGCTGCACTCGCAGCGAAGGACATCGGCTGTGATGGCATCGAACTGCACGGCGCGCATGGCTACCTGCTTGATCAGTTCTTCTGGGCGGGCACCAACCAGCGCAGCGACGAATACGGCGGCTCCTTGCGCAAACGCACGCGTTTCGCAGTCGAGATCGTCGAGGCGGTGCGCAAAGCAGTGGGCGACAAATTTCCGGTCTGCCTGCGCTGGTCGCAGTGGAAGCAACAGGAATACACTGCACAGCTCGCACCGACTCCGGAGGAGCTCACACAGTTTCTCGCACCGCTAAGCGAAGCCGGTGTTGATATTTTTCACTGCAGCACCCGCCGCTATTTCGTGCCGGAATTTGTCGGCTCGGATCTGAACCTGGCCGGCTGGACGAAGCAGATCACCGGTAAGCCGGTGATCACCGTCGGCTCGGTCGGCCTTGATACCGAGTTCACCATGAGCCTGGCCAACAACGAACCGGTCCGCGCGTCGTCAATCGACCCGCTGATCTCGCGCTTCAGCAACGGCGAGTTCGACCTGGTCTGCGTGGGCCGCGCCCTGCTTGCCGACCCGGCCTGGGTGGCGAAAGTCCGCGCCGGGAAATGGGCGGACGTGCAGCTCTACAGCAAGGGCGCAGAGGCCCACTACTATTGATGAATAAGCGGATGAACAAGCTACCGATGAACCAACGATGAATTATCGCCACGGTTTTCACGCCGGCAATTTCGCCGACGTGCACAAGCATGTCGTGATGACCGCGATCCTCGATTATCTCGCACAGAAAGAATCCCCGTTCTGCGTGATCGATACACACGCCGGGCGCGGCAGCTATGACCTCACCGCCGGCCAAGCCGACCGTACCCGCGAATACGCCGACGGCATCGCCCGCCTGTGGCAAGCGCCCAACGCGCCACCGCTCACCGCGCGCTACCTGCAACTGGTACGCGCATTCAACCGCGAGCGCACCGGCCACGAAAAACTCTCGGCCTACCCTGGCTCTCCGCGCCTCACCCGCATGCAGATGCGGGCGCAGGACCGCCTGATCGCCTGCGAGTTGAACCCCGAGGAATGCGTGCTGCTGAAAGCGGAGTTTCGTGGCGACCGCCAGGTCGCGATCCACGCACGCGACGGCTGGGAAGCGCTCGGCGGCCTGTTGCCGCCAAAGGAAAAACGCGGGCTGGTGCTGATCGACCCGCCCTATGAAGGGCAGGAAGATGAACTGAAGCAGGCGGCGGAGGCCTTGAAGGATGCGCACCGCCGCTTCCCGAACGGCGTGCTCATGCTCTGGTATCCGATCAAGGAACGGATCACGATCGCGCGTTTTCATCAGCGTCTGCTGCGTGCGAACTTCACCACAGCGCTCGCCGTGGAACTGTGTGTGTGGCCGGACGACGCCCGCCTGCATCTGAACGGCAGCGGTCTGTTGATCGTCAATCCACCCTGGCAGCTCAATGCGCAACTGCGCGTGGAACTGCCGTGGCTATGGCAACACCTCAGCCAGACCGGTCAGGGACGCTACGACATCAAATTGATCGCGCGCGAATAACCGGGTAACGATGCAAGCCCCAACAGCAAACAACTCAACGCCACGCAGCGATACGCTGGCGCCTCAGTTGGCCTCGGCGGCAGGAATATGCGTTGAATGCACCGTAACGGTATCGCGCGCCAGGCGCGAGCTGCCGGATCGCATGCCTGGTTGGTGCATGAGCCGGGCCACATTGACCTCGAGCAACAGCGTGCCCAACCGTTCCCCGGTGGCGGGGTCCTTCACCGGCAAGGCCACGCGCGTGTAGTCGCCGGCTGCCGGCTGCCTGTCCTGCGCCCACGGCGCGTCACTGTGCTGTGCCAGCGTGGTAACGCAGGTATCGTCACCCAGCCAGTAATTCTCGGGTAGTACGCTGGCCGCCGCCACGAGACCGCGATTGTCCAGCGCAATGACCCTGCCGTAGGCGCCGTCCATGCGCAACGACACTTCGGCGAGATATTTAGAAGCAAAACGCGACAGCATGTGCTCGCTGAGCTCGCCATCATCCGCCACGATTTCCTGCTGCCAGCGCGCCTCCAGTGCGCCAATCTCGTCACTGCTCAGCGCGGCATTGCGCTGATTGTTGTCGCGCAACAACGTGAACAGGCGCGGCTCGTCCAGCCAGTAGGCAACGTCGCTGCGCAGGTGGTTATCGAGCACCGATTGCAGACTGTCGTCGGCACGGGCAGCAACGATCGACAGCAAAGCCAGCAGCAACAACAAGGAACGCATGGACGCGCAACCTCCAGAAACACACCCGAAACGCGGCAACCAGCAACCCGCGTAGGCACAGTCAGAACAGACCCCGATATTCGCTCCCGCGCAGCCCCGGCTGTCAAGGGCCGCGACGATTCGAAAATGGTTTGCTAGTGTGGCGGCCATGCTGGTCATTGGCTTGCCAACAAACCCCGTCTGTACTGCCTTGCCGCTTGCTGCAGGGCGGGCCGCGATCGTCATGGTCGCGCTGGCGGCAATACTCTGTGCCGCGTGCAGTTCGCCCGACGATCCGGTCAAGGCACTCGCCGACTATAACGAGCGCATTGCCCGGGCACTCGATGCCCGTTTACCAACGCCGACGGCAACCCGGGTGCCCACTTGGCCTACCGGCGACGACATCCTGCAGAACGCGACCGATCTGCGTATCACCGTGTTCGGCGGCCCCGATTTTGGTCGCTGCAGCCTGTTGCGTGAGATCAGCACACGCAGCAACAGCGCCGACCGGATACAGACACCACCCCAACGCCTGCTGTACGAAATGCGTCTGCTGCGCGGCCTGCGTCAGTGTGGCGAACTGACTGCTGCCGATCTCGTCAACGGCACGCCGGCACGGCGCGAGTTCGCCACCAACGTGATCCACGTGCTCGAGATCAAGCGCCGCGATCTGCCCGTCATCTACTGGAATGCAACCTTCGGGGCACGGGAACTGCGCGACTTCTTCAGCGTCGGTGCTCGACCCCTGCGCATGCGGCAAGTGCCGAGCGCGGACGAAGCAGCCAATGCGCTGTCCTGGCTTGCGGCACTCGGCCGCCTCACGCCCGACGCCCCGCTGCCGGCGACCGAAGCCCTTGAGCAGCAATACCTGCAACTGGCGGGCAACAAGCTGGGCGGGCGAACCTGGCTGACCATCGATCTTGCTTTGCGCGAGCTGGATCGCTCCAGCGTGCTGCTGGAGCAGGCGGCCGCAACACAACCACCCTGCCCCAACGGCCGGCCCGGGCCAACCGCAGACAGTCTGCACCGCGCCTACACGGAAATTTATCTGTCGCGCATCGACCCCTGGCTCACCTTGGCCAGTCGCGGAGCCTGGATGCTGACCGAGGCACTGGAGCAGCTCTGGCAAGCCCAGCAGGTCACCCCGCCACCGGCGATCGTGCGCTACCGGGCGCGCGTGTGGGCAAAGGAACGCGGCTCGCTGATGCAGGACTACGATACCGCCGTGCGGCGCCACACGCATGCCTGGCAAGCTGCGCTCGGCCCCTGTGGCTACCCACCGGCAGCACGCTAATCCGTGCCGAACCACACCGAGTCGCGCAAGATTACCCTGACCGACAGATGCCCGCCCCTCAGCGCAACACCTGCACGGTAACCTGCACCGTCTTGCCGTTCACACTCGCCGTCACCGTCGATACACCGACGTCATTGCCAGCTGTCACTTGCCCGCGCGTGCCAACACTGTCGCTGACTGTCACGGCGACACCACTCACCGGCGTCACCGACCAGCTGGCGCTTTCATTCAGGGATTTGGTTGTGCCATCGGAATAGGTTCCCTCCAGCCCCAACAGGACAACGGCGTTGGGCGCCACCGTGACCGGAACCGGCGTATTGGTGATCACCAGCCTGTCGAGGTAAACGACGGTGATGTCGACGCTGTCTTCCTCCTCGCCGCAACCGCCGATTACCGTGCCGCCGCCACCGCTCTGCGCGGTGAGTAATCCGGGCGCGGCGTCGCCGTTGAGGATGGTGGCAATGAGCGCGCTGGTGTCATCGTCGTTGACAACCGACCAGCTGGCGGCACGCGAGATATCGCCGGTGACCACGCCCCAGGTGCCGGTGGCGGTGAACTGCAGCTTATCGCCGACGGCAATCTGCGCGGGCGCATCCGGGGTGACGTCGATGCCGTCGAGATTATCTTCGACCGTGACGAAAAATGCCGGTGAGTCAATCGCGCTGCGGTGGGCGACTACGCCCGTGGTGCCGGCCAGCGTGCTGATCAGGGTGTTGCGCTCGGCCGGCAGCGCACTCATGCGCGCCACGGTACTGTCGGTGACCGACCAGGTGACAAGCGCGGTAATGTCGCGATCGGTGCTGTCGTCGTAGTGGCCGCTGGCGGTGTAAGCGCCGGTGCCGCACTCGTTGACCGCACTATTGCCGGACACCGTAATCGCCTGCAACCCGGCACTGGATGCGGTGATCGTGACAGTGGCACTGAACTGCGCCAGTGCCGCAGTAATGTCGGCACTGCCATTGGCAACGGCTGTGACATGGCCGTTGCGATCGACGATGACCGCAGCCGGGTTCGAACTGCGCCAGGTGACATCGCTGCTCAAATCACGGGTACCGCTGCCGGTGGTGGCCGTGGCAATCAGTTGCAGCGTCGAACCCGTCTCGATGATCGGCGCTGCGCCGCCGATCGCCAGGGCACTGACGCCGTCGCGACTGACGACGACTGCTTCGCGAAACGCGGCCGGGTCGCCATCGTAACAACCCGACAATCCCAGGATCGCGGCGCATACGCCAGCCAGCAGACGCCCAGACATCCTGCCGGATACCTGAACGCCGCGCTCAAAATTCACGGCGGAATCCGTAACTGATGCTGTTGATGGTGAGGCCCTGATCGTGATACCAGCGTTCGAAATCCAGCGCACCGATCCAGCGCGGATTGCGCGCCAGCCGCTCTTCCAGGGCAATACCGTAGACCACCCCGCTGTAGGTTTCCGAACCCGGAAAACCCGGCAGCACCGAGGTAATGTCGAGTGTCATCGCCCCATAACCGGCGTTCAGCACCAGCCGGGCGTTGTCGTCGAGGGAAGCGCTGTAGCGCACGTAACCGGCATAAAACTCACCGATATCGGCACGCATCGTTACCTCGCTGTCGTCGGCAATACCGCTGCCGCCCAGGACACCGATTTCCCAGACTGGCGTCAACGCCAGCGCAAAGCGCAAACGAGCCGCCAGCGGATTGAATGTTGCACCGGCGACCTTGATGTTCGTCCAGGTCAGATCGGCGCCAACCATCGGCTCAACCGCCGCAACCGGGGTCGTCATCGTTGCAATAACACAAGCCAGCGCCACGCTTGCCGCACGGATATGCATGCAGGAATCCCCGGGAGATTAATCGGGCCGATTATCCGGTCAGGACGCGGTGACGGAAAGCCCAAGCACGACATTACCTTCCTGGCGCTCGGCAGAATCGAGCAACTCAGTGGCCTGCATCAGGAAAGCCGGCAGCGAATCACCGCGCTGCGGCCCGGCCGTCGCGGCCACCACACTCACCGTCACCACCGGCTCCGGCTGGCGCCCCGGATGGGCCAGGCGCAGCGCCCGTACCGCTTGGCTTGCGCGCGTTGCCAGATCATGCGCACCGGCGTGGCCGGTCTCCGGCAACACCACGACGAAGCGGTCGCCCGCATAGCGACAAACAAAGTCGGATGAACGGCCCGGCACATGGGTGAGCACCTGGGCAATGCGGCGCAAACAGTCGTCGCCGGCCAGCGGACCGAACTGCACGTTGAAATCGACGAAGCGGTCGATGTCGATGACCACGATCGACAGCGGCTTGCCGTAACGGATCGCCCGATCCCATTCGGCCGTCAGCATGCGATCGCAGAACGCGCGGTTGGCAAGACCGGTGAGGCCGTCGGCGAGGCTGGCGCGCGCCAGCAACTGCGCACGCTTCTGCATCAGCAGCAACCAAGTGGCGAGCACACCGGTAATCAGCAACACAATGCCGGCGATCATCCAGGCCGGCGCGGGCGGCAGGGGCGCAAAATAGCCCGGCCCGGATTCGAAATAGACGCGCCAGATACGATCGGCAACGTGCAGGTCGTGTGTCGCCAGCAGACTTTCGGTCGCCCCGACCGGCCGCGCCTCGAAAGGCACGGCAAGCAGATCGCTGACCTCGCTGAGGCGATCACTGAACACATGCAGCGTACGCTCGGGCCCGGGCCCGGTCGCGTCGGTAACGCTCAGGTGCAGGCCCACCGGCGGCAACCCGGCAATTGACGATTCGAGCAGATCGCCAATGCGGAACACCCCGGCAACAAAACCACGCGGCTTGCCATCATGCCCGCTCACCTGCGCGACCAGCATCAGGCCATAGCGCACGCCGTCTTCTTCCTGCATCAGCACCAGGCGCTCGCTGGCAACGACCTCGCTGGTGGTTGCCGCGCGCCTGATCGCATCACGCAGCAGCGGATCGGCCAGCGCATCGTAGCCGATAGCAGCCTCGTTGCCAGCAACCGGCTCGATCAACCGCACCGGAAAATATTCCGGCCGCAGGCTCGTCTGCTCGGTGATATGGAATGCCGGGAAATCAGCGCGGGCCGCCTGCTCAAAAGCCGCCCGCGACGCAGCATCAACGCGCGGCATCCATTGCATGGCCTGCATGCCATGCGTACCGGCACGCATGGTATCGACGAAAGTGCGAAAATCGGCGGCACTTATCGTCTCACGCGTGGCGACGAACGCCGCCAGCGAGCGCACCATCTGTTCGTGGCGGGCTATCGAAGCATCAAGCGCCGCGCTACGCCCTGCAACTTCACGCCGGAAACCCTCGTCGGCCATGGCGATGGCGTAATCCTGCGCAAACAGCGCGGCGGCAACCGCAAGTGCAATCCCGGCGAGCACGATGATGCCGGTGTAAAGACGCTCGCGATGACGACGGAACCGGAGGCTGGCGAACATCGGTCAATCCCCTGCATGAGCTGACCCCGGCACTCTTGTCTGGATAACCGACTATGGCAATCCGGCGCCTGGGGGGAAGAAGGCCGCCGTACTGTATCAGGACAGGGTGGCAGCGCGGAACGCACGAAACTTCACTGCCGGTTGTAGGCCCGGCGCCGGTACAGCCCGAACACCATGCCGAGCGCGCTGCCGGCGAGCAGGCCGGACAAGTGGGCGGTATTGGCCACCGGGCCGACCAGGCCGGTGAAGCCCAGTACCATCCAGATCAGCATGAAGTTCACGATCGCCGGGCGTAGCCGGTAACCGGCAGCAGGATTGATGGCGCCGTACAGCCACAGATAGCCGATCAGCCCATAGATCACGCCCGACAAGCCACCGAAATTGACACCGCCAACATAATACTGAGCGGTGTTGCTGACCAGGCCGATACCGAGAGTGAGCATCGTCAACTGAAACGAACTCTGATAGCGCTCGATGATGCCGCCAAGCATCCACCACCAGAGCAGATTGAACACCAGGTGAACGCCGCCGAAGTGCAAAAAGATCGGCGTAATCACCCGCCAAGGCTGCTCGGTGGAAAAGGGGCTGCTGCCCTCGATCAGCGGAAACAACAGCGTATTTACCGCCGCCATACGCTCGCCAAACCCGGTGTACACCCCAACCGCAAGACAGATAAACAGTATCGCCAGCGTGACCGGGCCGCGCGAGCGCAGCAACACCGTCGGCGCCAGATCGCCCGCACCACCATAACGCCGCGTAACGTCCTCGACATCGCCGGCCGGCGGCGGCGCCTGCCACGACGCGGCAAAATAACGCGGATGCGCCGGCTCCGCACGGAAGCGCGCCAGCTCCTGCCGGACGCGATCCAATTGCGCCTCGTCGTCAACCCACAGCTCCACCGCGTTTTCGCTGCGCTCCATGCGGTGCACGAGCGACTCTTTGCGCAGGTAATCGCTGAAGGCGTGCGCCATGCGCAGGTTGTCGAAACGGGCAAGCATCATGGCAATGTCTCCTCGTGGAACGAAGCCTGCTGAGCAGTCGCAGGGAGCATGGCATGCAACAGGGTATCGCGTTCCACACGCGGCAGTTTTGCAAGCGCGCGCACGGTGCGATAGAACGCCGCGAGATCACCGCCCTGAGCACGCAACAGCGCCGCAAACGCCGGCACCTGTTGTTCGTAGGTGGCAACGGCGTTCAGTTGCGCGTTGTTCAACCCGGCAGCGAACCAATCGGCATGCGGGCAGTTACGGCGGACATCGCCGCCTTGCAGCGCCGGAATCGTCGCGCATTTTGCCAGGTAGGCAGCCGGTGCAGCGGCAAGAATCTCGCGTTTGCGCGCCCGCCTGGCGGTATCGTCGAGCGGCGAAACATACACCGCCTCCAGCTGGCGACGGACGTCGAGGGCGACGGACGTCAACAATGCCTGCTGTGCTTCGAACTGGCGGATTACGGCACTTTTATCCAGCTCGCCGCGCGCAGCAAGCCAGCGCGCCAGACCTTCGTCGGCAACCGCCGAGGCGAAACTCTCGTTGAACGTCGTGTCGTCTTTCACGTAAAGCACCGCGTGAGCCAACTCGTGAAACAGCACCATCGCCAGGAGCTCATCGGGATAGGTGGTGAGCACGCTGGTGACCGGATCATCAAGCAGACCCAGCGAGGAGAAGGCCGACACGCTGCCGACATATGTATCAAAGCCCTGCGCAGCGAGCTTGCCGGCATATTTGCGTGCATCGCCCTCATCGAAATAGGCGCGGTATTCGACGCAGATGGCGCCGAGCAGGTAGCACCAGCGATGCGCATCGAGCGACAGCTCCGGCGCAGCAAACACACTCCACAACAGGTTCGGCGACTCCAGCTGCACGTAATCGCGGTATTGGCCGCGCACCGGTAACTGCAACTCGGTTTTCGCGAAAGCGGTGATTTGCGGCACCAGTTCCAACCGGCGGCGGACTACCGGATCGAGATCCGGTTTTGCGAGTACCCGGACGATCGGCTCGCGTGCGCCATAGAAGTGCCATTGCCCGACGATGCCCTGCCGGTAATAGCCCAGCGTCTCGCACCCGGCGAGCCCACAGACCAGCAGCAAGGCAACACAAAACCGCATCACTCGGCGCGCCCCGTGAAGCGTTTCTCGCTGGTGTGGATACGCACTTTTTCGCCGGTTTCGAGGTAATCCGGCACCTGCACGACGAGGCCGGTGACAAAATGCGCCGGCTTGCTGCGCGAGGTCGCCGACGCGCCCTTCAGTGGCGGCGGCGTGTCGGTGATCACCATCTCGACAGTCGATGGCAATTCGAGGCCAATCGGCAGGTCGTCCACCCTGAGCACCTGGCAGCCATCAATACCTTCAACAAGAAACGGCAGTTCGTCCTCGATGTCGACGGACGCAAAACGATATTCACTGAAGTCCTCGTCGTCCATGAACACGTACGCATCGCCATCGACATATGAAAACGTTACTTTGTGGCGGGTGAGATCGACAGTTTTCAGCAGGTCGTCGCCCTTGAACGTCTCCATGTGCTTGAGCTTGGTCTGCACGTTGGAGAAGCGCATCTTGTAGAGTGTGGCCGCCCCCCGCGCCGACGGGTTCTGCACCTCGATCTCGCGCACGACCAACAACTGACCATTGATTTCAACCACATCGGCGCGCTTGATTTCATTGGCCCGGGGCATACGGGACTCCATTCGGGTGTTGATATCGGGGTGGTAATGCGCAGGAGTAATGCGGGTAACGCAAGCCCGTCATTCTAGCGTATGGCCCCTGCTACCCCGGCAAGTGACGGGCCAGATCGCCTGCACAGGTCGCCACCTGCTGGCGCAGCGCCGGCACTGACGGCACAATCCGAGCCGCACCCGATCGGGCCACTGCCATGCGGTGGTTTGTGTGCCCCTCAAGCCACTCAACACGGAGAACACTGATGTTCAGTCACATGATGGATCGCCCGTTGCTCATTTCGTCCCTGCTGGCCCATGCGGTGCAGAACCACCCGCAGGCGCAAATCGTCACCCGCCGCGTCGAGGGCGATTTTCACCAGTACACCTGGGCTGATGCGGCACGGCGCGCCGCGCAGATAGCCAACGCCCTCACCGCCCTGGGTGTGCAACGTGGCGAGCGCATCGGCACGCTGGCCTGGAACACCTACCGCCACCTCGAACTGTATTTCGGCGTATCCGGCATGGGTGCGGTGCTGCATACCGTCAACCCGCGACTGTTCCCCGAGCAGGTCAGCTGGATCGTCAATCACGCCGCAGATCGCTTCCTGTTCGTCGATCTCACCTTCCTGCCGCTGCTCGAATCGATCGCCGCCCAATTGCAGAGCGTCGAAAAAATCGTGGTGATGACCGACCGCGCCACCATGCCGAAGGTGAATTTGCCGAACGCAATCTGCTACGAAGAACTGATCGCCGCCGAATCGGCTGATTACCTCTGGCCGGAATTCGACGAGCAAACACCCGCAGCGCTCTGCTACACCTCCGGCACTACCGGCAATCCGAAAGGCGTGATGTTCACGCATCGCTCAACCGTGCTGCATGCGTTCGGCGGCGCCGCGCGCAACGCGCTCAACATCGGCTGCGATGCAGTGATCCTGCCGGTGGTGCCGATGTTCCACGTCAATGCCTGGGGCATGCCCTATGCTGCCGCGATGACCGGCGCAAAGCTCGCCTTCCCCGGCCCGGCACTCGACGGCAAGAGCCTGCACGAGTTGATCGAACGCGAAAAAGTGACGCTGGCGCTCGGCGTCCCGACGGTGTGGCTTGGCCTGCTGAATTATCTCGACTCGATCAATGCGCGCCTCACCACGGTGAAAAACGTGGTGGTCGGTGGTTCGGCGGCGCCGTTGTCGATGATCCGCGCTTTCGACCAGAAACACGGCGCGTTCCTCGTTCATGCCTGGGGCATGACCGAGATGAGCCCACTGGGCACTGTCAATGCGGCCACCGCCGAACTGATGGCGCTGCCGGCGGAAGAACGTTATGCCCGCCAGGCAAAACAGGGCCGGCCGGTGTTCGGTGTGGAGATGAAGATCGTCGACGATGCTGGCACCGAATTGCCGCGCAACGGCAAAACGTTCGGCCGGCTGTTGGTGCGCGGCCCCTGGATCGTCGGCAAGTATTACCTGAACGAGGACATGTCCTCGTTTGAAAACGGCTGGTTCGACACCGGCGATGTCGCCACGATCGATGAGCGCAACACCATGCAGATCGTCGACCGCAAAAAGGATGTGATCAAATCCGGTGGCGAGTGGATCAGTTCGATCGATCTGGAAAACGTCGCCGTCGGTCATCCGGCTGTGAAAGAAGCCTGCGTGATCGGCGTTGCCCACCCGAAGTGGGACGAACGGCCGTTGCTGCTGTGCATCCTCAAGGACAACCACACCAGCACGAAGGAAGAAATCCTGGAATTTCTCGCCGGTCACGTGGCGAAATTCTGGCTGCCGGACGATGTCTTGTTCGTGAAGGAGCTGCCGCATACGGCGACGGGAAAATTGCTCAAGATCGAGTTGCGCAAACAATATGCCGGGCATTTGATGAAGTAGCCGCGCCCGCGGCGCCTGCCCGGCGCCGCGTTACCCCGGCACCGCAAACACCGCCGCAAAACCGCCGCCGGGCGTGCGGAAATTGGTCGTCTGCCCCTGGTACAGACGCGCGCTCACCAACTGCACGCGTCCGTCATAGACGTAGTTGCGAATATCGATTTTCAGTGCCTTGGGCTGCCCATCGACCAGCAGTTGCCGCTCGCTGGGCGGCACCAGCGCCTGCGCGACATAACCGCCATCATGGCCGGCGGCAAGAATTTCCTGCCACTTGCCGCGCGTGAGTTTGTCGCCACGATAGGCCGCCTTGCTGCCGTAACCGGCAGCCGGCTTGAAAAACCACTGCTTGCGAGCGAGCCAAAGCGCTGCCGCGCTGTCGGCCGATACCTGCACCGTATGCGGAATACCCGCCTGCAGCGCCGCTATCGTATCGGCATTGACGCCAAGTACGGACAGCGCAACAGCATCCGTGAGCGTTACCAGATTGCGCTTGTCGGCATAAAGCGCATGCGCGCGCGGATGCGGTGAGACAACGGCAAGATCTTCTCGCCAGGCTTGCGCCAGTGCCGCATGACGCGATTCGTCGAGGGCAAAATCGGTGAGGCGGTTATAGACGAAATCGATACGCTGCGTGCCGGAAAACAGCGCACCATCACGAACGAACAGCGTTGCCGCATCGACGATGCACGCGGTGATGCCATGCGCGGCAAGCAGCGCGACAAACCGATCGAATTCCGGATAGAGGTATTGCGCCGCCGGCTCATCATCAACAATGGCAACGACACCGAGCGGCTGCTCGCCACGCGCCAAGCGCCATTCCTCGCGAAACATCGCGACCATCCCGAGAAGTGCCGTCGTGCCGCCTGCGCCGGACACTTCCGCCAACAACGCCTGCTCGACTTCGCTGCAGCAGGCAATCTGCGCCGCGCGCAAGGCAACATTGAGCAGGGCACCGCCGGCATTGGTGTTTATCTCGATCAGTTGCGGCCCGGTTGCACCCAAGTGAAAGTCATAGCCGAGAAACATCCCGCGCGCGGCTGTTGCGACCTGCGCATGGGCACCGGCACGGCCGAGCGCCATGGCCTGCCAGGCAGGCAACGCCACAACCTGTTCGATCGCGGCGATGGTTCGCGCCATGCAAACGAGTTGCTCGGGCGCGACGAATACCGCACTGTCGGCAAACAGATGCGGATGTGTCGTGAGCAACCCGGCCAGCGCGAGGGGATCGCCACTCAAGCCTAGCGCAGTGGTGAGCCGCGCCCGATCAACCGTGATGCACTGACAGTCGCTGTTCAACTGCACGGCAACGCCGGTCTGCGCCGGCGCGCAGGACCTCAATGCATTGTCCTTCATACCGCTGTCATTCATGCCATGGCCATTCATGAAGGTGCCGACGACAACCCGTGCTGCCGCCACCATTCGCCCACCAGAATGCCCGCCGCTACGCTGACGTTGAGGCTCTCGACACGACCGGTACCGGAAATGCGCACGCAGGCATCGCCACCGGCGAGCAGCGGGCCGCTCAGGCCGGTGCTTTCCTCGCCGAACAGCAGCAGTGCGCGCGCTGGCAAGACCGTGCGGTAAACGTCATCACCCTTGTGACTCGACGTGGTGACAATGCCCCAGCCGGCAGCGCGAAATGCGCGCACCGCGCCGGCGAAATCCGGCGCATCCAGCACTTCGACAAATTCGGCACCGCCCTCGGCGGTACGCACTGCCGCACCGCCGGCAAGCACCCTGGCGTCCGGCACGATGACCGCCTCGATGCCAAAATGCGCCGCGACGCGCAGGATTGCGCCCAGATTATGCGGATTGCCGACATTCTCCAGCGCCAGCACACAACTGCGCCGGGCGTGACGATTGGCTTCGAGCCACAGCGCCGCCGGGCGCGGCGGCTCGGCACGCACCAGCAGGCAGACGCCTTCGTGGTGACCGGAACCGGTGATGCGCTCCATTTCGGCGTCGGTGACCAGATGATAGGCACGCCGCTCCTGGGCGAGCCACTTCATCAGCGCGGCAAAATGGCGCCGACCGACCGGCTCGGTAAAATACGCGCGGATGATTTTTTCGCGCCGGTGCGCAAAAAAAGCACGGCAGGCATTAACGCCATGCAGACGGACTTCACGTACAGCGTTCGCCGCCGCCCCTTCATTGCCGTTCCTGTCGTCGGGATCCTGAACGGCACGTGGCCGGCGCACCGCTGAGCGTGGCGAGTGTTTGGCCGCCACAGGCGATGCCGGCCGCTCACCCGGACGCGGCCCCCGCGGGGGGCTGCCGCCACCGGATCGTCCACCACCGTTGCCACGCCGCTCACTCATCGCCATGCACCTTGAGGAATCCGCACAAACGCCGCGATTGTAACAGCGCCGGCCGGCCGCACCGACGCCACGCCAGACCAACGCTCCTACGGACAAGTGCTCTGCTAAACTCCGGCGCAACCACTTGCCCGCCCATACCATCCCGATCGCCATGCGCATCCATTGCCTGCAGCACGTCCCGTTCGAGACCCCGGCCGCCATCGCCGACTGGGCGCGCGCGCGCGGCCATCGGATCGACACCACACTGATGCACGACGCCGCCGTGCTGCCACGTTTGCAGGACATCGACATGCTGGTACTGATGGGCGGCCCGATGAGCGTACACGACACCGCCACGCTGCCCTGGCTTGCCGATGAGAAACAGTATCTCGCCCGTGCGCTTGGTCTCGGCAAACGCGTGCTCGGCGTCTGCCTCGGCGCGCAACTGATCGCCGACGTACTTGGCGCGCCAGTGACACGCAACCGCCACCGGGAAATCGGCTGGTTCCCCTTGTTGCGCACGCCGGGCCTGTCGCCGCGACTGGCTGGCCTGCTGCCGTCGTCGTTCAACGCATTCCACTGGCATGGCGAAACTTTTTCCCTGCCGGCGGGCGCCACGCTGCTGGCCTCGTCGGCGGCGTGCGTCAACCAGGCGTTCGCCATCGGCGAGCAGATCCTTGGTCTGCAATTTCACCTTGAAACAACACCCGAAGGCGCCCGGGAACTGCTCACCCATTGCGCAGCCGAACTGTCGGCGACGCCGTATGTCCAGGCGGCATCCGAGCTGATCGCCCAACCACAACGCTTCAGCGCCGCGCAGATCACGCTTGAACGGCTGCTTGATGGATTCTTTCCTGCCACCGATGCGCGGCGCTGACGCGTCGCCTGCCTGCGGAGACCTGTCCATGCGCATTTTCCTGCCACTTGCCGCTGCACTGTTCGTGCTGGCCGGTTGCAACAGCACGCCACTGCCCGATACCTGCTATGTGCAACCCTCTTCGGGCAAGTGCAAGGCAGCTTTCATGCGCTACTACTTCGATGCGGGTGCAAATACCTGCAAGGGCTTCATCTGGGGCGGCTGCGAAGGCACGGTGCCGTTCGAAACGATGACCGCCTGCCACGCCCAGTGCATGCCGGGCCAGCCGCTGCCGGCGCAACCGGTCCTGAAGCAGCAGGCGCCCGCCCCGACACAGCCGGCGCCGGAATCCGCGCCCGGAACAGCCCCGTGACGCGCGTATCCGCTTTGCTGCTGGTCATCGCGCTGGGCACGATGGCGGCCAGCTGCGAGCGCAAGCAGGAAACCGCAGCGGGCAATGTAACGTCGGGCGTCAGCGAGAACGATGCAGCGAATGCCACCTATGCAACGGAGAACACCGCCAGCGGCTTCATGCCACTCCAGAATGGCCACTACGAAGACAGCGATCGGGTGGTCGGTGAACTCGATGAACTCTTCGCACAAGGCGATCTCGACGGCGACGGCAGCGAAGATCGCGCCGTGCTGATTGTCACCAGTACCGGCGGCAGCGGTGTATTTGAAGAGCTCTATGTGCTGCGCCGCAGCAACGGTCAGCTCACCATATCGGCGCCGGCTTTTCTCGGCGACCGCGTCGACGTGGAGGATCTGCGCATCGAGCACGGCGACGTCGTCGTCAAGCTGCTGGTGCAGGGTGCAAACGATCCGCTGTGCTGCCCGACCCAGCGCGTCGTCTATCGCTTCCGTCCGAGCGGCAACACCCTGATCGAAACCACCGGCCAGCAGCGGATCTATCTCAAGGAATAGGCGCTCGCTCACACCATGCCTATAATGCCGACAACCTCGTCGGGTCTGCCCGCTCACTGAAATTTCTTGGGCATGCCGTGAAATATTCCCGCCACCCTCATCCATTGCAACGCACCGGCCTGCTCGCGGCCGGGCTGGCGTGGCTGCTGCTCTCGGCGCAACTGCCGTGGCACACAGGGATGCAGGCAGGCCAGGCATTGGCCAACAAAACCAACGCGGCCGGTGGCATTCAGCTTGCCTGCGGCCCGGCGCTCAACCGGGCCGATATTGCCAGGCTCACTGCACTGGGTCTGCTTTTCCCGGCACCGACGGCAAAGACGCACGGCCTGAACCTGTGCGAGCTCTTCGCCGGCCTGATCACCCCGCTGTCGGTACCAATCAAGCTGACGCTGCCACCGGCTGTTGCGCCGGTATCGCAACCCGTTGCCTGGCCTGCGTTTGTCCCCGTCGCCCTTTACCGCTTGCCGCCCTCGCACGCGCCACCCGCTCTCTGCTGAACGAAAATCCAAAACCACGGGCACGCAGTAATGCCGCCCGTATTTCTGATCGTTCTGCGGACGCATAGCGTCCGCATGGAGAGAAAATGAACACGCCATTTCTGCGCGCACTGCCGCGCAATGCTGTATTTGCACGCGCTCGTTTCACACAGCCCCACCTTGCCCTGCTCGCCATGACGTTTACGCTGGCGCTCGCACCGAGCAATGTGCTCGCCTGCGGTGTCTGCAACGCCACACTGAATTCCGACTGGGCCAGCCAGGGCTACACCGTCGGCCCCGGCATACGCATCGACCTGCGCCACGACAACTACACCCAGGACCAACAGCACAGTGGTACCAACAAGGCAGATCCAGCCGACCTTGTCATACCGAATGCCGATGAAATCCAGCACACGACGCGCAATCGCGTCACCACACTTGGCATCGACTACAGCCCGTCGTATGCATGGGGGCTGGATATCCAGTTGCCATGGGTTGATCGTTTTCACGATACCTATGACGCAGGCGAGACCGACCTGTCGAGTTCGCACTCGCAGAGTATTGGCGATCTGCGCATTACCGCGCGTTATCAGGGCTTCGCGGCGAACTCGCGCACCGGCGTACAGTTCGGCCTGAAATTGCCGACGGGCGCCACCGACGAGCTGTTCCTTGAAGGCCCGGTGGCCGGCGAACCACTTGATCGTGGCCTGCAACCGGGCACCGGCTCCACCGACCTGCTGCTCGGCGCGTTCCGCTATGGCAGTCATGGCGAGAAGATCGGCTGGTTCATGCAGGCACAGGGACAGGCACCACTCACCTCGCACGATGCGTTCCGTCCCGGCGCATCGCTGACGACAACCTTCGGCGTGCGCCTGCTCAATGCCCAACCGGTGGTGCCGCAACTGCAATTAAATGCACGCATCGAGGGCCGCGAATCAGGCGCCAATACCGATCGCGACAACAGCGGCGCGCAGCGGATTTTCATCAGCCCTGGCATCAATCTGAAGGTGAATCATCGGCTGGGCGGCTATGTGTTCGTGCAGTTTCCGCTCTACCAGCACGTCAACGGGCTGCAAATCGAACCCGCAAGCCTGCTGTCGGCAGGTCTGCACTATCGTCTGTAGCTTTTGTTTGTTACTTGCGCGCGCGTAACTTGCGCGTTTGTCATGCCGGCGCCTGTTGTTCCGGCGTCAGCGCGGCGTGATGTCGCCACGGCACGCGGCAAGGCCGGCGCGCATCTGCGCAATGCCGGTCTTGCCGACGAGTCGTTGGCATATCTTGCCGTGTGCGTCGATAATCACGGCAAATGGCAGCGCGCCGGTTTTATTGCCGAATTTTTCCAGCACATCGACCGGTGCCGCGCGGCTCGCCAGCAACAAGGCCGCCGCCGGTAAACCGTATTTCCGCGCATCAATACCCTGCCGTGGCAACAAACCCACCAGCACAAGATGCGCAAGGAAATCCGCATCACCTTCCGCGCGGATCTCCGCCATTTCCTGATGGCAGTAGGTGCAGTCCGGGCTCCAGAAGATCACCACGGACGACGACGGCAGTTGTTGTGTATCGAACGGTTTTCCGGCGAGTGTTTCGAGCAGCGGACTGCGCGCCCACGCACTGGTTGGCGCAAATGCAGCTGCCAGCAGCAGCAAAGCAAGGGCGCGGCAGGTGGTGGTATTGCTCATCGGGCGATGTTGTTGAGCGGATTGGCCCGATCCAGCCGGTCGATGGTGCGCTCGCTGAATAGCGCCGGACGCTTTTGCATGCCGGCCATGACTGCTTCTACCTGGTTGGCACTCATGATCACGCTGGCCTGCAGTTTCTCCTCCAGCTCAAGACCGCGCGCATCGTCGCCGTGCCAGGTACTTTCGAGAATGAGCTTGTCGAGCATGATCGCCTGCGGATTTTTGGTGGCGATTTCGCGCGCCAGCGTCATTGCCGCCGCATGCGGATGCTCATCAAGCCGCGTGACCAGACCGATCTTTTCGGCTTCGGCACCGCCTACAACGCGCCCGGTAAACGCGAGTTCCTTGGCGATATCGATACGGACGAGATCACGCAACGTTTGGGTGCCGCTCATATCCGGGATGAGACCCCACTTGATCTCCATCAGCGACATCTGCACATCCGGGTGGGCGATGCGGATGTCGGCACCGAGCGCAATCTGCAGGCCGCCGCCGAACACAGCACCATGCAGCGCGGCGATCACCGGCACCGGCACGTCTTTCCACAGATACCCGGGCTGCTGGTAGAAGTTCGGCCAGAAACCGCCGCGCCCCGGGCCGAACGGGTTGCCACCGAAAGCCTGCGGGTCAGTGAAATTCGCCAGATCAAGGCCAGCACAGAATGCACGGCCTTCGCCGGAAAGCACCACTGCGCGGACCGCACGATCCCGCATGACCTGTTGTGCCGCCGCGCTGATTGCCTCGAACATCGCCATGCTCAGGGCATTCATCTTTTCCGGGCGGTTGAGACGCACGTCGGCGACGTGATCGGCAACGGTGATAGTGACGAGTTCGGACATCGCGTATACCCTCGCAGCAGCGCAACCCAAACAGGGCGCCCAAGTTAAGCAGAATTCCCCGGGGCCGTCGCGCGCCCAACCACAACAGCCAGCAAGGAATGACGCGGCAATGAACGTTCTCGTTCTCGGCGGCGCCGGTTACATCGGCAGCCACATGGTTCGCTTCCTGCTCGAGTGCGGGGATCAGGTCACGGTGTTCGACAACCTCAGCACCGGCCATCGTTTCCTGGCCGGCACGGCAACGTTCGTCCAGGGCGACATCCTCGACCGGCGCGCACTCGACACGGTGCTGCACGAGCATGGCCCGTTCGACGCGGCGATCCACTTCTGCGCGCGCTCACTGGTAGGCGAATCGGCCACTGATCCGGCGCTCTATTACCGTAACAACGTTGTCGGCACGCTGAATCTGCTCGACGCGCTGCGCGACAGCGGGCACCGACGGCTGGTTTTTTCCTCTACCGCTGCGGTATATGGCGCCCCTCAAGCCCCGTTGATCGCCGAGAACCATCCGACGCTGCCCATCAATCCCTATGGCCGCAGCAAGCGGATGATCGAACAGGTGCTCGCCGACTACGCGATGGCCTACGGCATCGACTCGGTGTCACTGCGCTATTTCAATGCCGCTGGCGCGCATCCGTCCGGCGAGATCGGCGAATTACACGAACCGGAAACACACCTGATCCCGAACGTATTGCGGGCTGCTGCAGGACTGGCGCCACTCAAGGTGTTCGGCACCGATTACCCGACACCCGACGGCAGCTGCATTCGTGACTACGTGCATGTGTGTGACCTGGCACAGGCTCACCGGCTGGCCATCACGCACCTGGCGACAAATCCCGGCGCACATGTTTTCAACCTCGGTAACGGCAATGGCTTCAGCGTGCTTGAAATCATTTGCGCTGCCGAGCAGGTAACGGGCCGGAAAATCGCCTGGTCGCGCGCCGAGCGCCGCATTGGCGACCCCTCAAGCCTGGTCGCCGACGCCAGCTGTGCCCGCACCACGCTCGGCTGGCAGCCCGCGTGGACGGATATCGAAAAAATAATCGGCTCGGCCTGGGAATTCACGCGCCAACATTGAGCGCCGACATACTACAAGCCCGCCGCCAGCTCCGCGCCCTGGCGAATCGCTCGCTTCGCATCGAGTTCGGCAGCCACATCAGCGCCGCCGATCACGTAATAGCGTTTATCGGTTACCTTGCCATTCTCATCCACCGGCACCAGGTCGCACAGCGATTCCTGGCCCGCACAGATGATGACATTGTCGACCGGCAGCACCTTCGTTGCGTTGTTGATGCGGATATGCAGACCGGCGTCGTCAATTTTCAAATACTCGATGCCCGCCATCATGTTGACGCCGTGCCGCTGCATCGCCAGACGATGCACCCAGCCAGTGGTCTTGCCGGGTCCCGCACCCATGCGACCTTCCTTGCGCTGCAGCAGGAACACCTCGCGTTTTGGCGTGATATGCGCCGGCTCTACCAGCCCGCCTGCGGCTTTTGATTCCAGATCGACGCCCCACTCGCGCGCCCACTCATGCACCGATTGCGGCGAATGTTCGGCCAGCAGAAACTCACACATATCAATGCCGATGCCACCGGCACCGATCACTGCAACTTTTTTACCGACCGATTTTCCGGCACGCAGCACGTCCGGGTACGAAAGAACTTTCGGATGGTCGATGCCGGGAATTTTCGGCGCGCGTGGCGTGACGCCAGTCGCGATCACGATCTCATCAAAAGTACCCTTGGCAAGTGCAGCATCCAGCTCACCCTTCTGGACGCGATGACGCAGCTCAACCTGCACACCGGTTTTCTTCAGCAGGTTGCGGAAATAACGAATCGTTTCCTTGAATTCTTCCTTGCCCGGCACGTTCGCTGCCATGTCGAACTGGCCGCCGATGTCACCGGACGCCTCGAATAGCGTCACTGAATGGCCGCGCTCGGCAGCCACCGTCGCCGCCGACAACCCCGCCATACCGCCACCTACCACCGCAATCTTTTTCGGTGCATTGGTCTGCACGTAAACCAGTTCCGTTTCGTAACAGGCGCGCGGATTGACCAGGCAAGTCGAGCGTTTGGCGGCAAACGTGTGATCAAGGCAAGCCTGATTGCAGGCGATGCAGGTATTGATCTCGTCGGCCTTGCCGGCAGCGGCCTTGTTGGCCCACTCGGCATCGGCCAGAAGCGGCCGCGCCATCGACACCATGTCGGCATCACCTGCGGCGATGATGTCCTCGGCCGTGTCCGGCATGTTGATGCGATTCGACGCGACCACCGGGATCGACAAATGCTTCTTCACCATCGCCGTCGCCGCACGAAACGCTGCGCGCGGCACCGAAGTGACAATGGTCGGGACGTTGGCCTCGTGCCAGCCGATACCGGTGTTCAGTACGTTGATGCCGGCATCCTGTAGTGCCTTCGCCGTGGCGATGATCTCATCCTGCGTATTGCCGCCCTCGACCAGATCAAGTAACGACAGCCGATACATGATCAGGAAATCATTGCCCATCGCGCGGCGCATTTCCTTTACCACCTCGACAGGAAATTTCATCCGGCCGTGGATATCACCGCCGAATTCGTCGTCGCGCTGATTTACGCGCTTGCACAGGAACTGGTTGAGCAGATAGCCCTCACTGCCCATGATTTCGACACCGTCGTAACCGGCTGCGCGCGCAAGTTCCGCAGCACGCGCGAAATCACCAATCACTTCGTAGATACGCTCAATGCTCATTTCGCGCGGCGTGAACGGATTGATGCGCGATTTCACCACCGAGGCGGATTCGGAAAACGGGTGATAACCGTAACGCCCGGCATGGATCGCCTGCATCAGGATATGACCGCCGTGTTGATGAACGGCATCGGTCACGCGACGGTGATTGCCGACATCGCCACGGGAATTCATCGTACCGCCGCCAGGCAGCAGCCAGCCACGCCGGTTCACCGAAATGCCGCCGGTCACGATCAGCCCGGTGCCACCCTTCGCGCGTTCGCCAAAATATGCCGCCAGTTTCGAATAGTTCCAGAAACGATCTTCAAGGCCGGTGTGCATCGAGCCCATCATCACGCGGTTGCGTAGTTTGACGAAACCGAAATCAAGTGGGGCGAGCAAGTGCGGGTAGGGATTCGTCATGGCGTCACTGGTCCGTCGTTGGGTGAGTGAAAGCGGGCACAAGAATAGAGCTGGAAGAAAAACAAGGGGACGTTCTTGCGCACCCTTTCCGGATGATTTTACTTAAATGCTTTTACTTTAAAATCACACCGTAATTGATGGTAAAACTGCTGCCGGCCGGCATCGTACCGGTCATCGGCAGACGGAAATGGGTCACGTTGCCGTCATAGCCGGCCGGCGCACCGCCGGCACCGGACGCCGGCGTATATGTATAGGTCGTACCACCATCGTTTGAGTAGACCGGCGCGCCAAGCGTCAGTGTCGACGACGGCGCCCCCTGCACCAACTGAAACGGCACGCCGGCACCGTAGGTGTTGAGTCCGAATGCGGTAAACAAACTCAGACTGTCCAGCAGCGCCACGTTGGTGGCGACGCCTGTGCCATTGTTGGCAATGCCTGCCGAATAAGTGACTGTGCCGCCGGGTGCCACCGTCGCTGCCGGCACGGCAGTCTTGGTAACTGCGAGCACCGGCACCGCCGACAGCACGATCAATCCACCGACACCCAAATCACTGATCGTACCCTCGGTGCCTTCCTGTGATGTCACGCGCAGCGTGTACGGACTGCCGGTTGCAGCCGGCACGGTGAAGGCCACTTCCCAGGTACGGGTGCCATTCGCCGCACTGAATGCCACCTGCGACATCGGCGTCGGGCCACTGACCACCACGCTGCTGCTGTTGAGCAACTGGAATGACGCCGAATTGATGTCGAAACTGCCAAACGGGTCGCTGATCACGGCCCGGGCATACAGCACTTGGCCAGCGGATGCGCTGCCCTGCAATGTGCCGCCCGCATAGGCGGCATCGTAGGCACCGACACTGTCGACGTTGATCACCGTTGCGGCATTGAGCGCCACACGCGAATAAACACCGGCGCCACAGCTGGCATTGTTGGTGGTGACGTTGATGCTGCGGCTGGCCGTACCAGTGGTGTTGGTAATCACCGTGCGCAGGTAGCCGCCCACGGGAATCGTTACGTTGGCCGCGAGATTCACGTTCGTGCTGTACAGCGCATAGGTAGTGGTATTGAACGTCGGGAACGCAGCCGCCGTACCGATCGCCACAAACGTGCTGCCGTTCCAGTAGCTCAGCGCGGCAGTCACCGTACGCGTCAGGCTGTTCGCACCACGGTTCATGCAGGCATAGATCGGGATGTTGCCGGCGGTAAGCGTCAACGCTTTCTGCAGAACCGGCGTCTGGATGAGCGTGGTGGTGCCACCGACACTGGCAATGTTGGTCGTGGTGGTTGCCGTCGGCACGCGGCGCGACAGTGTGTTCGCATTCGCCACTGTCGAACCGTCAACCGTCACCACTGTCGCGCCGGTGAGATAGAAATACAGGTTCTTGGTGCCCGTCACCGGCACCGATGACGCCAGCACTGTGCTGCTGACACTGACATTGAGCGCGAGCGATGCGAGCGGTGCTGCCGGCGTGATCGCTGCAGTGTTGGCGATCACCGTGCCAACCGGCGTTCCCGCAGCAACCACTGCATCGAATTCGATACTGACAGTACCGTTGGCCGGCACATTGATGCCGGTGATATTGAGCAAGCCAGTACCGTTGCTACCTGCTGGCGCCGAAGACGAACTGTTCGTAGCGCCAACCGGGATCGTCACCACCGTGAAGCCGGTGAGATTCGCCGGGATATTGTCCGTCACCGTGATGCCGTTGACGTAGCCCCCGTTTGACTCGATCACATCGATGCGGTAGCGCAGCGTGTCGCCAGGCACTACATCACCACCGTTCAGATCAATCACCGACTTCACCGACGTCGACAGACTCGGATTGACGACCGTCTTGCTGACCGAGCTGGTGTTGTTCGCTGAGATATTGTCGAAGGTATTGCCGCCGCTCACTGTCGCCGTGTTGGCGATGGTGTTGCCGAGGGTGCCGTCGGCGACGTTGACATTGATGTACAGATCCGGTGCCAACGCACCGACCGCGATGCTGGCAGTGTATGTGCAGGTGACGACCTGGCCGGCCGCACTGCAACTCCAGCCGGTACCGCTGAAACCGGTGTAGGTCAGGCTGGAGTCAAGCGTGTCGCTGACCGCAATGTTGGTGGCGGTAGCTAGCGGGCCGTTGTTGCCGACACGAATCAAGTACCGGCCCGGCCGGTTCTGCACCAGATTGCCGGCCGCCGTTTTCTGGATGTAAACATCCGATACCGGCACAGAAGTGACCGACACTCCCTGCAGCATCAGCAGCGCCAGGTCATCACCGGTGCTGTAGACGGTAGTGGCGGAAGTCATCCCGGCACTCAGATACGGCGTGATGTTGTACTCGTCGTAATCGAATCCATAGGTCGTGCTGGAACCGAGAACATTGACCGTTGAGTTGAACTGGTTGTTCGCGGGATTCAGTGCATCGGTCAGCACGCTGGCGTTGAACGTCAGCGCCTCATTGAAACCGTTGAGAGCACCCGAATTATCGACATCTCCTTCCAGCGACAGAATCGCCATCTTGCCATCAACGGGCGTCACCGGAATTTTGAAATTTGCCGGCATCTGCGTGACGTCGCTGCCCCGGAATGCCTGCAAGCCGTCGTAAACGTTGATGACGCGCAAGGGCTCGGTGGTGGCATTTTCGTAGATGACAAACAGGCCCCAGCCGGCGGCCACGGCAGCAGACTGGCAATAGGTCTCGCCAGCCCCCCCGCCGTTGGTGTTGGTGACCGTCAGGCCATCGAACGAATAGCTGCCATTGCCTTTGATGCTGACAATATTGGTGACATCGGCAACGTTGCCGAAGTAAGACAGATTATTAAAGCTGCCCTGACTGTAAAAATCCGAGAAGGAGCGCGCGACAGTCACACCACTGCCGTCAAGGGTCACTGTCGTGTCATTGGTGAGGCCCGAACCGCCCCAGTAGAGGAACGCGCGCGAGATGGTCGAGCCGGCCGGGATACCGCTGAGGGTCGCCGCCACCGGGCCGGTGGTGACCGCGCAGGGGTCGCCGCCGTCTGCCTGCGTGCGCAATGTCCCGCCGGTGGTGACAAAGTTGATATAGCCGGCGTAGGAACCGTTGAGCGCGACCGGCGTGGCACGCGCCGATCCGGCGAACATCAGCAACGCCCACACGCAGACGACCACGAGCGGCAACCGCCAACCCCGGGGCGCAACGGCAGCAACGGCAAGGTGATTCACAGCCAACGGTCTCTGCCGACGTGTGCGGCCCATCAAAGTCATGGCGCCAGCCTAGGTGATGCGCTGCGCGCACTCAATGGATGGGCCGATGGTCTGCCTGCCGGGCAGGCAGGCGGCACTCCGGTATCGCCCGCCCGCCCCTTCCATGCTGCCCGTATGGAGCACCATGAACGCTTTCTATATGCCTGAGCGGGCCGTCGTGCTCCCCGAAGCGCTCGAGCGACCAACGGTGCTGAACGTTGATCAAGGTCATTGCGTATGTTGCGAGAGTCTATAATGATAATCATTCTCGTATTGACCTGTTGATGACCGCCATGACCAGCCCCGCCGACACCGCGCTCTGCCGCCCGCTCTGCACCCTGCCCCAGGGGGCCACCGCCGTGGTGGCCCGCGTCGAGGCCCGGGGCCCGGCCGACGCCATCGCGGCGCGACTGGAAGACCTCGGCTTCGTCTCCGGCGAGGCTTTGCGGATCATCGCCCTCGGTCCGTTCGGCGGCGATCCGCTGGTGGTGCAGGTCGGCTTCACCCGCTTTGCCCTGCGCCGCAGCGAAGCAGCCCGTATCCTCGTCGCGGCAACGACGACGGCAGGCGCATGACTGCCGCCATCCCCAACCTGCATGTCGCCCTCGTCGGCAACCCGAACTGTGGCAAGACGGCACTGTTCAACCGCCTCACCGGCAGCCGCGAAAAAGTGGCGAACTACGCCGGCGTCACCGTTGAGCGCAAGGCCGGGCAATTGGTCACCCCCGGTGGCCGCAGCGTCTACCTGCTCGATCTGCCCGGCACCTACAGCCTCACCAGCGTCAGCCCCGACGAGCAAGTAACGCGCGATGTCTGCCTCGGCACCCTCGCCGGCGAGGCACTGCCCGATTTGCTGGTCTGCGTGGTCGACGCCACCAACCTGCGCCTGCACCTGCGTTTTGCGCTGGAGATTCGCCAGCTCGGCCGGCCGATGGTAGTCGCGCTGAACATGATGGACGCCGCCGCGCGGCGCGGCATTCGCATTGATCGCGACAAACTCGCCGCGCAACTCGGCGTGCCGGTAGTCGAGACCATTGCCGTACGCCGCGACGGCGTGGCGTCACTGCTGGCTCTGCTCGATACTGAGCCACCGCGCACGCCCGCAGCACTGCCGCTGTCGCGCAGTCAAATGCACACGGAAGTCGCGAAGCTGCTCGCTACCGCAGTGGAGATTCCCCGTCGTACCGCCGAGATCGATGACCGCCTCGATGCCGTGGCACTGCACCGGGTGTGGGGCCTGCTGATCCTGGCCGCGACGATGTTTCTGATGTTCCAGGCCGTTTACGCCTGGGCCACACCGTTCATGGATCTGATTGACGCCGGTGTCGCCATGGTCGGTACCACCCTGGGCAACCATTTGCCGGACGGCATTCTGCGCAGCTTGCTGATCGACGGCATCATCGCCGGCGTCGGCGGCGTGATCGTGTTCCTGCCACAAATCCTGATTCTGTTCCTGTTCATCCTCGCCCTCGAGGAGTCGGGGTATCTGCCGCGCGCCGCCTTCCTGCTCGACCGCTTTATGGCCAGCGCCGGGCTCACCGGCCGCTCGTTTATCCCGCTACTGTCGAGTTTTGCCTGCGCTGTGCCCGGCATCATGGCAACACGCTCGATTCAAGACCCGCGCGAACGCCTCGCCACCATTCTCCTCGCACCGCTGATGACCTGTTCGGCACGGCTGCCGGTCTATGCACTGCTGATTGCCGCCTTCATCCCGAAACAGACCGTGTTCGGCCTGTTCAATCTGCAGGGCCTGGTGCTGTTCGCGCTGTATTTCGCCGCCATCCTCAGCGCAATGATTGTCGCCTGGCTGATCAACCTGCTGCGCCATGGCAAAAAGGACAGTCGCCAGGAGCACTCGCTGCTGCTCGAACTGCCGTCATATCACTTGCCGGATCCGCGCGACATCATCATCGGCCTTGGCGAGCGCACCGGCATCTTTATCCGTCGCGTCGGCACCATCATTTTTCCGCTCACCATCATCCTGTGGTTTCTCGCCAGTTTCCCGGCAGCGCCGACCAATGCCATCGGGCCGGCCATTGAGTACAGCTACGCCGGCCGGCTCGGCAATGCGTTGCTGCCACTGTTTGCGCCACTGGGCTTCAATTGGCAAATATGTATTGCGCTGGTACCGGGGCTTGCCGCCCGCGAAGTGTTTGTTGGCGCACTCGCCACCGTTTACGCGCTCGGCGCGATAGACAACACCGCAACCGATCAGCTCACCGGCCTGATTGCTGCCGACTGGTCGCTGGCGACCGCACTGGCACTGCTGGCCTGGTATGTGTTCGCACCGCAGTGCATCGCGACCATCGCCGTGATCCGTCGCGAAACAAACTCGTGGCCAATGACTGGCGGCGCGGTGCTTTACCTCACCGCGCTCGCCTGGCTTGCCGCGTTCGTCACCTATCGCACGGCGCTTGCTCTGGGCGCATGAGGAGACACCCATGAATGGCCATCCACTCAACGCAGAGCTATTTGAAATCCTGATTGTTGCGCTGCTGGTTGGTGGTAGCGTGCTTTATGTGGCACGCAATGCCCTGCTCGGTATTCGTAATGCGGCGCGCGCGCAAACGGCCGGCTGCAGCGGCTGCAACGCCTGCGGCAGTTGCCCGACCGAACGCGAATAAAGCATCGGTTATTATTTCTTGAGCCAGGAACGCACTTCCGTGAAGCCAAACTCTGCGACCCAGTTGTCGAGTTGTTTGGGGTTGCGGCGCTTCTTCTCGACTTTCTCGCCATTGAGGGGATTGCGGTAAATCCCGGTGGGTAGCGTCGGGTGATTGACTGCATCCTTCTTCTTCGCGCCGCGTCTGGCCGGTTTCTGCTCCTTCTCGATCACGACCGCGAAATAATCCTTCAACTGTTGCCAGTACAACGGCGGCTCACTGCTGTCTTTGCCGGCGGCTTTTACCCAGGCGACGATGGCCTCGGCACGGGCAACGAATAATTCGCTCTCGGAAAGCCCGTAATCGCGCACCATCGTTGCCACCAGATCCTGGAAACGCTGCACGCCCTCAAGCTTCTTCACGTGCATGGTCTTGCGGGTCTCGATCTCTTCCATCTTGCGACGAAGTTCGGCGAGTTGTTTGTCGTAGTCGTGCTCAAGACTCATGTACACGGGCTCCTGTGTGGCTATTATTTTGTCGCGGGCAGATTGGGTTAAGGGGATAAGGGGATAAGGGCAGCGGCGTGCCGCGCGGGGCGACATCATACGGGGTGCACGCGATCAGCCCCATACGCACAGACCCTGATTATTCGCGAAGCAAAAATCTCAGCGCAACCGGCGCGCACTGAAGCACAGTTGCCGCCCGCGCAAACGGGCGTCGGCGGCCCGGGCCGCGCGCAACACCTCCGGGTCCGGCAGACGCGGCAGGAACGCGACCACCCGATTCTCGCAATGGGGTGTAGCCAACGAAATGGCAGCCGGGAACCGCCGCCGCAAACCCCTGCTGTGCTGCCAGGCGCAGGCACGCACTTCCCGCCGGTCGGCGAAATTGGTCACCAGCACGCCGTCTGCTGCCAAGTGCGTGGCGAGCAGGTCGAACCAGTCGGCATCTGCGGCTACCGCGCGACAAGGTACGCCGTCGCGCTCGCCGAACAGGTCGTCAATGATCAGATCGAAGGGCTCGCCGTCATACATCGTCAACCAGGTAATGGCGTTTTCACAGACCATCTCCACCTGCGTACCCCGCACGCCGAAAAACCGGCGGGCGATGGCGATATGCACCGGGTTCAGCTCAATGCCGGTGACCTGCACGGCAGGAAAAACCTGCCGCAACTGATGAATGATCGCACCGCCGCCCACACCCAGCAGCAACACCCGACGCATGCGCTCGCGCGGCACGAACAGCGCGCCCAGCAGCAACAAATCCCAGACACTGCCGGTGAGCAGGCGAGTCGGGTTGTATTGTGTGTGCAGCACGCCGTTGGTGTAGAGGCGAACCGTGTTGCCGGCTGTGCGCACCTGGTAACACACGCCACCAGCACGCTTTTCCCAGAGCAGCGCCACCTCAGGAACTTCCGGTTGCAGGTTTCGGCAATGCGGCAAGACGCTCCAGTACGCGGGATACGGCAACCAGAGCGAAGGTCGCCGTCACCGTCATACAGGCCCCGAAGCCGCTGTCGCAGTCGAGGCGCTTCGCGCCGTCTGCCCAGGATTTTTCGCAGGACACACCACCCGCTGCGGTCGGGTAACGCAGCTGTTCCAGCGAATACACACAAGGCACCGAATAGTGACGTTGCGGATTGCGCGACCAGCCGTAGTGGCGGCGTAAAATCGAGCGCACTTTCGCCGCCAGCGGATCGTTTTCAGTACGGTTCAGATCAACCACACGCACCTGGGTCGGATCAACCTGTCCGCCGGCCGCACCGGTGGTGATAACCGGAATTTTCTCCCGCTTGCAGTGGTAGATGAGCGCGGCCTTGGTACCGGCAACGTCGATCGCGTCGATGACGAAATCCAGCTCGCGCGTCACCAGCGTGCGCAGATTGTCGCGCGAGACGAATTCCTCGATTGAATGCACCACGCACGCCGGGTTGATCGCGATAAGACGTTCGGCCATTACCTGCACTTTCGGGCGGCCGAAATTGCCATCCAGCGCGTGGATCTGCCGGTTGGTATTGGTCACGCAGATGTCGTCAAGGTCGATGAGCGTAATCCTGCCGACGCCGGAACGCGCCAGCGCCTCGGCAGCCCAGGAACCGACACCGCCGATGCCGACCACACAGACATGCACTGCTGCCAGCCGCGCCAGCGCATCCTGACCGTAGAGTCGCGCAATGCCCCCAAAGCGCTGCTGGCGAGCGCCGGAATCGTCGTTCATGCATCACCACGCAGCGTCGGGACCGGCGATTATAGCCGCCGGCGGCGTGACGCCTGTATATTGCGGCGCTTCCCGTGCAACCTGACACCAAGCCCGCCCCGCAGGGCGGCATACCCGGAAAGCCGGCATGACCCTGGAAACCCTGTACGCAGTCATCGAGCAGGATCTCGTGCACTGGAGCACGCGGATCGTCGCGGCCATCGCCATCTTCGTCATCGGCCGCTGGATCACCAACCGCCTGGTCAACGCGCTCGGCCGCCTGATGCAGCGCCGCGATGTCGAAACGACTGTTGCGCGCTTTTTGCAGAACCTCGCCAATGCCGTTCTGCTGGTCGTCAACCTCCTTGCTGCACTCAACGCACTGGGCATTCCCACCGCGTCGATGCTCGCCGTCATGGGTGCGGCCGGCCTCGCCATCGGCCTTGCCCTCAAGGACTCCCTGTCCAACATCGCCTCCGGCGTGCTGATGGTCGCCTTCCGCCCCTTTCGCGTCGGCGACTTCGTCGAATGCGCGAATAGCAAAGGAACAGTCGAAAAGATTTCTGTTTTCTATACCGAATTGCGCAGCCTCGACAACAAGCTGATGATCGTGCCCAACTCGCTGGTCACTAGTGGTGTCATCACCAATTACACTGCCAACAACGATCGCCGTCTTGAACTCAACATCGGCGTCAGCTATGGCAGCGACCTGAAAACCGTCCGCGCCCTGCTACTGAAAACTCTCATCGAGCATCCGCTTGTCCGCAAGACACCCGCACCACAGGTCGGCGCCGTGAGTTTCGACGATAGCGCAATCAATTTCGTGCTGCGGCCCTGGGTGCTGGGCGACGATTACTGGGAGGCGACCTTCGAGATCAACGAGGCGATCAAAGAGGCTCTCGATGCAAACGGCATTGAAATTCCGTTCCCGCAGCGGGTAACGCGCATCATCCATGAAGACGCAGGTAGCAAAGGTAGCGGCGCGTGAGACTGGACAAGATCGTCAGCCATGCTGCCGGCCTCACCCGCAAGGAAGGCCGGGCGCTGATCAAGGACGGCCGCGTCCGGGCCGGCGGCGAACTGATGCGCGATGTCGCGCATCACGTGACGCCGGACATCGAGGTGACGATTGATGGCGAACCGATCGGCGATCCCGGCCCGCGCTACTTCATGCTGCACAAACCGCAGGGCGTGATCAGTGCGACTACCGACGGCGAGCACCGAACGGTACTCAACCTGCTCGACGAACCGCACGTCGAAAAACTGCACATCGCCGGCCGCCTCGACATCGACACCACGGGCCTGGTGCTCATTACCGACGACGGCCAGTGGTCACATCGCATCACCCATCCGGGGCGCGGCTGCTACAAGGTCTATCGCGTGACTGTCGAGCACGATATTGATCCGGCGCTCATCGCAGTATTCCGCCAAGGCGTGATGCTGCACAACGAGACGCGCCCGACGCTGCCTGCGGAGCTCACCCTGCTCGGCGGCAACGAATGCCTGCTGGTGCTGCAGGAAGGCCGTCACCATCAGGTGAAACGGATGTTCGCATCGGTCGATAATCGCGTCACCCGCCTGCACCGGGAACGCATCGGCGCCATCGTGCTCGATCCCGCACTTGAACCCGGCGACTACCGCGAACTGACGGCTGAAGAAATCGCATCAGTGCAATAAAAGGGTCGAAGTCTGCGGTTTCTCCGCAACGTATCCACGTTCCGCCCACGTCAGGGCGCACCCTTATGTCATCAAGCGGCAACAACTTGTTGGCGTGGAAAGAAGGCCTGCGCGGAAACTTCCGTCTCCGGCGCCTTTTACTGCGTCGGCGTCACGCGCGCGAAAAATGCCTTGAGGTAATCGGTTTCCGGAATCGCCGGAATTACCGGGTGGTCTGCGCCCTGGCCGCCCTGCGCAAGCACTTGCACGTTGCGGTCGAGGTGACGACCGGAAGCGCGCAGGATGTCAAGCAACGCGGCCTTTTCAAGATGCATGGAGCAGGAAGCCGAAACCAGATAACCATCGCGAGCCAGCAGGCGGATGGCGAGGTCATTGAGCTTGCGATACGCCGCCGTACCGGTATCGAGATCCTTGCGGCGCTTGATGAAGGCTGGCGGATCGATGACGACAATATCGAAACGCTCGCCCTCGTCATGCAGCGTTTTCATCACATCGAAGGCATCGCCCTGCCGCGTTTTAACACGATCAGCGACGCCATTGCGCCCGGCATTGCCGGCGACCTGCGCCAACGCCAGCGCGGAACTGTCAACACACAGCACTTCCTTCGCGCCGCCAACGGCGGCCTGCACACCCCAGCCGCCGACATAACTGAACACGTCGAGCACACGCGCGTCTTTCGCCATCGCCATCAGCCGTGCCCGGTTGTCGCGATGATCGTAGAACCAGCCTGTCTTCTGACCTTCCTTTACCGGCGCACCGAAACGCACACCGTTCTCGATGAGCTCGACGATGTCCGGTACTTCGCCGTACACCACGGCGATTTCTTCCGGCAACTGCTCGAATGCACGCACACCGCTGTCGTTGCGCATCAGGATGCCCTGCGGCTTGATGACACGAATCAGCGCGGCAAGCACCTGATCACGCAGCGACTCCATGCCGGCAGTAGCGATCTGCACCACGAGGATCTCGCCATAACGGTCCACTACCAGCCCCGACAGACCATCGCTGTCGCCGTAGACAAGGCGATAGTACGGCTCGGCATACATCTTTTGGCGCAGCGACAAGGCGACATTGAGGCGATGCACGATCAGCGATTCATCGAACTGGCGATCCGCATCACGCGAATAAAGCCGCGCACAAATCAGCGCGTTCGGGTTGGCAAAGGCGGTGCCAAGCGGCTTGCCGCGACTGTCCTGAATGTTCACCTGCACGCCGGGCACCAGCCCCTTGAGCGGAGTTGCGGCGATGTCGATCTCGTTGCTGAACACCCAGAGGTGACCGGCACGCAGGCGGCGCTCCTCGTTCTTCTTCAGACGCAGCACCGGGAAAGCGATCGGTATCGCAGTGGTGGTCATGGCGGGACTCCTTGCAGGGGCCCGGACAGGGCATCGAGGCGGGGCGGCATTGTAGGACCGGTCGGCATCAATGGACAGGGCGCCCGACAAGACTAGGATGAAAGCCTCGCAAGGAGGACAGCACATGTTCGAATCCGCAGAGCTCGGCCACAAGATCGACAAACAGACTTGGGACAAGGAGGTGCCTGCGTTGCGCGAGGCACTGCTTGATGCCCAGTACGACCTGCTGCAGAAGAAACAGCGGGCGGTGGTGGTGTTGATTGCCGGCGTCGAGGGTGCCGGCAAGGGCGAGACGGTCAACCTGCTCAACGAATGGATGGACCCGCGCCACATCCGCACCCGGGCCTTCGGTTCGCGCACCGACGAGGAGAAAGAACGCCCGCACATGTGGCGCTTCTGGCGCGCGCTGCCGCCGAAGGGCCGGGTCGGGATTTTCTTCGGCTCCTGGTACACCTGGCCAATCGTCAGCCGAACAGCGGGCAAGATCGACAAGGCCGAACTTGAACAGTTCATCGAGGAAATTCGCCATTTCGAGCGCATGCTCGCGCAGGAAAACGTTCTGCTGATCAAGTTCTGGTTTCACCTGTCGAAAAAAGCGCAGAAAAATCGTCTGGAACAACTGCAGAAGGATCCGGACACGCGCTGGCGCGTCACTGACAGCGACTGGAAGTCGTTCGAGATGTATGAAAAGTTCTACAAGGTATCTGATCGCGTACTGCGCGAAACCAGCACCGGCGAGGCGCCCTGGATCGTGGTCGAGGGCAGCGACCACCGCTATCGCAGTCTCACGGTCGGTAAGCTGCTGCTCTCCGGCATCAACGACGCGCTTGTAAAAAAGAAGGCAGCAAAGCCTGCTGCCAGCACCGCACCGCTGTTGCTGGCACCGATCGACGGCCGGAACGTGCTTGAGTCGCTCGACTACACGAAGAAGGTCAGCAAGAAAAAATACGGGAGCGATCTCGAGAAGTGGCAGGGTGAACTGAACGCACTGTCACGCCACCCGAAGTTCCACAATCGCAGTTGCCTTTGCGTGTTTGAAGGGCAGGATGCCGCTGGCAAAGGCGGTGCGATTCGTCGTATCACCCAGGCACTCGACGCACGCTACTACCACATCATTCCCGTCGCTGCGCCGACCGAGGAGGAACGCGAGCAACCGTATCTCTGGCGATTCTGGCGGCACCTGCCACGGCAGGGGCATTTCACCGTCTTCGATCGCAGTTACTACGGTCGCGTGCTGGTCGAGCGCGTAGAAGGATTTTGCCGCGAGGAAGACTGGATGCGCGCCTACGCGGAAATCAACGATTTTGAGGAGCAGCTTGATATGAGCGGCGTGATCATCGCCAAGTACTGGCTGGCGATCACGCCGGAGGAGCAGTTGCAGCGTTTCAGGGCGCGTGAAAAAACCGGCTACAAGCGCTTCAAGATCACCGACGACGACTGGCGCAACCGCAAACAGTGGCCACAATACGAGCGCGCTGTCTGCGACATGATTGACCGCACCAGCACCGACGTCGCGCCGTGGACCCTCGTGGAAGCCAACGACAAGTACCACGCGCGACTGAAGATCCTGAAGACGCTGTGCCAGCGAATCGAGGAAAAACTCTAACTTTTCCCCCCAGATGCTACTCAGCCGAGCTTGCGCAGCCCGCGCGAAATTGCGCTGCCCAGGAACTTGTTCAGGAGCGTGCCGATCACCGGGAGCGCATCGAAAGTGATGACCCAGGTAACACGCGAGCCGCTGCTGGTTTTCGCAAAATCGAGTCGCCCGTGGTGGTTGCTCAGCGGGCCACCGTTTTTCGTCACTTTGTAGTCGATGGACAGGTTCGGCTCGACAGCGACAACCGTTTCTTCCGTCGCCAACGGCGCAAAGCCCAGCGCGCGCACCGAGCCGACGCCATTGACATCGCCCTGGCCGTCCTTGATGCGCTTGACCGGGATGCCGAATACTTTCGACAGGTTGCCGTGGTCAGCCAGCGCATTGAACAGACGCTCCACCGGCATGTTGAATTCCTGGGTAACTTCGATGCGTTGATGGGCCATGAGTCCTCTCCTGTGATCGGTTGCTGAAACGGGCGCGGCATCATAGCCCAGCGTCGCCAGCCAGCGGAACCGGCGCCAGCGCCCACCCGTTCGGGCCTGCGGCAGGCAAATCGCTACCACGACAGCCAACCGACAGGCGGTGCTCGCCAGCGCGTAGCGGTCTCCTTTGTGGCCCAAAATGACGGGTGAATGGCCGCACGGCACCTCACACCGCAATAACCTGCCTACTAACATGGGCCCGCAAGATACCTCCTTCAAACTTTGGCCAGGTACTCCTCATGTCCACTGAACACTTCGATGTGCTGATTGTTGGTGCAGGGCTTTCCGGCATCGGTGCCGCATGGCACCTCACGGATCAGTGCCCCGGCAAAACCTTCGCCATCCTCGAAGGCCGCGATGCCATCGGCGGCACCTGGGATCTTTTCCGCTACCCGGGCATCCGCTCCGATTCCGACATGTACACGCTCGGCTACAACTTCAGGCCCTGGACCGGTTCCAAAATGATCTCCGACGGAACCTCCATCCGCGAGTACGTCTGCGATACCGCGCGCGAAAGCGGTATCGACAAAAAGATCCGCTTCGGCCACAAGATACTGAGGGCTTCGTGGTCGACCGAAGATGCACTCTGGACGGTCGAGGCGCATCGCGTTGCTACCGGCGATACGGTGAAATTCACCTGCAGCTTCCTGCAGATGTGTACCGGCTACTACAACTACGACGCTGGCTACACGCCGGAATTCGCTGGCAAAGAGCGCTTCAAGGGTCAAATCATTCACCCGCAGCATTGGCCCAAGAATCTCGACTACACCGGCAAGCGTGTGGTGGTAATTGGTAGCGGTGCTACCGCCGTCACCGTTGTGCCCGCAATGACGGACAAGGCCGCGCACGTCACCATGTTGCAGCGCTCGCCCACCTATGTGGTCACGGTGCCGGAAGAGGATCCCATTTCCAACAATATGCGCCGTTACCTGCCGGACATGCTGGTTTACCGCCTGGGCCGCACACGCAATATCGGCCTGCAGTTGTTTTTCTTCCGCCTGGCGAAAGCAAAACCAAAACCCATCCGACGCCTGCTGCTCGGGCTTGTGCGGCGCCAGGTCGGCCCGGATTTCGACATGAAACACTTCACCCCCACCTACAATCCGTGGGATGAGCGTATGTGCGCCGTGCCGAACGGCGATTTTTTCAAGGTGCTGCGCAATGGCAAGGCGTCGGTGGTCACCGACCACATCGACACGTTCACGGAAAAAGGCATCAAGCTGAAATCCGGCGACGAGATTGAGGCCGACATCATCGTCACTGCTACCGGGCTCGATCTGCAGTTGATGGGTGGCATGAAGCTGGTGGTGGATGGCAAACCATTCGATCTGTCGCGCACCATCGGCTACAAGGGTCTGATGTTCCGCGATCTGCCCAACCTCGCCATGGTATTCGGCTATACCAACGCCTCCTGGACGCTGAAGGCCGACATCACCAGCGAGTACGTCTGCCGGCTGATCAAGCACATGGACAAACTCAAAATGCGCCAGTGCACGCCGCGCAATAACGACCCGTCGGTAGTCGAATCGCCGTTTCTCGACATGCGCTCCGGCTACATTCAGCGTGCCGTCGCGAAGTTTCCGAAGCAGGGTAGCAAAGCGCCATGGAAGCTGTATCAGAACTATGCGATCGACCTGGCCGCGTTGCGCTACGGCCCGCTCGACGACGGCGCCATGGAGTTTACCAACCCGCCACGGGCAAAAAGAACGGCGCCGCCACGCCGCCGGGCTGCGGTCGCCGCAGACTCTTAAGGGCGGCTCTTCCGTAAGCACAACAAGGCCCGCCCCACGGCGGGCCTTGTTGCTTCAGGCACGGCGACTGTTGCAGCTCCAAAGACGGCAGCCTTGGCAAAAATAGCCCGTTGCTCATCTGTAATGGCATATTACGACTCGGCAATTCATCCGGGATGGCCATGCGCGCTTTGCAGGAACTTGTCTTCGACAATACCTGGCTCACTCTGCCGCCAAGCCTTTGGGCGCGCGTGGATCCACAAGGTCTGCGCGATCCCCGGCTGGTGAGTTTCAACGCAGAGGCTGCGCAACTGCTCGGCCTTGATCCTGCTGTTGCAGACGATCCTGACTTTACTGCCTTCGCCTCCGGAAACCTCGTGCTTCCCGGCAGCGCACCCCTGGCACAAAAATACACCGGTCATCAGTTCGGCGTGTACAACCCGGATCTCGGCGATGGTCGCGGCCTGCTGCTGGGCGAAGTACGCAACGCAACCTGCAGTACTGATGGCCGAAAATGGGACATCCACCTCAAGGGCGCCGGCACTACGCCTTTCTCGCGTGGCGCCGACGGTCGTGCCGTGCTGCGCTCGTCGATCCGCGAATATCTCTGCTCTGAAGCCATGCACGGCCTGGGCATTCCGAGTACACGCGCGCTCTGCCTCGTTACCGGCAGCGATACCGTCTGGCGCGAGTCCCCCGAGCGCGGCGCAACCCTCATCCGGTTGAGCGAAACACATACCCGCTTCGGTCACTTCGAATACCTTTTTTATTCGCAGCAAACTGCCGCACTGACGCAATTGGCCGACTACGTCATCACCCACCATTTTCCTGCGCACGCAGGCAACCCGGACCGATATGCCCTGCTACTGCGCGACGTCATCGCCCGCACCGCACGGATGATCGCGCACTGGCAGGCTGCGGGCTTCAATCACGGCGTGATGAACACCGATAATATGTCGATCCTCGGCGTCACCTTTGACTATGGCCCTTTTGCCTTTTTCGATGAGTACGATGCACAGCGCATCTGCAACCACTCGGATCATGCCGGCCGCTATGCCTTCCACCGCCAGCCACAGATCGGCCTGTGGAATCTGCACGCGCTCGCACAGGCATTCTCGCCGTTAGTGCCACGCGAGCAACTGATTGAATTGTTGCAGGGCTACGAAGGCATCCTTACCGACACTTTCTCAAGACTTATGAACGGCAAGCTTGGCTTGCGCGAATCACACCCCGGCGATCCGAGCCTGTTGCAGGAACTGTTCGATCTCATGCAGGAAAGCAAGGTTGATTACCCGCACTTCTTTCGTCAGCTCTGCAATATCGTCACCGACACCGGCAACACCGCTACGCCTGCCAACAACATCCGCGACCAGATTACCAACCGTGAACGTTTCGACGTCTGGCTTGCCCGTTACCGCGCACGTCTGGTCGCCGAAGGCAGCGTCGATCAGGAGCGCGCGGCACGAATGAGGCGGGTCAACCCGAAGTACGTGCTGCGCAACTGGTTGCTGCAGGTAGCGATCGACAAGGCCAATAACGGCGATTATTCAGAGGTAAACTTGCTGCTCAAGATCGCCCAGCAACCGTTCGACGAATGGCCAGAGCATGAACGTCTGGCTGCACTGCCGCCTGACTGGAGCAAACACATGGAAATCAGCTGCTCGTCCTGAGCGGATACGAACTGGGCCATGACAAATTGATTGCTGACAATTACCCAACGAAAAACGCCGCGCAATGCGCGGCGTTTTTCGTTGCAAACTCATAAATTACGCAGGCTTGTATTCGACGCGGCAGTCCTTGAGAACGACATTGCCCTTCTGCGTCTCGACCTGAACTACTGCCTTGCCCTTACCCTCATCCCAAATTTTGGTAACGATGGTATCACCCGGGTAGACCTGGTCGGAGAACCGACCGGACATCGACACAAAGCGCTCCGGATCACTACCGCACAGCGAGTGCAAGATGGCGCGGCCAACAAAACCATAGGTGCACAGGCCGTGCAGGAAAGGCTCCTTATAGCCGCCAAACATGGCAAATTGCGGATCGATGTGAATCGGGTTGCGATCGCCGGTAAGACGATACAGCGCCCCCTGCTCTTCATGCGTTGCCTGTTCGACGACGTGATCCGGTGCACGCTCAGGAATCTTCACGGTCGTCTCTTCGGAGGACGGACCGCGCTCACCGCCAAAACCACCGGCACCGCGAATAAACAACGTCGCGTGCGTAGTGACCAGCGGGCCATTCTCATCGCTTACTGTGCCGGTGACGCCAACAACTGCCGCCTTGCCTTTATCGTAAACTTCGGTGATTTTCGCCACGCCCTTACCACTGAACTTCGGCGGCAGCGCACGGTGCAGGGTAATCTTCTGCTCACCGTGCAACAGCATGGCAAGGTTGACCTGAATGTTGCCGATAGCAGCACCCATGATGCTCAATGACGGAATTACCGAGTAAGTCGGCAGGACTTTGGGGCCCTTGTTCTCGTAGAGAAACTCGAGTTCAGTTTTGGGCCGCGCGCCGACAGCGACGGCATAAAGTTGTACGTCCTTCTCTTCCCACTTGACGTCGATCGGCGGGTATTCACGGCCAACAAGGGCCGGCGAAATTGATTCAGCCATGACACACCTTCGCTAGTATTCGGTTTCAATGTAATTCGACACCACCGCGAACCACAGTCCGCAGGGCTGCCACAGAGTGGCGGCCGTGGCAGTAGGCGCCAATGACCGCGGCGATCAATTTACTTGGCCCTTTGGTCAGCCTCGGTCTCAGGATGCGCAGGCTGGCGTCGATACGAAAAAAAGGGCCCTGAAGGACCCTTTCATCTCGCGGTCTAGTCGCAAACTTTGCTCAGGCAGTGATGCCCTTGATCTTGCCCTGCAGCTCACGCTGCTTGGCAGACGGCTGCACGGTGTTCATGACCATCAGGCGGCTCATATCGCCCTCGATCTTGATCTGGCCACTCATGAAGCCCTGCATGCCTGCCGACTGGTCGTTGTCGACAAAAATGCGGTGCGCGATATCCACCGGCAGAATCATGGTGGTGGGCGCGCCAGCCTTGTGATTGCGCTCAAACTTGCCACCGACGATGGCCATCTTCTTGTCGCCTTCGCTGGTGCCGGTGACGGTGACATTCAGTACGAGGTCGTGCAGGGCCGGCGGGGCTTCTAGATCGCCAGCAGCAGCAATAAGAACATCGACTTCGTTGAACCAGGCATCAGTCATGAATTTGGCGGCCATGGGAATCTCTCCTGAAATGAGTTGAATATCGCCTCCGGGAAGGCTCTGCGCGGAAGCACCCGGCGTTTCCAAACGGGCCCTCAAGCGAGGAACAAACCTACTGATGCCTCCCGGTCTTGGCAATAGCATTTTTGTCCAGGCACAGACCAATTCCGGTCAATGGCCAACGATTTGCCACAAAACAAAACGGCGGGGCCGCTGCCGGACCCGCCGTCTGGAGGGGGCGGCTGCCCGGCCGGGATCAACGAATGTCGTAGCCCCGTTCGTCGTGCATAACCAGATCCAGACCCTCGGTCTCCTCGTCACCGCTGACGCGCAAGGGCGTGGCCAAGGCGATCAGCTTGAGCAGACCCCAAGTCACCGCCGCCGTGTAACCCGCAACCGCGACGATACCGAGCAACTGCACGCCCAGCTGGCTACTCATCGTGACACCGGCCGCATAACCCTGCCCGCTGAACACACCCAGCGCATCGGAGGCAAAAACGCCGGCCAGCAGAGTACCGAGGATGCCGCCGACGCCGTGTACTGGAAACACGTCCAGCGAGTCGTCAATCTTCAACTTGCGCTTGATCGCCATGGTCGCAAAGAAGCACACGACACCGGCGCTCAGGCCGATAACTAGCGCACCGCCCGGGCCGACGTAACCTGATGCCGGCGTGATGGTGCCAAGACCTGCCACCATGCCGGTGATGACCCCCAGCGCGCTCGGCTTGCCATGCCGAGTCCATTCCAGCGCCATCCACGCAAAGGCACCCGCCGCCGCCGAGATATGCGTCGCCAACATCGCCATTGCTGCGTTGCCGTCGGCAGCAAGTGCCGAGCCGGCATTGAAGCCGAACCAGCCAACCCACAGCATGCCGGCCCCGGTGGCGGCCATGGTGAGATTGTGCGGCGTCATCGCCTGCTGCGGAAAACCTTTGCGTGGCCCGAGCACCAGCGCCGTGACGAGCGACGCAACGCCTGCCGTAATATGCACCACTGTGCCGCCGGCAAAGTCGAGCAAGCCATCCTTGAACAGCCAGCCATCGCTATGCCAGACCCAGTGGGTCACCGGCGCGTATACCGCCAGCAACCAGACAGCACTGAACAGCAGCATCGCACCGAAACGCATGCGCTCGGCATAAGCACCGCAGATCAGCGCCGGAGTAATGATGGCGAAAGTCAGTTGAAACATCGCGAACAAGGATTCGGGTACGAGTACGCCGGCCGACAGCGTCGGCGTCAGCGTGTGCTCGGTAATCTGCGCGAACATCACATTGCCGAACCCGCCGATAAAACCGTTGCCGCCAGCGCCAAACGCCATGGTGTAGCCGACGACCAGCCAGAGCAGGGAAACGACACAGGCAATCGCAAAACACTGCATCAGCACCGACAACACGTTCTTGCTGCGCACCAGCCCGCCGTAGAAAAGCGCGAGGCCTGGCAACGTCATGAACAGCACCAGGGCGGTGGCGGTGAGTAGCCAGGAGGTGGCGCCAGCGTCAATGCTGTCAGCAGCAAACGCACCGACCGGCAACACAGCAAGCAGACAGGCAAGAAATTTCTTCATGGCATGATCCCTCAAAGCGCGTCATTGCCGCTTTCGTTGGTACGAATGCGGATAACTTGCTCAAGTGCCGTGACAAAAATTTTGCCGTCACCTATCTTGCCGCTGTTCGCCGCACCGAGAATTGCTTCAAGCGCCGCCTCAAGCTGGTCGTCACGAACGGCAACCTCAAGCTTGGCCTTCGGAACAAAATCGACGACGTATTCTGCGCCGCGATACAGTTCGGTATGCCCTTTCTGCCGCCCGAAGCCCTTGACTTCGGTAACGGTCATACCTTGGATACCCAGTTGCGACAACGCATCGCGCACGTCGTCTACCTTGAACGGCTTGATAATGGCCGTGACCATTTTCATAGGGCTTGCTCCTTAAAAGTATTGCTGCTCGGAAATAGGGCCGACAGGCACGCCGGACAAAAAGCGCACCGCGACGAGGCTGGCGCACGCTTCCGGTGCATGCACAATCCGGGCCAGTTATCATTGGCGGAAATTAAAGCGTTACACGGCCATGCCGATCACAACGCGCATTATCGTGGTGCGGCCTCTCATTTTTATGCACTAAAAATATGCGTCACTGCCATCCGCCGCCTGCGTGCTGACCTCAATGCAGGATCGCAGCCAAACGACGACGATACCGGCCCGTCAGTGGATCCTCGCGGCCCAGCATCTCAAATATTTCCAGCATCGCCAGGCGGGCCGCATCCTCACCAAACTGACGATCCGTGCGCAGGATATCGAGCAACAGTTCGAGCCCTTCCTCAATCCGGCCGGCCGTCACCAACCGCAAGGCATAGTGATAACGCGTCCCGGTCGTGGCGGCAGCACTGATCACCGCTTCGAGCTCGTGCAGGCCGGGCACACCTGTTACGCGCCGCGCAAAGGCTGTCAGTGCGCGCGGCCGTTGCAGCTCGGCAACTGTCGCCGGGATCGCATCGAGCACCGCCTGAGCGTCGTCGATCCGGCCGGCCTGCAACAACACCTCGGCCAGCAAGGTGCGCGACTTGTGGTCGTCCTTGTCGATTCGCAACTGCTCGTGCAATGCCGCTATCGCATCCTCGAACCGGCCGGCCTGCAATATGGCAAGAACCTGCGCGTGAAAGCTCACCTCTTCCACCGGAGCGGCAGGAGCCGCTGCATTAGCGCCCAGAAAAGGCTCAAGCAACTTGCGAATCGCCGCTTCCGGCTGGGCACCCACCAGCTCGCCCGCCAGCTGCCCTTGAGACACCAGCTTCAGGGTAGGCAAACCCCGCACCCCGAATTGCTGTGTGATCAAGGGCTCGCGGTCAGCATTGACCTTGGCAAGCACGAAACGACCCTTGTGCTCATTTGCCAACTTTTCGAGTACGGGCGCGATCTGTTTGCACGGCGCACACCAATCGGCCCAAAAATCAACCAGCACCGGAAGCTGGCGGGAGCGGCCAACGATGTCAGCAAAGTTGGCCTCGGTAAGATCCACGATGTCGTCGGGCTTGGCAGTCATACTCGGCTGGACTCCTCAGGTTGGCCGATCCCCGGAAGGAACGATGCTTTCCGGCAGTTCTGTGCGCGAAAAATGCCTCAAAGCAACGCAAAACATCAGGCGACTGATCAGCGCCACAGTTACCCACAGATTCTGTGTATAACTCTGTTGAGCATTTGTCGGGAACAGCTCTTGATACCAGAGCAGCGTAGCGCTTTTACGGAGTGCTCACTTTTTGAGCTATTTAAATGTCATTAAATTCAATGCGTTATGGCATATGCAAGGAAAATCAGCGAGTTGCAGCAGGAATGACAGGCGTGCCGAAAGCGCGCCTAATATTGTGCACAGAAAGGAGATCGGAGCGAACAGACTCCCTTGCAGGCAAGGGGACAAGCAAAGACGCTGCAGGAAGAATTCAGAAACGCATGCTGATGCTGGCGCCCAGCAGGACAGCGGGTTCAATGTCACCGGTCTCGGGAGCCCCTTTGCCAGACCCGTCGCCCATCAGGGCCATTCCAGCCTGGAGAGTCATCCGCAGGTGACTGGTCAGCCACTGGTACCCAAGTTCGCCACCCAAACCAAAACGATTGTAGTCCGTGCCACCGCCGATATCGCCGACAAAAGCGCCGCCAAAATAACCGTCTTCGTTGAACTTGCCGTCCTGAAAACGACGCAGGCCAATAAAACCCGTTGCGTTCTCAAACTCGTAACCGGTGTTGCCCTGATATGAGCCAAGCACCGCATAAACGCTGCCTGCCGGGCCAGCGAGCTCGACGTTCACCCCAAACAGGCCGGACTCGACAGCCAGCCCCAGATACAGTTCAGCTCGGGCAGGTGCCGCCAGGGTCAAGCCCGCGACAAAGACCAGTATGGAGAGCGCAACGACGCGCATCACAGATTCTCCCTGCACAGGCAACGGGGCCGCATCATGCCCAGCAGCCTGCCGACGGTTCTGTAAGTTTCTTGTAACCCGACGCACACGGCGGCGACTCAAAATCGGAACCGCTCGGAAAATTTTCTCTTTTTCTTGCTCTTGAGCGACGGCCGTTCAGCATCAGGCTCGGGCGGCCTTGCGGTGGATGACGGCGGCTCAACCGTTGAACCGATCTTGGCCTCAGCTGGCGCGGCTTGAGGAAGAGACGCCTGAGCCTGAGCCTGAACAGGTGGGAGTGGCGGCTCCGGAGCCGGCTCTGGCGCGGCAGCGGCAGCGGCAGTGGAGGTCGAGACTCCAGCGGCGGGCATCACAGATGCAGCCGGGGCCCGGGGCACCGGCTTGACCGGCGGCTTGAACGGCGACAATTGCCGCCTGAGCATCAATGAGTTGGGTTCTTTAGGTGGCGGCAGAGCTGCAGATGACTGCCGCGACAACACCACAGGAATTCGCGCATCGCTGGGTGTCGAGTCCAGGTACTGGGGGTCACCGCTGGTTACAGGTGGCGGCTCAACCTGGGCAACGAGTCCGCTTGGCGGCTCACCCTTGATTCTGGCAATACCCTGCATGGGTGCATCGTAAAACCCATTTTTCAGAACCCAAGGGATCGCCCCGCCAATGTTGTAGCCAATCTCACCGCCACCCGTAGCAAACACCGACAAAGGGATCATCGCATAACCCAGTGGGTCACCCGCGGCCCAGCCAATCGGCGCAGCGATGAGCGCCGCCGGCAAGGCGATGACACTACCGACAAAAATGCCTAGCCACCCCCCAGCGAACGCCGGGTAGGCCACAAAGTTACCTTCTTTCTTGAGGTACGCAGGTACCTGCTCAAGGGTCCTAGCCTGCGCAATACCGCAAGCCAGCAGGAGCGCAAGGGCTACGGCCGCTGCCCTGCACAATCGCATGGCAGTCATGTGGGCGGCAGTCACGTGCATGGAAGTCACGTGCATGGGTGGTTCACATTTTGTTGTTATGGGTGTAACGGTACAGCAGTTTTAAAGCAAAGTACCCCCCCCGGCAATCGGTCGGGAAGGTGAAGCGCGGTGCCGGCAAAGCAAGAACCGCTGCTGGCAGCCCCCGCCGGGGATCAGGCGGCGCGCCCTTACAGCGGAACCTCATCAACTGTGTCGGCCGTGGTGTCGATGGTTGCGTCAACCTTCTCAAGCGCTGCATCCGCCGTGTTGCCGACGACCGGCACGATGGATACCAGGGCACCCGTCAGGGAAACAGCAGAACCGACCACGCGCATTGGCACCGTCACCAGCTTGGTGAGGAAACAGCCGCTGAGCAGTGTGGCCATCAGGGCGAGAACGACAGCACGGGTCATGGTCTTGCGCATGGGAAAGCTCCTGATTGTCTTACGGGGGAGATAACGAACGTTTCTATTGAAGCCGTGCCGGGGGTACTCAGTCAAATACGACACCCAGACGCCGCCCGACTTCCTCGTATGCCTCAATGACATCACCAAGATCCTGGCGGAAGCGATCCTTGTCCAGCTTCTTGCGGGTCGCCTTGTCCCAAATGCGGCAACCGTCCGGCGAGAACTCATCACCCAGCATCAGCTGGCCGCCAAAAGTCCCGAACTCCAGCTTGTAATCGACCAGCAACATGCCCGCATCGTCAAACAGTTTTTTCAGGGTGTCGTTCACCCGGTAGGTGAGCTCCTTCATCAGCGCAAGCTGCGCCGTTGTCGCCCAACCAAACGCCAGCGCGTGCGAATCATTGACCATCGGGTCGCCGAGCTTGTCGCTCTTCAGAAACAGTTCGAATGTTGGCGGGTTGACGGCCACACCCTCCTCCAAACCATAACGCCGCACCAAAGAACCCGCAGTAAAGTTGCGCACCACACACTCCAGCGGAATCATGTCGAGCTTTTTCACCACCGACTCGTTATCAGACAGTAGTCGCTCGAAATGAGTCGGGATGCCTGCTTGTTGCAGTTTCTGCATGATGAAGGCATTGAATTTATTGTTTACCATCCCCTTACGGTCCAGCTGCGCAAGCTTCTTGCCATCGAAAGCCGACGTATCGTTGCGATACACCATGATGACGTGCGCCGGATCATCGGTGGCGAACACGCTCTTGGCCTTGCCTGTGTAGAGTTGCTCACGCTTTTCCATCGTCATGCTCCACTTTCGCCTGCCCTGCGGGGCGCTCCGGTAATGACCGGCAGCCAGCCATGCCCGCCGGCCTGGCTCGCCACCACGATGCCTTGCTCCTGCCAGCCGATCGCTTGTGCGGCAGCACGACGAGCCAGATGCTCAAGATTGTTTTTCTCGCTCAGATGGCCGAGCACCAGCGTCTTCAACCGGCTGCGATCAACCTGCATCAGCAATTGCGCAGCCTGCGCATTGCTCAAATGCCCAAAATCGCCGCCTACTCTGGCTTTGAGCGAGGCCGGGTACGATCCCGCCGCCAGCAGCTGTGCGTCATGATTGCACTCCAGCAACAGCGCATCGCAATGTGCATACGCCGCAACCACCTGCGGCGTCAGACTGCCAATGTCGGTCAAAACGCCAAGCCGGACAGTACCCGCCTCGAATACGTACTGGCAGGGCTCCTGAGCATCGTGCGGGACACGCACCGGCAGGATACCGAGCTGCCCGATCGAAAAACCAATACCGCGCAGTACACGATGGCAATCGATCTTCAAGCCATCAAAGCAGCCGCGACCGGCCATGGCGCGCTGCGTGCCTGCCGACAGGAAAACCGGAATGTCAAAACGACTCGCCAATGATGCAACGCCATTAACGTGGTCGCTGTGCTCGTGCGTGACCAGAATGGCCGTGATCGAGTCGGGCTCGACTGCAAGCTGCCCCAAACGGCGAACGGTCTCACGCACGCTGAAACCATTATCGATCAGCACCCGCGTATCGCCCGTCTCGACCAGTGTCGCGTTGCCACGACTGCCACTACCGAGCGAAGCGAACCGCAAACCACTCACTTGACGATGCCATCCTTCAGTTGCTGCATCAGCGGTGCCGAAAGCTCCTGCGACGCCATGGCGTTCTCATCGACCTGCAACGCAACCTGGATGCCGTTGGCCGTGTAGTTCAGCTTCAACTGCCAAGGATCGCCCGCACCGTTGCGCTTGCCATCAACGACCACATAATAGACTGCGCGGCCGCGATCGAGATCATCGATCTTGACGGTAGCAAGTGATCGCAACGCGTCGCCAACCACCTGCCAGGCCCAATCGAAATCGAGATCAAGCATCAGCACCGGATAACCATTGCCGTCACTGGTCAAGACCACTTTCGACTCCGGCACATGTTTGCCGACAGCATCGCCTTCCACAGCCGCGGCAGGCGCATCGGCCACCAGCGTTACCACCTGCGGTGGCACGGGTATCTCGGTGCCAGGCTTCTCGCCGGGAGCAAGGGTACGCCGCTGCTCGATATTCGGTATGGGATACAGTTCCTGCGCAGGCAGCGGCCTTAAACCATCCGGGTAGGCCAATGGCTTGCCGACCTGAGCCTGCAGATAGTCATGGCCACGATCACGGAATATTCCGTGAGAGCCGCAGCCGGGAAGGACCAGTGTTCCGACGAGTACAGCAATAAAAATTGGCGCGATACGCATCAGGATTTCACCAGTCCGGCGCGGGCGAGCGCATCATACAGCGGCGCGCGATGCGCTACGGAGAGTACGGTCAGCGGCAGACGAATGCCAGTGCCGATGCGCCCCATCAGGTGCAGCGCCCATTTCACGGGAATCGGATTCGATTCGACAAATAATATCTGGTGCAGTTCCGCAAGCTTGCCATTGAGCGCACGTGCCATCGCTGCGTCACCGCGCAACGCCGCCATACAGAGCGAATGCATTTGGGCTGGCGCCACATTGGCGGTCACGGAGATATTGCCGTGCCCGCCTGCCAACATCAGTTCAACTGCGCAAGCATCATCGCCGGCATATACCGCAAACCCATCACGTGCACGCGCCAGAATTTCCTGCGCCCGCGCCAACTCCCCGGTTGCTTCCTTGATGCCGATGATATTCGGCACGGCAGACAGGCGAATCGCGGTTTCCGGCTTCATGTCACAAGCAGTGCGCCCCGGCACATTGTAAAGAATCTGCGGCAACGCAACAGCGGCAGCAATGGCCTGATGATGCAGTAGCAGCCCTTCCTGCGTCGGCTTGTTGTAGTACGGTGTAACCAGTAGCGCCGCATCACAACCGACATCCTTCGCCGCCCGGGTCAACTCGATCGCTTCCTGTGTCGCATTCGCGCCGGTGCCGCCGATGACAGGCACACGCTTCTTCACCCGCTCGACGATAAATTTCATCACACCGACATGCTCGTTGAGATCGAGTGTTGCCGATTCGCCGGTCGTGCCTACCGCGACAATCGCATCGGTACCGCTGGCAATGTGCCAGTCGACAAGATTCGCCAGCGCATCGCGATCGATGTCGCCGTTGTCCTGCATGGGGGTGACGAGAGCAACGATGCTGCCCCTGATCATGAAATCTCCGCACAAATCCGGTGGCTTGCCGGCGCTGGCCGGGAAAGGCCGTCATGGTACGGCGACAGCCCGGGGATTTCGATAGCGTTCGTGCCCTGTTCGCAGCCAGCACACAGGCCTGCCAGTATGCGCAGCCTCTTGCGGGAGCCCGCCGCCCCAACCACACTCGGCTTCCCTCCGGTGCGGCGGCCGTCACCGCCGGCGCCGCCACCAGGCAGGAGATCCGCAATGACGACCGAATATCTTGTGCTTTCCGCGCTGGGCACCGACCGCCCCGGCATCGTTGACCAGCTGGCGAAGGCCGCAGCAGCCAGCGGCTGCAACATCGAGGACAGTCGCATGACGGTGCTCGGCGGCGAATTCGCCGTCCTGATGCTGGTAACCGGGAAAGATGCCGCCATCGCCGCCATGGAGCGCGCGGCACCGCAGCTCGGCAAGCAGCTTGACCTGATGCTGCTCAGCAAGCGCACCCGGCCGAAAGCCCCGCAACCGGCCGCCCGCCCCTACCGCATTGAGGTCACCGCACTCGACCAGCCGGGCCTCGTTCACGAGCTGGCGAACTTTTTCTCCAGTCGCCATCTCAACATCGAGGCGCTGGATACCGATACCTACGCCGCGCCGCACACCGGCTCGCAAATGTTCGGCCTGACAATGACGGTGAACATTCCCTCGACCGTGCAGGTTGCGGCGCTGCGCGAAGCATTTCTCGATCACTGCGACGCGCGCAACCTCGATGTCTCGTTCGAGGCCGTGCGCGGCTGACACTATCTACTGAAACAGACCAGGAGTCCGGGCATGACCATCCTCATCAATCAACGTGTTCCTGATTTCACCGCCACCGCGACCAGCGGCAAGGACATCTCGTTTGCAGCCCTGCGCGGCTGGAATGTGGTGATCTATTTCTACCCCAAGGATGACACCCCGGGCTGCACGCTCGAAAGTCAGGCGTTCGGAAACCGCTATGACCAGTTCAAGGCGGCGCAAACACTCGTGTTCGGTGTTTCGCGCGACTCGCTGCAATCGCACGAAAAATTCAAGTGCAAATACAACCTGCCATTCGAACTGATCAGCGACGACAGCGAGGCGTTGTGTCGCCTGTTCGACGTCATCAAAATGAAAAACATGTATGGCAAGCAAGTGAAGGGCATCGAGCGCAGCACCTTTCTGATCGATAAGAACGGGGATCTGCGCAAAGTGTGGCGGGCCGTAAAAGTCGACGGGCATGTCGACGAGGTGCTCAGCGCTGCAAAAACACTGCCCTGACCGCCTGTTGCAAATGAGCACCATGCGGCCATACGCAGGCACGGTCTGTTCCTACGGCAGGATGACGCCTCGCTCGATCCAGAACAGATACCGCCCGGCAGACTCGACTCTGCCGAGCAACCGATGCGGGGACTGCCGCAGAAAAGCCGGGATATCGCGCTGCGTACCAACATCGGTAGCCACCACTTCCAGAACAGCGCCAGGTGCCATCCGGTGCAGCAACTGCTTGGTGCGCAACAACGGCAACGGGCAACGCAGCCCGGTACAATCGAGCCGTTCGTCAATGCGCGCTGGCGGTGCCGCGTTGCTGCCGGTATCGGTATCGGTCATGGCACGATCAGGAGGCTGCGCGGTCTACTGGAACGCACAGCATAACCAACCGCGAAGCGAACGATCTTGCCGCTGACAACATTGCCTTTTCCCCGGTTCATCGCTACCTGCCTGGCAGTCCTGCTGTTGGCATGGCTGCCGTTTCCGATTCTCGCCGATACCGAACTGCCAGCACTTGGCGACGCTGGCGCTGGCGTCATCTCGCCGGAGATGGAGCGGCGGCTCGGCACTGCCTGGCTGCGCGAACTGCGCGCCCGCACCAACCTTTACTACGATCCACTGGTAACCGATTACGTCGAGCACCTGGCCTATCGCCTCGCCTCGCACAGCGACCTGACCGAACCGCGGCTATCGCTGGTAATGCTCAACAGCGCCGAAATCAACGCCTTCGCCGTGCCCGGTGGCATTATGGGCATCAACGCCGGCCTGCTGCTGGGCGCCGGCAACGAGGGCGAAGTCGCCTCGGTGATGGCGCACGAGCTCGCGCACCTTTCGCAGCGGCATTACGCACGCGGCCTCGACCAGCAGCGCCGACAGCAACCACTGACACTCACGGCAATTCTCGCCAGCATCCTCATCGCCGCCACCGTGGGCGGCGATATCGGGACGGCAGCAATTCTCGGCACGCAGGCCGGATTGCAGCAAAACCAACTCGCCTACAGCCGCGAGCACGAGCGCGAAGCAGACCGGATCGGCATGCAAACGCTGGCCCGCGCCGGTTTCGATCCGGCAGCAATGCCGACATTCTTCGAAACGCTGCTGCGCGCCACCCCCGTCGATGCTGATCGCTATCCGGAATATCTGCGTACCCACCCGATCACCGAATCACGGATCAGCGATTCGCGTAACCGGACCCGACAACTGCCAAAGCCGGTCACCGCCAAAAACAGTATGGACTTCCAACTTGCGCGCATCCGCCTGCAAGTGGCGTTTGCCCGTGATGGCAACACCGCAGCGGCGACCTTTGCCGATGCGCTGAAGCAGGCACCGCCTGCCCGGCAGGCACCGCTACGCTACGGTCTCGCTTTGGCGCTGCTGCGCGCCACCCGGTACGACGACGCCCTGACGACGCTAGCGCCGTTGCGCAGCGAAGCGCCGGAACGGATCGCATATCTCGTTGCCGAAGGTGAAATCCTGCTCGCCGCTGATCGCAGCCAGGAGGCCGAGAACCTGTTGACTGCCGGGCTCGCACTGGCACCCGACAACTATCCACTGGCCATGACCGCAGCGCAGGCACAAATCCGCGAGCAACATGCCGCCAAGGCTGTGGCGCTGCTGGAACGGCAAGCTCTTTTGCGCCGCAATGACCCACAGGTCTGGCACTTACTGGCGCGTGCACGCGGCGATACCGGCGACGTCGTCGGTGTACATGCCGCCCGCGCCGAATACCTGTTCCTCATCAATCAGGCAGACCAGGCGCAGGAGCAACTGGAATTCGGCATCCGCAAGGCCGGCAATGATTTCGCCCATGCCGCGCCCCTGCACAACCGCCTGCGCGAGATAAAAGAAACCCGCCACGACTTCAAGCCCTGAGTCTGCCGTGCCGGCCGTCACTGAAGACAGCCTGCCGCAGCAGGAACTGGACGAAACTCGCATCAAGCTGAGCAATATTTGCTATCGCGCGTTTCGCTGACACGCACGCAGAATCGGCGCGCAGGGTCACCGGTCTCGCGCAGCACGTTCCCGACCGAAAGCCAGCATGCGTTGCAGCGGCACCGCCGCTTTCGCACCGAGCGAAGGTTCCACATGAATTTCGTTTTGTGCAGCATAGCTGCTGTCTTCCAGCACCCGGCACAGCGCCTCCAGCCCGTTCATCGCCATCCACGGACAATGTGCGCAGGAACGGCAGGTGGCGCCAGTGCCCGCCGTCGGCGCCTCGATGAATTCCTTCTGCGGACACAACTGCTGCATCTTGTAGAAGATGCCCTTGTCGGTGGCGACGATGAAACGTTGGTTGGGCAGGCTCTGCGCGGCACGAATCAACTGCGACGTGGAACCGACAACATCGGCAAGCGCGATTACCGCCGCTGGCGATTCCGGGTGCACGAGTACTGCCGCATCCGGGTAGACAGCTTTCATGTCCTCAAGCTGCCGGGCCTTGAATTCCTCGTGAACAATGCAGGCGGCGTCCCAGATCAGCATGTCGGCGCCGGTTTGTTTCTGCACGTAATCGCCCAGGTGTTTGTCCGGTGCCCAGATGATTTTCTCGCCGCGCTCGTCAAGGTGCGCAACGAGACTGACGGCAATTGATGAGGTGACAACCCAGTCGGCGCGCGCCTTCACCGCCGCCGAGGTGTTGGCGTAAACAACGACAGTGCGATCCGGGTGGCGATCACAGAATTCGCTGAAGCGATCAATCGGACAGCCCAGATCGAGCGAGCAGGTCGCTTCCAGGGTTGGCATCAGCACGCGTTTGTCCGGCGCCAGGATTTTTGCCGTCTCGCCCATAAATTTGACCCCGGCCACGACCAGCGTTTTAGCTGGATGCTCGTGCCCGAAACGCGCCATTTCCAGCGAATCCGAGACGCAACCGCCCGTGGCCTCAGCCAGCGCCTGCACCTCGTGGTCGGTGTAGTAATGCGCAACCAGCACGGCGTCCTGGGCCTTGAGTTGCGCCTTGATGCGCCGGACAAAGTCGTCGCGCTGCGCCAACGTCAACACAGGCGGATCGTTCTCGTGCGCCAGGTGATCACGAACGAAATCAATGGTGCTGGACATGCGTCACTCGGGACAATTTTCCGAACAGCTCGGGGTTGGAAAGAATAACAGGCCCGCAGGGCATCGACGCCCGCCGTTATCACATCTACAGCCGGTGCGCGGCGAGCAGGGTATCGGCCAGTGATTGCCCCGACAGCCAGGCCCCCTCGACGCGACCACCGTTGCACCAGTCGCCACAGATGCCCAACTGCAAACGCTCGTCGAAGTGATGGGCATCGAGCACGGCGTGACCGGTGCGCGCGTGGCGCCAGCGATATGCATGCAGCCACGCCGGTTCAGGCGCGTGCACAGCCACAACGCCTGCAAACCAGCGCTGCAGGTGCCTGGCCACTGCATCGGCGGGTGCTTCCAGGTGTTCTTCCGACCAGCCAGGCGCTGCCTGCAACACCCAAGTCTCCGGCAGCAACGGCCGACCCGGCTTGCTGCTGTTGCGTGCCAGCCAGCTCACCGGCTGGCCGCGCCCAAAGGCGGCGTCAACGACAATGCCGGTAGGGCTGTCGTAGCCGATTGCTACAGTCCAGCACGGCTCCATCGACACCGCGCGCACCGCTGCCATCAGTGTCGGCGACGCGCTCACGAAAAGCTCGGCCTGCGGCGCCGGTATGGCAACCACCAATGCGTGGAAATCTGTAAAGGAAAGATTGTTGCCCGCGTACAGCGTCCAGCACGAATCGTGCCGGGCGACGGCGGTGATTTGCGTTTGCGTGCACAAAACAACGTGCCGACCGAGCATCTGATGGGAGATCGCTGCCATCGACGGCATACCGACCCAGCGCGGCGTGTCGTCCGGTGATGCCAGGATTTTGCCTTGCGCATCGACCACACTGAGCGAGATATCCCAGCGGGCGACGGCGCCGGCCTGCTGCCAGGCCAGCACCTGCGCGATAAACCGCGGATCACGAGCGGTGAAGTACTGGGCGCCCAGATCGAAACCGGTACCGTGATCGCGACAGATCGCCAGCCGACCGCCGGTAGCATGGCATTGCTCAAAGACGTCGACGCGAAAACCGGCATCCGCAAGCCGCGACGCACAAGCAAGGCCAGCAACGCCGGCGCCGATCACCGCAACGCGGATCATGCAGCAGTCCCACAAGCAGTAATCCCACAAGCGAACGAAGTTTTCATCGTAGCCCTGTGCGGTAGCCCGGCGCGCCCACCTTTTGGAGGTTGGCGAAAAACGCTCAGGTCAGCAACATTTTCCCGCCGGCAACCACCAACACCAGCGCCAGCACCCGCTTGAGGGTCGCACTGCCGAAGCGGCGGGCGCCATAACCGGCGCCGATCAGGCCGCCAACAACCGCCGCAACTACCCACATCGGCAGGGCATCAGGCAATACCGGGTGCTTTGCCAGCACACCGGCGAGCCCGGCGAGCGAGTTGACGAGAATGAAAGCTGCCGCAACACCGGAGACCTGCCGCGTTGCCGCCCAGCCGGCAAGAATGAGAAGCGGGCTGAGAAAAATGCCACCGCCGACACCGGTAAGGCCGGAGAGAAAACCGATGCCGACGCCTGCAAGCAGCAGCCAGCCGCGATGCGGTGCCTGCACCCTGCGCTCCTGTGCCGCCGCCGCAAACGAACGCCATGCGGCATACAGGAGCACGACACCGACCACCGGCTTGTAGATGTGCCCCGGCAGGGTGATAAAACCGCCAAGAAATGCCGCCGGCACCGACGCTATTGCCAGCGGCCAGAATATTTTCCCGTCAAAACAGCCGGCACGATAAAAACGCCAAGTCGCAATCGACGCGACAAACACGTTGAGCACCAGCGCCGTCGGCTTCATCACCGCCGGCTCGACACCGAACAACGCCATTGCGGCGATATAACCCGATGCTCCGCCGTGACCCACCGACGAATATAAAATCGCGGCCAGCAGAATCAGTGCGGCCAGCATCAGGTTGTCGGTGGGTTCCATGGGCAATCTTCGGTCAAGCGTCCGGCTTGTCCTTGCGCACGGCATTCGCCCGGCTTCCTTCCGCAAAGGCGTGCATCTGCTTCACGTCGAAAGCCTGATCCGCGCCCGGCACCGCGATGCCGCGCTGCACGGCGGGCCGGGCGCGGATCGCGTCGCGCCAGCGCTGCAGGTTCGGTAAGCCATCAACACTGACACCCGACCAACCGTGGATGCGCACCCAGGGCCAGGTTGCCATGTCGGCAATCGAGTAATCTCCGGCAAGGTATTCACTCTCGCCGAGCCGCCGATCCAGCACTTCGTAGAGCCGCCGCGTCTCGTTCTGGTAACGGGCGATGGCGAGCGGAATTTTCTCGGGCATATAACGGTGCCAGACATTGGCCTGTCCCTGCATCGGGCCAATGCCGCCCATCTGGAACATCAACCATTGCAGTGCAAGCGAACGGCCCTTGATGTCGGTTGGCAGGAACCTGCCACTGTACTCGGCGAGGTAAACGAGAATCGCGCCGGACTCGAACACGCAGAAATCATCTTCATCCTTGCCAGCGCGCGCCCGATCGACTATCGCCGGGATGCGTCCGTTCGGACTGATTTTCAGAAACCACGCCTGCTGCTGCTCCAACTGCATGAGTTTCAGCGCGCGAAAGGTGTAGGGAATTTCCATTTCCTCCAGCGCGATCGAAACCTTGTGGCCGTTCGGGGTATTGGCGGTAAAGAGTTCGATCATGGTCGATCCCTCTTCACGACGCCAGCCAGCGCAAACAGCCGCTGTCTGCGAGCACGGCGTTCAGCGCCGTGTTGCCACTGACCAGCGCGTACTTGCGACGAATTTCCGCCAGCGATTTCGCATGGTATTTCTGCGTTTCCTGGCTGAAATCGACGCCGTCAATCTTAACCGTGAAGGTCGGCGCGCCAGCCACGACCGCCTTTGCGTTGGCATCTGCCCAGGGCAGAAAACAAGTGCCGACTTCCTCACGCAGCAACCGGGCGATGCCGCCCAGCACGGCAGCCATCGGTTCGATGTCGCCTTGCACCTGCGGGCTTTCCATGCGCTCCACGAAGTCGATCAGGTGCGGGGCATTCGCGCGCAACCATGCCCCCGGTGTCGGGTCGGAAAGCAGTTCCTTGAACTGGCCATAGATCCCGAAATCACCCATTGTCGGCCGGCCACCAAACAGATACGGCCGATGGGCAAGATGGCCATCCAGGATACGGGCGGCGCGCGCGAACGAGCGTTCGATCAACGCGGCATTACCGGTGTTGTCGCGCCCGGAGCCGACAAACGACAAACGCGGCACCATGCGCTGCTTCAACGACGGCGCCATCTGCTCGGCGGCACCGGCCGGCGAGTCCGGCGGCATCATTTCCTGGGCAATGCGCAGCGCCGCCGAGTCGGCATCCGGTTCGTAATACCAGCGGTAGTGGAACATGTGCTTGTTGCACCATTCGTCCGCATATTCCTCGATCAGGGCCGAGAGAAAATCGAGCGCCTGATCAGCAATGCGCACCGGCATCCCGGGATTCTCCGCCTCGAGCCTGTCCATGATCGGCGTCGAATCCTGCATGCCGGTGCCATCCGGATAAACCAGACAAGGAACCAGCGGCAACTTGGCGTACTTGCCGAATTCGCCCATCTGGTCCATCGAACGGACCACCCACCGGTGCGGTATTTTTTTGTACCGCAGATACGCACGCACCTTAACGGAATACGGCGACATTTCGATGCCGAACAGACGGTACTCGCTCATGGTTTTCTCCTTGTCGAATGTCATGTACGCAACGCACCCAGAATCAGTTCAACCTGCGCATCCAATGCCGCCTGATCGCGTTCAACGCGCGCACTCAGCAGCAGACCCTGCAACGCTGTCAACAGATAGCCCGCCGCCACATCAGCATCAAGACCAGTGCGCAATGTGCCTTGTGTCATGCCACGACGTAATGCGTCAACGAAGGCACCGCGCAGGCGCCGATTGCCATCGACCAGCACTGCCGTGACTGCCGGCAGGCGCGTGCCGAGCTCATTCCAGGTGTTCGCCAGCAGACAGGCGCGCGACGCATCGCGCGTGCGATAAACGGAAGTGAAGAAACCGCGCAGACCGGCGAGTGCGTCGTCCTGCTGCAGGTAGCGACCGATACGCCCCGCCACGATGCGCTCGATGTAGTGGCTGAGTGTCGCCGTGAACAAGCCCTCCTTGCTGCCGTAGCGGTGATAGAGGCTGCTCGCCGACAGGCCGGTGGCCTCCTCCAGTGCGCGCGTCGACACCCCGCCATAACCACCGCGCCAAAAGGCGGCCATCGCGGCGTCGAGCAGCTCGGATTCTTCGACCAGGCGGGGGCGGGCCATCACAGCACCTCGGTATTGTAACGACCGCTACATTACTGGCCGCGGGCGAATCCGGCAAGCGCGTGGGCACTTTGAGCACAAACAATGGAAGGGGTATCTGGCCGAAAAGACTTCCGCCAGGCACTGCGTACAGGATTGCCGCAGCAAAAGTGAGCAAAAACAGGATAAGACAGGATGGTGCAGCGAGAAGTGGTGGGTCGTGATGGACTTGAACCATCGACCAACTGGTTAAAAGCCAGCTGCTCTACCGACTGAGCTAACGACCCACGTAGGAGGCGCATATCATAGCGGCCGAATCTGCATTTGCAAGGCCGGCCAGCGCGTGGAAACCGCCTCGGCACGCAGCAACAACGCGCCTTGCAAAGCCCTCACACCCGGTAGCGGGTTGGATCGGCCACGCCGGCCACGGCAAAACCCTGCGCACGCAGCCGACAACTGTCGCAACGCCCGCAGGCATAGCCTGACGCATCGGCCTGATAGCACGACACGGTGAGTGAATAATCGACACCGAGTGCGTTGCCGCGACGGATGATGTCGGCCTTGCTCAACGCGATCAACGGTGCATGGACGCGAAAACGTCCACCCTCGACACCGGCTTTCGTCGCCAGATTCGCCAACTCCTCGAACCGGGCGATGAACTCGGGCCGACAATCCGGATAGCCCGAGTAATCAACCGCATTCACGCCGATGAAAATATCGGTGGCGCCCAACACTTCGGCAAGACCGAGCGCGAAGGAAAGAAACACCGTGTTGCGTGCCGGCACGTAGGTGACCGGGATGCCTGTCGTGGGCGATTCAGGCACCGCGATTGCAGTGTCGGTGAGCGCCGAGCCACCGAAGCTGCCAAGGTCAATGCGCACGATGCGGTGATCGTGCACGCCCATGGCAGCGGCGACCAGCCGCGACGCATCAAGCTCGGCCCGGTGCCGCTGACCGTAATCAAAACCAAGCGCCGCTGGCAAAAATCCTTCGGCTTGGGCAATGGCCAGGCAGGTAGCAGAATCGAGCCCACCCGACAGCAAGACCACGGCGCGACGTGCAACGCTGCCGGTGCTCATCGCGCGCGTTCCTCACCCCAGATGATCTTGTGCAACTGCAACTGCATGCGCACCCGCAGGCGATCGTCGAGTATCCATTGCGCCAAATCGCGCGCGGCGAGCTGACCATGACTCGGCGACAACAACACCTCGCTGACGCGATCCGTCAGGCCATATTCGTCGATCCTGAAGCGCGCCCACTCGTAATCCTGGCGATCACAGAGCACGAACTTCACCTGATCGGAACGCGTGAGGTGGGCGATATTCCCGTACAGGTTGCGATGCACCTCACCGGAGCCCGGCGTCTTTATGTCCATCACCTTGACCACCCGCGCATCGACCGGCGACACATCGAGCGCGCCGGAGGTTTCCAGCGACACCTCCCAGCCACGGTCGCACAGCTCGGCCAGCAGCAGCAGGCAATTCTTCTGCGCCAATGGCTCCCCGCCGGTAACGCAGACATAAGCTGGCCGGTACGACGCCACCTCCGCGACAATATCTGCAATGCTACGCACCGTGCCGCCACTGAACGCGTACTCCGTATCGCAATAACCACAACGCAGCGGGCAGCCGGTCAGGCGCACGAACGCCGTCGGCAGACCGACAGTGCGGGCCTCACCCTGCAAGGAATGGAAAATCTCGGTGATACGCAGTTCGGACATGAGTGACGCTCGAAGGCGCCTTATGCTGGATGTTGTTCGCGATTGCCGGCGTCAGCCTGCGGCTTGCGTCACTTGCACTGCTGCTTCAACGCAAGATCCGCCGCTTTCGCATCCTGCGAACCTGGATACTGGACGATGACCTTGTTGAGCGTCACCCGGCCCGGGGGGACTTCATCGTTCTGGCACTGGATCAGGCCGTGACGATACATGGCCAAGCTGGCACGGCTGCTCTTCGGGTGTTCATTGTAAACCCGCCGGAAAAAACGGCCGGCTTTTGCCACGTCCGGCCGGGATGCCACCAGCCACATCTCCCCGAGCCAGTACATGGCAACCGGCGCAAGCTCGCCGCGCGGAAACTGCTTGAGCTGCTGCTGGAAAGCATCGACGGCATCATCGTATTTCTGCGCGCGCACCAAAGCGAGCCCGCGGTCGAACTGGGCCTTCTCCGGATCGATCTGCTCAGTATCGGTCGGCTCGACCGCGCCGGGCGCTGATGCCGCACTCGCATCGACCGGGCGCTGCTTCGCCGCCTGCTCCAGCGCCTTGAGGCGGCTGTCGAGATCGACATAGCGGGCACGCTCCTGCGCACTGGACTGCTGCAGTGCATGCTCAAGCTGCTCAATGCGACCGGTCAACGCCTCAATCTGCATCTGAAATTGCTGGAACTGTTCGAAAACCGTGACGGAGATATCCGGCGACGAGCCAGCATCCGGGGAAGCCGTACTCCGGAGCGCCGCGCCACCGGCAGCCGGGGTGCCCGGCGTTACCGTCGGACGATCCTCAATACCCGGCCCACTCTGCCCGGCCCACGCCGAGCCGGCCGTCCACCCCACAAGCACCAGCAGCAATAAACACAGCCGGTACATGTTGGCAGACGTCGGGGCGGGCATCAGGACGGCAGTGCCGTGTTACGGCTGGCTGGCTGTGTAGCTCAGCACCGCACGGCGGTTCTTTGCCCAGGACAGCTCATCGTGACCGAGTTCAGCAGGCTTCTCTTCGCCGAAACTTACCACCTCGATCTGCGCGGCCTTGGCGCCATTGAGGGTCAGAAAGTTGACCACCGAAGCAGCGCGACGCTCGGACAGCGCGACGTTGTATTCCGGGGTCCCGCGCTCATCGGCATGGCCTTCCAGGGTCAAGCGGGCAGCCGGGTTACCGGCAAGGTGTTTGGCATGCGCCTTCAGCGTCGCATAGGCGGCCTGCGGGATTTCCGCGCGATCAAACGCGAAGTACACAACACGGGTACGGGTGTCGCCGGTGTAATTCGCCGGGTTGCTCTCAAAACCTTCAGCAGTGTCGACGGCCATCATCGGCTGCATGCCGGTGTCGCTCGCCATCGGCATGCCGACGTCGTCGCCCTGTACCGGGGCAGTCTCGACCGGCGTGGTCTGGGCGACGGGCTCAGGCGCGACGGTGGTTTGCGCAGAATCATCGGTCTTCTTCGATGCGCAGCCGGCGATGGCGGCAACAATAACAAGCGCAGACAGGGCTTTCAGGGAAATGGCACGCATAAGTTGAATCCTCTCAACGATAAAGGGCAAAAACCGCTGAATTATACGCACCAAACAGACGTTTGCACGCGTATTGCGGCGAATATCCTCCCCGCAGGCACAGGGGAAGCAAGCCAATTCCGTAGCCATCGGCCGCTGCGGATGCACCCCGTGCGGTCAGAGAAACGGCGACCAGGCCGGTTCGCGCACTTCGCCCTGTTTCGCCGGCAACCGGAACTTCACGCGGCCATCAATGGATGTTGCCGCCAACACTGACTGACCGTTGTATTGCGTCGCGTAGATCACCATCGCCCCGTTCGGAGCGATGCTCGGGGACTCATCAAGCGATGAGTCGGTGAGCACCTGCAGCGTGCCACGCTCAACGCTGGCAAGCGCAATACGGAAGCGATCGCTGGCATCGCGGTGCACCAGAATCAGCGCCTTGCCATCCGGCATGACCCGAGCCCGGGCGTTGTAATTGCCCTCATACGTCAAGCGCTGCACGTTGCCGGTGCCGATATCCAGCCGGTAAATCTGCGGGCCCCCACTGCGGCTCGAGGTGAACACCAGCGATTTGCTGTCCGGCGCCCACGAAGGCTCGGTATCAATCGCCGGATGATTGGTGAGCCGGGTCATGCCGCCGCTGGCAAGGTCGTACGAATAGAGCTCGGCATTGCCGTCGCGCGACAGCGTCAGCGCAAGGCTCCGGCCGTCCGGTGACCACATGGGGGCGCCATTGATGCCCGTAAACGCAGCAATTTTCCGGCGTTGGCCACTGGCGCGATCCTGAATGTAAATGGCCGAGCGCCCGGATTCGAACGAGACATAGGCGAATTGCCTGCCGTCCGGCGACCATGTCGGCGACATGATCGGCTCGGCCGATTCGAGAACAGTGACCGCACGCGCACCATCGGCATCGGCGTACTGCAGGCCATAGCGGGCCTTCACTTTGCCGGCACTCTTGTAGCGCTGGACAGTCACGTACAACAACTTGGTCGAGAACGCGCCCCTCACACCCGTGATGCGCTCATAGAGCGTGTCGGCAATGTAATGCGCCACATCGCGCAACTGCGCGGCTGTTGCCGGGACACGCTGAGCAACAAGCCGCTGCCCACGCGTCACGTCGTGCAACTGGAACAGTACTTCGTACGCATCGGTACCGGTTTTCGTCACGCTGCCTATCACCAGATAATCGCTGCCAATCGCTTTCCAATCGCGATAGAACACCTCCTGATCGCGGGTTGGGCGCGCCAGCATGTCGGCACGAGCAATACTGCGAAACTGGCCACTGCGCGCCAGATCGTCGCCGACAATCTGCGCGATGTCCTCCGGCAGGAACGTGGTGCCCACCATGCCGAACGGTACCGCAGCAATCGGCACCGGGTTATCGACGCCCTGGGTGATTTCGATGGTGATCTCGGCATGCGCTGCACCGAAAAACGCCAACAGAAACAGCAGGAAAAATGCACGGGAAAAATGGAGATGTATCACTGTCTCAGGCCCTCGGGTCGGAACAGAAACTTGAACTGGCGAAAATAATTGCTGAATACAGCCGGGTCGCCGGGCACCGGCAACCTGCCGGCCAACCGTACCGCGTTTTCAGCGGAACGGTCGAATGCCGGGTCACCGCTGGACTTGACCAGTTGCACCTCCAGCACTTCCCCGCCGGGAATCAGCGTGATGCGTAATTCGGCCTGCATGCCGGTGCGCGCGCTCGGCGGCCGGCTCCAGCGCTTCTCGACTTCGATGCGAATCAGCGCCGTGTATTCATTGACTGTCTTCTGATCCTGCAGCGTGTGGGCACTCAAGTCGCGCTGGGCCTGCTGGCTCGCAGCTTTCTTCACTGCATCGCGCGTCGCCAGTGCATTTTCTTCCTGGTCGAGCATCGCGCTGAAATCGGGTGGCGGCGGTTGCGGTTTTTCCTTCGGCGCCGGCTTCGCAGCAATTTTCGGCTCAAGTGCCTTCACAACCGGTTTTGGCACAGGCTTTTTCGGCACGGGCTTTACAACCGGTTTTGGGGGTAGCGGTTTGGGTTTCGGCGGCTCGGGTTGCACCACTGGAATCGGCACAGGCTCCGACACAGGCTCCGGCACAGGCTCCGCTGCGGGTGCAGCGACGGGCGCCGTCGGCACGCGCTCAACCAGCACTGCCTTCACATGTGCCGGCACCGGCAACAAGACGATGTCACGCTCACAAAACGACAGGTTCAATGACAACAGCAGAATAATCGACGCATGCAGGACAAGCGCAAGAATGACCGGGCCGCGATACTCATCAGGCCGTGCCGATACCGCCATCATCGTGCCTGCGGCGACCATGCGTCAGCGCAACTTCTTTTGCGGCGCAGGCACGGGCGCAACGCCGGGCTCCGTCACCAGGCCCACATCAGCAACGCCGGCCTGCTGCAGCGCCGCCATCAACTTCACGACCCGCCCATAGGGCACCGCATCATCGCCAGCCACCAGTACCAGCGTGGCCGGCTTCTGGCGCTTCACTGCGCCGACCCGTGAAACAACATCCGCAACAGTCACTGCCGAGTCCTGCTGCGCGCCAATATTGATGCGATAGGAACCATCACGCTTGACGCTGAGCACCAGCGGCTCTTCGTCCTTGATATTGATCGGCGCAGCATTCGCATCCGGCAAATCAACCTTCACACCCTGCGCCAGCATCGGCGCGGTAATCATGAATACGACCAGCAACACGGGCATCACGTCGATATACGGCACGACATTGATCTCGCTCATCAGCTTGCGCCGGGGACCGACGCGAAAATCGCTCTGCCGCTTCATGACAACCCTCCTGACAGCTGCCGATCAGTGCCGTGCAGCATGCGACTGCTGCGACTGGCGGTGCAGGATCGCGTAGAACTCCTCGGCAAATGTTGCATAGCGGTTGAGCAGCGCATCAACCTGCGACGAATAGCGGTTGTAGGCAATCACCGCCGGAATCGCCGCGAACAGACCGATGGCGGTAGCAATCAGCGCCTCGGCGATGCCGGGCGCCACCACCTGCAGCGTCGCCTGACTGACCGTCGCGAGCGCCAGAAACGAGTTCATGATGCCCCACACCGTGCCGAACAGGCCGACATAGGGGCTGGTTGAACCGACCGTCGCGAGAAAGGAAAGATGACGTTCCAGCCGCTCCTGTTCGCGCGACAGGGCAATGCGCATGGCGCGCTGTGTTGCTTCCATGACTGCTTCTGCATCCGAGCCGGGTGCGTTACGCAAGCGGGCATATTCCTTGAAACCGACAGTGAAGATCGCCTCCATGCCACTGTTCGGATTCGGTGCCTTCTTTATCTGTGCGAACAATTGCGTCAGATCGCCACCGGACCAGAACCGGTCGTCAAAGTCGCGCGCGGCTTGGCTGGCGCCGCCCAGCACCTGGAACCGGTTGCCGATGATGATCCAGGAGGCGATGCTGGCGGCTACCAGCGCCAGCATCACGCATTTCACCACCCAGGTGGCATTGATGATAAGCGACCATATGTCCATCGAATGCTGATCCACGCGTATTTCCCCTGTCTATAAAAGAGAGCGTATGAATTGACAGTGCGTCAGTGGCCGGTCGTAAGCCAGGCGCGAACGGCCGCAAAGATATTGTCCGGCATCGGCCGCGGCACAAGCTGCGCACGCGATACGCAGGCCACCTTGATCAAGCCGTCGGCCAGCACCGCGCCGTCAGCTGTCCTTTCGACCCGCTGCCGGAAGTACAGTGACGCGCGCCCGAGCTTTTCGACTGCAACCACCACCCTGAGTTCATCATCGATACGCGCCGGACGCCGGTAGTCGATTTCAGCACGATGCACCACGAACAGGAAATCTTCGTCGAGCAAGCTGTAATGCTGGAATCCCAGCGCCCGCAACCACTCGGTACGCGCCCGTTCCATATACTTCAGGTAGTTCACGTAATAGACGATACCGCCGGCGTCGGTGTCCTCGATATAAACGCGCAGCAGGAGACTGAATTCGCGTAATGCGCTGCTCATGGGGTGAACAAATCGGTATCGACGCCGACGCGCGGCGGTTTCAGCCCGAAGTGCTGCCAGGCGTTGGTCGTCACCATGCGGCCACGTGGCGTACGAATCACAAAACCCTGCTGGATCAGGTACGGCTCAACCACATCCTCAAGCGTACCCGCATCCTCGTTGATCGACGCGGCGAGGCTGTCGAGGCCAACCGGGCCGCCGGCGAAATTCTCGATCATGGTCAGCAACATCTTGCGGTCGAGCGCATCGAACCCGTGGCTGTCGACTTCGAGCATGTCGAGCGCCGCAGCGGCCACCGGGCCATCGACATCGCCGCCGGCCTTCACTTCCGCATAATCGCGTACCCGGCGCAGCAACCGATTAGCGATGCGCGGCGTACCGCGCGCGCGGCGGGCAATCTCGGCGGCACCGTTCGCATCCATGGCGATACCGAGGATGTCGGCTGAACGCGCCACGATCGTGGTGAGGTCGGCGGCGCTGTAGAACTGGAGCCGCTCGACGATGCCGAAGCGATCGCGCAGCGGCGAGGTGAGCAGGCCGGCGCGCGTCGTCGCCCCCACCAGCGTGAACGGTGGCAAGTCGATCTTGATCGAGCGCGCCGCAGGACCTTCGCCGATCATGATGTCGAGCTGGTAGTCCTCCATCGCCGGGTAAAGAATTTCCTCGATCACCGGCGACAGCCGATGGATCTCGTCGATGAACAATACGTCGCCGGCTTCGAGATTGGTGAGCAGTGCGGCAAGATCACCGGCCTTTTCCAGCACCGGGCCGGAGGTGGATTTCAGCTCGCCGCCCATTTCGCGGGCAATGATGTTGGCGAGCGTGGTTTTGCCCAGGCCCGGCGGGCCGAAAATCAACGTGTGATCGAGCGCGTCGCCGCGCGCGCGCGCCGCACTGATGAAAATTTCCATCTTGCTGCGAACCTTGTCCTGGCCCACATAGTCGGCAAGCGAAGTCGGCCGGATGGCACGGTCAAAGGCTTCTTCGCGCCGGCCGGTCACGGCCGGGCCAACCAGTCGTTCCTCGGGAGTTTCTTCGGAAACCTTGTCAGCATCGTGCGCCGCCATAAATCAGCATTACCCCGTTTTCGCCAGCGAGCGCAGCGCCCGCCGGATGAGATCTTCGCTGGACAAGCCCGTTTCGTTGTTTCCCGCCGCCACCTTTTCAATGGCAGCGATCGCCCTGGCTGCTTCCTGTGGCTTGTAGCCGAGCGTTTCCAGCGCGCTCTGGGCATCCTGCGTCGGCGTTGCCGGCACCACAGCAATGAACGACGGCGTACCGCCTTTCACCTCGACTGCGCCTATGTTCCTGAGCCTATCGCGCATCTCGATCACCAGCCGCTCCGCCGTTTTCTTGCCGATACCGGGAATGCGCACCAGCGTCGACACGTCGCCGTCCTGCACGCAGCGCACGAAGGCTTCGGCCTCGATGCCGGACAGGATGCCGAGCGCGAGTTTCGGGCCGACGCCGTTCACCTTGATCAGTTCGCGGAACAGCGTGCGCTCCTGGATCGTCGCGAAGCCGAACAGCAACTGCGCGTCCTCGCGCACCACGAGGTGGGTGTGCAACGTGATCTCGTCGCCAACTGCGCCGAGCCGGTAAAACGTGGTCATCGGCGCAGAGACTTCATAGCCGACGCCGTTGACGTCAACCAGCAACTCCGGGGCCTGTTTGGCGGCCAGCCTGCCGCGCAAGCGTCCGATCATGGCGTTAACTCACCCTGCCGCGCCGCACCGCAGCGCCGGCCATGCGCATCAGGGTACTGCGGGTATTGGCATGACACAGCGCGATGGCGAGCGCGTCGGCAGCATCGGCCTGCGGCAGCGCATCAAGCTTGAGCAGGAGTTTCACCATGTGCTGCACCTGGTGCTTTTCAGCGCCGCCCTTGCCGACTACAGCCTGCTTCACCTGGCGCGCGGAATATTCGGCGATGGCAAGACCACTGTTGGCGGCAGCAACAATGGCAACGCCACGCGCCTGCCCGAGCTTGAGCGCCGAGTCGGCGCTCTTGCCGAGGAAAACACGCTCGATAGCGCATTCACGCGGCAAGTGGGTGGCAATGACTTCGCGGATACCTGCGTATATTGCCGTGAGGCGATCGGTCATTTCCTCGTCGCCGACCTTGAGGCAGCCGCAAGCGACGAACTCGTTGCGGGAGCCAACCTGTCGGATCACGCCGTAGCCGGTGATGCGCGAGCCAGGATCAATGCCGAGGATTAATGTCATGCGGGCATTGTGAACGTGGCCCGTGAAAACACAAGACGGACCCCCAGGGCGGGCATGATCAGGCCTTTGGCTGCTCCTTTTCGCGCACGCGAATGCCGAGCTCACGCAACTGCCGGGCATCAACGTCGCCGGGCGCGGCGGTCATCAGACAGGCGGCCGTCTGTGTTTTCGGGAAGGCAATGACATCACGGATCGAGTCGGCACCCGTCATCAACATGATCAGGCGGTCCAGACCGAAGGCGAGGCCACCGTGCGGCGGCGCGCCGTATTTCAGCGCATCAAGCAGGAAACCAAACTTTTCGCGGGCCTCCTCGTCACCGATGCCGAGCGTGTCGAACACCGCCTTCTGCATCAGCGGATCGTGGATGCGGATCGAACCGCCGCCCAGCTCGGTGCCGTTGAGCACAAGGTCATAGGCGCGGGCCGTCGCCGTTGCTTTCTTCGCGGCGAACTCCTCGACGGGCCCGCCCTGCGTGGAAAGAGCCGGCTGGGTGAACGGATGGTGCATCGCTGCCCAAGAACCGTCATCGCCCTCCTCGAACATCGGGAACTCGACCACCCACAACGGCGCCCAATCGCGGGTGAACAGTGCGAGGTCGTGGCCGAGCTTGACGCGCAGCGCACCCATCGAGTCGTTGACGACCTTTGTTTTACCGGCACCGAAAAAGACGATGTCGCCGTTTTGGGCGCCGACGCGCTGCATCAGATCAACGGCTATCGGCTCGATGAACTTGACGATCGGCGACTGCAAGCCAGCCACACCCTGCGCCAGGTCGTTGACCTTGATCCAGGCGAGCCCCCTGGCACCGTAGATGCCGACGAATTTCGTGTAGTCGTCAATCTGCGAGCGCGACAGCAACTCACCGCCTTTCGGCAGGCGCAGCGCGACCAGACGGCCCTTGGGATCCTTCGCCGGCTCGGCAAACACCTTGAACTCAACGCCCTCCATCAGGTCGCCGATATCGACCAGCTCCAGCGGAATGCGCAGGTCCGGTTTATCGGACGCGTAGCGACGCATCGCCTCGGCATAAGTCATGCGCGGCAGCGCCTCGAACTCGACGTTGAGCAGCTCCCTGAACATGCTCCGGAACATGCCCTCGGCGACGCCCATCACGTCTTCCTCGTTGACGAAGGACATCTCCAGGTCGATCTGGGTGAATTCCGGCTGGCGGTCGGCGCGCAGGTCTTCGTCACGGAAGCACTTGGCAACCTGGTAGTAGCGGTCGAAGCCGGCCACCATCAACAGTTGCTTGAACAACTGGGGCGATTGCGGCAACGCGAAGAACTGGCCGGGGTGAGTGCGCGACGGCACCAGGTAATCGCGGGCGCCTTCCGGCGTGGCGCGGGTCAGGATCGGGGTCTCAACATCGAGAAAACCGTTGGCATCCAGGTATTGCCGCATCAGCGACGTGACCTTTGAACGAAAACGGAAACGCTCAATCATCTCCGGCCGGCGCAGATCGAGGTAGCGGTAGCGCAGGCGCACTTCCTCGCCTACGCTGGCGTACTCATCGATCGGGAAAGGCGGGGTTTCGGCACCGTTCAGGATCTCGATCTGCTTGCCAAGCACCTCGATGGTGCCGGTAGCGATGCGGGTGTTGCGCACGGCCTCGTCGCGCATGCGCACCCGACCGGTGATCTTCAGCACATATTCGCTACGCACCTTGTCGGCCAGCACGAAGGCATCCTGAGTATCCGGGTCGAATACCACCTGGACGATGCCCGCGCGATCGCGCATGTCGAGGAAGATGACGCCACCGTGGTCACGACGGCGATGTACCCAGCCGCACAGGGTGACGCTCTGGCCGATGTGTTGTTCACGCAGGTCGCCGCAATAGTGGGTGCGCATCGCAAGGTATCCGGGTTCAGGTGTACGGGCTCGGTGCAACAACAGCGCCCCATGCGAGGCGGCAGCCTGGCTGAGCTGAGTGGCCGGCTGCACTGAAAAGCGGCGCGAATTATAGCCATAGTGCTCAACGCCAGCCACTTAACTCACACCATTGCCGGCCGCTTTCGCAGTGCATCCACGCAAGAAATCTGCGGGCGCGGCGACGACGAATGTCTGAAGCAGACCATAAATCGTGTTTTGCACGGGAAAACACGGGAAAAACCTTACCGCGAGTCTTGCCTGCCCCCGACGATTGCAATATAAAGGTCGCACGTACGTGGTTCTACGTGGTGAAAATACCGGAAAAATCCGTGTTCTCGCCGCCTGCAACCCAAAAGTACGCCCCCTCCCACATGAAGGAAGCGAAAATGGCCGCCAAGAAAAAAGCCGTAAAATCCGCCAAAAAAGCCCCCGCCAAGAAAGCAGCACCGAAAAAAGTTCCGGTGAAGGCCAAAGCCGCAAAAGCGGTCAAAGCTGCCAAGCCGGCAAAACCAACCCCGGTAAAACTGGGCGCAGTCACTACGCCCATGGCGAAATCTGCCCTGCTGCAGCATATCGCCACCAACGCCGGCCTGGCGCGCAAACAGGTAGCCCATGTCCTTGAGGAGCTCACCGCAGTCGTTGCCGCCCACGTCAACAAGAAGTCGAAGGGCCAGTTCGTTCTGCCGGGCCTGTTCAAAATCACCGTCGTGCGCAAGCCGGCCCAGAAAGGCGGCAAGAAAGTCATGATGATGGGCAAGGAAGTCATCACCAAGCCAAAGCCCGCCCGCAACGTTATTCGCATCCGCCCACTGAAAAAGCTGAAGGATTTCGCAGCCTGATCACAGGCCACCTGCAAATCCCATCGCAACATGAAAAGGGCCGGTTTTACCGGCCCTTTTCATTCGCGGGAAATGCCTTGGATGCGCAATCAAACCGCCAGCATCTCGACGCGAAAACCGCGCTTTTTCAGGCCGTTGCCCACGGCAAACAGATAGGCCGAATCAGCCGTACCGGCAAACAGCGGAAAGATCTCGCGGCCAAGCCGCGTGAACGGATATGCCGCCAATGCCAGCTCCTCGCCGACGCCTTGGATGAGCAACGCTTTCGCATGGCAATGCAACCTCGCGCTGAACCCGCTGGCGGCAACCGTCCGCAGTGTTACCGAAGCATCAATGCCGTCTTCAATCAGACCCATCTCAGCCAGTTGCGCAAACATCGGCGCGTGGATGTCCTCCTTGAAGTAACCTGCGGCCTCGCGACAAATGAACCCGCCGAGATCAAGGCGCGCCACGAAACGGATGGTTTCGACATCGGCTCGCGACAGGGTTGCCAGCCAGGTCAAGGTTCGCAGGCTGTGGCTGCCGGGCTGTCGCACTTCGTCCACCAGCACTCGGGCCCACAAATCCTGGAAGTCCGTGGCGACAGCGCGCGCTGCCGACTCCTGCCAGCGCAGCAACCAGTCGGCGTCGACTGGTTGCTCGGATAAAGTGGAAAAATCCAGCGTTTCCGCAATTACCTCTGCCCGCAGGCCGATCCGACGGACATTCAGCGCATGGCGCAGCGCCCCGATATCGGCATCAAGACGAATCCGACGCAACGCCGCCGCTGTGTCGGGGACTTCGAGTTCCGAAGCCGGATCGATCTCCTGCACCTCGATGATCGCGTTCATGCGGATACGCGACAGGAGAGCCGAATTATCGGCATCGACGACTTCGCCGGCACGATTGAATATCTTGCGGCCGGCATGCAGGTCATCAAGCTCGGCCAGCATGATGCTGATCGCCTTCAACTCGGCATCCCGAACCCGAGCCCGATCACCCGAGCGCTGCCGTGATCGCCACGGCGCAAGAACGGCGTGGTCACCGCCACCGAATAATGTCTGCCAGAGCTTGTCGGTCAGCTTCGTCCGTTGCGCGGCGATATCCGGTTTAGCCATGGGAACCTCGACGCCAACAAGCCAACGAACCCGGTAATTCGATAAGCCTAGCATGACTGCGCAAGGCGGCCGCGAGCGCCCGGGCGTGAACATCGGCGCGTTTGGCCACTGGGGCCAAACCGCTTAGAATGATTACCGTTTCAATATCGCCCCGGATATCGGCATGCGCAAAGACAAAAAACAGATCATCGGCGAGGAACTCTCGGACGAGCAAATTCGCCGCCATCTCGACGCCGAACCGCCACTCGGAGTTGCCCGCGACTTCCACACCCTTGAGCGTGCCTATCGTGGTTTGCGAGCACAGGATTTCGAGCGCTTTCTGCAGTTCTTCGTGGCCGCAGGCCGCGATGTCAATGCGGCGGACTCCCGCGGCCGCACGCTCGCCGCAATACTGGCAACCCACGCCAACGGCAGCGACTATATCGCCGCCCTAGCCCGCGTCGGCGGCCACTGAGCGTAACGGGCCCCGCGCGACCTCAACTCGATTGCGCCCATTGCGCTTTGCCTCGTAGAGCGCCTCATCGGCCGCCGCCAGCAAGTCGCGCGGTTCCGTCAACGGCGATGACGGCGCCGCGCACGCAACACCCACGCTGGCGGTGACCACATCGGCCACTTGCGATGTACGATGCGGAATCCGGTAAGCCGCCAGATCCCGCACCAACCGCCAGCCGATTTCCTCGGCATCTTCAATGGTGGTCGCCGGCAGAATCATCACAAATTCCTCACCGCCATAGCGGGCAGCAAGATCGCCGGAGCGCTGCGTGTGTGCGCGCAAAACCGAACCAACGACGATAAGGCAATCGTCGCCAGCCTGATGCCCATAGGTGTCGTTGTAGCTCTTGAAAAAATCGAGATCGATCAACAACAGGCTGATGGGATAGCCGCCGCGCCGCGCACGATTCCATTCTGCGGCCAGTTGCTGGTCGAAGTGACGACGATTGGCAATCCCGGTGAGACCATCCTGATCGACCAATGCCTGCAACTGCTGGTTGGCCCGCTCAAGCTCTCGCTGCTTGAGTGCAAGCAGGCGGCCATGCAGGAACTGCTGCCGCGCAGCGTGCTCGACACGGTAGCCCGCGAACAGTGCCATGAACGATCCCATCAGGTAGAAGATGGTATAAGTCGCAACGATTTCCGGCCCCTGGGGGCGCAGGTCCGCAACGAACCTGAAGTAGAACATGCCGATGATGGCGAGCAGGCCAAATGCCAGCCAGAACCGCAAATGCAACACGATGCCGGCAAACACCGCGACGAGAATCATCCCGGGCGAATAGGTCATCACGATGCGCTCGTCACCAAGCCACATCAGTCCGAATAAAAGGCCGGCCAACACCAAGGTAAATGCTGCAAGAGAAAGTTGTTGCCAGGCAGGAAACCAGCGCGTCCTGCTGAATAGCACCAACAAACCCGCCAGCGGACTGACGATGCCGTAACGCAACAACAATGCCTTGTCGATTGCACTGTGCACAAAGAATGTATCGAGCAGGCCGGCGGCCAACAGACCAAAAAAAGCGAACGTTACAACACGCTGCCGATAGGGGAGGTAGCGCAGCGAAAAATCGTTGGTGAATTCACGCTCAAGATCACGAGGAAAACGCAACAGACGATGGCCTGAAGAACCCAAACGCTCAAGCCGGATCATCTCATGGTCGTGCGCCTGGCCGGTTTCTGCCTGCAGGTTTGCCATCATGTTGTGTAACCAATCCTCTGAACTGGCGGCCCACCTTGTAGCACGGATGCCTGCAGGCACCCCGAAGACCACCCGCAATCGACGCCCGCAGTGGCGGCCCGGCAAGCAGTGGCGGGTTGATAGTAGGCTGTGGTGGTTTGCTTGGCTATCAGTGCCATTCCTGCACGCCCGCTGCGCACCGATCACGCCAACATTGACGATGCCCTGCGCGTCCGCTATGACTGCGACGGCATAGTACTGATCTGCATCACGCAGGCAACGTGGCCCCATGGCCATGCAGGCAACTTGAGGCAACCACTCCCATGAGCTTCTACGAAGATCACGTATTTCCGGTGTTCCTGAACATCGCCACCCGGCCGTTCCGCAGTGATCGCGAGCGGTTAATTGGGCAGGCTACCGGCCGCGTTCTTGAAATCGGCATCGGCACCGGCGCCAATCTGCCGTTCTACACATCCGCCGCCACCGAGGTGGTCGGGCTCGAACCATCGCAGGCCATGCTTGCGGATGCCGAGCGCCTCGCGGCCGGGCTGGGCGGAAAAACCCGCTTCACGTTCGTGGTCGGTGGTGCGGAGGCGCTGCCCTTCCCCGATCAGAGTTTCGACACCGTCATCGCCTGCCTCGTGTTCTGCACGATTCCCGATACCCCGTCTTCGGCGCGCGAGGCATTCCGCGTACTTAAGCCCGGCGGCCAGTTCCTGTTCTTCGAACATGTGGCGCATCCCGATGCCGGCGTACGCCGCTGGCAGGACCGGCTGAATCCGATCTGGAAAAAACTTGCCTGCGGCTGCCACCTCAACCGCGACACGGCAGCAACCTTCCGCGACGCAGGGTTCCAGTTCGTCGACTTCGAGGCGTTTGCACACCCGAAGGTACCGGCCCTCGCCGGCGCCATCATTCGCGGCCGGGCCAAACGCTGACCGCACACGGCGATGCGACCACCCTCCTCACGGATTGCCGTCAGCGTTGACTGTATACCCTACCCCGTATAGTATCTTCCCCGTATCGGCTGGCGGAAGGATCAACATGCAAGGCCATGACGAGAAAACCAAAACGAACGTTACCCATCGCCTGTCACGCGTCGAAGGCCAGATCCGTGGCATTCGGCGGCTCATCGACGAAGACGCCGGGTGCGACAAGATAGCCCAACAGATGGCGGCAGCACGCAAGGCACTCGACAAGGCGTTCCACGAAATGCTGGCCTGCATGATCGAGCAGGATGTGTTGTCAAACCGTGGCACAAGCGACTCCGAGGCCAGCATGGCCCATATTCGCGATTTGCTGAGCAAGTACGCCTGAGGGCGACAATTGAGAACCCGGGACGAGGAGCAAACACCATGAACATGACCGTCAACCAGGGCCTGCGCATGATGGCCGGCTTTTTTACGCTGCTGAGCCTTGCTCTGGGCTGGTATGTCAGCCCCTACTTTTTCCTGTTCACCGCGTTCGTCGGCCTTAACCAGTTGCAGAGCGCATTCAGTGGCTGGTGCCCGGCCATGTGGATGCTCGAAAAAGCGGGTTTCCGCAAGGAAGTGCCTGTCGATGGTGCCGCCGGCGGCAATTGAGCACAGCAGCCTTACAGATCGACGAGGCGCTTGATCAGGTTGCGCGTCACGCGCACCGGCATTGCGCGCGTAAGTGGCCAAAGTATGCGCAACTGCAAGGTCACCTCACGGTGCAGTTGCGGCGACTGCACCAGCTTCCAGACATCCTGCGCAACCTGGGCAGGACTGATGTGCACCCCCGCCCGCTCCACCAGCGTCGAGCGGTACTGCTGTGACGACACCATGTGCGTGTTGACGAAGGGCGGCGCCAGATCGCTAACCCGAATACCGTGCCGCTCCCACTCGATATCCAGCGCCTCGGTAATCGCCCGCACGGCATGCTTGGTGGCCGAGTAGGTGGCAAAAGTCGGAATACCGTAAGTAGCCGACGCTGAACTCATGTTGATCACATGTGCGCCCGGTGTCGCCTGTAAATACGGGAAGGCCGCGTACAGACAGTTGAGGACACCCTTGATGTTGATGTCGACCTGCAGGTGTTGGTCGGCCAGCGGCATTTCCTCGAACAATCCGATCCGCAGCACGCCTGCATTGTTGTGCAAGACGTGCAACTGCCCGCCGGTTGTGGCCGTGAAAGCCGCCAGCGCAGCCGCAATCGACGCCGGGTCCACCACGTCCATGACATGCGTCGATGCCATGGTGCCGATTGTCCGCGCCAGATCGGCAAGACCGGCCTCGTCGCGATCGGCAAGACCAACACGCCAACCATTGCGGGCGAAAAGCAGCGCCGTTTCGCGGCCAATGCCAGCCGCTGCGCCGGTGATGAATATTGCCTTCATGTTCCTGTCCTCGTTGCGGGCCACACATAGTTGCCGGTCGTGCGTGCGTCGCTCGGTGTCATCGCGATTTCCTCGTCAGCGGGTCTTTATACCGCAAATCCGGCTGTCCGCGTCAGCACGCTGTACGCCCGCAGGCGCCCCACCTACAATCCCTGATCTTTCCCGCACATTCCGACAGCTCACTGCCATGCGCACCAGCCAGTTCCTGCTCGCCACCGTTCGCGAAACGCCTGCCGACGCCGTCGTCGTCAGCCATCAACTGATGCAGCGTGCCGGCATGATCCGCAAGCTCGCCTCGGGTCTGTACAGCTGGCTGCCGCTGGGGTTACGCGTGCTGCGCAAGGTCGAACGCATCGTCCGCGAAGAGATGGATCGCGCCGGCGCCCAGGAAGTGCTGATGCCGGTCGTGCAGCCGCTGGAACTGTGGCAGGAATCCGGGCGCGAACAGGGCTATGGCCCGGAATTGCTGCGCTTCAAGGATCGCCACGGCAACGCCTTCGCACTTGGCCCGACGCATGAGGAAGTCATCACGGATCTGGTGCGCAACGAGCTGCAGAGCTACAAGCAATTGCCAGTGAATTTTTACCAAATCCAGACCAAGTTCCGCGACGAAACGCGACCCCGTTTTGGCGTGATGCGCGCCCGCGAGTTCATCATGAAGGACGCATATTCTTTTCATGTCGACCAGGCAAGCCTGCAGAAAACCTATGATGTGATGTACGCAACCTATTGCCGCATTTTCGATCGTCTCGGCCTTGACTACCGTCCGGTACTGGCCGACACCGGTTCGATCGGCGGTACCGGTTCGCACGAATTCCATGTGCTTGCCGCTTCCGGCGAGGACGCAATCGCATTTTCCGACACCAGCAATTTCGCCGCCAACATCGAACTGGCTGAAGCCCTGTCACCCGTCGGCGCGCGCGCCGCCGCCACGCAGCCAAAAACGCAGGTTGCGACGCCGGGCCAGCACAGCATCGAAGATATCTGCGCGTTTCTGGGCGTGTCTGCCAACCGCGTTGCCAAAACGCTCGTTGTGCGCGGCGCATCCGCTGAAAAAGGCCAGCCAACGCTGGTCGCGCTGGTGCTGCGCGGCGACCACGAACTCAATGTCGTCAAAGCGGAAAAACTGCACGGCGTGGCGTCACCACTTGAATTTGCCACCGATGCCGAAATCCGTACCGCGCTGGGCGCCGGCACCGGCTCGCTCGGCCCGGTCGAGCTGCCGATACCAGTCTATGTCGACCGCAGTGCCGCACATCTTGCCGACTTCATCTGCGGTGCCAACGCAGACGGCTGCCACCTGACGGGCGTGAACTGGGATCGCGATGTCACGCCAACCGCCATTGTCGATATCCGCAATGTTGTCGAAGGCGATCCGTCGCCGGATGGCCAAGGATCAATCGTCATCAAGCGTGGTATCGAAGTCGGCCATATCTTCCAGCTCGGCGAGAAATATTCCGCTGCGCTCAAAGCGACAGTGCTCGGCGAAGACGGCCGGCCCGTAGTGATGCCGATGGGTTGCTACGGGATCGGCGTATCGCGGGTGGTCGCGGCTGCCATTGAACAGAACAATGACGCCAACGGCATCATCTGGCCGGATGCCCTCGCACCCTACGAAATCTGCATCGTGCCAACCAATATCAAAAAGAGCGAACGGGAGCGCGCAACAGCGGAGCGCCTGTACGCTGCCCTGACGGAGCTCGGTTACGAGGTGCTGTTCGATGACCGCGAGAAGGAACGTGTCGGCGTGAAGTTCAGCGACATGGAACTGATCGGTATCCCGCACCGCATTGTGGTCAGCGAGAAAGGCATTGATGCCGGCACTTTCGAGTACAGGAATCGACGCAGCGGTGAGCTAACACACGTGCCAGTCGCCGACATCGGCGACTTCCTCGCTGCAGTAGTCCGGCGCCGCAACTGAGTACGCCGACAGGTTGGCGCGCAAGCGAGGTTCTGTGCGCCCTTATGTGTGCCGGCGCACTGCCAGCAACCCGACCATGTACTGATCGCCCTGCGGCGTGAGCTGCCAGGTCAGCTGGTTGCCTGGCCCCATGCCCGCACCCTTGCGGATATAACCCATGGCGCGGAAATGCATCTTGATGGTGTTGAACGACACCGGATTGATCACAATATCGCGCACCGCATGGGCTTGCTTGTGCAGCTCGGCGACATCCTTCAGCGCGTTCTCGCCCAGCCGCGCGGCCAATGTTGCCCGCATCTGATCCTCGGTAACTTCGCTCATCATGGTCGGGGCGAGGCAGGCAAACAGGGCATCCCAGGTCAGTTGCGTCTTCGCCTGGGAGACGATGCAGTTGCCCTTCACGTACACGTTGCACGCATAAGAGACATTGGTCGGATCTGAACCCCGGGCCAGGGTTTCCGGCTTGACTGCCCGGCCGTTGGCCAACTGATCCATCTCCTTGCGCAAATCATCGAGCTGCTTGCGCAGGTCCTGATTCTCACGAGCCGCGTTCAGGTTCGCTACCTGACTCGCCCGCACCCAGCCCGGTGCCGGATGGGTCTTGACCAACTGGGCGAGCAGGCGCTGGACCCCACCCTTCAGGTCATCGGTCTGGCTCCATTGACGCACCAGGCTGCCGCGTGCCACCAGATCCTTGAAGTCACGCAGGCGGGCAACGCCCTCCGCAGTCCGCTCGCGCCTCTCGGCAACCAGACCTTCGGGGTGTTCGTGAATCAGTGACGCCATCGGCTTGCGCCTGGTTTGCGCGTAGATGAATTCCCGGTGCGTGTAGCTGATGCCGGTCGGCGCCAGGGTACCGTAGCGACCACCAATCAGGATGAGGTAGTAATCGCAATCATCGATCAGCGCCTTGACGCTGTTCCACTGCTCCGCACTGGCATTGCGCGGACACAAGTCCATGCCCACGGGAATACAGTCGGACGCAAGCAGCGCCTCCATGAGACGCTGCCGCTCTTCGCGCAGGTCGTCGCAGGTCGCGCTGACAAATACCTGATATTTTTTGTCGGTGTCGGTGCTCACAATCTGCCTTGTTCGCCGGCCACAAAAGAAAGAAAGATCCGAACCGCCGACTCGTCCGAACCAACCGGGCAGCCCGCGATTATAAACACAGGGTGAATTCGGTTCCCAGCGTGGTTAGCGGTTTGTTGCGGGGATTACCTATGCAATCCGTGCCAACCCGCAAAGGCCGGCACGCTTGCACGCCAAGGGTGCGCAGGCAACCCCGCCACGTCGCTCTGCCCTTGCCGGCGCCGCCGGCGCAGCCTGAGTTCGGCGCGAAACATCGACGCGCGCCACCATGAAATGGCCAGGAGGGATCAAGATCCGGATCAGCGTGAACAAAGGATCGACTGTCAGCGGCTGGCTACCCGCCGCGCACGCGAGGCATCCCGAGCCGGAGTGAACAGCACTGCTGTTGTTTGCCTTATCAACGCCAGCGACGACGACGCAGCAGCGAGAGCGCCAGTGAGACGAAGAACAGATGGCCGGCAGCACCGAGGAAGTCGATACCGAGTATGTCGCTCAGATCGTCCTCACCGAGGATGGCACCACCGTTGGTTACCGGGCGATCCATCTGGATCGTAAGATTGGCGGTGCCGTCCTTGCCCTGATAATCGCTAACCTGGTAGGTAATTGTTTCGGTAAACGGATTGAAGGAATTGAATGGCGTCCAGGCGATGGTGCCATTGGTTGAATCAACGATGGCGCGGCCAAATTCACAGTTCCAGTAGAGCGTCACCGGCGGAATAGAGCTGTCCTCAACGGCCTTGCAGGTGCCTGAGGTAATCTTGAGCGTCGCCGGATCCAGGCCATTAAAAGCCATGTTGGTTGCGTCGGCATCGCTGTCGTTCGCCAGAACATCAATCACCACTGCCGTGCCGACCGGAGCCGTTACGTTGTCCGCGACAAGCTTGGGCGGCACGTTGGCAACCGTGATCGAAACCTTGGCCGGCGACGACACATTACCGGCATTGTCATGGATGACGTACGTGATCTCTACCGGGGTATTCAGTGGCGTCAACACACCAGCATTGTCGAAGCGTAATACATAGCCGGGAACAAGCATGGCTTCAGTGACAATGAAGGTTTTGGCCAGTTCTCTTGCCTGATCATTGGCAATTTGTGTTGCCTCGGCATCGTTTGCACTGGGCCAGACCCAACCGGGCACATAATCGTCGGGAAATTTTCCTACGATATAGTTTTCCGGAAGCATTGAGACGGTGATGACGACATCAGCGGCGATGTGGTGGATGACATGAAGATCATCCAGATTGTTCTTGCGCAGAAAATCGACCGTGCCTGTCGCCGCTCCCAAGGATATGTCAATGCAGGAGTTGCCCGACGCATCGACCCAGCTGACCACGTTGGGAACACTCGCCTCACGGACGGTACAGTCCAGCTTGATGTCATTGGTTGTACTGGCATCGAGATTCTCGTAAACGTCATTGGCAAGGACATCGACAATAACAACACGATCCTGCCGACCCGTGTTGCTGCCGGTATCGGCAACCGCAGTGATCTGCACATACTCGAATGCGCCGATGTCGCAGCGGCCACCGGATTCACGGCTCTTGCCGCGCTGGTCCACACGCGCGCAGGCAGCATTACGGCGCTCCAGTGTCGCCACCAGTTCGGCGGGACTGCCGGCATCAACGAGAATGCCATCGAGGCTGCCGGGGTTGTTGAAGGCATGGGTGCTTGTCGAAAATCCGTTGGGTGCAAGTGACGCCAGGTAATCGGTGTTTGTTGCATCGTTGCCGTCGTAAACAACGGCAGCCAATGCCGATTGGTTGCCGGCCGCAAGACCGATGGTACAGGTAGCGTTGGGTGACGACTCACCAAACATATTGAACGATGCCTGATAACTGCCCGCACCGCAGTTGGCATCTACCGTATTGGCCACATTATAGTTGGCAGCAACAATGCTGTTCGTCAGGACCGTGGTCACCGAGCCGGCACTGAACTCGATGGCACCGCGCTGAATACCCACCAATGGATCGACGCCCGAAAAATTACCGACTACCGTCAGGTTGCGCAGCGTGGCGCCAAGCCCGGCATCGGATACGTCAATGGCACCGGTACCGGCAATACTGCTGTTGCCGCTGAAGGTGGAGTTGGCGATCACAATTTCTGCGGTCGTTTTGAGCGACAACGCGGCAGCGGAGGCAATCGAACTGTTGCCGACAAACGTCGAGCCACTGATCGATACGCCGTGTTGCCCTCCGGCCGATGTGGCAATGGCACCCCCGCCATCAGTACCGGTACCGGTACTGGCATTGGCGTTGAAGGTTGAGTCGGTCACCGTGAGACCACCACGCACACCGCGCAGAAAGATGGCGCCACCGGTTCGTGCCGTGTTGTTTTGAAAGATCGATTTGTACGTGCTGACCGCACCGGCCGAGTTGATCGCGCCGCCCAGACCCGTCTGCGCATCGCCGTTTTCGAGAATCATGCCGCTGATGGAAATGCTGCCGAGACTGTTGATCAAGGCAAATTTTCTCGCTGTCGGGGCCGGATCGCGGCGTATCGTACAGGTTGTGGCGGCGTCTTCCGGGCAGCGAATCGTCACGCTGCCCCAAGCAGTAAGCGACGTCCCGAGGGTGATCTGTGGAACCCGTATCTCGATGATGTCAGGCCCTTCGTTGCCATCGAGACAATCGCCGTTGGTCAGGTTCGCCTGATCGTTGCGCGCAGTCGCCAGAGCCTCGCGCAAGGTGCACTGACCGTCGCCGGGAATTTCCAGCGGCAGTCCATTGTCGTCCACCGGATCATTGGCGGAATTGACGAAGATAATGTTTTCCTCGGCATGCGCGAGCGCCGCCAGTGCCAGCAAAGCGCCGGCGACTGGCGGTAAAAAAGCGGCGCGCCCGGCGCCACGTACGCGCCAGCGCCCCGCCAGCAACGCCAAGACAATGAACACCGCCGGGCCGAAGGAGCCGAGGCTGGCGCTGGTAATACCCCCACCACTTTCGGTGGTGACATGAACAATGCCGCTGACTGTACCTGCGGCCGGAGCTGCAACCGGCGCCGTCTGCCAGCCCAGGGCATAGGTCAGGTTGGTTTCACCGTGAAACCCCGGCGCCGGTGTGAACAGAATTGCCTCGCTGAAGGCCGGGTTCACCGTATTCGGACACTGCGCGATGCTGACCACCGACGGGACGGGCAAGGTCGGGTGCCGCAATGCATAGGCAGCAAGATAGGCCGCCGGATCGGCACTGGCGATAACAGCAACGGTGCCCTGGCGCTCTACCTGAATCACTTCGAGTGAAAGCGGCGTGTAGAGCGCATCGCCGACGTCGTTGGCACCGACATCAAGGCAGCGTGTCTCATTGACACTGATCGTCAGTACATCATCAACCCGGCTGCCGATCTGGTACTCCACTGCACCGATATCGCAGTCGGCGTCCACGAATGTCGCACGCAGCAATCCCCGCTGGTCATTCTCGACACACGAAAACGCTTCCTGGGTACCCGCGCCGCGATTGACGAGCCGGTTTTCAGCAAGATCAAGAACGTCAAACGGATACAGTGGAACGTAAACTCCCTGCGCCTCGTCCAGCGCCTGCAACAACCAGTTGAATACTGTCTGGCCGGCTCCCAACTCGTAATTGGTGTTCAGCGGTGCCGTCACGGACCAGCGATCGCCGGGGCAACCGGCAACACTGTCGGCGTAATAGTTGTGCTGGAAGTTGGCTGCCGACACGACCGGCAGATCGCAGTCATTGCCCGGGCTGGCAGCGACCGTGTTCCCGGCAATCACCGAGTTGGCAATGATGATCGAGGTCAGCGTACTCACGCGCAAACCACCGGTACCACTCATTGCGTTGTTGTCGACCAGGGTGATGTTGTTGGCGTTGACTATGCCCGCGCTGGCCGCAATCTCGATGGTGGAACTGCCGGCAGCTTCGTTGCGTCCGAAGGTTGTGTTGGCCACCGAAACCCCGACGGCAGTGCCACCAACATAGAGCGCGGACCCTGTAACCGCGTTGTTGTTGATCACGCTGACCCGCTCAAGGCCGAGCGTTCCGCCGCCTTCGGCAGCCGACGCGAAATAAAGCGCACCGCCAAGACCACCCGCCGAATTACCCTGATCATCTGCAGACGATGCCTGACCGAGAGTGGTATCGGTGAGCTCAAGGCGCGAGCCAATGCCGGCAATCGCCCCACCATCAGCGACAGCCTTATTGCCAATAAATTTCCCGCGCATGATAACGAGCGAGCCACCGGTATCGACGTAGACGGCTCCACCGCTTGCCGCCGTGTTGCCGGCAAAAACAACGTCCTGCACATCGCAACTGCCAGCAATGAACAGGGCGCCGCCGTTACCCGTGCCGGCATTACCCCCGGTCAGGCGCAGACCCTGGAGCGTGAGCGTGTTGTCAACTCTGAACAGACGGGTTGCGTCACCGCCGGTAATGATCGAAGTCTCGCCAACGCCCTGGATAGTCAGGCGTACGCCGACGGCCACCTCAGTGGCCAGCACATAGGTGCCAACGCCAAGCATGATCGTGTCAAAGGAAGACCCGTCCCTGCAGCCGTCAACATCATCACGGTCCTGCAGTCGCCCGATCTCGGCATCCGTGGCCAGCATCGTGCGCTTCAGGAGGTCAATGGTTTTTTCAACATCAGCGAGATAAACCTTGGCATCCGGCAAATCGTCGATCAAGGCCTTGTGGGCGATGACCTCGGCGAGCAATCCGGTATCCACCGGGTTGTGTGCCTCCAGATCCTTGCGCAGCAACAGCAGGATGTTTTGCACATTGCCACGCGGGTAATACTCGATCGCAAACTGGAGTCGCTCAAGATTGCGCGGATCGGCAATTTCAGCGAGGAACTGATCCATCTCCAGGCGATTGTTGGTGCGCGCAGAAAGGGTTGACGCCCGCGTGGAGGCCGTCACAGCCTCACGGATTGAGCACACATTGTCGTTGTCGGCCGTGATGTCGTCGAAAGTAGTGACGTCAATGGTCGCAGCGCCCGCCGTACATCCCAGCAGGGCCAGCGCAACGACGACCAGAATACGTGCCCGCAACCACCTCATCAGACGCTCCCCCAAAGACACGGCGCGCACAGGGGCACACCTGGATATTGTTGTTTTGTCGTATCAGTGACGGGCAAAGCGGGATCCGTCATTCGCAAAGGCTACGCAGCCAGAAGGTTTTCCGCAGCCAGTTTAGCGGCCGCTGACCGAGGCCTGATGTTGGACTTTTGTTAAGTCCCGGCAAGGAGTTACCGGTACCGCACCGGTCACGCTCCCCAGCCCAGCACCTGGCGGACAAAAGGCACCGTCAACCGCCGCTGATGAACCAGTGCTGCCCGATCGAGTTGCCCGAGCAGGGCAACGAGGGCATCCAGACGGCGGCTCGTCCGCGTCAGCAGAAAGCGACCGGTTTCCGGCGGCAAGTCCAGACCACGCCGGGCCGCCCGGAAAACCAGGATGGCCAGCCGCATTTGGTCATCGAGCGGCGCCATCTGTACGGTCAAGCCGGAACCGAACCGGGAGGCAAGATCCGCCAGCGACAGGCCCAGTGCCATCGGCGGCGCCGCGGCGACCACGGCGAGGCGCGCGCCACGCGCTCTGAGGCCATTGAAAAGGTGGAAAAAAGCCTCCTCCCAGCGAGGATCTCCGGCGATCCTGTCGACATCGTCGATACAGACTATATCTGCCGTGTCGGCGACACCCTCGAGTACATCAATATCCGGCAGCGGTTGCAGGCCGAGCGCGATGTAGGCCACCTTCAGCCCCTCGCTCGCTACCGCCTCCGCCACTGCTTCCAGCAGGTGGGATTTACCGGTACCCGGAGCACCCCACAGGTACACAAACAGCTCCCGCCCGGCCAGCAGGCTCGTGACGGCGGCCAGCGCCTCAGGGTTCGCTGCGGGCAGGTAACTGGCCAGCGTATTGCCGTCACGCAACCCGACCGGCAAGGTCAACTGCCCCATCACGGCGCCGGGGTATCGGCCAGTGCCGCCGTGATGGTCATCATGCTGCCCTCAACGATCGGCGTGCCAACTGAAGCAAAGCGCCCATCGGCAGCCATCGCCTGCAGCAGACGATCGGTTGCACCGGCCAGCGTGAGGCCGTATTCGATCTGCTCGCCAGCTGTCTCATGCAGAATTTCTTCCACGATCAGGTCCCTGACCAACGGCAGGGAACCAAGCCAGCGTTCAAGCCCGGCATGCATCGCCAGGGAACGCACGCCGGTTACCCGCAGGCGCACCGTGAGCATCTGATCCTGCCGGGCCACGATGGCATAACGGGCACCCAGGCGATCTGCCGCATCGGCAACCAGTTCGCGAATCGCCGCCACCTCATCCTTTGCCACCGTTTCGAGACGCTCGCCCACGCCGTCAACCGAAAGAACCCCGCTAGCCCTCACCCCGCTGCCACTGCTGCCCAGTGAGGCTGCCAGCACAAGTCTGGCGCCAGCCCGCGTGGCCGCCTCACGGATCAGCGCCGGCACGCCGGTGACGATGGTGTCGCCGCCTGTGGCGGTGCCGGGCGGCGGCAGCACCGTGGGCAGGCCCCGCTGGGCAGCCACATCCAGGAGCACATCGGCCTGGGGCGTACCAAGCGAAAAAAGCGTGCCGCCCTGCGCGCCTTCGCGCACCAGCCAGAGATAAAGCGGGGGGCGACTCGCTCCCCAGACCGGGGCGCCGGCACGGTTGAGCGTGGCCCGCACGCCCGCCGGGTCGAACGACAAACGGATGAACAGGATTCCCTGGCCCGACGTTTCAGACTGCCCGGAAGCACTCTCATAACGATAGGAACCAAGCAGAGACTCCCCCTTGCCCAACGCCGCCTGGATCGCCGGGGCAGCCAGCACGGATCGCTGCCCGCTCACCTTGACCAGCACTTGCCGGAAACCCGCGTCGATCGCCCGGGCGCGGTCACCGGCCGACTGGTTAGCCACCGGCACGCGCGCCTCATAAAGGCCTGCGACTTCGGCCGCACGCAGCGACTGCAGCGGCAGCAGCGGCAGCAGGCAAAGCACCGGCAACAGAAGAAAACGCAACAGCACAGGCATCATCGGGGTGATCCGGCAGCAAGTGGGGAGGAGCAGCGAACAAGGCAGTGAACAGGCCGGTACAGTAGCGACCGCCTCCGGCAGCCGCAACCGGACAGCCCGGCGGCAAGCCCGACACAGCAATCGAAATAGCGCCTGCTAGAATACGCCCCCTCTCGTACCACCCGCCCTTCCGGAAGCCCCACCATGACCGATACGCGCAAGCCATCCCTCAGTTACAAGGATGCGGGAGTAGACATCGATGCCGGCGACGCTCTCGTCGATCGCATTGGCCCGATTGCGAAACGCACCCGGCGACCGGAGGTGATGGGCGGGCTGGGCGGCTTCGGCGCGCTGTGCGCAATTCCGGCCAAATACCGCGAGCCGATCCTGGTCAGCGGCACCGATGGTGTTGGCACCAAACTCAAGCTGGCCATGGACCTCGGCCGCCACGACAGCATCGGCATCGACCTCGTGGCCATGTGCGTGAACGACCTGCTGGTCTGCGGTGCCGAGCCGCTGTTCTTCCTCGATTACTACGCTACCGGCAAACTCAATGTCGAAACGGCAGCCGCCGTCATCAGCGGCATCGGTAAAGGCTGCGAGCTGTCCGGCTGTGCGCTGGTCGGCGGCGAAACGGCGGAAATGCCGGGCATGTACCAGGGTGAGGATTACGATCTCGCCGGCTTTTGTGTCGGCATCGTCGAGAAAACGAAAATCATCGACGGCAAAAGCGTCGGTGCCGGCGATGTCGTACTGGGTCTTGCCGCCTCCGGCCCGCACTCCAACGGTTATTCACTCATCCGCAAGATCATCGAGGTCTCGAAGGCTGATCTGTCGCAGAAAATCGATGGCCGATCACTCGCCGATGCACTGATGGAACCGACACGCATTTATGTCAAACCACTGCTGAAACTGTGTGCATCTGTGCCGGTGAAGGCAATGGCGCACATCACCGGTGGCGGTATCACCGAGAATCTGCCACGGGTGTTGCCGGCCCGCACCCGGGCGGTAATCGACACTCAAAGCTGGCGGCGCCCGGCAGTATTCAATTGGCTGCAGGAAGCCGGCGGCGTCGATGCGCGCGAAATGTTGCGCACCTTCAACTGCGGCATCGGCATGTGCATCGTGGTCGCCGCTGAAGATGCCGTACACGCGCAATCACTGCTGGCGGCCGAGGGCGAGACGGTCAACCTGATTGGTCGCATTGAAGCCGGCGCGCATGCAGAGGCCTATGTCGAACTCACCGGCATCGCGTAAGGCTCCCGAACGATGAGCGCGCCGTTCCGTCTGGTGGTGCTGATCTCCGGCAGCGGCAGCAACCTGCAGGCCTTCATCGACCGCATCGCTGACGGCTCGCTGCCGGCGACGATCACCGCAGTCATCAGCAACAAACCCACCGCGTTCGGCCTGGTGCGCGCGCAGGATGCCGGCATTCCGACCGCAGTTGTCGAGCATCGGGCCTATGCCACGCGCGCAGCATTCGACGCAGCCCTTGCACAACGCATTGATGAATACCAGCCGAACCTGGTCATTCTTGCCGGCTTCATGCGCATCCTGACGCCGGCATTCGTGCAGCACTATCGGGGCCGGCTGCTCAATGTGCATCCGTCGCTGTTGCCACAGTTCACCGGCATCAATACCCACGCCCGCGCGCTGGCCGCCGGGGCGACCGAGCATGGTTGCAGCGTCCACTTTGTCACCGAGGAACTGGACGGCGGGCCGGTGGTCGCACAGACGCGCGTGCCGGTACTTGCGGGCGATACCCCGGACACCTTGCGTGAACGTGTACAGGTAGCGGAGCATCGCCTCTACCCCAAGGTGGCTGGTTGGCTGGCGGCCGGCAGGCTTGTGCTGTCCGCCAGTGGCCCGCTGCTTGACGGACGCCCTATTCTTCTTCCACAGGCGGCCACACAAGCAACCATGGAACCCGGCGATATCGCCCCGCAGTGAAGCACGAGATGACCATGACACACCTGACCGGGATTCCTGCGCTGCTTGCCGTGACTTTCGCCACGCTCATCGCCGTATCCGCACGCGCCGAAGCGCCGCCCGGCTCGCTCAACCCCTTCGCTGCCACGTACGAAGTCAGCCTCAACAATCTGCCATTCAAAGCCCAGGCACACCAGACGCTCACGGCGCTGGGCAACAATCGCTGGCATCTGGAACTGCGCGTCGAATCGTTTCTGCTCGATACCGTTGAAGTGTCCGATTTCCGCTGGGACGATGCGAACTGCCACACAGTTCCCGAGCACTATTCCTACCTGCGCAAGGGCATCGGCAAGAACCGCAGGCTCGACATGCAGTTTGATTTCGATGCCCACAGCGTCACCCGCACCGACGCCAAATCGACATCGACCTTCCCGATCATCGAGGGGACCGAGGACAAGCTCGGTCACACGCTGGCCCTCGCCTGCCGCATCGCCCGCGGCGCGCGCGGCACCCTGGCCGTCGACGTTGCCTGGGATCACGATGTGCGTCATTTCGACTACGAAGTAGCGAGTGCCGAAGAAACCGTGAAGACACCCTTCGGCACGTACCAGGCCCTGCGCATGCAACGCCAGCGCGCCGACAGCGACCGTATCACCACCTCCTGGCTGGCCGAGACGGCCGGGTGGCAAGCAGTGCAGATGCAGCACACCGAAGGCGATGGCCGACTGTTCCAGTTGCGCCTGCTCGATTTGACGCATGTTCCGGCGCGCTGATTTTGTCCGCCTGCTGGCGGCATTGACGCTGGCCGGTGCAGCGCACGCCACGGATTTTGCGCCCACGCCTTTCCAGGCGACCTACAGCACGACACTCAACGGCGTGCCGCTGGGTATCGAACTGCATCTGGATCTCAAAAACGCCGGTGCCGATACCTGGGAACTCGGGCTGAGCGCCAATTCACTGCTGATGCATTATCTGGAAACGAGTCGTTTCCGCTGGCACGATTGCAGCGCCGACCCGCAGCGCTATCGCTTCGAATTTCGTGGCTTCGGCGTCAACCGCAAGTTGCAACTGGACTTTGATCACGACCAGCACATTGCAGCGGGCGAATCACGTCGTGGGCCGGTATCGTTCACCTTCACCCCGGATGCCACCGACGAGCTGGCGCTGACTTACGCCGCGCGCTGTCAGCTGCTGCAGGGCGCCACACAGGTAACGTTCAATGTCGCGACCACAACCGGCATGAAGCAACTGACCTACCGCGTCGACGGCCATGAGCTGCTGAAAACACCGTACGGAAAACTGGACACCGTGCGCATCGTCCGGGTGCGCGAGCAAGGCGACAAGCGTCGCACACTGTTATGGGTGGCCCCGGCGCTTGACTACATCATGGTGAAGCTTGAGCACGTCGAAAAACTCGGCGTGCGCGGCACCGTGGTGCTGAAATCACTCGAAGGGATCACGCCCTAGGCAACGTTACGCCGCGCTGGCCCTGGTACTTGCCGCCGCGATCACGGTAGCTGGTCGCGCACACGTCATCTGCCGAGGATTCGAAGAACAGCATCTGCGCGACACCTTCATTGGCGTAGATCTTCGCCGGCAGTGTCGTGGTGTTGGAGAATTCGAGCGTCACATGCCCTTCCCACTCCGGCTCCAGTGGCGTCACGTTGACGATAATGCCGCAGCGCGCGTATGTACTCTTGCCCAGACAAATCGTCAGTACATTGCGCGGAATACGGAAATACTCGACGGTGCGGGCGAGCGCGAAGGAATTCGGCGGAATGATGCAGACATCACCCTTGATGTCGACAAAGCTGCGCGGATCAAAAGATTTCGGATCGACGGTAGCCGAATAGGTATTGGTGAACACCTTGAACTCGTCGGCGCAACGCACGTCGTAGCCGTAACTCGACACCCCGTACGAAATCACCTTGTGGCCCTGGTGATCGCGTACCTGCTGCGCCTCGAACGGTTCGATCATGCCGTGCTCCCGCGCCATGCGGGTAATCCAGCGGTCGGACTTGATGGTCATGCACTTGCACTCCTCTTTCCTGCGCCCCACGCCGGAGGCCGCAAACGCCGGCCATGATACACGCCGCGATCCGGCCAGTCCCGGCACCGGAAACGGGTGTTATCCTCCTGCCGGTTTGCAGCCCAGGAGAATCCCGCGATGAGCCTGATACATACCGGCAAAGACCTGCGGCGCCTCAATGAGATCGGCGGTGTGCTGTGGAAATACGGCTTCACCGACATCGTCGAGCGGCTCGACCTGCACTCTGCTGCCGATAACCCGCGCTTGTTCCGCTTCCGCGTCCCGAGTGATATCGCCGCACTCTCGACCCCCGCACGGGTGCGCCGCGCCCTGGAGGAAATGGGCCCGACATTCGTGAAACTCGGCCAGATTCTCGCCACCCGCGTCGACCTGCTGCCACAGGAATTCATCGCCGAGTTCGAGAAACTCCAGGACAATGTCCCACCGGTGCCGTTCGCTGCCCTCAAGCCGCAAATCGAGACGGCGCTCGGCAAGCCGCTCAATCAAGTGTTCGCGCATATCGACGAGCAACCGCTCGGCTCGGCTTCGATGGCACAGGTACATCGCGCCCGGACTCACCGTGGCGAGGAAGTGATACTCAAGATTCAGCGGCCCGGCATTACCGCCAAAATCGAATCAGACCTGCGCCTGGTTGAGCATGTGGTGCGCCTGGCGGTGAGCCAGTCCGTCGAACTGCGCCGTTACCGGCCCGTGGCAATAGTCGAAGAGTTTCGCCGCTCGCTGTACCGTGAACTCGACTTCACCACCGAGGCAAAGAACGCCGAGCGCATGGCAACGAACATGAAAAGCCTGGAGTGGCTGCATATCCCAAGGGTGTACTGGGACTACACCAGCACCACACTCAATGTGCAGGAATATATCGACGGCATCAGCGCGAAAAATCTTGCCGCCATCGACGCTGCCGGCCTTGATCGCAAGCTGATCGCCCGACGCGGTTGTCATCTGGTGTGGAAATCGATTCTGGAAGACGGATTTTTTCACGCCGACCCGCATCCGGGCAATATCCTGATCCTGCCGAACAACCGCATCTGCCTGATCGATTTCGGCATGGTCGGCACGGTAACAACGGTGCGGCGCGCCCAACTGGTGCGCCTGATCAAAGGCGTGGTCATGCAGGATGGCGCCACTGCCGTGTCGGTGCTGGTGGAATGGGCTGAAGGTGCAGAAATCAACGCACCGCAGCTGGGGGCTGACGCCGAGGCACTGATCTCGCAGTACTACGGCGTAAAACTCGCGCAAATCGACATTACCCAACTGCTCAGCGATGTCGTGGCGCTGATGCAGCGCCACGATCTGACGCTGCCCTCCGACGTCGCCCTGCTGCTCAAAGCCTGCCTCACGCTGGAGGGATTCGGCCGCAAACTCGATCCTGATCTCGATCTCATCGCCGCCGCCGAACCGCTGCTGCTGAAGATGCTCCGCGATCGCTACAGCCCGGTAAAACTGGTGCGCAAACTCGGCAACACTGCCTTGCGGCTGGTCGACAGGCTCTACGACGAGCCGGCGGCCAACATGAACCTGCCGCGCGCCGCCCAGGGGCCGCAGGTGTCGCCGCGACAGATGAGTTCCTATGTGACGCGGCTGGAAAAAGCCCAGCACCGCAACGTCCTGGCGACGATAATCGGCGGGCTGTCGATCAGCTCGGCGATTCTGCTGGTGAGCGATGTCGGCCCAACCCTGTTCGGCATCCACATCCTGCACGTACTCGGCGTGCTGGGCCTGATCGGCGTATGGACGGGTTTCTGGTGGTTGCTGCTGTCGATGTGGCAGAGCCAGAAGGATCGCAGCTGATCCCGCGCGCGCCGCTTACTCCTCGGTGGAAGTCATGACCACTTTTGGAAACGCTCGCTTGCCGGCCACCGGCCGCACGGCAAGCCGTGCCGCCACCCGGCGCGCGATGCGCCGATAGGCCAGCGCCACCGCGCTGTCCGGCGCGGCAATCACTGTCGGTCGGCCACTGTCGGCCTGCTCACGGATTTTTATGTCCAGCGGCAGGCTGCCGAGCAACTCACTCTGATATTCGCGCGCAATGCGCTCGCCACCGCCGGCGCCAAAAATGTGTTCAACCTGGCCGCAGTTCGAGCAGACATGCAGCGCCATGTTCTCGACCACACCGAGCACGGAAATATCGACCTTGCGAAACATCTCGATGCCACGCCGCGCATCGAGCGTGGCGATGTCCTGCGGCGTGGTGACGATTACCGCGCCGGCAACCGGAATTTTCTGGGCAAGCGTGAGCTGGATATCGCCGGTGCCCGGCGGCATATCGATGACGAGGTAATCAAGATCGTGCCACAGCGTCTGCAACACCAACTGCAGCAGCGCGCCACTTTGTTTCGGGCCACGCATGACCATCGGTGTATCGTCGTTGACCATGTAAGCCATCGAAATAGACTGCAATCCCAACGCTTCGACGGGCTCGAAATATTTCTCCTCGCGGATACCCGGGCGCGTACCTTTTGGCACCCCCAGCATCATTTGCTGGCTGGGGCCGTGAATATCGGCATCCATGATGCCGACCCGGGCGCCTTCGGCAACCAGCGCCAGCGCCAGATTCACAGCGGTGGTCGATTTACCGACGCCGCCCTTGCCGGAGGCAACGGCGATGACGTTCTTCACCGCATCAAGACTGGCCATGCCGTTTTGCGCCTGGTGCGACTGGATACGCATCTGCACATTCACGTCGACCGACTCGGCGCCGGCGGCCAATGCGGCGGCCCTGGTCTGGGCGATGAGGCCGTCCTGCAGGCCAGCACAGGGAAAGCCGGTGATGAGGGTGACAAAGGCGCGCTTGCCCGACGTCTTCACCTCGATGCCGACACCCGCGCCGGCAAGATCGCTGGCCAGATCATCGACCCGCATGGCAGCGAGGGCTTTACTGATACGTTTTTCGCTGGTTCCGAACATGCCGACGACTCCTGCGGACAGACCCGGCATTTTACGCACGCCGACGGCACAAAGCCCGACCCGGGACTGACCAATGCCGGCCAATGTCGAACAGAGCGCCGGTTTTTCCTCTATATTTGCCGCCTTCCCCGCACTGTTCGCAGCGAAATCCGCATGACCGCGCCAGCCCGCCGCATTCTCGTCACCAGCGCCCTGCCCTACGCCAACGGGCCGATCCACCTTGGTCACCTGCTGGAGTACATCCAGACAGACATCTGGGTGCGCTTCCAGAAAATGCGCGGCCACACCTGCCACTACATCTGCGCCGACGATACCCACGGCACCGCCATCATGCTCAAGGCCGGACAACTGGGCATTACTCCGGAGCAACTGATTGCGCAGGTCAAGGCCGAGCACGAAGCCGATTTCGCCGATTTTCTGGTCGCGTTCGACAACTACCACAGCACGCACTCGCCGGAAAATCGCGAGCTGGCCAACTGGGTCTACACGCAAAACCGTGACCGTGGCTACATCGTCAGCAAAACGATCACCCAGCTGTTCGATCCTCAAAAGCAGATGTTTCTGGCCGATCGCTTCGTCAAGGGCGAGTGTCCGAAATGCGGCGCCGCCGACCAGTACGGCGACAACTGCGAAGTGTGCGGCGCCACCTATGCCGCGCACGAGTTGAAAAATCCACGCTCGACCATTTCCGGCGCGGCGCCGGTAATGAAAGATGTCGAGCAACTGTATTTCGATCTGCCACAATTCCAGTCGCTGCTGGAGACCTGGACGCGCGCAGGTGCGCTGCAGGACGAGATCGCCAACAAACTGGCCGAGTGGCTGCAAGCCGGGCTGCAACCCTGGGACATCTCGCGCGAGGCGCCCTATTTCGGTTTTGAAATTCCTGATCGGCCCGGCAAGTATTTTTATGTCTGGCTCGATGCGCCGATCGGCTATCTGGCCAGCTTTCGCAACCTGTGCGAGCGCGAGCCCGGCATTCGTTTTGATGACTACTGGGCGAAGGATGCAACCGCCGAGGTCCATCACTTCATCGGCAAGGACATCATCAATTTCCACGGCCTGTTCTGGCCGGCACTGCTGACCGGCGCCGGCCTGCGCACTCCGACGGCAATCCATGCGCACGGCTTCGTCACCGTGAATGGCCAGAAAATGTCGAAGTCGCGTGGCACTTTTATCAAGGCGCGCACTTACCTCGACTATCTGGACCCGCAGGCGCTGCGTTATTACTTCGCCGCCAAGCTCAATGCCCGCGTTGAGGATTTCGATATCAACCTGGAAGATTTCGCCCAACGGGTAAATGCCGATCTGGTCGGCAAGCTGGTGAATCTCGCCTCGCGCACCGCTGGTTTCGTCGGCAAGCTGGGCGGCAAACTCGCCGCGCACACCGGCAATCAGGCGCTGCTTGAGGAAGTACAGCGCGCCGCCGACATTCTCGCCGGCTATTACGAAGCGCGCGAGTTCGGCAAGGCAACCCGCGAAATCATGGCGCTTGCCGACAAGGCCAATCAATACATCGCCGACGCGGCGCCCTGGTCGCTGGCGAAGACGCCGGGCAATGAAGCGAAAGTGCTGGAAATCTGCACCGATGGCCTCAACCTGTTTCGCCTGCTGATGATCTACCTCAAACCGGTATTGCCGGCATTGGCGCAGGATGCGGAAGAATTCCTTGCCATCGATCCACTGCGCTGGAGCGATGCGCGACACCTGCTGTTGCATCACGATATCAACGCTTTCAAACCGCTGCTGCAGCGGATCGACCCGCTACAGGTACAGAAAATGGTAGATGCCTCGAAAGACGGTCTCGAAGTAGCGCAGGCTGCCGCGCCGGGCAATGACAAACCGGCAACAGCTGCCGACGATATCGCAGCGCAGCTCAGCCTTGATGATTTCATGAAGGTTGATCTGCGCATCGCCCGTATCGCCGCTGCCGAGCACATCGAAGGTGCCGACAAGCTGCTGAAGCTCACCCTTGATCTCGGCCATGCTGTTGGTGAAAACAACACCCGCACGGTATTCGCCGGCATCAAGAGCGCCTACAGCGATCCGGAACAGCTCGTTGGCCGTTTGACCCTGATGGTTGCCAACCTGGCACCGCGCAAGATGAAATTCGGGGTCAGCGAGGGCATGGTCCTCGCTGCCGGCCCGGGCGGGCAGGACATCTTCCTGCTGTCGCCCGATGCGGGTGCAAAACCCGGGATGAAGGTGAAATAAGCGGAGGCTGCGTTGGCAATACCGGCAGAACATGCAGCGGCCAGACAAACCTCTGCCGGCTCAGCAGCAGGCAAAAACGTCGCGTATATCCGCGAAGCCGAGTGCATCGGCTGCACCCTGTGCATTCATGCCTGTCCGGTGGATGCCATCCTCGGCGCCGCGCAGAAAATGCACACCGTCATCGCCGCTGAATGCACAGATTGCGACCTGTGCGTCGAGGCTTGCCCGGTAGACTGCATTGAAATGCACCCGCTCGCTGCGGCTATCGGTACGCCACCGGATTCGGCGCCGACACAAACCGATGCGCAAAAAGCCGAGCGCGCCAGGCAGCGCACCGAAGCGCGCAACGCACGCATCGAGCGCCAGCAAGCAGAACGTGCAGCCAGGCGCAAAGCGCGTACCCAAACCATCTCCTTGCCCCCGGCAGCCCCCATTGTTGCCGGCGCCACCGATCAACTGAAGCAACTCAAGGCCGTCGCCGCCATTCGCACCAGGCAATACAAGGACGCAACCCGCGCGTTGGCTGCCGCCGAACGACACGGTGCAAAGAACCACGCAGAAATGCAGGCGCGCGTCGCGGGGCTCAAGCAGAAAGCCGATGAGGCGCGCGCCGCACTTGCTGCCTACGCTGCAACCTTGCCCACAACCCCCGGTGCGTAGCGAGCCCCCTTTCACAGCCCATCCCTTTCACATCCCCCGCGCCCCCCGCATAATCGCCGGCAGCAACGCTGTCGACGCCCATGCCGGCTCCAGTCATGCCTTATGTCCCATCTTCCTGCGGGGAAACGTCCATGAAGAACGCCCTTGTCCTCCCGCTCGCCATTGCCATCGCCATGAGCCTTGCCGCCTGCGGCAAGAAGCCCGATCAGCCGGCAGCCGCCGACAACGCCGGCGATGCCGCCATCGTCACCGTGAAAATCGGGCAGGCCTCGCCGCTTACCGGCCAGCAGGCACTGCTGGGCAAGGACAACGAGAACGGCGCGCACCTTGCAATCGACGAACTCAACGCGCAGCAATTCCAGGTTGCTGGCAAACCGGTGCGCTTCGAGCTCGATTCGCAGGATGACCAGGCCGACCCGCGTCTGGCCACCACCATCGCGCAGCGTTTCGTCGATGCGAAAGTCAGCGCAGTGATCGGCCACCTCAACAGCGGCGCCTCGATCCCGGCATCCAAGATCTATGCCGATGCGGGCATCGTGCAGGTATCGCCGTCCGCCACCGCAATCAAGTACACCGCGCAAGGATACAAAACAGCATTCCGGGTCATGGCAAACGATGCGCAGCAAGGCAAGGCGCTCGGCGAATATGCGCTTGTCGATATGAAAGCAAAGAAGATCGCGATCATTGACGACCGCACCGCTTATGGTCAGGGCCTTGCCGACGAGTTCGAGAAATTCGTCGCTGCCCGCGACGCCCGCGTTGTAACGCGCGAGTACACCACCGACAAAGCCACCGAGTTTTCGGCGATTCTTACCAAGATCAAGGGATTGAAACCGGATCTGGTTTTCTTCGGCGGCATGGCGCCGCAGGCAGGACCCATGGTGAAACAAATGCGCCAGCTCGGCCTCAAGGCCTCTTTCCTCGGTGGCGATGGCGTGCGCGCCGAAGAATTTCACACCCTGGCCGGTGCCGACGCTGAAGGTGTCGTCGCGTCGCTGCCGGGCGTACCGCTTGAGAAGATGCCTGGCGGCACCGCATTCAAACAGAGATTCAACGCGCGCTTCGGCGAAATCCAGCAGTACGCACCTTATGCCTATGACGCGATGATGGTGATCGCCGCAGCGATGCAGAAGGCCGGCGCCACCGATCCGGCACACTTTCTGCCGGCCTTGGCGAATGTCGATTACCAGGGCGTGACCGGCCCGATCCGCTTCGACGGGAAAGGCGACCTGATTGGCGGCTCGGTGACTTTGTATCGCATTGAGCACGGCCAGTGGATCACGGTACGTACCATCAGCGGCGCGCCAGTTCCGGCGCCGGACCTGATCGCAACGGATCCCGCAGCGGCGGCGCAACCTGCAGCGGCACCCGCCACCGCGCACTAAAGATCACCCAACACCACAGGCCGGCCTATCATTTCCGGCACCCTCCCCGATGGATATCTTCACCCAGCAACTTGCCAATGGCCTGATCCTCGGCAGCATCTACGCACTGATCGCACTGGGTTACACCATGGTGTACGGCATCATGGGCTTGATCAATTTCGCCCACGGCGAAGTGGTGATGGTCGGCGCGATGATCGCAATCAGCGTGATCACGGCACTGAACGGGGCCGGCCTTGATCTGCCGGGGATACTGCTGGTCAGCGCCGGTCTGTTCGTTGCCATTCTTGCGTGCGCACTGCTTGGCTACGGCATCGAACGCGTCGCTTATCGGCCGCTGCGCAACGCGCCCAGACTCGCGCCGCTGATCACCGCCATTGGTGTGTCCATCGTGCTGCAGAATCTGGCGATGCTGTTCTGGGGCCGCGGCTATAAACCGTTTCCTGCCGTGTTGCCCCAAGACAGCTTCGAGTTGTTCGGTGCGCACCTGACCCCGGTCAAAGTGGCGATCGTCATCGTCTCGTTCCTGTTGATGCTCGGCCTGTGGTTGCTGGTCGAGCGAACCAAACTCGGCCGTGCGATGCGCGCCACGGCGCAAAATCCGCGCGCCGCGCAACTGATGGGTGTCGATACCAACCGCATCATCGCCGCAACATTCATCATCGGCTCGATGCTCGGCGCCGTGGCCGGTGTCATGGTCAGCGCCAATTACGGCCAGGCCGATCCATACATGGGTTTCATGCTGGGTCTCAAGGCTTTTGCCGCCGCCGTGCTCGGCGGCATCGGCAACCTCGGCGGCGCCGTGCTGGGCGGCCTGCTGCTGGGCGTGATCGAAAGCCTCGGCGCCGGTTACATCGGCGATCTCACCGGTGGCGTGCTCGGCAGCAATTATCAGGACATCTTTGCCTTCCTGGTGCTGATCGGCGTACTGGTATTCCGGCCTTCGGGGCTGCTTGGCGAGCGGGTCGCAGAGCGGGCATGAAAATGGCCGGCGCGCGCATCAACGCTGCACGTTTCACCGGCACCAAAACCGGTATCGCGCTGGTCATCCTCGCGCTCGCCGTGTTGCCGCTGGTCACCGGCGCCGCGCTCGGCACCTCATGGGTGCGTGTGCTCGATTTTGCGCTGCTGTACATCATGCTCGCGCTCGGCCTCAACATTGTCGTCGGCTACGCCGGCCTGCTCGACTTGGGTTACATCGCGTTCTATGCCGTCGGCGCCTACACCTGGGCACTGCTTGCCTCACCCCAATTCGGGCTGCATCTACCATTCTGGGTGATCCTGCCGATCGGTGCCGGCATCGCCTGTTTGTTCGGCGTACTGCTGGGCGCGCCAACATTACGCCTGCGCGGCGATTACCTCGCCATCGTCACGCTCGGGTTCGGCGAGATCGTGCGCCTGTTCATCAACAACCTGGATCGGCCGGTCAACATCACCAACGGGCCACAGGGCATTGATCGCATCGACGCCGTGTCGATTGCCGGGTTATCGCTCGAGAACTCGCTCACTCTGGGCAGCTTCACGCTGAGCAGCGCACAACTGTATTACTACCTGTTCCTGGTGCTCACCGCCCTGGTGATGCTGGCCTGCGTACGCCTTGAGGACTCGCGCATCGGTCGCGCCTGGATGGCGATCCGCGAAGATGAAATTGCCGCCAAGGCGATGGGCATCAATACCCGCAATGTGAAACTGCTTGCCTTCGCGATGGGCGCCACATTCGGCGGCGTCGCCGGCGGCCTGTTCGCGAGTTTCCAGGGCTTCGTCAGCCCGGAAAGCTTCGTGCTGATGGAATCGGTGATGATCCTGTGCATGGTGGTACTCGGCGGCATGGGCAATATTGCCGGCGTTGTGCTCGGCGCCGTGCTGCTGACGGTGACACCGGAATTTCTGCGCGACATCATCAATCCGTTGCAGCGCGCGGCATTCGGCGAAGTACGCATCGATCCGGAAAATCTGCGCATGTTGCTGTTCGGGCTGGCACTGATCCTGATGATGCTGTTCCGCCCGCAGGGCATCCTGCCGCGCCATCGCCACGGCAACGGGAACAGCGGTCGTGGCTGAATTGCTGATCGCGCGCGGGCTCAGCAAACGCTTCGGCGGTCTTGCGGCACTCAAAGGTGTGTCGTTGACGATCAAACGTGGGGAGATCTATGGCCTGATCGGCCCGAACGGTGCGGGCAAGACCACGCTGTTCAATGTGCTCACCGGCCTGTATCAGGCCGACGAAGGTGAACTGCTGTTCAATGGCGCGTCGTTATTGAATGCGCCGTCGCATCGGGTGGTGGCCCGCGGGCTCGCGCGTACTTTCCAGAATATCCGCCTGTTCGGGCAAATGACCGCCATCGAGAATGTCATGGTCGGCCGCCATGTGCGCACGCAAGCCGGCGCGCTGGGCGCGGTGCTACGCGGTGCCGGCACCCGCGCCGAGGAAGCGGCAATTCGCCTGCGTGCCGGGGAACTGCTCACCTACGTCGGCCTTGATGCAGCAAAAGGCGCGCGCCTCGCCGAACACCTTTCCTACGGCGATCAGCGGCGCCTGGAAATTGCCCGCGCCCTGGCCACCGAGCCAATATTGCTGGCCCTCGACGAACCGGCGGCCGGCATGAACCACACCGAAACAAACGCCCTGCGTGCACTGCTGGAAAAAATCCGCAGCGACGGCATCACCATCCTGCTGATCGAGCACGACGTGAAACTGGTCATGGGATTGTGCGACCGCATCGCCGTACTCGATTACGGCGAGCAGATCGCCGAGGGGATTCCCGCCGCAGTACAACGCGATCCGCGGGTGATCGAAGCCTACCTTGGCATTGCCCCGGCCGGTGCCGTGATGTCGGATGACCGGGGGACGCCGGCATGAGCGCATTGCTGGAAGTCAAAAACCTGCGCGTCGCTCATGGCAATATCGAGGCCGTACACGGCATCTCGTTCGCGCTCGCCGCCGGCGAGCTGGTCTGCCTGATCGGTGCCAACGGCGCCGGCAAGAGCACAACCCTCAATGCCATCGCCGGGCTGCTGACGCCGCGCGCGGGTGAAATTCATTTTGCCGGCGAACGCATTGACCGGCTGCCAGCCCACCGCCGCGCCGCGCTCGGTCTTTCGCTGGTGCCGGAAGGCCGCGGCATATTCCCACGGCTCACCGTCGAGGAAAATCTGCAAATGGGCGCCTGGTACCGCAAAGATCACAGCGCCGTGCGCAGCGATCTGGACCGGCAATATGCACTGTTCGCGCGCCTCGCCGAGCGGCGCACGCAACTGGCCGGCACGCTCTCCGGCGGCGAACAGCAAATGGTGGCGATGGCGCGCGCGTTGATGGCCCGCCCGCGCCTGCTGCTGCTCGACGAGCCCTCCATGGGGCTTGCCCCACTGATGGTGCGCACAATTTTCGATGTGGTGCTGAAAGTTGCGCGCGCGGGTGTAACGATATTGCTGGTGGAACAGAATGCGCGCGGGGCCCTGTCGATGGCCACCCGCGGCTGCGTGATGGCGCACGGCGATATCACCCTAAGCGGCGCCGCCCGCGACCTGCTGCACGATTCTGCCGTGCAAAGCGCCTATCTGGGCGGCTGATTCATCGACCAACACCCACTCTCAGGCGCCTGCCTGAACAACACCCTCGCCTCAATCCAGAGCCCTGTCGATGATGACCCGCCGTCCGGCACACCGCACCGCCCTGCTCGGCATTGCCTGCCTGTTGCTGCTGAGCGCCTGCGCTACAGCGCCTGCGATTGATCCCGCACTGCGGCCGGCCAACTGGGCAACACCGATCACAATGGCAGGCCTGCCTAACCTGCATCGTATTGATGCCAGCCTCTACCGCAGCCAGCAGCCAACCGAAACCGGTTTGCGCAATGCGCGTGAACAACTTGGTATCCGCACCGTCATCAATCTCCGCACTTTTCATTCCGAGGCGAAGGCGGCCGCACGCGCCGGGCTGCTCACCGAAACGCTGAGCGTGAAGACCTGGCACATTGAAGACGAGGACGTGGTCCGCGTGCTGCAAATCCTTCGCCAACGCCAGAACGGCCCGTTCCTGCTGCATTGCCGGCACGGCGCCGACCGTACGGGTGTGATGGCAGCGATGTACCGGATTGTCGAACAGGGCTGGACGAAAGAGCAGGCGCTCGACGAGATGGTGCACGGCGGCTACGGCTTCCACCCGTTCTGGTCTAACATCATCGCCTACCTTGAAAAGGTCGATGTCGAACACATCCGGGCGCAAGTCGCGGCCACTGCCTCCGCTGGCGCGGCGGCCTGCAAAAATACGCCCATCACAGCGCACGATACGGCACCGCCACAACCGCCGCACCGGAACTGCACCCATGAGTAAACACTCCGGCGCGCTGTCGCCGCGCATCCGCCGCCGTATCTTTGCCATCGTCCTGCTGATCGTGGCCGCTGTTCTTGCCTGGCTGCGGCCCGGCACAGAACACTCGCCATGGACGATGTTGCGCCTGTTCCACGCCGACGTGCGCGCCGAAAATTTTCGCTATATGGAACGCATATTCCCGGCGCGCGAGCTGCCCGCCAGCACGACACCATTCATCTTCCCGCAACGCGCCACCGCGCTGCCGGCCACTTACCATTTCAATGGCAGCACGCTCGCGGTCGCTGATTTCCTCGCCCGCTCGCAAACTACCGGGCTGTTCATCCTGCGCAACGGTGTCGTCATCCACGAGCAATACCGCCTCGGCGCCACACCCGATTCGCGCTTCACGGGCTGGTCCATTGCCAAAAGCGTCGTTGCCACGCTGATCGGCATCGCACTGAAGGACGGTGCGATTCATTCGCTCGACGACACGGTCAGCGACTATGTCCCGGAATACGCCGGCAGCGCCTGGGCGCAGGTGACAATTCGCGATCTGCTGCGCATGGCCAGCGGTATCGACTTCGACGAACGCTACGACACCCAGTTTTCCGACATTCAACGCATATTCCAGCGCGCCTTTCTGCTCAACATCCCGCTCGACGAGAGCGTGCGCGCTTATCCGGCCAACCCCGACGAGCAACCACCCGGCTCGCGCTTCCACTACATCTCGATCAACACCCAGGTGCTGGCCAATGTCCTGCGCCATGCCACCGGCAAACGGCTGGTCGACTACGCACAGGAGAAACTCTGGCAACCGCTCGGTATGCAGGATGGCGCCCTCTGGAATCTCGACGGCGATGACGGCACCGAAATCAGCTACTGCTGCCTGAACACAACCCTGCGCGACTACGCCCGGCTCGGTCAGTTGTATCTGCAGCAGGGCCAGTGGCACGGCGTGCAGTTGCTGCCGGCCGACTGGGTGCGCGAGAGCACCCGCCGCAGCGAGGCCTGGCTGCAAGCGGGAGTCGCTGCCCCGGAGCGGGGTTACGGCTACCACTGGTGGGTACCGCCGGCGGCCGACGGCGAATACTTTGCCAACGGTATCTGGGGGCAAACGATCTGGGTGGATGAGCCGCGCCAGGTCGTCATCGTGAAGACCAGCATCGACCCGGACTTCCAGGTCCACACGGCCGAGACCATTGCCCTGATGCGGGGCCTGTCCCGCCCGGGATTGCCCCGGCAATGAGCAGCCACCCCCGGTGGCGGCCGAAAACTTCTGCCCGGCCCAAAAAAACCAAGATTTCAGTGGCCAAAACGGCCGATTACCTGTAATAAAGTTGTCGGGTTTTTTCGCCTGCTCCGGGCGGGAGCCCAACGCAAGGCCAGCTTCCGGCTGGCGAGTCCACGTTTTGAGGAAGGCACGGTCATGTCAGGTCAGGTCAACGGCGTCGTCAAGTGGTTCAACGATGAGAAGGGTTACGGTTTCATTTCGCGTGAAGGTGGTCCGGATGTGTTCGTACACTTCCGTGCCATCAACGGCTCCGGCCGGCGCACGCTGAAAGAAGGCCAGAAGGTAGCGTTCGATGTCACGCAGGGCCAAAAAGGCCCGCAGGCTGAGAACGTAACCCTTCTCAGCTGAGACGTTACTCGTTCGGAAAACGCCCCGCCCGGGAAACCCGGCGGGGCGTTCTCTTTTTGGGCTCCTGCCTTCCCGTAGAATGCCACGCTCCTGAACACCCGGATCCGCGCGCATGTTGCGACTCACCGAGCTCAAGTTGCCGCTCGCCCACACCGAGACCGAACTGCGCGCCGCGCTGTTGCGCCGGCTTGGTCTCAGCGCCGCAAACCTGCGTGCGTTCACGGTGTTTCGCCGCGGCTTCGACGCCCGCAAGCGCGGCAACATCCAGCTTGTCTATACGCTCGACATCGATACCCCGTGCGAAACGGAACTGCTCGCGCAATTCGGCAACGATCCGCACGTCAACCCGACGCCGGATACTGCCTACCAGCCGGTGGGCCGCGCCCCCACCGACGGCGGGGGCGAACGCCCGATCGTGATCGGCTTCGGCCCCTGCGGGCTGTTTGCGGCGCTGATCCTCGCCGAGGCGGGCTTGCGCCCGCTGGTGCTTGAGCGCGGCAAGGCGGTGCGTGAACGCACACAGGACACCTGGGGGCTGTGGCGCAAGCGCGAACTGAACCCGGAGTCGAACGTGCAGTTTGGCGAAGGCGGCGCCGGCACGTTTTCCGACGGCAAACTCTACAGCCAGGTAAAGGACCCGAAACACCATGGCCGCAAGGTGCTCAGCGAATTCGTCGCCTCCGGCGCGCCGGAAGAAATCCTGTACGTCAGCAAGCCGCACATCGGCACATTCCGGCTGGTCACGATGATTCAGGCGATGCGAGAGAAAATCGTCGCCCTCGGCGGCGAAATCCGTTTCTCGCAACAGGTTACGGATCTGCGTATCGCCGATGGCACTGTACACGGCGTGATTCTGGCAAGCGGCGAGAGCATCGACACGCGACATGTCGTGCTGGCGGTTGGCCACAGCGCCCGCGACACATTCAGCATGCTGCATGCACGCGGGATCTACATCGAAGCCAAACCGTTCTCGATCGGTTTTCGCATTGAACACCCGCAAGCGTTGATCGACACCTGCCGTTTCGGGTCGCAGGCCGGCCACCCGATCCTCGGTGCCGCCGATTACAAACTGGTGCATCACTGCAAAAATGGCCGTTCGGTCTACAGTTTCTGCATGTGCCCGGGCGGCACGGTAGTCGCTGCGGCGAGCGAACCGGGGTACCTCGTCACCAACGGCATGAGCCAGTACTCGCGCAACGAGCGCAACGCCAATGCGGCAATCGTGGTCGGCATCACGCCGGCGGACTTTCCCGGTGGCGCGCCCGGCGATGCGGCGCACAATCCGCTCGCCGGCATCGCGCTGCAACGCGAACTCGAAGCGCGTGCCTTCGCGCTCGGTGGCAGTAATTACGATGCGCCGGCACAACGGGTTGGCGATTTTCTCGCCGGCCGGCCTTCAACGCAGTTCGGCGTGGTCGAGCCCTCCTACCAGCCGGGTGTACGTCTCACCGACCTTGCTGCGGCGCTGCCGGACTATGCGATCGCCGCCATCCGCGAAGCATTGCCGGCATTCGATAAGCAGATTCGCGGTTTCGCGATGCACGATGCCATGCTGACTGGCGTTGAAACGCGCACCTCGGCGCCGATCCGCATCAAACGCGACACCAACAGTTACCAGAGCATCAATACCCGGGGCCTCTACCCGGCCGGCGAGGGCGCAGGCTATGCCGGTGGCATCCTCTCTGCCGGCATCGACGGCATCGAGGTCGCCGAAGCGGTCATACTCGACATACTGGCGACACCCGCCGATACCCGCGCGACGGCACGACGATAAGGAAGGCTGATCATGGCAAAGTCATTGCAGGACCAGTTGCTGAAAACCGGCCTCACCGATGCCAGGCAGGTGAAAAAAATCGCCAGGGAGAAATACGCCGCAGCGAAACACAACACCGGCGAATCGGCAGCCGACGCAGCAAAACGGCTGGCACAGGAAACCCAGGCAGCCCGCGCCGAACGTGATCGCGAAATCAACCGGCAGAAGCAGGAGGCGCTGGCACGCAAGGCCGTCGCCGCGCAGGTACGGCAACTGGTCGAGGCCAATCGCGTCGAGCGCCAGGGTGGCGAGCTCGCATACCGTTTTGCCGACGGGACGCAGGTACAGAAAATTTATGTCACCGCACTCGTGCAGCGCCAACTGGCGCGGGGGCAACTGGCAATCGTGCGGCTCGACGGCAAGTACGAGCTCATCCCCGGCGAAGTTGCCGGCCGCATTCGTGAGCGCGATCCGGCCGGTGAATTCGTCAACGTGGTCGTACTGGCAACAACAGCCGGGAAGAACGACGCCCAACCGGACGCCGACGATCCGTACGCGCAATTCCAGATCCCCGACGACCTGATGTGGTAGCCCGATGAGCGAAAATCACGCGCGGGAATTGCCGGAACCCGGCCAGGTAGCTTGGCTAAAAGTGGTCGAAGTGAACAACACCGGCGTATTTCTCGCCTGGGGGCGCCCCAAGGATCTGCTGCTGCCTTTCAGCGAACAGGCGGGCCGCGCTGTGGTCGGCCAGCATTGCCTGGTGTGCATTCTGCTCGACGAGGATGATCGGCCGTTTGCATCCGAGCAGCTTGACGAGTGGATTCATGACATCGTCCCTGCGAGCGTGACATATGCTGCCGGCGATCGCGTCGCGCTGACCGTTGCCGACACAACCGACCTCGGCGTGAAAGTCATCGTCGATGATCGTTACTGGGGCCTGCTCTATCGCGACGAAATCTTCCGGCCGGTGCACAAAGGCCAGCAACTCGGCGGCTACGTGAAGAAGCTGCGTGACGACGGCAAGCTGGATGTGACCATCAACCCGCCGACCCACATCGCTGCGGCCTCGCTTGCCGAGCGCATCCTCGCGGCCGTTGATGCCAATGGCGGCCAGCTCATGCTGACCGACAAGAGCCGGCCGGAAGCCATTCAGTCCGCATTCGGCGTCAGTAAAAGCGTGTTCAAGCAGGCTCTCGGCGCGCTTTACAAACAGCGTCTGATCCTGATCGAGACGCACTGCATCCGGCGCGCCGCACCGGGCAACAGCAAGAGCAGCAGCAAAGGCTGAACCATGCTGACAATCTCGAATACCGTTGCGATTCCCGATCAGGAGATCGAATGGCAAGCGATCCGTGCCCAGGGCGCCGGCGGGCAGAACGTCAACAAGGTTTCGACTGCAGTGCACCTGCGTTTCGATATCCGCGCCTCGTCGCTGCCGGATGCATACAAGCAACGACTGCTGGCATACAAGGATCACCACATCACCGATGACGGCGTCATCGTCATCAAGGCGCAGTCACTCAACAGCCAGCTGCGCAATCGCGAGGATGCCATGACGCGCCTTGCCGACATCATCCGCGCCGCCATGGTGGTGCAGAAAAAACGGCGGCCAACCAAGCCGACCAAGAGCTCGCAGACCCGGCGCATGGACAGCAAGACCAAGCGCGGGAAATCGAAATCACTGCGCGGGAAACCGGGCGATGACTGAAGCAGCAGCTGACCGATGAACCCCGCAAAGCGCCGCCAGATTCTTGAACGTCTGCGCGCCGAAAACCCCGCGCCGACTACCGAACTGAACTACACAACGCCGTTCGAGCTGCTGGTAGCGGTGACCCTGTCGGCGCAGGCAACCGACAAGGGCGTGAACAAGGCCACCGCGAAACTCTTTCCCGTCGCCAACACGCCGCAGGCCATTTTCAATCTCGGTATCGACGGGCTGAAGGAATACGTAAAAACGATCGGCCTGTTCAATACCAAAGCCGCAAATATCATCAAGACCTGCCGCATCCTGATCGACGCGCACAACAGCCAAGTGCCGCAGGAACGCGAGGCGCTGGAAAGCCTGCCCGGCGTCGGGCGAAAAACGGCCAACGTGGTGCTCAATACCGCCTTCGGGCACCACACCATCGCCGTCGATACCCACATCTTTCGCGTGTCGAATCGCACCGGGTTCGCACCGGGCAAGACGGTGTTGGCCGTCGAGAAAAAACTCGAGAAATTCACCCCGGACGAATTCCGGCAGGACATCCACCACTGGCTGATCCTGCACGGCCGCTACGTGTGCGTGGCGCGCAAGCCGCGCTGCGGCGCCTGCGTGATCGAGGATCTGTGCGAATACCGCGGCAAAACCGCGGATACCTGACCTGCAGACGAGAACCGTCCCTTCCCGCTTTCCGGCGAAAGTGGTCTTGTTCACCAGCCGGCGGGCAGGCATGCTGTAAAAACCGTTCCAGGGAGGATCCGCCATGAAAACGGTCGCAGAGATTCTCAAAGCAAAAGCCAACTCGCAGATATACAGCATCCCGCCATCCACAACCGTGCTTGAGGCCATTGCACTGATGGCGGCAAAGAGCATCGGCGCGCTGGTTGTCATCGAGGAAGAAAAGGTCGTCGGCATCATCAGCGAGCGTGACTACGCACGGAAGATTGTGCTGATGGAGCGCTCTGCCTACGACACCTGCGTGCGAGACATCATGACCGCCGATGTCATCACCGTGCAGCCCGGCCAAAGCAACGAGCACTGCATGAAAATCATGACCGACCGGCGCCTGCGTCACCTGCCGGTGCTGGAAAACAGCAAACTGATCGGCATGATCTCGATTGGCGATCTGGTCAAGGACATCATTTCCGACCAGCAATCCATGATTCGTCAGCTTGAGTCATACATCCGCGGCGAATGATTCCTGCATTTCCGGCCGGGAATGGTGAAGGTACAGGCGATGCATGATGCGAATGAACGCATGCGGCGCATCAGCGCCATTGTGCTCGCCGGCGGCGAGTCCCTGCGCATGGGCAGCAACAAGGCACTGCTTGATTACCGCGGCCAGCCATTGTGGCGCCACCTGCACGACGTGCTGACGCAAGCAGGTTGCGGGCAGGTACTGATCAGCGGCACCCTGCCGGATTTGCGGGCAGGGGAAGAAACAATACCGGACATCATTCCGGGGCTCGGCCCGCTGGCCGGCATCGCCGCAGTGATCGCGAACCAAAACGCGACGCTCAGCGAGCACTGGATTCTCGTGGTGCCTGTCGATCTGCCGCTATTGACGCCGGCAGCCGTGCGCCAACTCTGCCTGCAAGGTGCTGGCGAGCCAGGCCTTCCCGCCAACAGCGCGCATTACGCAAACCACGCCTTGCCGGCGCTGTTTCGCAACACCGCTGCTTTCCGGCGGACGCTCACCACACTGCTTGGCGCCACCTGCGCCCGCGAGCGTTCAGTGACAGCGCTGCACACCCTGCTGGGTGCCCAAGTGCTGCCCTTGCCGGAAAAACTCGCGCCCGCCCTCACCAACACCAATACCCCGCAAGACTGGGCCGCCATCTGCCTGCCCGCCAACAACTGAGGCAAAGGCCAGCGCTCACTTGTACTGCAAAACCTGCGCGTAGTAGCCAACGAATTCCTTCAATTGCTGTTCATTGAAATCCTTTACTACCTTGTGCATCACGGCATGACAGGCCACCCGGGTCGCACCCATGCTGACATCAAGTACCTTTTTGGTGACGAAGCCGATCTCGATATGCCGGGTCTGATCGAGGAAAAGCTTCTGCAACACGTCATCGACCAGGCGATCCAGCACCTGTAGCGTCAGCGCGATCTGCGTACGCCCCTGGCCGGCGACGCAGGTGTCGATCACCTGCTGAAACTGAGCGGCATAGCGCGCATCGACGTCGTAATACAGGTGCGGCATGTTGCCGTTGTCGGCACCGGCCGGCCAATATGATTTCTCAAGGTCGCGGGCAATCGGCGCAAATTGTGCGTTGGTGATCTTTTGATATATTCGCCCCGTCAGCGACGATGATGTTTTGCTGCCGGTATCGATCGCAAAATCAACGAGCTTGCGTTGGGTCGCACTGATCCGCGCAATTTCCATCGGCTCCAGCATAAACAGGCCAATCATGCGGTCGGTCTGGCAGCCGATCAGGTGGATGTAGGCCTCGGCGCCCTTACCGTTGTGCTTGAGCGCATGCAGGAAGGTCTCGATCGCCTGATCAAGGGCGGGGTTGGCGGCAATGGCAATCACAGGACGGGTGGACATCGACAAAGCCTCGCGCGGATTGTGAAGCCGTCGAGTCTAGCGAAGAAACTGCGCTACCGCGTACCCGTGCCCGCCGTCGTAAGATACCGATTCCAGAGCCAAACCCGACGGACGCCATGGCACTCGACCCGACGCAGTTCAGACGCGCGCTGCTCAAGCCGGCCGCCCTCATACTCCTCGCCCTGCCCCTGTTTGCCGGCACCCTCTTTGTTCGGCAGCTTGCCGACGGCATCATCGGGCCCCTGGCCATTGCCGTAAGCCCGGACGGTGAGCGCATCGCCGTAGCCGGCGCCGGCGACATCTATCACCTCGATGCCCAGGGTGCGCTGCAGGGCGTCGATGCGGACATGCTCGATCCCGCTGCGCGCGAGGCCGGCATCGCCTGGCTGGGCGACGGCCTGCTGGTCAGTCCCGATACCGACGGCGATTTGCTGCATTGCAGCGCCACTGCCTGCTCCGTGTTTTCCCCGGATCCTTATGCACCGAACGGCGCCATCCAGGTTTTCGTCGCGGGCAACCGCCTGTGGCTGAGCGAAGCAGGCACTGATCGTCTGCAACGTTATTTCGACGACGGCCGCCGCATCGACATGCCGCTCAGCGATCTGCTGCGCCCAGGCTCCCTGTGGCTTGAGGGCGATCAGCTCTATGTCGCCAACAGCGGTGCGCGCGCCCTGCAACGCTATACCGTACACAAGCGCGGCATCGACGAGCCGGAAAAATTCGCGGTATTTTCCACCGGCAACAAAGATGCACCGATCGACCAACCCACCCGCTTTGTGCGCAGCGGCGAGGGTTTTCAGGCCATTTTTTCTGATCATGACCGCCGTCATGGCGTGCTCGTTGCCATCGACAACAACGGTACTGTGACGCAGCGCGCTGTACCGGGTCTCGTCAATCCGGTTGCGCTTGATCTGCTCGGTGATGCGCTATTGGTGGTCGATGAAGACCGCATGCAGGTTCTGCAGGTGGCTGCCGACGGCGCAACCAACGTATTCGGCGACGACAGTTTCCGCGCCCAACTGGCCAGCCGGCAGCCTCTGCGCAGCAACCTGCGGATCGTTGCCCCGGTGCTCATGATGCTGGCGGCGCTTACGCTCGCCGTCGGCGGCAGTTGGCTGCTGCGTCTGTTCTCCAGCCAGCGCAGCAATCCACCCTTGGCAGTGGCGCCCGACGCCCAGGGCATCATCTGGTTGCCACGCGAAATCGACTTCACAACCGCACGCGTCTTGCGGCAGTGCGCAATATTTGCACCAGCGGCACTGGCACCGGCCGCTGCTGCCGCGTTTGCCGGCTACCCCACTGCCGGCAGCATCTGGGCACTGCTGAGCTGGGCTGCCGCAACGCTGCCTGCATTGCGCGACGGCATGCGCGCGCGCCCGCCAAACAATCTGTGTATTGGCATGCGCGGCCACAAGCTTGTCATCACCGACAGCGAACGGGGCCTGCGTGAATATCCGCTACTGCAAGTAGCCTGGGACGATTTGCACCTGCGCCCGGAACCAGCACTCACCCTGGATCTAACACGCGATGGTATTGCCCTGTTCCACCTGCCGACGATCGCACAGGTACTCATGCCACGATTGAATGTGGCGCGGCGCATTTCATTCCAATAAAATCGACTCCCGGAGCTCTCATGAAAACCAATCCCTTCGATCTGCACGGCCGCGTCGCTCTCGTTACCGGTGCCTCGCGCGGGATTGGTGAGGCCATTGCCCGCCTGCTCGCCACCAATGGCGCTCACGTCATTGTTTCCTCGCGCAAAGTAGTCGATTGCGAGCGCGTCGTGGCAAGCATTCGCGATGCAGGCGGCTCGGCCGAGGCGATGGCCTGTCATATTGGCGAGATGGAGCAAATCAAGGATACGTTCGCCAAAATACGCGCCACCCACGGCAAGCTCGACATCCTCGTCAACAATGCCGCCACCAACCCCTATTTCGGTCACATTCTTGATACTGATCCGGGTGCCTTCCAGAAAACCGTCGACGTTAACGTCCGCGGCTATTTCTTCATGAGTGTCGAGGGCGCGAAGCTGATGCGCGATCCGGCGTCTGCTGCTGCGAGCCAGGGCGGCGCGATCGTCAATGTTGCCAGCGTCAACGGCGTGGTTCCGGGCCCGATGCAGGGCATCTACTCGATCACCAAGGCGGCGGTCATCTCGATGACCCAGGCGTTCGCCCGCGAATGTGCCGGCATGAACGTGCGCGTCAATGCGCTGCTGCCTGGCATGACCGACACGAAATTTGCCGCCGCGCTGGTGAAAAACGATGCCATCCGCACCGCAGCACTTACCCGGGTGCCGCTGAATCGCGTTGCGCAGCCCGACGAAATGGCCGGCGCCGTGCTGTATCTGGTGAGCGATGCCGCCAGCTACACCACCGGCACCTGCATCACTGTTGATGGTGGATATTTGATTTCCTGACCGGCACAACCACCTGCACACAACGAGGAACTACCGATGGACAAGCCAACGATCGCCGCTACCGCACCATGCCCCGTCGAAGTCGAAGCCGGGAAGAGTTATTGGTGGTGCGCCTGCGGCAAGAGCGCCAAACAGCCCTTCTGCGACGGCTCGCACAAAGGCTCGTCGTTCAACCCGGTCGAATACAAGGCCACGGCCAACAAGATCGTCTACTTCTGCGCCTGCAAAAACAGCGCTAAAGCACCACTGTGCGACGGCACGCACAGCTCACTGAAGACGTAAGCAGTGCACGCCGATGCCGCTGGTTCGCCTTTACTCAGCCGATGACGTCATCGAAGCTCACCTGCTCAAGCACATGCTTGAGCAGACGGGCATGCAGGCGTTCATCACCGGCGAGCATCTGGGCAGCGGCATCGGCGAATTGCCGACCGCAGGCCTGATCGATGTCTGGGTACTGCACGATCATCTTGAAGCTGCGCAAGACGTGCTCGATGATTTTTTCGAAACACTCGATGGCCCGCCCGATGACGATGACCCGCTGATCGATGCAGAGGGTTACTACGATGACCATGAAAACGAAAACGACGACCTTGTACCGGCCAACAAGCCCATACCACTTCCTGCGCACAGCGACCCGGCCGATCCGGAAAATCCGTGGAACCATGTCTACCGGAAAAAATAGACTCGTGCAGACCACACCGCACTTATCCACGATCCTGCCCACCATGGAGTCGACATGAATCGCATCCTGATCGCCACTACTGCCCTTGCCCTGCTCATGCTCACCGCTGCCGGCGCGCAGGCTGCCGGCACGCGCTACCACGCTATCGGCATGGACATGGTGCGCCTGATCGACAAAGGCCAGTTTGAACCGGACGACGGCACGCTGAACCTGTTCTACCAGGGCTACCTGACGCAGAAATCGGCCTGGTCAATCGGTTACGCCTGGGGCGATGCGTCAGCGATCACGGAAGTGGCCTACAAAATCTACAACCAGGGTTACCAGGCGGGCACCTTCTGGCAGGCAGGCCTTGCCAACGTCGATGTCGACGGCACTGCCTACAACAACGACATCGCCGTGCTCGGCGCTTTCGGCTTCGAGCGCATGCCGGCGGAAAACCTCGTCATCAGCGGCTCAGTGAAGGCCCTGGTCGGGATCGACCATCCCCGCACCGGCGAAAAAGACATCATCTTCCTGCCGTCGCTGTCGGTACTGTTCGCGTTCTGAGGCGCAAGCCACAAAAAAACGCTCTGGCCGTGCCGCGCGTTTTTTCTCAGTCATGCTGCTGCCGATACCACGCCAGCCGATCGTGCAGCTTCACTACATCACCGATAATCAGCAGTGCCGGCGGCTTGATGCCGGCATGCGCGATCAATTCGCCCAATGTTGCCAGAGTGCCGATATGCACGCCTTGCTGTGGCGTCGTTGCCTTCTCGATGACGGCCACCGGCGTGTCGGCACGCCGGCCATGTGACATCAGTTCCCGGGCGATTTGCGGTGCCTGGGTGATGCCCATGTAAACAACCAGCGTCTCGTGCGCACTGGTGGACCGCGTCCAGTCCAGCGGCTCTTCGCCACCGGCTTTGTCGCCACCCTTGTCGCCACCCTTGTCGCCACGGCGGTGACCGGTGACGAAGGTGACGCCCTGGGCGTAATCGCGATGGGTGAGCGGAATGCCGGCATAGCAACTTGCACCCGCAGCCGAGGTGATGCCGGGCACCACCTGAAACGGAATGCCGTTTTCGGCAAGCGTTTCGATTTCCTCACCACCGCGCCCGAAAATAAACGGGTCGCCGCCTTTCAGACGCAGCACTTTTTTTCCTTCTTTTGCCAATCGCACCAAGGAGAGATTGATATCTTCCTGTGGCACCGCATGATCGGCGCGTTTCTTGCCAACATAAATGCGGTCGGCGTCGCGACGCACAAGATCAAGCACCGCATCCGAAACCAGGTTGTCGTACAGCACCACATCGGCCAGCTGCATCAGGCGCAAGGCGCGAAAGGTGAGCAGATCAGGGTCGCCAGGGCCGGCACCGACCAGAAACACCTCGCCGCGCATCAATGCGTTTGCATCCGCCGCCGCCAGCGCCTGCTGCGCAAGAACGCGCGCCGCATCCGCCTGGCCGGCCAGCACCCGCTCGGCGAATGGCCCGGACAGCAACGCCTCCCAAAACAGCCGGCGCGCACTCGTGCCGGGTAATTTTTCTTTCACTGCCAAGCGAAACTCGCCGGCGATACGTGCCAACTCACCGTAATTTGCCGGCACCAGTGTTTCCAGCCTGGCGCGCAGGTGGCGTGCCAGCACCGGCACCGCACCGCCGGTGGACGCAGCGATAATCACCGGCGAACGATCAACGATCGACGGCGTAATAAACCGGCAAAGCGCCGGCTGATCAACCGCATTGACCAGAATGCCGCGCGCTTCGCAGTCTGCATAGATGCGCTGGTTCACCGCGTGATCGTCGGTCGCCGCGAACACCAGGCGCATGCCATCGAGTTGCGCTGGCGCATAGCTCGTGGCGACATGCACCAGCGCGTGCTGCGCGACAAATTTATGCATCTCAGGCGACAGCGCCGGCGAGACGACCGTCACCTGCGCTGCCGCCGAGTGCAACAGCCGCGCCTTGCGCAGGCCAACATCGCCACCACCGACCACCAGGCAGTGCTGCGCGCGCACGTTGAGAAAAATCGGGAAATAGTCCATCGGGCAAGCATTCCGGGCGTGCAAAAACGCGATTATACGCCGGGCGACCTTGCAGCAGCCGGATCAACAGCCGCGCCAGCGGCGCGTGCGCCACGCGCCGCCACACGCCGCAGGATGCCCGGCACAACCAACCGGAACGCGGACACATTGAGCAGCCATGACAGGCTGCTCGCGGCAACCAGGCCCATGACGCCGAATTGCCACAGCGCCAGCACCTTGAGCAGCAGGCCCACCGTATACCCGCCGATGCTCAACACCACCATTTGCCGGGTCTCACCCGAACAGTAAAACACCTGCGCCAACACCTGACCGAACAGCACCGCCAACATGAAGCCCCCAAGCAGCGCCAACATCTGCGCCGTGAGCGCGATATGTTCGGCGCTGTACGCCGTACCGGAAAAAAGCAGCCGTACCAGCGGCTCACCGGCAACGACGAACAGGATCCAGACACCGATGCCAACGACTGCCATCCGCCACAGCGCCGCACGCAACAGGATCCGTGCGCCCGATGCGTCGCCGGCATGCATGCGCTCGGCAAAGGGTGCCACCAGCGGTGCTGTTATCACGCGGTTCATCATCAAGGTCACCACCGACAGCACCTGCTGCGCAAGGTGGAAGGCCGACACCGCACCGCCCGGCACGCTGGCAAACAACAGGCGATCAACAAAGGGTTCGCTCTTGTAGTAAGTTGCAGCGAGCAGCAGCACGCGCGATTCGCGCAACACGTCACGCAGGTCGGCATCGTGCAGCTGGGCTTTCCTAGGTACTCCCAGGCGCGGCAACAGCAGCGCCGCAACCAGCACCGCACGCAACGCGAACAGCGCCGCACAGGCAACGAGCGTTGCCGGATCGAAAACAAACCATGCCGCCATGGCAATCAGATTGGCGATGAAGGTGCGCAACTCACCGCCCAGCACGTCACTCTCGGCAGTGAACAGTGATTGGCCGATCGCGGTGACCACCGCTGCCAACATGGCCAGCAAACCCAGCGGCAACACCCCGATTGCCAGCGCATAACCGCCCGCCGGCTGGACATATGGCAGCACCAGCCGCGCACCCAGCCACAACGCAAAACACAGCAACAATACGCCGGCCTGCAGCGTCCAGAGCAGGCTCCAGCACAGTACCCGGCGTGAGGTATTGTCGGCACGCCGCACCAGGCGCGGCGTCGACCAGTTCAGAACGCTGTTGCCCAGCAGCACCATCACCACGCCCGGCAGGATGAACACCATGAACAGCGCATCGGCAGCATTGCTGGCGCCAAGCGTGCGCAATGCCAGGATCGGAAACAGCAGATTCTGCAGCAGGTTGGCTGCGGAAACGGCAGCAAGCGCGGTGCGGGCGCGGGGAGTCATGGGGGCAGGTCAACAAACAGGAATCGAAAAGGGCCCCGCAGGGCCCCGATGAAGATGTCAGCGTCGCGCCTCAGTGTATCGCGACGCCTTGTTTCTGAAGTTGTCGCTCAATTTCGGCCAGCAGTTTGATGCTGTCACGCAGACTGTTCGCCTCAACGCTGTCGTCCGGCATCATCTCGCGCAACATCACCTTCAATTGCTCCAACTGCGCATGTACGGCATGACCGTCCAGATTGTGGAGCGTTACATCGCCTCGACTTGCCATGGGATTCTCCGTTGGTGATACATCACTTGTAGACGCTACGCCTGTACCGGTTCGGGCGGCAAGCCCGGGGCAAGCCACAAGTCGCAAACTGTGACCGGGTGGCCAATTGATCAAGCGCCGGGCATATTAGTGCTTCCGTTCTGCCTGTTGTTCCATCCGATCCACACCCGGAGCATGCCGTGCAACCCCTGACCAATATGGCCGGCATCATTGCCGCCGCGAAACAGGCATTGCCGGTACGCACTGCCGTCGTGCATCCGGTGAGCGCCGCAATCATGACCAGCCTCGCCGGCGCAATGGCCGAGGGCATCCTTGATCCTGTGCTGGTGGGCCCGGAGAAAAAAATCCGCGCTGCGGCAACCGAAGCCGGTTTCGACATCTCGTCATTCCGCCTCGTCGACGCGCCGCACAGCCATGCCGCCGCCGACGCGGCCGTAGCCTTGGCGCGTGCCGGCGAAGTCGAAGCGATCATGAAAGGCGCGCTCAGCACCGACGAACTGATGGAGGCGGCCGTGCGCAAGGACACCGGCATCCGCACCGATCGGCGCCTGAGCCATGTGTTCGTGATGGAAGTGAGCAGTTATCCGAAGTTGCTGCTGATCACCGACGCGGCAATCAACGTCGAGCCGGATCTCACCGCAAAGCGCGACATCGCCCAGAACGCCATCAATCTTGCACACGCTCTGGGTATCGAAAAACCGAAGCTTGCCATTCTTGCTGCTGTTGAAAAAGTCGATCAGCGCTTCCGCTCTACCGTCGATGCCGCCGCGCTGTGCAAGATGGCCGATCGCGGCCAGATCACCGGCGCAGTGCTCGACGGCCCGCTCGCGTTCGACAACGCAATCTCGCGCGAAGCGGCGATCGCCAAGGGCATCGTCTCGCCGGTTTCCGGCGAGGTCGACATTCTCCTGGCCCCGGACATCGAAGCCGGCAACATGATCGCCAAACAGCTCACCTATCTTGCCGATGCGCGCACCGCCGGCATTGTGCTCGGCGGGCGCGTGCCGGTGATCCTGACCAGCCGCAGTGGCAATGCCTTCGGCCGCGTGGTGTCCATCGCACTTGCTGCGCTGGTGATCCGTGCCAAGCTGAAGGTGCCGACGGCGTGAGCGCAGAAGCGGAGGACGGGCTGATCCTGGCCGTCAATGCCGGTTCATCGTCGCTGAAAGTCGCCGGATTTTCTGTTGTCGACGGCGCACTGCGGAACGTGTTGCGGATCGGCATCGACCTGAGTTCGGACAAGGCCCCGGCGCTCAGCGGCGATCCGGTGCTGTGCAGGGCGGTGCAGGCAACTGCGCTCACGCTCGCTGCCAAACGCAATGGCAGCGCGTTTATTGTTGCGCTGCTCGATGCGGTGCCGGTCGCCGCCGTCGCCCATCGCATCGTGCATGGCGGCGATGAGCCGCGCGAATGCGTACCGCTCGATGACGCGCGGCGTGCCGCGCTGCACGCACTGTCGCCACTGGCACCACTGCACCAGCCGGCGGCACTGGCCATCGTCGATGCCGTCGCCAATGCGCAGCCGGCGCTGCCGCAATTCGCCTGTCTGGACACCGCATTCCATGCCGGCATGCCGGCGGTTGCGCGCGAATATGCGCTGCCGCAGGCAATCCGGGCGCGCCATCCGCACCTGCATGCCTTCGGCTTTCACGGCATCTCCTGTCGCTCGGCCGTGGAACAACTGCGCGGCGCCGGCTTGCCCGCACGCCTGATCATCGCGCATCTAGGCAGCGGCGCCAGCGTCACCGCCGTGCGCAACGGCCACAGCATCGCCACCAGCATGGGCTTCAGCGCGCTCGACGGCCTGCCGATGGCAACGCGGCCAGGACGCATTGATCCAGGCGTGCTGCTGTATCTGCTGCGCCACGAACAACCGGATGTCGACGCGCTCGAAGACCTGCTCTACCGACGCTCCGGCCTGCTCGGCATCTCCGGCATCAGCGGCGACATGCGGGTACTGCTCGCCAGCGACAATCCCGCCGCGAAAAATGCCGTCGATTTTTTTGTGTACCGTAACCTGATGGAAATCGGGGCGCTCACTGCCGCACTCGGTGGCCTTGATGCGCTGGTTTTTACCGGCGGCGTCGGCGAGCACCAGGGGATCATCCGTGCGCGCATTGGCGAGGGCCTGCGCTGGCTCGGCGCCAGCATCGATCCGGCCGCCAATGCACGGCATGCGCAGCACATCGGCGCTGCCGATTCACGCATCGCGCTGCGGGTAGTGGCTTGCGACGAAGAAGCGGTGATGGCGGCAGGAGTGCGCGGGCAGCAGCGCGCAACGTATCCGGCAGCACCAACGACCAGGACAACCTCCGGCGGGTAACTGTCGGGGGCTTTTTTATGCCGACTGCCAGTGCCATAATGTCACCCAAAGGGTTACACCATGATTGTCTCGTTCAAGCACAAGGGGCTGGAGACCTTCTACCGGACGGCCAGTACGAAGGGCATCCAGGCAAAACACGCGGCAAGACTGCAGGTGCTACTGACCGTGCTTGAGCACGCCGAAGCGCCTTCCGATGTAAACCAGCCGGGCTTCGGGCTGCACCCACTCAAGGGAAGCCGCAAAGGCGACTGGTCGATAACGGTACAGGCCAACTGGCGGCTGACATTTCGGTTCACTGAGCAGGGCGTCGAGTTGCTCAATTACGAGGACTACCACTGATGAGAAACTATAAGGGCATGTATAACCCGGCGCATCCGGGCGAAGTGCTGAAGGAAGGTTATCTGAAGCCACTTAAGCTCACCCAGGCTGAAGTCGCCGAGCTGCTGGGCGTGTCGCGCAAGACAGTTTCCGAACTGGTGAACGGCCGCGCGCCGGTAACTGCGGAGATGGCCATGCGGATCGCGCTGGTGTTCGACTCGGATCCGGGATTCTGGCTGCGCATGCAGGCCGGCCGGGATGCGTGGGAAGTACATCAGCGGGAAAAAGAGATACGCCGCGAGGTGACCACATACGCACAGTACGCCGCCTGACCGCCCTGCTGCCCGTATACGCAACACCCAAAGCCGATGCGGAATATCCAAACGGCCTTTGGCGAGCCAATGCAATGTAACTGCCGGGGCTATCTGCGACGATGTAACTCCTCTATGGCCTCAAGTTCCTTCGCAAGCTCACCCGGCGCGTAACGAACCACCGGCACCTGCCGTTCGTCGCAGACATTGATAAATTAATGCCGGGTTTCAATCCGCTCATGGGCCGCTGGGTGCCCGAGGCCGACGACAAAACCATCCGCGAAGTTTTCGTGCAGGGGCGTGTCCTAGATTTTGGGTAAACGGGCCAAAGGCAGGAAACTGCCCCCCAACCCGGAGACACCATGTCCAAGCTCAAACACGACGCACCCCAAGAATTGTTGGCCAGCCTGCGGCCAACTACAAAAAGCCTGAAGACCTGATCGGCGAGAACGGCCTCCTCAAGCAACTGACCAAGCTCCTTCCCCAGCGACGAGGCGCTGATCACGCTGTTCTATCTGGCCCTACGCAACATCAGCAAGAAGTGGACGATGCCGATCCGCGACTGGAAGGCCGCCCTGAACCGCTTGACGATCCAGTTCGAGGGAAGGCTCCCTCAGGCGTAAACAGAAATCCCGGTTACACAGAATTCTGCACACCCTCCTGTACGGACCCATTAGCAGTAGTGCGCGATGCACTTTGTAGTTACTGGCGTCGCGGTACAGGTACTCAAAGACGAAATGGGCATGGCTAGTACACCACCTCAATATCGTCGGACTCCCACGGAACCTCGGTGATCAGGTAGCCCAGGCGATTCACGTAGTGATAGCCGGTGACGATGACCCAGCAGTTATCGCCGTCTTCATCGCCGTAAGGATGGGGTTGACCGTCGGAGAGGTCGACGTCGATGACGGTCCACACGCGGGATTCATCGGTGCGTCGAACGGTTTGCAGGTCTCGGCCGAAGGCCGCGAACATTGGCCGGCTGGGTTCGCCTTCGACGATTTCGGAGGAGATGGGGCGAAATTTACCTACAAATTCTGCGTAGGAAATTAGAACTGGTTCGAAGGCCATGATGGGCTCCGCGCATATGGGCTGTATGCGGAGCCTACCCAGGGTTGCCGGGCGGGTGGAATGGCAAATGGCTTACGTAGAAATGCCTGGAGTGGATGCCGGATAAGCCGTTAAAGCTCGGCTAAGTATTGGGTCGGTGTAAGGAGAAGTTGGCCATCCAGTTTCCCGGTAAGAGCGAACATCTTTGGGTCGTCTACAAAATGGAATAGTCGGTATAGGTGATATTCCGCCGACCGTTCTTGCGAAACCTGCAACTCCTTCTTGGTGAGGTAGAAGGGCGCATAACGGCCATACCGAGTAGTTTTCACTTCGATGAGACGATCCCTTCCATTCTCCTCATACGATCGGATGTCATATCCGAGACCGTCTCCTTCGACAACACTGGAATGCTCAACCTTGCGGGCGAGTGATTCCTTCCCGGCGTAGATCAGTCTGGCGATTTCAAAATTCAGCGCAAATTTCTCTCCTAGCAGGCCAAGTTTTGCGTTTGCCGCCTCCAGCTGCAAGTAATCCTTCTTTCTGGCAATAGTCGTTGGCGAAGATTCCCGCACAGCCTTCGGCTTCTGTTCCCTTCGTTCTGGGGTTGAAACAAGAGCCGATAAAATGTCACTGACTGATGGGACCTCAGTGATTTGTGGGTCAAGAACAGAGCGCTCTAGCAGCGCCTGAAGAATCTGATTCGATTCGGCCTGCTGCTGAACGATTTCCGGGAACAAGCCACCCTGAAAATTCCAGGCGGGCTTGTAGCCATCGATAGGGGGATAGCCCATATCGAGCAGAACTGCGCTGATGTTCTGGTGCTTGTATTCAATCGACCCTTCGGATCGCTCCTTAAGTTTCGGGAGCAGAGCCTTCCGATGCGCCGCCTTGTTGTAAGCAACACCCCTTCGCTCATCAATCAGCATTGAGAGGTAGTCGGCAACGATCAGCTCAATTTCCTCTCGCGACCATGCGGTAGGCGACGGCATTGCGCAGTCCTTTATTGCGGGGAACTGAATATACCGTGCATTACCAATCAGGACGCCTGCAACGCGCGGTGCCGGAAACTGCGCACATCGCAGGTAGCGCCCGGCCGGCAGACGGCCCTCCGGACGCCTGATTCACTCCCTGATCCCGCCGCCCTCGCGGCGATAGCAGATAGTGATATCATGCCGATTCTGAACAGCACCCACCGAAAGACCTTGGCCGCGCTGTTCGCGGTACCCACGCCGTCCTCGCTGGAGTGGCGTCGCCTGGAGGCGCTGCTGGTTGCTTTGGGCGCGCAAGTCGTCGAGGGCAATGGCTCCCGGGTGCGGTTCGAACTTCACGGTGTGGTGGCCACCTTCCACCGCCCTCATCCGCGGAAGGAAGCGAAGCCCTACCAGGTCCGGGATGCGCGGGAATTCCTGTTACAGGCAGGTGTGCAGCCATGAATGTCATGAACCACAAGGGTTACGCCGCTCGCATCGAATACAGCGATGAAGACGGCTGCTTTGTCGGTCGCGTCGCCGGCATCCACGATGTGGTGGGTTTCCACGGCGAGTCGGTCGCGGAGCTGAAGGCCGCGTTCGAGCAAGCCGTCGAGGATTACCTCGCCACCTGCAAAAAGCTGAAGCGTCCACCGCAACGCCCGTATTCCGGCAAGGTGATGCTGCGCATTGATCCCGGCATCCACGCGCAGGCTGCGATGCGCGCGGAAGCGGAAGGCAAGAGCCTGAACGCCTGGGCGCAGGATGCGTTGCGGCGGGCAATCGCGGCGCAGTAATCCTTCCACTTGCTACGCGATCCGCATACCGCACACCGTCCGCCGTGAGCTGCCGCTCGCGCCGGAGTCTCGCGTTCTCTACTGCGTGGCGTGTATCGAGCATGACGACACACAACGAATCATCAGCCTGCGCCACGCCAACCGTCGCGATGTCACCCACTATGTCGAAAACACCTAAACGCCGCGTACGCATGAACCCGCTTTTCATTCCTCTGCTACCATCCCTCCCGCCCCGGACGTTGCGGTGAACACCATGGATGCCCAGCAAGAACTGCAGGATCGCCTGGCGCGTATCGAAGCCCGGCTCGATGCACTCGCCCAGCGGCTGGAGATGCCGCTGCCGGCCGCGCCCGTTGCAACAACACCGAAGACAATTGCGAAGACACCGGCATACAAGCCACCACCGCGTGCCGCTGCCGAGGAAGGTAGCGGCGCATCGCGGCTGATGGCATGGGGCGCCGCTGTTGCGTTCCTGCTCGCGGCAATTTATCTGCTACGCATCGTCTATGACAGCGGCTGGCTCACGCCGCCGCGCCAGGTTGGGCTCGCGCTGCTCGGCGGGCTGGCGCTCATTGCCACCGGCCTGTTCGTGTCACGTATCGACCGGATGTACGCCGCTTTTCTGCCTGCGGCGGGAACGGTGGTGCTATACATCACCGCCTATGCCGCACACCTGCATTACGATCTGATCGCGCGCGGCGGCGCATTCGCGGCGATCGGCGCCACCAGCATCGTTGCGCTCTGGCTGGGCCGCACGTTCAACAACAGCGTATTCGCCGTGCTGGCCACGGTGGGCACCTATCTCTTTCCGCTGTGGCTCACCCAAGGCGATGTCGCCATCGGCGATTTCATCGTCTACTACGCCGTGTGGGGCTTGGTCTTCGCCATCACCGCATTGATCGAAGGCCGCCGCACCGCGTATGTGCTGTCGATGTTCTGTGCGCTGATTTCGTTTCAGATTGCCTGGCAGTTGGGCGGCACCAAGGCGGACTGGGCCAGTGTCGCCGCATTCCAGTGCTTTCAGTTCCTGCTTTCCGCCGTTACGGCCGTGGCTTTCTCGCTCATCCATCGCAGCCCGATGAGCAGCGAGGTTGCGTTCGTGCATGGTGTCGCGCTGTTTTATTTTTACATGCTGCAATACGCGCTGCTGCGCCACTACGCGCCGGACATCGTCGGTTTCTTCGCGCTCGGCAGTGCCGTGTTCGTCCTGGCCATCTACCTGGTAGCACGCAGCGTGTTGCCCGCCGCACAGCGGGTTGCCGGCGCGCTGCTCACCAGCAGCTATTGCGCAGTCGTTACCGCGCACATTCTCGTTTTCGAGTGGCTGCCCGGCGCGTGGCTGCCGTGGGCGGCGCTGCTGGCACCGCTGGCAGGCCTCGCCTTTTCGCCGGTATTCCGTGACACCCCGCAGGCGCTGCTGCCCATCCGGCTGGTGTCTCTCGTCGTCTTCGCCGTCGGTTTTCTGGCCAGCCTGTTCAATGATGCCGGCCAGATGGTTCCCCTGCCCAATGCCATCCTGTTTGCCTACGCGGCAGCGATTTATCTTGGCTACGCGCTCTTGCGCGAGCAGGGCACAACCCATGGCGCCAATGTTGCGCTGCTGTATGCCGGCCATATCAGCGCCATGCTGGCGTGCAGCCGCGCGCTGGATTCTGCTTTCTACAGCGCAGGTTTCAGCATCTCGCTGGCGTGGGCCCTGCTCGCGCTCGCCGCGCTCGGCACGGCCTTGGCACTGCGCGATCGCAACATCGGCCGTTCCTCGCTGCTGATCTTCGCCGCCTCGGCCGGCAAGGTACTCGTGTTCGATCTGCACGGCGCCAACTCGCTGTTGCGCGTCTTGTCGCTGCTCGTTGTCGGCATCAGCCTGTACGCCGGCGGCTGGTTGTATCAGCGCATGTTCAAAGACCCTGAATCATCCACTGTGGAAATTCACCCATGACCGTGAAAAAAACCAAATCCACCGCCGGGCAACTGCTCGACGCGCACGTAAAATTCATGATCGACCAGCTCAATGGCGATGCGCTGCAGCAAAACATTGAAGACGAGCTCGATCATGCCCTCGAAGCGGCGGAGAAAATCACGCTTAACGAGGCCGTGAGCCGCGAACAGATCAAGCAGACGGTGAAGAACTACGCTGTTGATCTCGACCTGCACGGCGGTATCCCGGAATTAATCGGCGATCTTGCCCGCACACTGTACGCTCACAAAATACACGATCAAACCACCCTCGCCGATCTCGTCACCGACCAGCAGTTCGCGGATATTCTTGAGCAAGTGCTGGCGATGAAGGATTTGCGCGAGAAAATCATCAAGCGCTCGATCGGCAATCCGCTGTTCGGCGCACTCGCTTCCGATGTGCTCTACAACGGCATCAAGGGCTATATTTCCGACAACCCGCTCACCAAAAACAGCAAGATGGCCGCCTCTGCCCTCAGCATCGGCAAGAGCCTGCTGAGCAAGGCCTCACCCGGTCTTGAACATGCTGTCGAGGAAGGCGTCAAGCGGTACATCAAGGGCAACATCAAGGCGACCCAGAAGCAAACCGAACACTTCATCCGTGCCCGTATCGAGGACGACTCGGTACGCGACCATGCCACCGAATTGTGGGATGCAGCGAAGGAGCAGAAAGTCGCGCTGTTCCGCGATTACATCTCCAGCCGGGATCTGGAAGAAGGCTTTGTCACCGGCTACGAGTACTGGCGCAAGCTGCGCCGCACCGATTACTACTGGACGGTTATCGAAATCTGTATCGATGGCTTCTTCGACAAATACGGCGATAGCTCGCTGCGCGAAATTCTCGATGAAGTGGGCATCCACCGCGAAATGATGCTCGAGGAAGCGATGCGCTTTGCCCCGCCGGTCATCAAGATGCTGAAAAAGAAGAAACTGCTCGAACCCCGTATTCGCCGGCAGTTGGAGCGGTTTTATATGTCGGACGAGGCAAAGGCGATTCTCGAAGGCTGAGCGGCGAGCGCCGGCTGCCGGGGATAGCTGGCCCCGCTCACCGTTACCTGATAACCCGCCAGTGCAGTGTCTGCCCGGCCCAATACGGCACGATAGTGTCGCGGCTGAATGCCAGTTCAGCCGGCACCTGCCAGGCCTCACGCACCAGCGTTACGGTATCGGTGTTGCGCGGCAAGCGGTAAAAATCGGCACCGAAATGGCTGGCAAAGGCTTCGAGTTTGTCGAGCGCCTGCATCTGTTCGAAAAACTGCGCATACAGCGGCAGCGCCGCCGGCGCCGAAAAACAACCGGCACAACCGCAGGCTGATTCTTTTGTATGTTTTGCGTGCGGTGCTGAATCGGTGCCCAGAAAAAAGCGCCGGTTGCCACTCACCGCAGCCTGCTGCAGCGCCTCCTGATGCAGGCGGCGCTTGAGCACCGGCAGGCAATAGTGATGCGGGCGCATGCCACCGGCAAACAGATCGTTGCGGTTCATCAGCAGATGTTGCGGCGTGAGGGTTGCCGCCACTCCCTCACGGGCGGCCAACACGAACTGCGCGGCCTCGCGGGTGGTGATGTGCTCGAACACTACCCGCAGGCGCGGAAATTCGTCGACGATGGGCAGCAGGTGGCGCTCGATGAATACTGCTTCGCGGTCGAACACATCAACATCAGCATCGACCACTTCGCCATGCACCAGCAGCGGCAGATCGACCTCTTCCATGGCAACCAGCACCGGCCATAGCTTGCGCACGTCGGTAACACCGGCATGTGAGTTGGTGGTCGCGCCGGACGGGTAGAGTTTGGCCGCGTGAACGATGCCGCTGTGCTTCGCGCGCCGGATTTCGTCGGGCGCGGTGTGATCGGTAAGGTAGAGCGTGAGCAACGGCTCGAACTTCACGCCCGCAGGTACCGCGCCGAGAATCCGTTGCCGGTATTCACCGGCGAGCGCCGTGCTGGTCACCGCCGGAACAAGATTGGGCATGACGATGGCACGCGCAAAAACCTGTGCCGTTGGCGCCAGAACCTGCGCCAACACCGCACCGTCGCGCAGATGGATATGCCAGTCGTCCGGGCGGGTGATGGTAAGCGTCTGCTTCATCGGCCGAAAACTCCTGCTCAACTACGCTGGCAATATGCGCCCGGGATATGGCCAACCCGGCAGTCTATAATGGCCGCCAGCCGCACCCGCCACGGCCCGGAGTTTCGCATGAATGACCTGATGACGCACGAACTGACCGGGCCAAGCTCGCGCCTGACGCTTTACCGCCGCGTCCTGCGGCGCAAACAACAGACCGGCGAAAAACATCTGCCGGCCATCAGCGTACTGCTGTGCAACCAGCACGCGGATCATGAGCAGCTTGAGCGTTATAACAATGTCTGTGGTTTTCTCACCGGCCGGGAACTGCCGGCGATCTATCCGCATATCCTTGCCTTTCCGTTGCACGCGGAATTGATGACTGACGAAAATTTTCCGTTCCCGCTGCTCGGCCTGGTGCACATTGCCAACAGCATCACCCGCTACCGACCGCTCACGACCAACGAGTCGGTCGACATCAGTTGCCGCTTCGGCACCCTGGCACCGCACGAGAAGGGCACGGCGTTCAGCATCCTCACCGAAGCCGCCGTGCAGGGAAAAAAAGTCTGGGAGAGCACCAGCACCATGCTGCATCGCCATCCGGTCAGCGGTTCCGGCGGGAAACCAGCCGAAGCCGCCGAAAAAGACGCGCTGCAACACGCCGCCCGCGAAACATGGCGTATCGCCAGCAATATGGGCCGCCGCTATGGCAAGGCCTCCGGCGACATGAACCCGATCCATCTCTGGCCGCTCACCGCCAAGCTGTTCGGTTTCCAGCGTCATATCGTCCATGGCATGTGGACCAAAGCGCGTGCCGTTGCCGCTCTTACGCCACAGATCGGCGCACGCCCATTCACTGTTACCGTCGCCTTCAAGCTGCCGCTATTCCTGCCGGCAGCCGTCACTTTCCTGCACCAGGCCGACGCGGCCGGCATTCACTTCGACGTTCGTGATCAATACAACCTGAAACCGCATCTCAAGGGCGCGATCAAATTCCTCGATTGATTACCGCCTTCAGGCCAGCGCCTGTTCTTGCCGGCGACGCGGCGGCAAGGCGAGCGTAAAAATGCGCCGCACCACCGTGCCGAACTGCCGGGTCATGGTGCCGGTGTTGTACGGCAGCGCGTACTTCGCACACAACGCGCGCACTTCCGGCGCAATTTCCGCGTAGCGGTGGCCGGGAATATCCGGGAACAGGTGGTGCTCGATCTGGTGCGACAGGTTGCCGGTGGCAATATGCATCAGCCTGCCGCCCTTGATGTTCGCCGAACCCAGCAACTGGCGCAGATACCACTGGCCGCGTGTCTCGTTGCGTGTCTCTTCCTCGGTGAACATCACCGTGCCATCCGGAAAGTGGCCGCAGAAAATAACGGCAAAGGCCCAGACATTGCGCACCGCGTTGGCGGTGATGTTGCCGGCGAGCACCGGCAGGAAGAACGGGCCGGCCAGTGCCGGAAACAACACGTAATCCTTCAATACCTGCCGGCGCGCCTTCTTCCAGACGATCTTCAATTCAGCCAGCGCCTGCTGAAGCGATTTTTCGCCTGAGAAGATTTTTTCCGTTTCAACATCATGCAACGCCACGCCCCACTGAAACAACAGCGCCAGCGCCAGTGCATAAACCGGATTGCCCAGATATTTCGGCTCCCAGGGCTGCTCTTCGGCCATCCGCAGAATGCCGTAACCGACATCGCGATCCTTGCCAACGATGTTGGTGAAGGTGTGGTGCACATAGTTGTGCGAATGACGCCAGGTGTCACCCGGGCAGGCGGTATCCCAGTCGTACTTTTTGCCGTCGAGCGCCGGATCCTTCATGAAGTCGTACTGGCCGTGCATGACGTTGTGGCCGATTTCCATGTTCTCCAGAATCTTCGCAACAGACAGCAATGCCGTGCCGGCAAGCCAGGCCGGCGGCAAAATGCCGGCAAACAGCAGCGCGCGCCCGCCGATCTCGCAACGGCGCTGGAGTTTCATCATGCCGCGAATGTACGTGGCATCGCGCGCGCCGAGGTCCGCAACCGTACGCGTGCGTATGGCATCCAGTTCGCGCCCGAATTCTTCCACCTGCGCCGCACTCAGGTGCGGGAAAGCACGGCGGATTGTCGGGCTGATATTGTCGCCCCCCGACTGACCGTCGGGTTTGATGCTGTGCCTGATCGATTCGTTGGCAACGCTCATGAATGAGCCTCCTGTGTTGATTTGCCGGGCCATCAGATATCGAGCGTGACGTCGCCCAGCGGGACGCTCACGCACAACTGGATTTCGTCGTTCGGCTCGCAAGACAGCTCGCCGGTGACCCGGTTTTTCGTCACGCCGCTGACCTTGGTGCACTTGCAGGCCATGCAGATGCCCATGCGGCAACCGGAATCCGGCTGCAGCCCGGCCGCCTCGGCCTGGTCGAGCAGCGCGCGACCGTCACTGGCAACAAAGCGCTCGGCGCGCACGAAACGCAGTTCGCCGCCAACTGCCTCGGCAACCGGTGCTGGCACCGGATTTGCAGAAGAACCGGCGGTGAACCGCTCAATGTGCAACTTGCCGGCGAGATCGCGCGCGGTGAATTCGGCGCGTACTGCATCGATCAGCGCCGGCGGACCACACACCCAGGTTTCGGCAGCGGCCAGATCCTTCGTCAATGCATCAAGGTGCGCGGCGCAGAAATGACCGGTGCAGTCTGCACCGGCCGACGTCGCGCGGGTGAGGATGATACGTACGGTGAGGTTGTTGTGCTGCGCGGCAAGCGCGGCAAGCTCGCTGCCGAAAATCACGTCAGCGTAGGTCGGTGCGTAATGCAGCACGTCGATGCGGCCGGCGTACTTCTTCTCAAGCAACGCCTCATCAAGCAGCGTGCGCAGTATCGCCATGTTCGGTGTAATGCCGCTGCCACCGGAGATGAGGACGACGCGGGCCGGCCACTTTGCTGCGGGAACCCGCTCCGGCAAACATTTTCCCGGCAAACAATAGTCGCCATCGGCCTGCGATATCGTTACCACCATGCCCGGATAGGCCGCTGCAGCGAGCGGGCCGGAAACCTTGCCGCCCGCCACCGTCTTGACGGTGATGTCGATGAGGCCATCGGTGCGCAGCGCCGAGGACGACAGCGAATAGCAACGCGTGCGGCGCACGCCATCGAGCTCAACGCTGATGCGGATGTACTGGCCGGCACGGGCGCCCAGCCAGTTGCCGTTCGGACGCAACCGGAGGGTGGTGGCGTCGGCGGTCTCGCAGACGGTCGCCACTACCTCGGCACGCACCTCATGCACCGACCACAGCGGGTTGAACAGTTCGAGGTAGCGATCAACCCCGTGCGGCGTGGCCAGGGTGGCTACGAAGTCCGTTGCCAGCAGGCGACGGATACCGCTGGCAAGGCCGGGGGCTTGGGTCCGGGTCATGGCACACCTCCATCAGGCGTCTCGAAAGAGACATTGAGTGAACGGATGTGCACAGGATACCGGCACCGAAATTTAAGTCAACACTTGTTCACTAAAATGCAGTCTGCCTTTACATATCAATCAGTTATATGCTCTACTGCTTTCATCGTATGTTCACGTGCAGGCACGGCCTTGGCCCGGTTGTGCGCCTGTTCCGGGATATCTGCCCGGCCGAATAAGGGAGTTGCACCATGGTCCGGCCACCCGGTCCCCGCGAAGAAAAAAAACAGAAAACCCGCCAGGCCTTGCTCGACGCAGCCCTGACGTTGCTGGCCGGCGAGCAGAGCTTCGCCAGCCTCAGCCTGCGTGAGGTAACGCGCGAAGCCGGCGTGGTGCCGACGGCGTTTTACCGGCATTTCCGCGACATGGATGAACTCGGGCTCGCGCTTGTCGATGAGTCATTTCATGCGCTCAGGCAAATGATGCGCGCCGCACGCAGCGGCACGCTCCCGACCGAGCAACTGGTCCACCGTTCGGTGGCAACCTTCGTCACACATGTGCGCGCGAACGATCGTCACTTTCAATTCCTGCTGCGCGAACGCGCCGGCGGCCGCAGCGCAATCCGCAATGCAATCCGCACGGAAATTCGCCTGTTCATCAGTGAACTGGCCACTGATCTGGGTCGCTTCCCGGCACTGAATGCGTGGCGCACGGAAGATCTGCGCATGATGGCGGGGCTGGTGGTGAGTACCCTGGTGAATGCCGTGCTCGACATTCTTGACCTGCCGGCAGGCAGGCCCGAAGACGCGCAGGAAATGATGACAGTGCTGGAGAGTCAGTTGCGTCTGATACTGCTGGGCGCTTCGCTGTGGAAACGCGGCGATTGATGCGGGGGGTTACGCAGACCGGAGCGGCTCAACCCCAGTGCCGCACGCGCCCGGTGTCGATGTGCACGAAGTTTTCCCTGCCGTAATAACCAACTCCGCCGCGACCGAGCGCACTTGCCGCAGCGCGAACCTGCGCCAGGCGCCGGCCCGGCACGCGCAGATCGATGGCCATCCCGTCCATGTGCAGGCTGTGTTTGGCCACACCACCGCCACCGATCCGGCGCAGCAACATGTTGGTTTGCGCTGAGCGGTAGCCACAAATAATGTGCACCGGGCCTGTGGTTTCAAGCGCCACCGTCAGATCGTGCATCAGGTCGATCACGCCGCGCGCCATCGGCACCGCCGCATTGGCGCGGAAATCGCGCAGCAGGAAATCGATTTCGGTGAGCGCTTCGGGGTGATAGACGCCCTGCTCGAAATAGGTGATATCGAGCGCTTCGGAGGTGTGCGTGTTGTACAGCCGCAGACGCCGCGCGGCCGGTGCCGCATTGCCGCCGGCACGCGCCAGCGCCGGCACCATCAGGGCACCGCTAGCTGCAAGCGAAGCGCCGAGAAAGACGCGGCGGGAAATCACGGGGTTCATGGCGCTGTTACTTCTTCCGATTCAGGGATATTCGTGCGGTGTACCAGCCGCCACGTCCTTGGCGATGCCTTGTCGTTCAGCCAGCACCGATTCTGCCGCGATCCAGTCAATCCGTTCCGTGACCCCTGCCTCATCTGCAAGTTGCCGGGCCAGCACGTGGTAGTCGAAGCCGCGAGCATAGACATCCGGATGCGCCTCCAGCCAGATGGGGCCGCCCGGCGGTGAAAACAACAGGACCGGCGCGTAAATAATGCGCACCGGCAGCCCCACGGCAACGGTCTGAAACAATGCTTCGATGTGTTCAGGCTGCAGGCGAATGCAGCCGTGGGTGCGCGCACCGTAGACACTGGCCGGCGCATTGGTGCCGTGAATGCCAAGAGCCTCCCGGGCCAGACCCAGCCAGTACTTGCCCAACGGGTTGTCCGGGCCGGGCGGCACGCGCGTCAACACCGGCTGCCCCAGGGCGCGCATCTCGGCCTGAATCGACAGCGGCACGAACCATGGCTTGTTCTTGTCGCGGGTGGCGATGGCAGTGTCGCCGGTGGGCGTCTGCCAGTCCGGCCTGCCTGCCGCAGCCGGGTAGGCCGCGTGCAACTGCCCGGCCCTGTAGTGGAACAGCATGCGCTGGGGAATGTTGATGAGAATCGCATCGCCGTCGGCACCGGGAGCCGGGGGCACGATGTGGCGATTGTCGTAGATCAGAGCCTGGCCTATCCGCAGGAAGGCACGCGCGTCGAGCGGATTGTCACGCTGCAATTGCGGCAGCCAGGCGCCCAGCCGTGCCGCAATCACCGTCAGGTTGTCACCGGGCTGCACCGTGTAGACGCCGGGGCCGCCGGCCGTACCGATGCCGGAAATGGCACCGCGTTCGAACGGGTACGCCGGCACGGCAGGCTCCGTAACCGGCTCCGTAACAGGCTCCGTAACAGGCGGTGTGGCGGGCAACGCCGGGCCGGGATCAACCACCGGCGCGACAACATCGGCGTGCGCGGTCCGGATATCCAGAACGCCCAGTAAGACAAAAACGATCACGAAAATTCGCATGGCGGGACTGCATGACCCGGTAAAAGTGGAATCGCCGCGCATGATAGCAGCGCCCTGCGAGTAACCCCGTGCCGCCGGCAAACCGGTTGCGGTTCCCCCTGTCATGTCCGGTCAGTACACTGGGCGCCGCTTTTGCCCGCACTCCGGAGATCCGCCCTTTATGAAACGCCTGAACCCCGCCCCGCACATCGCCGCCTTCATCTTCATGAGCCGCTGGCTGCAGGCACCGCTGTATCTGGGCCTCATCGTCGCCCAGGGCGTCTATGTCGTGAAATTCATGGAAGAGCTGTGGCACCTGGTGCACGGTTTCTCCACGCTGTCGCACACCGACATCCTGCTGCTGGTGCTGGGCCTGATCGACGTGGTGATGATCGCCAACCTGCTGATCATGGTGATCCTCGGCGGTTATGAGATTTTCGTCTCCAAGCTGCACATCAACAATCACCCGGATCAACCCGACTGGCTGAGCCATGTCGATGCCGGCATGCTCAAGGTGAAGCTGGCGATGAGCCTGATCGGCATTTCGTCAATCCACCTGCTGCGCTCGTTCATTGATGCCAACAATCTCAGTGAGCATCAACTCAAATGGGAAGTGATCATCCATTGCGTGCTGGTGGGCTCGGCGATAATTCTCGCCCTCACCGATCGGCTGATGATGGGCTTCCAGCCAACCCGTCCGCGTGCCAGCGACGCGCACTGAATCACCTGGTACGAAGCTGCCGCATCCTCATGACCGCGCGCGCCGATACTGCCGACTATCGCGCGATTTTTCTGGCCGGCGCGCCGCTGCTCGATGTGCGGGCGCCGGTCGAATTTGCCGCCGGCGCCTTTCCCGGTGCCATCAACGTGCCGCTGCTCACCGACGCAGAGCGGGCGCAGGTCGGTATCACCTATAAAACACAGGGCCAGCAAGCCGCAATTGCTCTTGGCCACCAGTTGGTTGGCGGCGCGACGCAAGCCGAACGCATCGCCCGCTGGCTCGATTTCACCCGCCAGCATCCCGATGGCTATATCTATTGTTTCCGTGGCGGCCTGCGCTCGCAAACTGTGCGGCAGTGGCTGCACGAAACCGGCATCGACTATCCGCTTGTCACCGGTGGCTACAAGGCGATGCGCCAGTTCCTGCTGGCGGAAATGGAGCGCCAGTCGCACCGCGCCCGCATCGCCATCGTCGGCGGCCGCACCGGCAGCGGCAAGACGCGCGTGGTGAATGCACTGCAGCACGCGATCGACCTCGAAGGCCTGGCGCAGCATCGCGGTTCGAGTTTCGGCCGCCTGCCCGGCGGGCAACCGACGCAAATCGATTTCGAGAATGCACTCGCCATCGCCCTGCTGCGCGCCACAACCGACGAACGAAAAAGGCTTTGGCTTGAAGACGAATCGCGGTTGATCGGCCGCTGCGCGATTCCACTGAATTTCCGGCCACGCATGGAGGCGGCGCCGCTGGCGCTGGTCGAGGAGTCGCTGGAATCACGGGTGCAGGTAGTGCTGGAAGATTATGTGGTCGGGGCCCTGGCGCTTTACGAGCTGGCACATGGCGAGGACGGCTTCGGCATCTTCTCGGCCAGCCTGCTCGGCAGCCTCGACCGCGTGCAGAAGCGTCTGGGCAGCCTGATGCACCACAAGGCGCGTGCAGCCATGACAACGGCGCTCGCTGCACAAAGTGCGCGCGGCGATGCCGAGGGTCATCGCGCCTGGATCACCTTACTGCTCACGCATTACTACGATCCGATGTACGACTATCAACTAACGCAAAAACGCGGCGAGATTCTGTTTCGCGGCCGCCGCAATGAGGTAATCGAATGGATCAACAACGATAACGATTGAAGCCAAATCACGGGGCAATTACCCCGGTTCGCGCTGCGCTATTGAACCGCAGCGCACAACATCCCGAAGCGCACTCCCCATTGAACGGAGCACACGCATGACAATTTTCAACCGCATGACCGCGGCCCTCGCCGCATTGTTGCTGTTCGGCACGACAACCACCTTTGCCGGCACCGGCCCGATATTCACCTTCACCGCCATCCCGGACGAAAATGAAACGCGCCTGAACGAACGCTTCGGCAAGGTTGCCGTCTATCTTGGCAAGACACTCGGCGTCGAGACGAAGTTCGTGCCGGTGAAATCCTATCCGGCGGCCGTTACCGCCTTCCGCAACAACGACGTGCAACTCGCCTGGTTCGGCGGGCTGACCGGCGTGCAGGCACGTCGCGCCGTGCCGGGTTCGCAGGCGATTGCGCAGGGCGCGGAAGACGTCGCTTTCATCAGCTACTTCATCGCCAATGCCTCGACGGGCATCAAGGCATCGACGGAATCCCCGCAAGCCTTTCCAAAAAGCATTATCGGCAAGTCGTTCACGTTCGGCGCGAAAACTTCCACCTCCGGCCGACTGATGCCGGAATACTGGATCCGCAAGCAGCTCGGCGTGGCGCCGGCAGCGGCATTCACGCGCATAGGCTTCAGTGGCGATCACTCAAAGACGCTGGAACTCGTGCAGTCGGGTGCCTATGAAGTCGGCGCCCTGAATTACAGCGTCTGGAAAAACGAAGTGCAGGCCGGCCACGTCGATGCCGAGAAGGTGCGCGTGATCTGGCAAACGCCGGGTTTCCCGGACTACCAGTGGACGATTCGCGGCGACGTCGACACCGCCTTCGGCAAGGGCTTCACGAAAAAGGTCCAGAAATCGTTGGTCGGCATGAACGACAAGTCGCTGCTCGACTCGTTCGAGCGCACCGCGTTCATCAAAGCCTCAAACAAGGACTACGCGCCGATAGAAAAAACTGCGAAAGAAATCGGGCTGCTCGACGAATGAGCATGCTGTTTTCACTCGCCAACGCGCAGGTGAACTACGGCGGCAAAGCCGTGCTTGCCGGCGTATCGCTGACAATCCGGGCGGGTGAAAAGCTTGCCCTGGTCGGCGCAAGCGGGGCCGGCAAGTCGACCCTGCTGCGGCTGTTGCGCGCGCAGCGGCCGGCGGACATAGCGTGGTGTCCGCAAGCGCAGGGCCCGACCCAGTCCCTGGTGCCCATGCTCAGCGTGTTCCATAACATCTATGCCGGTCAGCTCGACCGTCACTCGACACTCTACAACCTCGTCAACTTGCTGGCGCCGCGCGCGCGCGAGGTGAACGCAGTCGGCAACGTCGCCGCGATGCTGGGCCTGGGTGACAAACTGTTCACGTCGACCGACCGGCTTTCCGGCGGCCAGCAACAGCGCGTGGCGGTCGGCCGCGCGTTGTTTGCCGGCCGGCCCGTCTTCATCGGCGACGAACCGGTCTCCTCGGTCGATGAATACCAGGCGGGTGATATCGCAAAAATCATCACTGCCGCGCACGAAACCGTGGTGCTGGCGCTGCACGACATTGATCTCGCGCTGGCAACCTGCGACCGCATCGTCGGTCTGCAGGACGGAAAAATCGTCCTCGATGCACCTGCCATCACGCTCACGCCGCACGATCTTGCGCCGCTGTACCGGCGCGCTGGCCGGCGGCAGGCGTGAGCCCGGCTTACAACCCGCCACCCATGACGATGCCCAGCGCCGACACCACCGCAGCACCGCTGCGCCGACTGAGTTTCTGGCTGGCAATCATCGCGCTCGTCCTGCTGCCGTTTTCCGACATTGCCATCACCGTCGTCGATCCCTGGGACATTTTTGCGCGCATGCTGCACGGCGCGCTGACGCCATCGTTCAGCAACGTCGACGACTTGTGGGGCGTGCTCGCCAATACGCTGGCGTTCGGCCTGCAGGGCGTTGCCCTCGGCGCAGTCGCCGGCTTCCTGCTGGCATTTGCGCTGCACTGGCGCGCGGTGCGCTTATTCGCCGCATTTATTCGTGCGATCCACGAACTGTTCTGGGCGCTGATTTTTCTGCAGTTGTTCGGCCTGTCGCCGCTTACCGGCCTGCTTGCCATTGCGATTCCCTATGCCGGCACCTTCGCGCGCGTCTATCGCGAGTTGATGGACGAATCCGACCCGCAGGTCGCCGACGCGCTGCCGCCCGGCACGCCGTTTCTTTCCGGATTGATCTACACGCGGCTGGCCAATGCCTGGCCACACCTCGTCGCCTACAGCGCGTACCGCACCGAGTGTGCGCTGCGCTCCTCGGCGGTGCTCGGTTTTATCGGCCTGCCAACAATCGGCTTTCATCTCGAAACCGCATTCCGTACCGGCGACTACAGCGGTGCCGCTGCTTTGCTCTATCTGTTTTTTGCGTTAATCGCCACATTGCGTTTCTGGTTGAAGAAACCGCTGCTGCCGTTCTATCTCGTTGCTGCCGTCGCCTGGATGCCGCCGTTGGCGCGCATTGACACCACCGCGATCATGCGTTTTTTCACCGAGGACATCGTGCCGGCACCGCTGCGCAACGGCGATCTTGCCGTCAGCGCAACCTGGAATAAATTCGCGCAATGGTTGTGGAACCTGATCGATACCCAAGTGCTGCCTGGCGCGGCGGACACGCTGCTGATCGGTGGCGTGTCACTGGTGGTAACCGGCGCGATTGCACTCGTGCTGTTTCCGCTGGTCTCGCCGTTATTCTGCAATCGCGCTGCGCGTACCGGCGGCCACGGCCTGTTGATTGCACTGCGCTCGACACCGGAATTCGTGCTGGCGTTTATCGGCCTGCTGCTGGTCGGGCCCTCGGCACTGCCGGCAATCGGCGCGCTGTCATTGCACAACGGCGCGATCATCGCCCATTTGATGGGTCGCTGGACTGCGGAACTTGCCTTGCGCGAGGACGCTCCGACCGGCCTCAACCGCTATTTCTTCGAAGTTCTGCCGCGCATCTACCGACAGTTCCTCGCTTTCCTGTTTTACCGCTGGGAAATCATCATGCGCGAGACGGCCATCCTTGGCATCCTTGGCGTGAGCACGCTTGGTTTCTACATCGACAGCGCCTTCGCGGAGCTGCGCTTCGACCGCGCCCTCGTGCTGATTTTTGCCACCGCGCTGCTCAATATCGCCGCCGATCAGTTCTCGCTCAGGCGATCCGGCAATCCTCAGCAAAAGCCGGGCGCGGACCACGCGGCCGAACTCTGGCTGCATCGCCATAACCAATATTGATCAGGAAGTTCGACTTCACAGCAGTGCCGGCAAAAAATGCTGCGTCCACCTGCGCGTTGTCGAAGCCCGACATCGGGCCGCAATCAAGGCCCAGCGCCCGGGCTGCCATGAGCACGTACGCACCCTGCAATGAGCCGTTGCGGAAGGCCGTTGTTTCGGCAAGCACCGCATTGCCCGCAAACATGTCACGCGCACCCGGGAAGGCTGGAAACAAACCTGGCATGCGTTCGTAAAAGGCATGGTCAGTGGCAACGATGATGGTGGCCGGCGCCGCCATTGTCTGTGCCACGTTACCCTCGGCAAGAGCAGGCTTGAGCATCGCCTTGGCGGCAGCCGATTTTACGAATACCAGCCGGGATGGCAGACAGTTCATGCTGGTCGGTGCCCATTTCGCCAAATCCCAGATTGCGCGCAGCGTGTCGTCACTCACCGACTGCTCGAGCCACGCGCCGTGGGTGCGCGCCTCGGTAAACAACTGCCGCAGCGCGCGCTCATCGAGTTTATTGCTCACATCGCTACTCCCTGGATTCAGGGCGGCGACACGCGGGTGTCGGCCGCCCGTTGCGTGACTGTTACTTCTTCAGTTTCGCGTCAATGCTCCAGGCGCCGGCACCATTGGCCGCAAGCACAAGGAAACCACCGGCGATGGCGATGTTTTTCATCAGCATGATCTGGTTCACCTGATCCGGCGCGCCGTGAAAAATAACGCCGGAAATGATCGAGAACCCGGCCAGCGCGACAGCCACCGGGCGCGTGAACAAGCCCAGCAGAATGGCAATGCCGCCACCCAGTTCAGCAAGAATCACCAGCGGCAACAACTCGCCGGGAACACCGGCACTTTCCATATAGCCGGCAGTGCCTGCGTAACCGCCGATCTTGCTGTAACCGGCGACGATGAAGATGAGGCTGAGCAGCACACGGCCGGCAAGATCGGTGGGCGCCTTGAAACGGTCGAACAGATTGTCGAACAACATGGTTCCTTCCTCCTGGGATTGGGGTATTTGTTCTATAACACAGAATGAGTTGGTACTGTAAAACCTGGACAAACTGAGAGAAATCGATAATTTTTGAAGTATTCATTCAGGAATTTCGAACATGAATCCGCCCCTCAGTCTCGATGCGCTACGGGTTCTCGATGCCATCGAACGGCGCGGCAGCTTTGCCGCCGCCGCAACCGAACTGAATCGTGTCACCTCAGCGGTCTCCTACGCTGTGCTGAAACTGGAAGAAGACCTCGACGTGCTGCTGTTCGATCGCGAAGGCCATCGCGCCAGGCTGACGCCGACCGGCCGGCTGGTACTGGCGCGTGGTCGCGAGCTGCTGGCAGCAGCCGAACGCCTTGCCCTTGATGCCCGCCAATTGCACGACGGCTGGGAAACCGAACTGCGCATTGCTTTCGACAATGTCTACGAGGTTGATCTGCTGTTTGGGCTGCTGGCCGAATTCCACCGCAGCCAACCGGCCACCAGCGTGCGGCTGCTCGACGAGGTGCTCGGCGGCCCCTGGGAAGCACTGGAGAGCGATCGCGCTGACATCATTGTGGCCGGCATGCTCTCCGCCAACGCGCCAGCGGGCGTGCGCATCGAGCCGCTGGGTAGCTGCCAGTTCCTGATGGCAGCGGCGCCCGGACATCCCGCAACCTTCGAGCCCGCACCGCTGGGCGAAGACGCGCTGCGCCGTTACCCGCTGGTCGTCGTCGCCGACAGCTCCCGGGTGCGCCCACCATTATCGATCGGCCTGCTGGCGCGGCAAACGACGATCACGGTGTCGAGCTTTCGCGCCAAGGAACAGGCTCTGATGGCCGGGCTGGGCATCGGCACCCTGCCGGAGAATCGGCTCGCCCCGCTGTTGGCAGCAGGCAAACTCCAGACGGTGCGAACCGCCGCATTGCGAGAGCCTGCATCGATAGTGCTGGCCTGGAAGGGTACTGCCGGTGGTCGCGCCCGGCGCTGGTTCCTGCAGCGCATCCCGGGCGCCTGGGCTGACGCTCACCCAACCCCCACACCGGCAAAGGCCGCGCCGGACATTGGCTAGTCAACCAGCACTGCCCGGGCAAAGAGTTGTGGCAATTCCGCCAGCGCCCTTATAGTGGACGCCGATACGGCGGCCCGGCACCACCCGGGCGAGAACGAGAATAACAAAGGAGTTTTCGCCGATGCATCTCACTGCGCGCTGCCTTTCCGGCTGTCTTCCGCTTTTCCTCGCACTCGTACTGCTGCCGCTGGGCAACATGTCGTTTGCCGCCAATGGCACCGCCGAGCCGGGGATTCCCGAAGTCGTCGATGAAGGCGAAGCGGAATTCGACGAGATCGAAGTCCTCAAGAAAAAAGCCGCCACCGAGGGCGACTGGCAACAAAACAAGGACGAACAGGTCGCCGTCAGCGAACACATCTTCAGCAAAGAGTGGAACAAAGCCCCCTTTGATCCGGCGGCGTTCGACTACACACCAGAGCAGATGCAGGCGAACTGGAAAGTGCTCATGCGCGGACTGCGCGTGCCCTATCCGTCGCCGGAATACCTGCGCAACCGCTACCAGAAATTTGCCGCATACCGTGACAGCACCCCGAATTTCGATGGCGACTACGACAAGCTGTCCGCCGATGTGCTGGACACCTGGCGCCTGTTCTTCCGCGGCGATTATCAGGACGCCATGCGGAAGGGCGAAACACTCGGCATTGCCGGTCGCATCCCCGGCAAGGTGGCGCAGATCTTCTACGCGATCTACCTCGAACCGAATCTCGAAGACAAACACATGCTGCTGCAGGACGCCGCCAATATTGTGCGCGAGTACGGTAGCAGCCTCGATCAAATGAAAAAGGACAAACAGTATTATGCGGACTACATCATCATCCGCATTGCCTATTCCTACGCTATCGGCCGCATTGCCGAAGACGTGCCCATCCCGGTGGCAATCAGCCGCAACTATGTCTTCAAGGTGCTGGACGCCGCCAACGATATCCTCGATCTCGAAGAAGACAACCCGCTGGGCCTGGCCTTTCGCGCCGGCATCGATGCCAACATCGTCCGCAAAGTCGGCAAGGCCACCGGCCGGATAACTTTCGGCGCCAAGCAGACCCATGTGAAAGAGTATTTTGAGCGCGCGCTCCAGCAGGTTCCGGACATGGCGATCATCCGTTACGAATATGGCAATGCGCTGCTGTACATGGACAAGAAGCGCCAGATTGATGCCGCGCTGGCCGCGTTCAAAGAAGCTGCCGCCACCAAGCCGCGCTTCTCCATGGAAGCACTCGACAGCATGTACGCCGCCAAGCGTCGCAAGGAAATCGAAGCGCTTGTGAATTATCCGGGCAGCTTCCGCTCCTTCGAGCGCAAGCGCCTGAAGTACCAGAAGCAGAACCACATCAACCTTTACTGCGTGCTGCCGAAAGTCTGCCCGCCGTTCATCATCCAGCCATGAGCCGGTTTCTCGCCCATCTCAGCCGCCTGAAGTTCATCATCCGCTGGGGGCTCAAGCGCAACACCTCGGCAGAGAATGTCGTCGAGCACAGCTGGGAGGTTGCGGTCATCGCGCATCTGCTGGCCAACATTCGCAACGCGCAATTCGGCGGCGCGTTGGATGCCAATGCCATTGCCGCCGCTGCGCTGTTCCATGACGCCAGCGAAGTACTCACCGGCGACATGCCCTCGCCGGTGAAATACCACTCGCCGGAAATCACCCGCGCCTACAAGGCAATCGAGCATCAGGCACAGATGGAATTGTGGCAGTTGCTGCCGGAGTCGCTGCGCGCATATTACCGGCCACTGCTCATCGACGAGGCGATCTCGCCCGAATACCACGAGATCATCAAGACTGCCGACGTTCTTTCGGCGCTGCTGAAATGCCGCCATGAGATCCGCGCCGGCAACCGCGAGTTCGAAACGGCGCTGGCGGATATCGCGTACAAAGCAGAAAAACTCGCCCAACGCCTGCCGGAAGTCCGTTATTTCCTCGAGCATTTCGAACCGGCATTCGACCTGACGCTCGACGAGTTGCTGGCGAAGCGTTAAGCGGCTTATGCCAGCAGTCGCGAGCAGGCCGGAAACTGGGCGCGCAGGAACTCCATCTGATCGCCGAGAATCCGCCGGCTGTTCACCAGCGCGAGGTACTCGGCCATGTTCGGCGTGTAGGGCAGCGCCAGCAGTTCCATGCCGCACTCCTCGGGCGCCCGACTGCCCTTGAACTGGTTGCAGCGGCGACAGGCCGCAACCACATTGAGCCAACTGTCCCGGCCGCCGCGCGAGCGCGGCTGGATGTGATCGCGGGTAAGGTCACGATCGAAGAACTGCTTGCCGCAATACAGGCAAATGTTCTGGTCGCGACGGAACAGCGAACTGTTGGTGAGCGGCGGAACGGTGCGGAACGGTGCGTGCAGGCGACCTTCACAGGCAATGATGCTGTGTACCTCCACCAGCGACTGCAGGCCGGTGAGACGGGACTGGCCGCCGCGAATGCGGTACACAACATCGCCCAGAGTCCAGCCGATCAAATCGCGTGCGTAAAGACCGACAGCCTGCTCCCAGTCGAGCCACTCAACCGGTTGCCCTGCCATATCCACCCTGAGTATCCGCGCTGCCATGGCCTCCCCGCCCGAGCAAAGAATTGGCCCGAGGATACCCGCGCAAAATGGCAGATGCCAGCGCGCAAGCACGCGTCGCATGGCCGGGCGGCCGCCGGTCAAACTGACGAGAGGTCGCAGTATCTACTGCGCACGGGCTGTCCTACCGTTACATGGAACCCGACAGCAGACTGCTCTGGAGCGCCCAATTTCACCCCGGCACCCCGGACCACTCCTTGGTGTGCGCCCCCGACGTGCCCGTGCTATGTTTGCCGCCGCGCTTCCGGTCATGCCTACAACAAACCAACAAACTACGGAGACGTTTCATGCGCCTGCTAGCCGTCATCCTCTCTGCTTTTGCCCTGGCCATCATCTCACCGGCATCGCTCGCTCTGGAGAAGCGCTCGGTCTGCGTCTGGGACATTGTCGGCGCCCACGGCGACCTGTTCAGCGCGATGCAGGACTTCCGCATCGAATCAATGCGCTGGGGTGTCGATCTTGAACTGCGGCCCTACACCAACGAAAAGATCGCCGCCGAAGATTTCAAGGCCGGCCAATGCGACGCCGTCTCCATGACCGGCCTGCGTGCCCGTGGCTTCAACAGCTACGCCGGCACCATTGATTCCATCGGCAGCATCCCCGATACCGCGCACATGCGCCTGCTGCTGCAGGCGCTGGCAGATCCGAAAAGTGCGCCGAAACTCAAGAACGGCACCTTCGAGGTGGCCGGTATCGCACCGCTGGGCGCTGCCTACATCTTCACCCGCGACCGCACCATCAACAGCCTGACCAAGGCCTCCGGCAAGCGCGTTGCAGTACTCGACTACGACGCCTCGCAAGCCAAACTGGTCGCTCAGGTTGGCGCTTCGCCGGTGCCTTCCGACGTCACCAATTTCTCCGGCAAATTCAACAATGGCAGCGTCGACATCATTGGCGCACCACTGGCTGCCTACAAGCCGCTGGAGCTGTGGAAGGGTCTGGAGCCGAACGGCGGCATCATCGACTACCCGCTCCTCCAGCTGACCATACAGTTTCTCGTGCGCCAGGACCGGTTCAAAGATCTGCCTGACTACACGCAGAAATCCCGCCAGTACTTCTACAAGAACTTTGACAAGATCCTGGCCGCCCTCGACAAGGCAGCGGTGGACGTGCCGAAAAAATACTACGTCAGTATCCCGGCCGCCGATCAAGTGAAATATGAAATCATGATGCGCGACGCGCGTATCCAGTTGCGCACCGACGGCTACTACAACAGCGAAATGCTGACCTTGCTGCGCAAGGTCCGCTGCAAGATCAACGCCGCGCGGGCCGAGTGCACCGACAAGCTCGAGTAAAAATCGCGCGTGGCCTGCGCCACCGTATGACACCCTGCCGGCAATGAGTGGCGACGCGGCGCGAACGCTCGCCACTTTGCTTGTCAACACCGCACCGCTCTGGCGCCCAGCGCCATTCCACGACGATCCTCCCTGGGTCAGCAGCACGCCGGCTCTCACCAGCGCGCTGCTTGCGTTCACTGACGCCGAACTCCTCACACTCGAAAACGACCCGGATGCCCTGCAGCACTGCATCGGCAATCTCGCGCCAGCAGTAGCCGGGCTGCAGATCGCCGCCGCTGCCTGTCTTGGCCATCCGGCCGCCGCTGCCGTGCTCGCGTTGCCGGAAACCGCCGGGCGCGACGTGCCGGGCCGCAAGTGGCAGCAAGTGCTGCATTTCGCCACCGCCTGCGGCCTTCCTTGCGGGCCGGTTGTTGAATGGTGCAGCGGCAAGGGGCATCTCGGCCGCCTGCTGGCGCGAGTGCATGGCATGCCTGTCACCGGCATTGAGCGCGATGCGGCGTTATGCGCCGAGGGTTCACGTCTGGCGGCACGCGCGCAGCTGGACGTGCGGTTCATACAGGCCGATGTCACCCGCACCACGGCCAGTGCTGCGCAGCTGGTGCCGGCATCGCATGCGATCGCACTGCACGCCTGTGGCGACCTGCATGTCGCACTGCTGCGTACCGGGAGCAATGCCGGCATCGCCGCATTTGACATCGCGCCGTGCTGTTACCACCTGATGCGCGCGCCGCACTGGACGCCCCTGAGCCAGGCACTCACTGCCACCTCGCTCGCCCACCTTGCCCTGAGCCGCGAGGATCTGCGTCTGGCCGTGCAGGAAACGGTGACGTCCAGCCCGCGCATATTGCGGCAGCAACGCAGACTCGCCGCCTGGCGACTGGGTTTTGACCAGCTGCAGCGTGAGCTCCGCGGTGTCGATACCTATCTGCCGACACCCTCATACCCGCTGCGGGTACTGGCCGACGGTTGCGCCGCGTTCTGTGCCAGGCTCGCGACACACCATGGCCTCACCCTGCCTGCCGGTCTGGATTTCACCCGCCTGGAACAGGCAGGTAGCGCGCGCCTGGCACGGATCCGTCGGCTTCAGTTGCTGCGCCACGCCTGCCGACGGCCGCTGGAGGTGCTGCTGGTCATGGATCGCGCCCTCTGGCTTGCCGAACAGGGTTATGCCGTCGAGGTATACCCGTTCTGCCCTCGCCCGCTGACGCCACGCAATCTGCTGATCCGGGCGCGCCGAACCGAGCCCATACCGATATATCCCTGACTGGCGTCAATACCGCAATCTGCCCCTGTGATTTGATTTCAGCCAACTCGTTACGCAGGTGGGGGCATATGGACGCAATCTTCAGCAAGGATTTCGGATCGCTGGGCATGGTACTGATTGTCTTTGTTATCGCCTTCACGGCCGTGCTGATGCCGGTGGGCATCTACGTCGTGATGAAACGGATGGCAAAGCAAGCCGGGGAACAGGAGCAGGCCAACTCGAAGCGCCAATAACTCCGGTATCCGGCGCACGACGAGACAGCAGCACGGCCGGGTTGACCAGATTGCCCGGGCCAGCTGCCAAACCAATCATTGAACCCGGTCCGGCGGGGGGGCGAGAATGCGGCGGCGTGCTTGGCTGGCGTCTACAGCAGCCAGGCGGCACCGGAGGCCCCTCCGCATAACAAGACCGGATAACCACCATGAGATTGCCAGGCCTGATTACCCTGCTGTTCGCCCCACTGTTCGCCTCGACACTTGCCCTGGCCATTGAGGCCACACCCGCACCCAAACCACCGGCCCAAACCATCAAGGCCCGCTTCTGCGTGTGGGACATTGCCGGCGCGCACGGCGACATCTTCCGCACCATGCAGGACTACCGCCTCGAGATGCTCAAGCACGGCGTGGATTTCGAGCTCTTTCCATATACCAGCGAGAAAATCGCCGCCGAGGATTTCAAGGCCGGCCGGTGCGACGCAGTCGATCTGACCACGATGCGTGCCCGCAACTTCATCAAATACTCCGGCACCCTGGATGCCATCGGCGCACTGCCGACCACCGAACATGTACGCCTTGCCCTGTCAGCGTTGGCCGACCCGCGCATGGCATCAAAACTCAAGAGCGGTCCGTTCGAGGTCGCCGGTATCGTGCCGATCGGCCCGGCCTATGTGTTTACCCGCGACCGCCGGATCGATTCCATCACCAAGGCCGCCGGCAAGCGCATCGCCGTACTCGACTATGACCCAACCCAGTCGAAAATGGTTGCGCAACTGGGTGCCGCACCGGTGCCGTCGGATGTCACCAACTTCGCCGGCAAATTCAATAACGGCAGCGTCGATATCATCGTCGCACCGCTGGCCGTCTATCGGCCGTTCGAACTGTACAAGGGCCTCGAACCCAACGGCGCGATCATCGATTTCCCGTTCACCCAGATATCCGCGCAGGTGCTGGTCCGCAGCGACAAATTCCCGCCGGAAATGCTGCAATTCGCCCGTGAGCAGGTTTTCCAGAATTTCGACAAAGTGCTGGGCATTCTCGCCGCGATGAGCCAGGACATCCCGAGCAAGTACTGGGTGAAAATCCAGGAAGTCGACAAGATCAAGTACGAGATCATGATGCGTGATGCCCGCATCCAGTTACGCGACGAAGGCTACTACGACGGCGAGATGCTCACCCTGCTGCGCAAGGTTCGCTGCAAGGTCGAGCCGGGCCGCGCCGAGTGCACCGACAAGTTTGAATAGCCGCCTGCCGTCGCTGGCACTTGCACTTGCACTTGCGCACTTGCATAAAAAGCGCCGGCGCCGCGAGTGCACATGAACATGGATTTCACCGCCACCGCACTGCTGCTGTTCCTCGTCCTCGATCCGCTGGGCAACATTCCGTTGTTCCTGGCGCAGTTGCGGGCGGTTCCGGAGGCACGGCGGCGGCATGTGGTATTGCGCGAACTCGGTGTTGCCTATCTGGTGCTGCTGTTTTTCCTGTTCGCCGGCGCCGGCTTCATGAAGTTGCTGGCGCTGGATGTTGCAACAGTGAACATCGCCGGCGGTCTGGTGCTGTTCCTGATCGCCCTGCGGATGATCTTTCCCGTAGCGAACGATATGTACGGCAATACCAGCAGCAGCCCCACCGAACCCTTTATCGTGCCGCTGGCCATCCCGGCGGTAGCCGGGCCGGGCGCGCTTGGTCTGGTGTTGCTGCTGCGCGAAGCGCACCCGGATCAGACCCTGACACTGTTCGCGGCAATCTCAACCGCGTGGCTGGCCAGCGCTGCCATCCTCGCGGCGTCCGGCCGCATCCATCGCCTGCTCAAGGAGCAGGGCATCGTCGCCATGGAACGCCTCATGGGTCTGGTGCTGGTGATGATTGCCGTGCAGATGTTTATCGATGCGCTGCGCGCTATCGGCGCACTGCCAGCGTAGATTTATTCGCGCTTGCCGCGCAGCGGGATCACGTCAACCGGGTGATCGGCGTAACGGCCGATGTGTTTGTGAACGAAACGTCCGATCTCGCGCACAGCGTCCTTGCCCTCGGGAATGATATGCGCCATCACCTGGAAGACATGCATCATTTCCGGGTAGACGGTGAGCTGTACCGGGATACCCGCACGCTGTGCGGCTGCCACCACGCGCTGCGCGTCGGACAACAGCACTTCCGTTGAACCCACCTGCACCAGGATGGGCGGCAAGCCGCTGTAGTCGGCGTAAACCGGCGACAGCATCGGATCGTGCGGCGAATGCTCACCCGCATAAATTTTTGCCAGGAACTTCAACAGACTCACCGGGATCATCGGATCATGGTGTGCGTTCTCATGCATTGATTCCCCGGTGGCAGAAAGATCCGCCCAGGGCGAGATGCACACCGCACCGGCCGGCATCGGCAACCCCAGCTCGCGGAATTTCAGCAACGCCACCAGCGTCAGATTGCCGCCGGCACTGTCGCCACCGATAAAAATGTTCTGCGCCTCGTACCCGCGCGCGAGCAGCCAGCGATAGACACGCACCACATCCCAGATCGGCGTCGGATATTCATGATCAGGCGGCTGGCGATAATCGACGGCGAGAACCTTCATTTTCCCGGTCTGCGAAATGCGCCAGGTCAGCGCCCGATGCGAGCGTGGCGAGCCGAAGAAATACCCACCGCCGTGCAGATAGATGAAGACCCGGTCCTGATGCAGCTCGTCGGCACAGAGCACCCACTCGCAAGGCACATCGTCGGCATGCACCGGAACGATCTGGGCATTGCCGGGCACCGGCAGCAACATGGTCAGCGTGTCGAATGCCAGTTGCGAAAATTTCATCACGCGCGGCGTCAGCTTTACCCGCGCCACTGCCGGTTTCAACAGGTTGCGCAACGCAAGGTTGATTGCCTGGGCCTGCCAACTTACTGCCATATCACTCTCCACATTGGTCTCGCCACATTGGTCTCGCGCCGAACCCCCGCAGCAGCGCATACAGTAATGCCTTGCCCCCAGGCAACGCCAATGCAGCGGATCCGGAAAGTGGTATGACCAATTTTCCAGACTGCCCCTGCCGACCAACGGCATGGCGTTTTGTCTTCGCGATAGCTAAATTGGTCAGACCACTTTCTCATGCTCGACGAGACCCCCCATGCCCCTGCGCCCCCTGACCGCCGAGCAACGCCAACACTACGACGACCAGGGCTGGCTGCTGCTGCGTGGTCTGTTCAGTGCGGCGGAACTCGCGCCCTGGCTGCAACGCCTGGACGACATCATCACCGGCAAGGTGCCGAGGCCCGGCACCATGCTGGTCATGAAGGACGTGATGGTCGCCAAGGGCCGGGTCCAGGCTGCACAACCCCAGCATGCGATTGCCAAACTCCAGGATCTGCAGGACGACGCGGTCTTCAGCACCTATCTGGCCCACGAAAAGCTGCTCGACGTGGTCGAGAATTTTTGTGGCCCGAACATCAAGACTGTCCACAACATGCTGATCAACAAGCCACCGGGCGTCGACGGTCGCCACCCGCTGCACCAGGATCTGCTCTATTTCCCGTTCCGCCCGGCTGACCGGATCGTCGCCACCTGGACGGCCATGGAGCGTGTCAATCGCGAAAACGGCTGTCTTGCGGTGATTCCCGGCTCGCACAAAAACGGACTGCTTGAGCACGGCGACATCGCCGACGGCCATGACATCAACCGGGCCTACTTCGGCGCGAAAAATATCGACCTCGACCAGCGCATACACGTCGAGATGGAAGCGGGCGATGTGCTGTTCTTTCACCCCATCCTGTTGCACGGCTCCGGCCGCAACCGCTCGCAGGGCTGTCGCCGGGCGATCTCCGCCCACTATGCTGCCGGCGATTGCCACTACATTCCCAACGGCGAGCAGATGGCGCAGGTTCGCTACTATCGCCGCGTGCGCGGCCACGACGTGCCAGGAGGCATCTGACCATGGTTGCGAACGCCGCCACCAAGCCGCCGGCAAAGGAATTACGCGCCGCCGATCCGCGCAAGAGCTTGTCGCAAGCACTCTACGAAACCTTGCGCGACAAGATCATCGCCGGGAAGTATCCACCGGGCACGCGCCTGCCAGCCGAGCGTGAGCTGGTCGAATTGTATGGCGTGAATCGCGGCGCAGTGCGCGAAGCCATCAATCGCCTTGCCCAGGCAAAACTGGTCGCCACCGTGCATGGCGGCGGCACCCGGGTGGAAAACTACCTTGCCACCGCCGGCCTCGACCTGCTCGTCAATCTGGTCGTATCCGGTGACGCTACGCACCGGCGTGCAGCAGTACTCAGCCTGATCCAGATGCGCACGGCGCTGGCCGTCGATGCTGCCCGGCTTGCCGCACTGCGCCACAACGACATGCAGATCGCCGCCATCCGCGCACTGGCGCAAGAGCTGAACGCGATTGCCGACAACGCCGCCCTGCAGGAGCGCCTGCTGACAATCTGGGAAGCCGTGGTCGATGCCAGCGGCAACGTTGCCTACCGGCTCGCCTTCAACACCCTGCGCGACAGCTACGTGCTGTTCGGCAAGTTCATGCACAAGGTGATCCGCGAATCCTTCCACGCGCCGGACTACCGCGTATTCATTGAGGCACTCGGCGCCCGCGATGCAGTGCGCGCCGAGCGCGGAGCGAGAAGGATCGCCGACAAGGATGCCGCCGTGTTTATCGCACGGTTTTCGCTGTAACCCGGCACACAGTGCCGTCTGACATACCCGATAACAAGAAATACCGGAGCAGCCATCTTGCGAATTTTCCCCCTCATTTGCCTGCTGTTGGCGACCCTCCAGTCGCCAGCAACGCTCGCCGTCGAGTCATTCGGCGAGTCATCCGGCGTGTCCGACGCCGAACTTGCGCAACTGATCACCGCCATTGCGCGCGACCCGGCAGCAATAAACCGCCAGCACACCGTCCTCCAGCGCCTGTCCGCCGCGCAGATGGCCCAGGCCATTGAGTCGACCGGCAACTCGCACTTCACCTGGCTGTACCCGATGATCCTGCGCGCCCAAGACTATCCGCAGCTCGCCGGCACACCGATCGTACAGTTGTCAGTGCTGGCCGTACGCGACGGCAAACTCATCCCGATTCCTTCCCAGATCGACGAGTTCGATACCCGCGGCCTGATCTACATCCCCGGCACCGCAACCCCCGGCCCGCTCAATCCCGGCCTGATCAAACGCACGCGCAAGGCCGACGGCGTTGCCGGTCGTTTCGACAACAGCGATGAACTGGTGTTCATGTACCGCGATGCCGGACTGCGCCAGGCAACGCCGGAAGAGTTGGCCAAGGTCACCGGCAAGGTGCTGGGCATCGTCGAATTGCATCGTGATGGCCTGGCGGCGCGCTACGCCTACGTCATGCAGGGCCAGCCGCTGCGATCAAGCGCCGACTACGTACGCATCGATCTTCCGCACGGCACTGCCCAAACTTCCGTTGCCGACATCGCCTGGGATCCGGATTCCATGACGATGCTCAAGCTCATCGCCCCGCGCGTTGGCCCATCGAGCGGCGTCAACATTGTCGACGGTGTTTACGGCGAGGTGAGTACCGGCATTCTGCAGAAAAACCTGCGCTTTTCCCTCAACACCAGCGACAACATTCGCGCCCAGCCAGTCGCAGTACGCGATGGCCCGGTGCGCGCCGTGATCCTGATCAAGCTGCGCATTTTCTATCTGGGCGTGCCGATATTCCACGATTTCATCAACATCGCCCTGTACGAACAGGGTGCGAGTCTGCTCGCCCGCATCAGTGCCGAAAGCCTCGATGCAGTAAAGTATTTTGTGAACATGATCAAGGATCCGCGTATCGAGGCAAGCATCGATTTCGCCGACATGCACGGTGCCGAGGTACGCTGGCATACGATTGACAACTGGCCGGAAAAAGCGATCGTCGATGGCCAGATGAGTTCCGTCGAGAACGCCATGAACACAGCGCGTTTTCCCGGCGACTGGTTGTGGATGGACAGCAAACGGGGTTGGCAGTTCTTCTTCAGTAATAATTTCGCGTTCGAAGACGACGGCATGATTCAGGCTTTCCTGGAGGGTATGACCGTCAACATGGTGTACGAAGACGACCCTCATGCAACCCGTGCAGGCGAACGCATACCGGGCGCCGGGCCACGCTTCGGCGTGCGCACCAGCGGCTTGCCACTGCTGGCCACCAGCCTGCTCACCACGTTGCGCGGCATTGATCTGAGCAAGCTCAAGGGCTTCGAGGATCTCATCGATCAGATGATTGTCCTTGAAGACAAGGGCAAACTGGAGCGCCTCAACAAGCACATCAACCTCATTCAGCAGCGCCTGATTCAGGCAGGCAAACTCAACAGCCTGGAGGATCTCGCCGAGATGCTGGCGAAAGACGTCGACCGCATGGGGTTCAAGCCCGATGACAAGGCAAAGCTGGTGCGGATCGTACGGCGCGCGACCCTCGAAGGCGGCAACCTGGATGACTATCACCTCGGTCACGTACTCAAGGCCGCAAAGCGCATTGCTCCGGAAGAGGGCTTCGACCTGAATAACCTGCAGTTCGCACTGCTCGACAACAGTCTCTGGTTTCCCGACGCGGTCGGCGCGGGTGGCCCGGCAGCATTCGACCGCGAAGTACGCAACCCGCCGACCGCAACGCTGCTGCCGCACTGACAGCGTGGCATTACTGCCCGCCCGCAAGCCAACGGCAGCAGACGCAACGGCCTTACTCCAAGCGGGGGTATTGCTGGCCGGACGCCGCGCATCGGTGTTGTGGCCTTGAATTTCCCGCCGGGCCAACGATACTCAGCTCCCGCCCCTTACCCGGAGAATGAAACATGGCCTTCGAACTGCCACCACTGCCTTATGCCAAAGACGCTCTCGCCCCGTTCATCAGCGCCGAAACCATCGACTTTCACTATGGCAAACACCACCAGGCCTATGTCACCAACCTGAACAACCTGGTGAAAGGCACCGAGCATGAAAACAAAACGCTCGAACAGATCATCACCTCTGCCAGCGGCGGCATTTTCAATAACGCCGCGCAAATCTGGAACCACACGTTCTACTGGAACGGCCTGAAGCCGGCCGGTAGCAGCGAACCAACCGGTGCGCTGGCCGCTGCCATCAACAAGTCGTTCGGCTCCTTTGCCGCGTTCAAGGAAAAATTCTCGGCAAGCGCCGTCGGCAACTTCGGTTCCGGCTGGACCTGGCTGGTGAAGAACAAGGACGGCAGCGTTGAGATCGTCAATACCAGCAATGCCGGCTGCCCGCTTACCGAAGGCAAGAAGCCACTGCTGACTGTTGATGTCTGGGAACACGCCTACTACATCGATTTCCGCAACCTGCGTGCAAAGTACGTCGAGACATTCTGGAACCATGTGAACTGGGATTTTGTGGCAAAGCAATTCGCCTGACCGGTTTCCTGCGCAAGAAAAAAGAAAAGGCCGCGATGCGGCCTTTTCTTTTTTGCCGTACTTAGGGTGCCGCTGCTCGTTCTTCCACCGCCGCGCGCACGGCAGTGAGCAGCTTCTCCGTTTCGATCGGCTTGGCGAACATGGCGCGGATGTTGTGATCGCCAAAATCACTGATGTTTATCTCAGCGCCGTAACCGGACACCAGCAGCAACGGCAGCTTTGGATCAATGACGTGCATGGCACGGGCAAGGTTGACGCCATCCATTTCCGGCATCGAGTAATCGGTAATCACCAGTTGCAGTTCGCCCGGGTGGGCGCGGGCGATCCGCAACGCCTCATTGGCGCTGGTTACCGCCCGCGCGCGATAACCATGGCTGTGCAACCACTCGGCAATGAACGAGCCGGCACCCACATCGTCATCAACCACCAGTACCGGCGCAATGCCACGCTCGCCGCCGGCAATCGGCACGGGTTCTTCCGCCAGCGGCAGGTAAAGCGTAAATGTCGTCCCGCGATCGGCCTCCGAGGCAACGGTCACATGACCGCCGTACTCGTGCATCAGCCGCTTCACCATCGCCAACCCCAGCCCGGTACCACGGCCTTCGCCTTTGGTGGTAAAAAAAGGTTCGAACAGCTGCTGGCGTACATCCGCAGCGATACCGGTACCGGTATCGGCAAGCCGGATCATTGCGTAGCTGCCGGAAAACGCGTGGTGGCAGGCGTCACAGAAGCATTCCTTCACTTCCGCAACATCGGTGCTGACATGCAGCAGGCCCTGCCCACCCATGGCGTCGGACGCGTTGAGCGCGAGATTGAGGATCACCTGGTCCAGCTGGTCAGCATCAAACAGGGATGTCAGGGTCGACAATGACAGGCTGCTCTCGACTTCCATCGACGAAGGCAACACGGCGCGCAGAAATTCAAGCGTGCCCATAAGCTGCTCGCCCAGATCGATACGGGTCACGGCAGCCGGCGAAGCCGCACCAAACTTCATCATCTGCTTGACCAGCAACCGCGAGCGGCGGATGGCATCGTCGATGCGTTCCAGGCAAGCACTGAGCATCTGCGGATCTCGATGCGAATACTCACGCGCCAGGGCGGTATAGCCGGACACTGCCGTGATGATGTTGTTGAAATCGTGGGCAATGCCGGCAGTGATGTGGCCAACCGCTTCCATCTTCTGCGCCTGAATCAGCTCCGCCTCAAGCTGCTTGCGCTCGATGGCATCGTTGCGACGACCATGATTACTCAACGCCCCGGCAAACTGATCGGCAAGCTCCGCAGCAAACGCGACTTCCTCGACACTCCACTGCCGGCGCTGGCGCACCGACTCAAGACAGATCACACCACGCACCTGGCCGGCCACACGTACCGGCGCATCAAGTATCGAAATAATGTCATGGCGAGACAGATAGCCGGTGGCGAATTCACTGGTGCGCGGATCGGTATTGGCGTCGGTTGCCGCAATCGCCCGCTCAACGCGCAACGCGTCGAAATAGCGCGGATGGTCACTCGCCGTGATACTGGTATTGGCCGTATGGCGACGCGCCGTGCGTTCGTAAAGATCGGCAGTGGTGAGCGTCCGGCCATTTTCGGCCAGCAGCCACAGGCTCACGCGTTCCACTAGCAAGAGGTTGGCGGCAACCTCGTTGATCATCTGCGCTGCCTCGCCCAAGCGACCTTCAATGACAGCCGACGACGTGGCGATGCGCACCAGCTCCTGCTGCTCGCGCCTGCGCAACTCGTCCTGTTCGTGCTGGCGTTGTTCGTAGATCTTGCGCTGGGTGATATCAACGATGACACCCTCGCGCACGGCAAGACCGTGTTCGTCGGTACGCAAACGCCCGCGATCATAGACCCAGCGGGTTTCGCCCAGTCGCGTCAGCAGGCGGTACTCGACCGCATAACTGCCGTCACCGCGTTTTGCTTCGTCGATACTCCGCTCAATGAGGCGCTGATCTTCCGATGCCACCAGTGCGTCCAGCGATGCGAGCCCGGCGTCGAATTGCTCGGTAGTGAAGCCGGTCAGATCCACCACCGCACCGGCGACAAATACCGCACCCTGGCCATCAGCCGAGCGGCGGTAATACAGACCCGGCAGATGGGCCGGATCAAGCTCCAGCCGAGGATTGCCCGGTTCGGGTAGCTGGCGGCGCAGCCAGCCGAAGACCGCAAAGCCGACGAGCGCCAGTACACCGATTGCGGCAACAAGTTCCATCATGGCGACAATCCTTAGGCTCCCGTAGTCGTCATCGGGACTGTGCTGACTGTATGTGAATTAAAGAAAGCCTGACGACAAAGTAAAGTACAACCTTCGGCAGTATATCGGGTTTGCCGGCGTGTAAATCCGGTTACAAAAGGACTGCAAAACCCCGTCGGATCGCTCGGCTGCTCTTGCCTATGATGGGAGGGATTACCGATTGCCGTCGTATCTCGGTCCTGCCAGGGAAAGCTGCCGCCCGATGAATACCCTGCCCTATGCGCCCTGGCGATGGCTGGTCGCCGTACCCGTCATCGCCCTTGCAACACTCCTGTGCGGGTCGCTGTGCCTGCTGCTGCTCGCCGTGTTGCCACGACGCCGCGTCAACCGCCTGGTGCCGATGTGGTGGGCGCGCATCAATCTCGCCGTCATTCCCGCTACCGTCACTGTCCACGGCAGCGAACACATTGAGCCGGGCCAGTCGTATATTGTCGTCGCCAACCATCTCAGCCACATCGACATTCTCGCCCTGCATGCCCGCCTCGACCTCGACCTGCGCTGGGTCATGAAAGAGGAGCTGCGCAAGGTGCCCGTGGTTGGCATCAGCTCTGCCGGGCTCGGGCATATTTTTATCAATCGCAGCAGTCACGACGAAGCGGTGCGCGCACTCAGCGAAGCGAAGGCTCGGCTGGTCGCCGATGGCGCGTCGGTGATGTTCTTTCCGGAGGGCACCCGCAGCGTCGACGGCCTGCTGCACGAATTCAAGAAAGGCGCTTTCGTGATGGCCCGGGAAATGCACCTGCCGATCCTGCCAATTACCCTGCGCGGCACCGACGCCGTACTGCCGGCCAAGACCCTGGCCCTGCTCCCCGGTCGCACCGAGATCATCATTCACCGCCCGATTGCGCTCAGCCAGGTGACCGCCAGGACGGCGGACGAACTGATGGCCGACGCCCGCGCCGTGATCGCCGCCGCCCTGCCCGCCGACCGCGTCGCCTGAAGCACCGCCTGTCCCGGATCGCGTGCCGGTGACAGGTACTGCTGTGCTATGTTCGCGTTTTGCGTTGTCGGGGATTCTCCATGCATCGTTTCTTCGCCTTCCTTGCCCGTATTTCGCTGTTGCTGCTGCTTGCCGCTGGTGCGGCGGCCGACACGAACGACGGTTGGGTGCTTGCCGCCAAGGCCAGGTCACCGGAAGATATTTCGCTGTGGACCCGTAGCATCGCCGGTGCCGAACTCAAGGCCTTCCGCGGCGTGACGCACAGCGATGCGCCGATCGAGAATCTGATCGCGCTGCTGTATGACACCGCAGCGACGCCGGAGTGGTTGTTCCGCTGCCAGGAAGCCGCCATCGTCGGCGAGGAGACCAACGGCGATTTTTATCTGCACCTGAAGATCAAGGGCATCTGGCCGCTCGATGACCGGGACGCCATCATCCGTATTCGCCCATTTTTCGACAGGCAGACTGGTGAAATCCTGATGACCGGGACGGCAGCGCCAGATTACCTCCCACCCTTGCCAAACTATGTGCGGATCCCGGCGATCGCTTCGACCTGGCGGCTGACGCCGACGCCGCAAGGCCTGGTACGCATCGAGTGGGAAGGGCACGTTGATCCGGCCGGCAACGTGCCGCGCTGGCTCGCCAACAGCATGGCGACGCTGGTTCCACGCCACACACTGCGCAACTTCCGCAATCTGATGGATGAACCCGCCCGCCGCAGCCCGACGCAACAGGCCGCCGGGGCCGCAATTATCGAACATATCCGCAGCAACAACAGGCCCGGCAAGCCGTAACAGCAAGCAACTGGCGAGATACCCATGACCGAAGCAGAATTTGCCGAACTGTCCGTCAAGTTCCTGGTCGGTGGCTTGATCATTTTCATGGGGTTCATCATGTGGGATCTGGCGAAAAAATCCGGTGCCGGCAAGCTTGGCACTTTCATTATTTTCCTCGTCCTCGGTTTCTGCATCGCCGCCTTCCTGATCAAGGAAGTGCTGATCGTCATCCTCGAAAAATAGCTCAGCCAGGATGACTGCCACCGTTCGCCGCCCGCTCGAGGGCATCCGGGTCATTGAGGTTGGCCAGCTGCTCGCCGGGCCTTTTACCGGTACGCTGCTCGCCTATTTCGGCGCCGAGGTGATCAAGGTTGAACCGCCCGGTGGCGACCCGATTCGCGGCTGGCGCGCGCTCGACGATAACGGCACTTCGTTCTGGTGGCGCTCACTCGGACGCAACAAGAAATGCGTGACCATCGATCTCAAGAATGCTGAAGGCCGCGCGCTGGTGCGTCGGCTTGCCGATACCGCCGATGTGCTGATCGAAAATTTCAAGCCGGGCGTGATGGAAAACTGGCAACTGGGGCCCGCTGATATCGCCCAAAGCAATCCGAAGCTCGTCTACGCGCGCATTTCCGGTTACGGCCAGACCGGCCCCTATGCACCCAAATCCGGCTACGCCTCGGTGACGGAAGGTATCAGCGGGTTGCGCTATGTGAACGGATTTCCCGGCGAGCCGCCGGTACGCCCGAATCTGTCGATCGGCGACAGTATCGCCGGCATCCACGCAGCACTGGGCATCCTCATCGCCCTGTGGGACCGCGAGATGCACACCGACGGCAGGCAGGGTCAGGTGGTCGATGTCGCGCTGTACGAATCAATCTTCAACCTGATGGAAGGAGTGGTGCCGGAATATTCCGGTGCCGGCGTGATTCGCGAAGCCTCCGGCACTACTGTCACCGGCATCGTCCCCACCAATACCTACACCTGTCGCGACGGCAGGTTCGTGGTGATCGGCGGTAACGGCGATTCGATCTTCCAGCGCCTGATGAAGGCCGCCGGCCAGCCGCAGCTGGCAAGCGATCCGCGACTGGCGACCAATGCCGGCCGGGTCGTACACGAACGCGAAATCGACGCCGCACTCGCCGCCTGGTGCGCCGCGCACGACGCCGCCCACATTCTGCAAACACTCGACGCTGCACAGGTACCCGGCGGGCCGATCTACAACGTGCGCGACATGTTTGCCGATCCGCACTTCAACGCCCGCGGCCTGTTCGAAAACGTCACCGTCAATGGCAAGCCGCTGGCGATTCCGGCGATCCTGCCCAGGCTGGCGACGACACCGGGCCACACCGCCTGGCCGGGCCCGGAAATCGGCAGCCACAATGAAGAAGTGCTGCGTGAGGTGCTGAAACTCGCACCGGATGAAATTGCCGCACTGAAAAAACGCGGTGTCGTGTAGGCACTGGCTTGCCAGATCACCCGGAACGCCGGCTGTGCGGTGAGCGATTCCGCCAGCCCATAGCAAGGCGTCTGCGTCGGCAGAAAAGTTACGTCCTCATGGCTCCAATGAGGGCTTGACGCGGGTCAACGGCGACGCCGCAGCCGCCAGCGGGCGACGCCAAATACCAGCAGCACCAGCAACAGCGGCGTGACGAAAATATTGATCGCCTTCAGAGTCGCCCCGAGCGACTCGATGTCGCTGCCGAGCTGGTGTTGCACTTCGCGCAGATCGGTGCGGATCCGCATCTTCTCGGCAACGAAACGCTGGAGTTCCTGCACCTGGGCGGCGTCCAGCTCGAACGCCTTGGCATCCTGCTGTTTTTTCGCTTCAAGCTCTTGCAGTTTCCTGTCTGTCTCTTCGAGCTGCAATTCGAGTTCCTGCTGCTTGGCCTGCAGATGCATCTGGGCACTGCGCTCAAGCGCATCGACCACCTCGAACGGCCGCTCGTAACGACCACGCCCGCGAATCGTCATCAAATCGGCACTGCCCATCAGGCTGTCGACGGCATTGACCAGAAAGTCACCATTGTCAGCGAAGGCCTGCGCCACCTGCTGGCCCATGAAATCCTGAATGCGGACCCACAAACGATCGCTCAGGATGTCTGTATCGGCAACGACGATGATGTTCGCTGGCTTGGCTTCCGGTGCCGGCGACACGGCGATTGCGCCTTTTTCGCCGGCGACAACCGTCGGAAACGCGCTGGCGATCTTGCCGGTGATGCGCGCCGCAACGGCGTAACGCTCGCCGCTCGGCTTGAAGCCTTCATACAGCGCCGTGTGATCGGCGAGGTTCTCGAAGCTGTCGGCCGGCAACAGCATGGCCTGGTCGCTCGAACTGATCAGCGGCACGAAGCGGGATGTTGCACCCGCACGTGCTTTCAGCACGCCGGCTGACGCCGCATGTAATCGCTCAAGGCGCACGGTGATCGGATCGTCCTGCGGAAAATCGGGCTGCGCGAACTGCTGAATGCCAAGATGCGGTGCTGGCCGGCCATATTCGCTGCTCGCCACCGGCACCGCCAGTTGCGCATCACCGAGCACTTGCGTCGGGTCGTAATCGATACCCCAGGCCGCAAACAACGGCGCAAGGTTCGAGGCGAGTGGACTGCCGCCGCCCATCATGCCGCCACCGGCACGCTCGGCAACCGGATCGACAAACACCAGCACCGCACCGCCAGCCAGCGCATAACGATCAATCGCGCGCAACGATTTTTCCGGCAGCTCGGCCGGGTGCAGGAGCACCAACAGCCGTACATCATCGGCAATGTGATCGAAATCCGGTGCCAACTGTTCAATGCGATACAACTGTTCAAGTTGCGCGAACGACGCCCACGGTGGCGAGGGTTGCCGCGTCATGAAGTCGAAGCCGCCCATCACTTCAAGACCTGCGTACAGTGCGATCTTCGGTGCCGTCGCCCGGGAGGCTTTCCACAGTACCTGACTCAGATCGTATTCGAGCGTATCGACACGATCCGGGCGGAAGAAATCAATGATCTCCGGCTTGCCGTTCGCGCCTGTTGCAGCGAGGCCGAAATAGATTTCCGGGCCACCGGCAACTATCGGCACGCTCATCAGGCCCAGCTCGCCAGCACGGTCTTCATCAGCCGAAAATGCTTCCGGGTCGATCAGGTGCAACTGCACCTTGCCATCAGAAAAGCGCTGGTATTCACGCAGCATGTCGGTGACGCGCTGCGCATAATTGCCGATTTGCGGCACGCCCTCGGCGAGTTTCGCCGAGAAGAAAAGCTCAACCTTCACCGGCTGCGCCATATCCTTGAGCATGTGTTTTGTGCCGCCGGTAAGCGTGTAAAGCTTGTCTTCAGTGAGATCGAGGCGCAGGTTCGGCACGTAACTCACCAGTTGCGCCAGCACAATCACCACCGCGACGACGACAGCAAGGCCAAGACCGGAAAACAATGCCCGGTTGTTGCTCAGGAGTTTTTTCATCTTCAGCTCTCCTTAACCGGCCTTCTTGCGATCAATAACGATCGCGGTGGCGAGCAGGCCACCGCCTATCATCACCAGGAAATAGACAACGTCGCGAAAATCCAGCACGCCCTTGCTGATGGCGTCGTAATGCGTGAGGAACGACAGGTTGGCGACGGTATCTACCAGCAGGCCCGGTGCCCAACCACGGAATGCAGCCAGCACTGCCGGAAAACCGGTGATCACCAGCACGAAACACAACACCACCGTGATGATGAACGCGATGACCTGATTCGATGTCGTCGCCGAGAGGCACGAACCGAGCGCCAGATAGGCCCCGGCCATCAGCCAACTGCCGGCGTAGGCCGCAAGGATCGCGCCGTTATCAGGCTCTCCCAGCCAATTCACGGTGCATACCAGCGGGAACGTGAGCGCCAGGGCAAGACCGGTGAACAGCCAGGCGGCGAGGAACTTGCCGAGCACCGCATCACGCAGGCGGATCGGCAACGTCAACAGCAATTCCAGCGTCCCCGCCTTGCGCTCCTCGGCCCACAGGCGCATTGACAGCGCCGGAATCAGAAACAGGTAAAGCCACGGATGGAAACCGAAGAACGGCAGCAAATCCGCCTGCCGGCGCTCGAAAAAATTACCTATGTAAAAAGTGAACACGGCGGTGAGCACGAGGAATATTGCCAGAAATACATAAGCGAGTGGCGTTGCGAAATACGCATACAACTCGCGACGAGTGACAGCAAGAACGTTGTTCATGGCATCGTTTCCGGATGATGTCAGGCCGCACGATTGCGGGTGAGGCGGCGGAAAACTTCGTCGAGGCGCCCGCGTTCGATGACGAGGTCGCGCACCGGCCAGTTGCACTCGCGAGCCAGGGCCAGAAAGCCGGGCAAGAGATCGGTGCGGGTGTCATCGACAACGGCAGCAACCAGCGTATGGCGATCGCCGTCGGTTTCGACTGCCTCGACGCCGGCCAGATGTGCAAGCGCAGCAGCAGCACCCTCACTGGCCACCGTCGCCGTCAACGCACGGTGATACCGCGACTGCTGTTCAAGTGCCGCAGGCGTGCCATCGGCAACAACAGTGCCGTCGGCGATGATCACCGCACGCGTGCACACTGCCGACACTTCTTCGAGAATGTGCGTCGAAATAATGATGATACGGCCGGCAGACAAACGCCCGATCAGATCGCGCACCTGCTGCTTCTGGTTCGGGTCGAGGCCATCGGTGGGTTCGTCGAGCACCAGCACCTGCGGGTCGTGCAGGATTGCCTGCGCAAGGCCGACGCGACGCTTGAAACCCTTGGAGAGCGTGTCGACGACACGATCGCGAACCGAATCGAGTTCGAGTTCGCGCAGCACGCGGGCAACACGCTCTTCACGCTCGCTACCACGATAACCACGCACATCAGCGATGAAATACAGGAACGCATCGACAGTCATTTCGCCCCAGGCGGGCGCACCTTCCGGCAGGTAACCGATCAATTTCTTTGCTGCTTCCGGCGTGCGTGCAACATCATGACCAAACACCGTTACGCTGCCGCAATCCGGCAGCAGGAACCCGGTGATCATCTTCATGGTGGTGGATTTTCCGGCGCCGTTGGGCCCCAGAAAACCGAGCACTTCGCCCGGTGCAACGCTCAGCGTGATACCGCGCACGGCGGCCACGTGACCGAACGCCTTGTGCAGGTCGTCGATGCAGATCATCTGTCTTCCCTTTTTGTTTTGCGGACGGATTGGCAATAGCGAGTGTCACGCCTTGAGCATCGCCTCAATGTCTTTGGCCAGATCTTCCGGCTTGTCGGTCGGCGCGTAGCGCTCCACCTTGCTGCCGTCCCTGCTGACGAGGAACTTGGTGAAATTCCACTTGATGCCTTCACTGCCGAGGATGCCCGGCGCAGCCTCCTTCAGGTACTGGTAGATTGGCGCGGCCTCGCTGCCGTTGACGTCGATCTTGGCGAATAACGGAAAACTGACGCCGAATTTCATCTCACAGAACTGCTCGATCTGCTCGTTGGGCGCCGGCTCCTGGCCACCGAACTGGTTGCAGGGAAATCCGAGCACGACCAGACCCTGGTCCTGGTAACGCTCGTACAACGCCTGCAGGCCCTTGTACTGCGGTGTGAAGCCGCACTTGCTGGCGGTGTTGACGATCAGCAGCACCTTGCCCTTGTAGTCAGTGAGGTTGGCCGGCTTGCCGTGAATGTCGGTGACGGTGAAGTCGAAGGCGGTAGTCATTGCAGAGTCCTCGCTGGTTGGTGACGAAAGGGATGCTGGCATGGGGGATAGTTTGTGTACAAATCAATTGCGATGGAGCGACGAACCCGCGTGCGCCGAAGCGAGGATTGTGCCGGGGAAAAGCGGGGGCGCGCCACTCACGAATCCCGCGATACCAACAACCGCACTTCTGTCATGTCGGCGATCGCGCTCGCCACGCCCTCGCGCCCGATACCGGAATCCTTCACGCCGCCGTACGGCATGTGATCCATGCGCCAACTGGGAATATCGCCGACGATCACGCCGCCGACTTCCAGTTCGTTCCATGCCTGCATCATCCGCACCCGGTCACGGGTGAAGACGCCGGCCTGCAGGCCGTAGCGCGAGGCGTTGACGCGCTCAAGCGCCTCATCGAACAACACGAAACTTTCCAGCACGCACACCGGCCCGAATACTTCGCCTTCCTTGAGCGGCTCATTGTCGGGAACATCCTCGACCACGCAGGGTGTGACCATCAAACCGTTGCGCTCGCCACCGCAGAGCACCCTGGCACCGGCGTTGCGGGCAGATTCGATCCACGCCTCGATGCGCCGCGCCTCCTTCTCGCTGATTACCGGGCCGCAGAACGTGCTCTCGTCGCGCGGGTCTGCCGTGGCCAGGGTTTTCGTTTTCGCGACAAGTTTTTCGCGGAAATTTTCATAGTGCGATTCATGCACCAGGATGCGCTGCACGCTGATGCAGCTCTGCCCGCTCTGATAAAACGCGCCGAACGCGCAGCGCTCTACCGCGAAATCAACGTCAGCTGTTTCGTCAATGATCACTGCGGCATTGCCGCCAAGTTCCAGCGTCACCCGCTTCTTGCCGGCGCGCGCCTTCATGTCCCAGCCGACGCTGTCGGAACCGGTGAAACTGAGCAATTTGAGACGATCGTCGGTGACCAGCGCGTCGGCGGCGGCGCGCTCGGCCGGCAGGATCGAAAACGCGCCCGGCGGCAGATCGGTTTCTGCCAGTATCTCGCCGATGATCAGCGCGCCCAACGGCGTCAGTGAGGCCGGCTTCAGCACAAACGGGCAACCGGCGGCAATCGCCGGCGCCACCTTGTGGGCGACCAGATTGAGCGGAAAGTTGAACGGCGTGATGAACCCGCAGGCGCCGACCGGCACGCGCTTCCACATGCCCGAATAACCCTCGCCGCGCGAGGAAATATCCATCGGCAGCACTTCGCCCTTGCTGCGGGTGGCTTCCTCGGCGGCAATGGCGAAGGTCTCGATCAGGCGCATCACTTCAACACGCGCGTCGCGGATCGGCTTGCCGGCCTCACGGCAGAGCGCATCGGCAAGTTCGGCGCGCCGCTGTTCGAAACGATTGACGCAGTGACGAAGAATATCGCGCCGCTGCCAGGCCGGCAGCCGACGCATCGGCGCCTCGGCCTGCACGGCGGCATGCACGGCCTGGGCAATCAACGAGGCGTTGGCGACGCAGACCCGCGCGAAGATTTCGCCGGAATACTTGTCGGTGACCGCCAGCGTATCGACCGTCTCCAGCGGACAATTGGCGAGAAACAGCGGGCGCGGCTCGATTGCGCCCGGCGCTGAAGGTTCCGTCATGGGCAGCATCCTGTGGCAACAATGCCGCCATGCTACCGGGGAATCAGTAGCGAATCAGTACCGCAGGCAAAGTTCGCCGACATCAAGCACTCAGCCGCCGCGCATAGATGGCGCGGGCGTCGGCCAGCGTCACCGCACACGGGTTGTTGAGCAACAGGCGCTGCTGTTTCAGTGCATCCTCGGCGAGGCGATCGAGGTCGGCGGCGACAATGCCATAGGTGCCCAGTCGGGTATCGACGTTCAGCTCACTGACCAGCGTATCGAGCGTCGCGAACAGGAAATCGCAGGCATCACGATCGTTCATGGCCGCGTTGCCGAGCAATCTGCCAAGTTCGGCATATTGCGCCTCGGCCGCCGCCCGGTTGAAGCGCAACACTTCGGTGAGCACGATCGCATTCGACAGCCCGTGCGGCAGGTGGAAAATGCCACCGAGCGGATAAGCCAGCGCATGCACGGCGGCAACCGGTGCATTGGCAAAGGCCATGCCGGCAAGGCAGGCGCCGAGCAGCATGTTGCTGCGCGCCTGCAGATCGTTGCCTTGCGCAAATGCCGGCCGGATGTTGTCGTGCAGCAACTTCAGCGCCTGCATGGCGAACGCGTCGGACACCGGGTTCTTGCGGATTTTCGAGGTGTACGCCTCGATCGCGTGCACCATCGCGTCAAGACCGGTATGTGCAGTGACCGCAGGCGGCAGGCTCAGCGTCAGGTTGGCATCGAGAATGGCGAGGTCAGGCAGCAGCAGCGACGACACCACGCCGCCCTTGCTCTGGTCGGCGAGCGTCACGATCGCAATGGGCGTGACTTCCGAACCGGTGCCGGCGGTCGTCGGAATCAGCACCAGTGGCAAGCGGCGACCCTTGGCCTGCTCGACACCGATAATCTGCCGCAATGTTTCAGAAGAATCGGCAAAATACGCCGCCAGCTTGGCGACATCCAGCGAGCTGCCGCCCCCGATACCGACCACCATGTGCGCACCGAATTCGCGTGCCTGCTGATAGGCCCGGGTAACCACCTGCTCGCCGGGATCAGGCTCAATGCCGGTGAACAGCGAATGACAGATCTTCGCACCGGCAAAGGCATCGAGCAGGGGCTGCACCAGCCCGGTGGCAACCAGACGCGGATCGGCAACAACCAGGACGCGCTGCAGGCGGCGACGCTGGGCAAACTCAGCCGCCCGGGTAATGGCACCGGGCGCACAGATGAGCTGGGGAACGGTGGAAAACGTGAAATCCATTGCTCGCCCTCTCAATGAGGCCGTCCCTGGCACACGCATATGAATGGATACCTGACCCGGGGATACTAGTGACCCGGGGCATCACTGCCATCCCGGGGATACCCGCATGGAAGCGCGGATCGACGAAGGGAGGAAAATGCGGGATGAACGGCAAAGGCCGGCCAGTACCTTGCGCTCGCTGTCTGCGCGCGGGCGATGGCCACAGGGCGCGGTGGAGGCGGTATTCTGCCCACCCTGCTGCAGGCAACGACGACATCGATGGAAGCCTTTCTCGTCTCTACGGGTATCGTCGCCCTCGCCGAAATCGGCGACAAGACGCAACTGCTCGCTTTTATTCTGGCGGCGCGTTTCCGTAAACCCTGGCCCATCGTAGCGGGTATTCTGGTGGCGACCCTCGTCAACCATGGCCTTGCCGGTGCTGTTGGCACCTGGATCTCTGCATTGTTTGATCCCAGCCTGTTGCGCTGGCTGCTTGGCATCTCGTTTATCGCCATGGCTATCTGGGTTTTGGTGCCGGACAAGCTCGATGATGGCGACACCAGGATGACGCAGCACGGCGTTTTTCTAACGACGCTGGTGGCCTTTTTCCTCGCGGAAATGGGTGACAAGACGCAGATCGCCACGGTGATGCTGGCAGCGCAGTATCAGGCGCTGGGCGCGGTCGTTGCGGGTACGACCCTCGGCATGATGATCGCCAACGTGCCTGCCGTACTGCTCGGCAACCGCATCGCGCACCGCATGCCGGTGCGTCTGGTGCACGGTATTGCCGCATTTGTTTTTCTCGTGCTTGGCGTCGTGACATTGGCGGGTATCGACCGGATACTGGGCCTGTGATACCAGGAGCGAACACGCGTGCATAAACACGATCTTTCCGAGTGGACGCACGAACATGTGTTCGGCCACGGGAATCAGGCGGCGGAGCGCGGCACCCGCATCGTCATGTGGATCACGCTGGTCACGATGGTGGTCGAGATCGCCGCCGGCTGGTGGTTCAATTCGATGGCGTTGCTGGCCGATGGCTGGCACATGAGTTCACATGCGCTGGCGTTGGGTTTGAGTGCGTTTGCCTATGCCACCGCGCGCCGCTACGCACGGGATGCGCGTTTCGCCTTCGGCACCTGGAAAATGGAAATTCTCGCCGGCTACACCAGCGCGATTCTGCTGCTCGGCGTTGCCGCGATGATGGTAATCGGCTCGGTTGACCGTTTGTTGTTGCCGCAACCCATTCATTATCGGGAAGCGATGGTGGTCGCAGTGCTGGGCCTTGCGGTGAACCTGGTGTGCGCCTTTATTCTCGGCGGCGCGCACCATCATCGCCACCATGACCAACACGGCAATCAGGACAGTCACCATGACCACCACGGCGAGCACGGGCATCAGGATCTGAACCTGAAATCAGCCTATGTGCATGTGATTGCGGACGCGGCAACCTCGGTACTGGCGATCATCGCCCTGGCCGGCGGCTGGTTTTACGGCTGGTCCTGGCTGGATCCGGCGATGGGTATCGTCGGCGCCGTGCTGGTGGCGATATGGGCACGCAAACTGATCATCGACACCGGCAAGGTGTTGCTGGATCGGGAAATGGATGATCCGGTGGTGCAGGAAATCCGGGATGTCGTTGCCACGGAACTGGCTGCCGGCGAAACGCGCCTGACCGATCTGCATGTCTGGCGGGTTGGCCAGCATGCCTATTCATGCGCCCTGAGCATCGTCACGCACGATGGCGAACTGACTGCCGACCAGGTGCGCCGCCATCTCGCCCAACACCAAGAAATCGTGCATGTGACCGTCGAAATCAACCGGTGCCGATAGTCGCACCCGCGCGTCCCTGCGCACCCCCTTGGCATTCGCCCATGGATGGTGGAGACTCTGCCGCATGTCTGCGCTCAAGAAACTCATGCTGTTCGTGACCGTCTGGGCCTATGCGCTCCAGGCGTCGGCCGGTGGTTTCGAAGCGGCGTGCCCCCAGCACCATGGCAACCATGGCGAGGCAACACAGCACACCGTAGCCGCATCCGTGGCAATGCACAGTGGCCACGCTGCGCACATGGCCATGAGTGGCAACGCCGACACCGGCGAACATGACGGCATTGCGCCTGCGGCCGACAAACCCCTGGATGATCACCACACCGCCAATGCAGCCAATGCAAGTTGCTGCGACTGCGATTGCCGGTGCGACAGTCACGCCTGTTCCTCCCCGGTCTCCGGCGTTTCGCCAACAAAGGATCTGTGGGCCATCGATTCCTCGCGAGCCGTTCTGCCAGCCCGCGCAATCGCTGCGAATCTTCTGCAGGCCTACCGCTTCGGCCTGTATCGTCCTCCCAGTATCTCCTGAGGTAAAGCCGCTGCGGCGGCGATACATCGTTCTGCGCTGCCCTGAGGCATGCGCGGCGTTCCTCAGACGATTTCGGGAGATTTTCCGTGCACCCCTTGAAACACTTCGTTGCGGCGACACTGACCACAGTGGCGTTTTCGTCAGTCATGCTGTCCGGCTGCGCGTCGCTGCCACCGGATGACGGCAGATCCGGCGTCGACCAACTGCTGGCAGAGCGCGGACTGTCAACGCCGGAGCATCCGGACAATCCAGAAACTGTTGCGGCCTTCACGCAACAGATCCTTGCCCAACCGCTCACGGCCGATCTCGCCGTGCAATTGGCATGGCTGAACAGCCCCGACCTGCGCAAGGAATTCGTGCAGCTGGGTTTCTCTGCCGCCGAGCTGTATGACGCCGGCCGGCTGGTGAATCCGGTGCTGTCGGCGGTATATCTCTCGCCGGGCGATCCGGCAGCGGCCAACGCGCAGTTGTCGCTCGGTATTGCCGTCAGTTTTACCGATCTGCTGCTGCGGCCGGCGCGCAAACGTTTTTCGGCAGCGCAGTTTGCAGCTACCCAACTGGCAGTTGGCGACGCTGCCCTGCGGTTTGCTGCTGCGGTCAAGACCGCCTGGTACGACGCCGTGGCTGCCGGGCAGCAGGCGCAACTGCAGGAAGAGAGTGCCGGATCTGCCGCCGCATCCGCCGCGCTGGCACAACGCTATTTCGATGCCGGCAACATCAGCCAGCGCGCGCTGGCGATGGAAAAGGCCACGGCCGGCTCGGCACAGGCTGCAGCACTGCTCGCCCGCAGCGCAGCAAACGCTGCCCGCAGCCGCCTGAACCGCCTCATGGGCCTGAGCGCAGACCAAAACACCTGGCAGCTCGATCCGCGCCTGGCCTTGCCGCCGGACGCCATCCCGCCGCTCGACGAACTTTTGCAGCAGGCTGCCAAACAGCGCCTCGATATCGCCAGTGCCGAGCGGCGCACCCGGGCCTTCGCGCAACGCTATGGGCTGGAGCGCAAAACACGCTTCATCGGCGGCATTGAAATCGGCTATGTGCGGGAGAAGGATTTCGACGGTTTCGTAAACAAGGGCCCGTCGCTGGGCCTGGAACTGCCGCTCTTCAACCGCAGCGGCCGTATTCGTGCTGCGAGGGCAGCGCTGGCGCTTGAGGAAACACAGCTCGATCGTGCGGTGCTGGCCGCCAGCAACGAAGTGCAGGGTGCGTGGAGCACCGTCAACACAGCGAAAGAACGCGTCGATCTCTATCGCCAGACCATTATCCCGCAGCGCGCAAATATCGTTGCCCGCATGCAGGAAGAGCTTGGCTACATGCTGATCGGTGTTTTCGAAGTCATCACCGCCAAACAATCGGAATACCAGGCTCATGCCGAGTACCTCGATGCACTGGGCGACTACTGGCGTGCCCGCATTGAACTGGCCCGCGCCGCAGGCGGCAGCCTGCCCGATGACGTTTAATCACCAATTTTTCACCACTCATGCTTAACCACCAAAGGAGCAACCCAATGCAACAGATCATCTACGCAGTATTCGCCGGCCTGCTCGTTCTTGCGACACCGGTTGCGTTCGCGCATGACCCGGCTGAACATGCGAAGGAAATCAGCACAGTCGGTGCCGGCCCCGACTGTGCTGCCATGAAGAACATGGATATGTCGACGCTGGCCATGAACGACCCGGTCGCACAAGCCATGCACCAGAAGTGCATGCAAGCGCAAGGCACGGATGGAGATCGCGCCGGCCACGACATGAAGTCGATGCCCATGCCCATGCCGATGCCGATGCCGAAGAAAACCGACGCACCCGATCAAGGGAGCCACTGATGATCAGCCGCCGCACCCTGCTGCAAATCATCGGCGTCGGCAGCGCCGGCCTGTTCGCCGGCCTTGCCCGCAGCGCGCCCGCCGCTCACGACATGAGCGACATGGCCAGCATGGAGATGCCCGAGCCGGCCACGCCAGCACCCGTATCTGCGCCAGCGGATCCAACTACGCCGGATATGCTGCCGCCAGCAAAACTGCAGCGACACCCTCAGGGTTACCTGCCGGTGCGCACGCTGAACGGCTGGACGCTGCCGTACAAACTCAACGGCGGTGTGAAGGAATTTCATCTTGTTGCGGAAGAAATCGAGCATGAATTTGCGCCGGGATCGCGCGCCAAATGCTGGGGCTACAACGGCACCACGCCGGGGCCGACCATTGAAGCCGTAGAAGGTGACCGCGTACGCATTTTTGTCACCAATCGCTTGGGGGAATGGACCAGCGTGCATTGGCATGGCATCGATTTGCCCGCTGGTTACGACGGCGTTGGCGGTCTTAACCAGCCGCACATCAAGCCGGGTGAAACTTATGTGTACGAATTTATTCTGCGCCAGCACGGCACGCACATGTATCACCCCCATGCCGACGAAATGACGCAGATCGCGTTCGGCATGATGGGCCTTTTCATCATCCACCCGAAAAAACCCGAAGAAGTACGGATTGATCGCGATTACGCTTTTTTGCTGCACAACTGGGCGCTGCATCCGGGCACCTGGCGACCGGATCCGGCGGTAATGCTCAACTTCGATATCTGGACCTTCAACAGCAAGAGTTTTCCGGCCATCGAACACCTGGTGATGCGCACCGGTGAGCGCATGCGCATCCGCATCGGCAATGTGTCGATGTGGAACCACCCCATTCATCTGCACAGCAATCCGTTCTGGGTTACCGGTTCCGATGGCGGTCGCTGGCCACGATCGCAATGGCGGCGCGAAGTCACCGAAATCATCGGCGTGGGCCAGATGCGCGATCTCGAATTTATTGCCACTGAACCGGGCGACTGGGCGCTGCATTGCCACATGAGTCATCACACGATGGGGCCAATGGGTCATGAGTTGCCCAATGCGGTTGGTGTTGATCAATCGGGCGTGGAAGATGAAATCCGCAAAGCGTTGCCCGGGTACGTGGCCATGGGGAAAAGCGGCATGGCCGAGCACGCCGGTCATGTGGCCATGGGCATGTTGCCTGGCCCGAAAAATACGCTGCCGATGATGGCCGGCGAAGGACAATTCGGCCCGCTTGAAATGGGCGGGATGTTCACGGTTGTAAAAGTGCGCAACGACATGAAAACTGGCGATTACCGCGATCCCGGCTGGTATGCCTATCCGCCGGACAAAATCGCGCGCCGGATCAGTGACGATCCAAACTTCGGCAGCCCGCAGCGGCAAAATCCCTATGCCACGACAAACGAAATGACCACAACGCCGGCAGCGGCGACATCCGCGCCAGTCCCAGGCCATGCCGGGCATGGCGAATAATTTCCAGCAGAGGATTCAATGCATGAAAACATTCATCACATCAGTGCTATTGATTGGTGTACTGACGATTCTCGGTGGCGTGGCGTTTATTTATTCAGGCGCGTATCCGGTCGGCGCCGACAACCACCACACGGCGCCGGTGCACTGGGCTTTGGAAACACTCCGAAAACGCTCCATTGCCGCGCAAAGTGCGGATATCAAAGTGCCGCCACTTGATGATCCGCAGATGCTGTTGTCGGGCGGTACCGACTACAATGACATGTGCGCCGGTTGTCACCTGAAACCGGGAAAAACCCGCTCGGATATGAGTCTGGGCCTGTATCCCGTGCCGCTGAACCTGGCGGCCCCTGCCGTTACAACCGATGTTGGCAACAACAACGCAGAAAATCGTGAACGCGCAGCCGCGCGACAGTTCTGGGTCATCAAGCACGGCATCAAGGCTTCCGGCATGCCGGCCTGGGGCATAACCCACGACGACCCGCGTATCTGGGCCATGGTCGCGTTTGTGCAACGGCTGCCGACGCTGACGCCGGCGCAGTACCAGATCCTGACGGTACGGGAGCCTGCCGATGCGCGCATGATGCATTGACTACCCGGACACTTTTGTTTTTCCACAGCCCGCGAGGAGCACGCGCCATGTGCCGGAATTTATTCCGTGCGCTGTTACACAGACCAACAAGCCTGCCTGACGCCAGGCTCCAGAACATTTCTGCAGGAGAACGCAAATGGAAATAGGATTTTTCGGTGCCGCCGGCACAGTCACCGGCTCGCGCTACTTGGTGAGTTCGGAAAAATCCCGTGTCCTGATTGATTGCGGATTGTTTCAGGGCTACAAACAATTGCGCGAACGCAACTGGGCGGAGTTGCCCTTTGAGGGCGATACGCTGGATGCTGTCCTGTTGACACATGCGCATCTCGATCACAGTGGTTATTTGCCCCTGCTGATCAAAAACGGCTTTCGGGGGCCAGTGTATTGCACGCAAGCCACCGCTGCACTGTGCGCCATTTTACTGCCCGACAGCGGCCGCCTGCAGGAAGAACAGGCCGACAGCGCCAACCGCCACAAGGCGTCAAAACATTCGCCAGCATTGCCGCTGTATACCGAAAAGGATGCGGCGCGCGCACTGGAATACCTGGAAGAAATGCCATTCAACCAGGAGTTCGCGGTAGCGAATGATCTACACGCACGTTTTTTGCCTGCCGGACATATCCTGGGTGCGGCGATGATCCAGTTGCGCGATGACAAAACGCGCATCCTGTTCAGCGGCGATCTCGGGCGACCCCACGATACGATCATGCAGCCACCGGCCGACATGCCAGAAACGGATTATCTGGTGGTTGAATCCACATACGGCAACCGGCTGCACGATGCTCGCGATCCACATATCCAGCTGGGTGAAATCATCCAGCGTACCGCCGCGCGTGGCGGCATCGTGATCGTGCCTTCATTTGCCGTGGGGCGCACTCAAAGCCTGCTGTGGTGCATCCATCGACTGAAGTCAGAAGGACTCATTCCGGCACAACTGCCCGTTTATCTCAACAGCCCGATGGCGATTGATGTCACAGCCATCTACCATCAACACCGAAGCGAACATCGCCTGACACCGGAACAATGCGATGCCATGTGCCATACGGCGCATTATGTCAACAGTGTTGAGGAATCGAAGGCGCTCAATGACCGCCATGGCCCGATGATCATTATTGCCGGCAGTGGCATGGCAACGGGCGGACGTGTCGTGCATCACCTGAAGGCTTTTGCGCCTGATGCACGCAATACCATTGTTTTTGCCGGTTTCCAGGCGGGGGGTACACGCGGTGCGTCCATGCTGGCGGGGGCCCCGACCATTCGCATTTACGGTGAGGATGTGCCGTTGCGTGCGGAGGTGGCATTGATCAATGCACTTTCCGCACACGCTGATTATGCCGAGGTACTTGCCTGGCTTGGCAGTGCAAAGAAGCCGCCCCTGAAAACGTTTATCACGCACGGTGAGCCGGATGCGTCGGATGCGTTGCGCCTGCACATTCAGGACACCTTGGGCTGGCGTTGCTCCGTACCCGCCTATCGTGATGTGGTTGAACTGAATGATGGCAGCGCAGGACGGTAAGCCGGCAATGAACAACCACGCGTTGCGCCTGCGTGCGCTGGGTATCGACACCCAACAGCAATACGTCATCTATATGCGCAGCGACTGCGAAGTCTGCCGCGCCGAAGGGTTTGAGGCGCGGACGCGTCTTGAAGTAATTTTGGGTGATCGCCACATCATTGCCACACTCAACATGTTGCGCCCGGATATGGCGCAGGCTGATGGCGTGCAAACCACGCTGCTGGCAGCCGGCGAAGCGAGTCTGTCGATCAGTGCGTGGCAGGCATTGGGTGCGGTACCGGGTGACAGCATCAGGGTGGCGCATCCACCGACGCTTGATTCCCTGGGGGCCATGCGCGCCAAGATATACGGCCATCGGCTCGAAGCATCGGCATTGAGCGCCATTATCGGCGACGTGGTTGCCGGCCACTATTCGGACATCCACCTGGCGGCTTTTCTGAGTGCCTGTGCCGGCGGCCGCATGGATCTGCAGGAAACGATTGATCTGACCGGTGCCATGGTTGACGCAGGCGACCGCATCGATTGGGGAAGCACGCCCATTGCCGACAAGCATTGTGTCGGCGGCTTGCCGGGCAATCGCACCACGCCGATCGTGGTGGCGATCGTGACGGCGGCCGGCCTGACGATGCCGAAAACCTCGTCGCGTGCCATTACCTCGCCGGCCGGCACCGCTGATGTGATGGAAACATTGACATGCGTCGATCTCGATCTGCCAACCATGCGCCGCGTGGTCGAGCGCGAGGGCGGCTGTTTCGTCTGGGGCGGCCGGATGAGCCTGAGCCCGGCCGACGACATTTTGATCCGCGTCGAGCGGCCACTTGATCTCGATAGCGATGCGCAACTCGTAGCATCCGTACTGTCGAAAAAAATTGCGGCCGGCGCCACGCATGCATTAATCGATATTCCGGTCGGCCCCACTGCCAAGGTACGCAGCGAAGCAGATGCCATGCATCTGCAAGCATTGATGGAAAAGGTGGCGCTGGCGCATGGATTGAATGTGCGCGTATTGCGCACCGAAGGTACCCAACCGGTCGGTCGCGGTATTGGTCCGGCGCTGGAAGCGCATGATGTGCTGGCCGTGTTGCGGCGGGATGTTGCGGCACCGGTGGATTTGCGCGCGCGCGCGCTGGTGCTGGCCGGCGAATTGCTGGAATTTTGTGGCCACGACAAACCCGGCAGTGGTTATGCAGCAGCCGAAAAACTACTGGCCAGTGGCGCCGCCTGGGAAAAATTCCAGGCAATCTGCGAGGCCCAGGGCGGCTTGCGTGTGCCGGGTGTTGCCCCGTTGCAGGCAGCGGTATTGGCGACGCATACCGGGCACATTGCCAGCATCGATAACCGGCGGCTGGCGCGCGCCGCCAAACTGGCCGGCGCACCAGGGGCTTTGACTGCCGGCCTGGTGCTGCATGTGCGGCCGGGTGATCACGTGCAACGAGGCATGCCCTTGTTCACGCTGCACGCCGAGTCACCCGGGGAGCTCGCTTATGCGCAGCGTTATCTAGCGACACACCCGATCTTCACGCTGACCGACGAGGAGTGATGCCGTGAATACGCCCGTGGTCATCGCCATGCCCGGCAACGAGCGACTCGCCGACGAACTGGTGGCGCTGCTGGGACTGCAGCGTGGCGCAGCCACGGTGCGACATTTTCCCGACGGCGAATCACATGTGCGAATCGAAACACCGATCGCCAAACGCCATGCACTTATCGTCTGCACACTCGATAGGCCCGATGAAAAACTGGTGCCGCTGTTGTTGCTGGCATCTGCAGCCCGTGATGCCGACGCGCTGTCGGTAGGTTTGGTTGCGCCTTATCTTGCCTACATGCGCCAGGACCGGCAGTTTCATCCGGGCGAAACGATCAGTGCCCGGCATATCGGCGCCTGGATTTCGCAGCATGTCGATTGGCTGGTCACAGTCGACCCGCATCTGCACCGCATTGCCGAGCTGTCTGCGGTCTACAGCATGCCGTCACGCGTTGTACATGCCGCCGACAGCGTGGCGCAGTGGGTGCGCGCAAACATTCCTCAACCGCTGCTGATCGGGCCGGATGAAGAAAGCAGGCAGTGGGTGCGGGATGTGGCGCAGCGTGCCGACGTGCCGTTTATGGTGCTGACAAAAACCCGCCATGGCGATCGCGATGTGGCGGTGTCGGTGCCGGACGTGGAACGCTGGCACGCACACACGCCGGTATTGATTGACGACATCGTCTCGACGGCGCGGACCATGATCGAAACCGTGGCGCATCTGCGCCGTGCTGGCCTCGCGGCGCCGGTGTGTGTTGCCGTGCATGCGGTATTTGCACAAACAGCGTACGCTGACCTGCGCGCGGCAGGCGCGGCGGAGGTCGTCAGTTGCGACACGATTATTCATCCTTCGAATCGCATTGGGCTGGCGCCGGCCATCGCGGCGGGTGTGCGCGGGTTTTTGTGAAAACGGAGAACATTATGAATCACGATGAGCACAGGCCACCGGCGAAAGCCACCGAACACAAGGATCCGGTGTGCGGCATGACCGTGCAGGAAAATACACCGCACCGTTACGTACACGACGGCCAAAATTATTTTTTCTGTAATCCGAAATGCGTCGCAAAATTCCAGGCCGATCCGCAGCGTTATCTCGCGCCGGCGGGCGCGCAGGGTGAACAAGCCCCGCCACCGGCGAACGAAGCCGCCGCGCCTGGCACCATCTACACCTGCCCGATGCACCCGGAGATTCGTCAGGATCACCCCGGCGCCTGCCCGAAATGCGGCATGGCCCTGGAGCCGGAAATGCCGTCGGCAGAGGAAGAGGAAAATCCCGAGCTCGCCGATTTTCGTCGCCGCTTTTGGTGGACGCTGCCGCTCACTGTTGTTGTAACGGCGCTCGCCATGGGCGGCCACCGGCTTGACCTGTTTGATATGGCCACCCAAACCTGGATCGAACTGGTGCTGTCATTGCCGATCGTACTGTGGGCCGGGCAACCATTTTTTGTGCGCGGTTTTCAGTCGGTGGTCCACCGCAGTCCGAACATGTGGACGCTGATCGGTCTGGGCACCGGCGCGGCGTTTGTTTACAGCGTGGCCGCAACCATTGCTCCGCAGTGGTTTCCCGAATCGTTTATGTCGATGGGGCGCATCGGAGTCTATTTTGAAGCAGCAGCAGTCATCATCTCCCTGACGCTGCTCGGACAAATACTGGAACTCAAGGCGCGCTCGCAAACATCGGCAGCGATACGCTCACTGCTGGGTCTTTCGCCAAAAATTGCGCGGCGCATCAACGCCGACGGCAGCGAAGCGGATATCGAAATCACCCATGTGCATGTCGGCGATCAACTGCGTATTCGGCCCGGTGAAAAAGTACCGGTGGACGGTGTCGTGGTTGAAGGCAGCAGTGCGATTGATGAATCGATGCTCACCGGTGAACCGATGCCGGTCACCAAGCGCATTGGCGACAAAGTCATCGGGGCAACGATAAATACCAGCGGCTCACTGGTGATGCGCTCAGAACGCATCGGCTCGCAGACCGTGCTGGCGCAAATTGTGCAGATGGTGGTGCAGGCGCAGCGCTCGCGTGCGCCAATGCAGCGCATGGCCGATGTCGTCGCCGGCTATTTTGTGGTTGGCGTCGTTTCCATTGCGATCACGACGTTTTTTGCCTGGGGGCTGTTCGGCCCGGCACAGGGCTGGGTTTACGGCCTGATCAACGCGGTGGCGGTGCTGATCATCGCCTGCCCCTGCGCGCTGGGCCTTGCCACACCCATGTCGATCATGGTGGCCACCGGGCGCGGCGCCACCGCCGGCGTGTTGTTCCGCGATGCGGCGGCAATCGAGCACCTGCGCAAGGTCGATACGTTGATCATCGACAAAACCGGCACCCTCACCGACGGCAAACCCGCGTTTGAACAAGTCATTCCGGCACCGGATTTTTCCGCGGATGAAGTATTGCGGCTCGCCGCCAGTCTTGATCAGGGCAGCGAGCACCCGCTGGCTGCCGCAATTGTTGCTGCGGCGCGCGAACGCAAATTAACTCTGGTGAAAGCCGATGACTTTGAGTCCAGCAGTGGTATTGGTGTACGCGGGCGCGTTGAAGGCCACGCCCTGGCGCTCGGCAACACGGCCTTGATGGAGCAGATCAAGGTCGATGTCGCGCCGCTGCACGCGCAGGCTGAAGCATTGCGTGCCGAAGGCGCCAGCGTGATGCATCTCGCGGTCGATGGAAAACTGGCCGGCCTGCTCGCGGTATCCGACCCGGTGAAGGCGACGACGCCGGATGCGCTTGCCGCTCTGCGTGCCGCCGGGCTGCGCGTAATCATGGCCACCGGCGATGGCGTCACTACGGCAAACGCCATCGGGCGCCGCCTCGGGATCGATGAGATCCATGGCGAGGTCAAACCTGCCGACAAACTTGCGCTGGTGGAAAAACTGCAACGTGAAGGCTGCATCGTGGCTATGGCTGGCGACGGCATCAACGATGCACCGGCACTGGCAAAGGCAAACGTGGGCATTGCCATGGGCACCGGCACTGACGTGGCTATGAACAGCGCACAGTTGACGCTGGTGAAAGGTGACCTGCGTGGCATAGCGACGGCACGCAGGTTGTCGCAAGCCACGGTTGCCAACATGAAACAAAATCTGATGTTTGCGCTGGTCTACAACGCACTTGGAGTGCCGATTGCCGCCGGCGTGCTGTATCCGCTCACCGGCTGGCTGTTGTCACCGCTGATTGCTGCGCTGGCGATGAGCCTGAGTTCGGTATCGGTGATTTCCAATGCGCTGCGCCTGCGCGGCACGCGTATCGGTACGGCCGCGCAGCATCACCTGCCAAAGTAGTGTCCAACTCGTTTCACCCACATCTCCCGGAGGAGACCATGAAAGCAGCAACCCTGATGGCACTTGTTACCGCATTCACCCTCACCACCGCGCAGGCGGAAGAGGCCACCACTGCCACCAAAACCATGCCCGCCAAAAGCATGCCGATGCAGGACATGGCAGGCTGCAAGGACAAACCGTCGCCGCAGCAGATGGAAAAAATGGGCGAGAGCATGCAGAACTGCAAAGAGATGATGTCCCCAGAGCATATGGAAATGATGCATCAGCATATGCAGGACATGCACTCGACCGCCGCGCCGGGAATGCAGGGCAAGGATGGCATGAAGGATGCCCAGCCCGCCGCCGACCATGCGGCACATCATCCGGAAACGCCAGCGAAGAAGTAACCCGGTTGTGCTTGTGTATGCGGCCGGCAACCCTTCAGGGAGACAGCAATGATGAATTGGACTGGCATGGATGGATGGATGGGCGGGGGCTGGATTTTCATGGCTCTTTTTTGGGTGTTGATCATCCTGGCGGTCGTCGCTCTGGTGCGACGGACGGATATCGGCCGCAATGAAAGTCGGGATGCACCCCGCAAAACGCCGATCGAAATACTCCAGGAGCGCTATGCGCGGGGAGAAATCGAGCGTGAAGAGTATGAGCAGAAACGCCGCGATCTTGACGGCTGACCGCTTACGCTCGCTCGCGAGGCGCGCAAGAGGGCTTATTCGCATGTCGCAGGCAACACCGCCGCACCGAAATGATTCGCCGCCCGGATAAACCCGGCGCCGCACGCACGCACCCGGTGCGCTGACCCGCACAACCGACCGGAAAAACTGCCTTCAGCTTCTGGCATCAAACTTGCTTCCTACCTGCACGACGTCGCCTCACCCGAAACGGGGATGAGCGCGACGCCGGCTTGGACGCCGGAATCCTTTCCGCTGCCCGGAGTCCTGCCCCATGAACCACCCGTTCAGCCTTGTCCCGCACGGCCAGATTACCCGCGTCGACGGCCACGCCACCGGTATTTTCCGCAACTTCACCTGCCGCAGCGTCTATCAGCCGATCGTGAGCCCCGCACTGATGCGGATGGTCGGCATGGAAGCACTGCTGCGCCTCGACTCACCGGCAGGCACCACCGATCCCGCCGACTTCTTCGCCGACCTCGACAGCAACGACGTGGTCGATGCCTGCCGGCTGGCGCGTGCCCTGCATGTACTCAACACCCCGACCACAGCCAACGGTAACGAATGGCTGTTCCTCAACGTGCACCCCGAATCCATACGCCAACGCCGCGCCTCGGCAGAAACGCTGGTGAACGAACTCGCTGCGCTGCACATGACTCCGGCGCGCATCGTGCTGGAAATCGTCGAAAGCGCACCGCTGAGCGATGCCGAACTTGCCGCATTTGTCGCGGAATACCGCAGCGCGGGCTTTCGTATCGCCATCGACGACTTCGGTGCCGGCGCTTCGAATTACGATCGCGTGCTGGCGGTGCATCCGGACATCATCAAGCTCGATCGCTCGTTGATCGCCAACGCCTCGGCGTCAACGCGCGCGCAGCGGCTGTTCCCGCACATGGTCGCGCTGTTGCGCGAGTCCGGCTCGCTGGTCCTGGTTGAAGGCGTCGAAACCGAAGCGCAGGCACACATTGCCATCGATGCCGACGCCGAATTACTGCAGGGCTGGTTCTTCGCCCAGCCAACTGCGCTGCTGGATGCAAACACTCCCTGGCAACTGCGGATTGAGCAATTGTTCAGCCGCCTGGGCGGCAAACGCACCATCAACGATACCGAACGTTTTCGCAGTCGTTTTCTCGATGTCTGGACGGCGTTTCGTAACGGCACGCCGATCGAATCGATTGCCGGGGAAATCACCGAACCACAGGTAACCCGGCTCTATGCCATCAATGGCCGCGGCTTTCAGATCGGCGACACGGCGCTCACCTGTCACGCCTTGCCGGGTATCGAGCACCCGCTGTCGAATGCCAAGGGTGCATGCTGGGCGCGCCGGCATTATTTCCGCAATGCTATGGAGCAGCCCGGCCGCATCCAGTTGACGCGCCCCTATCTCTCGCTTACCGAACAACGGCTGTGTGCGACCTTTTCCTGTGCCACCTTGCACAAGGAATACGGCCAGTGCGTGATCTGCATGGATGTGCTGGTTATGGATGCCTGATCGGCAGCAGAGCGCGACACCTGTCGTGGGCTCGCCTGCGAATGGCCACTGCTCCCAGGGCGTCTGCCGCGCGTGACGGGGCGGCAAAAGCGCCTTACTGTACCGCCCAGGCTGATCCCGGCGGTGGTGCTACCCTGCCGCAGCCGGCCCCCATCGCTGCCAACACCCGCGAGCACAACTATGAGCGACGCCGCAAAAAAGAAGCATTCGTCCCCCGCCACCATGAGCCTCGAACAGGCCATCCGCGAACGCCGTTCAGTGCGCGGCTTTTTGCCCACGCCGGTGCCGCAGGATGTGCTCGAACAGGTGTTCGCACTCGCGCAGCAGGCGCCGTCGAACTGCAACATCCAGCCGTGGTATGCGTACGTCTGCTCCGGCAGCACCCGCGACGAAATGCGGCGCCGCATGATGGCGCACGTCTCGAAAGGCCAGCCAATGAATCCCGACTTCGCGCACACGGCAAAATTCGAAGGCGCCTACCGCCAGCGGCAAGTCGACTGCGCTGTCGAGCTTTACAACAACATGGGCATCGCCCGCGATGATTCCATGGGCCGCATGAAAGCCCTGATGCGCAATTTCGAACTGTTCGATGCACCGCACGTGGTGTTCATCGGGATGAATCGCAATTTCGACGTGACCGTGGCGCTTGATGTCGGCATGTACATTCAAACCCTGCTGCTGACGATGACCGCACACGGCATCGCCTCCTGTGCGCAGGGTGCGATGCGTTACTACCCGGACGACGTGCGCGACATGTTCGGCCTGCCGGCGGAGATCGCCATCGTGGTTGGCATTTCCTTTGGCTACGAAGATGCCGCTGTCGCCGCCAACCGGACGCGCGTCGGGCGCGCGCCACTGGCCGAGAACGTGGTGTTCCGCAACTGATCGTCACTGCTCAGGCGGTGGTGGTAACCGCCCGCACACCACGCAATGTCGCCAGGCAGGCATCCCGCGCCGTGGCAATGAAATCGCGCGCATAGGCCAGCGCCAGATCCTCTTCGCGCAACGCTGCGTACAGCGTGCACCAGATGCCGCCACCCAGCGGCACGGCGTGCACCCAGCCACGGGCCAGGTAATCGTGCGCCACCCAGTTCGGCAGCGCCGCGACGCCGCGCCCGCTCGCCACCAGCTGCACCAGCAACTGGGTGTGCTCGGCATGACGAACACGCGCCGGCCGGACGCCCGCCGGCAGCAGGAAGGTGCGGAACAGGTCGAGGCGATGTTCATCCACCGGATAGGCGATCAGCGTTTCGTCGGCAAGATCGGCTGGATTCACAAACGCCCGCCGCGCGAACGGATGGTTCGGCGCCACCAGCAGCACCGACTCGTATTCGAATAACGGCAGCGCCGCGAGGCCGGTACGTGCCTCCGGATCCGAAGTAATCACCAGGCTGAGTTCACCAGCGAGCAGCGCCTGCTGCGCGTCTGCATGCATGCCGCCCCGAAAATCCAGTTCGACATCGGGCCAGTGGCGCCGGAATGCATCGACCACCGGCATCAGCCAGTCGAAACAACTGTGGCATTCAATCGCCAGCACCAGACGCCCGGCGGTACCCGACTGCAGGCGGCCGAGTTCGCGCTCTGCCTCTGCGCTCGCCGCCAGCAGCGCGTCCGCAAGCGTAAGCAAGCGCTCACCGGCACGGGTGAATTGCAGCGGCCGGGTTTTGCGCACCAACACCGGCATGCCGATGCCGGTCTCGATCTCGCGCAACTGATGCGACAGCGCCGACGGGGTCAGGTGCAGGCGGGCTGCGGCCTCCGTGAGGGAACCGGTATCGGCGATGGCTCGCAGGGTGCGCAAACCCCGCAGATCAGGGACCGATATCTTATTCATGAATATTATTCATAAGGCATGTGATTTAGTTGAGATTGATTCATAAATATAGCAGATCGACACTGCCACGCGCCCAGTCCAGCCCCGGAACCTGGGTAGCTCACCGCAAAACAGGAGCGATCGTGAAAGCCCATATTTCTGGATTCCCCCGCATCGGTGCCCGACGCGAACTGAAAGTCGCCCTTGAACAATACTGGGCCGGCACATCCAGTCTTGCCGAACTGGAGGCCACCGGCCGAACCCTGCGCGCCCGGCACTGGCAGTTGCAGGCCGACGCCGGTCTGGATTTCGTGGCCGTCGGCGACTTCTCGTTCTACGACCATGTGCTCGACCAGAGCATCCGGCTGGGTGCCATCCCGGCCCGCTTGGGTGACACCCGCGCCGAATCCGGTCTCGACCTGCAATTCAGGATGGCCAGAGGCCGCCCGACCTGCGGCCACCGCCACGACAGCGGCGCCGATGCCGGCGCTTGCGAGATGACCAAATGGTTCGACACCAACTACCACTATCTCGTCCCGGAACTGCATCCGGCACAGGAATTCCGGCTGGCCTGCACGCGCCTGTACGACGAAGTACGCGAAGCGCAGCAACTCGGCTTCACCCCCAAGACCGTGCTGCCCGGGCCACTGACTTGGCTGTGGCTGGCCAAAACACCGCAGGGTGACTTTGACAAGCTCACCCTGCTGGAGCGGCTGCTGCGCGTTTACGGCGAACTGCTCGGCGGGCTTGCTGCGCTGGGCGTTGCCTGGGTGCAGCTCGACGAACCGATTCTGGCGCTTGATTTGCCGCGCGCCTGGCTGAGTGCTTTCGAGCGCGCCTACAACCAACTGCAACGGCGCGACATCAATATTTTGTTGGCGACCTATTTTGGCCCGCTGGAAAATAACCTGTGGACAGTCTCGCAACTGCCGGTGGCCGGCCTGCACATTGATGTCACGCGCAGCGGCAACGAATGGCAACAGGTGCTCGACCGTCATGCCCCCTACAAGGTGCTTTCGCTGGGCGTCGTCGACAGCCGCAACATCTGGCGCAACGATCTCGACAGCACCGCAACACTACTGCGCAAAGCGCATGCCCAACTCGGCGAACGCCTGTGGGTTTCAACCTCTGCCTCGCTGCTGCACGTACCGGTGGATCTCGACAACGAAACCGGACTCGATGTCGAACAGCGTTTCGTGCTTGCCTTTGCCCGCCAGAAACTCGACGAAGTGGCGCTGTTGCGCGATGCCGTGCTGACGCCGCACGACGAAACCGTGGTGCGCGCACTGAAAACGTCAACCTGCGCACAGCAAACCCGCCGCCGCATCTTCGGCAACCCCGACACCGCCCTGCGGGCGCGCCTGGCCGCACTCGATGCCGCTGCCGCCAACCGCGCGCACGCTTATTCGCTGCGCGCGGTTGCCCAGCAACAGCGCCTGGGATTGCCGCTGCTGCCCACCACCACGATCGGCTCGTTTCCGCAAACACCGGCAATTCGGCACGCGCGCGCCGAACACCGAGCCGGCCGGCTCGACGCAGCCGGCTACGCGCAGGCCATGCGTGCCGAGATTGCCCACGCCGTGCAGTTACAGGAAGCCATCGGCCTCGATGTACTGGTGCACGGCGAAGCCGAACGCAACGACATGGTCGAATATTTCGGCGAGCAACTGGCGGGCGTGCTGGTAACGCGCAACGGTTGGGTCCAAAGCTACGGCAGCCGCTGCGTGAAGCCGCCGGTGATCGTCAGTGATGTCAGCCGTCCTGCACCGATGACGCTCGCCTGGGCGCGCTATGCGCAGTCCCTGAGCAGCAGGCCGGTGAAAGGCATGCTGACCGGGCCGGTGACGCTGCTGTGCTGGTCATTCGTCCGCGACGATCTGCCGCGTGCCGAGGTGGCACGCCAACTCGCCCTCGCGGTGCGCGACGAAGTGCAGGATCTGGAAAATGCCGGTATCGCGATCATTCAGGTCGACGAGCCGGCCTTCCGCGAAGGCCTGCCGCTACGCCGCAGCGCCCAGGACGACTACTGGCGCTGGGCCATCAACGCCTTTCGCGTCGCCACCGCCGGGGTGCGCGACGACACCCAGATACACACGCACATGTGCTATTCGGAATTCAACGACTGCATCGCGCAGATTGCCGCCATGGATGCCGACGTGATTACCATCGAGACGGCGCGCTCGGCCATGGAAGTACTCGCTGCCTTCGCGCATTTCGACTACCGCAATGCCGTCGGCCCCGGCGTGTACGACATCCACAGCCCGCAGGTGCCCACCGTCGCTGCCATGCAGCAATTGCTGAGCCGCGCGGCCAGCGTCATTGCCCCGCAGCGCCTGTGGATCAACCCCGACTGCGGCCTGAAGACACGGCAATGGCCGGAAACCCGCGCGGCGCTGGTCAATATGGTGAATGCCGCGCGCATCCTGCGGGCTGCACTGAGCGCAAATGCCGCCGTTTAGTTCATGCGCGCTGGCTATCGGTGCAGGCATCAACCATCACTCAGCCGGTATTGCGCATACCCGCAGCAATGCCGGCAATGGTGACTTTCAGTGCCAGATCGATCGCCGGATCCACCGCGGCGCCGGCGGCGCGATGCCGACGAATCAATTCCGCCTGCAACAAATGCAGCGGATCAACATAGGGATTGCGCACGGCGATCGACCACTGCGTGATCGGGTTGGTCTCCAGCAGGGTCTTGCGCCCGGCAAGCACGAGCAAATCCCGAATCGTTGCCTCAAGACGGGCACGCAACGCACTGCCAAGCGGCCGCAACGACGCATCAGCAAGATGGGCCTCATAATGCGCAGCGATGCGCGGCTCGGCTTTCGCCAGCACCATTTCCAGCATATCGATCACCGCCTGAAAATACGGCCAGCGCGCCAGCATCGCCGCGAAATCGGCCTGGCGTTCGGGATGGACGCGCAACCAGGCCAGCGCGGTGTCGGTGCCGAGCCAGGCGGGCAGCATCAACCGCACCTGCGTCCAGGCGAACACCCAGGGAATTGCCCGCAACGATTCGAGACCACCCTGGGCACGCCGTTTCGATGGCCGTGAGCCGAGCGACAATGTTGCCAATTCCTGTTCCGGCGTTACCGTTCGCAAGTAATCGACAAAACGCGCCTCGCCATGCACTACCTCGCGATAACCCGTCACCGCAACAGCGCTCAGTTCGTCCATCAGCTCACGCCATGCCGGTTCCGGCGCCGGCGGCGGCAACAGCGTCGCTTCCAGGGTCGAGGCAACGTACAACTCAAGATTTTCCAGTGCCACGCCGAACAGGCCGAACTTGAAACGAATCATCTCGCCCTGCTCGGTTACGCGAATGCGGCCATTCACCGAACCGGGCGGCTGCGACAACAACGCCTGTCGCGTCGGCGTACCGCCGCGACTCACCGAGCCGCCGCGCCCATGAAACAATTCCAGGCGCACACCCTGCCGGGCGCACACCGCCGTGAGCGTTTCCTGGGCACGGTACTGCGCCCAGCTCGCGGCAAGATAGCCGGCATCCTTCGCCGAATCCGAATAGCCGATCATCACCTGCTGGTAATCACCGGCGTGCGCGCGGTAACCCGGCAAGGCCAGCAAGGCATCAATCGTGGCCGGCGCCTGATCGAGATCAGCGAGCGTTTCGAACAATGGCACCACCGGCAGCAACTCGCGCACCCCGGCCACATGCTGCAACAGGCAAACGGCGAGCACATCGGACGGCGCATGCGCCATCGAAATCACGTAGGCGCCAAAGGCACCACGCGGCATCGCGGCGAGCATGTCGAAGGTGTCGAGCACCTCGCGCACCGGCGCATCGCATAAAGGCGAATCGCGGAAATCCCTGCCCACCAGCGGCCGCCGGTTGCCCAGTTCCGCCAGCAGGAACACCTGTTTTTGCGCCTCCGGCCAGGCACGATAATCGCCAATTCCCAACCACTGGGTGATCGCAGCGAGCGCATCGCCATGGCGCGTCGATTCCTGCCGGATGTCGAGCCTGACCAGACAAACGCCGAAGGTTGCAGCACGGCGCAGCGTATCGGCAAGCAGGCCATCGGCGATGCGTTCAAGACCGCAGGCCACCAACGATTGGTGCGCGAGCAACAGCGGCGCGCGCAGCTCGTCGTCTGAGGCGATGATCGGCCCGCAATCGATCTCGCGATTGGCCAGTTGCGCTGCGGCCCAGTCGCGGGTATTGCGCAAGCGATCACGCAAATCCTTCATCAACGCGCGATACGGCTCACGCGTATCGCCAACCGCCGCCCGCAACGCATCGCTGGCAAGGTGCATCGACAACTCACCTTGCAATATTTCCACATCGCGCAGAAAAAGTTCGGCGGCTTGCCAGCGCGCCAGCAAAATGACTTCCCGCGTCACCGCGTGCGTGACGAAGGGATTGCCATCGCGGTCACCGCCCATCCAGCTGGCGATACGCACCGGCGCGCAATCCAGCGGCAGCGCCTCACCGGTATGTTCGCGCAACCAGCGATCAAGCTCGCGCAAAAAATGCGGCAGCGCGTACCAGAGCGTTTGTTCGATGGTCGCAAAACCCCACTTTGCTTCATCGACAGGGGTCGGGCGGGCGCGGCGAATCTCATCGGTGTGCCAGGCTGCCGACACCAGGCGGCGCAGATCGTCTCGCGCCGCGTTCCGCTCGTCCGGGGTCAAGTCATCGTGATCGAGATCCGCAAGCCGGCGCGCGATATCGTCGTACTTGTGCATCAGGGTGCGGCGGGTGATTTCCGTCGGGTGCGCAGTCAACACCAGCTCGATCGACAGCGCGCGCACTGTTGCCACAATTTTTTCCCGCGCGGTACCAGTGCGCGTCAGCGCCGCAGCCAGCGCGCTCAGCGAACCTTCCTCAGGTGGCCAGCGGCAGGCAATCACCGCCTGCCGGCGCATGCGCACCCGGTGGTGCTGCTCGGCGATGTTGGCCAGGTTGAGAAACTGGTTAAAAGCGCGGACGACGTGCAGTAATTCATCGCCGTCAAGGCGCGCGAGTTCCGGCGGCAACACGGCAGCATCGACCCGCCCCGCACGGGTATCGACCGAGAGGCGGCGCAGGTGCTCGATGCGCGCAAACAGCGGCTCGCCGCCATGTTCGCGCAACGTGCCGCCCAGCATGTCGCCCAGCAACCGCACGTTTTCGCGCAGCGGCGCGTGCGGGTCGGCAACATCGGTCGAAGAACTGGCCGGCGAATCGGTCATGGTCGTCTCCCCACCCTGTATCGCCCCACGGGGCGTGCCAAGCGCAGGCCCGGCCCCTATGATAGGCGCTCCAGACCCGGCGCACCGTTTCTGCTCGCGACGAGCACCGGCCCTTCCAACGGCAGCAACAAGAAGTCGATTCATGTCCCTGGCCATTTTTGATCGCCCGTCGCTCTACCTCGAGCTGGGCGGCCGCGTCCTGTTTGCCCTGCTCGCATTCACCTATTTTTTGGGCATTCCTGCCGAATTGTGGGCCATCAATCTGCCGGTCACCGTGGCCGGGCTGATCCTCTATCTTGGCGCGCAGGCAGCGCTGTTCACCCGGCAACTGCGCGGCCGCAATATCGGCTGGATCGTACCGGCTGCGGCATTGACCGATGCGGTTGCTGTGCTCGGTGCCGTCGCCTGCGATCCTTACCCGGTACCGCCGTCACTGCTGCTGATCTTGATTGCCGCACTCAATCTTGGCCTGCGCCAGAGCCGGCTGACCTTCGTGGCTGCCGTGGCCGGTGCCGGCGCGCTGATGGCGGCCACGCCCGGCCTGCGCGCGCAACTGCAGGGCGAGGTCGCAGCCCGGGAATTCCTGTTTGCCCTGGCGTTCATCCTGGCGTGTCTTGTTTACTTCGCGCTGCAGGCCTGGCGGCGCCATGCGCTGCAAACACAAGCCGCCCGCTGCGCCGAGCAGGACGTCGAAACCCAGCTGCTGAACCGCCGCGGTTTCGAGAGTGCCGCCCGCTTCCTGGTGCCCTTGCTGCAGCGCACACAGTCGCCGCTGGTGGTCATGCTGGCCAGCCTCGACACCCAAACAGCAAAACCACTCGTTGCCCGAACACTCGCCAGTGCGGTACGCCGGGTCGCCCATCTGGTGCGTCAACGCGCGCGCCGTAGCGATGTCGTTGCCCGCCTGTCGGAAGACGAGTTTTTATTCATGCTGTTCGATACCCCGCTCGCCGGCGGCGAAACACTCGCGCGCGCACTGCTTGAGGATTTCAATGCCTGGGCTGCGCAACAGACGCTCGATGCCCGCATTACCTTCGCCATGATCGTCACACCGGAAGGCCCGGTAGCCATCGACCAGTTGATTGCCCGTGCCCGCCATGCCGTGCAGCGCGCCCAGAAACATCCCAGCTCGCCAGGCGTTGTTACGGCCCCGCCGCTGCGCTGAGTCCCGGCAGGCATGGCGATGATCGCCACTCAAACGAGCCGGTAGAGCGCCTCAATCAGGCGCGTGGCGCGCGGGTCCAGCAGGATGTGCGTGCCCATGCGATTCATCACGTAGCCGAGCGCGATTTGCCGATCAGGATCGGCCATGCCCAGCGAACCACCCGCTCCCGGATGACCGAAACTGCGCCGCCCCGGCCCGAAGGCGGCGTACGGCCGATTCTGCGACAACATCCAGCCATAACTGAAACGCGTGCCGATGCCGAGCACCGCATCGTTGCCACAAGATTGCTCGTCCCAACAATATTTCAGAATGTCCTTCGGCAGTACTTCGACCTTATCGAGCGTACCGCCGCCGGCAAGTGCCGCATAGAAACGCGCGATCGCGCGTGCCGTGCCATGGCCATTCGCGGCGGGAATTTCCGCCATGCGCCACTCCACGCTGTTGGTGCCGGTGGCAATGCTCATCGGGTTGGCAAAAGCGCGCGCGGTGATGCCGGTCGGGTCGGCCATCATCTTCTGCATGAAACTTGCCGCTTCCAGATTGGCCGGATCCGGCAGCGGCCGGGAAATGCGCGCGATGCGGTGATGCTCGGTGGCCGGCACGCCGATGTACAGATCAAGACCGAGTGGCGCGGCAAATGCCGCCTGCAAAAAGCGGCCGACACTCATGCCACTCACACGCCGGATCACCTCGCCGACCAGCCAGCCGAACGTGACCGGGTGATAGCCATGCTGGGTGCCGGGCTGCCACCAGGGTTGTTCGGCAGCAAGCGCCGCAACCATGCGGTCCCAGTCGTACAGCGCCGCATCCGGCAGCAATTCGCGCAATGCCGGCAGACCAGCGCGATGTGACAGCAACCACTTCACCGGGATGCGGCCCTTGCCGTGTTGTGCGAATTCAGGCCAGTAATCGGCCACCGGCCGCTCCAGCGACAATTTTCCTTCCGCCACCAGCCGCAGCACCAGCGCACTGACGATGCCCTTGGTGGTGGAAAATACATTCACCAATGTATTTTCTGCCCAGACAGCCGAATGCTTGCTGTCGACACTGCCGGCCCAAAGATCGAGTACCGGTTCACCGCCGACATAAACCGCCAGTGCTGCGCCCAGTTCGTTGGCCGCCTGAAAGTTCAGCCGGAAAGCATCCTGCAACGGCGCAAACTTTGGTGCACACCAGCCGTGAATTTCAATGTCGCCTGCCATCCGGACCTCGTTATGTTCCTGCGGTCTTTGTGTTCCTCAAGATCAGCCCCGGCCCATGCGCTAGAATGCGCACCTGACCACAAGCCACGCAGTCTGCCATGAACCTGACCTGCCTCCGAATACCGCCTTTCCAAACCCTGCTGCTCTGCGGCCTGCTGTTTTGTCTCGCCGGCATCAGCCATGCCGGCGTCGTGGCGAAGATCATTGGCGGCAATGATGCCACCGTGCCTTATCCGTTCATGGCGGCACTGGTCGACCCGGCCATTGCCGAAGATTTTCAGGCGCAGTTCTGCGGCGGCACGGTGATCGCCCCGCGCTGGGTGCTCACTGCCGCCCACTGCATCACCACAACCAGCACTGGCGGGCTGATCAGCACCGGCAGCATTGAAGTGATCACCGGCGTGACGACCTTGAGCGACACCGCCGCTGGTGCCGCGCGCATCGCCGTCTTGAACATAGTGCGCCACCCGAATTTCGAACCCTTGACGCTGCACAACGACGTTGCGCTGCTGTATCTGGCATCGCCTACCGGCATTGATCCCGGCAACTTCACCGTGGACGACGGCACAGTGATCGCAGCGACAGCATTCGGCGACGATCTGACGACCATCGGCTGGGGCGTCACCAATCAACAAAACCTCGCAAACCCTACCGACGACCTGTTCGCAGCAACGCTGCAGGAAGTGCTGGTCGACTACATCCCGCTCGCCGACTGCAACAGCAGCAGTTACTACGACGGCGCGCTGGGCAGCGAAACACTCTGCGCCGGCTTCCTCGCCGATCCGCCACGCGACACCTGCTTCGGCGACAGCGGCGGCCCGCTGCTTGCCATCGCCGACGGCGGCTGGCGCCAGGTTGGCATCACCAGTTACAGCTTCGGCGATTTCTGCGCCACATCCGGCCAGCCGGGCATCTACGTCAATGCGTCACAATTTTACGGCTACATCATCGGCGCGACCGTGCAACCGGATCTGCGCGTGCTGGTCAGCACGGTGGCAGGTACGCAGGTCGACAACACGGTCACCGCTCGCATCACCGTTACCAACCTCTCGCCCGCCAATGCTGCCACCGGCACAGCGCTGAACATCAGCCTCACCGGCACCACCGCGATCACCAACCTTGCCGCACTGCCCGACTGCACCGGGACCAGCGCCGGCCCGCTGAGCTGCAACCTCGGCACCATCGCCGCCAACGGCTCGGCGAGTTTCGATGTGCCACTGGTCTTCAATGGCTACGGGTTATTCACCATCACCGGCACTGTCAGCGCCACCACCGGCGATTACGACGGCACCAACAACACCAGCCTGCGCGAATACAATCTACTGGCGCCTGCGCCAATATCCAGCGGCGGCAGCGCCTCATTCGCCCTGCTTGCCCTGCTCGCTCTTTGCCTCGCCCGACACCCCGCGCATGCGCCGCATCATTCACTGCGACTGCGACAGTTTTTACGCCTCGGTTGAGATGCGCGACGACCCGTCGCTGCGGGAAAAACCGGTCGCCGTCGGCGGCTCACCCGATCAGCGCGGCGTCATCGCCACCTGCAACTACATGGCGCGCCGTTTCGGCGTGCATTCGGCGATGTCATCACGCCGGGCGCTGGCGCTGTGCCCCGATCTCGTCATCCTCTTTCCGGACTTTCCCAAGTACAAGGCCGTCAGCCGCGCGGTGAACGCGATCTTCCTGCGCTACACCGACCGCGTCGAACCGCTGTCGCTGGACGAAGCCTACCTCGATGTTACCGAAGCGACGCAAATGCACGGCAGCGCGACACACATTGCCGAGGAAATCCGCGCTGCGGTGCACCGCGAAATCGGCATCACCATTTCTGCCGGCGTCGCGCCGAACAAATTCCTCGCCAAGGTGGCCAGCGACATCAACAAACCAGACGGCCTGTGCGTGATCAAACCACGCGATATTGATGCCTTTGTACATGGCTTGCCGGTGGAGAAGCTGTTCGGCGTCGGCAAGGTAACGGCTGCAAAAATGCACCGGCTGGGCCTCAGCACCTGCGGCGATCTACAAACGCTGTCGGACGAGATGCTTGTCAATCACTTCGGCCGTTACGGCACCACACTCTGGCAACTGTGCCGTGGCATCGACGAGCGCCCCGTGCGCACCGATCATCGCCGCAAGTCACTGTCGGTGGAGCACACCTGGGCAACAGACCTTGCCTCGCCCGGGGAGTGTCTGGCGGCAATGACGCGGCTGACCGGCGAACTGCACGCGCGTTATGAAAAAATCGCGGCGCGCTATTGCATTACCGGCATCGACATCAAGGTGAAGTACGCGGATTTTCGCGAGCATTCACGCCAGCGCAGCCACACAACGATCGACGCGGCATTGCTGCAGTCGTTGCTTGACGCCCAACTGGCGGCCCGGCCACCGCCGGTACGCCTGCTCGGCGCGGGCGTGAAACTTGCCTTGCGCGACGCTACCGAGCCACCGCAGCCGGATCTGTTCGACTGATCTGTTCGACTAGGTAACCTGGGTGCACAGGTCATCCCGGGCACCAATATCGACCAGCCGGCGAGCTGCGGTTGTGGCCAGATGCTGCCGTCGGCTAATGTCGCCCCATGTCGCACCAAATTGTTCCGAATGACTGCCATGCAGGTTGATCGCCGTTCGACAATCCGTGCTGCGCTGCTCGCCGGTCTTGTCAGCCTGGCAAGCGGTTGCGGCGGCGGTGGCGGATCCGCAGCCAACATCATGCCGACAGCCGCATTCGCAGCCACCCCCATCAGCGGCCTGGCAACACCTGCGGTGCAGTTTGACGGCAGCGCTTCCACCGACCCGGACGGCACCGTCGTCAGTTGGCAGTGGACGTTCGGCGACGGCAGCACCGGCAGCGGCAGTGTCATTCAGCACAGCTACGCCACCGCGGGCACCTACACCGCCACCCTGACTGTGACTGACAACCAGGGCGGAACGGCGAGCAGTACCGTCGTCGTCAGTGCCACCGTCAACGCCACCCCGAACACACCCCCGACAGCTCTTTTCAGCGCCAACCCCGGCAGCGGCATTGCGGCACTGCCCGTCAATTTCGACGGCAGTGCTTCCACCGACCCGGACGGTACCATCGTCAGCTGGCAGTGGGCGTTCGGCGACGGCAGCACCGGCAGCGGCAGTGTCATTCAGCACAGCTACGCCACCGCGGGCACCTACACCGCAACCCTGACCGTGACCGATGACCGCGGTGGCACTGCTGTCGCTACAGTCAACATCATCGTTGCCGCGAATACGCCGCCGCTGGCCGTACTCAACGCCAACACCGTCGCGGGTTTCGCACCACTCACCGTTCAGTTCGACGGCAGCGCTTCCACCGATGCCGACGGCACCATCGTCAGTTGGCAGTGGGCGTTCGGCGACGGCAGCACCGGCAGCGGCAGCACGCTGCAGCACGCCTACACGGCCGCAGGCACCTACACCGCCACCCTGACCGTGACCGACGACCACGGCGGCACCGCCGTCGCCACCACCAACATCACTGCCACCCTGAACACGCCACCGCTGGCCGTGCTCAACGCCAACACCGTCGAGGGCTTCGCACCGCTCACCGTTCAGTTCAACGGCAACGCTTCCACCGATGCCGACGGCCCGATTGCCGGCTACCTCTGGAATTTCGGCAACGGCGACAGTGCGGCAATCGCTGCAGCGACTGCGCTGTACAGCAGTGCCGGACAATACACCGCGCAACTCACCGTCACGGACGGCGGCGGCGTAACCGCCTCGGCCACCACCACAGTGTATGTAGCAACGACGGCAGACAGTTTCACCCTGGCAGGCGCGCTCAGCGTGCCCGATACGCTGTTCGCCGATTGCGACACCGCCGGCGGCGGCATACCCGGCTGCAACCAAAGCGTTGCCAATGCACAACCACTACCGGCGCCAGCCATTGTCGGTGGCTATGCCGCGCTCGCCAGCGACGCAAGCGACTACTTCAGCATTGCGCTGGCTGGCGGCGAAACGATTTCACTGTTCGTGGCCGATAGCAGCCCGACAAATAATATCGACCTGAAACTCTACGATGCCTCTGGCACTACCCTCGTCGCGCAGTCGGCGAATACCAATACCGCGCGGGAAAGCCTTGGCGTGCCGGCGGCCGGTAATTACATCGTGCAGGTGGAAAGCGTTGCCGGCAGTTCCAATTATGTGCTGTCGATCGGCACCGCAACGGCCAGCACGGCCGGCGAGTTTGTCGACGGCGAATTCATCGCGCATTTCACCCAATTGCGCGTGCCCTGGCGCATCGACGCCCAACGCGAAGCCCGCAGCGCCGAACTCGATCTGGAGGTAATCGGCGGCAACGCCGACACCCCGATGCTGCTGCGCGACCGGACGCGACCACGCACGCTGCAGCGCAGCCTGGACAAGCATGCACAGGCCACGCTGGCGCGCCTGCGCACACACCCGGATATCGCCTGGGTTGAACCAAACCGGGTGCGCAATTCGCTGGGCATCAACGCCACCGACACCTACTACCCGCTGCAGTGGAACCTGCCGCTCGCCCACTTTCCCGGTGCGTGGGAAATTGATGCCCTGCACGGCAGCGGCGCCGTCGTCGCGGTGATCGATACCGGCATTCTCGCCACGCACCCGGACCTTGCCGGCCGCATCACCACCGGCTACGACTTCATCAGCGACCCTGCGAATGCCAACGACGGCGACGGCATCGACACCGATCCGGCCGACCCGGGCGGCGACGGCATCGGCCGCTCCACGTTTCATGGCTCGCATGTGGCCGGGATCATCGCCGCCAATGCGCAGTTTGTTGCCAGCGCCGGCAATACCGGCATCGCCGGCGCTGCACCCGGTGCGCAGATCATGCCGTTGCGCGTCATCGGCCGCTACGGCGGCACGAGCTATGACATCGTGCAGGCAATCCGCTATGCCGCCGGCCTGAGCAATGACAGCAATACGCTGCCAGCGGCGCCGGCCGATGTCATCAATCTCAGCATCGGCGCCACCGGCTATTCGCAAGCCGAACAGGATGCCGTCACTGCTGCCCGCGCTGCCGGCGTGATCGTTGTCGCAGCCGGCGGTAATACCGGCACCAACATTTCCATTTATCCGGCTGCCTATGTCGGCGCGACCGGTGTCGGCGCCGTGACGCTCGACCAGCGCCGGGCAGCCTATTCCACCCTCGGCGCCCACATCGACATCGCCGCGCCTGGCGGCGACAACAGCGCCGATCTCGATGGCAACGGCTTCCCCGACGGCATACTCGGCACCCTCGCTGACGACAGCAGTGGCGTACTCATTGCCGGCTACGATTTTTACCAGGGCACGTCGATGGCAGCGCCACATGTCGCCGCCGTTGCCGCGCTGATGAAAGCGTTGTCGCCCACCCTGACACCCGCCGCTTTCGACAGCCTGCTGGCGGCGGGCGATCTCACCCGCGATCTGGGTGCCGGCGGGCGCGACGACGAATACGGCATGGGTCTGCTCGATGCAGAGAAAGCGCTGGTCGCCACGGGTCTGGTCAGCGCCACACCCGCAGCACCGGTCGCGTCGCCGGCGCGCGTGAGTCTCGGCGCAACGGCAACGCAGGCGCTGGTCGTGGTCGACAACGGCGGCGGCGGTGCGATGCAGATAACGGGCGTCAGCGACGATCAGCCGTGGCTGACGGTCAGCACCGCGAATATCGATCCGCTCACTGGCCTTGGCAGTTACCTGATCAGCATTGATCGCAACACGCTCGCCAACGGGATCTACACCGGCACCATCACCTTCACAACCACGGCAGGCGCTCTCACCGTACCGGTCACCCTGGTGGTCGATGCGTCGATTCCTGCGGCCACCGCCGGCACGCTGTATGTGATCGTCTGGGATCCCGTCGCGCAACAAACCGTCACCGGCAGTGCCGGGCTCGCTGGCAGCTCCACAAGTTTCGATCTGGGCAGTGTGATTGCCGGCAACTATCAGGTTTACGCCGGCACCGACAACGACAACGACGGCTTCATCTGTGATCCGGGCGAAGCCTGCGGCGCCTGGCTCACCCTGGACGAACCAAAACTTTTCCCGCATGTACGCAACCGTACCGATCTGTCATTCAGCATCGGCTACAGCACCACGCTCAGCACCCTTTCTGTCAACACACAAACGGCTGCAACCACTCTGCCTGCCCGCGGTCTGCCGCACAAATAAACGCACCGCAACACACTTGCCTGGAGCCCCTGCATGTCTACACGTCCCGGTCTTGCCGCCGTCCTCAGTTTTGTTATTCCCGGCCTGGGCCAAATCTACAACGGCCATTTCATTCGCGCCGCCTTCTGGTTGCTGATTGCTTTTGGGTGGATGGACAACCCGATGGCATGGCCGTTCGAGGCAGAATTCAAACACTGGGTTGTGCACTTTCTGCCGGCGATGACTGCCTATCACAAGGCTCGGCAGATGGAGTTGTTCGCCACGTGGAAAACCGCGATGGAACGCAAGATCGGTGGCGATGCCGGCGGCACCGGCCGCACTTTTGACCAGTAACTTTGTCCCCTGTGATTGGGTGCCCTGTGATTGAGCAACCACCACCCGCGCCAGGTAACCAAACATGAGTGCCGGTTATTTCCGCCTGCTTGGCTCGCGGCGTTTCGGGCCCTTGTTCGCTACGCAGTTCCTCGGCGCCTTCAACGATAATCTGCTCAAGCAGGCACTCATCACGCTGGTCACGTTCCGGCTCATCGGCCAGGACGTCAGCATGATCGCCAACGTGGCGGCAGCGCTGTTCATCCTGCCGTTTTTCCTCTTCTCGCCGCTCGCAGGCCAACTGGCCGACCACTTTCCCAAACCGCAAGTGGCGCGGCTGGTGAAGCTCGCCGAGATCGCGATCATGGTGGTCGCGGGCATCGGCTTCTGGCTGTCGAGTGTGCCGGTACTGTTGCTGGCGCTGACATTGATGGGCCTGCACTCGGCATTTTTCGGCCCGGTAAAATTCGGCGTACTCCCCGAACTGATTCCGCCAGGAGAGCTGGTCACTGCTAACGCGCTGATCGCTGCCGGGACTTTTCTGGCCATCCTGCTCGGCAATCTCGGCGGCGTCGAAGTGGTGATGCGCGCCGACGCGCCCTGGCAACCAGCACTCTGGCTCGGCGGCGTGGCCGTGCTGGGGCTTGCCAGTGCCTGGCTGATCCCGGCGCTACCCGCCGCAGCGCCCGCCCGCCGCCTCGAATTCCATCCGTGGCGCGAATTGAAATCGTCGCTTGCCTTTGTGCGTGGCAACAACGCGGCCATCGCCGCGCTCGTCGGCATCAGCTGGTTCTGGCTGATCGGCGTCGCCTACCTGTCGCAACTGCCGGTGCTGGCGCGCGATATCGTCCATGCCGATGAGCGTGCCTACCAACTGATGCTGCTGGCCTTCTCGGTCGGCATCGCTGTGGGAGCGCTGCTGTGCAGCCGCATCTCACGTGGGCAGGTGATGCCGCGGCTGGCCATTATCGGCGCCCTGCTGATGAGCCTGTTTGCCGCCGAACTGGTGCGCTTGTGTGTTGTCGGCAACCCGGCGCCGGCTTACCTGATCGCCGTGCTGACCTGTCTGGGCATCGGCGCCGGCATCTATATCGTGCCGCTGTACACCGTCCTGCAGATCAAGAGCCCCATCGACAGCCGCGCCCGCACCTTTGCCGCCGCCAACCTGCTGAATGCGCTGGCCATGGTGTTGTCTTCGGTGCTGGCGATCCTGGTGCTGGTGGTACTGAAGCTGCCGCTGGCGGTGCTGTTCACCATCCTGCTGGCCGGCACCCTGCTGGTCGGTCTGCTGTTGTGGCGCCTGCTGCCCAAGCCCTGACGCGGCGACGGCCCTCAAGGCCGGCAGGCAAGATCCGGAGCGGTCATGCCCGATAAAACCGCCCATGGCGGCAGGCCCGCCCCGGCAGTACCATGCGCCACCCGCCACGGGAGGCGGGGCCGTTTTGTTGACGGGATCATCGGCCGGATCTGGCCGAGTGTCCGGTCGCCGGGAGATTCCCATGCAGTCCGTCAACACCGCCACACTCGGCACCGCACAGGATCCAGCCAACAAACCGCTGGCTACCCTGACTCTCGGGGCGCTGGGCGTCGTTTTCGGCGATATCGGTACCAGCCCGCTGTACACCCTGCGCGAATGTTTTGCCGGCCATCACCCGATGCCTACCACTCCGGAGAACGTGCTCGGCGTGCTGTCACTCATCACCTGGGCACTGATCATCGTCGTGCTGGTGAAGTATGTGACTTTCATCATGCGTGCCGACAACAACGGCGAGGGCGGCATTCTCGCACTGCTGTCACTGACGCTGCGCGCCGGCTCCCAAAGCGCCCGCACCCGCATCGTCCTGACCCTGCTGGCACTGATGGGCGCCGCCCTGTTCTATGGCGATGGCGTCATCACCCCGGCCATCTCGGTACTGAGCGCAGTCGAGGGTCTCAACGTCGCCGCACCGAGCCTTGAGTCCTATGTCATTCCGATCACGCTCGGCATTCTCGTTGCGCTCTTCGTGGTGCAACGCCAGGGTACGGCCAGCGTCGGCACGCTATTTGGTCCGGTGATGTTGTTGTGGTTCGTGGTACTTGGCGCGCTGGGCATCAGCGGCATTGTGCAACACCCGGAAGTACTCGCCGCGCTCAACCCGCTGTATGCCGCCGCGTTCATCCTCGATCACCAGTTCGGCGCCTTCCTCACCTTCGGCGCAGTGGTACTCGCCGTCACCGGCGGCGAAGCGCTGTACACGGATATGGGCCACTTCGGCCGCAAGCCGATCCGCATCGCTTTCGTCGTGCTGGTGTTCCCCTGCCTGCTGCTGAACTATTACGGCCAGGGCGGCCTGCTGATCGCTGAACCTGCGGCGATTGCCAACCCTTTTTATCACCTGGTGCCCGACGGTTTTCTGTATCCGATGATCGCGCTCGCCACCGCCGCAACGGTGATTGCGTCGCAAGCCGTGATTTCCGGTGTGTTTTCGGTGACCCAACAAGCGATTCTGCTCGGCTACTGCCCGCGCATGCACATACGCCACACGTCGCATCAGGCCAGGGGCCAAATCTATATTCCCACCGTGAACACGTTTCTGCTCATCGCCGTGATCGGCGTGGTGCTGATCTTCCAGAACTCCAGCAACCTCGCCGCCGCCTATGGCATCGCCGTTACCGCAACAATGGCGGTCGATACCATTCTCGGCTTTGTCGTCGCCCGCACCATCTGGGGCTGGAGCAAGCCGGTGGCAATCGCCGCGCTGGTGTTCATGCTCGGCGTCGACCTCACCTTCTTCAGTTCCAACCTGCTGAAGTTTTTCGAAGGCGGCTGGTTCCCGATCCTGCTCGGCGGCAGCGTATTTCTGCTGTTGTCGACCTGGCGACGCGGCCGCGAAATTCTCGCCGAGCGCTTGGCCTGCGATACCTTCGACATCAAGTTGCTGGTCGACAGCCTTGCCCTCGACCCGCCGACGCGCGTCCAGGGCACGGCCGTGTTCATGACCTCGAATGCCGAGCGCGTACCGCCGGCGCTGCTGCACAACATGAAGCACAACAAGGTGGTACACGAGCGCAACATCCTGCTTACCGTGCGCGTCGCCGACATTCCTGCCGTCGATGACGAGCACCGCATCGACGTCGAAGAACTGGGCGGCGGTTTCTGGTGCATCGTCGGCCACTACGGTTACATGGAGGCGCCGGACGTGCCGTCGTTGCTCGAACTGTGCACCATTCAGGGGCTTTATTTCGACCTGATGGATACCACCTTCTTCCTGTCGCGCGAACGTATCGTGCCGAATGCCGAAGGCATGTCGATGTGGCGTGAGCGCATCTTCGGCGCGATGTCGCGCAACGCCATCGCCGCCACCGAGTTCTACAACCTGCCATCCAATCGCGTGGTGGAAATGGGCGCCCAGGTGTCGATCTAGCGCGATTGCCACAAAATGTGCAGGAAGCCGGAAGAGACGAAACCACCGTGCCATCATGTTTCTCGCCAACGAGAAACCATATCTCAGACAAGAGATTGAGCGGCTGCAGCCTGAATGCACACGTTAGGTTTTATGAGGAGACGCAGTGAATCTTAGTGCCTACGAAAAGCATCAGATACGAAAAATTGGCGCATGGAAGCGCGAGGCGCCATCCATAGCCTTCAGGGCGATTGGCTTCGCGCTAACACCCGTGACGCGGCTGATTCTTCGTGTAATTCCAGACTCCGCAATCAGGCGTGTTCTGGACTTTTCGTCGTCTGCCGCCGAATGGCTGACTGATACAGATGACGTTGTACGCGATGCAGGGGTTAGCAAAGTGGAGGATCTGAGAAAACACGATTTGGAAAAATCAGATCAACTCGCGAACGCAGTTCATAACTGGGCCATTGCCATGGCCTCTGCTGAGGGCGGAGCAGCCGGCGCAGCAGGGATTTTTGGTCTGGCTATCGATGTGCCTGCCATCATCGTGATAGCACTTCGCACAATTCACAAAATTGGTGCTTGCTATGGATTTGAGGTCAGGACGAAGAGCGATCGGGATTTTGTTCTGGCTGTCCTGTCGGTGTCCGGGGCAAATGATATGACCGAAAAGGTCGCGGCTCTCAACACGTTAAGGGCAATCGAGGTTGCCGTGGCAAAAACAACATGGAAGGCGCTGGCGGAGCAGGCCGCAACGGAGCCGCCTGGCAAGCAGAGCGATATCATTGGAGTCAATAATCTTGCGAAGCAGATCAGCATTAACCTCACCAAGCGCAAAACGCTGCAAGCCATTCCGGCTATCGGCGCCGTCGTTGGGGCATCGGTGAATGGGTGGTATGTCAAGGAAGTGGGTTGGGCTGCCAGGCACGCGTTCCAAGAGCGCTGGCTCATTGAGAACCATAAAATCATGGCGATCGCGTAGGGCATAGCCCCCCACCTTGATTACCTCGGCTGCATGCGGATGGCGCCGTCGAGGCGTACCGTCTCGCCGTTGAAAAACGCGTTCTCGACCATATGCACAACCAGCGCGGCATATTCCGCCGGGTTGCCCAGGCGTTTCGGAAACTGCGTCATCTCGATCAGCGGCTGCTTGATCTTGTCCGGCGCGGCATTCATCAGCGGCGTATTGAATATCCCCGGCGCGATGGTATTGCAGCGGATGCCCAACGGCCCAAGATCACGCGCAATCGGCAACGTCATGCCGACAACACCACCCTTGGATGCTGCGTAGGCGACCTGACCGATCTGGCCATCGAACGCAGCAACCGACGCGGTGTTGATGATCACGCCACGCTCGTTGTCGGCCAGCGGCTCGTTCTTCGCCATCTGGGCTGCACACAGGCGCAGCACGTTGAAGGTGCCAATCAGGTTGATGCCAAGAATCATGCTGAACGTTTTCAGATCATGCGGCACATTCTCGCGGCCGACCGTTTTCATCGCCGAACCGACACCGGCACAATTCACACACACGTGAATGGTGCCGAATTTTTCAACCGTTGCCTTCACCGCCGCAGCAACCGAATCTTCGCTGGTGACATCGGCCTGCACGAAAATCGCGTTGCTGCCCAGATCGGCAGCCGCTTTCGGGCCACGCTCGGCATCGCGATCAAAAATGGCAACTTTGCCGCCCTTGCCGATGATCGCCCCGGCGGTGGCGAGGCCGAGACCCGAAGCGCCCCCGGTGATAACAGCAACCCTACCCTTGATCTCCATGCCTGCTCCTCTTTTTTTAGAACATTTATGCGGAATCTTTGCGCCTAGAACCATTTTCCGAGCCAAGCGCTCACCTTGGCGCGCGTCCGGCCCCACAGACCCGGCTCCTGCGCTGTTGATACTGAAACATCGGGCGCGTAGTCATCCGGATCAACACCGGTTTCCGGAAAGGAATCGAAGGGTGCCCAGTGGTGACGCACGATGCGCCCGGACTCGAAATAGACACCCTGCTGATCAAGTTTGAGCGCGCCAATCTCGGCGAGCGCAACACTTTCCGGTACTTCCTGCAGGAAGCCTGCGTGCATAAAATTGTCCGGGTTCAGGCCTTCGGCCTTGTAGTCAAACGGCGCATCCTCGGAATACCGCAGGTAATAGTTCCTGCCGCCTTCAATATTCAACTCCAGATCGAAAATTTTCTTGATGAACAGGATCGACAGCGGCCGCTTCGCATGAAAACTGAACGTACCGGCATGCAATTCAAGCCAAGTATAACTGCCGCTTTTCAGGCCGAAGAGTTTGCTGCCGTCAATGAAGAACGACGGCGCCTGCAATTCCTGATCCTCCCAAGAGGTGGAGGGCCGATACAGATAGATCATCGCGTTGCGCGGATCGAGCGTGTCCATCGGCTCGAACAGCGGGCCTTGCGGCGGATACAGCCAGGTGCCAGGGGTGGTCATCAGCGGCAATGTTGATGGCGCCAGGCGCTGTGCTGGCTTGGGCAGACCAATGCCAGAATCGGCAGCAGGGTCGGCCGCCGATTCTGGCTTGATCGTGCTGCAGGCAGAAAGCAGCAGGGCGACGCAAAACGCGCCGACATACCGCCGTACGCTGAGTGTTGTTGTCATTATTGGCGTCTCCGGTCCGGCATGGCCGGCCGTCAGCTGGCGTTGCAAACGAGCGGCCAACTATCCCTTATTTTCCCGACGGTTGCCAAGGCCGGCTTGGCAGCCGTCGGGTTCCGGCCCAAGCTGGCAACCTGCCGTTGGTCACCCTGGTGCTGCAACCCGGCGCCGGCCCACAAGAACCCCTCGAGGAGATGTCATGACCATCAAGAACCCCGGCCCGCAAGCCATCGAGCACCCGCTCTATGTCCTGCTGCTGGAAGAAAACATCAGCGAATTCAATCGTCGGCGTGCGGCTGGCGAGCGCGTGAGCCTCGCTGGCGCGATGCTGCGCGGTCTCGATCTGCGCGGCATCGATGCTGACGGCCTCGATCTGCGCGATGCCTGCCTGCGCGGCTGCGATCTGCGCGGCATCGATTTCCGCACGGCGCAACTCGAAGGCGCAACAATCACCGAGGCGCGCGTCAGCGGCGCCTACTTTGCAGCCGGCCTCAGTGCCGACGAGCTGCGACTGGCGCTGGAAAAAGGCACCCGCATGCGCAGCACCCCACGCTGACCGACAGCAAACGGCATGTCTGCGCTGCGCATCCGCACGCCCTGCATCGGCATCTGCTCGACCACCTACGGTGGCGACGTATGTCGCGGCTGCAAGCGTTTTGCCCATGAGGTCATCGACTGGAACGCCTACAGCGAGGAGCAGAAAAAACTGGTCTGGAGCCGGCTTGCGCGCCTCGCCACCGAAGTGGCAGCGCCGCGCCTGACAATCTTTGATGCCGAGCTGATGGCGCAAACGCTACGCGCCCTCGGCGTGCGCTACCACATCGATCAGGCCCCGGTTTTTGGCGCCCTTGAATTGCTGCGCGCATTCGGCCAACAGCGTGTTGATCTGACCCGCTTCGGCATCACCGTCATGGCGCCCTGGCTGCACCTGGCGCCGGCTGAACTGCATCGCGAAATCAACGACGAACTCTACACGCGCACCGAAGCCTGGTACGACCTGCATCACGGTCGCGCCCGCCGGATTCTGCTCAATTGGGACAACTGAAACGGATGCCTTGCGCAGCTTTGCTCAACGGCGCGGCATCCAGCCCTGCAGCATTTTCAGGTAATTGACGCGCTCCAGGGCATGCGCGTTGGGCGCCTTTTCCAGCGACAGCACCCCACGTGCCGCATCAACCGACGGGTAACCTTTCTCGCCCAGCCACCAGTCGAGCTCCTCGACCACACCTTTCAGGCGCGAAACGCCGTTATCCAGCAGCGCCGATACCATCTGCACCGACTGCGCGCCGCAAAGGATCGCCTTGGCAGCATCGAGGCCGGTATGCACCCCGCCACTGGCCGACAGGCCGATGTCGATGCGGCCATGCAGCAGGGCAAGCGCGTGCAGGCGCAACGGCAACTCGGCACTGGTGGATGTCACCAGCGTACGGTCGACATCCAGCGTGTCGAGATTCACGTCCGGCTGCCAGTAACGGTTGAACACAACGACGCCAGCGGCACCGACCTCGGCAAGTTGGCGCACGAAGCCGGGAACCGATGCATAAAATGGCGACAGCTTTACCGATACCGGCCGCTCCACTGCGGCCACGACCGTGCGCACGACCTCAAGTTGCTGCGCCTCAACCTCAGCGCCGGACAGCAGCGGATCGGTGACCACTTCATAAAGGTTCAGTTCGATCGCGTCGGCACCGGCATCAGCGAGCAGGCGCGCATACTCAACCCAGCCGCCCGGCGTGACGCCATTGAGTGAGGCGATCACCGGCACCTCGACGCGCGCACGCATGCGCCGCAGATGCCCGAGGTAGCGGTCAACGCTGAGCGGGAAAACATCGCTCGAAGGCAGCAACGAACGCGCCTCGGCATCGGTATCAAGATGCGCGTCGAAATGCCGGTGCTCACCCAACTGTTCGAGAATAAGCTGTTCCTCGAACAGCGAATGCAGCACCACCGCGCCGGCACCGGCTTCGACCAGCATCGCGACTTTTTCCACGTCGTCGCCCAATGGCGAGGCGCCGATCACGAACGGCGTGCGCAACGAAAGCCCCAACCAACGCGTTTTCAGTTCGGCCATGGCCATGGCCCTCCTGCGGCCAATCAAACGGCAACATGTATCGCAAGGGCTCGTGCAAAACGGCAGGCAAGCCAATTGGTGCGCCAGGAGGGACTTGAACCCCCACGGATTGCTCCACTGGAACCTAAATCCAGCGTGTCTACCAATTTCACCACTGGCGCAACAGGCTGCGAATTCTAGCAGGTCGGAGCCGGCGGCCGATCCTTAACTGGCGTCACTGACTGCCGATCTGGCGGTAAAGCTGGCGAATATCCGCAGCCATTTTGTCAGTCTTCTGGGCAAGCGACTTCAGCTGCGCCTGGGCATCACCACCGCCCGTACCGGTGCGCGGTGCGCCGGCAAGCTGCTCGTTGAGCGTTGCCACGCGGGCACCGACCTGCTCGATCTGTGCAAGCGCCAGCTTCGCGTCCTTCGCACCGCCGGCCGCCAGTGTGCGGATCTCGCCGACCTGCACGGTGATGCTCGCAACCTCATTGGCAACCATATCAAGATCGTTGCGCAGGCTACGGATACCGGCGCTCAATTGCAGCGTATTGATGCGGCCGGGCGCATCCAGTTTCTCTGCGTCAGCCGATGCCGCACTGAGCTGCTCCTCCAGCTTGGTAATGCGCTCCGCAGCTGCCTTGAGCTTGACCTCGAACTGCTCATTCTGTGCGACAGGTGCAGCGGCGGCACCACCGGACAGCACGGCGTAACCTGCCAGCAGCAACGCCAACCCCGCCAGCCCCGCGGCAACCCATGTCGCCGCCGGGATTCTTTCTTTCAGCAAAGAGTCTGCCCCGCGCGCCGCAGGCCGCCTTGCCGAGCGGGGGGGCGCCGCAGTCGGTATCGCCGGCGGCTCCGGGGAGCTGACCTTGAAGACGTCCTGCGACGACGGCATTGCCTTGCGCTCGCTGCGCTCAGCCGTGCGCTCGGGCGCCTCCTGCCGCGGCGGTTTTTCCGCATGGGCAGGCGACGCCGGTTGCCGGGGAACCGCAATGACATCCTGACTGAGCGTGGACAGCCGGCTTTGCTTGTCCTTGTTGTCGGGCGGAGCAGCCATGGTGAACCTGTCGAGACAAACCTGCCTGGGAGGAAGCACCCGGACTGGCGGGCGTCATTCAGACCGCGACATTAGCACGCACCGTCAACCGGACGCAGTGCGACGCCTCTCAACGCCGTTGATACAACTCGGCAACCTGCTGATTAAGGCGATCAATGGTGGCGTTGACCTGCCGGCGAAACGCGTCATTGGAACCGACGGCCTGCTCGGTCGCCTTTAATCGCTTGCCATGGTCATCCTGCAGATCGCGAACGGTAGCCCCGAGCGCGGCGACCTCCGAACGCAATTGCGCGGCGTCGCCATTGCGGGCGAGCCTGACCAGACCCTCCGCCTGGGTAGCCTGGCGGGCGGCAAGCTGGTCGATGCTCTCTGCTGCAGCCTTGAGGCGCGTGTCGAGTTGTGCGTCTGTCTGGGTGCCGGTCTGATCGGCCTTGCGCAATTCCGTGGCAATGCTTCGCAGTTCGCCCTCAAGCCCGGCCCGCGTCCGTGTCTCCTGCTCCAACTGACGTGACAACCGCGCCAGGTTGTCATTCAGTCTGCCGATATCCGCCGCGATCAGATCAAGTGACTTCTGCGTTTGTGAGTCGCTGCTCTTGAGGGTTGTGTTGGTGCTCGCCACCCGCGTTTCCAGCGTGGCCACCGAATTGCGTGCCGTGGCCTCGAGCACCGCCAACCCGCGACCCAGTTCGCGCTGCTGCAACACCAGGAAAATAACCACGCCAACCAACAACAGCCCCAGCCCACCGAGCGCCAACACCGCGACGAACAGCGGCGGCCGGCGCGGTGGCGCAGCCGGGCCGGACCCTGGCGGGACAACCGGGCGCTGGCCGGTACGCGTGACATCAAGGGTATCGGCACCCACACGCGGCTCGCCGGCACCACGGCCGGCCGCATCGACGGTGGAAAGATCGCCGAGATTTACGTCACGCCGGGTCTGATCGATCATCTGCCGCCACTCCGGCAGCACCCGGTCAGCGCGGTGACTTTCATCCGCCGTTGCCCGGCGCAGGCTTCTGCGCCGGCGTTTTTTTCACGGCAGCGGCCTTGCCTTTGGCAGCGGCCCCTTTGGCGCCGGCAGCAGGTGTCTTCGGCGCGGGGGCTGCAGCTGCCGATCCATGTTCGAAAATCGGATTCACGCCAGGCTGATACACCGTGGTGCCCAGCACCAGCTTGCCGTTCTCGCGGACGTAGGGGATGAAGACCAAGCGCGGCGCACCGCGACGATGATCAACCTCGGCGCGGATACCGTTGACGCGCATCGTGCCGTCCGTGGTCGGCACCGACGTCGGCGCCACGGTGACGGCGGCAACCACGTCGGGTTTCGCCGCCTGCGCGCGGGTCGCGAGGAAAATCTGGCGGAACATCTCGATCGGCGGCGGCGGGTTCGGTTTGTTCCAGCGCACCGCCTGCAGCTTGCCGTCGGTCATCAGCAGGACGCCATAGGGAGCAAAGTCATCCCCTTTCTGCAACGGTGCGGATGCCCCCTGCACCGCCATCTCGACCAGCTTGTTCATTTCCACGACGACGTCAGCCGGAATTTCATCGGCCGTTGCCGCAGGCACTGCCGCAACGGCCGCCGCCGGGGGATTTGCAGCCGGGGAAGTCGCCGGGTCAACGGGTTTGTTTTCGGCAACGGCAACCTGTGCCAGGCCAGCCAGCACAACCACCAACGCCGGAATCAGCTTTTTCATAATCGCTTCAGCAAACTTTATCTAAAGGAGGTGGGAAACCTTAGCAGAGCATGGTCGGTGGCGACCAGACCGCATGGGCGGTGGTCAAGGCAGCCGGCGGCGACGCGACCGGTTAGAATCTGCGCCCGCCACCTGCCTACAGACCGTCGCCCTGCCAGAGGAGTTCCATCGCATGTCCAGCCAAGACGCCATTGTCATCGTCAACGCCGCCCGCACCCCGATGGGTGGCCTGCAGGGCAGCCTGGCCACGCTCACGGCACCGGAACTCGGTGCCGTCGCCATTCGCGAGGCCATCACCCGCGCCGGCCTTGCGCCGGCAGATGTGCAGGAAGTGATTATGGGTTGCGTGCTGCCCGGCGGCGTCAAGCAGGGCCCGGCGCGGCAGGCGATGCTGCAGGCCGGCATCCCGGCAAGCAGCGGCGCCACCACGATCAACAAGCTGTGCGGCTCGGGGATGAAGGCGACGATGCTCGCGCACGACCTGATTCGCGCCGGCAGCAACGACATCGTGGTCGCCGGCGGCATGGAAAGCATGTCGCAGGCACCCTATGTGCTGACAAAAGCGCGCAGCGGTTATCGCCTCGGACACGGCGAACTGAAGGACCACATGTTTCTCGACGGCCTCGAAGACGCGCAGACCGGGCGCCTCATGGGCTCCTTCGCCCAGGATGTCGCTGACCAGGAAGGCATCAGCCGGGAAGACATGGATGCCTTCGCGCTGGAATCACTCAAGCGCGCCCAGAATGCCATCCGCAGCGGCGCCTTCAAGGCCGAGATTGTCGGGGTGCCGGTGCCGGGAAAATCCGGCGAAACACTGGTGCTTGATGACGAGCAACCACTGAACGCGAAACCGGAAAAAATTCCCACCCTGAAACCCGCCTTCAAAAAAGACGGCACTATTACCGCTGCCAACTCGTCGTCGATTTCCGACGGCGCCTCGGCGATCGTGCTGACGCGCGCATCGGTGGCGAGCGCACGCGGCCTGAAAGCGCAGGCGCGCATCGTTGCGCATGCGACACATTCACGTCACCCCGGTGAATTTACTCTCGCCCCGATCGGCGCCATCGAAAAGGTGTTGGCCAAAGCCGGCTGGAAAACCGGCGATGTCGAGCTGTGGGAAATCAACGAAGCATTCGCCATGGTCACCATGCTGCCGATGCGCAAGTACGGCCTCGATCATGCAACGGTGAACGTCTACGGCGGCGCCTGCGCCCTGGGTCACCCGATCGGCTCTTCGGGTTCGCGCATCATCATCACGCTGATTCATGCGCTCCGGCAGCATGGCAAGAAAAGGGGGGTGGCGGCACTGTGCATTGGCGGCGGCGAGGCCACGGCGGTGGCGATCGAACTGCTCTGAACCCACATCGGCGTTCCCGGTCATGCGCGGGGAACGCCAATCCCGGGCACATCTTGTGACCGGACGGTCACAGCCTCTAGAATCGCTGCTTTCGCTGCCCGCATTCACCCCGCCCCCGGCAAAAACCGAGATACCGAGTCCCATGGCTGCCACCGAAGCCCTCCAGGATCGTCCCTGGCACAAGATCTACCGTGAACTGGGTGTCGCGCCCGCAGCGCCGAAAATCGCTGAACGCAGTCTGGCCGACATCCTTGAGCAACACGCTCGCGAGCGCCCCGATCAGGCCGCACTCGAGTACCTCGGCATCACCCTCACCTGGCAGCAACTCGATACCTGCGCCAATCGCTTCGCCAACCTGATCAAGTCGCTCGGCATGAAAAAAGGCGATGTGCTCGGCGTGCACCTGCCGAACACGCCGCAATATGTCGTCGCGCTCATCGGCGCCAGCAAGCTGGGCGTTGCCGTTTCCGGCATCTCGCCGCTGCTCACCACACCGGAAATCGTCCACCAGATCAACGACGCCCGAATCAAGGTGTTGCTCACTCTCGACAAACTGTTCAACGGCGCCGTCGCAAACGCCGGTAAAGACACACCAACCCTGCAACATGTGCTGGTATCGGGTGCCATTGATTTCCTGCCGGGCTGGAAAAAGTGGCTCGCCTACACGCTGAAAAAAATCGCGAAGGTGACGCTGCAGCCGATGACCGACACCCAGGTTCACAACTACTGGGCGGTGTTGCAATCATCACCGACGCAACGCGTCCACACGCCGCTTGCCTTCAACGATACGCTCTACATCCAGTACACCGGCGGCACTACCGGCAAACCCAAGGGCGCCGAACTGACCCTGCGCAACATGCTCGCCAATGCCCGCCAGGGCGAAGCGTTCAGCCCCTACGAGGTGGGCAACGACACCATCGGTGCGGCCTTTCCGTTCTTTCACATGGCCGGCCTGTCGCTGGTGCTGGTCGCGCTGCAGAATGCCGCACGTTTCCTGGTGATTCCCGACCCGCGCGACGTCAAGCACTTCTGCGCCGTGATGAAAAAATACCCGCCGACGGTGCTCGCCAATGTGCCGACGCTGTACATGCTGCTCAGCGACACACCGGAATTCCGCGAGATCGATTTTTCGCGTTTACGCATTGCCCTGTCGGGCGCGGCGCCTTTTCCGGTCGAAGCCATCCGCAAGCTTGAGGCGATCATCGGCGAGAAAAAACTCTGCGAGGTGTACGGGATGACGGAGGCAAGCCCCCTGCTCACCTCCAATCCGGCCGGGCGGCCGAAAATCGGCTCGGTCGGCATCCCGGTGATCGGCACCGACATCCGTATTGTCGATGTGGAAACCGGCACCCGGGAAATGCCGCTCGGTGAGCCCGGCGAAATCATCGCCCGCGGCCCGCAGATCATGAAGGGTTACCTGAACCTGCCGGAGGCCAGCGCGAACACGCTGCGCACGTTCGACGGCCACACCTACCTGTATACCGGCGACATCGCGACCATGGACAGCGAGGGCTACCTCACCATCTGCGACCGCAGCAAGGACATGCTGATCGTCGGCGGCTACAAGGTGTTCTCGGTCGAAGTGGAAGGAAAACTCAAGGAGCTGCCGTTTATCGAGTTGTCGGCTGTCATCGCCGAGCGCGATGTGGCGCGCCCCGGCAACGACATCGTCACGCTGCACCTGCAGCTCACCGCCCAAGGCAAGCAAGGCGAGCGCAAAGACATCGAAGCGCAGGTAATGCAGTTCTGTCGCGACAACATGGCTCCCTACAAAGTGCCGAAGAAAATCTACTTCCACGATGCGCTGCCGCTCACAGCCGTCGGCAAGCTCGACAAGAAAGCGCTGCGCAACTAACCACGCAAGTCACATCCACGTCGTTTTCTGTTGAGAAATATCCCGCATGCAGAGGCTTCCTGTCATCGTCGGTTTCGGCGGCATCAACGCCGCCGGACGCAGCTCCTTCCACCACGGCTATCGCCGTATGACCCTCGACGCATTACCCGCTGCCGATCGCATTCCGGCGCTGCTGGGTCTTGCCACGCTCACCGGTCGCCTCGTCCATCGCAACGGCCACTTCGAAGATGCTGGCGGCAACGTGCTGGCGCCAGCGGATATCGAGTCCACCCTCGGCGCGGCCTTGCGCGATGCCACCTGCGTGCGCCGTATCGAAGCGGAACATTTCGATACCGAGGCGATTTCCTATAACCGGCGCGTCGCCCTGAAAGCCGGCAGCGGGCCGATCCGGGTTGTGCTGCGCAAGCGCGATATGCCGGATACGTTGCCCGCAAACTGGTCGATCGTTGCGACGCATGCAGACGATGTCGAGATTGCTATCGCCGAGGGCATCGAGATTCTGCTGCCTGCCACCCGCAAAGCGGGCGTGCGTTCTGCCGGCCAGTTGCCGCAGGGCTTCGATCCGGGTGCGCTCTACGCGTCGCATCACCATCCGCGCGGATTGCAAATGGCCGTGTTCGCCGCCTCGGACGCCCTGCTCGCCACCGGCCTCGACTGGCAGGCGATTCGCAACATGCTGCCGCCGGATCAGGTGGCCGTGTATGCCAGCAGCGCGATGGGTCAACTCGATGACCCGGGCTTCGGCGGCATGATGAAGGCCGCCGCCAACGGCAAGCGCACCTCATCGAAGCAATGCCCGCTGGGCTTCCCGGAAATGCCTGCCGATTTCATCAATGCCTATGTGCTCGGCAATGCCGGCGCCACCGGCGGTATGCTCGGTGCCTGCGCAACATTTTTGTACAACCTCGAAAAAGGGATTCGCGACATCCGCTGCGGCAAACGCCGCGTAGTGTTTGTCGGTGCTGCCGAGGCGCCGATCGTGCCGGAAGTGATGGAAGGCTATCGCGCCATGGGCGCGCTCGGTGAAGACAGCGATCTGCTCGCACTCGATCCGCACCGCAGCGAACCGGATCATCGCCGCGCCGTGCGCCCGTTCAGCACCAACATCGGCTTCACCATCGCCGAGAGCGCGCAGTATCTGGTGCTGATGGACGATGCGCTGGCACTGGAGCTGGGCGCGTTCATCCACGGCGCCGCCCCCGAGGTGTACATCAACGCCGACGGCTACAAGAAATCGATTTCCGCGCCCGGTGCCGGCAACTACATCACGATGGCCAAGGCTGCCGCCTGCGCCCGGGCGCTACTGGGCGAGGAGGCGTTGCGCCGGCACACTTTCGTGCATGCGCACGGCACCGGCACCCCACAAAACCGCACCACCGAATCGCATGTGCTCAACGAAACCGCGAAAGCCTTCGGCATCGAACGCTGGCTGGTCGCGGCGATCAAGTGCTATGTAGGGCATTCGATCGGTGCGGCGGCCGGCGATCAGATCGCCGCTGCGTTAGGCACCTGGGCTCACGGCATCGTGCCCGGCATCGCCACCATCAATCATGTCGCGCCCGACGTGAACGACTCCCACCTCGACATCTCGCCTGCGCACCGCGAGGTCGGCCCTGACGGCATGGCGGCAGCGCTGATCAACGCGAAGGGCTTCGGTGGCAACAATGCCACCGGTGTCATCCTGTCACCGCAAGCCACCCGGCAACTGCTGGCTGCGCGCCACGGTGCGCGTGCGCTCGACAACTGGCAACACCAACATGAAGCAATCGCCACAGCAGCCGGCGCCTACGATGCCGCCGCAACGCGCGGCGAGTATGCGCCGCTTTACCGCTTCGGCGAGGGCGTGATCGACGGCAAACAGGTGCGCATTACCGATCGCGCCGTGCACCTGCCAGGCTTTGCATTGCCGGTGCGCCTTGACGACGATCTGTCGGGCGCCTGATTCAGCACCTCTGATGCAACGCCTCAGTGCTCGCGGGTGGGGCTGAAACGCACCGTCGGCCAACGCTCCTGCGTCAGCTGTAAATTGACGCGCGTTGGGGCGAGATAGGTCAGGTAGCCGCCGCCGTCCATGGCCAGATTCTCGTAACCCTTGTCACGGAATTCGGCGAGTTTTTTCTCGTCGTCACAATAGACCCAGCGCGCGGTGGCAACGTTCACCTGCTCATACACGCACTCGACCTTGTACTCTTCCTTGAGCCGATAGGCGACCACGTCGAACTGCAACATGCCGACGGCGCCGACGATCAGCTCGTTGTTGCGCAGCGGCATGAACACCTGCGTTGCGCCCTCTTCCGACAGTTCCTGCAAACCCTTCTGCAACTGCTTGCTCTTCAGCGGATCCTTCAGCCGTACGCGCCGGAATAACTCCGGCGCGAAGTGTGGAATGCCGGTGAAATTCAGCACCTCGCCCTCAGTGAAGGTGTCGCCGATCTGGATGGTGCCGTGGTTATGCAGGCCGATGATGTCGCCGGCCCAGGCTTCGTCGAGATGGGTGCGCTCGCCGGCCATGAAGGTCAGCGCGTCGGCAATGCGCACTTCCTTGCCAAGCCGCACCTGATGCATCTTCATGCCCTTCACGTAACGCCCCGAACAGATACGCAGGAAAGCGATGCGGTCACGGTGTTTTGGATCCATGTTCGCCTGGATCTTGAACACGAACCCGCTGAATTTTTCCTCACTCGCCTGTACGTCACGCTCTTTTGCCTCGCGGTGCTTCGGTGCCGGCGCCCACTTGACGAGACCATCGAGAAAATGATCAACGCCAAAATTGCCAAGCGCGGTGCCGAAGAACACCGGCGACAATTTGCCGTCGAGAAACTGCCGGTGATCGAATTCGTTGCTGGCGCCTTTCACCAGTGCCAGTTGCTCGCGCAGTTCTTTCGCCAAATCGCCAACGGCGGCGTCAAGATCGGGATTGTCGAGTCCATTGATAACGCGCTTTTCCTGGATGGTGTGGCCCATGCCCTGCGCGTAGAGATGCGTCTCGTCGGTGAGCAGGTTGTAGACGCCCTTGAAGAACTTGCTCATGCCGATCGGCCAGGTGACCGGCGAACACCTGATCTTCAACACGCTCTCGATTTCATCGAGCAAGTCGATGGGATCGCGGATATCGCGGTCCATTTTATTGACGAAAGTAAGAATCGGCGTGTCGCGCAACCGACACACCTCCATCAGCTTGATGGTGCGCTCCTCCACGCCTTTGGCGCCATCAACCACCATCAGCGCGGCATCGACAGCGGTAAGCGTGCGGTAGGTATCTTCGGAGAAATCTTCGTGCCCGGGCGTATCGAGCAGATTCACCGTGCAACCCCCGTAGGGAAACTGCATGACGGATGTCGTCACCGAAATGCCGCGCTCGCGCTCCATCGCCATCCAGTCGGAAGTCACGTGCCGATCGGATTTCTTTGCCTTCACGGTGCCGGCCATCTGAATTGCGCCGCCGAACAGCAGGATCTTCTCGGTGATTGTCGTCTTGCCCGCATCCGGGTGCGAGACGATGGCAAAGGTGCGCCGCTGGGCGATCTCGGCGAGGAACTGGCTCATGGGTGACATAGCGCCGGGCAAAGTCGGAGGGCGCGCATTATAGCGCCCCGCGTGCAGGCCGCCGGCGCACGAATCGGGGCTAGATCGCCCGCGCCATGATGATGGCGTCTTCACAGCCGCCACCGGGCCGCGGGTAATAATCGCGACGCACCGCGACCTCGGCAAAGCCCTGATCGCGGTACAAGGTGAGCGCCGGCGTGTTGCCGGCCCGGACTTCAAGAAACAACTGGTCGGCCTCGCGCAGTCGTGCTGCATCCATCAGCGCCGCCAGCAACAGCTGGGCAATGCCCTGCCGGCGATGTGCCGGATCAACGACGATATTCAGTACATGCGCATCGCCACCGCCGGAGGAAAGAATCGCGAACGCAACCACGCACCCGTCACGATCGATCGCGACCGTGTTCCAGTAATCGGCCGCCAGGCAATCGCGAATGATGCCCTCGGTCCAGGGCACCGGCTGGCTGGCCCGTTCGATGCGCAACACCGCCGGCACATCAGCGGCCGTCATCGTGCGCAAACTGATCAACGGCAAGTTCATCCGCGCGGCACGCGACGCAGCGAACGTACTGCTTCCCAGCACGCACGCTTGGCCTGCGGATCGGCGAGCAACACCGCCAACGCCGGCGCCCTGGCCTGCACCATGTTCTGCCGGGTGATCGCATCGCCGAGCAACGTCGCCAGCTCAGCACCGAGCACGACGACATCGCGCACTCCCCGCTTGCGCTGTTCGGTGAGCATCGCGACCAGAGCTTCGCGGCCGGCACCGGGTTTTTCCATGCCCGGCACGCGCATCCCGGCCGGTGGCCAGGAAAAATCGAGGGTAGCCGGCAACTCGGCGCCCGGCACCAGCGCCGCAGCAATATTGGCCAGCAGCGCGTGTTCCGGGCCGGACAGGCCCGGCGCCTGTGGTGTGCCAAACGCGGCGACGAGCAACAGGCCATCAGCGAGCGGCAGCAAGCTGCAACCGATGCGCTCGGCGCCGTCGCGTGCTGCCGGCGATGTCGGTTCGGTGCCCGCAACACCCGGCATTTCCGGCGCCGATGTACGCGGCGCCGGGCGCCCGCTGGCCGCCTGCGCCAACATGGCATCGAGTTGCGCATTGCGCTCGGCAGGCAGCGCAACGGGCGCAGCCGCCGGAGCCGCAGCGGTGCGCTTCACAGCAGCATCGGGCGCATCAGACACATCCGCACCCGGCGACTGCGCCTCGGCGACACCATCACCCGCAGCGTCGCGCCCGGCGCGCGGCACCCACTGCTCAATGCCCAGCAGCGCCAGATAGGCAAGCCGGGTCGCTTCGGGCATGGCCATCATCGACGCTCAGATACCCGCGGTCTGCGGGTGGGCACGCCGGGCGCCGGAAGCGAGCACATTGAGGGCGTCGAGATAGGCTTTCGCGGAGGCCACGAGGATGTCGGTATCGGCACCATGACCGTTGACGATACGACCGCCCTGCTCAAGGCGTACGGTCACCTCGCCCTGCGAATCGGTGCCACTGGTAATCGCATTCACCGAATACAACTGCAACGCGGTATTGCTCGCCGCAATTTTCTCGATCGCCCTGAACGTGGCGTCGACCGGGCCGGAGCCTGCCGCCACTGCCGACTCCTCGCGGCCATCAACGCGCAGGCGGATGGAAGCCTGCGGCGTTGCGCCGGTCTTCGAGTACACCTCAAGAAAATCCAGCCCGTAATATTCATCGACCAGTGCGCGCTCGACATCGGTTACCAGCGCCTGCAGATCTTCGTCGAAAATCTCGTGCTTTTTGTCGGCGAGCGTCTTGAAGCGCTCGAATGCCGCCTGGAATTCGCTGTCAGTGGCGAAGGCGATACCGAGTTCCTCCAGCCGCGCCTTGAACGCAGCACGCCCGGAGTGCTTGCCGAGCACCATGCGGTTGGTATGCCAGCCGACATCCTCGGCGCGCATGATTTCGTAGGTCTCGCGATGTTTGAGCACACCGTCCTGGTGAATGCCCGATTCGTGCGCAAAAGCATTGGCGCCGACGATGGCCTTGTTCGGCTGCACCGGAAAACCGGTGATGCCGGCCACCAGCCGCGAGGTGGGAACGATCTCGCGGGTATCAATGCGCGTGTCGATCCCGAACAGATCCTGACGGGTCTTCACCGCCATCACGATTTCCTCAAGCGCCGCATTGCCGGCACGCTCACCCAAGCCGTTGACCGTGCACTCAACCTGGCGCGCCCCGGCGCGCACGGCAGCCAGCGAGTTGGCGACAGCAAGCCCCAGGTCGTTGTGGCAATGCACACTGAAGATTGCCTGATGCGCGTTCGGAACGCGCAGAAGCAGCTGCCGGATGGTTTCAGCATATTGTTCGGGAATCGAGTACCCGACGGTGTCGGGAATATTGATGGTGCGCGCCCCGGCCTTGATGACCTGCTCAACCAGGCGACACATGAAATCAAGGTCGGAACGGCCGGCATCTTCACAGGAAAACTCGACGTCCTCGCACAGCGAGCGGGCGCGCTTTACCGCATGCACGGCCGCTGCGAGCACCGCATCGGGCTCCATCTTGAGCTTGTATTTCATGTGAATCGCACTGGTGGCGATGAAAGTGTGGATACGCGCTGCGGCGGCGCCCCTGAGCGCCTCGCCGGCGCGATCGATATCGGCATCCTTCGCGCGTGCCAACGAGCAAACGCGGGAATCCCTGATGATCCCGGCTATCGCCTGCACCGCCTCGAAATCGCCCTGGCTCGCGATCGCAAAACCGGCCTCGATCACGTCCACCCGCATGCGCTCCAGCGCCCTGGCAATGCGGATCTTCTCGTCTTTCGTCATCGACGCGCCGGGACTCTGTTCGCCGTCGCGCAAGGTGGTGTCAAAAATGATCAGTGGGTCAGTCATGGGGCCTCCGGTCGAGCCGGCGATTATACGGCCCGGAAGCACGCCTGCCGTGCCTGCGAGCGGCGCCACAGCAACGCCGTGACCGGCAGGGCGGCAAATGCCCCGTAGAGGTGGGCATCAACCATCACGGCGCCACCGATGGTTGCCTGCATGTAGTGAATGTCGTAGCCCGGCTGCTGTTCGAACCAGATCCGCGCGGCCATCGCCACGAACACAATGCCGTTGATCAACGGCGTATGCCGGAAACTGAGCAGCAACCCGGCAAACAGCAGCGTATGCAGGACGCCGGAAATGCCGAGGTAGTAGCGAACCTCGGGGTTCAGGAACCACAGACCAAGGCTGACCACGATCGCACCGGCCGTCATCGCCACGGCCCAATCGCGCGGCGCAAACACATCGCGGAAAAACAGCAGCAGCAAGGCAAGACCGGTGCCGTCCAGCAACAGATGGCCGAAACCCAGGTGCACGAAATTGCCGCTCAACAACCGCCACCACTGCCCGGCCGCAATCAGCGCGCGATCATAACGCAGCACCTCACGCGGGCCATCGCCGGCAACGGCCAGCAACGCCACCAGCAATAACGTAGCGACAGAAAACGCGATCTCGCTTCGCGTCCAGCGCGGCGTAAACAATCCGAACATGCGGGATTCCGTGCAATCCTGGAGGCGAACCTGAGGGTGGATACTGGCTCAATACTTCGGCAAATAGGGCTTCAACCGACGATCCGGTACCGCGTCGCGTTTCCGCTCACGCACTTTCGCCGGGGCTTCACGCACTTTGGCTGCCGCTTCGCGCTCCGGACACAACTGTGCGGCTGTCGGGCAGGTTGGCGGCGCGGGGGCAGCAGCCGGCACAACGACCACCGGCTCACCTTTCGCAGGTGGCGGCTCGCCCAGCACAATGCCGCGCTGCAAATCGGACAGGCAGCTTTTCAGCACATCGAGTTCACCGACCTTCAGCGCGCCCGGGTCCTGAGCCAACCGCTGCGCGAGATCGCGGCATTCCTCGCTGTATTCCGCGTGCGCTGCCGTTGCCGCAACCAACACAACGGCCAACACAGCAATCGCACCCAAGCCCTTGCCCATTGCCGGCATCCTCCGAACACATCCTGTGGCACCGCGCGCAAACACTGTCAGCAGACGCCCGGCAGCACGCCCATGATAGGCCAGCACACTCCCGATCTGCCTGCCCTTCCCGCCCCAACAAGAAAAGCCCCGCACGAGGCGGGGCTTTTCGGGTCACGCGGGGTAAAGCAGGAGGCTTACATCATACCGCCCATGCCACCCATACCGCCCATGCCGCCCATACCACCCATGTCGCCACCACCGCCGGCCGGCTTGTCTTCCGGCATGTCGGCAATCATGGCTTCCGTGGTGATCATCAGGCCGGCAATGGACGCCGCCGCCTGCAGCGCCGCACGGGTCACCTTGGTCGGATCGAGAATACCCATCTCGATCATGTCGCCGTACTCACCGGTCGCAGCGTTGTAACCGAAGTCACCCTTGCCGTCGCGCACCTTGTTCAGCACCACGCTCGGCTCACCGCCGGCATTGGCAACGATCTGCCGCAACGGCGCTTCCATCGCCCGCAGCGCCAGCGCAATGCCCGCGTTCTGGTCTTCGTTGTCGCCCTTGAGCTTGCCGCGCACGATCGACAGCGCGCGCACCAAGGCAACACCGCCACCGGCAACCACGCCTTCTTCAACGGCGGCACGGGTTGCGTGCAGCGCGTCTTCAACACGCGCCTTCTTCTCCTTCATCTCGACTTCCGTGCCGGCGCCGACCTTGATCACTGCCACGCCGCCAGCCAGTTTGGCGAGCCGCTCCTGCAGTTTTTCCTTGTCGTAGTCGGACGTGGAATTTTCAATCTCGGCGCGAATCTGTTCGATGCGGGCCTTGATGTCGGCCGGCTTGCCGGCACCGTCGACGATGGTGGAATTTTCCTTGGTGACACGAATCTTCTTCGCCGTGCCCAGATCGTTCAGCGTTGCGGTATCCAGTTGCAGGCCGATTTCCTCGGAGATCACCGTCGCGCCGGTAAGTACCGAAAGATCCTGCAGCATGGCCTTGCGACGATCGCCGAAGCCCGGCGCCTTCACGCCAACAACCTTGACAATGCCGCGCATGGTGTTGACCACCAGAGTGGCCAGCGCTTCGCCTTCGATATCCTCGGCGACGATCATCAACGGCTTGCCGCTCTTGGCGACTGCTTCCAGTACCGGCAGCATTTCGCGAATGTTGGAGATTTTCTTGTCGACCAGCAGGATGAACGGGCTGTCGAGTTCGCAGGCCATGGCTTCGGCATTGTTGACGAAGTACGGCGACAGATAGCCACGATCGAACTGCATGCCCTCGACGACGTCGAGCTCGTTCTCCAGACCGGTACCTTCTTCAACGGTGATCACGCCTTCCTTGCCAACCTTGGCCATTGCCTTGGCAATGATGTCGCCAATGGAGGCGTCCGCGTTGGCAGAAATGGTACCGACCTGGGCGATGGCTTTCGTATCGGTGCAGGGCTTGGAGAGCTTCTTCACTTCCTCAACGACCGCAGCGGCGGCCTTGTCGTTGCCGCGCTTGAGATCCATCGGATTCATGCCGGCGGCAACGGACTTCAAGCCTTCGTTGACGATCGCCTGCGCGAGTACCGTCGCGGTGGTAGTGCCGTCACCGGCTTCGTCGTTGGCCTTGGAAGCCACTTCCTTGACCAGCTGCGCGCCCATGTTCTCGAACTTGTCTTTCAGTTCGATTTCCTTCGCCACGGACACGCCGTCCTTGGTGATCATCGGCGAACCGAACGACCTTTCCAGCACCACGTGACGGCCTTTCGGGCCCAGGGTGACTTTCACTGCATCGGCGAGAATGTTCACGCCCTTGAGCATGCGCGCACGCGCGGCATCACCAAATTTTACGTCTTTCGCTGCCATGATTCTTTACCTCTGCGAATTCTGTTGTGAAATTACTTCTCGATGACGCCGAAAATTTCGGTCTCGGTCAGGACCAGCAGCTCGTCACCATCGACCTTCACGGTGGCGCCGGCGTACTGGCCGAACAGCACCTTGTCGCCGGCCTTGATGCCCATGGCGCGGACCGTGCCGTTGTCCAGGGCCTTACCCGGACCAACAGCGACCACTTCGCCCATGCTCGGCTTCTCGGCGGCCTTGCCCGGCAGCAGGATGCCGCCGGCAGTCTTGGTTTCTTCTTCCACGCGCTTGACGACCACACGGTCGTGCAAAGGACGGATCTTCATATCACTCGTCTCCCAGTATTCAGGTTGGAGATTCAATGGGTTAGGGCCTGAACAGCAGCCCGGATTAGCACTCCCCCATCGGGAGTGCTAATCATAGGGACGGATTGCGGCGAGTCAACGACGGATTGCGGTCATTTTGGGGATACGGTGCACCCGGCAACCTCCGACAACTGGCCAAGCCCCCGTGCAGGCGGCCGGCCGGGGCCACGCCATTACGAAACACTCGTTGACCCTGTCGGGCGAGGACCGGAAAGTAGATCACTTCGAAAAATTTCCCGGAACCTCAGGCATGCACCGCACGCTGCGCCAATATCCCCTTTTGCTCTGCCTCCTGATGGCCCTGTCTGCGTGTAGCGGCGGCGGCTCGTCGTCCGGGCAGACCACCGCGAACACCTACACGCTGGGCGGCCAGGTGTCAGGGCTGTCCGGCAGCGTGGTACTGCGCAACGGCACCAGCAATCTCATCGTCATCAGCAGCGGCAACTTTGCATTCCCGCAAGCGCTGCCTGACGGCAGCAGCTACAACGTCACGATTCTGACCCAGCCCACTGATCAAACCTGTGCAGTCACCGATGGCACCGGCGCCATTGCCGGCGGCGCCATCAACAGTGTCCGCGTCGCCTGCATCACCAACACCTACACAATCGGCGGCACGATATCCGGACTCTCCGGAACGATGCTGCTGCAAAACAATAATGGCGACGATCTGAGCGTCAACGCCAGCGGTGCGTTCGCATTCACAACACCGATCACCGCCGGCACGGCCTATGACGTTGCCGTACAAAACCAGCCGGCCGACCAGACCTGCGCGGTGAGCAATGGCAGCGGCACTGCAAGCGGCGGCAACGTCACCGGCATCAGCATTGTTTGCGTCGACAATACCGTGGTCTATACGGTCGGCGGCACCATCAGCGGCCTCGCCGGCACCGTGATCCTGCAGAACAACGGCGGCAACAATCTGACCGTGAGCAGCAACGGCAGCTTCACGTTTACCACGGCATTGAATACTGGCAGCACTTACCGGATTGAGGTGCTGACACAACCGGCAGGCCAGACCTGCACCGTAAGCAACGGCAGCAGCACTCTTACGGCCAACGTCAACAATGTGACCATCCTTTGCGTAATGGCGAGCTATACGCTTGGCGGCACGATCACCGGCCTCACCGGCAACCTCGTGCTGCAAAACAACGGCAGCGACGACCTGTTGCGCCTCATCAACGGCGGTTTCGCCTTCGCGACCCTGATCCCAAACGGCAGCAGTTACAACGTCACGATACTGACCCAACCGGCAGGCCAGGTCTGCACTCTGAGCAACGCCACAGGCACCGTCGCCGGTGCCGCCGTCACCAACATCGGCATCACCTGTGTGACCAACACCTACGCCATCGGCTTCACGATATCCGGGCTGCTCAGCCCGGATGTGCCAGAAAACTCAGTCGTGCTGGCGAACAACGGTGGCGACAACAAAACCGTCGCGAACAACGGCAGCGACACCTTCACGAACCGTATTGCGCATGGCAGCACCTACAACGTCACCGTGGTTACCCAACCCGCCGGGCGCACCTGTGCCGTGCTCAACGGCAGCGGTACCGCCACCGCAAATGTCACCGACATTCAGATCACGTGCGGCTTGTTCATCACGGTATCGGCCAGCAAGCCCAGAGAATTAACCTTCACCTGGCCGGCAGATGCCAGCGCAACGTACTACAAGCTTTATAAAAATCCGGATGGCCACAGCGGCTTTACCCAGTTGGGCGGCAACATCACCACGACCACAGCCACGGATGTGATACCGGTACACCTGCACGACTGGATTAACGCCAGCTATCAGGTGGAGGCATGCAACACCAGCGGCTGCACGTCGCCCTATGCGCCAACGTATACAACTGCGGTGATGTTGCAGGCGATCGGCTATTTCAAGGCAGCCAATACCGAGGCAGCCGACGGTTTTGGCTACGCCCTGGCGCTGTCTGCCGACGGCAGTACGCTGGCCGTGGGCGCACCGTACGAAAAGAGTGCTGCCACTGGCGTGAATGGCGCCGAAAACGACAATTCTGCGGCCGCCGCCGGCGCGGTATACATTTTTACCCGCAGCGGCACCACCTGGACTGCGCAGGCCTATATCAAGGCATCCAACACCGGCACCGGCGATTTGTTTGGTGCCGCCGTTGCCCTGTCTGACGATGGCAATCTGCTCGCCGCCAGTGCGCCCGGGGAAACCAGTGCCGCCACCGGCATAAACGGCGATCAGACCAACAACAGCGTTGCCAGTGCGGGCGCCGTGTACACGTTCACGCGCGCAGGTTCCACCTGGTCCCAGCAGGCGTACATCAAGGCATCCAACACCGAAAAAGACGATTATTTCGGCTTCGCCCTCACGCTCTCAGGCAACGGCAACACCTTGGCGGTCGCCTCGCCCTTTGAAGACAGCGCCGCCAACAGCATCAATGGCGATCAATCCGGTAACACCGCGCCCAATGCGGGGGCGATTTATGTCTTCACCAACACCGCTAACACCTGGACCCAGCAGGCCTACATCAAGGCAGCCAATGCCGAAGCAAACGACTGGTTCGGCTATGCACTGGCACTGTCTGCGGATGGCAACACCCTGGCCGCCGGCGCACTTTTGGAAGACAGCGCGTTGGTCGATGGCATCGCCACGCCAGGGAACAATGCCGCTGCCAGTGCCGGCGCCGTGTACACGTTCACGCGCGCAGGCTCCGCCTGGAGCCAGCAGGCCTACCTCAAGGCGTCCAATGCCGAAGCAGGCGACCTGTTCGGCACGGCCATTGCCCTGTCGGCCGACGGCAACACCCTGGTAGCCGGCGCATCCAGCGAGCAAGGTAGCAGTACCGGTATCAACGGCGACCAAACGAACAACACGCTAACCGGCGCCGGTGCGGCGTACGTCTTTGTCCGCACCGACAACATCTGGAACCAGCAGGCTTATCTCAAAGCCTCCAACACCAACGCGTCCGATCTGTTCGGTACCCGGCTGGCACTTTCCACCGATGGCAACACCCTCGCCATCAGTGCCACCGGCGAAAGTGGTAGCGCAACCGGCAGCAACGGCGATCAGACCAGCAATGCAGCCAGCAACGCCGGCGCGCTCTATGTGTTCACGCGCAGCGCCGCGATCTGGAGCCAGAAAACCTATCTGAAAGCCGCCAATACCGGCGCCGGTGATTCTTTCGGTACTGCCGTTGCCTTGTCGGGTGACGGCCAGATGCTGGCCGCCAGCGCACCCGGCGAAGACAGCGCGAGCACCGGCGTCGGCGGCGACGCGGCCAGCAATGCGGCAACAGACGCCGGCGCGGTATACCTGTACTGATTTGCCCGGGCACTGCGTCGGCGCCGCCGGCACTCACCCTGCCGAGGCAACGTCCGGCGGCGACGTTGCGCTAGCCACCGGCCATCGCCACCAACAGCCGGCGCGCATCCGCAGCCGTAGTGATCGGCTCCGGAAACGCCACCCAGCGCAGCATCTGGCCGCAACGCAGTTGCATGCCGAGGCGATCAATTGCAGCGATGCATACTGCCCCTGGCTGCTCGTTGAACGCCTCCTGCCAGTAGTGCGCGCAGGCTGCCGCGTGATCGTCATTCATGTGATCGAGCACGCGGTTGGTCGCCGCGCGATCGAGTGGCGACACCAGTTGCAACGCCGCCGGCGCGATCACCGCCGCCTTGCCGAATCCGCCGTTGTAGCGCGCATTGATCACATCGAGCCGGAAGAAATCGAAATTGAGCTGGCGAAACCAGGCATCGGCGCGCGGGTAACAGCGAGTGTAGGTATCCCGAGCCGACTCGACATCCGTTGCATCGCGCAGCAGGCGCGCATTGCAGGTGAGTTCCAGGCGCTCGCCGGTGAGGATATCGCCGGCATTGTCCTGCGCCAGCAGCAGTGCGCAGCGGCCGTCGGCGATCAGGTTCGCATGATGCGGCGCCAGGTGCGAAAACAAACCGACCAGATAACCTTCCGGTGCCAGCGCGAACGGCACGGCCGACAGCGACGGGTAACCCGGCACGCTCAACGCCTGGGTGGCGAGCACCGCCTGCGTGCGGCGCCGCAGGAAGGTGGCGGCAACCGGCGCGAGCTCGACGGCCAGTTCGGCAAAGCGCTGTTCGTTATCCATGGCATCTTTCCTGGGGGCGGGCTGCAGCCCGACAACGAGCCGCGATAATGTCCGGCTGCAGCCGTATCTACAACAATCCAGGATTGCCCATGGACGAAAAACGCGCCGCCATCCTTGCCGCCCTGCATGCCATTCCTGAAGGCCACGTCACCAGTTACGGGGAGGTGGCCAAACGCGCCGGGCTGCCCGGCTACCAACGCTTTGTCTGTCGCGTCTTGCGCGAGCTGCCGGACCGGGCGCGCACACCCTGGTGGCGGGTGATCCGCGCCGACGGCCACTTCGCCATGACCAACAATTGCGGCGCCGGACGCGAGCAGCGCCGGCGGCTCAAGGCCGAGGGGCTCGACATCGTCAACGACCGCGTAAAAGGTCCGTGGTGGAAATGAGCGCGCGCCGGTTAATCTAGCGCGTCACTCCTTACGACCCCCGCCAATGACCGATACCCCCCACCGCGAAAGCATCCGCGAGGCCCTGTTCAACCGGCGCATGCTCATCTGCGTGTTCACCGGTTTCAGTTCCGGCCTGCCGCTGTTCATTTTTCTGAACCTGCTGCCGGCCTGGCTCGACGACGCCCACATCAGCATCAAGGCAATCGGCCTGATGGCGCTGCTGCAGGTGCCGTATGTGGCGAAATTCCTGTGGGCGCCGCTGCTTGACCATTTCACCATTGCCTCGCTCGGTCGCCGGCGCGGCTGGCTGATCGTGCTGCATGTCGCGCTCATCGCGGCGATTGCGCTGATGGGTCAGGTTGATCCGACCACACAGCTCGCGCTGATCCCGGTGATCGGTTTGCTGATGAGCTTCCTGTCGGCCAGCCTTGATGTCGTCATCGACGCGTTTCGTCGTGAAATCCTGCCAGATGCCGAGCTCGGCCTCGGCAACAGCATTCATGTGAATGCCTACAAGGTCGCCGGGCTGGTGCCGGGCGCGCTGTCGCTGTTTCTTGCCGACCACCTGCCCTGGTCGATGGTGTTCGTGATCACTGCGCTGTTCATGCTGCCCGGGCTGGCAATGGTCCTGCTGGTGCACGAACCGCAGATCAAGGCATTACCACCGCGCACGCTCACGGCAGCGGTGATCGAGCCCTTCCGCGAGTTCATCAACCGCAACGGCCTCGCCGCCGCGCTCACCGTGCTGGCGTTCATCTTTTTCTACAAGCTGGGCGATTCGCTGGCAACCTCGCTTGCCACCAAGTTCTACCTCGACATGGGTTTTTCAAAATCGGAAATCGCCGTGGTAGCGAAAAATGCCGCGCTGTGGCCATCGATTGTCGGTGCCCTGGCCGGCGGCCTCTGGATGGTGCGGATCGGCATCAACCGTGCCCTGTGGATCTTCGGTGGCGCACAACTGATCGTTATTCCGGGGTTCGTCTGGCTGTCGATCGTCGGCCACGATCTGCTCACCCTGGCGCTGGTCGTCGGCGCCGAAGCGTTCGGTATTGGTCTGGGCACTGCGGCGTTTGTCGCCTATATCGCCCGCACCACACATCCGGCCTATACCGCGACGCAATTTGCGTTGCTCACCGCGCTCGCGGCGGTGCCGCGCACTTTCATCAACGCATCGTCAGGCTACCTGGTCGACAGCCTCGGCTGGACCAATTTCTTCTGGCTGTGCACCGCACTTGCCGTGCCGGGCATGTTGTTGCTGTTCAGGATCGCGCCATGGCACGGCGATTTCGCCGATCGGAAAACGACTGATGACTGAGACGACCGATACGGTGATGTCCGGGTGCGGCCTCACCAAGCGTTACGGCGAAATCCTCGCCGTTGATGACCTGACGCTGGCAATCCGCGCCGGCACCTGCTTTGGCCTGCTCGGGCCCAACGGCGCCGGCAAAAGTACTACTCTGGAAATGCTGCAGGGCCTGCGCAAACCCGATAGCGGCGAAATTCGTTATCGCGGCAAACCGCTTGATGCCGATTTCAAGTTGCGTCACGGCACCCAGTTCCAGTCCACCGCACTGATCGATTTCCAGACCACGCGCGAAATGCTGACGTTGTTCGCTGCGTTTTATCCCACCGCGCGCAACGTCGATGAGTTGATCGCACGCCTGAATCTCACGCCCTTCATCGATCAGCATGCCATGAAGCTCTCCGGCGGCCAGCGCCAGCGCCTGCTGCTCGCGCTGGCGCTGGTGAACGATCCGGACATCGTGTTTCTCGACGAGCCCACCACCGGCCTTGATCCGCAGGCCCGCCGCAACCTCTGGGATCTGGTGCGCGCGATCAAGCGCGAGGGCAAAACCATCCTGCTTACCACCCACTACATGGAAGAAGCCGAGTATCTGTGCGACGAGCTTGCCATCATGGATCACGGCAAGGTGATCGCCACCGGCACCCCGACTACGTTGCTGCGCGATCATTTCGGCGACACGGTGGTGCGTCTCGAAGCGCGCTCGACAACGATCGGGATGCTTGCGGAGGCCTGCCCGAACACCGGCGCCTTCGCCGACGGCGACCATCTTTACCTCGCCACCAACGATGTCGCGCGCACCCTGGCACAGCTCACGGCCGCCGGCATCGACTTGCGCACGCTGGCAGTGAAACCACGCACGCTGGAAGACCTGTTCCTGCGACTCACCGGCCGGGCCCTGCGCGAATGAACACAAAAACCGTGATGCCATGAAAAATGCTCTGCGCCAGTTCTTCGCCCTGCTCGCCGCGCGCAACCGCGAGTTCTACCGCGATCGTGCTGCACTGGGCTGGTCACTTGCCTTTCCGGCCTTCGTCATTATCGGTTTGTATTTCGCTTTCAGCGACAACAACAAAGTGCTCTACAAGGTCGGGCTGGTGGATGCAACGCCGGCGCAGGCGGCCGCCGATCCGGCACTGGCCCGCCTTCTTGGCCTGCAGCACGTCGCGTTCATTACCGAGACCCAGCTTGCCGACGCGCAGCGCAAGGTGGCTCACCACCAGCTCGATCTGCTGCTGGCCCCGGCCGGTTCCGCAGCCGCCGGGGCCACTGCCACAGCAACCCGTTACTGGGTAAACACCGATTCGCAAAATGGCTACATGCTCGAACAGCTGTTGATAGCAGGCCCGCCAGCCAGCGGCGACACCCTCCGACGCGAAACACTGGCCGGCAAGCAAGTGCGCTACGTCGACTGGGTTATCCCCGGCGTCATCGGCATGAACATGATGTTCGGCTGCCTGTGGGGCGTCGGTTACGTGATCGTCCGTTATCGCGCCAACGGCGTGTTGCGCCGCTTTCGCGCGACACCGGTGGCAGCATTCACCTTTCTCTCGGCACAGGTCGTCTCGCGTTTGCTGATCACGCTGGCGATCACCGCGCTGATTTTCTTCCCCAGCTGGTGGCTGCTCGGTTTCCGCCTTGAAGGATCGCTGCTCGACCTGCTGGTCATCACCGTATTCGGCGCGCTGGCGATGATCGCCATGGGCCTGGTCACTGCCACCCGCACCAGCAGCATCGAAGTATCAGGCGGTATCCTCAACTTCCTGACCTGGCCGATGATGCTGCTCTCAGGCGTGTGGTTCTCGCTCGAAGGTGCTGACCCCTGGCTGAAACAGCTCGCCGATCTGCTGCCGCTCACCCACTTTGTCGATGGCGCCCGCGCGATCATGATTGATGGCGCCGGCCTTGCTGTCCTCTGGCCGCACCTGCTGGCACTCACCGCCATGACCGTCGTGTTCATGGCAATCAGCGCCGCTACGTTTCGCTGGGAGCGTTGAATACCACCGACCACCCGTATAACCCTACCGACGAACACTCCGCCGCAACTCGGGGGCGACGGTGCTATGCTCGGGTGCTCCCGGGGGCGCTTAGGTCTCCTTAGCTGCTATCAACAAAAGCACAACCGCACGGTTCCCGATGGCCCGCACCGGCACCTCCATCCTGATCGTCGATGACGCCAAGTTCTCGAGTGCCGTGGTTACCAAGGCGCTCACCTCGGCCGGCTACACCGACATCCGCTCCGTCAACAATGCGCCGGATGGCCTGAAGGCCATGGAGGAACGCCCGGCAAGCATCGTCATCGCCGACTGGCTGATGCCCGACATGGACGGGCTTGAGCTCACCCGCCGCATCCGCCAGCTCGACGAAGTATCCAACCGCTATACCTACGTCATCCTCCTCACTGCGAAGGAAGGCGTCGAGGCGCTGTTCAAGGCCTTCGACGAAGGCGTCGACGATTTCGTCAACAAGTCGTCCATGACGCAGCAATTGCTGCCGCGCGTGCTCGCCGCCGACCGCATCACCAGCTTGAACAACCGCCTGCTGGCGGAGAACCAGCAACTGCTGGAACAGAATCGCAAGCTGAAAACCCTGTCAACGCTCGATCCGATCACCGGCCTCGGCAACCGCGCGTACGCATTAAAGCGGGTTGTCGACGTGATGCGGCACGCGCAACTGCGCGGTGGCGCCGCCTGTTATCTGCTGATTACGCTGCAAAACTACAGCGAGATCGAGCGCAAAACACCGCGGGCGATGTTTGCACAACTGATTGCCGGCGTGGCCCGTCGTTTGCGCCAACTGGTGCGGCCGCTGGACATCGTGGTGCGCGTCAATCCACACCAGTTCGCCCTGATCACCCATCAGGCGGATCTCGGCCAGTGCACACCGACCAGCTTCAAGCGCCTGCTCGACGGCATCAATCTGAAAGAATTCAAAACGCAGACCGGTTATCTCTCGATCCGCTGCGCGATCACTCTCGTTGCTGCCGATCAAGGCACCGGTTTTCCCGAACCCGAAGCGATCATGACGCGCGCCGAGCAATTATTGCCGCGGGCGCTGGAAACCGGTCTGATCATCGCCGAGCAATGGCAACGGCCAGCGCGCTTGACCTTGCCGCGATAAATCTCCCACAATCCGCGCCGCCACAGGTGCCCGCGCTACGGCGCGGGTTGAACGGGAAGCAGGTCGGTGTGCATTGCCCGCAAGAGCAAAGCCACCCAGCCTGCGCTGCCCCCGCAACGGTGATTGACGCAAGGCGACGGCAGGACGATCGAACCCACCGGGTTTCGTAATCCAGCCACTGTGCCGTAAGGCCGCAGGCTTCCTGCCTGCACCGGCCCCACGCATGGGAAGGCGCCGCCCGCTGCACGCATTGTGCGTGCCGTCATCAGCCCGGATACCGGCCTCGTGGTGCATGCATCCGCCTTCCCAAAATGGCCGGTGCGTGTCCCCACAGTTTTCATGCGCGGTGGGCGCATGCAGGAGAGCCGATGAACACCCTCTCGTTTGCGCGGCCGCATCTGGCGGTGCGTCTTGTTGCGTTTGTTGTTTCATTACCTGCATGCATGGCGTCCGCGCAGGCGGAGAGACTCACCCTCGAACCCGTCACGGCAATAGCCAGCAGCTACGCGCGGCCGCTGGCAACCACGCCGGCATCGGTCACCGTGCTTGAGGCCGCCGAGTTGGCGCCGTTCGCGGCGATGCCGGTCGAGGACATTCTCGCCCTGCGCGCCGGTGTAACGCTCGCCCGCACCGGCGGGCCCGGCCAGCAAGTGAGCGTTTTCCTGCGCGGCACAGACAGCGACAGCGTGCTGGTGCTGGTCGACGGGGTGAAATTCAATTCCGGCACTTTCGGTGGCGCCAACCTGCAAAACCTGCGCGGCGCCGATATTGCGCGCATCGAGATCGTCCGCGGGCCACGCGCCACGCTCTATGGTTCCGCCGCGATTGGCGGCGTGATCGCCATCACGACGCGGCAAGGTGGCCGTCAAGATGACCCGAAGGGTGAGCGTGAGGGCAATGCACAATCCATACGCATCGAAGGCGGCAGCGACAACACCACGCAGGTGCACGCCGACATGTCCCGCACGCGCGGCGACAGCAGCCTCGCACTGGGTATCGGCCAGTACCGCACCGACGGCGACCCGGTGACCGACACCACCGATGTGACCGGCGAGCACCGCAACAGCTCGGCAACGCTGCATGCCGTCAATGCGCTTGGCGATGCGCGGATCGGCGTCGATGCCTGGGCAGCGCAGGGTCGCACGCAGTATCTCGACGATTTCACGCTGGCAGCACTGCACCAGGATTTTTCCAATCTGGTTGTCAACACCTTTGCCGACGCGCCGCTCAATAATGACACGGCGTTGAAAATGCACATCGGGATCGCCAACGACTCCCTGGACCAACGCGAACCGAACTACCTCGGCGATCTCGATCATGCGCGCACACAGCGACAACAGGCAGGCATCGAACTGCGGCGCGGCGCAGCCGGCAACCCAGCCAGCACTACATCTACCCACAACGTACTCATTGCCGGCATCGATGTGGAACGCGAAGCCGTCGATGCGCGCAGTTACGGCACGCTGATCGATACCATCAACGACAACCGTGCCGTCTACCTGCACAACGATGTATCACGCGGCAAACACCAGTTGGGCATCGGCGTGCGCAATGCGGTTTACGACAGCTTCGGCGAACACTGGACCGGCGACGCGAATTACGGCCTGCGCATGGGCGCCGATACCTGGGGCTGGCTCGCCTGGGGCCGTGGTTTCCGCGCTGCGGGTGCCATGGAGCGTTTCGGCTACGGCGGCAATCCCGCGCTGCAACCGGAAACGAGCGACAGCAGCGAAATCGGTCTGCGCCAGCGTGTCGGCGCCCACGAATTCACCTGCACCGGTTTCCTGCAGCACATTGATGATCTGATCGACTACCCCGCACCCGCATACACCGCGACCAACATTGCCCGTGCCCGCATCACCGGCACCGAACTTGGCTGGTCATGGCACAACGACACCACCCGGATCGACACCTTCGTGACGCTGATGGACCCGGTCGACGACAGTACCGGTACACAGTTGTCGCGACGCCCGCAAAAACAATTGTCTGCCAGCGCACATCACCGTACCGGCGCGCTGGAATGGCGCACCGGGCTGCTGGCCATGGATCGGCGTGACAACAGCGCCTATGACGCACAAATCTTGCCGGGCTTCGCCGTGCTGGATATGGGCCTCGCCTGGACGGTACGTCCCGGCCTCGTTGTCGACGGCCGCATCGAGAATGTCGCTGATCGCAACTACGCGCTGGCAAGCGGCAGCAGCGGCGACTACCGTATGCCGGATCGCGCGTTTTATCTTGGCATCGTCTGGCAGGCTACGCGCTGACACCCTCCTCGGCACAGGACGCGCACCGTGGGCGACAACCGGCTGACCCGCATCACCACCCGTACCGGCGACGATGGCAGCACCGGGCTTGCCGACGGTACGCGCCTGGCGAAAACGCAACCGCGCATTGCCGCGCTGGGTGATATCGACGAGCTGAATGCAGCACTCGGCTTGCTGTGTGTCGCCCCGGCGCTGGATGCAAAACTGCTCGCCCGTCTGCGTGAGGTGCAACACGATCTGTTCGATCTCGGCGGCGAATTATCGCTGCCGGGCTCGACGGTGCTGCGCCGCGATGCGTTGAACGCGCTCGAGGCCGACATCGCCGCCTGGAATGCCGCGCTGCCACCGCTCAAGGAGTTCGTATTGCCCGGCAGCAATGAGGCCAATGCCCGTGCCCATCTCGCGCGTACCCTGTGCCGGCGCGCCGAGCGGGCGCTGTGGGTGCTGGCGGCGCCCGCTGGCGAATCGTTGCCCGATACGCTGCCGGTGGCGCCGTCACCGCAGTTGCCGCGCTACCTTAATCGTCTCGGCGATTGGCTGTTCGTGCTGGCGCGGCTGACGGCACAGCACGATGGCGGCACCGAAGTGACCTGGCGCCGTGGGGCCCTACAGTGACAACCGCCGCAGATCGGTCAGCAATCCGGCCAGATACGCCGTAAAACGCGCCGCATCGGCACCATCAATCACACGATGATCGTAAGAAAGCGACAACGGCAACGTCAGTCGCGGCTGGAACGTTTTTCCGTCCCACACCGGCTTCAGCTGCGATTTCGACACCCCGAGAATCGCCACTTCCGGCCAGTTCACAATCGGCGTGAATGCAGTGCCACCAATGCCGCCAAGCGAGGAAATGCTGAAGGTCGCGCCCGCCATATCGGCCGGCGTCAATTTCTTTTCACGGGCTTTCTTGCCGAGCGCCGCCATTTCCCCGGCGATCTCGACAATGCCCTTGCGATCCGCATCGCGAATCACCGGCACCACCAGGCCATCAGGTGTTTCCACCGCAATGCCGATATGCCAGTGGTTTTTCACAATCAATTTTTCGCCGTTGAGCGCCAGCGAGCTGTTGAACTTCGGATATTTTTTCAACGCACCAACGCAGGCCCTGGCGATGAACGCCAGCATGGTCAGTTTCACGCCGTCGTCCTTGAGACGCACATTCTCCGTAATACGGAACTCTTCAAGGGCGGTGATATCGGCTTCGTCGAATTGCGTAACGTGCGCAATGGCAAGCCAGGCACGATGCAGGTTGACGGCGCTGACGCGGCGCAACTTGTTGAGGGCCTGCTCCTCAATCGGACCCCACTTGGCAAAATCGATCGTTGGTAGTTCCGGCAAGCTGCGGCCACTGCCTGCCGACTGTGTGCCGCGCTGAAGAAGCAGCATTTTCACATGCGCATGCACATCGTCTTTCAGGATGCGGGCCTTGGGGCCGGTGCCCGCCACTTCGGCAAGCGCAACACCAAGTTCACGCGCCAGCTTGCGCACCGCCGGGCCAGCGTGGACATTGGCGGCACTGGCTACTGGAGATGACGCCGGGGTTGCCAATGTCGGTACCGGCGCAGCAGGCACCGGCGCAGCCGCCTGTGGCACATCACTTTTCTGTGCCGCCATGGTCACGCCGGCTACCAGCGCGCCGGCGGCGACTGGCGCTTCAACTTTTCCCGCCGCGATTTTTTCCGGCGAGATTTTCTCCGATACAAATGCCGAGGCGGCCTCAACCACAAGAATCAGCGCACCCTGCGTCACCTTGTCGCCTGTTTTCAAGGCAATGGACTTGACGATTCCGGCCACCGGGCTTGGCACCTCGACGGTCGCCTTGTCGGATTCAAGAACAATCAGCGTCTGCTCGGCGACGACGGCGTCTCCGGGCTTGACGCTGATCTCAATGACATCAATCGGCTTGTCGGTGCCGACATCGGGAACCTTTACTTCGGTTACAGCCACGGTCAGCACTCCACCGGGTTGCACTTTTCGGGATCAACGCCGTAGCGCTGTATGGCCTCGGCAACGAGCTTGCGCTCGACCTTGCCGTCGGCAGCCAGCGCTTCGAGCGCGGCAATCACCACGAAACGGCGATCCACCTCAAAGAACTCGCGCAGCTTGCGCCGTGAATCGCTGCGGCCGAAGCCGTCGGTGCCAAGCACGCGGTAAGTGCCACGGACAAAGGGCCGGATCTGGTCGGCGAACAACTTCATGTAATCCGTGGCCGCAATCACCGGACCCTCGGTATCGCCAAGGCACTGCTCCACCCATGATATCTGCGGTTTTTTCGCCAGCGGATGCAGCAGATTGAAGCGTTGAACCTCAAGGCCATTACGACGCAACTCATTGAAACTGGTGACACTCCAGATGTCGGCGCGCACGCCGAAGTCCTGCGCCAACATTTCTGCGGCAGCCTCGACTTCGCGCAGGATGGTGCCACTGCCCAACAACTGGACAACCAATCCGGTTTTTTTTGCGGGCGGCTCTTTTACAGATACCGCTTTTGCTGCAGAGGGCAACCTGTACATACCGCGAACGATGCCTTCCTCAACACCTTTTGGCATCGGCGGGTGCGGGTAGTTCTCGTTCATCGTCGTGATGTAGTAGTAAACGCTTTCCTGCTCGCCGTACATGCGCCGCAGGCCGTCCTGCAGGATCACCGCCAGCTCATAACTGTAGGTCGGGTCATATGACACACAATTCGGAATGGTCGAGGCCAGCAAATGACTGTGGCCATCCTGGTGTTGCAGGCCTTCGCCGTTCAGCGTTGTGCGCCCTGCCGTCGCGCCGATCAGAAAGCCCCGCGCCTGCGCATCGCCAGCGGCCCAGGCAAAATCACCGATGCGCTGGAAGCCGAACATCGAGTAATAAACGTAAAACGGAATCATCGGCTTGTTGTTCACCGAATACGAAGTGCCAGCCGCCATCCACGCCGAAAATGCGCCCGCCTCGTTGATACCCTCTTCGAGCACCCGGCCCTGCTTGTCTTCGCGGTAATACATCACCTGGCCGGCGTCTTCCGGCTTGTAAAGCTGGCCCACTGCCGAGTAAATCGCGTACTGGCGGAACAATGCCTCCATGCCAAAGGTGCGTGCCTCGTCCGGCACGATCGGCACGCAGCGCTCGCCGATGTCCGGCAGCTTCATCAATGCCGTCAACATGCGTACAAAGGCCATCGTTGTCGACAGCGGGCGCTCGGAGCCTTCGAGCATCGCCGCAAACGTGGCCAATGGCGGCACCGCCAGTTGCTCGGTTGATACCGCACGCCGTTGCGGTAAATGGCCGTTGAGGGCGGCGCGACGTTCACGCAGATAATTCATTTCCGCGCTGTCGGTCGCCGGGATGTAGTACGGAACTTTTTCGAGCTCGGCATCCGTGACCGGAATATCGAAACGATCGCGGAATTCGCGCAAACTTTCGACATCAAGCTTCTTGATCTGATGCGTCTTGTTCTGCGCCTCGCCGGCACCGGTTCCATAACCCTTGACGGTTTTGGCGAGAATCACCGTCGGCTGACCCTTGTGGTTCATCGCCTTTTGGTAGGCCGCAAACACCTTGTAGGGGTCGTGGCCACCGCGGTTCAGCGCATAGATCTGCTCGTCGCTCATGTCGGCAACCATCGTCGCGAGCTCCGGATATTTTCCGAAGAAGTTCTCGCGCGTGTACTGGCCACCGTGCATCTTGAATGCTTGGTACTCGCCGTCAACACACTCGTCCATGCGCCGCCGCAACGCACCGGTGTCGTCGCGCGCCAGCAGCGGGTCCCAATGCCGGCCCCATACCACCTTGATCACGTTCCAGCCGGCACCACGGAAGACACCCTCGAGTTCCTGGATGATTTTCCCGTTGCCGCGTACCGGGCCATCCAGGCGCTGCAGATTGCAGTTGACGACAAACACGAGATTGTCGAGCTTTTCACGGCCGGCAAGCCCGATCGAACCCAGAGATTCCGGCTCATCCATTTCGCCGTCGCCAAGAAAGCACCAGACCTTGCGGTCTTCATCAGGCAACATCCCGCGATTGATCAGGTACTTCATGAAGTGCGCCTGATAGATCGACTGCATCGAAGCAAGACCCATCGACACGGTCGGGAACTGCCAGAACTCCGGCATCAACCAGGGATGCGGATACGACGACAGGCCCTTGCCATCGACCTCGCGACGAAAACCGTCAAGGTCCTGTTCGGTCAGCCGCCCTTCCAGGAAGGCACGCGCATAAATACCCGGCGCCGAGTGGCCTTGGTAATAGATCAAGTCGCCACCGAAATTTTCATTCGGCGCACGGAAAAAATGATTGAAGCCAACATCGTACAGCGTGGCCGATGAGGCAAACGAGGAAATATGCCCGCCAAGCTCGTCGTCGCTCATGTTGGCGCGCTGCACCATCGCCATCGCATTCCAGCGAATGATCGCGCGGATGCGCCGTTCCATGAAGATGTCACCCGGATACCCGGGCTCTTCGCGAACCGAAATGGTATTGACGTAAGGCGTATTGAGGCTGGCGAGCTGGATGCCCTTGTTGCGGGCAGCCTCGGAAACTTTTTCGAGGAGGAATCGTGCCCGCTCGGGGCCTTCTTTTTCCAGTGCGGAGGCGAAGGCGTCAAGCCATTCGCGGGTTTCCTGCGGATCGATGTCGTCGAAAAACCGGTTTGTATCGGCCATGTAAGGCATTCCTGAATGCAGACGCTGAACCGGGGAAGACGCTTGTGGCGCCATGACCGTGCGGAAGCGACTATAACAAAATCACCGGCCGATTCGCTCTGAGTACTTCAGAACCCGATGATGACCGAAACCGCCATGAGCATGATCCAAACCACCTGGGTGCGCAGCAGCAGACCACGGGCATCGGTGACATCCAGGCCAACCTCCGGCTCAGCACTGCCTTGTGGCGGCACCCCGGCCGCAGCCACGCAAAGATCGGCAATGAGTTCGGCTGCCGGGTCTTCGTCATCAAGCAGCCTGCTGTCGAGGATCGGCCAGGCCCGGGAGGAATTGCCGGTCAACAGCAGCGTCAAGCCCAGCATGCGCACCAACAGCCAGTCGAGGCGCTCGCGTGTCTCGTGCGCGGCTTGCGCGAGCAGTTCGTCACGCGCACCGGCCTGCCGTCGCTGCACGGCGTCCATCACGGCAAGCACCAGCAGGCCCGGCAAGCCGGTGAACGCAAAGACCATCACCCAGCCAAAATTTTCACGAAACCCGCGGACGAACAACGCCCGCAGCACGCCACGATGCAACGTGCCGGCATCTGTGGCACTGATACCGAAACGGGACACGGTAAATTCGCGTAGCGCCGTTGCGTCGCGCAAATACCACAAACGCAGGTATTCGTTGATATCCGCACCGAGCGTGTCGCGGCCTATGCAGAGCCATAGCAGCGCGACATAAATCATCAACAGCGGCAATGAAAGCAGGAAATCGGCCAGCCCGAAGCGCAGCAGAAACCCGACAACAGCCCACAACACTACCAGCACCAGCAATCTGCCCGGCGCCGTGCGGGAAACGCTCGCCGCCAGCGGCAATGGCGCCAGCAGGATGCGATCGGCCAGCGCGCGCCACGCATCAGGATTGCGCCGCCATTCGACGCGCCGCAATGTCAGCAGGATCAGCAGCGCCAACAGCTTCATGGGTATTTTGCCGCGAGGGCTTCGGTGAGTGCCTGGCGATACCGCGGCCAGTCGAACGCCGGACCCGGATCACTCTTGCGGCCCGGCGCGACATCACTGTGGCCGACAATACGCGCCGGCGTAATATCCGGGAAAGCGCGCAACAACAGCACGGACAGCATCACCAGCCGGCGATACTGCGGCTGCGTATAGGGGCGCTCATCCGTGCCCTCCAGCTCGACGCCGATCGAGAAATCGTTGCAATTTTCACGGCCGGAAAACGCCGACTTTCCGGCATGCCATGCACGTTCAGAGGTAGCAACATACTGCACCAGCTCGCCACGACGACGGACAAGAAAGTGCGAGGAAACCTCAAGCCCGCGCAGCGTCGCAAAATACGGATGCGCGCCGCAATCAAGGCGGTTGAGAAACAAATCATCAATGAAGTTGCCGCTGAACCTGCCCGGCGGCAGGCTGATGTTGTGAATCACCAACAAAGAAACTGGTTCATTTGCGGGCCGCTCATTGCGGTTGGGTGACAGGCAGCGGCGCGCCTCACGCACCCAGCCTGCTTCAAGGTTAAGGCAGGCACTGCGGCCGCGCTTCGTTTTCCCGCCGGAAGCAGGATCGTCACCGTTCACAAACACTTGGCTTGTCCCATGCGCATATGCGTCCGGTGATTTTGCCATGCCAGGCGCCCGTCTGCCTGCCGGACACAGACCTTGAAGGGCCCTGCTGCATACCGCTACAGTGTCCCGCCTTCCTGTTTGCCATGCCGGCCCTGCCGCCCATGCTTGATCTCACGCCATTTCGTACCGCCATCACCGCCAACGTTCGCGCGGCCCTGCGCGAAGACATCGGTGCTGGCGACCTGACGGCGCAACTGGTGCCCGCAGCCCGGATTTCCCGTGGCCGGGTGATTACCCGCGAAGACTGCGTTGTCGCCGGCGGCCCCTGGGTGAATGAAGTATTCCGCCAGCTCGACCGGAGCGTGACGCTGACGTGGCAAGTACGCGAAGGTGATCGGGCTCGCGCCGGCAGCGTATTGTTCCGGATTGAAGGGCCAGCGCGAGCCCTGCTGAGCGGCGAGCGCGCCGCGCTCAATTTCCTGCAGACGCTTTCCGGTACGGCAACCACCGCGCGCCATTACGCCGACAAGGTCGCGCACACCCAAGTGCAGTTGCTCGACACCCGCAAAACGCTGCCCGGCCTGCGCATCGCCCAGAAATATGCGGTAACGGCAGGCGGCTGCCACAACCACCGGCTGGGCCTGTGGGACGCCTTCCTGATCAAGGAAAACCACATCGCCGCCTGCGGCTCAATCGCTGC
>CBDDRC010000043.1:0-144362 GCA_965232985.1 uncultured bacterium
GGAGCGTGCATTTCGTTTGACTCAGCATGCGCTCGGAATTCTCATCTCTCGACGAGTTGCTTCCAATAACAATGCCGAGTTCCCTCAACACCGCATCGGTAAGCACCCACACGTATTGCCTGTTCCAGACTGTTAAAGAGCTACGGGCCGGGCCCGTCGAGGGAGCGCTATCTTACGCGTCACCGCTCGCCTGTCAATGCGCTCGAAACAACTTTTCGAGCCCATCCCCCGCCCAAGGAGCGGGGAGGCGGGATTATAGGGTCCGCAACCCGACTGTCAATCGAAGCTGCTGTCACCCAGCGTCGGGGACCGCAAGACCAATCCTTACCCGTGCAATCTTCTTCTTCCCCGCCTGTACGACCCGTACCTGCCCTGCAGGAATAACCAAATCGGGCGCACAGGCCTCTCCATCAACCAATACCGCCCCGCGCTGCAAGGCGTCCCTGGCCTGGCTTGCGTTCTGCACGAGGCCGGTCCTGCGCAAGAGCGCAGCGATGGAGACCCCCACCTGCCCCTCCTCGACCACAACAGTCACCTCCGGGACATTTTCCGGCATCTCGCCGTGCCGAATGACATTGCCGACCGATCGGTGCGCACTGCCGGCCGCTTCCTCACCATGGAAGCGGGCGATGATTTCCACGGCAAGTTGCCGCTTCGCTTCCTGCGGACTTGCGCCCCGCTCAACATCAAACCGCAACGCCGTAATCTCCTCTGCTGACCGAAAACTCAACAGCTCGAAGTATCGCCAGGTCAAGGCGTCGGGAATCGACAACAACTTCCGGTACATCTCTCCAGGAACATCGTTGACGCCGACGTAATTACCGAGAGATTTCGACATTTTCTGCACGCCATCCAAGCCTTCGAGAATTGGCATCATCAACACGGTTTGTGGCAATTGGCCATAATGCTTCTGCAGTGTTCGCCCCATCAGCAAGTTGAACTTCTGGTCGGTACCCCCGAGCTCCACATCAGCGTGGAGCTCGACTGAGTCATATCCCTGCACCAGGGGATACAGGAACTCGTGAATGGCAATGGGTTGCTCGCCTCGAAACCGTTTGCTGAAATCATCCCGCTCCAACATTCGCGCCACCGTGTAATGCCCGGCCAGGCGGATCATGTCAGCGGCCGACGTTCGTCCCATCCACTCGGAATTGAAGCGCACCTCGGTGCGGGCCGGATCAAGGATTTTGAACACTTGGGCCTTATAGGTCTCAGCGTTGGCGGCGACCTGCTCTCGGGTCAGCGGGGGACGCGTGGCGCTCTTGCCGGTCGGATCTCCTATCATTCCGGTGAAGTCCCCGATCAGGAACACTACTTGGTGGCCCAGCAACTGAAACTGGCGGAGTTTGTTGATCAGGACCGTATGCCCCAAGTGGAGGTCAGGTGCGGTCGGGTCGAATCCTGCCTTGATGCGCAGGGGACGGCCGGCAGCCAGCCGCTCCGTCAGGTCTGCCTCGGAAATGATCTCCGCTGCCCCGCGCCGGATCAGGGAGAGAGCTTGCTGCACGTCACTCATGTTCAGGGTTCCTGCTTGCGAGAAGGGCGGGGCGGCCGGAGCGCATTTTATGCCCCAAGTTGCCCGGGTCGCGAACTTTGTCACAACCTTGCGGGTTCCAGCAGACCGCTTAAACCCTCTAGAATCGACAGTACGTTAGATACGAAACCAAGAATTTACTGGAAGTCCTCCCAATGGCCAGCCTCAAGCCGTGGGGGCGGGTGCTTGGCACCCTCCCTCGTGTTCCCGTCTTTGTTGCGATTACTGCGCTGATTGCTGTCCCGTTCGCATACCTTGTTGTTGCCTCGACAGCGGACGACTTTCGTCAGGAAGTCGCCCTGCCCGCTCCAACCCAGACCGCGCTGTCGGCAACCACGCAGCAAGTGAACCGCATCTGGGAGTCGGTAAGGATTCGCACGGGTGACACTCTCGCCCGCATTTTGACCTCTCGTGGTCACGACTCAGCAACCGTGCAGGAAATCATTGGCTCGGGGCCAGCGGCAAAAACTCTCGCCTCCATCAAGGCGGGTACCACCATCAAGGTGGCCACTGACAACTCCGGGCAACTGAGCGCGCTTTCCTACTCCCCGGATCCGTACCGGGTGGTAAATGTTCGCCGGAACGACGCCGGCAACTACGAAAGCGAAATCATAGAGAAGCCAGGCATTGCCGTGACCCGTTTTGCGGAGGGCACCATTACGGATTCACTGTTCGCCAGCGGTAAGCGGGCAGGCATCAGCGACACCGTGATACTGGAGATGGCTGACGTGTTCGGCTATGACATCGATTTCGCGCTTGAGGTGCAGGAAGGTGACACTTTTCATGTGCTGTACGAGGAAGTGCTTGTTGATGGCGAGAAAGTGCGCGATGGCGATGTACTTGCTACAGAGTTCACCAATCAGGGCAAAACATACCGCGCGGTGCGCTATACCACATCAAATGGTCAAACCGGCTATTACACGCCGGACGGCCTTGCAATGCGCAAGGCGTTTTTGCGCACACCAGTTGACTTCGCGCGCATAAGCTCCGGATTTTCGTTGCGAAGGTTTCACCCGGTGCTGCACACCTTCCGTGCGCACAAGGGCGTCGACTATGCTGCTGCGCGCGGCACGCCAATCAAGGCCACTGCCGATGGGCGCATTGAATATGCGGGCAACAAAGGCGGCTACGGCCGCGCAGTCATCATCCAGCACGGCAACAGTCAGTCGACGCTTTATGGGCACATGGATCGCTATGCGAAGAACATCCGATCCGGTGCGCGCGTTTCCCAAGGCCAGGTGATTGGTTACGTCGGCTCCTCCGGCTTGGCGAGTGGCCCGCATCTGCATTATGAATTCCGCGTCAACGGCGTACACGTCAACCCGCTAAAGGTGAAGACGGCGCAGGCTACACCGATCGCCAGCGCCGAAAAACCAGCATTCATGGCAGAAGCATCGCGGCTCGTCGTCATGCTGGACAGCTTCTCCGGACGCACGGCGGTCGCACAGGTTACGCCGGTGAGGAACAACAACACCGCCGATTTCTGAGTAGCCCATGGCTACCGCACTGTTCATCGGCCTGATGTCGGGCACCAGCGTAGATGGCATTGACGCCGCGCTGGTCGCGCTGTCTGACGACTCCCACCCTCGCCTGCTCGCGGCACGCTGCATGCCGATGCCGGTAGATCTGCGAACAAGAGTCCTACTGCTCTCGCAACCTGGTGACAACGAAATTGACAGGCTCGGCGAGCTTGATGTCGATATCGGCAAGCAGTTTGCGCAAGCCGCGTTGCACATACTGCGCGACGCAGGAGTCGCTGCACATCAAGTCACCGCAATCGGTAGCCACGGGCAAACCGTGCGACACCGACCGGGCGCGAAAACACCATTTACAATGCAGATCGGCGATCCGAACACGATCGCCGCAATAACAGGTATCACCACTGTTGCCGACTTCCGGCGGCGGGATATGGCCGCTGGCGGTCAGGGCGCGCCACTGGTGCCTGCTTTTCACGATGCTGTTTTTCGCTCGCAATATGACGATCGACTGATCATCAATATCGGCGGAATGGCGAACATCACGCTATTGCCAGCGGTACATGGCAAACCCGCGCTCGGCTTCGATACCGGCCCTGGCAACGTACTGCTGGACGCCTGGAACGAACGGCATCATGGCTCTCCGCTGGATCGTGACGGCACATGGGCGCGCACGGGCACTGTCGATCAACAACTACTCCAACAGTTGCTGGCGGACCCTTACTTCTGCGAACCACCACCGAAGTCGACCGGTCGGGAGCGTTTCAGCCTCGCTTGGCTGGACGAAAAACTGGCGATGTGCGGGCGTGCGGTGGCGAGCGAGAATGTGCAGGCCACGCTGGTGGAACTCACCACGCGCACCATCGCCGACGCGGCCAGCAGGTGGAGCCCATCGTCAGGCAGCGTCTATCTTTGCGGTGGCGGCGCGCACAATGTGTATCTGTGCGAACGATTGGCTGTCGCAATGCCTGGCCACCAGGTTGCATCAACAGCCGAGTTGGGTGTCGATCCGGACTGGGTCGAAGCGATGGCATTTGCCTGGCTGGCACAACGCACGCTGGCCGGACTTGCCGGCAATCTGCCGGCGGTTACCGGCGCACGGCAGGCGGTGGTTCTGGGCGGGATTTATCCGGGCGCCGCACCCAACTGAAAGCGAAGCCCAGGCGACCGTCAAACAGAAAACGAAGAGCCGCAGCCGCAGGTACTGCTCGCATTGGGATTTTCAATGACAAATCGCGCGCCTTGCAGGCCTTCGACATAATCAACCGTCGAACCGGCGAGGTACTGAATAGAAAGCGGGTCAATGAGCATGGTCACGTCATCACGCGCTACCGTCGTGTCGTCGTCGTTGACTGCTTCGTCGAACTTGAACCCGTAGGAGAACCCTGCGCAGCCGCCACCGGTAATGTAAACGCGGAGCTTGAGGTTGTCGTTGCCCTCCTCAAGACGCAATGCCCGCAACTTGCGGGCGGCGTTTTCGGTCAGCGCCATGGCGGCGCTGTCAGCAGAGGCACTCACGGTCATGATCTCGAGGTTGGGCGGTACGACGCCGGATTGGTGCATAGCCGGTATCATAGCGGAACATCCTACTTCTACAGTCAACTATTGGCAGGGGCCTCCGCCGACGCGTGCTGCAATACGCCATCAATCCGGGCACCAACGACTATCTCGATCAGCCGATAGTGCACGTTGCCCCTGACCACCGCCTTCGCCGCGAGCTCCAGCCGCCCGTCAACGTGAACGTCGCCACGCACCTCACCATTGATTACCACGTGTGGCGCACGGATTTCACCTTCGACCAGGCCTCCTTCACCAATCACCAGTTCGCCTCCCTCGGGACCAGCCAGCAGACTGCCCTGCACGTGGCCCTGCACGTGCAGCCCGCCGGTAAAATGGATATCACCGACCACGCGGGCATTGGCAGCGATCAACGTGTGACCGCCTGCAGCACCCTTACTTTTAGCCTTGCCCAGCATTGGCGGGGGTCTCCTGTGGTTTAACAGTGGCCTGGCGTTGCCAGGATTTCTCGATCCGATCCGGGCGCGGCGCGGTCAGCACGATGACGAGATCAACTCGCACCGGCGTCGTCCCCGGCGGCAGCCTCAGATCAGCCTTGATATCTTCAACATAACGTACGCGGAACTGCTGCTGCCCGGGAGACAGCACCTGCGCGATCAACAGTTCGTTACTTCCCGCCGGGCCCTCGACAATCACTCGACCCTCGAAGCGCCCCTCCACCACGCCATCGGTTTCACCGGTGCGTACCAGCAACGCGTCAAGCAACCACACCGACGGCGCGCCTGTCGAGGAGAGGGTCAACCGCTCGACCCGCAGCCCCTTGCCACTGCGATCAGGAATGGCGACCCGCCGGTAATAGGCGATTGCCTGTTCCAGCTCGGCCACTCGATCCTGAAGCTCGCGGTTCTCAACCCGCACCCGCTCCTCAACAGCGTGCGTAACCTCGCCACCACTGCGGTACACCGCCAGTTCATCGCGCAACGCCCGGTTTTCGTCGATAACGCGCCCAAGATCAACCGCCACGTTGATGTCGGCATCGGTACCGGCAATGCTCATCAGCGTCGAGTAACGGCCGCTGAACCAAGCACCGACAGCGATCAAACCAACGCCCAGCAGCAGCAACGCCAGCAGCAGGCGGCGCCGCCCCAGGCGATCAGCAATGACCACCATCGGATAAACGCGCGGACCCTTGACCGTCACGACAGCCGACCTCAGGGCAACAGCGCGACCTGCTCAAGACCGGTGGTCTCGGCAAGGCCAAACAGCAGGTTCATGTTCTGTACCGCCTGGCCGGCCGCGCCCTTGACCAGATTGTCGATCACCGACAGCACCACCACAGTGTCGCCATCCTGCGGCCGGTGCACGGCAATCCGGCAAACGTTCGCCCCCCGCACACTGCGGGTTTCCGGATGCGAGCCGGCAGGCAGCACATCCACGAATGGCTCGTTGGCGTAGCGCTGCTCGTAGATTTTCTGCAGCTCACCGTGCGGATCCTTGAGGGTGGCGTAAAGCGTGGCATGGATGCCCCGCACCATCGGCACGAGGTGCGGCACGAATGTCAGCCCCACACTGACTCCGGCCGCCACGCCCAGCCCCTGGCGAATCTCCGGCAGATGACGATGCCCGGCGACTCCGTAGGCCTTGAAGGACTCGGACGCCTCGCTGTAGAGGATATCGACCCGTGCATGGCGCCCGGCACCGGAGACACCCGATTTGGCGTCGGCAATCAGGCGCTGCGGATCGACAAGGCCCTGCTCGATGAGCGGCAGGAAGCCCAATTGCACAGCCGTCGGGTAACAACCGGGGTTGGCAATCAGCCGCGCCTTGCGGATCTGCTCGCGATTAACCTCCGGCAAGCCATAGACGGCTTCGGCAAGGAGTGCCGGGCACTTGTGCGGCATGCCGTACCAGCGCTCCCAGACAGCCGCATCCTTGAGACGGAAGTCGGCGGCGAGATCAATGACCTTGACCCCGGCGGCAATCAGGGCCGGGGCCGACTCCATCGCAATCCCGTTGGGGGTGGCGAAGAACACCACGTTGCACTGGCGCAGCACATTGATATCCGGCGCGCTGAACGCGAGATCAAGATGACCACGCAGATTAGGGTAGGCATCGGCCACGCGCTGGCCGGCATCGGAACGGGACGTAATCACATCAAGACGCACGGCTGGATGCTGACTCAGAAGCCGCAGCAACTCGACGCCGGTGTACCCGGTACCACCTACCACACCCACACTGATCGTCACGACAATGCTCCCGAATGCACGCAAACTTCACGGAAGGGCTGATCAATCTACCGGCGCGCCGGGGCAACGGCAACCGCCGATTGCTGCCGCACGCAACCGGACGAACCCGCATGGCATCGTTGCTTCTGCGATAATCGGCGTCCCTCAGCGCACCGGAGAGTACAAACCGTGTACCTATGGCTCAAGGCCCTGCACATCATCGCCGTTGTGACCTGGTTCGCAGCACTGCTTTATTTGCCGCGCCTGTTCGTTTATCACGCACTGACCGACGCGACAGACGCCGTCGGCCGCGAGCGCTTCAAGATCATGGAACGCAAGCTGTACCGCGGCATCATGACACCCTCGGCAATCGCTGTGCTGGTGCTTGGCGTCTGGCTGCTGGCGCTGAACTGGGATTTCTACAAGACCCAAGCCTGGATGCACGCCAAGCTCACGCTCGTGTTTCTGCTCTATGGCTATCACGGCATGTGCGGCCGCCTCGTGCGCGAGTTTGCCAATGATCGCAATACACATTCGCACGTCTTCTATCGCGTCTTCAACGAAGTGCCGGCACTGCTGCTGGTTGCTGTGGTAGTGCTGGTCGTGGTGCGGCCATTCGCCGGCGGCTGAGATGAATTTCGCCAAATTGCCTCCGAAACCGGTCGTTGTGGTTTTTGCCGGCCACGATCCCACCGGTGGCGCCGGCATCCAGGCTGACAGCGAGGCAATCGCCTCGCTCGGTTGTCACGCGGCCACTGTTGTGACCGCATTGACCGTGCAGGACACGCGCAACGTGGTGTCGTTCGAGTCGATCCGGCCCGCGCTGCTTGCCGCGCAGGCGAAAACGCTACTCGGCGACATCACCCCGGCGGCATTCAAGATCGGCATGATCGGCAGTGCGGAAAATGCGCGCACCATCGCCGCCATATTGAAAAAGTATCGCACCGTACCCGTGGTGCTCGACCCGGTGCTCACCGCAGGCGGCGGCAGCACCCTGGCCGACGCCGCGTTGCGGCGCGCATTGCTGGATGAGCTTTTCCCGCTCGCCACCCTCGTGACACCGAACGGCCCCGAAGCACGGGCGCTGGCACCCGCCGCAGACACGCTCGCCGCCTGTGCGCAGGAACTGCTCGCGGCCGGTTGTCGGCATGTGCTCATCAGCGGCGGTCATGAAGCCGGCCCGGAAGTGGTGAGCCAACTTTATGGTGGACACACTGAGCTGGTGCGCCATGCCTGGCCACGACTGCCCGGCGAATTTCATGGCTCCGGCTGCACACTGGCCAGCGCCATTGCCGCCTTGCTGGCGCAGGGCGCGGACATCGCCAGCGCGGTTGACGAAGCACTCGCCTACACCTGGCACGCATTGGGCAATGCCCAGACCCCAGGACACGGGCAGGCGATCCCCGACCGTTTTTTCTGGGCCCGATTTTTCGACGTCAAGGAAAGTCGCTGGCAGCGCAGCAACTAACATGCAGACCTTCATGCAACTCGTTGGCCTCTATGCCATTACCGATCCTGATCTGTTGCCCGACACGCAACTGGTCGAGGCCGCCGCTGCCGCAATCGACGGGGGCGCCACCATCGTCCAATACCGCAACAAGCGGGCCGATAGCGCAACCCGGCGGCGTGAGGCGGAAATTCTCAACACCCTGTGCCGCGAGGCCGGCGCGTTGTTGCTCATCAATGACGATATCGATCTGGCGTTGAGTTGCGGCGCGCATGGCGTGCACCTGGGCCAACAGGACGGCACCATCGCCGAGGCACGCGCCCGACTCGGCGATGACGCCGTGATCGGTCAGAGCTGTTATGCCTCGCTCGAACGTGCGATCACGGCACAGGCAGCCGGCGCGAACTACGTTGCCTTCGGGCGCTTTTTTGCTTCGCACACCAAACCGCAGGCAGCGCCGGCGGAGATCGCGCTGCTGGCCGAGGCACGCGCGGTCATCGACATCCCGATCGTCGCCATCGGCGGCGTGACGGTTGCCAATGCGCCCGCACTGATTCGCGCGGGCGCTGATGCTGTTGCCGTCATTCACGGCCTGTTCGGCGCTCCCGATGTCGCGGCGCGGGCGCGCGAATTCACCGCCCTGTTCAATCGAGGACCTATTTGATGAGCCGCTCCGAAGAACTGTTCGCCCGCGCCCGGCAATCAATTCCCGGCGGCGTGAATTCGCCGGTGCGGGCCTTTCGGCAAGTGGGCGGCACGCCGATATTTTTTGTGCGCGGCGCAGGCGCATACGTCACCGACGCAGATGGGAAACGCTACATAGATTATGTGCAGAGCTGGGGGCCGCTTGTGCTCGGGCACGCGCATCCGGCGGTGATTGATGCGGTCAAGCGCACTGCCGAGAGCGGCCTGTCGTTCGGCGCACCGACCGAGCTGGAAGTTCGCATGGCCGAGCGCGTCAAAGCGATCGTGCCGTCGATGGATCTGCTGCGCATGGTCAACTCCGGCACCGAAGCAACGATGAGTGCAATCCGGCTGGCGCGGGGCTTTACCGGCCGCGACCGTATCGTCAAGTTCGAAGGCTGCTACCACGGTCATGCCGACTCGCTGCTGGTAAAAGCCGGTTCCGGGGCACTGACCCTTGGCGTGCCGAGTTCCGCCGGCGTACCGGCCGATCTCGCGCAGCACACCATCACCCTCGATTACAACGATGCGCAGCAGGTGCGCGAATATTTTGCGCGCGAAGGCAACAAGGTTGCGGCGCTCATCGTCGAGCCAGTCGCCGGCAACATGAACTGCATTCCGCCGACAGCGGGCTTTCTCGAGACGCTACGCGAGGTGTGTGATCGCAGCGGTACGGTGCTGATCTTCGACGAAGTCATGACGGGATTTCGCGTCGCTCTCGGCGGCGCGCAGGCGCACTACAACATCAAGCCGGATCTTACCTGCCTGGGTAAGGTAATCGGTGCCGGATTACCGGTTGGCGCATTCGGCGGCCGGCGCGACATCATGGAAAAAATTGCGCCGCTGGGCCCGGTTTACCAGGCCGGCACGCTCTCCGGAAATCCGTTGGCGATGGCTGCCGGGCTGGCGATGCTCGACGCAATCGAACAGCCGGGCTTTTATGCCGGGCTGACGCGGCGCACCGCGGCGTTAATGGCCGGCTTGCGTGCCGAGGCGAAAAAAGCCGGGGTGCCATTGACCACCAACCAGGTCGGCTCGATGTTCGGATTCTTTTTCACGACCGAACAACAAATTTCGCGCTTCGCTCAGGTGTCGCAGTGCGACATCGAACGCTTCAAACATTTCTTCCACCTGATGCTCGCTGAAGGTGTCTACCTGGCACCGAGCGCCTATGAAGCAGGATTCATGTCCGGCGCACACACCGATGCTGATGTCACCGCCAGCGTGCAGGCGGCCGGGCGCTGTTTCGCGCAGCTTTGATCGCCGCAAGTGCTCGCCCGGTTCACTCGACCAGGCGACGAAAGAAACCCTTGACCCCCTCAACGGCTTCGACCGTCGTCCCGCACAGCGTCGCCTTTTCCGGCACGGTGCCGGCAATCACCGGCACCCGCACCGCAGCGCCGCAACCTTCTGCAGCCCGGGCCTCGCCGCCAGGCACCAACCACGCCCACTCGACACCGGTCGGGGCAACCGGCGACAGCGCCATTTGCGGCAGGCGACCCGTGAAATCGGCCCAGACCCGCAGGGCCCCGGTTGCGCCCGACAGCGCTGTCGCCCGGTTGTCGTCATAACCAACCCAGGCGATAGCCAGATGGCTGCCGGTAAAACCGGCAAACCAACTGTCACGCGCGTTATCGGTCGTCCCGGTTTTGCCGGCGGCGTCGATTTCGCGCGACAACAGGTTGTAGACGCTGCGCGCCGTGCCGCGCCGCACGGTTTCCTGCATCGCATGCGTCAGCAGGAAGGCCGTCGCCGGCGACAGCACACGTTCGGTGCGCGTTTCCCGCACCAGCAATACGGTGCCATCGGCGGCCAGCACCCCGCGCACTGCGCGCGGACGAATGCGCAACCCGCCGGAAGCCAGCGGCTGATACATCCCCAGCACCTCCAAGGGCGACAGCGTGGCACTGCCAAGCAACAGCGCCGGATATGGCGGCAGTTCCGCGTCAACACCGAGCGTGCGGGCCTGGCGGATGACCGTCTCAATGCCAAGCTCAAGCCCCAGCCGCGCCGTTGCCTGATTCCAGGAATTGGCGAGCGCATCCACCAGCATCACCTGGTGATCCGGCGGGTTACCGTGACTGACATGATCGTAGTTGCCAGGTCGCCAGTCCGGGCTGCCCTTCACTTTCGCGCTGATCGGCGCGTCGCTGATGAAACTGGCCAGTGAATAACGCTGTGGCTGTTGCAGGGCGGCAAGAAATACCACCGGCTTCATTAGCGAACCGATGGTGCGCCGCGCATCGACAACGCGATTGAACCCGGCGAAATCGACATCGCGGCCACCAACCGCCGCCTCGATCTCGCCGGTCTGCGGCACCGATACCACCAGCGCGCCTTCAAGACCGGTCATTCCGTTGTCTTTTTCAATTTGCACCAGTGTTTGTGCAAGCGCCGCCTCGGCAGCCTGCTGCACACCAGGATCAAGCGCGGTAAATACCGCCAAACCGTCACCGGTCAATGCCTCATTGTCGAGCCGCGATTGCAGTTCCGCGCGCACGATGGCCATGTACGCCGGATAACGATTCAGACGCAGACGCGGCGTCGGCACAATATTCAGCGGCAGATTTTTCGCAGTCTCGGCGCGCACTCGGTCAACGCCGCCGGTGGCAACCAGCGCATCAAGCACGGTGTTGCGTCGTTCGCGGGCACGCTCCGGATGCCGCCAGGGATTCAGTTGGCTGGGCCCTTTGATCAGCCCGACCAGCAAGGCAACCTCTTGCAGTTGCAACTCCGCCACCGGCCGTCCGAAGTAGTACAGGCTGCCGAGCGCAAAACCATGCACGGCGCGCCGACCTGCTTGCCCGAGATAAATCTCGTTGCAGTAAGTCTCAAGAATCGTGTTCTTGTCGTAATGAACCTCGAGCAACACCGCCATGATCGCTTCGATCAGCTTGCGCGTCACCGTGCGCTCGTTGTCGAGATAAAAATTCTTCACCAGTTGCTGGGTGAGCGTGCTGCCGCCCTGCTGGACTTCGCCGGATTTCACATTCACCCACAAGGCGCGCAGCATGCCGCGCGGCGAAATGCCGATGTGCTCGGGAAAATTCCGGTCCTCAACCGCCAGCAGCGTCTCAAGCAGAAAGGGCGGCCGCTCGCCGAGCCGCATTAGCACGCGATCCTCAGCGTCTTTCGGGCGAATGGTGCCGATCACGACCGGCTCCAGACGCAGCACGCGATCCGCCGCAGTCAGCCGTTCGATGCGTGCCGCAGAAAAAGCGATTGTCGCTTTCTGCGGGCGCGTCCGCCCTTCCGGAAAAGCAAACCCGCGCGCCACCAGCTGCACCGTCAAGCCATCGGCACTGATCGCGAATTCGCCCTGCGCTGCCGGCGCCGCAACTTCTCGATAACCGAGCTCACGCAGTTCGCCAAGCAATGCCGCCACAGTGAGTGGCCGGCCGGCGTAAAGATCAAGCGGACGGGCATAAACGCGCGCCGGCACCGTCCAGCGATGCGCATCGAAGGTGTTGGTCACTACCGCATCAAGGTAGGCGACATACAGTGCGCATATCGTCAATCCGGCGATCATTGCCCGGAGCAGGAAGCGGCGCACTGCAGGCCAGGGCCCACCGCGCAGGCGCTTACGGCGCCCGGCGACCGGGCCTGAGGAGTTATTGCGGGAAGGTTTCGACATGGCGCGCGAGTATAGCCCGCGCGGTACGGCTAGAATGTGCGCCGCCGCAATCTGGCCTTTATGCCCAAACCGCCCTGCCACAGGAGACATCGGATGGCCCGCTACGACATCTACGGTATGGGCAATGCCCTGCTGGATACCGAGGTTGAGGTCGATGACGCCTTCCTCGCCCGCATGGGCATTGAGAAGGGCATGATGACGCTGGTTGATGCTGATCGTCAGCGCACATTGCTGAATGCACTCACCGCGCATAGCCCGGCACACAAACGCGCCAGCGGCGGTTCGGCAGCAAACTCCATCATCGCTGCGCAGTATTTCGGCAGCCGCGCGTTTTTTTCCTGCCGCGTCGCACACGACGATGCCGGCGATTTCTATCTGAACGACATGGAAAAAGCCGGTGTCAGTGTCAACCGCAACGCGCGTGGCGCTGGCGTCACCGGCCGCTGCCTGGTGATGATCACGCCTGATGCCGAGCGCACCATGCACACATTTCTCGGTATTTCCGAGACCCTCTCGCCCGTCGATCTCGACGACAACGCTATCCGCGATGCGCGCTGGACCTATCTCGAAGGCTATCTCGCATCATCGGCCACCGGCCGGGAAGCGGCGCTGCATGCCGGCCGGATTGCGCGTGCTGCCAGCCGCCAGGTCGCCATGACGTTCTCTGATCCGGCCATGGTGCAATATTTCCGCGACGGTCTGGCAACCATGCTCGGCGACGGCGTTGATCTGCTGTTCTGCAACCATGTTGAAGCGCAGGCATGGACGGGCACCACGACGATTGCGGATGCTGCCCGCCTGCTCAAAAGTATTGCACGGTCGTTCGTCATCACCTGCGGCGGCAAAGGCGCGCTGGCATTTGACGGCACCGACTTCCACGATATCGCCCCGACGCCGGTGCATGCCGTCGACACCAATGGCGCCGGCGATATGTTCGCCGGCGCGTTCCTGCACGGCCTGATCCACGGCATGGCATTCGGCGAAGCCGGGCGACTCGCCAGCGCAGCGGCGGCCAAAGTGGTGTCGAACTTTGGCCCGCGCCTGCACCCGATGGAGCACATCGAAGTGCTCGACGCTGTCCGGCGCAGCGCCTGAAATGCTCGCCGTGTCCCCGAATAGAAGGAAGCCCTCATGACCCTGCTCTGCCGCGTCGATGAGGTGCCCGAGGACACAGCGCGCGGCTTCACGTTCGGCGAACACGCGCTGATCGTGGTGCGGCATAACGGTCAGCTGCACGTCTATGTCAACTGGTGCCCGCACCTGGGCATCGAACTTAACTACCAGCCCGATGAGTTCTTCGACTACGACCACCATTTTCTGCAATGCGCCAACCACGGCGCACTGTTCGAGGTACACAACGGCCTGTGCATCATCGGGCCCTGCAAGGGCAGCTCGCTGAAGAAGGTCGGGTTCGCCATTGAGGGCGGCGAGATTCACGTGCACTCGGTGCCGATGCGCACCCGGTGAGCATCGTGCCCGGCTTGTTGGCCGGCCCGGATCATGTGTGACGCTGACGCTGCCCCTGCAACTGACTGACTGTATGAGTCTTCATAAGTCTTCGGAGCTCGCCGGCATCGCGACCCCGAGGTGTATGATGGCGCGCCTGCAGCAGCCATGCCCGGCGGCGACCATTGCGGGGCATGACAAACCACAGAGGACGGATTATTTTGTTGCGTCGATTTTCAGGGGTAAGTCGCGTATTGAGCGTTTTGCTCGGCGCCGACAACAGTGAATCAGAGGGGGAGTCCGACATGGCCAAGGCTGCCAAGCATAAGGGCAAGGGCGACAAAAAGAAGGATGGCAAGCCGGCCAAAGTGCCCGCCAAAGCCAAAAAGGTTGTGCCGAAGGCTGCAAAGCCTGCGCCAAAGGCGCTCAAGCCTGTCAAAGCGCCAGCCAAAGCGGCAAAGCCTGCCGCCACCAAGCCGCTAAAAGCCATTAAGGCCAAAGCTGTGGCAAAAGCGCCCGCCAAGGGCCAGCCGGCAAAATCTGTCAAACCGGCAAGCAAGGCAAAAACCACCGCCAAGCCGTTAAAAAACGCCGCGCCGGCAAAGCCGGTTGCCGCCAAGACCACGCCCAAAACTCCGACGAAAGCCCCGGTGACGGCGCCCGCTAAAGTGCCACCGGCAACGGCTGCCAAGCCGGCTCCGGCCCGGATCGCTGCCGGCACCAAAGCCAGTGCACCCGCCAGGGTCGAGCCGCTACCAGCCGAAGTCCGCAAACTCGAGCCGAAAAAAGCACCCGTCGTGAAGCTGCAACCGGTCAAACCGATCAATCCGCTCGAACCGCCGGCCAACCCGAACACCCTGATTCATGGCCAAAAGCCATACATCGCCCAGACCGGTGAGCAATACATGAGCGACGGTCAACTCGCTCATTTCCGGCGCATCCTCCACGCTTGGAAACAGGAACTGATGGAGGAAGTGGACCGGACTGTGCACCACATGCAGGACGAGTCCGCTAACCTGCCTGACCCGAACGATCGCGCTACCCAGGAAGAAGAATTCGCGCTCGAACTGCGTACCCGCGACCGTGAACGCAAGTTGATCAAAAAGATCGACAAGACCCTCACCATTATTGAAGACGGCGATTACGGCTACTGTCAGGCCTGCGGCATCGAGATCGGCATCCGCCGCCTGGAAGCGCGCCCCACGGCTGAACTTTGTATCGACTGTAAAACGCTTGCCGAGATCAAAGAAAAGCAGGTCGGCTCCGGCAGCTGATTCCTGGCACGCTTTCCTTGACACAAGGGGCCGGGGAAAACCCGGCCTTCTGGTTTGTGGACACCCTGCCTGCCCATTCCCAGCCCCTGACAAAACATGTACTGCGGCCGCTTCGCTCCCTCGCCTACCGGGCCACTCCACATCGGCTCACTGACTTGTGCGTTGGCAAGTTTTCTTGATGCGCGTGCCGCAGGTGGCCGCTGGTTGGTACGTATCGAGGATCTCGATCCACCCCGCGAAAAACCCGGCGCCAGCGCCGGCATTCTGCGCACACTGGAAGACCATGGCTTGGCCTGGGACGGCGAAGTCGTGTACCAGAGCCGGCGGCACGCGTTGTACGAAGCCGCCCTTGTGCAGCTGGCCCGCGACGGGCACGCATTCCGCTGCACGTTGTCGCGCACCCAACTCGATGCTCACGGCAGCAACCATCCCGGCCGCGCGCTCAGCGCGGCACTCTTCGAGCAGACGCTGCTCGACAAAACGCCGCCCGATGAGCCGCCCGGCTTTACTTGGCGGCTCGACGTACCGACGGCCGATATCCACTTCGTCGATCGCATCCAGGGCGCGCAGCACTGCAACCTTGCGCGTGACGGCGGCCCCTTCGTGATCCGGCGCCGTGACGGGCTGTTCGCCTATCAACTGGCGGTTGTCGTTGACGATGCCGCGCAGGGCATCACCGACGTCGTGCGCGGTTCGGATCTGCTCGATTCGACCCCCCGGCAATTGTTGCTTCAGGAGCGCTTGGGCGTGGCAACTCCTCGCTATGCCCATATTCCGGTACTCGCTGATGCACAAGGCCAAAAGCTCGGCAAGCAGACGGAGGCTGCCCCGGTGACCGCAGCGCGACGGCTCGCCAACATGAATCTCGCCCTGCGCGCACTCGGACAACCCGCGCAACCGGATGCCGACACGCCTGCCGAACTGCTGGCTGCCGCCATCACCCAGTGGTCAAGTGCCCGTATCCCCCACCGCATGGCCATTGATCTGACCGCGCTCGCCTGAGCCGGGCGGGCACGCCCGCCACATCATCTTTCGCCTTCACTTTCGCATTGCTCCACCGCTCCCGTATCCTCCGGTAACCGATCCGGAATCCACGCCATGTACACCGATCGCCTGCTGCTCCTGTTCATTCTCGGCGGCTACCTGCTGTCACCGGCGCTCATCGAGTGGTGGAGCGACGGCGGCACCGCCTGGTACCGGCCCTATCTGATCTGGCTGGCCCTGATCATCTTCAGTTACTGGATCGGCAAGAGCCGCGACCTCGATGACGTTTGACCTGACCCTGCTGTTCGTCATCGGCATCAGCTACCTGCTGGTGCTGTTCGCCATCGCGTGGGCCGCCGACAGCGGCCGGCTGCCGGCAAAAATCATCCGTCACCCTGCGGTGTATGTGCTGTCGCTGGGTGTTTACGCCAGCGCCTGGGCGGTATATGGCGCGGTCGGTTTCGCGTTCAATCATGGCTACAATTTCCTGTCGTTTTACGTCGGCATCTCCGGCGTATTCCTGCTCGCACCCATCCTGCTCGCACCGATTCTGCGGCTGTCGCAAACCTACCAACTGTCCTCGCTCGCCGATCTGTTCGCCTTTCGCTATCGCAGCTCGATGGCCGGCGGGCTGGTCACCGTGTTCATGCTGCTCGGGGTGCTACCCCTGCTCGCCTTGCAGATCCAGGCGGTGGCCGACTCGATCCACATCCTCACCAACGAAGCCAGCCGCAACAGCCTTGCATTCTGGTTCTGCATGACCATCACCGCGTTCGCGATCCTGTTCGGTGCGCGGCACACCGCCCCGCGCGAAAAACACGAGGGCCTGGTCGTTGCGATTGCGGCGGAGTCGCTGATCAAGCTTGTGTCGCTGATCGCCATCGCCCTGTTCAGCATTTTCGTGGTATTCGACGGCCCGACCGACCTGCACGAATGGCTGCGCGACCATCCGGAAACCCTGACGATGCTGTATGCCCCGCTTGCCGACGGCACCTGGCACAGCCTGATCCTGGCGTTCTTCGTGTCTGCCGTGGTGATGCCGCACATGTACCACATGGCATTCACTGAAAACCTGAACCCGCGGGCACTGCTCACCGCAAGCTGGGGCTTGCCGCTGCTGCTGCTTGCCATGAGCCTCGCCGTACCCTTTGTGCTCTGGGCTGCCATGAAAACAATGCCGGGCACCGACCCCGAATATTTTTCGCTCGGCGTGCCGCTGGCGATGGGTTCGCCAACGATGGCCCTGGTGGTGTACATCGGCGGCCTGTCGGCGGCGAGCGGCGTCATCATTGTCTCCACGCTCGCGCTCGCCGGCATGTGCCTGAATCACCTCGCCATGCCGCTGTACAAGCCCGGTCAAAATGGCGACCTGTACCGCTGGCTGCTGCGGGCCAAACGCATCCTGATCGCGACGATCATCCTCGGGGCATACCTGTTCTATTACTTTCTCGACAACCACAATACGCTGACCGAGCTGGGCATGCTGGCGTTCGTCGCCACCTTGCAGTTCGTCCCCGGACTGATCGGCGTCCTGTTCTGGCCCGCTGCCAACCGTGCCGGCTTCATCGCCGGGCTCATCGCCGGGTTTGTGGTCTGGTTTTTCGCGCTGCTGCTGCCCACCATCACTCCTTTCGCCGGCATTGCGCTGCCGTTTTTCGGTATCGATTTTGAACCGAACGCGACCAACTGGCACACTGCCGCCTTCACTGCCATCATCCTCAACGGCCTGCTGGGCAGCGTGGTCTCGATGATCACCTCCCGCAGTGACGCCGAGAAGCGTGCCGCCGAAACCTGTGCCGTCGATAATCTGCGTCGACCCTATCGCTGGAAACTCGGCGCCGTGAGCGTCGAAGATTTCGTCAAGGCACTGGCCTTGCCGCTCGGTGCCGCCACCGCACGCCGCGAGATCGACTTTGCGCTGCGTGATCTGAAACTCGTCGACAGCGAAACGCGGCCGTACATGCTGCGGCGTCTGCGCGACCAGGTAGAGACGAATCTTTCGGGCCTGCTCGGCCCGTCGGTTGCGCACGATATCGTCGATGATGTGTTGCCTTACAAACCACTGGCGGAAGGTCAGGGCGCCGAAGACATCCATTTTATCGAGAGCCGGCTTGAGGACTACCAGTACCGGCTCTCCGGTCTCGCCGCAGAACTCGACAACCTGCGGCGTTTCCATCGCCAGACGCTGCACGATCTGCCGCTCGGCGTGTGCTCGCTGGGCACCGACCGCGAGATTCTCGGCTGGAATGCGGTCATGGAATCGCTTACCGGCATTCGCGCCAGCGAGATTATCGGCTCATGGCTACACAATCTGCCGGAACCCTGGCGCCAACTGCTGATGGATTTCGCCGGCAGCAACACCCAGCATGTCCATCAGAAGGCGATTACCATTAATGCCCATACCCGCTGGATCAGTCTGCACAAGGCCGCAATCAATCTGCCGGCAGGTCAACAACAACTGGGCGCGCAGGTGATCGTGATCGAAGACCTCACCGACATGAAAACACTCGAGGCGCGCCTCACGCACAATGAGCGTCTTGCTTCGATCGGCCGCCTGGCCGCCGGTGTTGCCCACGAGATCGGCAACCCGGTGACGGGCATTGCCTGTCTGGCACAGGATCTGGCCACGGAAAACGAGAATGTCGTCGTGCGCGATTACACGCGGCAGATTCTTGAGCAGACGCGCCGCATCGATCGCATCGTCCAGTCGTTGGTCAGCTTCAGTCATAGCGGCAAGCAACGCGCCACCGCCACCGATCCCGTCGTACTGCACCAAGCCATCGATGAAGCCATCGCGCTCATTCGTTTGGGCCGCGACGGCCGCGAATTCAATTTCATCAATGAATGCGATGCAACGCTGCGTGTTGTCGGCGATGCCCAGCGACTACTGCAGGTATTCATCAATCTGCTGAACAATGCCCGCGATGCATCAGCCCCCGGCGACACGGTACGGGTATTTACCGTACCCTCCGGCGACAACACAGTAACCGTCTGCATCGAGGACAACGGCAGCGGGATTCCTGTCGAGCTGCTGGGCAGGGTGTTTGAGCCTTTTGTCACCACGAAAGATCCCGGCAAGGGCACGGGCCTTGGCCTCGCGCTCGTTTACAGCATCATCGAAGACCACCAGGGGCACATCGCCATCGAGAGTCCCATCCACCCTGACACGCAACGCGGTACGCGCATCCTCCTGACGCTGACGCGCTGGCACGAAGATTCCGCCGAGGCCGCCGCCCACGCTGCCCACAGGCCCGGGGAAGAAAACGCATGAGCCACATCCTGATCGTCGAGGACGAAGCGGTTATCCGCGCGTCGCTGCGCAAGTTGCTGGAGCGCAACGGCTACAGTGTCGCCGAAGCCGGCTCGGTGCAGGAAGTAAAGGAGAAGTACGAGATCACCGACTTCGACATGGTACTCAGCGACCTGCGCCTGCCTGGCGAGCCGGGCACCACGATGATCAAACTGGCTGCCCCGGTGCCGGTATTGATCATGACCAGCTACGCCAGCCTCAAGTCTGCTGTTGAAGCCATGAAGCTCGGCGCCATCGACTACATCGCCAAACCCTTTGACCACGAGGAAATGTTGCTCGCGGTAAAACGCATCCTGAAAGAAAGCGCCCTGGAACGACAAGCAGCGGCACTCAAGCAGGATTTGCAACGCAACTACCCGACCACCGGCATTATCGGCAGTTGTGCGCCCATGCAGGAATTGTTCAAGCGCATCGGGCGCGTTGCACCCACCGACACCACCGTATTGATTCTCGGCGAGTCCGGCACCGGCAAGGAGCTCGTTGCCCGTGCCCTGCACGAGCAGGGCACGCGCCGCTCCGGGCCGCTTATCTCCGTCAACTGCGCGGCAATTCCTGAGACACTGATTGAAAGCGAGTTGTTCGGCCACGAGAAGGGCGCATTCACTGGCGCCAACGCCATGCGCAAAGGTCTGTTCGAACCCGCCGACGGCGGCACGCTCTTCGACGATGAGATCGGCGAATTGCCGCTTGAGGTACAGGCGCGCCTGTTGCGGCTGCTGCAGGAGCGGGAAATCCGGCGCGTCGGCTCAACCGAATCGCGCAAGGTCGATGTCCGCCTCTGCGCAGCAACCCATCGCGACCTGAAAGCTCTCGTCGGCGCCGGCAAGTTCCGGGAAGACCTTTTCTACCGCCTGGACGTGTTCGAGCTGAAGCTGCCGCCACTGCGCGAGCGCGGCGACGACGTGATCGAGCTGGCGCAGAAACTCATCGAACGTGCCTGTCGGAAAATCAATCGCAAAACGCTGGCTTATTCCGAGGAATCACTGCGCGCCATTCGCAGCTATGCCTGGCCTGGCAACGTGCGTGAACTGGAGAACGCCATCGAGCGGGCCGCGATTCTTTGCGACGACGACGAGATCCTGCCGGAGCACTTGGGCATTGAGGCCGCCCCCCAGGACCAGGGCGACGCGATGGCGCCTGGCGATCCGTCGGTTGACCTGTCATTGGAGGACTATTTCGCCCGCTTTGTCCTTGAGCACCAGGACACCATGAGCGAAACCGAACTGGCCCTGAAGCTCGGCATCAGCCGCAAGAGCCTGTGGGAGCGCCGGCAGCGGTTGGGCATCCCCCGCAAGAAGAGTTGACCCCTCACCCGGGGCCCTGTGTGTTACCAAACGAAACAGGCGGGTACCGTTCATCGGCAGTTAAGTAACATCGCGTCAGCAGATCATTCCGCCAAAATCAGGTGAATTTTCTGTAACCTTATGTTTTTAAAGCATATTAGTTACTGTAAAGATATTGGCACGCATCCTGCTGTATCTCCATTGCAACAAGAACAACAACAAACCCGGCTTCTGCACCCATAAAAACAACAACGCAGAAGAAAAAGAACGACAACAGAAGCCAATGCAGTGCATGAACCGACGGAGTCAATCCCTCGGTTCTTTTCTTGGACAAGACGACCGGCATCCAAAAACAACAGCCGGCGCCTGCAAGACCGAAGGAAACCCATCGCCATTTGGTGATGTAACGGCTTCCTTGATAAAAAGAACAACAAAGATGTACAGAACGGCGGACCGGGAAACCGGCCCGCCGTTCTGCTTTCAGGTTGCTAAAAAGGCCGGCCGGGCCAAAAGCCGGCACCGGAAAAACTGCCGGAACCCCTCCCCCCTGCTAGACTTGCCGCCGTTTCGTCCCTGACCTGATCGTCGAGCAACATGCCAAAACGCCTGGTCGGCTTCATCAGCCGCGTCCTGAATGGCAGCAAGGAACCCAAAGCCGAGCTGCGCGTCATCCCCCGTGAAGCACACCATGTCTCACGCAAGAACATCAGCCCCAATGCGCTGAAAGTGCTTTATCGCCTGAAGGATGCCGGCTACGAGGCCTACCTCGTCGGCGGTGGCGTGCGCGACCTGCTGCTCGACGGCCGCCCCAAGGATTTCGACGTTGCCACCAGCGCGACGCCCGAACAGGTCAAACGGGTCTTCGGCAACTGCCGGCTGATCGGCCGCCGCTTCCGGCTGGCCCACATCCTCTTTGGCCGCGAGGTCGTCGAAGTGGCGACCTTCCGCGCCAATCATCTGCCGGACGACCCGGGTGACGATGAACACATCCCGGACGACGAAGACGCCAACGGCTCGGTACACGGCTCCACCGGCATGATTCTGCGCGACAACGTTTGGGGCAATGTCGAGCAGGATGCCTTGCGCCGCGATTTCACCGTCAATGCGCTCTATTACAACATCGAGAACTTCGCGATCCACGACTACGTCGGCGGCATGAAAGATCTCGAGAAGAAACGCCTGCGGCTGATCGGCGACCCGGAAACGCGTTACCGGGAAGATCCGGTGCGCATGCTGCGCGCCGTCCGTTTTGCCGCCAAGCTGGGCTTTACCGTCGAGGCCGGCACGGCAAAACCGATTGCCCAATTGAAGCCCCTGCTGCAACAGGTACCGCCAGCGCGCCTGTTCGACGAAATGCTCAAACTGTTGCTGGCCGGTTATGGCCACGCCAGTTGGGAATGGCTCGAACGCTTTGGCCTCGACGAGGTGCTGTTCCCCGATACCGCGCACCTCATCCGCCGCGACGCCAACGCACGGAAATTCCTGTTGGCCGCGCTCGACAATTCCGATCGGCGTATCGCCGACGGCAAAACCGTTACGCCCGCATTCCTGTTCGCCGCCCTGCTATGGCCAGAAGTCAGTCGTCGCTATCAACAACTGCTGAGCGAAGGCGTTAACGATCTCGCCGCCATGGCCCAGGCCGGCCAGCAGGTACTCGACGAGCAGTATCGCATCGTCGCCATTCCGCGCCGCTTCTCGGTACCGGCACGCGAGATCTGGGAGATGCAGTTGCGCTTGCCCCGGCGCAGCGGCAAACGTGCCGAGGTTCTGCTCGGCAATCCGCGGTTCCGCGCCGCCTATGATTTTCTGCTGCTGCGCGAAGCTGCCGGACCAATGGCCGGCGAGCCACCAGACATATTTACCGAGCAACTCGGCAGTTGGTGGAACGACTACCAGCGTGTCGATTTCGATCAGCGTCAAATCATGTTGCGCGATCTGGAAGCCAGACGGCAGCCTGGCGACGCCGCTGGCCGCAAGCGCCGCCGCCGGCGCAAGAGCTGACCCGAAGAGCGCACCGCTCATGTACGCCTGGATCGGTCTTGGCAGCAACATCGGCGAGCCGCCTGTGCAACTGCAGCGCGCTGTCGATGCGCTCGCCAGCCTGCCTGGTACAAAGGTCATCGCCATCTCGCCGGTCTATCGCAACCCGCCGCTGCAACAGCCGGGGCAAGCACACCAAGGCCAGCCGGACTACCTTAATGCGGTTGCGCAGCTCGACACGGCGCTCACGCCGCCAGCACTGCTCGACGCACTGCAGGCGATCGAACAGGCGCAAGGTCGCGTACGGCGCGAACACTGGAGCGCGCGCACACTCGATCTCGACCTGCTTGTGCACGGCAACACGCTGATCACCAGCGCGCACCTGACCCTGCCACATCCAGGCATTGCCGAGCGACGCTTCGTCCTGCAACCGCTGTATGACATTGCGCCAACACTCACGCTGCCGGATGGTCGCGCGATATGTGCGCTGCTGGCTCACTGTCCGCCCTCACCACTGGTCCGCGACGCTGATCTGTGCCTGCCACATTGACCTGATCGATCACGACACCGACTATAGTGCAGCGCGTTCTTTGTATTCCGAGGTCAACGCCATGTCCTACCTGAGCGAATCCACCCGCAAGCCGGTGACCATCGCAACGCTGCACAAGATGAAAGCAGCGCGCGAAAAGTTCACCGTGCTGACTGCCTACGATGCAAGCTTCGCAACCTTACTGTCGCGTTGCGGTGTCGATGTGATCCTGGTTGGCGATTCCCTGGGTATGGTCCTGCAAGGCCACGACAGCACGCTGCCGGTATCGATCGACGACATGTGCTATCACGTCGCCTGCGTCAAACGCGGCAACGAAGCGGCGTTGATCATGGCCGACCTGCCGTTCATGGGCACTGCCACCATCCAACGCTGTCTTGACTGGTCAGGCCGGCTCATGGCGGCCGGCGCACACATGGTGAAGATCGAAGGTGGCGGCTGGCTTGCCGAGACAATTGTGGCGCTCAAGCGCAGCGGCATTCCGGTATGTGCCCACTTGGGGCTTACGCCGCAATCGGTGCACACTTTCGGCGGCTACAAGGTACAGGGGCGCGACGATGCGCAAGCCGCAGCCATCATTGCCGATGCAAAAATGCTGGCAGCCGCTGGCGCCGACCTGTTTTTGTTCGAGTGCATTCCGCGGCCGCTCGCGCAACGGATCATGGCTGCTGTGCACAACCCGGTCATCGGCATCGGCGCGGCGCCGGAGTGCGACGGCCAGGTACTTGTGCTGCACGATATTCTCGGCGTGTCGCCCGGCAAGCCGGCGCGCTTCGTAAAGAATTTTCTCGCCGGCCGCAGTGATGGTGTCGAAGGTGCGGTGCGGGCGTACGTGGACGCCGTGAAAAAAGGCGAATTCCCTGCTGCTGAACATTGTTTTTGAATGATGCAAACCGCCCATACCATTGCTGCCGTACGCGCCCAGGTGCATGCTTGGCGGCAGGCCGGCGACAACATCGCCTTCGTCCCGACCATGGGTAACCTGCACGCCGGCCATATCGCCTTGGTGCGCGAAGGCCGCCAGGTTGCGCAACGTGTCGTCGCCAGCGTATTCGTCAACCCGACCCAGTTCGGGCCGAACGAAGATTTCGACAAATACCCGCGCACGTTGGCTAACGACAGCACCCAGCTTGCCGGCGCTGGCTGCGAGCTGCTGTTCGCGCCCTCGGTCGACGAGATGTACCCGCACGGCAAGACCCAGACGGTCGTCCACGTCCCCCGTCTGGGCGACGCGCTTTGTGGCCGTTCCCGGCCGGGCCACTTCGACGGGGTCTCGACCGTCGTCAGCAAGCTGTTCCATATCGTGCAGCCGGATATCGCCTTGTTCGGGCAGAAAGATTTCCAGCAACTGGCGATCATCCGCCGCATGACCGCCGACCTCGCCTTCCCGATCCGCATCGTCGGGGTTCCCACGGTGCGCGAGGCCAACGGCCTGGCCATGAGCTCGCGCAACGGCTTTCTGGGCGCCGAACAGCGCCAGACGGCGGCCGTGATCTACCGCGCACTGTGCACTGCCCGTGACGCGATCCTGGCTGGGCGCCGGGATTACAACGCCATCGCGGCCGAGGCGGCCCAAACCATCAATGCCGCGGGGCTAGTGGTTGATTACTTCGAGCTGCGCGATGGCCACGAGCTGACGCCGGCGACACCGGCCAGCGATTACCTGCTGATCGCCACCGCCGCCCGCCTCGGCACCACCCGCCTGATCGATAACATCGCGTTTTCCCTCGGGAAATCCGCATAGCCTCTATCACATAGCCGCTTACAATCGGGGCTGGTAACCGACCTTATTGTCTGGCAAAGTCTCGCGCCACTTTGGGTGAACCTGGGCTAGTATCCCCGGCGTCCCCAGACCCGACTCCAAAGCAAGAGCGGGGGTATCGACCGGCCAGGAGGTGAACATGCAGTCCATCATGCTGAAAGCCAAGCTGCACCGTGCCCGTGTAACGCACTCGGAATTGGACTACGAGGGCTCCTGCGCCATTGACGGCGACCTGCTCGATCTCGCGGGCATCCACGAGTATGAGCAAATCCAGATCTACAACATCACCAACGGCGAGCGGTTCACGACCTACGCCATCCGCGCCGAAAAAGGCTCACGCATGATCTCGGTGAATGGCGCCGCCGCCCACAAGGCAAAGGCCGGCGATCTCGTCATCATCTGCGCCTACGCGCAATACACCTCAGCCGAACTGCTCAACTTCAAGCCGCGCATGGTTTATTTTGGCGAAGGCAACGTGGTCTCCCACACCGCCAACGCCATCCCGGTGCAGGTTGCCTGATACCGGCTGCCTGATCACCGTCTGAAAACGCCCGCCCTCTGCGGGCGTTTTTATTAGCGCCCTCATCGGCAGCAATAGCAGGCGATTTGTGTCGCCTGTTACAGCCCCTGCCTTGAGCAGCCCTCTTCTTTCAGGGAAAGTATGGCTCCCCGCCGGCCACACTGGCAGCCTTCTCCACGATCGACGCGCCCAGCTAAGGAGTCCTGTGATGAGTGAAGTCCACCTGTACCCCGTTCCGGAATCCTTCCAGCGCACCACCTTGATGACGCGTGAGAAGTACGACCTCTGGTACAAGGAATCCATCGAACATCCGGAGAAATTCTGGGCAGCGCGCGCCACTGAATTCCTCACGTTTTTCAAACCCTGGACTACCGTGGTCAGCGCCGACTTCCACAAGGCCGAGGCCCGCTGGTTTGCGGGAGCCGAGCTCAACGTCAGTTACAACTGCCTTGATCGGCATCTGGAAAAACGCGCAGATCAGGTCGCGATTATTTGGGAAGGCGACGAGCCCGGCGACGACGCAAAGATCACCTACCGTCAGCTGCACGAAAAAGTCTGCCGCCTCGCCAATGTGCTGAAGGCGCGCGGCGTAAAAAAAGGCGATCGCGTCTGCATCTACATGCCTATGGTGCCGGAAGCAGCCGTCGCCATGCTGGCCTGTACGCGCGTCGGCGCCATTCATTCGGTGGTGTTCGGCGGTTTCTCGCCGGAATCACTGAAGGACCGCATCCTTGATGCTGATTGCCGCGTGGTGATTACCGCCGACGAAGGTTTACGCGGCGGCAAAAAGGTGCCACTGAAAGCCAATACTGACGCGGCGCTGCTGCAATGCCCGGACGTACATACCGTGATCGTACTCAAACGTACCGGCGGCAACATTGCCTGGTACCCGGAACGCGATATCTGGTACCACGAGCACAGCGCACAGGCATCCGTCGTTTGCGCGCCGGAACGCATGCAGGCAGAAGACCCCCTGTTTATTCTGTATACCTCTGGCTCCACCGGAAAACCCAAGGGCGTTCTGCATACCACCGCCGGCTATTTGCTGCAGGCGACAATGACGTACAAGTACATCTTCGATTATCACGAGGGTGAAGTTTTCTGGTGTACGGCCGATGTCGGCTGGGTTACCGGCCACTCGTATATCGTCTACGGGCCGCTGGCCAACGGCGCCATCACGCTGATGTTTGAAGGCGTGCCAACTTATCCGGATGCCTCACGTTTCTGGCAGGTGATCGACAAATATCAGGTAAATATTTTCTATACCGCACCCACGGCATTGCGCGCACTGATGGCACTCGGCGATGAGCCGGTGAAAAAAACAAAGCGCTCGTCACTGCGATTGATCGGTTCGGTCGGTGAGCCGATCAATCCGGAGGCCTGGGAGTGGTATCACCGTGTAGTCGGTGATGGCCGCTGCCCCATTGTCGATACCTGGTGGCAAACGGAAACCGGCAGCGCGATGATCGCACCGCTGCCGGGGGCCTTCACGCTGAAGCCCGGCTCGGCTACGCTGCCGTTTTTCGGCGTCAAACCCGAACTGGTCGACGGCGAAGGCAATATTTTGCACGGTGCAGTCAGCGGCAATCTGGTCATTACCGCCAGTTGGCCGGGACAAATCCGCAGTGTGTACGGCGATCACCAACGCTGCATCGACACCTATTTCTCCACCTACAAGGGGAAATATTTCACCGGCGACGGAGCCCGCCGCGACGAAGACGGTTACTGGTGGATCACCGGCCGGGTCGATGATGTGTTGAATGTCTCCGGTCATCGCCTAGGCACGGCGGAAGTGGAAAGTGCGCTGGTACTGCATCCCAATGTCGCCGAGGCCGCCGTCGTCGGCTACCCGCACAACATCAAAGGCCAGGGAATCTACTGTTATGTCACCCTGATGAAAGGCGTTGTCGTTACAGATGAATTGCGCAAGGAGCTTGCCGCGTTCGTGGCGAAGGAAATCGGTGCCATCGCCAGACCCGACATCATCCAGTTTGCACCCGGCCTGCCAAAAACGCGTTCCGGAAAAATAATGCGGCGAATCCTGCGCAAGATCGCCGCCAATGAAATTGATGCGCTGGGCGACACGTCCACACTGGCAGACCCGTCGGTGGTCAGTGACCTGATCGAGCAGCGGCTGAACAAGTGAGGATCAGACCATGAAGCAACTATTTGCCGTCGCGCTCATTCTCGGCGCGAGCATGGGCGCCAGCGCCGAGCCACTGAACTACGACGTCGTCAATCTGCAGGCCGATGCCCGTACCGAAGTGGCGAACGATCTGCTTACAGCGACACTGTTCATTGAGACAAGCAATGCGAATGCCGCCACGCTCGCTGCCGAGGTAAACCACACGTTGAATCAGGGCGTCCGGCTCGTGCACGAATTCCCCGGTGTGAAGATCGAAAGCGGAGCACAGTCAACCTGGCCAATTTATGATGTCAAAAACAAACTGACCGGCTGGCGTACCCGCGCCGAACTGCGGGTCGAAAGCAAGGATTTCGAGGCCGCCTCCCGGGCCATTGCAAAAATTACCGGCAGCATGCAGCTCGCCGGTATCGGTTTCGTGCCGTCACCAGACACGATAACCGCCACCGAGAATCGTCTGATTGATGCCGCACTCAAGGCATTCCGTACCCGCGCCGACATCATCACCAAATCGATGGGCGCGCGAACATGGAAATCAGTCAATCTCAATATCAACACAGGCGGCGGCGGGCCGATGCCCATGCCGAAGTATCGCGCGGCATCTATGGCGATGGCTGTTGATGCGGTGCCGGCACAGGAGCTTGCGGCCGGCAACAGTGAAATCACGGTGTCGGTGAACGGGGCAATCCAGTTGCAGCCTTGAGGGTTGCCGGCAACGCGCCATCGGCAGCGTGCAGGCAAAACGCGCGGGCAAAAAAGGGGCCTTGCGGCCCCTTTCCATCACCCAATACCAGCAAGAAAAAGCGCCGGAGCTTATGCCTCCTTCGCTTCCTTCATCGACAGTTTGATGCGGCCGCGGTTGTCCACGTCCAGTACCTTTACTTTCACCATCTGGCCTTCCGAGAGAAAATCGGTAACGGCATTGACCCGCTCGTCGGAAATCTGCGAGATGTGCAGCAAGCCATCAACGCCCGGCATGATCTGCACGAAAGCGCCGAAATCGACAATCCGCACCACCTTGCCTTCGTAGATCGCGCCGATCTCGGCTTCCGCCGTCACGCCTTCAACGCGCTTGACCGCAGCATCGGCTGATTCTTTGGTCTCGCCGTAAATGCGCACGGTGCCATCGTCGTTGATATCGATGGTGGCGCCGGTTTCTTCGCAGATTGCGCGGATGGTCGCACCACCCTTGCCAATCACATCGCGAATCTTGTCGGGATTGATCTTCATCTGCACGAAGGTGGGTGCGTTGGCACTCAGTTCGGCGCGCGGGCTCGCCAGCACTTTGTTCATCTCGCCCAGAATGTGGATCCGACCTTCGCGTGCCTGGTTGAGCGCAACTTCCATGATCTCTTCGGTGATGCCGGTGATCTTGATGTCCATCTGCAGGGCGGTAACGCCCCGGGTGGTGCCGGCCACCTTGAAGTCCATGTCGCCGAGGTGATCTTCATCACCGAGAATGTCGGAGAGTACCGCGAAGCGCTCGCCTTCCTTCACCAGGCCCATGGCAATGCCGGCTACCGGTGCCTTCAGCGGCACACCCGCATCCATCAGCGCCAGCGATGAACCGCAGATCGACGCCATCGAGGACGAACCGTTCGACTCGGTGATCTCGGATACCACGCGGATAGCGTACGGAAAGACATCTTCAGCCGGCAGCACAGCGGCAACACCGCGCCGGGCGAGACGACCATGACCGATTTCGCGACGCTTCGGCGTGCCGACGCGGCCGGTTTCGCCTACCGAGTACGGGGGGAAGTTGTAATGCAGCATGAAGCGATCGTTACGCGTGCCGGCAAGCCCTTCGATCATCTGCGCATCACGCATCGAACCGAGCGTGGCAACAACGATGGCCTGCGTTTCACCGCGGGTGAATATCGCCGAGCCGTGCGCCCTGCCAAGCGAGCCGGCCTCAATGAAGATGCGGCGAACGGTCTTGCTGTCACGGCCGTCGATACGCGGCTTGGCGTCGAGAATGTTACGGCGAACCATGGTGTATTCCAGGTTGCCAAACACCTCCTTCACTTCGTCGGCCTTCGGTTTGCCTTCTTCCTCACCGGAGAACTGCGCGATAGCCTGCGTACGCAATACGCCGAGGGTTTCGTAGCGCTTCTGCTTGTCGGTGATCAGGTACGCAGCAGAAATCGCGGCGGCAAAATTGGAATCAATCTGGGCCTTCAGCGTTTCGTTTTCTGCCGGCGCCTGCCAGTTCCACTTCGGTCTGGCGGCCTGGGCGGCCAGCTCATTGATCGCCTTGATCGCGACCTGCATTTCCGTATGACCGAACAGCACGGCGCCAAGCATTTCGTCTTCGCTCAGCTCTTTGGCTTCCGATTCAACCATCAGTACTGCGTCGGCAGTGCCGGCAACGACAAGGTCAAGATCGGATTCAGCCAGTTGCGTGTATGTCGGGTTGAGGATGTACTCACCGTTGCGGTAACCAACGCGCGCGGCACCGATCGGGCCCTGGAAAGGGATGCCGGCCAGCGTCAGCGCCGCAGAGGCGCCCAGCAACGCAGCGATATCCGGGTCGTTGTCCTTGTCGGCAGACATCACCGTGGCGATAACCTGGACTTCATTCTTGAAGCCCTCCGGGAACAGCGGGCGAATCGGGCGATCAATCAAACGGGAGGTGAGCGTTTCCTTCTCGGTCGGACGCCCTTCGCGCTTGAAGAAACCGCCCGGAATACGGCCGGCCGCGTAGGTACGCTCCTGGTAGTCGACAGTCAGCGGAAAGAAATCCTGGCCGGGCTTCGCTTCCTTCTTCGCCACGACCGTCACCAGCACGGTGGTATCACCGATGGTGGTCATCACCGCCGCCGTTGCCTGGCGGGCGATATAACCGGTTTCCAGGACGACTTTTTGTGCGCCGTACTGAAACTCCTTGCGGACTTTGTTGAACATTGCTTTTTCTTCCTTCATTTCACTTTTGGGATATCGTGGTGACAATCACGGCGTCAGGCGACAGACAGAAAAGAAAAAGGGCGCGGGCTTTTCCACAGGTTGGAAAAGCGCTCGCGCCCTGATCCTGTCGCTACTGCGTTCGAGCGAACGCAGTCCTCAACGGCGCAAGCCGAGCGTCTGGATGAGTTTCTGGTAACTGGCCTCGTCGGTGCGCGCCAGATAATCAAGCAGCTTGCGGCGCTGGTTGACCATGCGGATCAGACCACGACGTGAGTGGTGATCCTTGACGTGATCCTTGAAGTGACCCTGGAGGTGGTCGATTTGCGCTGACAGCAGCGCAACCTGCACTTCCGGTGACCCAGTGTCGCCGTCCTTGCGTTGAAACTGCTGGACGACCTTTGCTTTTGCTTCTGCAGTAAGAGACATGTTGTTGCTCCGTCGATGCACATGTTTTAAACCGTACTGCCGCGCATCACTGCAGCAGCCGGCACTTTTGTTACCCGGTATTCACCAAACGACGGGGCGCTACGTGTCCGTCGTCACTGATTTCACCAACTCCGAGGAAAATCCTGCGCCCCTCACCTGAATTCTCATACATGGCCACTTTCGTGCCCGGAGAAATGACCGGCTCTCCCGCCCGGACCGCCTGACCGCGGCGCATATAGTACGCGCTTTCCGGTGACAGCGTGACTGCCGGCCATCCATCCAGGGCCGCTTCGGGCGCCAGCAACAACCGGTCCAACCCCTCTTCGCCCGCTGCCCCGGCCACCCGCTCCACATCTGCGAGGGTTATCGCCTGCGCCAACGTGAATTGGCCGGCTGCCAACCGCCGCAACGCCGTCACATGCGCACCACAGCCGAGCGCCTGGCCAATGTCCTCGGCCAGACTGCGGATATAGGTGCCCTTGCTGACGTGCGCCTCGATGGTGAATGTCGGCGCATCGAACGCCTCAAGAACCAGCCGACTCACATGCACCCTGCGCGCCTCACGCGCAACCGTCACACCCTGTCGCGCCAGCTCATACAGTGGCCGGCCATTTTGCTTCAGCGCCGAAAACATCGAGGGCACCTGCGATATCTCGCCGGTAAATTGTCTTAACAGCACTTCAAATGCCACCCGCTCGATCGCCGGCACCGGATGCTCGGCGATCACCTTGCCGTCGGCATCACCGCTGTCTGTGACGATGCCCAGGCGCGCTGTGGCGCGATAAACCTTGTCGGCATCAAGCAGGTATTGCGAAAACTTGGTGGCCTCCCCGAAGCACAGCGGCAACACGCCGGTGGCAAGTGGATCGAGGCTACCGGTATGCCCGGCCTTTGCGGCACCGAACAACCACTTGACGCGTTGCAGCGCTGCATTGGAGGTCATGCCCGCAGGCTTATCCAATACCAGCACGCCATTTACCGGACGACGGCGGCGACGCGGTTGAGCGTCAGTCGTCACCATCGTAAACCGGTTTTGTCTTGGCCGATTCCGTGCTGTCGACGGCATCGTCATCATGCCGCGCAACGATCTGACGATCCTCCGCGCGCGCCTTGTCGATCAGCTCTGACATGGCAATGCCACGGGATGGCGCCTCATCGAAGCGAAACCGCAGGTGCGGCGTCATCCGGAATTTGATCGCACGGCCGATCTGCGTCCGCAGAAAACCCGCCGCGCTGTCCAATGCCTTCTGTGAATTTTCCGGCTCACCCTTGAGTACGGTGTACCAGACATCGGCGTAGGAAAGGTCTTTCGCCACCTCAACACTGGTGATCGTGACCATGCCAAGCCGCGGATCCTTGACCTCAAACTGCAGCAACCGCGCGAGCTCTCTTTGCACCTCGTCGCCGACGCGTTGCGGGCGACTGGAACCGGGGCGCTGGAGGAAGTCGTGGGTCATGATTCAACTCGCGGATCAGCTCGAAGAAATGGCATGCATGACATCGCCGCCATTACAGTGTCCGGGCAATTTCCTTGACTTCATACACTTCGATCTTGTCGCCAGCGCGAACATCGTTGTAACCGCGCACGGCGATACCGCAATCCATACCGGCACGCACTTCGGCAACATCATCCTTGAAGCGGCGCAGCGACTCGAGCGCGCCCTGGAAGACCACAACATCCTGACGCAATACGCGAATCGGTCGATTGCGGTACACCATACCCTCGACCACCATGCAGCCGGCGACATCGCCGAACTTCGAGGATCGGAACACTTCGCGCACCTCGGCAATACCGAGAATCGTCTCACGCCGCTCCGGTGCCAGCAGACCACTCATGGCTGCCTTGACGTCGTCAATCATCTCGTAGATGACGCTGTAATAGCGCAGGTCGATGCCTTCACGCTCACACAGCTTCTTGGCGGTACTGTCGGCGCGCACATTGAAGGCAAGTACGACAGCACGGGAAGTTATCGCCAGATTGACGTCGGACTCGGTAATCGGACCCACACCGCTAGAAACGATGTTGACCTTCACCTCATCAGTGCCAAGATCGTGCATCGCACCCATCAGCGCCTCAAGTGAACCACGCACGTCTGTCTTCAGCACGATATTGACGGTCGGCTTCTCGGCTACACCCATGTTGGCAAAAATATTCTCGAGCTTGGACGACTGCTGCCGTGCCATGCGCGACGTCCGGTCCTTCTCGATGCGGTGCTGCGCCACTTCGCGCGCGCGCCGTTCGTCCGGCACCACCATCATCTTGTCACCCGCCTCCGGCACGCCGGCGAGGCCGAGTATTTCCACCGGAATCGACGGGCCGGCCACCTTCAGCGGGCGACCGTGTTCGTCATTCATAGCGCGCACACGGCCGTAATACTGCCCGGCGAGCACCATGTCGCCGGGATGCAATTCGCCCTGTTGAATCAACAGCGATGCGACCGGACCACGACCCTTGTCGAGACGCGATTCGACCACGACGCCTTCGGCCGGCCCAACCGGCACGGCTTTCAGCTCGAGCACTTCAGCCTGGATCAGGATGGCGTCGAGCAGCTTATCGATGCCGGCGCCCGTATGTGCAGAAACCGGCACAAACTGCGTATCGCCGCCCCACTCTTCGGACACAACGCTCTGCTGCGTCAACTCGGAGCGCACCCGCTCCGGATCGGCGGAAGGCTTATCCATCTTGTTGATGGCAACGATCAACGGCACGCCAGCAGCACGGGCATGGTTGATTGCCTCAATCGTCTGCGGCATGACGCCATCGTCAGCAGCAACAACAATGATGACGATATCCGTTGCCGATGCCCCACGCGCGCGCATCGCGGTAAACGCAGCATGACCCGGCGTATCGAGGAAAGTGATCATGCCGTGGCCGGTATCAACGTGGTAGGCGCCAATATGTTGTGTGATGCCACCCGCTTCGCCAGCCGCAACCTTCGTGCGGCGAATGTAATCGAGCAGTGAAGTCTTGCCGTGATCGACATGACCCATGATAGTAACCACCGGCGCGCGCGGCATCGGTGCCGCTTCACGGTTGATCGATTCGACGAGCGCTTCCTCGACTGCGTTGGCACTGACAAGCTTCGCCTTGTGGCCAAGCTCCTCGACAACGAGGACGGCAGTTGCCTGATCAAGAATATGGTTGACGGTGACCATCTCGCCCATTTTCATCAGGGCCTTGATCAACTCGCCCACCTTCATTGACAACTTTTGTGCGAGCTCGCCAACTGTGATTGCCTCACCAATTTCGACTTCGTAAACCATTTTCGCTGTCGGCTTCTCGAATGCATGCCCCTTATGGAAGGAGCTCTTGAGCGTTCCTTCGAACGCCATTTTCTGCGTCTGTTTGCGGCGCTTGCCAATCAGCTTGCTCTTGTTGTCCTTCTTGAGATTGTGCGCCTCCTCCTCGATGCTCTGCTCGAAGGCTCGCGCGACAATGCCGGCAGCAATCGTCGAGGACTCCTCGTCACCCGGAGCCGGTGCCACATCAGTGCGGTGCGCCAATTCCTCGGCAAGACGCTGGGCACGCTCAACCGTTTCCTTGGCCGCCTTCTCCTCGGCCTCTTTCAGCACACCGGCATTCTGGCGCCGACGCACCTCGACTTCTTCCCGCTTCTTGCGCTCTTCGGCTTCCAGCTTTGCCGCCTTTTCAGTGGCCTGACGGGCGGCTTCAGTTGTGTGGTGCGGAACCTTGATCACCTTGTGGCGATGCGCGACCTCGACCGTGTCGAGACTCGCGGGCGCCGATGACTTGCGGCGACGATCATCCTCGTCGCGACGCGCCTTCTCTTCGGCATCACGCCTGGCCTTTTCTTCGGCATCCCGCGCCGAGTGCTCCGCCGCAAGCCGAGCCTCCTCTTCGGCGATGCGTTGCGCCTCTTCGCTGGCAGCTTTCGTCTCCAGATCACCGCGCTTGATGTAGGTGCGGGTTTTCTTGACCTGAACCTCAACCGTCTTGGTCCGACCAGTCGACGCACTCGCAGTCTTGATGGTGGTGTTTTCCTTGCGCTTCAGCGTGATGCGCCTGGATTCCCCCTCATCCTTGCCGTGGGCGCGCTTGAGATACCCCAGCAACTGCTCCTTCTCGGTATCGGACACACCCTCGTCAGCCGAGGAATGCGAAAGGCCGGCGTCGCGCATCTGCGTCAACAGCGTTTCCGCCGCGACGTTCAGCTTATCTGCCAGCTGCCTGACGGTTACCTCTGCCATACCGATGCTCAATCTCCGTTCGTCATGCCATCACCGCGACAAATTTGCCGTCGGCGTCTCATCAACAGCGATATCTCTGTGCCACCGACACCTTAACCTTGCTGCGCAGCAAACCAGGGCTTGCGCGCTTCCATGATCAGGGAGGCGGCGCGCTCTTCAGTCATGGACTCGACATCACGAATATCGTCGATCGCCTGCTCGGCCAACTCTTCCATCGTGCGTACGCCCCTTGCGGCAAGGGCAAACGCCATCGCGCGATCCATACCCGGCATAGAGAGCAGATCCTCGGCCGGCTCAGAGCCTTCCAGCTTTTCTTCGGAGGCCAGCGCGCGGGTGATCAGCGCATCCTTGGCACGCTGACGCAACTCGTTGACGATATCCTCGTCGAAGCCCTCAATGGCGAGCATTTCCTCGAGCGGCACATAGGCAATTTCTTCCAGTGTGCTGAAACCTTCCTCGGCGAGCACCTGGGCGACTTCCTCATCGACATCCAGATCCTTCATGAACACCTGAACCACCGACTCGGATTCGGTTGCCTGCTTGGCGTTGGCGTCGTCGAGTGTCATCACATTCAATTCCCAACCCGTCATCTCGCTGGCGAGGCGGATATTCTGGCCGCCGCGGCCAATGGCCTGGGCGAGCTGATCTTCTTCCACGGCGATATCCATCGCGTGGCGATCCTCATCAACGACAATAGAGGAAACCTCGGCCGGCGACATGGCGTTGATGACAAACTGTGCCGGATTGTCGTCCCACAGCACGATATCGACACGCTCGCCGCCAAGCTCGCTGGAAACAGCCTGGACGCGCGAACCGCGCATGCCAATACATGCACCCTGAGGGTCGATGCGCTGATCATTGGATTTCACGGCGATCTTGGCGCGCACGCCCGGATCGCGCGCAGCGCCCTTGATCTCGATGAGCTCTTCGCCGATTTCCGGCACCTCAATCTTGAACAGCTCAACCAGCATTTGCGGATTGGTGCGCGAAATCATCAACTGCGGGCCGCGATTTTCGGTATTGATCGCGTAAAGGACGGCCCGCACACGATCATTGGTACGGAACACTTCGCGGGGCAACATCTCGGTACGGGGCATCAGCGCCTCGGCATTGGAGCCAAGATCGAGAATGACGTTGTCGCGTGTCACCTTCTTGACAGTACCGATCACCAGCGTGCCGATGCGATTGCGGAACTGCTCGACAATCTGGGCTCGCTCAGCCTCGCGCACCTTCTGCACGATCACCTGCTTGGCGGTCTGGGCACCGATGCGGCCGAACTCGACCGACTCGATTTCCTCTTCCCAGATGTCGCCGATCTTCAGCGCCGGATCCTTTTCGTGGGCTTCGTCCAGCGTCAACTGATGGCCGAACTCAAACAGCTCCTCATCGACAACGACGCGCCAGACGCGATAAGACTTGTACTCGCCCGTCTTCCGGTCGATCGCCACGCGAATTTCGACGTCTGCCTCGCGGAAGCGCTTTTTCGTGGCCGCCGCAAGGGCTGCCTCAATGGCTTCGAAGATGACGTCACGGTCGACGCCTTTCTCGTTGGAGACGGTTTCAGCTACGAGGAGAATCTCTTTGCCCATCGCCTTGTGCCCATCGCTATCGTTGTTTCCGGCAATGCCTTCCCGGCATTACCGCTTGTTATTGGGAAACTCCGGCTCGATCTGCGCCTTGTCGATACCCGCGAAGGCAAATGCCTGTTCGCCGCCATCATCAAGCGCCAGCACGACGCCTTCATCACTCACCGAAACCAGGCGGCCGCGGAAACGGCGGCGTCCTGAAACCGGAGCCTGTAGCCGCAACACGAGCAGGCCGCCGACATAACGGGCGTATTGCGCCGGCTCGAACAGTACACGGTCGAGACCGGGCGAGGAGACTTCCAGCGTGTATTCGCCATCAATCGGATCCTCGACGTCCAGCACGCCACTTACCTGATGGCTCACCGCTGCACAATCATCGACCGTTACGCCCTCGGGCCCATCGATGTATATCCGCAGCAGACGATGCCGACCGCGGACCAGGTACTCAATCCCCCACAACTCGAACCCGAGCACACCCACGGCCGGCTCGAGCAGGGTCTTGAGGTCGCGCTTGCTGGTCAACCGCTGCTCCTGCGCCTTGCCCGGCGCATCAAATTCCAGACCGCACTGCATCCCAGGCCATAAAAAACAAAAAAAAAGGGCCTGCAAGGCCCATTTCGCGAACGAAGCCTGAAGGTGGACCGCTACGCGAAACCACCTGGCAAAAAACCCCGCAGGGGGGCTTTTCCTGCACAACGTGCAGCGGATCTTTGCCAAGACCCAGGTTGGTAGCGGGGGCTGGATTTGAACCAACGACCTTCGGGTTATGAGCCCGACGAGCTACCAGGCTGCTCCACCCCGCATCAAAACCGGGCGCCGACTATAGGGTGGCACCCCCTTACTGTCAACGCGGGAAACACCGCAAAAATACGAAAAATGCATGGTGCCCAGGGTCGGACTTGAACCGACACGGCTTGCGCCACTACCCCCTCAAAGTAGCGTGTCTACCAATTTCACCACCTGGGCTTAAAAACGCTTATTTACCGGTCTGCTTGTCCGTCGGTGCCGAATTCGTAGCCGGTGCGGCAGGCACATCGGCGGCCGGCACAGCAAGGGCCGGCGAGGAAGCCGGGGCCGCCGGCACGTCGCCGGTTGCCGCAGCCGGTGCGGACACCTCCGAAACGAGGGCGCCATTCTGCGCTTCCGAAGCGACCCTCGCAAGGTAAGCCAACCCCAGACTGGTGGAGAAGAAAAAAATCGCCAGCCATTTCGTGGTGCGCGTGAGGAATGTTGCCGAACCGGCAGCGCCAAAAACAGTCTGCGACGCGCCGGAACCGAATGACGCGCCCGCATCAGCACCCTTGCCCTGCTGCAGGAGAATCAAGCCGATGAGGGCCAAGGACAAAAGTACATGCACAACCAGAATCGCAACTTCCATCTTCAATTACCTGTTAGCGCGCGGATGCGCAAATTTCGAGAAACTCGCGGGCATCCAGCGACGCACCGCCCACCAAACCACCATCAATATCCGGCATCTCGAATAACACCCGTGCGTTACTCGCCCTCACGCTGCCGCCGTAAATGATCCGGGTCGCAGCGGCAAGTCCTGCATCCTGTTGCGCAAGCCGGGCACGCAGCAATGCGTGAACTTCCTGCGCCTGCATGGGCGCCGCATTGCGCCCGGTGCCAATCGCCCAGATCGGCTCATAGGCAACCACGGCACCGGCAAAATCTTCTGCGCCAACCCGTAACAACACCGCATCCAATTGGCGGATAACCACCGCAGCAGTAACGCCGGCATCCCGCTCTGCCAGTGTCTCGCCGACACAAAGTATCGGTACAAGCTGCGCCGCACGCGCGGCAACAAACTTACCGGCAACCTGCACATCGGTCTCGCCTGCATGTGCGCGACGCTCGGAGTGGCCAACGATCACCGCTGCGCAACCGGCGTCATGCAGCATCGCCGCCGATATCTGGCCCGTGAACGCGCCGGCAGGGTGTTCGCTGACATCTTGGGACGCAACGCCTATCGACGATCCGCGTAATATTTCCGCAACCGCCGGAATGTGCAGGCACGGCGGCGCGACCAGAACATCACAGGTCAGGCCGGCCGAGCCGGCCAGCAGCATCCGGACCCGGCTCCGGGCCTGCGCTTCACTGCCATGCATTTTCCAGTTGCCGGCCACCAGCGGGCGGCGCGTACCTTGCTGCACCATAATCCCCCTGGCCAATCACCCCGAAGGACACCTCAAAAGAAGCGCCCCAAAAAGGGAGCGCAATGTTAGCCGGTACCCTGCAGGAAGCCAACCGCGCTGCACAGACTCAGGCCGATTCGGCCACCCTGCCTGCCAGCCAGCGGGCGAGCTCCTCAACCAGAACCCCGTCCTCACCCTCGACCATGACCCGCACCACGGGTTCGGTGCCGGAAGGGCGCAGCAATACCCGGCCGCGCCCGGCGAGCCTGGCCTCCACCTCGGCAACTCCCGACTGCACGGCGGCCCGACTGGCCGCATCACGCGGCGCCCGGACATTGATCATCACCTGCGGCAGCTTGTGCATGCCGCGCCGGGCCTCGTCGAGCGTCTGGCCACTGCGCGTCAACGCCGCCAGGACCTGCAATGCCGAGACCGTGCCGTCACCGGTACTCGTCTTGTCGAGACAAACAATGTGGCCACTGGATTCGCCGCCCAACAACCAGCCGCGCGATTCCAATTCCGCCATCACATAACGATCGCCGACATTGGCGCGCACGAAAGGTACGCCGAGCGCACGCATTGCCAGTTCAAATCCGAAGTTGCTCATCAACGTGCCAACCACGCCGCCGCCGAGTACGCCGCGTGCGTGCCTGTCATGCGCAATGATGTAAAGCAGCTCGTCGCCATCGACCACCTCGCCATGACGATCAACCATGATCAAGCGATCGCCATCGCCATCGAGCGCAATGCCGAGATCGGCACCGGTCTCACGCACTTTTGCCTGCAGGGCAGCCGGATACGTTGAGCCGCAATCGCGATTGATATTGTAGCCGTCCGGTTCGGTGGCGATCTTGGTAACGCGCGCACCAAGCTCGTCGAAAACATCAGGGGCCGTGTTGTAACAGGCACCATTGGCGCCATCCACGACGATATGCAGCCCGGAAAGATTCAGCCCGAGCGGTACGGTTGATTTGCAGAATTCGATATAGCGGCCGCGCGCACCTTCCACCCGCACAGCTTTACCGAGCCGAGCCGACGGCACGGTGACCATCGGCTCATCAAGCATGTACTCAATACGGTGCTCGATTTCATCCGCCAGCTTCCGTCCTTCGCCGGAGAAAAACTTGATGCCGTTATCGTCGAACGCATTGTGCGAAGCAGAGATGACGATACCTGCCTGCGCATGAAAAGTTCGGGTCAGGTAAGCAATTGCGGGCGTCGGCATCGGCCCGAGCAGGCGCACATCGGCACCGGCAGCAACCAACCCGGCTTCCAGTGCCGACTCGAACATGTAGCCGGAAATACGGGTGTCCTTGCCAATCAGGATTTTCGACTTGCCGCGCTCCTGAAACACCTTGCCGGCGGCCCAGCCCAGCTTGAGAACAAAATCCGGAGTGATCGGCGGCTCACCGACGCGACCACGAATGCCGTCGGTACCGAAATATCTTTTGGTCATTACAAAGTTTCCCCTGTCAGCGCCGCAACCACTGCGAGCGCGTCAACTGTGGCCGCGACATCATGCACACGCAGGATGGTCGCGCCCTTCATCGCCGCGATCACGGCCGCCGCCAGCGAGCCATACAGACGGCCGGCAACCGGGCGATCGGCTCGCCCGTCGTTGAGCGCGCGACCAATCATCGACTTGCGCGACACCCCGGCGAGCACCGGAACGCCCAATGACGACAGTTCATCGAGCCGGCGCAACAACTGCAGATTATGCGTGAACGTCTTGCCGAAACCGAAGCCCGGATCGATCAGCAACCGATCGTAACCGATACCGGTCTCGACGCAAGCAGCGATACGCTGGCGCAGGAAGTCGCTCACCTCAACCACCACATCATCGTAATGCGGCGATTGCTGCATCGCGCCGGGTTCGCCCTGCATATGCATCAAGCATATCGGCAAGCCCGTATCGCGCGCCGCCACGAGTGCGCCGTCGCGACGCAGGGCGCGGACATCATTGAGCAGGTGGGCGCCAGCCGCAGCGGCTGCGCGCATCAACTCTGGCGTGCCGGTGTCGACCGACACACACGTATCAAGTTCGCGGACAATGCGCTCGACCACTGGCACAACGCGATCAAGCTCTTCATGGACACTGACCGGGCGTGCACCTGGCCGCGTGGACTCGCCACCCACATCAATGAGCGCCGCGCCTTCGTCCACCATGCGGCGCGCCTGCACGAGCGCAGCATCCGGCGTAGTGAAGCGGCCGCCATCGGAAAACGAGTCGGGCGTGACATTGAGGATGCCCATCACGCGCGGGCGCGAGAGGTCGAGGTCACGGTTGCCGCAACGCAGGTTGCGCCGCATGAGTGCCTCTGCCGGATCGTTGGCCGAAAAAATGCGGGCCCCGTTCAAGGAGCCCGCTCAGGAAACCTACCGCGTCAGGCCTGACTGGCCGGCCCGCCGATCGGCCCGGCAGGCTTGTCGATGGCAGTCTCGACCGCCGTCGCAACCGCACCGCCACCCGGACCACCGGGCGTGTCGGTCCAGCCTTTCGGTGCGCGCGGCTTGACGCCGTTCATGATGTCATCGATCTGATCGGCATCGATGGTTTCGTACTGCATCAACGCCTCCGACATGGTGTCGAGCTTCTCGCGATGTGCGCGCAGTATCTGTTCCGCGCGTGCGTAGCAACGATCGATAATGGCGCGCACTTCGCGATCGATTTCCACCGCAGTCTCATCGGAGATGCTCTTGCGCTGCGTCACGGAGCGACCAAGAAAGACCTCTCCTTCGTCTTCTTCGTACATCAACGGGCCCATTTTTTCCGACAGACCCCACTTGGTGACCATGCTGCGCGCCATTTCCGTCGCACGCTGGATATCGTTCGACGCGCCAGTGGTGACACCATCAACACCGTCGACGATTTCTTCGGCGATGCGACCGCCAAACATCACGCTGATACGGCTCTCCAACTGACGCTTGCTGATCGAGTAGCGGTCTTCTTCCGGCAAATACATGGTGACGCCGAGCGCGGGACCGCGCGGAATGATCGAAACCTTGTAGACCGGATCGTGCTCCGGTACCACGCGGCCCACGATCGCGTGGCCCGCCTCATGATACGAAGTGCGCCGTTTCTCGTCTTCGCTCATCACCATGGTCCGGCGTTCGGTGCCCATCAGGATCTTGTCCTTGGCGAGCTCGAATTCCCGCTGACCAACCGTCTTGCGATCGGAACGCGCTGCAAACAACGCCGCCTCGTTCACCAGGTTGGCCAGATCGGCGCCGGAAAACCCCGGCGTGCCACGGGCAATGAGCGACGCATTGACATCCTCGGCAATCGGCACATTACGCATGTGCACCTTGAGTATCTGCTCGCGACCGCGCACATCCGGCAGCCCGACCGTTACCTGGCGATCGAAACGGCCCGGGCGCAGCAGCGCTGAATCGAGCACGTCCGGACGGTTGGTCGCCGCGATAACGATGACGCCGTCATTCGGATCGAAGCCGTCCATTTCGACCAGCAACTGGTTCAACGTCTGCTCGCGCTCGTCGTGGCCGCCACCCAAGCCCGCGCCGCGCGACCGACCGACCGCGTCGATCTCGTCGATGAAGATGATGCACGGCGCGTGACGCTTGGCCTGCTCGAACATGTCGCGTACGCGCGAAGCGCCAACGCCGACAAACATCTCGACAAAATCGGAGCCGGAGATCGAGAAGAACGGCACTTTCGCCTCGCCGGCAATTGCCTTGGCAAGCAGCGTCTTGCCGGTGCCGGGCTGGCCAACCATCAACACGCCGCGCGGGATGCGGCCACCAAGTTTGGTGTATTTGGATGGATCGCGCAAAAAATCAACAATCTCTTTTACTTCTTCTTTCGCTTCGTCGCAGCCGGCGACGTCCTGAAAGGTCGTCTTGACCTGATCTTCCGTCAACAAGCGAGCGCGCGATTTGCCGAATGTCATCGGACCGCCGCGACCACCGCCAGCGCCACCTTGCATCTGGCGCATGAAAAACATGAACACTGCCATGATGATCAGAATCGGCAATACGGCGAGGAACAACTGCGTGAGGAAGCCCTGACGCTCAGGCTCGGTGCCAACGACACGTACGTTGTTGTCGAGCAGCGTTGGTATCAGGTCGATGTCCGTAACTGCCGGCAGGACCGAATCGAAGCGCGACTGATCCGTGTAGGTGCCATGCACGGCCTGGCCGTCGATGGTGATCGACTCGACACGCCCCGCCTTGGCCTGCTCAATGAAGGTGGAGTAGTCAACCACCGGATTGCGTGCCTGGGTGCCGCGCAAATTGTTGAATACGGTGAGCAACACCGCAGCGATAACGACCCACAGGAGCAGGTTCTTGGCCATGTCGTTCACGGGATTTGCCTCGCGAATTGCGGAAAATTCGCGCATCGCCAACAGACGACGCGGGGATATGTCACGTTACACCATTTCAAACCCCCGCCCCAGCAAATACACCTCGCTGGAACGGGCCCTGGAAGCACCGGGCTTGCGCACGAGCAACTGGCGGAAAGACTGCCGCATCTCCTTGCGATAGGCGTCCACGCCCTCACCCTGAAAGGTCTTTACCAGCAAATCCCCGCCCGGCCGGAGCACGCGACGGGCAAGCTCCAGAGCCAGCTCCGCCAGATACATCGCCCGCGGTTGGTCCACCGACCGCTCCCCTGACATATTGGGGGCCATGTCCGAGATAACAAGGTCGGCTTGTCGATCGCCAAGCACCGCCAGCAGCGCCGCAAAGACAGCCTCCTCGCGAAAATCACCCAACACGAAGTGAACCCCCGGCAGCGGCTCCATCGGCAGGATGTCCGAGGCGATGACCAGCCCTTTAACGCCGACGAGGCCGGCGGCAACCTGCGACCAGCTGCCCGGAGCAGCGCCGAGATCGATGACCGTCATGCCAGGGCGCAGGAGGCGGTCTTTTTCCTGTATTTCCAGCAACTTGAAGACCGCACGCGAGCGGTAGCCCTGCTCCTGCGCCTGACGCACATAAGGATCATTGAAGTGTTCTTGCAACCAGCGGGAGCTGCTTTTGGAGCGAGACACGGCTGTCGTCCATCCGTTCGTGAATATGGCAGGAGCGGGAAAGTCATACTAACGGGCGCAGTGTGAGCGCGGCTAGAATGGCCGCCCTTTGGGCTACCTGCCGGAGTTCGCCATGGCGCTGTCCGCCGCCGAGAAAAAATACTTCCGTGGCATTGGCCACCACCTCAAGCCGGTGGTGCTGGTTGGCGGCGGCGGACTGTCCGAAACCCTGCTCGCCGAACTCGACCGGGCGCTTGAGGATCATGAGCTGATCAAGGTGAAGGTACACGCGGAAGATCGCGATGCACGGCGCGCCGTGTTCGATAGCTTGCCGACCGCCTGCGCCTGCGAGCTGATCACCGCCATCGGCGGTATCGCGCTGATTTATCGCGCGGCGAAAAAGCAGAACAGGAAGCTGTCGAATCCGGTGCGCTACGCGAACACACCGTGACTGCCGCATTTCCTGCTATGTGTGGCGAACTTCCTCAATTTCATATTCAACGACACCACCGGGTGTCTGCACCGGCACCACATCGCCTTCTTCCTTGCCCATCAACGCGCGGGCGATCGGCGACGTGTTTGATATCTTGTTCACTTTGATGTCGGCCTCATCTTCACCAACGATGGTGTAGGTCACGCGCTCACCCGACGCAACATTGGCGATATCGACGGTCGTGCCAAAAATCACCTTGCCGGTTTTGGCAATGCGGCTGACGTCGATGACCACGCAATTCGAGAGTTTCATCTCGATTTCCTGAACCCGCCCTTCAGCAAAGCCCTGTTGCTCGCGCGCCGCGTGGTACTCGGCGTTCTCGCGCAGGTCGCCATGCGCCCGCGCCTCGGCGATCGCGGCAGAAATGCGCTGCCGATCCACGGTCTTGAGCCGTTGCAGTTCCTCGCGCAGCGCCTCGGCGCCAGCGACAGTCATCGGGTAACGCGTTGGTGTACTCATGCGATCGGACTCCCGTTACGCAATGCCTTGTGCAAATCCTGCAGGCAGCGGACTTCGACGGCGGCTCGATTGCGCAATGCCTGCACCAAGGCGGAGGCAGCAGCGATCGTGGTCGTGTAAAACACCTTCTTCTGCAGCGCGGTGCGGCGAATCGTGAAGGAGTCGGCAGTTGCCTGCTTGCCTTCGGTGGTGTTGATGATGAGGGCAACTTCGCCATTCTTCAGCATGTCGACGACATGCGGCCGACCCTCCATCACCTTGTTGACGATCTCGACCGGGATCCCGGCATCGCCAAGCACCCGGGCAGTACCACGGGTAGCAATCAGCCGGAAGCCCGCCTCGACCAACTCGCGGGCGATCCGGACAACCGCCTTTTTGTCGGCATCGCGCACGCTGATAAAACACAAACCACCCAAGGGGATCCGCTCGCCGGCACCGAGAGTTGCCTTGGCGAAGGCCTCGCCAAATGTTTTGCCAACTCCCATCACCTCGCCGGTCGACTTCATTTCCGGGCCAAGTATCGGGTCCACACCCGGAAACTTGGCAAACGGAAATACCGATTCCTTCACGCTGAAGTACTGCGGCACAATTTCCCGGGTGAACTGCTGCGCAGCCAGCGATTGGCCGGCCATGCAGCGCGCCGCCACTTTCGCCAGCGACTCGCCGATGCACTTGGAAACAAAGGGAACGGTGCGCGCGGCACGCGGATTCACTTCCAGCACATACACCACGCCATCCTTGACCGCAAACTGCACATTCATCAAACCGCAGACACCCAGCTCCTGCGCCATCTGCCGCGACTGCTCGCGCAATTGATCCTGAATATCGTTCGGCAGATTGTATGGCGGCAATGAGCAGGCAGAATCGCCGGAGTGCACACCTGCCTGTTCGATATGCTGCATGATGCCGCCGATCACGACCTGCTTGCCGTCGCTGACCGCGTCAACATCGCATTCAATGGCATCGTCGAGAAAGCGATCAAGCAGTACCGGGCTGTCGTTCGACACACTGACGGCAGTGCGCATGTAATGGCGCAACTCATCCTCGTTGTAGACGATTTCCATCGCCCGACCGCCCAGCACGTAAGATGGGCGCACCACCAACGGGTAACCAATTTCCGCCGCCCCTTGCACCCCTTCCTCGATCGAGCGCGCGGTGCGATTCGGTGGCTGCTTCAACCCGAGTTTGTTGACCATCTGCTGGAAGCGCTCACGGTCTTCGGCGCGGTCGATCGCATCCGGCGTGGTACCGATGATCGGCACGCCAGCGGCTTCGAGGGCACGCGCCAGTTTCAGCGGCGTCTGACCGCCGAACTGCACGATCACACCCTTCGGTTTCTCGATGCGCACGATCTCGAGTACGTCTTCCAGCGTCACCGGCTCAAAATAGAGGCGATCGGAGGTGTCGTAATCGGTGGAGACCGTTTCCGGGTTGCAGTTGACCATGATGGTCTCGTAACCATCCTCGCGCATGGCGAGCGCTGCGTGTACACAGCAGTAGTCGAACTCGATGCCCTGGCCGATACGGTTGGGGCCGCCACCAAGCACCATGATCTTGTCGCGTGTCGACGGATTCGCTTCGCACTCTTCGTCATAGGTCGAATACATGTACGCCGTGCTGGTCGAAAATTCGGCGGCGCAGGTATCGACCCGCTTGTAGGTCGGGTGCACACCGAGACTGCGACGGTGCTCGCGCACCTCTGCCTCTTTCACACCAAGGATCGCCGCCAGACGACTGTCGGAAAACCCCTTGCGCTTGAGTGCAAACACTTCCGCCTTGTTTATCAGGGAAAGTACGCCCGGTTGCTCGGAGCCGCCGCCGTTCATTATGGAGGCCTTAACCTCCAGCCCGCGTTCGATGGCTACCAGCTGCTCGATCTGCACCAAAAACCAGTGGTCGATATTCGTCAGCTCGAACACCTGGTCGCAACTGAACCCGGCACGAAAGGCATCGGCGATATACCAGATGCGGTCCGGCCCCGGCGTGCGCAGATTCTTGTTCAGCACTTCGCGGGCATCGGCAGCGGCGAGATCGACTTTCGGATTGAAGCCGTCGGCACCGACTTCGAGGCCGCGCAGCGCCTTCTGCACCGATTCCTGAAAATTGCGGCCAATGGCCATCACCTCGCCCACCGACTTCATCTGGGTGGTGAGCACGGTATCGGCACCCTTGAACTTCTCGAAGTTGAAGCGCGGGATCTTGGTAACGATGTAATCGATGGATGGCTCGAACGAAGCCGGCGTTGCACCACGGGTAATCTCGTTCTTCAACTCATCAAGCGTGTAGCCGACAGCCAGCTTCGCTGCAATCCTGGCAATCGGAAAGCCGGTGGCCTTGGATGCCAGCGCCGAAGAGCGCGATACGCGCGGATTCATTTCAATCACCACCATGCGGCCGGTAGTCGGGGAAATGCCGAACTGCACATTGGAACCGCCAGTCTCGACACCGATCTCACGCAGCACCGCGCAACTGGCATTGCGCATGAGCTGGTATTCCTTGTCGGTCAGCGTCTGCGCCGGTGCAACCGTTATCGAATCACCCGTGTGCACGCCCATCGGATCGAAATTCTCAATCGAACAGATGATGATGCAGTTGTCGTTTTTATCGCGAACGACCTCCATCTCATATTCTTTCCAGCCAATCAGCGATTCGTCGATCAACAACTCCCTGGTTGGCGACAAATCAAGGCCGCGCGTGCAGATCTCTTCGAATTCCTCACGGTTGTAGGCAATGCCGCCGCCGGAGCCGCCCATGGTGAAGGACGGGCGGATGATGCAGGGGAAACCGATCGAATCAATGACCTGCAGCGCCTCTTCCATGCTGTGCGCCAGCGCCGAGCGCGGGCACTCCAGACCAATGGACTTCATCGCCTTGTCGAACAGGGAACGATCTTCGGCCTTGCGAATTGCCTCGGCGCGCGCACCGATCATTTCCACGCCGAATTTTTCCAGAACACCGTGCTTCGCCAGATCCAGAGCGCAGTTAAGGGCGGTCTGGCCGCCCATGGTCGGCAGCAGCGCATCCGGGCGCTCCTTTTCGATAATGCGCTCGACGGTCTGCCAGGTAATCGGCTCGATGTAGGTCGCGTCCGCCATCGACGGGTCAGTCATGATCGTCGCCGGATTCGAATTGACCAGCACGACGCGATAACCTTCTTCACGCAGCGCCTTGCAGGCCTGGGCGCCGGAATAGTCGAACTCGCAAGCCTGGCCGATGACGATCGGGCCAGCGCCGATGATGAGAATGCTCTTGATGTCTGTGCGTTTCGGCATGGTGTTCTACCGGCTTTGGCGGCGGGCTTGCATCAGTTCAATGAATTGGTCGAACAACACGTCGGCCTCGTGCGGACCGGGGCTGGCTTCCGGGTGGCCCTGGAAACTGAACGCCGGCCGGTCCGTGCGCTGGATACCCTGATTACTGCCGTCGAACAGCGAGCGATGGGTGACGCGCAGGTTCGCCGGCAACGTTGCCTCATTCACTGCGAAACCATGATTCTGCGCAGTGATCATTACGCGGCCGGTGTGCAGAACCTGCACCGGGTGGTTGGCGCCGTGGTGACCGAACTTCATCTTCAGGGTCTGCGCGCCGGAAGCGAGCGCCAGCAACTGATGGCCCAGGCAGATACCGAACACCGGCAAGTCGGTGGTCAGGAATTCGCGGATCGCGGCGATGGCGTAATCGCAGGGTGCCGGATCGCCGGGGCCATTGGAGAGAAAGACGCCGTCCGGCTGAAGTGCACGCACCTCGGCAGCCGTGGTTTGTGCGGGAACCACCGTAAGCTTGCAGCCGCGATCGACCAGCATGCGCAGGATGTTGCGCTTGACGCCGAAATCGTAAGCGACGACATGGAACGGTTGCTGTGCGGGTGCCTGCCGGTGGCCCTTACCCAACTGCCAGGTGCCTTCGTTCCACCGGTAAGCCGTCGCGCAGGTTACTTCCTTCGCCAAGTCCATACCCTGCAAACCCGGGAACGCCCGGGCGACGGCGACAGCTGCCTGCTCGTCGATCTGTTCGCCGGCAACGACGCAGCCGTTCTGGGCGCCCTTGTCGCGCAAAAGGCGCGTCAGGCGGCGGGTATCGATCTCGGCGATGCCAACGATGTTGCGCGCCCGCAGCCAGCCCGACAGATCCTGTGTCGCGCGAAAGCTCGATGCCACCAGCGAGGCGTCACGAATCACCAGCCCGGCACACCAGGCGCGGCCAGCCTCGTCATCCTCATCGTTCACCCCGGTATTGCCGATATGCGGGTGCGTGAGCGTGACGATCTGGCGGGCATAGGACGGGTCGGTGACGATCTCCTGGTAACCGGTCATCGCGGTGTTGAATACCACTTCCCCGACGGATTGCCCGCTGGCGCCCAGGGCGACGCCGCGGAACAGGCTGCCATCTTCGAGTGCGAGCAGGGCGGGTGTAACAGCCAAGGGACCTACCTCCACTTAAGGTTGTGCGCAGCCTCCCCGCAGCCAGCGGTGCTGCAGGGTCCACCGGGAATCCCGACGTTTGGACTTTGAAAGATAGCTGACCACAAAAAAGCGAGATGAAGCCGGCTTCATCTCGCTTTGTGAATCTGTCTGATCATGGGGCCTGGCCGTGCCGGGAAGACGCCCCGCCCCGGGTCCGGGATTCTAGGCGCAAAGCTCTCCTGCCGCCACCCCGAATCGGTCTGCCGGCAAGCGGATCAGCCTCGATTCGCGCCGGCGCAAACAGCGCCTACCGCAGCCCCAGTACGTCCCGCATGTCGTACAAACCCTTGCCCTGCCCGGCCACCCAGACAGCAGCGCGCACGGCGCCGTTGGCGAAGTTGGCGCGGCTGGTGGCCAGATGCCGCACTTCGACCCGTTCACCTTCGCCGATAAACATCACGGTGTGCTCGCCAACGATGTCGCCACCACGAATGGTTTCGAAGCCGATGGTCTGGCGGTCGCGCGCGCCGGTGTGCCCCTCGCGGCCATAGACAGCGACTTTTTGCAGATCCCGCCCGAGCGCACCGGCGATGACTTCGCCCATGGCCAGCGCGGTGCCGGACGGCGCATCCACCTTGTGGCGGTGGTGCGCCTCGACAATCTCGATATCGACGCTGTCGCCGAAGGTTTTCGCGGCCATCTCCAGCAACTTGAGCGAGATATTTACCCCTACCGAGTAGTTGGCGGCGTAAACCAGGGCGGTATCGCCGGCAGCCGCCTGCAAGTCGGCCCGCTGTGCGCCCGACAAGCCGGTGGTGCCAATCACCAGTTTTTTGCCGGCTCGACGCGCGAGCGCCACGTGGGCTTCGGTGGCCGCCGGGGCGGTGAAATCGATGGCGACATCGAAAGCATCGACCACCTCGGCCAGCGACCCGACCACCCGCACGCCCAACTTGCCGACGCCCGCCAACTCACCGGCATCGGCACCGAGCAAGGTGGAATCCGGCCGCTCGACAACGGCGGCAAGCGTGGCACCGGAGGCCGCCTGAACGGCCTCGATCAGGGCTCGACCCATGCGGCCGCCAGCGCCACAAACGGCAATGCGGGTAGTCGTGCGGGTAGTCATGCACTTACCTCCTTGGGAAGCAGGCAAGTGTACAGACGCCGACCGATTTTGGCTTGCCGGCGTTATGACGCCACGCTTTCCCGTAGCGGCTTCTGCAGGGCAACCCAATCGATCACGCCGTCATCCACGAAATTTTCGAACTGGAGAATCCCCAGCTCTTCAAACTTCGGACGGATTTTATCCGTCAACAACCCGATTTTCTTCAGGTTCGGCATCACGCGGGTAAACAGCAGGTTGCGGAAACGCTTCATGAATTCGCCTTGCAGGACATACTCCCTGGCCTCTTCCGCATTCCAGCCAAAATGATCGAAAACATCGGTGGAAATAAGGCGCTCCCGCATAATCACGCAGGTTTCATAAGCAAACAGCGCCCGCGCTTCTTTCTCCTCGTCAGAGAGCGACTTTACAAACTCCTCAAGGTAGTTGATCCCGAACGTCACATGCCGGGCCTCGTCCCGAATGACATAACCCACCAGTTGCCGCAACAACGGATCCCGGGCACTCATCTGCATCGTGTTGAAAGCCGCCAGCGCCAAGCCCTCAATGATGACCTGCATACCGATGAATTTCAGATCCCAGCGGGGATCGGCAAGAACCTTGTCCAGAATCAACTTCAGATTCTTGTTGATCGGATACATGATCTTCATTTTCGTCTGAATGTATTTGTTGAATACTTCAACATGACGCGCCTCGTCAAACGTCTGCGAGGCGGCATAAAGCTTTGCGTTATAGGTTGGCGCGCAGGAAACAAGCTGGGAAGCGACCAGCAGCGCGCCCTGCTCGCCATGCAGGAACTGGCTGAGCTGATTGGCTTGCGAGTGCCAGTTGAATTTCAGTTTATCGGCAGCGGAAAGCGCCTGATACGGAGGGTAGTTGGTGAAGGGGTTGAGCTCTTCGGCCGTCGGACTGCTGTCGCGCGGGAAGGTCTGGCTCCAGTCGAGGTCTGTTTCGACGTTCCAGTTTAATTCCTTGCCCAGCTCATACAGTTTCTTGATGCGGTCATCCTGGAGCGAATAATCCCAGTTATACGAACCCGTCAACGGAGTTTGAAATATCTCGGCTATTTGCTCGATCTGACTGCTGGTTAAATTTGTTACTGGCTCAATTTCTTCCCGCACCGCACGGGGTGCCGCCTCAACAAATGTCAAGCTCATGATCTTCTCCGCTCCGTGTGAAAAACAAAGTGCCTGATGATAAAAACTTTTTTGAAAAATCTGCTCAGAATTGCGAAATGAGGAACGGCTCGCCCGTCACGCAGTACAGGTTTTTCCCCGTCCGGTTCTGATACTTGCGCCGTTTGCGGTCGTAACTGCCGAAACCGCCACCGAACGCCTTGTAGTCCTGCACCTCTGCCAGTCGCTTTTTCGCGTAGGCGATATCAAGCGCCTCGATCGCATGCCTGGGCGTAAACGACGCGGCCAGCTCCAGCTGGGTGATGGCTTCGTCGATTGCTGCAGCGTTGTCCACGTACAGCATCGCATTGGCATATTCAAAACGAGTCAACGCCACATCCGGCACCAGCGCAAAGGATGTCTCGAAACGAGTTTTCGCATCGTCAGCGCTGGTGCCGAACACCATCTTCGCGCCAAATGCGCCGGCGCGGCGGATGATATTGGCGCCAATCCCGGCCGAGAGCGCAAGTCCCATCGGGTGCTCAGGATAAGCAGTGAGGATATCGTTACTGGCTTCCGTGACCTTGCCGATGTAATCGCGCAGCAGCGCCGTGGGAATCGACACATCCTCGGCAACACGGCCAACACCATAGGCGTAACCCAGACGGATCATCGCGTAATCGGCACGATACTGCGGATCGTCCGCCGGGCGCGGCTGGAACACCGTGCCATAGTAGATGATGCCGCCTACGGCATCCTGCAACAGCGCGTGCTTCTCCTTGAGAGTATCGGCAAGATAGATCGAATAAATAAGCTGCGCGAATAGCGCGGGTACGCGCGCGAAGCCGCCGTACTCGTTGCCAAGCTCGCGCGCGGCCTGAAAATCGCCACGGAAGAAAAGCAGCCAGACTTCCAGCGCGTTGCGGCTATGCAGCGCATAGTCCTCGTCCTGAAATTTCAGCTCCGTCCACAACTGCGGGTAGCGCGCGTAGCGTTTGCGCAGATATTCGGGTGACGGGAACGGGATCAGGTAGCCGCGCAGCAAAGTGTCCCAATGCGTCTCCATCTCCGCAAAGGTATAGCTGAACGATGTTGCATCGAAGGGCAAGGCACGCCATGGCCGCCGGGTGTAGTCGGCGTCGGCAGTGAGCGTGTCGGCAAGCTCACCTTCGTCGTTGGCCCGCAACCCGAACGGCGTCAACAGGAGCGAAGCTGAAGTGCCGGCGAGGAATGCGCGCCGGGTAAAGCCGGGATTTGTCATTATTGTTGTCCCACGTCCTTGCGCACTGCCCCGGAGAATACGGGAGCCGGCGCCAGCGGGGCAACGCAGGCCCGCCCGGCGGCTGGGCCGCACGTCCGAACTACGAAGAACGCACGAGCCGCGCGCGGCTCAGATATCGCTGAAGAACTTCTTCAGCGAGTCGTACCAGCCCTGCCGCCGCGGCGAGTTGGACGCCTGTTTGAGCGAATCCTGGAATGCGCGCAGCAACTCCTTCTGCTTGCCATTGAGACTGACTGGCGTCTCGACCACGACACGGCAGATGAGGTCGCCTTGGCCTGCGCCCCGCACGTTCGGCACGCCCTTGCCGCGCACCCGGAACAGCTTGCCGGTCTGACTCTCGGCCGGAATCTTCAGCTTCACGCGGCCATCCATGGTTGGCACTTCAAGCTCGCCGCCAAGCGCGGCATCAACAAAGGAGATCGGTACCTCGCACAACAGGTCGTTACCCTCGCGCGTGAAGAACTCGTGCGCGTTGACCGACACCTGCACATACAGATCCCCCGGCGGCCCCCCCATCGGGCCGGCCTCACCTTCACCGGCCAGGCGGATGCGATCGCCGCTGTCGACACCGGCCGGGATGGTCACGCTGAGCGTCTTCGATTTCTGCACCCGACCCTGCCCGCGGCAATCAGGGCAGGGATCCTTGATCGTCTTGCCGGTGCCACGGCACGCCGGACAGGTTTGCTGCAGCGTGAAGAAGCCCTGCTGCATACGCACCTGGCCGTGGCCCTTGCAGGTAGTGCAGACGACCGGCGTCGAGCCCTTCTTCGCACCGGAGCCGGCGCAGGTGCCACAGGCCTCCAGCTTGGGCACCTTGATCTGCACCTTGCTGCCGCGCACCGCATCTTCCAGTTCAATCTCAAGCGTGTAGCGCAAATCGGCGCCACGCTGCGCAGCGCTACGGGCGCGGCCGCCACCACCACCGAAGATATCGCCGAATACGTCGCCGAAAATATCGTTGAAACTCGGGCCTGCACCGCCACCGGCGCCCATGCTCGGATCGACACCGGCATGGCCGAGGCGATCGTACGCCGCACGCTTCTGCTCGTCAGAAAGGATCTCGTAGGCTGCCTGTACTTCCTTGAATTTTTCTTCGGCGGACTTGTCGTCCGGATTGCGATCCGGGTGATGCTTCATCGCCAGCTTGCGATAAGCCTTCTTGATGTCTTCTGCCGAAGCATCCTTGGCAACGCCAAGCACTTCATAAAAATCACGTTTCGACATGACGCCCAGGCTCCGTGCTGCTCAATACAGCGATCAGGGATACATACATCGGCCGCTGCGAAAAACACGAAAGCGCGGACCTGTGCCGCGCTTTCGTGAAAGCACTGCAGTTTACTGCTTGTCGTCGCCTTTCACTTCCTCAAACTCGGCATCGACGGCACCTTCATGTGCCTGCGGCTGCGCGCCAGCATCACCTGCGCCGGCCTGCTGCGCGGCCGCTGCTGCTGCAGCCTGAAGCTTCTGCGCGATTCCTTCCGATGCCTTGGCCAGCAACTCGGTCTTCGCCTCGATGGTCGCCTTGTCGTCGGACTTGATCGCCTCCTCAAGATCCTTGATCGCTTCCTCAACCTTGGCTTTCTCATCGGCAGTCGCGGTGTCGCCCGCTTCAGCCAACATCTTTTTCGTCGCATGCACGATGCCGTCAGCCATATTGCGCGCCAGCACCAGTTCCTCGAACTTCTTGTCGGCTTCCTTGTTCGCCTCGGCGTCCTGGACCATGCGCTTGATTTCTTCCTCGGTCAGGCCACTCGACGCCTTGATGACGATCGACTGCTGCTTGCCGGTGTTCTTGTCCTTGGCGCTCACATTGAGGATGCCGTTGGCGTCGATGTCGAAGGTGACCTCGATTTGCGGCATGCCGCGCTGCGCCGGCGGAATATCGGCCAGATCGAAGCGGCCCAGCGTCTTGTTCTGGCTGGCCTGCTTGCGCTCACCCTGCAGGACGTGCACGGTAACGGCAGGCTGATTGTCTTCCGCCGTCGAGAACACCTGCGACTTCTTGGTCGGGATGGTGGTGTTTTTGTCGATGAGCGCCGTCATCACGCCACCCATGGTCTCAATACCAAGCGTCAGCGGCGTAACGTCGAGCAGCAGCACGTCCTTGCGCTCGCCGGAAAGAACCGAGCCCTGAATTGCCGCGCCAACCGCAACGGCCTCGTCCGGATTCACGTCCTTGCGCGGCTCCTTACCGAAAAATTCCTTCACCTTCTGCTGCACCAGCGGCATGCGCGTCTGGCCACCGACAAGAATGACGTCGGCGATCTCGGCGGCCGACAGACCGGCATCCTTCATCGCGATGCGGCACGGCTCGATGGTGCGCGCGACCAGATCCTCGACCAGCGACTCGAGCTTGGCGCGCGTCAACTTCAGGTTGAGATGTTTCGGGCCGCTGGCATCGGCGGTGATATACGGCAGGTTGATGTCGGTCTGCTGGCTCGACGACAACTCGATCTTCGCTTTTTCAGCGGCCTCCTTCAGGCGCTGCAGGGCCAGCGGATCCTTGCGCAGGTCAACTGACGAATCCTTCTTGAATTCTTCCACCAGGTAGTCGATAACGCGCATGTCGAAGTCTTCGCCGCCAAGGAAAGTGTCGCCGTTGGTGGAGAGCACCTCAAACTGGTGGTCGCCCTCGACATTGGCGATCTCGATGATGGAAATATCGAAAGTGCCGCCGCCTAGGTCATACACGGCAATCTTGCGGTCGCCTTCCTGCTTGTCGAGCCCGAACGCGAGCGCAGCAGCAGTCGGCTCGTTGATAATGCGCTTGACGTCCAGACCGGCGATGCGGCCGGCATCCTTGGTTGCCTGGCGCTGCGAATCGTTGAAATAAGCCGGCACCGTGATGACGGCTTCGGTCACCGGCTCACCGAGGTAATCCTCGGCGGTCTTCTTCATCTTTTTCAGCACTTCGGCAGAAATCTGCGGCGGCGCCATTTTCTTGCCGCGCGCTTCCACCCAGGCATCGCCATTGTCGGCCGCAACAATTTTGTACGGCACCATCTTGATGTCCTTCTGCACGACATCGTCAGTAAACTTGCGGCCGATCAGCCGCTTCACCGCAAACACGGTGTGCTGCGGGTTGGTGACGGACTGGCGCTTGGCGCTCTGGCCGACGAGGATCTCGTCGTCGGTGTAGGCAACAACCGACGGCGTGGTGCGCGCGCCCTCGCTGTTCTCGATAACCTTGATGTTGTCGCCATCCAGGATGGCGATGCAGCTGTTGGTGGTGCCGAGGTCAATCCCGATGATCTTGCCCATGGTCGTATGCTCCGTTTGTGGCAGCCGGCGCGCTTTGGTGGCGCCCCGGCGGGGTCATGTGTTCAGTAGCCTGCTCGATGGCCTAGATGGGGCCGCCGGGCGACGGTTCAAGGTGTAGCGCCAGGATGGGTGCACTCAAGGTGCGCGTGCCACCACCACAATCGCCGGGCGCAGCAGGCGGCCAGCAAGCTGAAAGCCCTTTTGCATCACCTCGATAATGGTGTTCGGGGCCAGATCGCCGCGCGGAACCTGCGCCACCGCCTCGTGAAACTGCGGATTGAACGGCTGGCCCGCCGGGTCGATTTCCTCAACATCGAACTTGCGCAGGGTGTCCTTGAACAGCTTCAGCGTCAGCGCCATGCCGTCGCGGGCCGGCTGCTGACCCGGGTCGTCGGCACTGAGCGAGACCAGGCCGCGATCGAGGCTGTCGACCACCGCGAGTAACTCGCCGGCAAACTTCTCGAGCACATATTTGCGGCTGTTCTCGGCATCACGCTCCAGGCGCTTGCGGACATTCTGGAGCTCGGCATGGGCGCGCAAGGTGGCCTCGGCAGCTTCCTTGCGGGCCGCCTCAAGCTCGGTGCGCAGGACAGCGAGCTCGGCTTCGGCGCCGGCCAGGGCCGCCTCGGCGTCATAGGCAGGTGCTGCGCCAGAGCCTGCCCGTTGCGGCGGGGGCTGCTGCGTAACGTCGTCGGTCATGTCGACTCCTCGGGACTTAAGGCGATAGGCGGCCGCAGGCTGTGACGTGCAGTCCGGTGGGCCGGATGTGGGGGCCGGAACGGCGATTTCAAGCACCCCTGCCGGCTGCTGCGGGCCGCCGCAGGGCCGCCATGATGCCCAAAGGCCGCCGGACTGGCGAGGGGGAACCGTCTTGCCGGGCAATTACAGGTTCTGGTAGCGGCTCATATCCAGGATCGCCGCCTCGAGGGGCTCCTGTTCACGCATATATGCCGTGTAGTCATGAAACAGGCGCCAGAACTCCGGGTGGGTGCGCCGCACGCCCCAGCGCTGCACGATTTTCTCAAAATCTTCAGGGCGACTCGCGGCCTGCATCGCCACGGAAAAATCGTCGACTTCCGCTGCCGGAATATTGAAGGCGAAATTCGGGTAGCTGGTGAGCACGCCCGGGTAGATGGTCAGGGTGTCTTTTCCCGGCTGGTAGCGCATGGATTCCAATGTCATATACGCCACATTGCTGTGCGCACGATTGCGCAGCATCGTATAGACCTCGCGCAATCCGCTGGGCGTGTAAACGCGCAGGATGCTGGCCTCCGGCAGGAAATCAATCACCGGCATGCCTTGGGCGGGTCTGGCCGCCATGCGGCTGAAAGCCTGATCGGCGCTACGCGCCCAGGCCGGGGCACTGTCACGGTAACAATGATCCTTGTCTTGATCGTTGCCGCAGCGATTGATGGGATCCGGCCTGGCGTTGATCTTGCTGAAACGACTCAGCAGCATGCCGGCAAATTCTGTTTTTGGGTCGGCACTCTTGTAGACGATAGCGCTGGGCTGTCTTGTTTCGATTTTGGGGTAGGACAACCACATTTTCAGTTTGCCGCTACCCTGATACCAGTCGTCGCTCAATTTCTGGCGCGCGTTGGCCGGCATCAGCCGCAGAAAAGCGGATTCCGCATCGTGACGGATCAGATCGAAGTACCAACGTGTTTGCGTCTGGTGCGAGACCGTGCCGAAAACATTGAAATCAACAACCAGGCTGTAATAAGTACGCTCCAGCAACGGATAGTCCATCAGCCACATTGTTCGCGGGATTTCTCCCCACAAGCCCTTACGCACGGAGGCGCTGTCGTATTGCCGGTAAATGGACAGGACAGCATTGTCATTGCTGCCATCACCAGCCCAGATGTCGGCAAAGGCCGCACCTTTGGGCTGCAACTTACCGTAATCGCGCTTGCGTAACTCACCGTAATCTGTGCGCAACCCGCTGTATTTCAGCGTTTGCGCAAAAAAATCGCGAATGCCGGTTTTCTGGCCCGGCACGCCCAGCAGGGGCGTGGCCGCCTCACGGTGGCTGGCATCGGTGATGTAAAGATCGCGCTCGGGCGCCTGGAAGAACGTCCAGAAATTGTCACGTATCACATTGGTAGCGATATTGCCGCGGCAGACCGGCCCGCGAATAAAGGTACGGACGAAATATTCGGCGTTGTCCAGCATGAACTGATAGCGGGCCCGGGCAGGGATAGCCGCAAAGGTGACAAAAGGATTGGTGCGCGCATCCTGACCATAACGCGGAGGATTACCGGCCTGCCACGCACTGCTGAAAAAAAGCGCATTGATGCGGCTGATTTTCCCCGGGCTGAGCGGATAAGTGATATGGGTTTTGTGCACAATGGCGCCCTGCACGGGGCGCAAGCGATAATAAACCCGCTCAACGCCAGGCGGATCATTGGGCTGTGCCGTCGCAATCAAATCAATCGCCTTGTCCCTGCCCGTGCGCGAGCGCACCACTTCAAAAAAGTGGCTGCCGCTGATGTTTTCAAAATAAAGGTGGGCAAGGAAAAGATGCTCATACAACCAACGCGATACCAGCTTCTCACGCGGGCCGGGCTGATTGAAAAGCTGTTCCCACGCGGCAACTTGCAGTTCTTCTTCGACGCTGGCCTTGATGGGCTCGCCATCCACCACTGCACCCTGAGCCAGCCAGGTTGTCAGCGTCTGGTACTGCGCATTGCTCAGGCCGGTGACGCCATAAGGCATACCGTGGTGCGGGTATTTGTGCGCAAAAAGCGCCATTTCATCATCATCAAGCGCGCACTGCTTGGCGAAGTCAGTGCCGATCAGAATGCTGTCAGGCAATTTGCTGTTGGGCGCAAAGGGCTGCTCGTGGCCCATCGTCACCATGTGTGCCAACAGTGACGTGCTGGCATCGCTGCTGTCCTTGCTGTCCTTGCCGAGCACACCAACAAATCCCTTGGTACGCCATGCTGCCGTGCTTTGCGCGTCGATGAAAAGGCGGGTTGGTGCCTGGGTCTCAATGCGGGTGCCGTCATAAACCTTGATTTTGGTCGCGCCACGAAGCAGGCCCTCGCCACTGCCCAGGTTGAGCTGGCAGGGCGCATCGTTGCAGGCATGACAGGCCACGCATTTCTGCGCAAAAATCGGCTGAATGCTTTGACTGTAGGAAACCAGCGCGGCGGCCCGCAGCAAGCCACTGAAACTCATGCACAGCAGGAAAAAACCGGCAATGCGCAGGTGCAGGGGCCACCGAATATTATTCAATACTCAACCCTGCGACGGATTCAACGCCGCCCCCAGCAAACGGGCGGTGATATCGACCAAAGGCACCACCCGCTCATAGGCCATGCGCGTCGGGCCGACCACCGCCAGCACGCCGAGCGCATCGCCACCCTTGCCATAGGGCGCGGTGATGATTGAGCAACCGGCAAAGGCGTCGTAGCCCGATTCACTGCCGATGAAAACCGTTACGCCCGACGCCGCGCCGCAGCGATCCATCAGGTCAAGAATGTCGCGTTTGTGCTGGAACGCCTCGAAGATATCGCGCAGCCGCGACATATCGGCCTCACCGGACAGCCCGGCAATCAGGTTCGATTCGCCAGCCAGCTTGAACTCCGGGCTCGATTCCTGCGCTTTGAGCGCTTTATCGGCCATATCGAGCGCTTCCTGCATCAGCATATCCATGCGTTCCTTGTCGGCGCGCATCAGCTCGACGATGCGATTGCGAATGCCTTCGATGTCGTGACCCGCAAAATGCTGATTAATGAAGTTCGCCGCCTGGCGCAATTCGATTTCCGAATACTCGCGTAAAGTATCGATGATCTGGTTCTGCACTTCGCGCTGGTTGAGCACGAAAATCACCAGCACGCGATTACCCGCCAGCGGCAGAAACTCGACCTGGCGCAGGGTGCCGAAACGACGGCGCGGCACGGCAACAACACCGGTCATGCGTGAGAAATCCGACAACAGTCGGGATGCCGCATCGACCAGTTCGCCCGTGGTTTTTTCCGCCGTCAGCGCGCCGGACAACTGCTGCAACTGCCGCTGCTCCAGCGGCGAGAACGTGACCAGACTGTCGACGAACAACCGGTAACCCTGCTCGGTCGGCACCCGCCCCGCCGAAGTATGCGGCGAGATGACATAACCGCGCTCCTCAAGCTCGACCATGATGTTGCGCACGGTCGCCGGACTCACGGACATTGCCGTCTCGCGCACCAGCGTTTTCGAACCCACCGGCTGGCCCTCGCGGATGTAACACTCCACGAGAGTCTTCAGCAGGCGCTGCGCGCGTTCGTTGATGATCGGGACGGACATCGGGTATCCCCGGTGGTGCGGGTATGGGGGCTCAGGAAGCTTGCGGCAAAGGTCGCTGGCAAAAAATGGTAGCCAACCGCAGTCTAGGCAGGCGCTGACGGCTTATCAATGCAATGGCGCGGGGCTTATGATCCGGGCTTCCCGCCCGATGTTGCAACGCCGATGCTCAACACCCTCTCGATCAGCCATTACGCCATCGTCGACGCCCTCGAGATCGAGTTCGCGCCCGGGCTGACCGTCGTCACCGGCGAGACCGGCGCCGGCAAGTCGATCATGATCGACGCGCTGGCGCTGACTCTGGGGGACCGCGCCGACGCCAGTACCGTGCGCCCGGGTGCCGAGCGTGCCGACATCATCGCCACCTTCGACATCAGCCGGCTGGCGGATGCCCGGGCCTGGCTGGCAGAGCGGGAACTTGATGCCGGCACTGCCGAACAGGCCGACTGCATCCTGCGCCGTACGGTCGGCGCCGATGGCCGCTCACGCGCGTTCATCAATGGCAAACCCTCAACGCTTGCCGATCTGAAGAGCCTCGGCGAGTTGCTGATCGACATCCATGGCCAGCACGAACACCAGTCACTGCTGCGGCGCGACATGCACCGCGTGCTGCTCGATCAGTACGGCGGCCTTGCGGCACAGGCGAAGGCCGTCGCGCAGGCCTTCCGCGCGTTTCGCGACCAGCGCGACGCGCTCGCCGCACTCGAACAGGCGGCTAGCGATCGCGATGCCCGCCGCGAATTGTTGAAATTCCAGGTCGATGAATTTGACCGCCTCGGGCTCAAGGCCGGCGAATATGCCAAGCTCGATGCCGAGCACAAGCGCTTGGCGAACGTCGACGGTTTGCGCGCCGCCTGTGCACAGGCTTTCGCACTGGTCTATGAACACGAAGACGGCGCCGCCCGCGACCGTCTCGAACGCGCCCGTTACGCGCTGGAAAACCTCGAGGACGCGGAACTCAAACGCGCTGCGGAACTGTTGTCTTCGGCGATCGTTCACACCGAAGAAGCCGCCGACACCCTGCGCCACTACCTCGACCGGCTGGAAGCGGATCCCGCGCGCTTAGGCGAAGTCGAGGCGCGGCTGTCGAGCTGCTTCAACCTGGCGCGCAAGCATCGTGCGCAGCCCGAGGATCTCGTCGATATACATGCGCGACTGGCGACAGAATTTGATCGCCTGGAGCACCACGACACGCATCGCGCCGCACTTGAACGTGATGTCGCCGAACTGCGCGAAGCGTTTATCGGCGCCGCCAGCCAACTCGCCGCAGCGCGGCGAAAAGTCGCAAAGAAACTTGAAAAGGATGTCGGCGAACAGCTTGTCCAACTCGGCATGCCCGGTGGTCGTCTCGTCATCGCGTTCACGCCGCTCGCCGAAAAAGATTTCGGCACTGCCGGCATCGACACCATCGAATTGCTGGTCAGTCTCAATGCCGGTCAACCGCCGAAGCCGCTGACAAAAGTCGCGTCGGGCGGCGAGCTCTCGCGCATCAGCCTCGCCATCCAGGTGATCTGCGCCGAGCAAAGTACGATACCAACGCTGATTTTCGACGAGGTCGATGTGGGCATCGGCGGCGGTATCGCCGAGGTCGTCGGCAAGCTGCTGCGCCGCCTCGGTGAGCGCGGCCAGGTAATCTGCGTCACCCACCTGGCGCAGGTTGCCGCCTGTGGCCGCCAGCATCTGCGCGTCGAAAAGCACTCGGACGGCAAGCAGACCGCGAGCGCCGTCGTTACCCTCAATCGCCAGGAGCGCGTGCAGGAAATCGCGCGCATGGCCGGCGGGCTCACCGTCACGCCGGAGGCGTTGAAACACGCCGAAGCGATGCTTGCAGGCAGTTGACATGGGCGCACCCGGCAGCAATTCGCGGCAGTTCATTTTGCTTGGCTGCGTGGCGCTGCTGCTGATCAGCGCCGGTGTTACCGGCTGGCTTACCCGTCTCGACCAGACCGGCCTCGACGGATTGTTGCGCCTGAATGCACAGTCGCGCACGCTGCCCGCCGACATCGTGTTGATCGACATCGATCAGAAAAGTCTCGAAGACATGAACGCAATTGCCGGCAGTTGGCCCTGGCCACGCGCGGTGCATGCGGAACTCATCGATGCGCTCGCGCACCAGCAGCCCAAAGCGATGGTGTTCGATTTACTGCTCAACGAAGCCGACTCCTTCCGACCGGAAAGTGATGCGCTGTTTGCCGACACCGTCGCCGCGCAGCCCAATGTCTACTTACCGACCATGCTGCTCGCCGATGGCACCGGCGCGCGACTCGCCGATTTCCCGCCCGCCATGCACATCGCCCGCACCGCGAATGCCGATAACAACGCCAGTGCACCGCTGCTGGTACCGCTGATCGTCGCACCGGAACACTGGCGCGGCGGCACGATCAACTTCCTCGCCGACGATGACGGCACCGGCCGCCGCTATGACCTGTATCGCGACATCGCCGGCTGGCAGATACCTTCGCTGCCAAAACGCATCGCCGACGATTTCGGCTGGCCAACGCCGCCGGCCGACCACTTCCCGCTCAACTGGTACAGCAGCCCGCGACAGCGTTACAGCTATGCCACGGTCTACAACGACCTCACCGGCTCGGCACCACAACTTGCCGACGCATTCCGCAACAAGATCGTGATCATCGGCGCGGCGGCGCCGGGCCTCGGCGATTTGCGGCCGACGCCGATGGGCGGCACCTACCAGGGCATGCTGGTGCTCGCTACTGCGATTGGCAATTTACATGCCGGCGACTGGCTCACCGACACACCATGGGGCCTCGCACTCTACCCACTGCTGCTCACGCCGCTGCTCCTGGCTTTCCGGCGCAAGATCGGCCCGTTGCGTATTGGCATCGGCCTGCTGGCGCTGTCGATCGTGCTGGTGGTACTTGAATACGTACTGCTGGCGAAATTGCGTCTGATCAGCCATGCCGTCGCACCGGTCGCTGCAGCCTGGTTGATGTTCCTCGCACTGGCACTGGTGTCCTGGTGGGGAGAGCGCCAACAACGCGAACAGGCAATAACAATCTTCGGCAGGTTTCTCGACCCGCGCGTGGTGCGTTCGCTGGTCGATGGCGGCGCTGTCGCCGACGCGCGCGCGACACAGGCACGCGAAATCAGCATCCTGTTTTCCGACATCCGCGGCTTCACGACGATGTCCGAGCGCAGCACGCCCGAGCAGGTCGTCACCCTGCTCAACGATTATTTCAGCCAGCAGGTACGGGTGATCTTCCACACCCAGGGCACGCTCGACAAATTCATCGGCGACGCCATCATGGCCTTCTGGGGCGCGCCCGCCAACGACCCGCAGCACGCCGTGCATGCGGTCGAGGCGGCGCTGGAAATGGTCGACGTCCTGCTGATGTTCAAAGCCGGTCTGGGCGAGGCCGGCGAGCACTTCGACGTGGGCATCGGCGTGCATTCCGGCCCGGCGGTAGTTGGTTTCATCGGCTCGCACGACCGGCTGGACTACACGGCAATCGGCGATAGCGTTAATCTCGCTTCACGGATTGAAGGCGCCACCAAGGGTATCGCCCGGGTCCTTGTTTCCGAAGACACCATGCGTGCCTGCGGCGATACGTTCGATTTTATCGACCACGGCATTGTCCACGTGAAAGGACGCGAACAGGGAGTAAGACTCTATGAACCGTTCCGAAAGAATACTGCTGCCGGCACTGCTGCTCACGGCTAGCGTCTTGCTGGCACCCCTGGTTGGCGCCGCCGACCAGGCAACTCTCGCGCGGGACACGGAATTGCGCGCCAAGCCGCTCGGCGATGCGGCCGTCGTCGCGCCGCTCAAATCGAAAACTACCGTAACGATTGTCTCGCGCAGCGGGGCCTGGGCGCAGGTCACGACTGGCGATGGTCAAACCGGTTACGTTCGCATGCTCAATCTGCGTACCGGCAGCAGCCAGAAAGGCGACAGCGGCATCGGCGCACTCGCCAGCGTGTTCAGAACCGGATCAAGTGGCAACAACGTCGCTACCGGCGTGAAGGGCATGTCCGAGGAAGACCTCACCGGCGCCACGCCATCGCCGGAGGCAGTCGAGCATCTCTCGCATCACCAGGCAAGCGAAAAAGAAGCCCGCAATGGCGCCAAGAATGTCGGCCTGAAAGCAAAAGAGGTGGCATATCTTGCCGCGCCGGAAAAAGACGCCATGCGCCAGGATAACGGGGAGTAAATCGCCATGAAAAAACTTTCTACTCTGCTGTGTGCATGGGTATGCGCTTCGCTTGCCGTCACACCAGCGCACGCCTTTGATCTCGGCAACCTCAAGGATCTGGATCGCGTCAAGAAAGCGATCAGCATCGGCGGCAAGGTCGTCAAGGCCAACCGCGAAATCAATCAGGAAGAAGAAATTGAAATCGGCAAGGGCGTGGCCGCCCAGGTGATGGGCGCGGCGCCGCTGGTCGAAAACACGGCGTTGCAGCAATACGTCAACCAGGTTGGTCTGTGGCTGGCATTACAAACTGAACGTCCTGACCTGCCCTGGCAGTTCGGCGTCATTGCCAGCGACGACGTCAACGCCTTCTCGACCCCGGGCGGCACCATTCTGGTGACCCGCGGCATGTATTCACGCTTTCGCAGCGAGTCTGAGCTCGCCGGTGTGCTGGCGCATGAAATCGGCCATGTGCTTGAGAAGCATCAGCTCAAGCAGATCCAGAAGGCGCTGGGCAACGAATGGAAGATGGAACTGGTCAACGCCGCCGCCGAAGACAAGGGCAAACAAAGTGGGCAGAACCTTGCCAAGGCCTTTTCAGCCGGTACCGAGGTCTTCACCCGCGGCCTCGACAAGCAGGACGAATTTGCCGCCGACCGCCTCGGCGTCGTGATCGCCGCGCGCGCCGGCTATAACCCGTACGGGCTCGTTAGCGTGCTGCAAACATTGGGCGAAATCGGCAGCCAGGATTCGGCAATGGCATTGATGTTCAAGACGCATCCTTCAGCCGGCACGCGACTCGACACCCTTGCCGTTGCGATGGGCGAATCGCTGGATGCATACGCTGGCGGTGTCGAAAACACGAAACGCTTTATTCCGCTCAAGGCCGAAGCCGCCTCGGACGCAGCACGCGAAGCAGCGCAGAAGTAGGAAGTCAAAAAGCTGGTAACACAATAAACCGCACGCCGCCGGCTCAGACCGGCGCGGTTTTCACGCAGTCGGCGCAGATGCCATACAGATAGAGGCTGTGGTGTGTCAGGCGGAAACCGTGCCGCGTAGCGATTTCCTGCTGCCGCTGCTCGATGAGCGTATCGCTGAACTCGGTAACGCGATTGCAGCGCAGGCAGACCAGATGGTCGTGGTGCGCACCGGATTCGAGCTCGAACACCGCCTGATCGGCATCGAAATTATGCTTGATGACAAGACCCGCATCCTGAAACTGGGTCAGCACCCGGTAAACAGTAGCAAGACCAATATCCTCGCCGCCGTCGCGCAGGGAACGAAATACGTCCTCGGCAGTCAGATGACGGTTCCCGCGATGGGCTTCCTCAAGCAACCCAAGGATCTTGATGCGCGGCAACGTGACCTTGAGGCCGGCCTTGCGCAATTCGTTGTCCTGCTGGCTCATCGGTATTGCCGCCTCCCGTTGGCCGGTGCGCGAGTGATCCGCTACCATGGCGCTCCGCGAAGCTTGGGCCTGCGGTTCCGGCTGGTCATGGCCAATCAACCTTAGACGAAAAGCTCACTCCGATGCAAAAGCGCCTCACCGCCCTGCTGATCTGCATGCTGCTCCTCACCGGCTGCAGCAGCCTGCGTTTTCCCGGCGTTTACCGGATCGATATTGAGCAGGGCAATATCGTTACCGACGACATGCTCGCCAAACTCAAGGTGGGCATGGATGAATCGCAGGTTCGCTATGTGATGGGCACCCCGCAACTGACCGACCCGTTCGAGCCGGGCCGCTGGGTTTATGCCTACCGGCTGCGGCGCGGCGACCGCAATGGCGAGATCATCGAGGGCAAGGTCGTGCTGACCTTCGAGAACAGCACCCTGGCGCATTGGGAAGGAAAGACGGTGCCAATGGCGGCACGTACCCGTATCGACACCAGCAGCAGTGGCGCCACCGGCAGCACCGCACCGCCACTGCCATCACCCTGATCAGCCGCACGATTGGCCGTGCCGCAAACCTGCAAGCCTGTTACTCCCCGTGCGTGCGTTTTTGCCTGGCTTGCTGCGCGCGCTGCTTGCGTGAATCGTTCGGGCTGGCGGTAAGTGGCCGATAAAGCTCAACGCGCTCGCCATCGGCCAGTATGCGTAACTTCGGGCTCGTCTCGATCTGCGCGAACACCCCCATCGGGGTCTGTTCCGGGTCGATCATGCCCGGAAACTGCGCGGCAATGCCGGAGCGCACGACAGCATCGAACATCGTCACTCCTGCCTCCACCTCAAGGGCAATCACCACTTGCTTGTGCGGCAACGCATAGGCCACTTCAATATGAATTTTTTTAGCCTCGCTCATCGGTCACCTTCAGAACCGCTTGCCGTACAACCGGGCTGCCCGCTTCTGGAATGCATCGATCGCCAATGCTGCCGCCTCGTTAACCAGCGCATTGACAGCCAGATGCGCAAGCCGCGATGCGATCTCGAACTCGAACTCGATCGTGAACACCACCTTGCTGGCCGATGCGCCCAGCGGCTGAAAATCCCAGGCGCCGCGCAGCACCTCGAACGGGCCGTCGATCAGCTCCATCTCAAGCCGATATGGCGCGACGTGACGATTGCGCGTCGTCACGCCCTGCCGTACCCCTGCGCGCGCGAATGCCATATGCGCCGTCACACTGCTTTCATCACGTTGCAGCACGCGTGCTTCAACGCAAAACGGCAGGTACTGCGGATAGGCCTCAACATCGCTGACCAGCGCAAACAACTCGGCCGGCGAGTAGGCAACCAGCGCGGTGCGGCTGACGGTGGGCACACCGTCAGCCCAACAAGCCGACAAGCAGCACAACGAGAATCAGCAGCGGCGCTACAACGCGCACCGCCACGCGCCAGGCGAGATACAGCCCCATGTTTTTCATGGCGAGTTCTTTCATGACCCGCGTGTCCTTCATCACCCAGCCAGCGAAAATTGCCAGCAAGACGCCACCCACCGGCAGCAGGATATTCGCGGTCACATAGTCGAGCAGTTCATACAGGGTGCGGCCGCCAACCTGCACCCCGGCCAGGACATTAAATGACAGCACCGTAACGATGCCCAGCGCCCAGGCCGCAGCACACAACACCAGTGTTGCCCGCACTCTCGACGCGCCCCGTTCGACCAGCCACGCCGCAAAAGGCTCCACCAGGCCGATGGCCGAACCCCAGGCGGCAAACAGCACCATCAGAAAAAATGCGCCGCCAAGGAACATACCGCCCGGCATTGCCTCGAACACTACCGGCAAGGTCACGAACATCAGGCCCGGCCCCTCCGCAGGGCTCAGCCCGCTGGCGAACACCAGTGGAAACATCGCCAGACCAGCGAGCAGCGACACCAGCGTATCAATCGCAATAATCCAGACTGTGCTCACGGCAATCGATTGTTGTGCGGGCATGTAGGCTCCGTATGCCAACAACGCGCCCATACCAATACTCATGGTGAAAAAACTGTGCCCCATCGCCACGATCACACCGTTCCATGTGAGCTGCGAAAAATCGGGAGTGAATATGAAAGCAACCGCTTCGGCAAAGTTGCCATACATCGCGCTATAGGCAACAACCACGACCAGCAGTATCAACAGGCCCGGCATCAGGATGCGAACCGCCTGCTCCAATCCGCGCTCAACGCCGCGCATGACAATCAATGCCACAACGAGCATGAACAGTGTATGCCAGCCGAACATTTCTGCCGGACTCGCAAAAAAATCATCAAGCGTCGCCTTGGCCGTTGCCGCATCTGCGGCCGGCGCGAAGCCCAACGGAAATTTCACCAGCCAGGCCAGCACCCAGCCACCAATCACACTGTAGTAGGAAAGAATCAGAAACCCGGTGAGCACCCCAAGCACACCAACCCAGCGCCACTTTGACGATGCCTTCGCTTCAACGGCCAGCGCAGCAAACGAATTGACCGGCGATTGACGGCCACGGCGACCGATCATGATCTCGGCCATCATCAACGGAACCGACAACAACAACACACAGCCCAGGTAAACCAGTACGAAGGCTCCACCACCGTTCTGGCCGATGATGTAGGGCAGTTTCCAGATCGAACCGAGACCAACAGCGGAACTCGCAGCGGCGAGGATGAAAATCAGGCGGCCGCTCCAGGCGCCATGAATCGATACGGCTTGCTGCGGCTGAGCTGTCATTGGGATCCCCTGAGTGGCCGGTGCGGTGCGCGCGGCGGCATTGTCCGCCGGCCGACGGACAGGCTCAAGCCAAGGCCATCGTATCGGCGAAGAGCACGACTGCCTATAATCCGCCGCCTATGGCAAAAGACAAAAAAGCGCCTCCCGCGACGGTTGCCGTCAACCGGAAGGCACGTCACGAATACCAGATAGGCGATACCTTCGAAGCCGGCATGATGCTGCAAGGCTGGGAGGTGAAGTCCATGCGTGCCGGCAAGTGCAATTTGTCCGACGCCTACGTCACCGTGCGCGACGGCGAGGTGTTCCTGTTCGGCTGCCAGATACAGCCGCTACAGACCGCTTCCACTCACATCCACCCGGACCCGCTGCGCACCCGCAAACTGCTGCTGCACGATCGCCAGATCAGTCAGATTCTCGCGGCGGTGTCGCGCGAGGGCGAAACCTGCATCCCGCTCAAGATTTACTGGAGCCACGGGCTCGCCAAGTGCGAGATAGCACTCGCTACCGGCAAAAAACTGTTCGATAAACGCGAAAGCGAGAAAGAGCGCGACTGGGACCGCGAGCGGGCGCGCCTGCTGCGCACGCGCACCAAAGGCTGAATCGGAAGCAAAAAAAAACCGGCCTGATGCAGGCCGGCTCACCCATGGCAAGACCCGCAGACGGGGCCTTGCCGTATCAGGGCAACAAAGAATCAGTTGTTCAGCTGCTCAGCCAATGCGGGGCAGGTTATGGCTGTCGAGGCCAAGACGGCGCTCGACCGTCCGGAGCCAACGCAGACCAACACTCAGCACCACCGGCATGCCAAAAATCGCGTACATGACAACCAGGAGATGCCCTTTGCCGGTCATCTGGTCGATAAAAACGATGCCGCCGATGTACAGTGCGAGAACTGCCAGCAGCTCCAAGGTACGGACGGCCAGAGGGGCGCGCCGAACGACACGGCGGCCGGCCTGATTCAGGCTTCCCACTGAAATACTATGTGCGTTCATCTTCATTACCTCTTCCAGTCACTGCGGGATCTAGGTGAGCCTGCGGCGCTCGCCGCCATCTGCCCACGCCGCACATGTTAAGTGAACATCCGTGCTCCGCCTTAAACATTGTAGGACAATGAAACATAAAATCTAAAATATTTGGGGTTTTTATGGCCCATGTCAGACAAACGTATTCAAAATCACCCCTGTTTGCCATTTCCATGCGCTTCTGGGCGCCGCGCCGCCCGCCCCGCGACGATATCCCACATTGAATTCCCTGCCCTCAGCCCCCACACTGGCCCTTCCAAAGGGGGCGACATGGCTTCGACGCCGGTAACAAACCCCAAGGTGCATGCCGAGCCGCTGGCCCAGGCTCGTAAATACACAGCCAGATCAAGTTAGTCGCCAACGACGAAACTTACGCTCTAGCCGCTTAATCGCGGTTAGCCGTTTTTAGGAAGTTGTCCGTAACTTCCGAAAAAAACGGTCATCCGATACGGAATAGCCTGACGGGACGTCCACGACCGGCAAGCGAAATTCAGTGGAATCGCTCCAAGCACCCCGCCTGCCGGGTCGCCCAGGAGTTAACTCAATAGGCAACGCTAAGCATGTAGAGCCAAGGGCGGAGTGCTGACGGACGCGGGTTCGATTCCCGCCGCCTCCACCAAATCAGGGTCCCGCGCCATCCGGCAAAGGCCCGAAACCCCAGCAAAGACGCGGCTTAGGCCGCGTTTTTTGTTTCTGGCGATCCGGGAGCATCCATTGCAATCCGGGGGTACGTGGGGGTACTTTTGTGGGGTACCTGAAACCCCCGCCGGGAATGTACCCCCAAATGGCCGCCGACAAGCTCACCGACACCAAGGCCCGCACGGCAAAACCCGCTACCAAACCATACAAGCTGGCCGATGGGGGTGGACTGTTCCTGCTGGTCAACTCTGACGGCCGCCGCTACTGGCGATTGAAGTACCGCCACGCCGGCAAGGAAAAACTGCTGGGGCTGGGAACCTACCCCACCGTGACACTGGCCACCGCCCGTGCCCTGCGCGGGGAAGCCAAGGCCAAACTGGCGGCAGGGATCGACCCCAGCCAAGCCCGGCAGGACATGAAGCGCCAGCGCGCCATCAGCGCCGCCAACAGTTTTGAATCAGTCGCCCGTGAATGGCACGCGCTGCAAACGGCAGGCCGCTGGACAGAACGCTATGCGCTCAAGGTCATGCAGGGTTTTGAGAAACATATCTTCCCGATCCTTGGCTACCGTCCACTGAAAGAAATTACCGCCAGCGAATTACTGACCGTGCTGCGCACCATGCAAACCGGCGGCACCATCGACCGTGCCAACCGCTTGCGCCAAACGTGCGGGGAAGTTTTTCGCTATGGCATCGTGACCGGCCGCGCCGACAGCAACCCGGCAGCCGATCTGGTGCGCGCACTCCAGCCGAGCAGGCAACGCCACTTCGCGGCGCTCACCAAAGAACAGTTCCCCGTGTTTCTGCGCGCATTGAAAAAAGAAACACGCCTTGCCGAAACCACGCGCCTTGGTTTGCGCCTTCTGGCGCTCACTTTTGTGCGGCCCGGCGAATTGCGGCAGGCCAGGTGGCAAGAATTCGATCTTGAAAACGCCACATGGGACATACCCGCCGAGCGCATGAAAATGCGGGAAGGCCATATCGTGCCCCTGTCAGGCGCCGCACTGGACACACTGCGCGAGTTGCAGGCATTTACCGGACAAGGTGAACTTTTATTTCCCGGCCGCTCCAATGTGCGCCAGCCAATCAGCGACAACACCTTCCGCAAGGCGTTGCACGACATGGGCTTTGCAGTAACTGCGCACGGCTTCCGTTCCACCGCGTCTACGATCCTGAATGAAATGGGCTTTCGTGCTGACGTTATCGAGCGCCAGTTATCACACGGAGAGCGCAACAAGGTCCGCAAGGCGTACAACCGCGCGCAGTATCTTGAAGAGCGCCGCGACATGATGAAACACTGGGGCGAATATCTGGCCGCGCTGGAGCAAGGCGGAAAAGTAATTCCGATCAATCAACGAAAAGGCGCAAAACCCGCCTGATTCAACCGAACCGCTGCGCCTAGCCCGACGGGGCGAAAACGGGGAACCCTACCACGCTGGCGTGGCGACTTTTTAGGGAGTGCTCAAGGGGGTGCAACGATGCCTATCGGTGCGGATGTGGGAACAAAGTGTGACCACCATTCACTCATGGAATCACTCACCACTAAGATGGACGATAAAAAGGTAATCTGGTTGATTAAGAAATACTGGGAACACAGCGACAACGTGGCCGCAAGAAATCAACAGATGGACGGCAAGAAAAGCACGCGTGAGATTTTACAATTTATGATCGATTTTTCCGACATGGACGATTCGATAAAGGACACGCTATTGGAAGGCGCAAGGAAAGACCCTATCGCGTGGGAGGTAATGCGGGAACACTTGGCAAAGGCGGTTTTGTCTGGCGAACCCATTAGCAAAACTGACTGGGAATTTCTGTTGCTCATTTTGAGTGAAGAAAAACCAAGTCGAAGGGGCAGAAGAGTTAAGCCTGCTGACTTTCACACCCAATTGCAGTTGCATTTTCTGGTCTCGTTGGTCAACAAAAAAGCTGGCTACTCATTGGGAACGGATGGCACTAACCAACGTGACGCTTTCGATATTGTTGGGCAGGCCACCAGCACAAATCGGGAGACAGTAAGGGACGCATGGCGCATTTTAAAGAAATTCCAGAAAGGCAAAGGCAAGGGGAAGAAATAGCGCCTATTTCCGCCTCCCCCTGAATGAGAGGCGGTTTTCTACAGTTGGGAGACCTAGCAACCCGAGGCCGTCCCGATGAACAGCGCAACAATCCCCACCGTAGGTTTTATCCGCATCACCACGATCCTGTCAGCCATCCAAATCGGCAAGTCTACGCTTTGGAAAATGGTGGCCGACCGACGCTTCCCACAACCTTGTAGGCCTTCGCCGTTCGGCCCTGCCGTCACTGTCTGGCGCGCGGAGGATATTCACGCCTTCATCCGGGGTGAGTGGAAACCCGATACGCCCCCCGCTGACACAACGCGGGGTGAGTGGAAACCGGAAGGGGGCGCGAAATGAAAAAGCGCCCGACCGTTTCCGATACGAGCGCCCCTGACACGGCAGACTCTAGCACCGCCAGCCACACACCGCGACCCACCAAACAAGCGCGAATCTTGCGCCTGCTAACCGACGGGGTGAGCCTTAACAGGTTCGAGGCCGAACGGCTTGGGGATCATGCGTTGCCGAGCACAATAAGCACGCTGCGCCACATTCATGGCTTGCCGATCATTGGCACGTCTGAAACCGTCCCCACACGCTTCGGTAGGCCCGCACATCCGAAGCGTTATCACTTGCCCGACAACGCGCGCCACTTGGCTATTGCGCTGCTGGCGCAATGGGGCGCTCCCGCCAATGACTCGCACGGCGCTGGAGGTGTGGCATGACCGGCAACCTGCTGGCGACATTTCCGCGCACCGACCGCACCGAGGTCCGGCTTTGCGTTTCGCAATTCAAGGGCCGGCAGTTAATCGACCTGCGCCTGTACTTCCGCAATGAAGCGGGCGAATGGCTCCCCAGCCGGAAAGGTTGCGCGATCCAACCCGGCGAACTCCCCGACCTGCTGACGGCGCTGGAAGCTGCGCGCCTGGAGGTGACGCCATGACCCGGGAAAAGTCTTTCCTTGTGACGCTGGAGGCCCGAGTACGCGCGGAGGTCGCCATTGTGGCCCCCAGCAAGCGCGAGGCCGCACGCATGGCGCTGGAGGCAGGCCCTGACAGCGGAGAGCTTGTCAGTACGCCCCAGCGGCTTACGGCGCGCATTTGTGGCGTGCGCGAGGTGGGAGCATGGCAATCGACCGACTGAAAGCAAAAGGGCGGCGCGAGAGCGGCAGTTTCGCCATGCTGCCGGACGTTGTACTGCGAAGCCCGGAAGCTCATAGCGTGTCCGGCGAAGCTGTCCGACTGCTGGCCGCACTTGCCGCGCAATACAACGGCAGCAACAACGGAAACCTGTCCGCCGCGCTGTCAGTGCTGCGCGCTTATGGCTTCACCTCCAGCGACACCGTATCGCGCAACCTGCGAAAGCTGGAGGGCACGGGTTTGATCGTCCGCACGCGGGACGGAATGTTTGCCTGCGGAGTCCCCGCCTGTGCGCTCTATGCCTTGGCATGGAAGCGAATCGACGCCTGCCCCGGCAAGAGGCTAACCGTCGCACCAACTGACAGGCCACCGCGATCCTTTCAGGCGGCCAACATTGCAAAACGATCTGTCCGAAAACCGGAGCAGGCCCGATCCGAAAACCGGAGCGGAGAGGCGGAAAAGTGACATTAGCCGATCCGAAAACCGGAGCGGAAATCGGGGGTTTTGGTACTTCCTCTGATCCGAAAACCGGACGCCTTCTAGAATCTACCAAGGCGTTGCTTTGGCTTTGGGTGGTGCTTTGGGTGGCGTGAGGCTGGCCGGTGTAACGCTGGCTGACCTGCCCGAGCGATTGTGTAGTGAGTTGCTGGCAATCCAAGGTGCCGACTTGCCGTACCTGGCTGCGCTGATTCGGGATCATGCCGAGCGGCAGGGTTGGGCCGGTGTGATTCGGCTGGCCGACTACGCGCCAGGCGGGAGGTTCTATGTCGAGCATTGACCATCTGCGCCTACACGCATCGCGCGCACAGCAAGGCTCACCACGCGCAGCGGCAGCCGGCCCTACCCTTGTAGCGGATAGATGGCAATGTGCGCGCCACGCCGCAACGTAGGGCAGGGGGAGGTCAAAAAGTGAGGTTTCCTTCCCCATAGGACCGTTGTGGTTAGACACTTTCTCACGTCCTCAAAATTAGCTTTGGAGGCAGCCGTGGGCAGACCTAAAAAACCGACGATATTGAAACTCGCCAACGGGAGCCTCCGGCACAATCCTAGCCGGCGAAACCCCGGCGAACCCGCACCCACTCGCGGCATAGGCCCGGCACCCGAGCGGCTGACTGCCGAGCAGCGCGAGACCTGGGATGAGATTGTGCGTATCTGTTTTGCCGGCGTGCTTGGCGAGAGCGACCGCATTGCGCTTGAGATGATCGTGGTGCTGCTGGTCGAATTCCGCACCGGCTTTGCCGACATGAACGGGGCGAAAATGAAATTGCTTGAGTCGCTTATGGGCAGGTTTGGTTTGACGCCCAGCGACCGTACCAAGATCGTCGTGCGCAAGGCGCCGCCGAAAAATCCGTTCGTTGGCATGTGAAATATCCGACCGTTGACAGCGCACGTATCTGCCAGATGGCTGTTCCTGCCAACACATCCCGCGTACCCTCCGATAACCCATTTCTGTGGCATTCCGGGAAGTGAACCATGAGGAAGGCATTGCTGCTTTGCTTGATAATCGCGCCATCAGCCTTTGCTGCCGAGAAACTGACTGAGGTAACAAGCGAGGTTATTGAGGCACCCGGAATGACAGCCGTACAGATCGCAGACCGAGGGATGCAGTGCATCAAGTCGTCGTCGGGGAATGCTGCCGACAAGGTTGATGTCTCCCGCGATGGTGATACTGCATATGCGATTGTCATCACCCGGTATCGCACAGGGCTTGGCGCTCCGGGGACGGCGCGTTCCCGGCAAAGCGTGATCGCAAAGGACGGCCGATTTAAGATAGCGCACAGCGACGTGGAGCAATTCCGCGAGGTCAAATTCACAGAATTAGATGCTGATTGGGGTCCGATCCACGGAAATATGGGTGGTGGGCTAAAGCAAGCGAAGGCCGCACTGGAGGCAAGATCGGCGGAAGTAATGGCCTGCATCGTAAAGCCCCCGGAGGCTGCGGGCAGCGACAACTGGTAGACCACCAACGCAATGCGCTACCGACACACGCCAGGTCATGGCCAACCCCTCCCCTCTTCCACCTTGGGGTGGCACCGGCATAGTCTGTTGGAGTTTCTGCCGGCATCGCACGCGCGTGCGCGCGAGACGCTTGCCCTTCCTGGGGGTACATTTGGGGGTACATTCCCAAATCGTATCAATTGACTACAAGGAAAAACAATAGGTTGGCGCCTGAGTTCGAGTGACGCCGCCCCACCACACAAAAGGGCCCGGATAGTCTCCGGGCCCTTTTTCTTGCCCGAAATCCCCGCGCTACGCGGGGTTCCGGCCATCAGTTCCCCGGCCAGTTTCTGCCAGCCCTGGTCGTGCCAGATGATCTCCAGTCCACCGTCGGCGATCATCACAGGTTTGGAGTTACCACGATTTAGTGGACACCGGGTCGGCGGATCCGCTGGTCGGCACGCGCAGCGTGAGGAGTCCATTACATCACTGCAGGCCGACGTCCCTGACGGGCCGCGGCCTGAGCTCAAACGGTTGGGCGCCCAGTCGGGTTAGCCGGGAATCCCTCAATTAGCCGGCTAGCCTCCTCCCAAAATGGGTGGTATAGTTCTCCCAATTCGGGAGCATTGGGCCTATGCGGGTAATTGCCAAGAAGACCCTTAAACAGTTCTGGGTGCAGAAGAGATACGCCGACTCACGGGGTCCGCTTGAGGCTTGGCACGACGAGGCATGTGCGGCCTCCTGGAAAACGCCTCAGGACATCAAGAACCTCTACGCCAGCGCCAGCTTCGTTGGAAGCAACCGGGTGGTCTTCAATGTCGGCGGCAATAAGTACCGCCTTGTTGTTGAGGTTCAGTACGCCGCCGGGATCGTGTGGGTCAAGTTCGTGGGTACGCATGCCCAGTACGACAAGATCGATGCTGCAACGGTCAGCGACTACTAGCGAGCAAGAGACTGGAGAGTTCAACTATGAACATCAAACCTATCCGCAATGACAAAGACCTTCGCCTGGCGTTTCAGCGGCTGGAGCAGATCTTCCAAGCCAAGCCGAAAACGCCCGAATACGACGAGATGGAGATTCTCACCGTCCTCATTGAAGCGTACGAGAGCCGGCACTATCCCATTGACCCTGCCAGCCCAATTGAGGCAATCAAGTTCCGCATGGAGCAGCAAGGTCTGACTCCACGAGACCTTGAGGCCTACATAGGCAAAAGTGGCCGGGTATCTGAGGTTCTGAATGGCAAGCGTTCGCTGAGCTTGCGCATGATCAAGAATCTTCATGACGGCTTGCACATCCCGTATGAGAGTTTGCTTTCTGCTTCTGCCTGATCCGCTTCGGGTGTGGCGTCGTTGCACCTCTGGCACATAGATGCCGTAAGAGTGTGGGAGGAGTCCATTACATCACTGCAGGCGCGGCGGCCATGGCGGGCCGCGGCCTGAGCTCAAACAGTTGGGCGGCAAAGAAGTTTTCGCGCAGATGAAAAATTAGCTCGGTGAAAGTGAGATCTTGAATCCAAGAGCATTCGTCACCTTCAAGATCGTTGCAAAACTTGAGTTTCCGTTTTCATCCAGCGCTTTGTACAGACCTTCGCGAGTCAGGCCGGTATCACGCGAGAGTTGCATCATTCCTCGCGCACGAGCTGCAACGCCGAGCGCATGCGCAATGAGCGCAGGGTCATTCTCGGAAAAGCATTCTTCAAGATAAGCGAGAATCGCCCCTTCAGACTTCAAGTAATCGGCGGAGTCATAGCGTGAACTGGTTGTGCGTTTCATACATGACCTCTCTTTGGAATCACTTGTTCTTCGGCGTCTTACGCTGCGCGGGGGCCTTCTTCTTTTCCCCTGCTTCCAGAGGCGGCGGCACTACTGTTTTTACGGCTGCGAGTTCGGCATCTCTTTCGGCGGCCAGCTTCTTGGCTTTCGCAATGTCCTTGTCCTGCGTTGATTTGTCGCCACCACAAAGAAGGAAATACAGAACCAGACCTTCTTTCCTGTAATACACGCGGTAGCCGGGGCCGTAGTCGATCTTGAGTTCGCTAATTCCTTCGCCTACCGGGGCCACGTCGCCCGGATTCCCAAGAGCCAGCATGTCTATACGCTTCGCAATTTTGGCAATGGCGCGGCCGCCGGGTGTCGGAAATTCCCACCCCGGGCTCAATGTCATTTGGGGTCTGATTAACGCCGTTTCTGGTATCGTCCTTCTCGACTATGCGCCAGTCACGGTTGGTTTAAATCAGTCTTTTATTGCAGCGGTTCTTGGTGCACTGGTAGGTGGGTCGCTCATAGCAAGCTATTTTTATCGCGTGCGTAGCGGCGGCAAGTGAGGGCGGGGCACTCTTCGTTGTACTCGAGCAACTATCCCCACGCGGCCATAACCGCCCGGATAGCCCTGCGCCTGCAACAACTGCAACAACTGCAACAACTGCAACAAACAGCCGGGCTGTGCGCGCCGAAAAACGTCAGCGCCAGATAAAGCCGGCAAACCTGCCGGCTGGCGTCACTTTGCCTTGCCGGCCATGTACTTCACGCCGTTTGCAATCTCTTCGTCAGAGCAGGCGGCGCAACCGCCTTTCGCAGGCATCTGGCCTTTCTTGCCGGTGAAGCCGTTCAGCGCGTGCTGGATCAGGATTTTTTCGCCCTGCGCAATGCGCGGGCTCCAGTCGGCCTTGTCGCCGACCTTCGGCGCCCCGGCAACACCGATGCTGTGGCAGGCGGTGCAGACAGCGTTGTAGACCTGCTCGCCGGTGCGCGGGCCGGCAGACGCGCCAGCAAGCGGCTGGGCGGCAAGACCAACCGGCTTGCACTCCTCCCCCTGAACGCAAACGCTGCCGACCGGCTTGATGCGCTCCTTGACGGCCGCCGGGCTCATCGAGGACTCGGCACCGAGCTGACCCGGAGCGGCGACAGCGGCAGACGACAGAACCAGGGCGGCAGCGGCCACCAGCAGACGGTTGATCACGGTGAGCTTTATCACGAAGAAGTACCTCAACAGGGGATCGGGGACTAACCAAAAGAAGCCCGGAAAACCGGCGGGGATTATAGCCATGCAGCCGGTCAGTGCCCACAGCCTTCGTGGTGTTCGTGATCGCCGGCCGGCGTGTCGCCCTCGCCGTCGAAGGACAGGATGGCCGAGTAAAACTCCGGCCGGCGGTCGCGGAACACGCCCCAGGCAGTGCGGGCCTCGCGCACGGCATCGAGATCAAAGGTGTGAACCAGCACCGACTCGGTCACCCGGTCGGCCTCCTGCACTTTGGCGCCAGTGTGGTCGGCGATGAATGACGAGCCGTAAAACGTCAATGCGCAGGATTCGCCCTGCTCGCGACCGATACGGTTTGCTGCAATCACCGGCACCAGATTGGCACCGGCATGACCCTGCATCACGCGCTGCCAGTGGCCGCTTGAATCGATCGTCGCATCGTGCGGTTCGCTGCCGATCGCAGTCGGATACAGCAGCAATTCTGCGCCGGCCAGCACCATGCAGCGCGCCGCTTCCGGAAACCACTGATCCCAACAAATACCGGCACCGATCGTGCCGTACTGCGTTTCCCAGACGATGAACCCGGTGTCGCCCGGCGTGAAATAATGCTTTTCCTGATAACCGGGGCCGTTCGGGATATGACTCTTGCGGTAGTTGCCGAGCACAGTGCCATCGGCATCGATCATCGCCAGCGAATTGAAAAAGGCATTACCTGCACGCTCGAAATACGACACCGGAATCACCGCGTTCAATGCCGCCGCGAGTTTCGAAAACCGGGCGATTGTCGGATGGCCGGCAAACGGCTGCGCCAGCGCGAAATATTTCTCATCCTGGTCTTTGCAGAAGTACGGCGACTCGAACAGTTCCTGGATGAGGATCACCTGCGCGCCCCGCTGCGCCGCCTCGCGGGCGAGCTTTTCGGCGCGGGCAATATTGGCCTCAATGTCCCAGTCGCAGGCGAACTGGGTGGTGGCAACGGTCACGCTACGCATGGCGAATACCTCAACCTGACGGACGCCGCGCAGGGTACCAGACTCAGGACAACCGAAACTTGCCGGCCAACCGGCTGTCGCCCGTCAACGAAATACCGGCCCATCTGGTATAGAAAGGTTGGGCTGTTGAACCCGGGCTCTCTGCCGCTGTCGGATATACGCATCCTTTCCACCCATGGAGCAATATCGATGAAAACACGTTACGCGCTGGCCTTGACCGGCCTACTGCTCGTCCCGGCCGTCCAGGCTGAAAACACGCCCGCGCCCGCCGCTGCGCCCGCCGCCCAAACCGCCCCGGGGAAGGCCGCCGGAACCATGCCGCAAGGCAAGGGCATGGAGGGTATGGGGATGAAACGCGACCCCATGATGATGTCGGACGATTCGCTGGACCAGCCGCAGATGCAGAAGGATCTGCAGCTCACCGACCCGCAGAAGCAACAGGTACAGGCGATCCACAAGGAAGCAAAAGAAAAACACGAAGCAATTCGTGCGGAAACGCAGGCCAAAATCAAGCAGGTGCTGACGCCGGAGCAGTACCAGAAACTCCAGGATCATCGCGCGAAGAAAATGGACCGGCGCGAAGATCGTCTGCAGAAGAGGGAGGATCGCATCGAGAAACGCAAGGACCACATGAAGGACCCCCATAGCAGCCACTAATCGCCTGACTGACGCAAGCCGGCAGCATGCCTTGCGCGCTGCCGGCTTGCGCGGTTAGTTTGATCGCGCGCCCGCCCCTGCAGCCTGTTGGAGATCGTATGCAGTTTCGTGCACTCGCTGCCTTGGTGATTTGCCTGCTGGCATCGTCAGCCGCACAGGCCTTTGATCTGTGTGCCCGCATCGATGTCCGCTACCTTGATGCACACACCGGCCAACAATGGACGCCCGCCGCATCGGTCACCATGTTGCCGGCCGGCGAAACGCTGCGCTGCCAGTTGCAGGCCGGAGTGAACACCGTGCATGTGCGCATCCTCAAGGAGGTGGGCCCTGCTGCACCACAGAGAGGCCAATACACGGCCTCGCCACGCATCGCCGACATGGGCCCGACAGCCTGGTACACACACGCGCCCGATCCTGGCAACATCAATCATTTTTCCTACGGTGCAATCCGTTTCGCGGCCGGGTACGTCTACATTGTCGAAGGCCTTCCGGAAGGTCGGGGCGCAGCGAGTGCGCGGCAGATTGCCACGCTCTACCTGAAGGCCATCAGTCCACGCTGACCTGGCATGATCCAGCGCAAATGTCCGGCTTGCCATAAGGCATTGCGCAAACCGTTGCGCCCCGCAGGCGCGATCGGCGCGGCCGCCTATATGCAGTTCTGCCCGCACTGTTTGCGCGAGCTTGTTTACGGATATGGCATCAAGGTGCGCTTCGGGCTCGTCATCTTTCTGCTTGGCGCCTACTGGGCGGGATGGTTCGACGCGGCAGGCACCAACACCGGTATCGTTTTGCGTGTCATCGCCATTGCGGCATTGTTTGGCGTGTGGATCTTTATGCCAACCTTCGTTGCCGGCCCCCGTCGCTACGACGAACAAACTCGCATGGCAAATGAAATTGCATAATGCTGCCGCCACGCTCACTGCCGCATCGCGGCCTGCACTGAGACAACCTGGCGATGCGCAACGACCAGCCTTACAACATCCTGTTCCTCTGCACCGGCAACTCGGCACGCTCGATCATCGCCGAGGGGCTCGTCAATCTGCTGGGCAAAGATCGCTTCCGCGCCTACAGTGCCGGCAGCCAACCGACCGGGCAGGTTAACCCGTTTGCAATTGAGCTGTTGGCACAGCTTGGTTACGACGTATCGGGCGCGCGCAGCAAATCCTGGGATGCGTTTGTGCAACCCGGTGCGCCGCACATGCATTTCATCATCACGGTATGCGACAACGCGGCCAATACAGCATGCCCGATCTGGCCGGGTCACCCAGCGGTTGCACACTGGGGATTTGCCGACCCAGCGGCAATCGCAGGCAGCAACGAGGTGAAACGCGCCGCCTTTCAGCGCACCTTCAGTGAGATCCACGAGCGCGTGCAGTTGTTGCTCGCCTTGCCGATCACCGAACTCGACCACCGCACCATGCTGCAGAAGTTGCGGGAGATCGGCGCAACACCGGGGCACCCACATCCGTAAATCCCGCCTGCTCCCGCTGATCTTCTGGTAAATGCGCGCGCAGACTCACCGCGAAGACAACCGGCAAACCCACGCTGGCTCTGTAGTTTTCCGGCCTTGTCGAACCTTGCGGGGTCATTACCTCTAGCCAACAGCATTTCTGCCGTTTCGTAAAAGACCGGGGAGTCGTTGAATGCGGCCTCCGTCGGGACATGCGCGCAGGAGAGCTTCTTTTCATGGCCACACAAACTGCATTTCCCATTTCGAGATGCCATGGCGTCGCCAAATGCCTCTGACAAATGTTAGCTACGCGAGCGGGGCTTCGAGTAGCTCCCCGGAAGCGGGTATACTTACCCGGCACCGCCAGAGGCGTAAAACCCATGAATATTCAAAAGCTTAGCACTAGCGAGCGCATCATTCTGGCCCAGGAACTCTGGGAAAGCGTGCATGAGGCCGCCAATGACGTCGTTGTAACGAAAGAGCAGCAGGCCGTTCTGGAGCAGCGCTTGGCCGCGATGGCCTCAGACGCCAACCCCGGGGACACCTGGGAAAACGTGAAGCGTCGCATCATCAAGGCCTAACGTGGCCTACGAACTGTTTGTCCGCCCCGAGGCAGAAGCGGATCTCGCAGACACCTATACCTTCTATCAAGAGTGTCGTCCCGGCTTGGGCAACGACTTCATGCTTTGCCCCGAGGAAGCGGTCGAGCGAGTCCTCAAGAATCCGTTCCAGTATCAGGAAGTGCATATGGGTGTGCGCCGCGCGCTCATTCATCGGTTCCCGTACTGCGTCTTCTATATCGTCATTGAACGCAAGATCAGTGTTCTTGCCGTCATGCACGCCGCGCGTAATCCTGAGCAGTGGAAGGCGCGTACCTGACCATTCCTTCGAACGGACGTCCCTGACGGGCCGCCGCTCAACTCAAACGTTAGCCGCTTTAGGCCACCCTCAATCCGTGCCCGGCTTGCCCTACACGAATGCCATGTAATACAGTGCATTCATTCGTAGGGGGGATTCACCATGAGCGTAACCACCGTCAGGCTCCAGCCGGAAGTTGAAGTAGGCCTTGAGGCCATGGCCGGCAAACTCCACCGGAGCAAAAGTTGGGTTATTAATCAAGCTCTTAGGGAGTTCGTCGAGCGCCAGGAGCAAGAGCAGGCCCGGTGGCAGGAAACTCTGAAAGCCATGGAGTCAGTGGCGCAGGGCAGGGTGGTATCCGGTGAGGCTGTCCACACTTGGCTGCGTAGTTGGGGCACGGCCAACGAGTTGCCGCCGCCGAAGGCGGGTCAATGAGGCTTGTCTATTCGGAAGAGGCAGTAGCTGATCTTGTTCGTCTCCGAGCATTCATTGCAGAGAAAGATCCAGCAGCGGCTTCTCGTATTGCTGAAGAACTAATCGCTCGCATGGAAAAACTTTGTCTGTTCCCGCAAATGGGCGTGGAGGTTCCACAAGCACCACAGCCAGGTACTCTGCGTGACATGGTGTTCGGAAATTATGTCGTACGCTACGCGGCGCAAACAGAATCGATTGTAGTGCTTCGGCTCTGGCACCATCTCGAAAATCGTGCGGAAAGCGGCTAACCCTTCCGTAAGAGACTTCCCGTCAACTCCAAAATGATTGATCCCGCTGGCCCGGCTTTGTCCGGGCCACTTCGTTTCTGTAACACCGCCGTCGCGTCAGTTTGGTAACGATTGCCAGACTGCATTTCCGTAATCGGTCTTGTTGAACGCGATGTCGCTGCGTTCGGACCACTGTATAAGCCGCACCCGGAGGCCTCATTCGTTCAGCGGTGATGCCCTTGGTTCGAGGATCAGTCGAGCCAATGCCGGCAACCATCTTGTTAGTCAGGCTCTCTCCGGGTCGGTCTGACCCGTTTACTACACTGTCGCTCTGGCGTTGAACGCTTGCTTACTATTTTCCTGGATTATGCGGCGCAGGCTTTTTCCCGCTGCACCATCGGGTGTTTCAACCACGCTTCCGGATCGTAGGCTTCGCCACGTGCCAACATCGCCCAGATCTGGCGCGCATGTTTGTTGGCAATGGCGACAATTACTTTGCCAAACGGCAAGCGTGCCACGAGCTGGACGATCCATATCTGTTCGGCTGTCATCTTGTCTGCCGGCGTGACTTTTGCGCGCTGCAAACTACTGCGTGCGCCCTGGATCAGCAGCGTGCGCAGGTAGGTATCGCCACGGCAACTGATGCTGCCGAGCACAACCTTGCCGCCGGAACCAAACTGGCTCGGCGTCAGCCCCATCCAGGCCGCGCACTGCCGGCCGTTGCGGAAATCGGCGGCATTGCCGAGCGTGGCGACGACAGCATCGGCCGTGATCGGACCGACACCGGTCAGGGCGCGAATCCGGATGCAGCGTTCGTCTTGTGCAACCTGCACCTTGATGTGGGCGTCACAGGCGGCCAGGCCATCCTCAATCGCTTCCCAGTGCCGTTGCTGCAGCCGGATCAACTCGACGAGCGTTGCCGGCAATGTATACGCGTCGAGCTGTGCCAGCGCACGCCGCAGGGCCACGCCGGACTTGTTGATGGCGATGCCGAACTCGGCGAGCAAACCACGAATACGGTTCATCGCTGCCAGTGCGTCCTTCTTGTAGCCCTCGCGTGCCCGGTGCCAGCTCAGGCGCGCCTGCTGGTCCACGGTCTTCATGCTGACGAATCGCATGTTGCCCTGCCGGGCTGCCGTGGCAATGGCTTCCGCATCGTTGCGATCGTTCTTCACCGCACCGCTTTTGCGAAACGGCTTCACAAACTGCGCCGCCATCAATTTCGGTGCCAAGCCATGCTGGCGGCAGACACGCGCCCAGTGGTGAGCGCTGCTGCAGGCCTCCATGGCAACTGCCGTGCCGGCGGGCAAATGCACCAGCCATTCGGCCAGGGCTTCACGATTCAGGTCCTTGCGCTGGACAACACGCCCATTGCTATCGACGACACAGATGGAAAACAGCTGCTTTGCGAGATCGATTCCGACAGTTGTAGACTCCATGACAGACTTCCCCCACTCGTTTGATTGAATGTCGCAACTCAATCATGGCACTCAGATGCCGGTGCGGCCTTGCCGCTCGGGTCGGGGGAAGTCTCTTTATAGTCGTTCAAGCGGACGTCCCTGACGGGCCGCGGCCTGAACTCAAACGTTGGGCACCAGCGCTCGTTTGAAGTCTGAGGCGCAGTCTGTCAGCAACGTCGATGTTGCACCTGTTATGCCGACGGCGCAGTGTCCACGAACGATGCTCGGGTTGCGATACGCGCATACCAGGCAGCCAGACGCGGATGCGCTTGCTGCCAGCCAAGCTGCGGGAAGCGGAAGTCGGCGTAACCGAGCAGGCAGCCCAGAGCAATCTGCGGCAAGTCGATGCTGTGGTTGAGTGTATCGGCGTGCTGTTCGAACCAGGCAAAGCCCGCGTGCACCTTACGCAACTGACCGTCACACCAATCCTGCCAGCGTAGCGCCTCCGGGCGCAGCACGTTCTCATAACGCACCAGCACCAGCGCATCGGCCATGCCGTTGGCGAGCGCATGCTGGGTCAGGGCATCGAAGCGCGCATTGCCGTGCGCCGGTAACAAGCGGCCACCGCCGGCGATTACATCGAGGTATTCACAAATCACCAGCGAATCGTACAGCACGCGGCCGTCGTCGAGAGTCAGCGCCGGGATCTTGCCCAGCGGGTTGACGCGCTGCTGGTAATCGTCATGCCGTTCGTTGGGCAGCAAATGCATCGATTCGAGCGTGATGCGGTCCGCCAGGCCAAGTTCAATAGCAGCGATGCGGACCTTGCGGGCAAAGGGGGATATGGGGCTGTAGGCGAGCTTCATGGCGATCTTCCGCAGGATGAGGGCGAAGGTTCACGCATTTTGCCCGAATCGACAGCGCGCACAAACAACAAGGCCCGCAATGTGCGGCCTTGTTGGATTTGCAGTGGACAACAATCAGGGAATGGCAGCGAACGCGCCACCGGCCGCAGTGGCAGGGATGAATTCGAAACTGCGCTGCAAGCCGTGCAGGGCGATGCGGCCATCGGCACGGATATCGAAGCGCGAGTCGTACCAGACCGTCCCCTCATCGATCGCGATACGCAGCTCACCGTTGCCGGCGCTCCATTTACCACGGCTGGTATTGGCGTTCTCCAGCGTCAGGGTGTTGTACACGTCACCGGCAGGCAGCGCGCTGGTACGCGCGCTGACGACGAAACCGTCGGCGTAGAACCGGTAGTAGAGCGCCCCACCGCTGGCGCTGTAGGTGAGGCGGTAAATGCCGTCGTAATTCGGCGTATAGACGATATCTTTTTGCGCTGTGGTGGCGCAGGCGGTCAGCAGCAGGGCAGCGAGGGCGGCAACAGTAACGAGGATGCGCTGCATGGTTATTGTTCTCCTTCCGTGGCTCGACGCGAACGCGTCTTGACTGGCGGAGTATTCCACTCGCTGGCGGGCAGGTAGAGACGCAAAACAACCGTTCGTCACCTGCTGCAAAAATTGAGCATTTGGTATGACGCGTCTTTGCCTGCGCAGCCCTGTTTTGCTACGAACTACAGCCGAACGCGTGCATGACGGCTCAGCCCCATAGCGCATCCTGCAGGCCGGACGAGCGGGCGATACGTCGACTGATGGCGGCGGCAAGCAGCGCAGGATTACCGTGGATTTCCACCGCGGCGCGCGCCCGGGTCACTGCGGTGTAGATCAGCTCGCAACCAAGTATCGGCGCATCACGTTCCGGGAGGACCAGCGCAACAGTATCGAATTCCGAACCCTGCGCCTTGTGTACCGTCATCGCGAAAACGGTTTCGTGCGCCGGCAGGCGACCAAGTGGCAGCCAGCGCAGGCCGCGATCAGCCGCAACAAAACACGCTTGCAGATGACCATCCGCGGCCGGCCAGACCAGGCCGATATCACCATTGAATAACTGCACGCCGTAGTCGTTGGCGGTGATGAGCAGCGGGCGGCCACGGTAGAAGCGTTCGCGCGGATCAATGAGTCCGGCATCGGCAAGCGCCGCGGTAACGCGCGCGTTGATACCGGCAACGCCGCGCGAACCGTCGCGCAGGGCGCAGAGCACACGGAATGCACCGAAACGTTGTGCTGCGTCCGCCACATCGGTGGCAGCAAGATAGTGCCGGTACGCGCTGACCGCGCGCACGACCAGTGCATCCAGTGCCGTCGCGTCATCGCCGGCGAACAGGCGCGTCGCCGGATCGCCGGCACAGGCAGCCAGTGCAGCGTTGGCATCGCCGGCGTTGATCGCGCGAGCCAGGGCACCAATACCGCCGTCGCCACGGAAACGATGGCTGGTGCGCAGCCGGGCAATACTGCCGGCGATCGGCGCTGTTACTGTTACTGTCGTTGCGGCAGCCCCGTGGTCGTCTGCGTGCAAAACCGTGCGGCGACAAATATCGCCGAGCACAGCGCCGGCCTCGACCGAGGCCAATTGATCCGCATCGCCGAGCAGCACAAGCCTGGCCGTGGCCGGCAACGCAGCCATAACGCGCGCCATCAACGGCATGTCGATCATTGAGGCTTCATCGATCACCAGCACATCGAGCGCCAGCGGATTGGCGGCATTGTGTCGTGGCCGGTGCGTGTCGGGCCGGGTGCCGATCAGCCGATGCAGGGTCGACGCCTGCTCGGGAATGCGCATGACCTCGGCCGCCTCGCTGCCGGCGGCGCGCAGGATTGTTTTCGCTGCCCGGATCGATTCACCCAGGCGCGCAGCCGCCTTGCCGGTGGGCGCGGCGAGGCGGATACGCGGGGCCGGCAGGTTGGCCGCATCTGCCAGCGCCAACATGGCAGCGAGCATTTTGGTGACGGTGGTGGTCTTGCCGGTGCCAGGGCCACCCGTGATTACCGCCAACCGGCGTCCAAGTGCCATGCGCGCCGCCGCGCGCTGATCCGGATCGGCGTCCAGATTGCCGAATTGCGCATCGAGCACCCGTTCGATGGCGCGCGCATCGGCCAGCGGCGCATCGACAGCCCGCGCCAGCAGGCCGGCGGCGATCTCACGTTCGAAAAGAAAATATTTGGTGAAATAAAGCCGGTCAGCGGCGTCGAGCACCAGCGGCTGCGTGCAGGGGTTGCTGTTGGCGCGGGCGACCAGACCGCTGGCCATCAGTGCCGCGCGCCAGGCGGCAAGCGCCGGCGCAACGATACCGGCCCAGTTGCCGTTTGCTGTCGACCCGCCATCGCCAAGAACCGGGCGACCCGCACAACCGGCAAGGTTCAGACAGATGTCGCCGTCTGCCTGGATCCGCGACAGCGTGGCGATGGCCAGGGCAACAACAGATGCATCGACTAGCGCAGCAGATTCACCGGCAACAGCCAGCAGGTGGCGCGCGAGATGAAAATCGACATCGCGCAACGCGCCGGCGGCGCGAGCAGGGCGCAGGATATCCAGCGCCTTCATGGTGTGCCCCGGCGCTTGTCGATGTTGCCTTGCAGCAGCGCATTGATGGCAGTGATGCGTTCGACATCGGCCGGCACGTACCACTGCCCCGGCCGCGCCGGATCATCGACACTCATGCCGCGCAGGAACAGGTAATAGACGCCACCCAGATGCCGTGCCGGGTCGTAGCCTGTGCCAAGTGCGCGGCGCAGGTGGCGATGCAACGCTACCGTGTAAAGCGTGTATTGCAGATCGTAACGGCTGTGCGCGATGGCACGCGCCAGGTGCTCGCCTGTGTACCAGGTGGCATTGGGTCCGAGCTTGTTGGTTTTCCAGTCCGCCACATACCAGCGGCCATCGTGCTCGAAAATCAGGTCGATAAAACCTTGCAGCAAACCGTGCGCCGGCGCGAAGGCGAGCCGCGGGCCACGAATGCCGTCGCCCAGTCCCGGCAACAATGCTTCCAGTGCGTCGGCGCGCAGATTTTCCAGCGGATACCAGAATTCCATCTCGTTGCGACGCCGGGACGGATCGAGCAGGCGCAGATGAAAGCCGCTGGCATCAAGAGGCGCATCGAGCGTCGTTTCGATCATGCCGGCAACGGTATCGCACCAGGCCGCCGGCATGGCCCGGCGCCCAAGTTCACGCGTCACGATGTTGCGCAGCAACTCGCCGCGCGCCGTGCGGTAATCGAGATCTTCGAGGATATCGTGAAAGAGATGGCCGGTAGTGGTGCCGCCTGCGAGCGTAAATGGCGAGAGTTGCGGCGCAACTGACAATAAGGGAGCCGTGGCGTCAGCATCGATTTCGCGCCGCACACCAAGATCGCGCGCCTGATCGTGAACACCTTCGACGAGACCGGAATAACTGGTGGTGATGTACGCGCACTGAACGCGCCGGCCGGTCGTGCGTGCGGCCAGCGAGCGGGCCGATGCCGGCATGGCGGCAACTGCCGGGACAGGCGCTGTTGCAGCCGTGGCATCGGCGATATCGATCACCCGTATCTGGTCGGGGTGCCCGGCAGCCAGGGTGTCGAGCTCGACGCGCAACTCGGCAAGAGCGAGCGATTTCATGTGCACAGCGAGCGCGTCGACATGCCTGAGGTCATCGGGCCCGTGCAGCAGGAAAGCAAGCGCTGATCGGTCCGTGAGGTTGATGTGCCCCCAGGGGACGATGCAGTAATCCTGGGCGCGCGTCAGTGCGACATACAACAGCCGCATGTCTTCGGCGAGGCGTTCATACTCGGCGCGGGCGACGCTGTTGTCGTCACCGGCGAGATCGACACACAACCGGCCCTGTTCATCATGGAACCGGGGGAATACTTTCTTCGCATTCACCGGTTTCGTGTCGTACATGAACGGCAAAAACACCACCGGATACTCAAGGCCCTTGCTGCGATGCAGCGTGAGTACCTGCACCAGATCCGCATCGCTTTCGAGACGCAATTGCTGCGCCTCGGCAGCCGCGTCCGGCGCTGTCATGTTGTCTTCGAGCCAGCGCAACAGCGATTCCGGCGACGGATGTTCACGCGCAGCCTGCTGCAGCAATTCGGCGAGCTGGCCTACGTTGGTGAGCCGGCGCTCACCATCGGGTTGCGCCAGCATAACGGCCGCCGCACCGCTGCCGTGCAGGAAAGCGCGAAACATCGGCATAAAGCCGCGCGTCAGCCAGGCGTCGTGCCAGGCGTGCAGATCGCGCAGCAAGGTTTCGTAGGCGTTGTCGCCCTGCGAAGCTGCCTGCTGATCGGCAGCTTCCTCACCCAGCGCAGCAAGAAACAGCGCATCGTGCGGCCAGAGCGGGCTGACCAGTGCACGGCGCAAGGCGCGGTCGTTGGCCGGCTCGGCAATCGCGGTCAATACGTCGCGCAGCGCTGCGGCTTCCGCCGTGGCGAAGACATTTTGCGTGCCCGCCATGGCGCTGCCGATACCGATTTCGCGCAACGCAGCCTGTACTTGCGCACCTTGCGCATGGGTGCGTACCAGCACGGCGATGTCGCGCGGTACGAGCGGTTTACCGTCACGCCGGCCACCCGCAAGCAACGCAGCAATGCGGCGGGCAGTCTGCGCCAGAATGATCTCGGCGGCTTTCTCTTTCGATAACGAGCGCCCTTTCTCGCCGTCCGGCAAGAGCCAGAATTCGAGCGGTACCGGCACGCCGGCCGGCTCGACGAGACGTTTGCTGTCAGCGTTGCCGGCCGCCCGTGTCGGCTGGAAAGCAATGGCATCAGCAAACAGGAACGGCTCGGTACGACGCGAGAACAGCGCGTTCACGCCACCGACCAGCGGCGTCACCGAACGCCAGTTGGTGTCGAGCGAGTAGCGGCGTTGCGCGCCGGCGGCGTTGCGCGCCTGCATGTAGGCGAAGATGTCGGCACCGCGAAAACTGTAGATCGCCTGCTTCGGATCGCCTATCAGCAACAGCGCGCTGCCTTCCTGGCCGGCCGCTTCGTTGCCATGGATGCGCGCAAAAATGCCGTACTGCAGCGGATCGGTATCCTGAAACTCGTCAATCAGCACAACCGGATAACGGCGGGCGAGCGCCTGCGCCAGCCGCGCGCCGGTCGGGCCGGCGAGCGCAGCAGCCAAACGCATGATGATGTCGTCGAAAGCGGCGCTGCCGGCCTGATGCCGTGCGGTATCGAGCCGGGCTCGGATATCAGCGGCAGCGTCGGCGAGCATGGTCTGCTCGATACCGGCGCTGCCGGCCTGATAATGCGTCACGCTGGTGACGAGCGGCTCATCCGGAAAGCAGATGCCTTTGGCCTTTTGCGCCTTGCTGATGTTGTCATCGAGTGTCTTACGCAGAAACAATTTCCCTTCCGGCGGCAATTCCAGCGCCGTGCCGGCGCACCAGGCATTGAGCGCGGCGACTGCAGCGGCGACACTCTCCGGCTTGTACGGCCCACGGCTGAGCGCCTTGAAATCGTTTATTTTCCCGGCGAGTGCCGCACTGCCGGCACGCCAGGCGGTAACCAGCGCGCCGCGCTGCTGCTGTAGTTTTTCTGGCGAGTAATTTTCGTATTGCAGCCTGATTCCCGGGCGCAGCAGCGGCCGAACTTTTTCATACAGAATCTGCGGCGACACAAAATGCCTGTGCGCAACAGCAGCCAGCATGTCATTGCCATAATATCGTGTTCGCCAATGATCCTGAACGGCTTGCAGTTCTCGCAATCTGTCGTCCTGAACCAGGTCGATCTCGAAGTCTTCACCGCTATCGAAAGCCTGCTCCTGCAGCGCGCGCTGACAAAAACCATGTATGGTAAAAATTGCCGCGTCATCGATAGCTGCTATTTCAAGGCGCAGGCGAATGATCGATTCATCACGCCGGCCTTCGGCGATAATTTTCGCCAGCAATTCTCGCAATGGCATATCAAGCGTGTTGCTGCTTTCCGGCCAGGCGCGGGTGCCGCTGCGAATGCCTTCCAGCACATTCAACGCCTCGAACAGGCGCAATCGCACGCGACCGCGCAACTCTCCGGTGGCGGCACGGGTGAAGGTGACGACAAGAATGTCCTGCACGCGCCGCGGCACCTCGCCGTTGATGCCGAGCACAAGGCGCAGATAGAGCGTGGTGATCGCGTGCGTCTTGCCGGTGCCGGCGCTGGCTTCAATGAGGCGGATGCCGTCCATCGGCAGGGTTAGCGGATCGAGACGGTTCATGTGTCGCCCCCGGCGGCGCCATCCTCATCCGTACTGCCCGCAACGCCGATGAGACAGGCATACAACGGCGCGAAAATCGCGGTGGCGAGCGCTGCAAAGTCTGCGTCGGCAAGCGCATTGTCCTCGTGGCCGAAACAAACCCGGAAACTGCGGTCGCGCGATTCCGATTCCGCCTGATTGTCAAAAGTGCCGAACCATTTGGCGCGGGCCGCCTTGCTTGCTGCATCAGGCGTCTTTGCGCTTGCCCAAGCTTGCGAACTTTTCGGGAAGAAGCGCAGCGGACGGGTGCCGCTCTGGTCATAAAGCGCGACCAGCATCGCAAGCAACGCCAGCGGATCGTGCTCGGGTGTGCCGATGCGGGTAGTCGTCGTTGCTGTTTCGATGATTGTCTCAACAGCCATTCCCGACTGCGCATGCGCAGCATCGCTGCCAACGCCCAGCGTAGCGCACAAGACAAGATGATCGATCCAGGCATCGAGTAGCAGACGCGCATGCGGTTTGTCTGTGGCACTGATGAGACGCTGCCGCGTACCGGCTACCGCGCCGAGCCGACCGGTCAACCGGCGGCCATCGGGCAAAACGATATCGACATCAAGTGGCGCATATGTGTGCGCGTCGTTCGCCAATCGCTGCATAAGCGGCGCAAACCTGCTGACGCGGGCATCCCAGTCAAGCCGGGCGAACGCGCCCTGCGGCAACTCACCGCGCGCGGCCAGCAGCGTGAATTGTTCCTCGGCACTGTGCCCGGCCCGTGCGGCCGCAATCCATGCTTCATTGATGGCAAAGCTGTCGTCGAGCGCAAACGGTTCGTCATCTGCAATTTCATCGCCACTGTCGGCGTCCAGAAAAACACCGAGCCGGCGCTCAAGAAACCAGCGCGCCGGATGTTTCAGGCAGCGATGCAAATCGGTAAGCCGCAGCTGCGCGTGTGACGGCGCACCGGCAGCCTCTGCGGCTGCCGGTGCCAGCGGTGCCGGGCAGAACGCCGGCTGTGGCTGCCGGGCGCCACCGGCAGCCACAGCCGCCGGCAACCAGTCCGGGTCATAGCTGAACAAGCGCGCGTCCCGGCCATCGTACTGCCGGGGGCTGAATGGCTGCAGCGGGTGTTGCGTGATGAGCGCAGCGCAGACGGCCTGGCGCATCTCCGGATCCGGTTGCGGGCCAATGATCGTGTCGATGAGCTCGCTGACCACCACCGACGGTTGCAGCGGCGAACTGTCGCGCAACGAACGGTCGGTATAACTGATGTACAGGCAATCGCGCGCCGAGAGCAGCGTTTCCAGAAACAGATGCCGATCATCGTCGCGCCGCGAACGATCGCCACGGCGCGGGGCAGCGGCGACCAGATCGAACGTGGCTGGCGATTGCGTGCGCGGAAAACGATCCTGGCTCATGCCGATCAGGCAAATGATGCGAAACGGCAGGCTGCGCGCCGGCGTCAGCTGCGCAAAAGTGACCAAGCCGCGCAGCAGGCCGCCGCGCGCCGCAGGCTCGCCCAGCCGCGCCGCGAAATCGGCCCGGAATACCGCAGGTGCAATGGCGCCGGTGTAGCCGGCAAGGGTGAGCTCATCAAGAAATTCGCAGGCAGCAGTGTCGATTGCGTCGACCACGCGATCCTCGTCGGAATTGCTCGCGGCGCAGAATTCGCTGAGCAATTGCGCAATCAAGGCACGCCAGCCGGCAGCATCGTGAGCACGCGACAAGCGCTGCCTGGCAACAGCCAGGGCATCAAGAAAAGACTGCAATTTTCCCAGCGCGATACCGTCACTGCCTTCGATGTCGGCATAGGGTGCCCGGCCGGCAACCAATGCCTCGCTGTCGTTCATTGCCAAGCCGAGAAACAGTCGTTCCAGTCCGAACTGCCAACTGTGCGCGGATTCGGCAGGCAGGCCGCGGGCGGCGCGATCGGCGGCGTCGAGTCCCCAGCGCACACCCGCAGCGCGCACCCAGTGCCGCAAGGCCTCCAGATCGCTTTCGCTGAGGCGGCCAAAGCGGCGGGCGATCGCCGGGGTTTCCAGCAGGCCGAGCACGTCGCTGGCAGTGAAACGGCTCTCCGGCAGCAACAGCAATTGCTGGAAAGCAGCCGCAAGTGGATGGCCGGCGCGGCGCGCAAGATCGGTGATTGCGTAGGGAATGTCGCGCGACGTGCCGCGCGCGGTACCGAATACGGCGTCGATATAGGGGGCAGCAAGATCGATGTCCGGCGTCAATACCAGCACATCGTGCGGCGCCAGCGTGGCGTCACGCTGGAAAGCATCCAGCAAACGGTCATGCAGCACCTCGATTTCGCGCAGCAAGCTGTAAGCACCATGCACCTGCACGCTGGCGTCAATCATGGCCGGCGTTGCCGCTGGCGCTGCGCTGTTCAGGAAAATATCGCGCTGCAATCGCGACAGCAGCGTATCGCCGGCCGGCTCAAGAAAAAGCTCAGGCGTGGGCTGCACGTCGTGGTCGGCCAGATCGAGAAAATACTGCTGGATGCGGGCACCACCGTTGGCCAGCAGCGGGTTGCCGGCAGCGCCGCTGGTATCGCCATCGCCCGCATAACCCAGGTGCAGGGCGGCCACTTCGCCATAGCGCGCAAAAGCGTCGGCGCGCGCGCGCGGACGCAGCGCATCGCCCCAAAAATACGCGCTCGGGTTGAGCGCATACAAATCGATATCGGTGTGTGCCCCGAGCGCCGCCAACACGGCAACATAAACCGGCGGCAGCGCCGGCACCGCGAACACGCTCACCCGGGCCGGCAGTTTTTTTGCATCGAGCTTGCCGTTTTTGGCGGCGGCAAAGAACCTGTCCAGCAAACGCGCACGGTGCTCACCGCCGGCTTGCGCGACCACCTGCCGCCACAACAGCGCCTGCCAGCGCTCATCATCGCTCGCATCCTGGCGCGGCCGCTCGCCCTGCTCCCAGGCCAGGATCATGTCGTGACGATAGACGAGGTACTGATCAAACAGTGCGGCAAGCCGGCGCGCCAATTGAAAGCGCTTGCGCTGATTCGCGTCATCGGCAAGCACGTTATTGCCAAGGTCATTGCCAAGATAGTGGCGCAATGCGGCAAACGCAGGATCAACAAGCCGCACCGGATCGAGCAGCGACATCAGCCGCCAGGCCAGGGCATTGCTTTCGTAGGGCGACTGCCGCGGCGCCGCAGGAAACTGCGCCCGCAACGCCTGCCAGACAAAACCGGCCGGCAACTGCATGTCGAGGTTGGCAGCAATGTTTTCCTTTTGCGCCAACTGCTGCCACAACCAGCGATCCATGCCGCGCTCGGCAACGATCACTTCCGCCACCAGCGGATTGCCCGAGGCGGGCTCGGCAATATTGATCGCCAGCGCAGCGAACAGCGCTTCCTGGCGATTGCTGGAGAAGATGCGCAACATCAGCAGCAGGCCTGCCTGTTCATGCGCGGTAGCGCGCGTGCAGTTGCTCGGCAACAGCGCGAAACTCTGCACGCAGCGTCGCCGGCTCCAGTACCTCCACCTTGTCGCCGAAGCCGAGCAGCCACCAGCGCAGTTGCTGCGTATCCGGTGTGGTGGCACGCACGGTAACGAAGTCGTTGGCATCCGGCTCGCCAAATTGCTGGTCTTTTGCCAACGGCCGTTCGTACAGGTGTGCCGCCGTGGCGCGCGCCATGCGGAAGACGAGCTTCAGCGGTTTCCTGCCGACCGGATAATCGAATTTTTCATCGACGAACCTGTCGATGTCGAAACCCGACGGATCGCTCGCGTGTTCGTCGGTGATCGTAATTGCCTTGATGCGTTGCACGGGCAGATGGGCAACGCGGGCCCCCTCGGCGCCATCAAGATTGCAGACCAGATAGACGACACCATCAAGGAAGACAAGGCCGAGCGGATCGGCCGTGTAATCCTTCGTCTTGCCGTCGTGCTTGCGCGCGTCGTAACGCAGGCGCACCCGCCGGGCGTTCTGCAATGCATCGTAGATCGTTTCCAGCACGGCATGATCCACCGTTGGCAGGCTCAGGCGCTGGCCGCGCGACTTGACGCGAATTCGCGCCGGCAGCCGGGCGAGATCCCGGCCATCGCCAGCGAGCAACCGTTCGGCCGCCTCGAAACGCGGCGCCAGCACCTTGATCACTGCTGCCGGCAGCAGCGGCGCGAGGTGGTCGCGCGCCAGCATCAGCGTCAACGCCGAAACCTTGTCGATCGGCTGGATGTCCACCCGCGCGGCGTCCTTCATCCAGCTCCAGCCGTAGGGCTTGTTGCGGTCATCCCTGATGAGCGGGAAAACGCCTGCAAGTTTCTCCAGATCGCGCTCGACCGAACGGGCACTGATGTCGTATCCAGCGGCGGCAAGTTTTTCGCGCACATCCTTCGCGGTGATTTTGCGCGGTGCGGTTGGGACGCAGTCGAGCATCTTGATATAGCGCAGCGTGGTGTCGGCCATGGGCGGGTCGTCGCGGGTTGCTGTTTCGGGCGCGCAGGGCGTGTCCAAAAGTAAAGCAGTCCTGCGGGTTTTCCTACTGTCATCGGCAGCGACCGTGCCGGTTGCAGAAGCGACTTATGCCTTGTCCGCCACAAACGGGTTGAATTGGCGCTCATCGCCGAAGGTGCTCATCGGCCCATGGCCCGGCACAAACGCCACGTCGTCGCCCAGCGGGAAAAGATTGTTGCGAATCGAGCGGATCAACTGGTCGTGGTTGCCGCCGGGAAAATCCGTGCGGCCGATGGATCTCTGGAACAGCACGTCACCAACGATGGCCAGGCGATCCACCGCCGAGAAAAAAATCACGTGCCCTGGCGTATGCCCCGGGCAATGCTTCACATCCAGCATCGTATTGCCGACCATCACCGTATCGCCCTGATGCAGCCAGCGCGTCGGCACAAAGGGTTGCGCCGGCGGGAAGCCGAACATTTCCGCCTGTTGCGGCAGCATGTCGATCCAGAATTGATCGCCCTCGTGCGGCCCCTCGATCGGCACCCCGAGCCTGGCGGCCAACTCGCCGGTACCGCCGGCGTGATCGATGTGGGCATGGGTCAGCAGAATTTTGGTGATCGTCACCCCTTCTTCTGCCGCCGCGCCGAGGATCTCGTCGAGGTCTCCGCCCGGATCGACCACCGCGCCCTGCTTCGTTTCCTCGCACCACAGCAACGTGCAGTTCTGCTCGAACCGGGTGACAGGAATGATGGTGACGCGCATGGCAACTCCGCCGCAGGCTCTTCAGGTGGCTGGCAGTGTAGGTAAGATGGCCGGATGATCAACCCCGACCTGGCAATCTATCTGGTGGTGAGCGGCTACGGTGACGATCCGGAAACCGTCACTGGCGTGCTCGGCCTGCCTCCGACCGAGGTCTGGGTGCGCGGGCAGCCATTCAGCAGCGCGTTCCCGGACGCCCGGCGCAACCGCAGCCAGTGGATGCTGGCCAGCGGCCTGCCCTTCGACGCTGCCTACGGCGAACACGGCGCAGCGCTGCTGGCCTTGCTCGAACCGCGTGCCGACGCCCTGCAGGCGCTCGCGCAGCGACACGTCATCGGCCTTGCCGTTGGCCGCTATTTCCATACCAGCGACCCGCTGTTTTTCCTCGATGAGGCGCTCGTCGTACGCTTTCGGGCGCTCGGCCTCGAACCGTATTTCGACCAGCTGCCGCATCCGCCAACGACAGACAATGCCGACGGCCTTAACAACAACCACACGCCCCTTCCTTCCGGCCCCCAGGAGTCCGCATGAGCACCAACACCGTCTGGCACCCCCACACCGTCACCCGTGCACAGCGTGCGCAGCAAAAAAAACAGCGCCCGGTGCTGGTCTGGTTCACCGGGTTATCCGGCGCCGGCAAATCAACTGTCGCCAACGCCCTGGAGTCCTGGCTTTACGATGCCGGCTTTCATTCTTACCTGCTCGACGGCGACAACATCCGCCAGGGCCTGAACAAGGATCTCGGTTTTACCGACAAGGATCGTGTCGAGAACATCCGGCGCATCGGCGAAGTCGGCAAGCTGCTGGCCGATGCCGGCCTGATCGCGCTCAGCGCCTTCATTTCGCCGTTCCGTGCCGACCGCCAGATGGTACGCAGCCTGTTCGCACCGGGCGAATTCATCGAGGTGTATGTGGCAACACCGCTCGATGTCTGCGAGGAGCGCGATCCGAAAGGGCTGTACAAAAAGGCCCGGGCCGGCGCCATCCGTCAGTTCACCGGCATCGACTCGCCCTACGAGGTGCCGGAGAACCCCGAGCTCGTCGTTGACACCAGCAAGGCGAGCATCGAACAGGCAACGCTGCAGATCGTCGACTACCTGACCCGGGTCGGCGCCATCGCCAGGTGAGCCAGCAAACGTTTGATCTCAGGCCGCGGCCCGTCAGGGCCGTCGCGCCTGCAGTGCAGCGAAGGGTTAGCCGCCGATAATTTCATTCAATCCTTCAACGACCTGAGCAAGTTCTTCGGGATTAACTACGCCGATTTTCTTTCCGATTCGCTCCGTGGAAAGCGTACGAATCTGACTGATCTTTACCCAAGAACGCTTAGGTAATTTGGATTTCAGAATTTCGTAAGTCAGCGGAAAGCCAGCTCGTTGTTCTTGGCTTGTAAGCGCCACCGCGATGACTGTGCCGGAACGCTCATTGAATATGTCTTGGCTCAGGATAAGAACTGGGCGCTCACCTGACTGCTCTCGACCTACGGTTGGGTTGAGATCAGCCCATCGAATCTCGCCTCTCAATATTTTGGCCACGCCGCCAACTCCTCAGACAATCCTTCGTCTGCCATTGCCCTTTCAAAGGCCGGATCGAGCTTTGCGCATTCCTCCGCCAAACGACCGCGCTCCATGCGTTCAAGTTTCTCCTGTACCGCCTCTTGGATGGCTCGGCTGCGATTGGTAAACACATGCCGCCTCACCAGTGCATCTACCCTGGCGAGTACCCCTTCTTCGATTGTGATGGCCACTTTGGTCTGGCTCATATCGGCGACCCCCTAGGTATGACAATTGATCATACTATTGGGGCCATGCCAACGCAACCCGGGGCGCCCAACCCTGTTTAGCCACCCGCCTGACCGCTGATCCGGTCTATATCATTGCATATATAACGATAATCGTTTAATTTGCAATGATGATTAGTCGTCAGATCGCCCCTGAACTTGCCACAGCCCTCGCCACCTTCCCGGTTGTGGCGCTGATCGGCCCGCGCCAGGTGGGGAAGACCACACTTGCCCGGGAATTTGCCAGCCGTCACCCCGACACCGAGTATCTCGATCTCGAACGCCCTTCCGACCTCGCCCGCCTGCGCGACCCGGAACTTTATCTCGCCAGCCGCGCCGACCGACTGGTGATCCTCGACGAAGTGCAGCGCGTTCCGGAACTGTTCCCGGTACTGCGTGCCCTGGTAGATGCAAAGCGCAAACCCGGGCGCTTCCTGCTGCTGGGCTCGGCAGCGCCGGAGCTGATCAATCGCTCTGCCGAATCGCTGGCCGGACGCATTCGTTACCTGGAAATGCAGCCATTGTTGCTGGCGGAAGCCGCAGGCAACCTCGCGTCACTCTGGCTGCGCGGCGGCTTCCCGGACAGCTTCCTCGCCACCGACGACGCCACGTCTTTCGCGTGGCGCGAAGCATTCATCCGCACCTTCCTCGAGCGCGATATCCCGGCCCTGGGCTTCCGCATGCCGGCGCATACCGTGCGGCGATTCTGGCAAATGCTTGCGCACTGGCACGGACAACTCTGGAATGCGAGTTCCCTAGCGCAGAGCATGGATTGCTCACCGCCGGCGGCCAGCCGCTACCTGGACCTGCTCTGCGATGCGTTCGTAGCCCGCCGGCTCATGCCGTGGCACGCCAATGTCGGCAAACGGCTGGTGAAATCGCCGCGCATCTACCTGCGCGACAGCGGCCTGCTGCACACATTGCTCAATCTGCGCACCACGAACGAGCTGGAAGGCCACCCCGCGCTGGGCGCGTCGTGGGAAGGGTTCGTGATCGAGCAGGTGCTGGCGGCGGCAAAGCCGGTTGAGTACGGGTTTTATCGCACGGCGGCCGGCGCCGAGATCGACCTGGTCATGACCCTGCCCGGCCACAGCAAACCCGTGGCGGTGGAAATCAAATACAGCGCAGCGCCAAAACCCGCGCGCGGGTTTTGGCAGGCGCTGGACGACTTGGGCGTAGAAAAAGCCTTTGTGATCCATTCCGGCCACGAAGCCTACCCGCTGGAGGCACGCGTGACTGCGTGGCCGGCCGGGAGGATTTTCAAGTTACCCTTTCAGGGGTTGAGCCCGTGAATATCCTCATGAGCGACGGTGCCAGGCGGCGGCCACCGCCGTCCGGGGTACGGGCGAGAGCGGTATGGCCCACTGCGGTATTTTCGCATGGCGCGAGCAGCCCCCCGGGCATTAGAGTCGACACACCGCCGTCTTCCAATACCGCCCCCGGCACCTGCGTATGAAGGCACCCTTGTTCCATTACCGGGCCGATATCCCGGCCGCGCTGTACGTCTTCGGCGTGTTCATCCTGCAACTGACCGTGTTCTTCACGGTCGATAATCTGTGGGTCGCCGCTGGCTGCGCCTTCGTGCTGATGATGGCGCAGGTTTCCTGCGGCGCCATCTGTCACAACCACCACCACAAGAACATCTTTACCGTGCGCCCGCTGAACCGGCTGCTCGAAGTGATCCTGTATCTGCAAACCGGCACCAGCCCCTACTCCTGGACCATCCACCACAACATCGGTCATCACCACCAATATCTGCATCCGGCACAGGACCCGTCAGCCTGGTCGCACCCGGACGGTCGCCCGATGTCGCGGCTGTACTACGACTTCGTCAACGCCGCGATGATCTACCCGCAAATATGGCGGATCGGTCACGACCACCCGGTGTTGTTTGCCCGCTTCAAACGCATGCTCGTGCTCAGCAATCTGGTGCTGCTCGGCTTTTTCGTGCTCAACCCGATCATGACGCTCATCGTGTTCGTGGTGCCGATGCTGCTCATGCTGGTGCTGCTGCTCGACAATACTTTCCTGCAGCATTCCGGTCTGGCGCTCGACGACCATCTGGTCGCCTCCCGCAATGTCGAGAACCGCCTGTACAACCTGACCAGCTGGAACCTCGGCTTCCACGCCGCGCACCACATCTGGCCAGGCATCCACTGGAGCGAACTGCCGGCACTGCACGCGAAAATCCGGCCGCAGATTCCGCCGCACCTGATCACCACCAGCCTGTTCGGCCTGCCCAGTGCTGCCGAGCGGGCGCTGCGCGAGAAAGATGCAGCGAACGCGGTATCATCGCAGCATCCACATTGATGGTTGAGGGCCCGACGGCATGTCCTGCTGCCAATATGTTTCGCTGCAACAACTGATCATCCTCATCGACCGGCTGCGCAATGCCTCGCTCAGTGCCGCCGATCGCGCCGAGCACGAACGTTTCTTCCTGAAATGCGTACCGACACCGGACGCGCTCAACTTCGTGCGCAACCCGGCGCAACACCCGGCCAACCCGCGGCCCGGCACCATCCCAACGCCGGAAGAAATGGCGCGTGCCATCGTCACCATGCGTGCTGCCTGAGCAGGGTCACGTCATGCCATCGTTCGATACCGTTTCCGAGATCAACCTGCACGAAGTCACCAACGCCATCGATCAGGCCAGCCGGGAGCTTGAGCAGCGTTTCGATCTGCGCGGCACCGGCGCCAAAGTATCGCTGGAGAAAAGTGTCATCACCTGTGTTGCCACTGCCGACTTCCAGCTCACCCAGGTGCGGGAAATTGTCGAGGGAAAACTGATCAAGCGCGGCATCGACATCACCTGCCTGGAAGAAGGCAAGGTTGAGGGTGCCGGCAAGGAACTGCGCCAGACGCTCACCGTCAAGGAAGGTATCGACCAGGAACACGCCAAAAAAATTGTCGCCCTGATCAAGGATGCGAAACTGAAAGTGCAGGCCTCGATCCAGGGCGACAAGGTGCGCGTGACCGGCAAGAAAAAGGACGATCTGCAGGAAGCGATGACGCTGATGCGCGAAGGCAAGATCGGCCTGCCGCTGCAGTTCAACAACTTCCGGGATTGAGAAAGGAAAAGGACAAATTGTCGCGCCCGCGAACGTCAATAGTGCGGCGGTGGCTCCTCACCCGGTGAGGCCTGCATCAGCGGCACCAACATCTCCACCTGCTCTCGCGTACGGCGCAGCTCGGCCTCCAGACGCAAGATGCGCTGATCCTGGTCGCTGACCACGCGATTGAGCTGCTCGACGGTATCGTCCTGGAACGTCAGACGATTTTCGAGCTCGACGATACGCACGAGCAGAGCAGCGATTGCAGCCATGGTGTTCCGGTTATCGCGACAGATTCGCAAGGTCGCGCTATGCTCGGCCGGCAACCCGGAGCCGTCAAGATGAACATCGACGAATTGCTGGTCACGCTCCGCCACAATGAACAGATCGTGCGCAAGCTGTTCGATATTGAGAGCAGCATTCTCGGCACGACCCGTTTCCGCGACCTGTTCGAGAACCTGCTCACCCAGATCGAACAACAGTTCGCCATTCCCCACGCCTGGTTGACGCTGGTCCACGATGCGGCCATCACCTCGCTGGTGGCCGATCTCCAGCAATCGCCGCCAACCCGCAACCATCTGGTAATCATCGATGAGCGCACCTTTCACACCCTCACCGGCGACAGCGATATTCCCCTGCTGATAAATGCCAACCTCGAGCGTTATGCGCCGCTGGTACCGCCGGCATTCCGCGGTAGCCTCGGCTCTATGGCCATCGCACCGATCCGCTTTGAAGGGCGGATCATCGGCAGTTTCAACCAGGGTGACGCCAAGCGCAGCCGGTTTTCCCCGGACAAAGACACCTTCTTTCTGCGCCAACTGGCCGTGAAGGTATCGATCTGCCTGGCCAACGTCACCGCCCACGAACAGTTGCGCATCCTCGCCACGCGCGATCCACTCACGCACCTGCCGAACCGGCGCGAACTCGATCAGATACTGCACCGCGAATTCGAACGCGCCCGCCGGCTGGATCAACCGCTGGCGGTGGTCTTTCTCGACTGCGACGATTTCAAGCAGGTCAACGATCTCTTTGGCCACGACGCGGGCGATGCCTACCTGCATCATGTCGCGGGCGAGCTGTCCGCTGCCATCCGCACCTCGGACTGCGCATTCCGTTTCGCCGGCGATGAATTTGTACTGGTACTGCCCGGCCAGAGCGAAACAGACGCGCGCCAGATGGGCGAACGGCTGCGCACCCGCCTGATCGCTGCGCCACTGGTTTACGGCGGCAACACGATTCCGGTGCAACTGAGTCTGGGCGCGGCCTGCTCGCGTGAAGAAGGCATCGGCGATGCCCAGGCCCTGTTGCGCATGGCCGATGCCCGGCTCTACGACGACAAGCGTGGCAAGCCCGAGCGCCGTGCGGCGTCCCGCCCGGCCTGACCGGCACCGAACCGGCCTCTCTTACCGGCGGCGCCCGGCGCGCAACCCTCTGCTATGATTGGCCCGCCCCCCGCGGCAAGGCACGGGAAAACAACAATGAAAACAATGCGTTTTGTCGCTATTGCGGCCACTTTGGGCAGCCTGCTCGTACTCCTTGGCTGCCGGAGTCCCCTGCAAGGCATGACCGAAGACCATATTTACTACTCGCCCAAGGCTGCGTACGCCCTCCCTTTGTATCTCAGCCCCTTCCGCGGCCAGGTCACCGTCAGTGAGCGCTGCAGCGCCGCCGGCGGTTCGACCACCTTCTGGGATGAGCAGGGCCGTTTTTTTCGCATCGACTATCTGCAGATCGACGAGCACCCGATGGCGCAGGCACCGCGGTTTGCCTCCGACCAAACGATGCTCAACGCAGTAATGAACAACTATCTGCGCGAAGTCCTGCCTACCGGCAGATCGATCACAGACGTCGACACCATCGCTCGCGACTATCTGAAAGATCGCGAACCGCGCGCACTGTTCGTCATTCTGAACATGAATATCGATACCACCCGCATCACTGACCGCAAGGGTCCGCTGATTCGCGGCACCTACTACTACGGTTTCCTGCTGTTCAAACGTGACCAATATATTTACGTGCTACAGCATTACCAACCGGCCCTGATGAAAGACAAGATGCTGCAGGTGCTGTCGCGCATGGCCGACAACATGGTGATGCCGGGCAGGGCGCGCTCGGAAACCGAGATTGAGCGGGCACGCGAACGCTGGAACGCGACTATCGCTGCAACCCGCCTCAGCAAAAAACCGGCAGAAACCGAGGATGAAACCGTGATCACCAACCCGATTCGCCCTTGCGACTAACGTCCCCGGCAAGCATCGTGCTGTCAGTCGGCGTGTATCGAGCTGCACACAGGAGCATCACATGAGCGCACGCCAGGTTTTCTATCTCGCCCTGTCCTGTGCAGGGCTTTTCCTGACCTGGTACCACAACATTGCCTTCATGCAGGCATACGGCAGTGCCTTCGTATTCGGCCCGTTTCTGGACGGCATGTTTGCCAATCACGCCTCGTCGTCCATAAGCTGGGACCTCACCATTGGCTGCACGGCTTTCATCATCTGGATGCTGCACGAAGCAAAAAGCATCGGCATGAAGCACGTCTGGATCTATGTCGTACTGACGCTGGGTATCGCCTTCGCGTTCGCCGCTCCGCTTTTCCTGTTCATGCGCGAGCGCCACCTGCTCATGCGTGCGCGCGATGCAACTGCACATATCGTCTCGTCGGCCGCACATAACGGATAACCTGCACGATGCTCCAGAGCGCCAACTCTCTGCCGGTCGTGCCACTGAAGCCGGCACCCTGGGATCTCCAGGGCCAGGGCTGGGTCATCGCCCTGAAACTGCCGGCCAACTCATCAGCGCAAAATGCTTTCCTGCCGCCGGAACTTGCTGGCAAAGGCAAGCCCGGACTGTCCCTGTTGATGTTCGTCGACTACGCGCAATCGGCCTGCGGTCCATACCGCGAACTGTTGTTCATTCCCGGCACCTTTGCGTTCGCCGATGGCCGCCGCCATATGACCATCAGCCGCATCCTCGTTTCGACCTGGGACAGCGTGGTAAACGGGCGGAAGAACTGGGGCATCCCCAAGGATCGCGCTGATTTCAATGTCGATTACAACGTCAATGGCAGCGGCGAAGACCACATCCAGCTACACAATGACGGCCGCAATTTCGTTGAGTTGCGCCTGAAATCGTGGCCACTTTCATTACCCGTACACAGTGGCGTGGTCCCCGCATCGATACGCACGCTGGCCCAGTGCTTCGGCGATCAGACATTCCTGTATACGCCATCCTCGCATGGCTGGGTTCGCCCTGGCCGCCTGCTGTCGTGGCGCTTCGACGCCACCTTGTTCCCCGACCTTGCCGAAGCGCGCATCATCGCGGCAATAAAAATTTCCTCGTTCCACATGAGCTTTCCTGTCGCGCAGATACTGCCCGGCAACTGATATGCCACGCACCCCGATAATCATCGCCCTGATTTCCATACTTGCCGGCAGCGCGCTGTTTGCCCTCGTGCTGTGGTTTGCAACACCACCGCCCCCACCACCCGCAGTGACGTTGCCAGCACCAACGCAAACCGAGACGCCCGAGCAAATTCGGGAGCGCAAACAGTTGTTCATCGCGCTATTGCTGCCGATCATCCAGGCAGAGAACAAGCGCCTGCTGATAGACCGCGTGCGCATCACGCGGATTGAGCAGGAACTTACCGTTAAAGACGACATCAGCCGCGATGATTTCGAGTGGCTAAAAAAAATGGCCGGTGATTACAACCTCGACCCGGCCGCGCGCCGCAACTCCGAATTTTTCAACTCGTTACGGCGCCGGGTCGATATCCTTCCTGCGGCACTCATCATTGCCCAGGCCGCGATCGAGTCCGGCTGGGGACGCGCACAGATCGCCCGGGAGACAAACAATTTCTTCGGCCATTACTGCTACGAAAAGGCCTGCGGCGCGCCAGCGCCAGGGGCCGGCGACCTGCGCACCTTCAAGACACCTGCCGACAGCGTCCGCGCCTATATGCACAACATCAACAGCCATCCTGCCTATCGTCAGTTGCGCACACAGCGAGAGAACCTTCGCGTCGCCGGCCAGCCACTTACCGGTAGCACGCTGGCCAATTACCTGACGGCTTACTCGGAGCGCGGCGACGCATATATAGCCGACATCCACGCCGTGATTCGTGACAATGTGCTCGATGACTTACCGAATCTCTGAGAATGGATCAAGAGGATCAAACGATATGTCTATCACCAACGAACAACTACGCTCCATGGCTGCGAAGGGCATCCCTTTCGTTGCCAATACCGGCCTTGAAGTTGAGGTGCTCGAAAAGGGCTATGTGAAGATGCGCATGCCGTTCGCGCCCAACAAGAATCATGTGGGCACGATGTACGCCGGCGCACTGTTCACGCTCGCCGAACTGCCGGGAGGGTCGATCTTCATGTCTTCGTTCGACACCAGCCGTTTCTATCCGATTGTGCGTGACATGAGCATCCGCTTCCGCCGCCCGGTAACCACTGACGTGTGGGTCGAAGTCAGAGTAAGCGACGAGTTTGTGCAGAAAGTGCAGGCCGAAGCCGAAGCCAACGGCAAGGCCGACTACGAATGGGAGTGCGAAATAAAAGACGCCAACGGCACAGTGGTGGCGATTACGAAGAACATCTACCAGTTGCGCAAGATCGGCAGCTGAGTAGCGCCGGGAAACAACTCGCCATAGCAGAAAAGTCAGCGGTGGTATTGCGCGCTCAATTCATGTACTGCTGCGACAAAAACCCGGGCACGCTCCGGGTCCGCAAACTGCGAAATTCCATGGCCGAGATTGAACACATGGCCCGCGCCCTGCCCGAACGAAGCCAGAATCGCAGCCACTTCCTCGCGAATGCGGGCCGGCGTGCCATAAAGCACCGACGAATCCATGTTGCCCTGCAGCGCGACACGATGGCCAACGCGCGCGCGCGCCGGGCCGATCTCAGTACTCCAATCCAGGCCGAGCGCATCGGCGCCGGTATCGGCCATCACTTCCAGCCACTGTCCGCCGCCCTTGGTGAACAGGATGACCGGTACGCGCCGGCCGTCGTGCTCACGAATGAGTCCGGCAATAATCTTGCGCATGTACGAAAGTGAAAATTCCCGGTACGCGGCCGCGCTCAATACGCCACCCCAGGTGTCAAAAATCTGCACTGCCTGAGCGCCGGCACGAATTTGCGCGTTGAGGTAGGCAACAACAGCACACGCGAGTTTTTCGAGTAACGCATGCAGCACCTGCGGCTGCGCATACAGCATCGTTTTGATAGCGCGAAATTCCTTCGACGAGCCACCCTCAACCATATACGTCGCCAACGTCCAGGGGCTGCCGGAAAAACCAATCAACGGGACGCGCCCATTGAGCTCGCGGCGAATAACGCGCACGCACTCCATCACGTAACCAAGATCCTGGTCGGCATCCGGCACCGGCAGCGCCTCGACATCGGCCGCCGTACGCACCGTTTTACGAAAACGCGGGCCTTCGCCTTCTTCGAAATAAAGTCCGAGCCCCATCGCATCGGGCACGGTAAGAATGTCGGAGAAAAGTATTGCGGCATCAAGCGGAAAGCGATCCAACGGCTGCAGCGTCACTTCACAGGCGAACTGCGCATTCCTGCAAAGATCAAGAAAACTGCCGGCGCTGGCACGACTCGCCCTATATTCCGGCAAATAACGGCCGGCCTGGCGCATCATCCACACCGGCGTGATGTCGACAGGCTGGCGCAACAGTGCGCGCAGGAAACGGTCGTTCTTCAATTCAGACATTGAGGTAATCGAGAATGCCTTCAGCCGCCTGCCGCCCCTCGTAAATCGCCGTTACCACCAGATCCGAGCCGCGCACCATGTCGCCGCCCGCAAAAACCTTCGGGTTGCTGGTCTGGTGCTTGAGCTTCGCTGCCGCCGGCGCAACAACACGACCGCTGCTGTCGATACTGATGCCGTGTTTCTCGAACCACTTCGCCGGGCTCGGCCGGAAACCGAAAGCAACGAGCACCGCATCCGCCGGGAGGATTTCCTCGCTCCCAGGTATCGGTTCCGGCAGGCGACGGCCGCGCGCATCCGGTTCGCCCAATCGGGTCTCTACCACCTTCACGCCAGAAACAATGCCATTTTCATCAACAATTTCGATTGGTTGACGATTGAAAAGAAACTCAACACCTTCCTCGCGCGAGTTTTTTACTTCGCGGCGCGAACCGGGCATGTTTTCCTCATCGCGCCGATAGGCGCAGACAACGCTTTTCGCACACTGACGTATTGCTGTCCGGTTACAGTCCATCGCCGTGTCGCCGCCGCCAAGCACAACGACACGCTTGCCGACCATGTTGATGAAGTCGACCGGGTTCTTCTCCAAACCCAAGTGACGATTCACCACTGAAATCAGGTATGGCAGCGCTTCGTAAACGCCCGGAAGATGCTCGCCGGGAAAACCGCCTTTCATGGAATTGTAGGTGCCCATGCCAAGAAATACGGCATCGAATTCCGCCAGTAATTTCTCAAAAGTAATGTCCTTGCCCACCTCGACACCAAGACGAAATTCGATGCCCATCTCCTCGAACACCCGCCGCCGACGCTGCATCACCGGCTTCTCAAGCTTGAACTCGGGAATGCCGAAGGTGAGCAGACCGCCGATTTCCTTGTGCTTGTCGAATATCACCGGGCGCACACCATTGCGCACCAGCACGTCGGCGCAACCCAGTCCGGCCGGGCCGGCACCGATGACCGCGACGCGCTTATTGGTCCAGATCGTCTTCGACATGTCCGGCCGCCAGCCGAGTGCAAGCGCGGTGTCGGTGATGTATTTTTCCGCTGAACCAATCGTTACCGCACCGAAGCCGTCATTGAGCGTGCATGCACCTTCACAAAGGCGATCCTGGGGGCAAACCCGGCCACACACTTCCGGCAGCGTGTTGGTCTCGTGACACAATTCTGCGGCAGCGAACAGGTTGCCTTCCGATACCAGCTTCAACCAATTCGGGATGTAGTTGTGTACCGGGCACTTCCACTCGCAGTATGGGTTGCCGCAAGCAATGCAGCGATGCGCCTGCCCTTCAGCTTCTTCCTTCTCGAACGGCTCATAGATTTCGACAAATTCCCGGCGCCGAGCTCCCATATCCTTTTTGACAGGATCCTGCCGCTCGACATCCATAAACTGGAAATCGTTGTTCAGCCGTGTTTTGTTGGCCATCTCTGCACATCTCCTGTGGCGTCAGCTCCTGTGGCCTCAGGCCGGGTTCGCGCGCGTGGTCTTGAACAACTCCTTCAGGTTTGCCGCTTTCGGCTTCACCAGCCAGAACTTGTTCTGCAAAACATCGAAGTTTTCCAGCACATTACGGCCCCAGTCACTCTGCGTCTCGTGTACATATTCTTCGATGACGCCGCGCAAATGCGAGCGATGCGCTTCGGTCGCTTCGGAGGTGATGCGATGCAGCTCGATCAACTCCGGATTGTGGCGGTCGAAAAAGTTGTGCTCGAGATCAAGCACATAGGCAAATCCGCCGGTCATCCCGGCACCAAAATTGTGGCCGGTCGGGCCCAGGACGGTAACGCAGCCGCCGGTCATGTACTCGCAGCAATGATCGCCAACCCCCTCGACTACCGCATGTACGCCGGAATTGCGTACAGCAAACCGCTCGCCGGCACGGCCGGCAGCGAACAGCTTGCCACCGGTGGCACCGTACAGACAGGTATTGCCGATGATCGCGGTGTCCTGCGACTTGAACGTCGAGCCTTGCGGCGGACGAACAACCAGTTTCCCGCCGGCCATGCCCTTGCCAACATAGTCGTTGGCATCCCCTTCCAGATACATCTGCATGCCACCGGCATTCCAGACCCCGAAGCTCTGGCCTGCGGTGCCGGTAAATCGCATGGTGACCGGCGCAGCAACCATGCCCTGGTCGCCATGACGACGGGCAATCTCGCCGGAAATCCGCGCGCCGATCGAACGATCGCAATTGCAGATATCGAAACGGAATTCACCTCCCGACTTCTGCTCGATCGCCGGCAACATTTCCTTGACCATGCGCTCAGCCAGGAGCCCCTTGTCGAAGGGTGCATTGCGTGGTGCGCGACAGAATTGCGGTTTATCGGCCGGGATATGGTCATTGTTAAGCAGCGGCGTGAGATCCAGGCGGCGGTGTTTCGCGGTCGTCCCCGGGAGAATTTCCAGCAGATCGGTGCGACCGATCAATTCCTCAAGCGAGCGCACACCCAGCGCCGCCATCCACTCACGGGTCTCCATGGCGACGAAACGGAAGAAATTCATCACCATTTCCGCAGTGCCATGGAAATGCGCCTGGCGCAACGCCTCGTTTTGCGTGGCAACCCCGGTTGCGCAGTTGTTCAGATGGCAGATGCGCAAATACTTGCAACCCAGCGCCACCATCGGCGTAGTGCCGAACCCAAACGACTCGGCACCAAGAATGGCAGCCTTGACCACATCAAGCCCGGTCTTCAGACCGCCGTCGGTCTGGACGCGCACCCGCTCACGCAAATCGTTGGCGCGCAACGCCTGCTGCGTTTCCGACAGACCAAGCTCCCACGGGCTACCTGCATGCTTGATCGAAGACAGCGGCGACGCAGCGGTGCCACCGTCATAACCGGAGATGGTGATCAGGTCGGCGTAGGCTTTCGCAACGCCGGCAGCAATAGTGCCAACACCCGGCTCGGAAACCAGCTTCACGGAAACCAGCGCCTGCGGATTCACCTGCTTCAAGTCGAATATCAGTTGCGCAAGATCCTCGATTGAATAGATGTCGTGATGTGGCGGCGGCGAGATCAACGTAACTCCCGGCACCGAGTAACGCAGGCGCGCGATCAGTTCGTTGACCTTACCGCCCGGCAACTGACCACCTTCGCCCGGTTTCGCACCCTGGGCAATTTTGATCTGCAATACTTCTGCGCTCATCAGGTACGCCGGTGTGACGCCGAACCGACCGGATGCGACCTGCTTGATCTTCGAGACACGGTTGGTGCCATAGCGCGCCGGATCTTCACCACCCTCACCGGAGTTCGAGCGCCCACCGAGCGTATTCATCGCCAGAGCAATGGCCTCGTGCGCTTCCGGCGACAACGCGCCGAGCGACATCCCGGCGGAGTCAAAGCGCGGCAGGATTTTCCCGATCGGCTCAACACTCTCAAGCGCAATCGGCTCAATGTTCTTCTTCAAACCAAGAAGGTCACGCAATGTCGCCACCGGGCGATTGTTCACCAGCGCAGCGTATTCCTGCCACGCCTCGTAACTGCCGCTCTCTACCGCCTTGTGCAGCGCATGGACCACGTCCGGATTGAATGCGTGGTATTCCTTGTCGTGAACGTATTTGAGCAGTCCACCGGCATCAATCGGCTTGCGCGCCTTCCAGGCGTCATCGGCCAGCTGCTTCTGATCGTCTTCAATGTCACTGAAGTGCGCACCCTGAATGCGACTCGGAACGCCACGGAAGCACAGCTCGACTACTTCTGACGACAAGCCAATGGCCTCGAACAACTGCGCGCCGCGATACGACGCGATCGTCGAAATTCCCATCTTCGACATGATTTTCAGCAGGCCCTTGTTGATCGCCTTGCGGAAATTCTTCTGCGCTTCCGCTGGATCAGCGAGGATGTCGCCGCGAGCAATCTGATCGCAAATGATTTCGTAGGCAAGATACGGGTACACTGCCGTCGCACCGAAGCCCAACAGCACCGCAAAATGATGCGGGTCGCGCGCCGTGCCGCTCACCACGATGATGTTGGCATCGCAGCGCAGGCCGGTTTCCACCAGCCGATGGTGCACCGCGCCGGTGGCGAGTGCTGCATGAATCGGCAACTTGCCCTGCTCCAGCCCGCGATCAGACAGCACGATGAACGGGCGACCTTCGCGCACCGATCTTTCCGCACGCGCACAGATTTCGATTATCGCCTGCTGCAGACCGATGGCAGGGTCATAATTCAGGCTGATCCGTTCGTGCGGAAACTGCGCCAGGGACATCAACTTTTCATATTTCGCGCTCGACAAAATTGGCGACGCCATGATGACGCGCTTCGCATGATCAGCAGACTCTTCGAAAATGTTGCGCTCCGGCCCCAGACAGGTTTCCAGCGACATCACAATTGCTTCGCGCAGCGGGTCAATTGGCGGATTGGTGACCTGCGCGAACTGCTGGCGGAAATAATCAAATAACGGCCGCACACGCGCCGACAGTACTGCCATCGGCGCATCATCGCCCATCGAACCCACCGCTTCCTGCGCGCTTTCGGCAAGCGGGCGGATGATCTGGTCGCGTTCCTCAAAGGAAACGTTGAACATTTTCTGGGAAACATTCAATTGCTGCGAGTCCATCGCGCCGCGCGCCGGATCCTCGTGCTCGGAGGCCTCGATGCGTATCGCATTGTCCTTCAGCCACTGCCGGTACGGATGCTTCGACTTCAGCCGGTTGTCGATATCGGCGGTTTGCAAAATTTCGCCGGTTTGGGTGTCGATCGCCAGGATATTGCCGGGGCCCACGCGCCCTTTCGAGACGACGTCCTCCGGCTTGTAGCCGGACACGCCGATTTCCGAGGCGAGGGTAATACAACCATTCTTCGTAATTACCCAGCGCGCCGGGCGCAGGCCGTTGCGATCAAGCAGACAAACGGCGTGGCGGCCGTTGGTAAGAACAACACCGGCCGGACCGTCCCACGGCTCCATGTGCAATGCGTTGTACTCATGAAATGCACGCAGGTCCGCGTCGATGGTTTCAACGTTCTGCCAAGCCGGCGGCACCAGCAGACGTACGGCACGGAACAAATCCATGCCACCGTTCACCAGCACCTCCAGCATGTTGTCCATGGACGACGAATCGGAACCGGTGCGGTTCACCAGCGGATGCACCGACGCAAGATCCGGCAGATTCGGCGTAGCAAACTTGTTGATGCGCGCCACCGACCAGTTGCGGTTGCCCTGCACGGTGTTGATCTCGCCGTTGTGCGCGAGCATGCGGAACGGATGCGCGAGCGGCCATTTCGGCAGCGTATTGGTGGAGAAGCGCTGATGAAACACGACTATCGCCGTTTCCATCAACGGATCGGCAAGATCCGGATAAAACGCAGTGATATCGGCGGGCATCATCAGGCCCTTGTAGACGACAACATCGGCCGACAGGCTCGGCACGTAGAAACTGCCATCGCTCTTCAGGCGCACCTCGGCCTTGCGACGTGCGAGATACAACTTGCGGTTCAATTCGAGGTTGTCGAGGTCTTGAGCGTCGACGAAAACCTGCTCGAACACCGGCAGTGACGCCAGCGCGATGCGGCCAAGCACCGACGGATCGGTCGGCACTTTGCGCCAACCGGCAACATTCAAACCCTGCGCACGCAGCTCTTCGTTGCAAACATCCTTCGCCTGCTTCGCGAGCTTCGCATCGGGATTAAGGAAGACCATGCCGACAGCCCAAGTCTTCGCCAGCTCGACGCCCAGTTCGTCCCTGGCCAGCTTGCGGAAAAAACCTTCCGGCTTTTGCATGAGCAGACCACAGCCATCGCCGGTCTTGCCGTCGGCAGAGACGGCGCCGCGATGGGTCATGCAGGTCAGCGAGCGAACGGCAGTCTGCAACAACTCATGGCTGGCCTTGCCCTTGATGTGGGCAATCAGGCCAAAGCCGCAGTTGTCCCGGACGTCGTCCAGGCTGTACAGGCCCGCGCGCACGGAGGTCGTTTCAGGCATCGACCCTTCCTCAGTTGAATCAAAAGGTTATAAACAAAGTTGCAGCAGCAACGCGACAGGCCGGACAAGGCTTCCGGCCAAAAGGGGCCACATTCTACATGAGGGGGGAGGGGGAACAAAGGCCTGTGCCGGCAGGGGATCAGCTGCCATCGCCTTGCGCGGAAGATGCGCCCGGATCACTCCTTGCGGCGACGCAATTCGTCCTGAATCCCCTGCAGGCTGCGCGGCCAGGGCTTGAGCTTTACCAGATCGGCCGGCAGCTTTGCGGCCGCCTTCTTTGCCGCTTCCTTGTTGCGATATGCACCAGTAACCGCTACGTACCAAGGCAAATCCTCGCGGACCGTCCGGAACGTTTTGACCTCAAGCCCGGCATGACGGGCCTTGAACTGCTGCACTGCGTCTTCGTTGAAGCTGGCGAACAACTGCAGCGTAAAGCGGGCAGTTTTCTCCTTCAGTAGCGCCGCTTCGTCTGCCGAAAATTTCCTGCCGACGTTTTGCGGATCGCGCACCGGCCCGGGAACCGGAACGGCCTCATGCATAACGACGACTTCCGGTGTCGTTGTCTGCGCCGGCAGCGGCGCCATGCTGGCGGCGGGCCTGCTCAATCCCGACTCGCTGGCAACCATGGGTTGCGGCACGGCGACGGCGGCTGCCCGCGTTGCCGGCACCACGCCGTGGCCACGGTCGGTTGTGACTTCATTTGGTGGCGGCAGCGGCACCGGAATTTCAGCCGTTGCAGCCACAGAACCCTGCTTTGACTCCGGCTGGCTGCGCGCCAGCAGTAACCACAGCAGTAACACGACAGCCAGCAACGTGAACGCCAGATGCCAGACAGGAAAACCTGCCGGCAACAATCCGGTACGCGTTGCGGCGCCGGATTGCAGCAATTCGGCCAGCTTGCCTGGCATGCCGCCAGCCTGGCGATGGAGACGCGCCATCGCACGATGGGAAGGCAACTCATCTTCGTCGCCTACGGCCAGCCAGGCCGCAACAAACTCTTCGGTCTCATCCTCAGTGAACGGCCGCAAGGTAACCGTTGTAAATCCAGACGCCGAATTCAGTAGCGTCGGCAGGCTGTCATCGCCGGCGAGCACCAGCGGCATCGCCGCCTCCTGACACAGCGCCAGCAGTCCCGCGCATGCCTCCACACCCAACGTATGCGCATCATCGACAATGATGACCGGCGAGCGACCGCTTGCACGGATCATCGACAAGCGTTCAAGCAGCGCGGGTCGTGCACTGCCCGCATGGGTGTCTTGCCTCTGGAGGGCATCGTCTTCGTGATCGGCAACCCGGTTGCGTTGGTCGGAAAGACTCGCCGCGAGACCAATAAAGCACTGCTCGGCGCTCATCAGAATATTGCCGGTGATCACACCCAACGCCAGGACGCCCGGATCGGCCTGGCGACAGAATTGCTCCACCAGAACGCTGCGCCCGCAGCCAGAGGCACCAATGAGCAGTACCACCGCCTGAACACGATGCACCCGCTCGAACAACGTATCCAGCGCCGCCTGGCGAGCACCTCCTTGGTAAAAAAATCCCCCTACGTCAATCATGTCAGCGCATCTCCCGCAGATGCCAGGCAGGTGACGAGCGTTTCCTGCAGCAATGAAGGCGAAAAATCGTCGGTCACAACCGCGTCACCAATCCCGCGCAGCAGCACCAGACGGATTTTGCCATGCACATTTTTCTTGTCGACCTGCATGTGCCCAAGGAAATCCTGCGCATTCAGTGTTGGCGGCCGTACCGGCAGCGCGGCGCGCAGCAAAAGTGATTCGACACGCAACCTGTCGCTGCTGGACAACCAACCCAGGCGAACACAGAGGTCGGCAGCCATCGCCATTCCCGCCGCAACCGCCTCACCATGCAGCCAAACTCCGTACCCGCAGCCAGTCTCAATGGCGTGACCGAAGGTATGTCCGAAATTCAATGTGGCGCGAACGCCGTGTTCGCGCTCATCAGCAGCAACCACCTCGGCCTTGTTTCGACAAGATCGTTCGATGGCCTCGACGAGTACACCCGCATCACGAGCCATCAGCGCACCCATATTCGATTCGAGCCAGGCGAAAAAAACCGGATCGCGTATCAAGCCGTACTTTATGACCTCGGCAATGCCGGCGCTGAATTCACGGTCTGGCAAGGTTCGCAACGTCTCCACATCGATAATGACGGCACGCGGCTGGTGGAATGCACCAATCATGTTCTTGCCGCGCAGATGATTAACGCCGGTCTTGCCGCCAACCGAGGAATCGACCTGTGCGAGCAGGGTCGTCGGCACTTGAATGAAATCAACACCACGCTGATAACAGGCTGCCGCGAAACCGGCCATATCACCGACCACACCACCGCCAAGTGCAACCAACGTTGTGCTGCGGTTATGGCGTCGCGTCAGCAACGCATCAAAGATATGATCCAGGCAGGCGAGCGTTTTGTGTTCCTCGCCATCGGGCAGGACAACGACATCTACCTGGCGGCCTGCGCCTGCCAGCGTCGCCTGCAGGCGCTCAAGATAAATCGGTGCGATGCACGTATTGGTGACGACCATGACCTGCCGACCGGCGATGCCGGGCGCAAAAAGCAATGCGTCGTCAAGCAGGCCGCTACCGATATGGATGGGATAGGAGCGGCCGCCAAGGCCAACAGTCAGGGTCTTCACTTATGTCAGGAAAGTCCCGGGAAAGGGGCGGCTATTATCCAGCCGTCCTGCCAGGCAGACAACTGACGATGGCGTGCACGGCCTCGCGCACGTTGCCAGCGTTGGTATTCACTTCCAGATGGGCAACTTCACGGTAGAGCGCTTCGCGCTCAGCGAGCAGGCGCTCGAACACACCACGAGGATTATCGGTACGCAACAGCGGGCGGTTGCGATCACGCGCCGTGCGCGCCAGCAGGTGATCGATATCGGCGCACAGGTAGACAGCAAAGCCCCGCTCATGCAGAGCCGCGCGATTCTCGGCACGCAACACAGCCCCGCCACCGGTCGCCAGCACAATATCCGGGCGGCGGGTCAGATCATCAATTACCTGGGATTCGCGGCGCCGAAAGCCGTCTTCGCCCTCGACCTGGAATATCCACGGAATATCGGCACCGGTACGCGCCTCTATCTCGTGATCGGAATCCACAAAGGTGTACCCCAACGCAGCCGCCAACTGGCGGCCCACGGTGGTCTTGCCCGCCCCCATGGGTCCTACCAGAAAAATACCGGAATGATCCTCCATTCGTCGTTGCGCAAGCGCAGGCGCCCCGGATCAACCCTGGGACGCCAGATCCTTGACAATCTTCGGCGTAATGAAGATCAGCAACTCGGCTTTCTCATCCGTACGAACATCTTTCCGGAAGAGACGACCAATGAATGGCAAATCACCCAGAAATGGCGTCTTGATCGTTGCATTGACGCTTTCCGTCTTGAAAATACCGCCCAGAACCACGGTATCGCCATCATTGACCAGCACAACAGTCTCTACCCTGTTGGTGTTGATCACAGGAATGTTGGTCGATGTGATCTCCCCAACCGAATCACTGTTGACCTTGAGGTTCATGATCACCTTGCCATCCGGCGTAATCTGCGGCTTGACCCGCAGGCGCAATTCCGCGTCTTTGAAAGAGGTGGAGGTAGCGCCGCTCGAAGATGCTTCGAAGTAGGGAATCTGTGTGCCGGATGCAATGAGTGCTTCCTGTTTGTCGGTGGTCAGCACCTTCGGTGTGGCGACGATCTCACCATGCCCGTCGCTGGCGAGCGCGGAAAGCTCCATTTCGAGCAGGCCGGAATCAAGATTGATCATACCCAGCGAGAATCTTGAGGCACCGACAGAGGAAACACCCATATCGGCCACGAGTGCATCCGGGATGGTCACCGTAGTGCCTGTGGATCCGTTGAGCAGATCCGTAGCAGCAACAGTCGCCTGCTTCAGGCCACCGGTCACCACCGAACCATTCTGCTTGCCAATACCACTCAAACCAACAACCCCCCATCGCACTCCCAACTCCTTCGCGAAACTGGTGGTGGCAAGCACGATGCGCGCCTCGATCAGCACTTGACGTACCGGGATATCGATGCGAGCAATGACTTCGCGGATATCCTCAAGCTTGCTGGACGTTTCGACGATGATCAGCGTATTGGTGCGCTCATCAACGGAGACCGAGCCACGCGAAGACAGAATGCTCTTGTCTGAGGTTAGCAGTTTGGCAACCGCCGTCGCCGTTGCATAGTTGATCTGCACAAACTCCGAGCGCAGTGGCGCCAGCGCCTCGGCTTGCTGGTAAGCCTCCAGCTCCAAGCGCTCCCGCGCGGAAATTTCGTCGGCCGGGGCAACCAGCAACACATTGCCGATCTGCCGCTTGTCGAGACCTTTGGTCTTCAAAACGAGATCCAGCGCCTGGTCCCACGGTACATTCTGCAGACGCAACGTAATGCGGCCACTGACCGTGTCGGATGCCACGAGATTCAACGAGGTGAAGTCTGCAATCAACTGCAGGACGCTACGCACCTCGATGTCCTGGAAGTTGAGCGAAAGCTTCTCGCCGCTGTACATGAAATTATCTTTCTGCCGCTTCTGCGCATCGCCTGGACCGACAGCCTTTACACCGATGATCATTTCCTTGTCTGCCTGGTAGGCGAGGAAATCAAACTGCCCCTTGGGCTGAATGACCATCACGATATTGTCACCCGCCGTGGAGGTGACAATACTGGTGACCGCCGTGGCGAAATCGGTGACATCGAGCTTGCGCCGCAGACTTTCCGGCAATGTCGCCGACATGAATTCGGCAATGATCCGACCACCATCCAGGCGAACATCAACAGGGATCGCTGCGGAAGACATGCTGACAACGATCTGGCCTTCGCCATCGGGCGTGCGGCGGAAGTCAATGCCGTCAATGCCACGACCTTTGACCGTGGCCTTAAGACCCGACTGCCCTGCTGTATTGTTTGCGACGACAGCGCCGTCAGTTACCGGAGCCACGGCGGCAACCGCTTCGGCCTGACTTTGCGTCTGGTCACCAATCGTGACGACGAGCGTATTGCCCTCAACCCGGGTGTTGTAACCCACCAGCTCATTGAGATTGATGATTACGCGTATACGATCACGCGCCTCAACGACGGTCATGCTACGCGCATTGCCCGTACCCAGATTATGGTGCTTGCTTTCGAGCTGACTCTTTGCCCCGACGATGTCCAGCGCAATACGGGCCGGCTTTTCGATCTGGTAGCCGGTCGGCGCAGGCGGCGCACCCGTGAAGCCAAGACGGATCTCCATCTGGTTGCCGGGCAACGCAGCAAACTCCAGTTTGTCTACGGCCAAATCATCTGCCACGGCGAAGCCGCAGAAAAACACGGCCATCCACAACAGCAAAGTCTTTGTCGTTATTTTCATGGCAACACCCGCACCTCGAAACATGCATCCGGTTTTCATGCGCAATCCTCTGGATGTCACTCGCCTTCCACGCGGATCGTGCGCGGTCGCTCAACCCAGCCGTCGTGACCATCGGGAACAATTTCCATCACCGCAACCTTTGTATCTTCCACTGCAGCAACACGACCGAAGTTCTTGCCCAGATAATTACCGATACGCACACGGTGCACGCCACCCTCGGTGTCCTGTACCAAGGCCTCCAGCGCACCGCCTGGCCTGGAGATTGTACCAACCATCTTCAGGCCCTCGATGTTAAACCCTTCCAGGTACTCCTTGGGGCGGGTCAGATCCGGCGCGATAGTCTTGCTTTCCGTTTCAGGCAATAGCGCTTCGTCCATTGGCGGCATGAACGGGCTACGCAACTTGTGCGCCGCGTAGGTGAACGTGGGCTGCGCCTTGAACTCGGGCGGGGGCTGGATCGCTCCTCGCGGACGCTGACGAATTTCGTCCAGCGTCTTCTTCAAATCAGAAAACTCCTGCTTCGAACTGCAACCAGACAACCCGAAAGTGATTACCAGACACACAGCCAGAACAAAGGTCGCACGCATGCGCTCACTCGTCTTGTTATGCGGCTTGCCGTCGTGTGTGATCTTCATGATTCTTAACCTTTCTTGCCTTTCTTGCCCTTCTTGTCTCCGGCCACGTCTTCCGGCGCCTCTGCCTCGTCGCTGTAGCGATAGGTCTTCGCCGTGATGGACATTTCGAGCAATCTCGGGCCTCGCTGGTTGTCCGCATCCTTGCCTTTCCTGCCTTTGGCGCCTGCCGAGGACTTGGCCTCAACGATGGAAAAGTTGTCGAGGGTTACGATGCGCGGCAACGACGCCACACCACTGACGAACGCACCAAACCCGTGATAATCACCCTTGACCTTGATGTTGATGGGAAGCTCCGCATAGAACTCCTTGCGCGCTTCCACGCCCAGATCAATGGTTTCAAATTCAAGGCCACTACCAAGACCAGTGTGAGTGATGTCCTCAAGCAAGCTCGGCACCTCGGTGTCTTTTGGTAGCTGCCGCAACAACGCGCCAAAAGCTTCTTCCATGTCGGCCAATTGCTTCTTGTAGGCATCAAGATTCATGGCCTTGAACGCCTTTTCTTCGTAATCCCTCAGCAGCGAGGCCTCCTTTTTCTGCTCTACCTCAACCTGCGCGTTCAGTTTGGTGACGAAGAGCGTATAGCCTGAACCGAGCACAATAGCGAAAGCAGCGGCATAGACAGTCGCTTTGACGACGGCCGGCCAGCTGCCCGGATTGTTCCAGTTGACTCCCGTAAAGGAAGCCGTGAGCTGCTGGAACTTTGCATTCACATCCATCGGCATCGCTCCTCGCTCATTCCGTCTTGGCGGCGCCAGCTGCGGCGGCCTGGGCGGCACTCGCATCCTCAAGCTGCAGCGTGAGGGAAAACTCGAACATCTCGCCCTTCGCCACAACCTTGATCAGCTGCGGGTTCTTGAACCACGGCGATGCATTCAAACTGCGCATCAGGTTCGATACCCGGTTATTGGACTCGGCAAGACCAACAACCTCGAAAGTTCCGCCGCTCTGCTTCATCGATGTGTAGAAGACGCCGTCCGGCAGCGTTTCCGCGAACTGGTCAAACACGTGGACGATCACGGGCCGGTTGCCCTGCAGGCCCTGGATTACGTTCATGCGCTCAATCAGGCTGTCGCGTCGGCGCTGGAGTTCCTCAATCTCCTTGATGCTGTCCTCAAGCTGGGCAATCTGCCCCTCAATGTAGCTATTGCGCGACTTCTGCGTCTCTACTGCGCTGGCACGCTCCTGCTTCCAGGTAAACGAGAGCACGACGGCAACCAGAATGACCATGCCAATAACGATGGCAAACTCCTGCATTTGCTGCTTGCGGAGATCCTCGCGCCAGGGAAGAAGATTGATCTTTGCCATCAGTCGAAACTCCGCAGCGCGAGACCGCAGGCAATCATCAGTGCCGGCGCGTCATTGGTGATGGCGGCGGCACTGACCTTGGAAGACAGCGCCATGTTGACGAACGGATTCGCAACAATGGCCGGCGTGCCGATCTTGGCCTGAACCAGATCAGACAGGCCGGGGATGGAGGCGGTACCGCCGGCAAGCACAACATGATTGACATCACCGAACTGGCTGGCAGAAAAGAAGAACTGCAGCGAACGGGTGATCTGCTGAACGATTGCATCCTTGAACGGCCCGAGGACTTCCGTCTCGTAATCGTCAGGCAGGCCACCCTGTTTTTTCGCCAAACCCGCTTCCTCGAACGACAGACCATAGCGGCGCTGGATTTCTTCGGTCAGCTGCTTGCCCCCGAAAAGTTGCTCGCGGGTGTAGATGATTTTGCCGGCGCGCAACACGTTAAGCGTCGTCATGGTGGCACCGACATCGACGATGGCAACGGTCTGCTCGCCCTGATCGGCTTCGATCTGCGGTGCGATCAGGCTGTAGGCACGCTCCATTGCGTAGGCTTCCACATCGACGACCTTGGCGAGCAGACCGCCAATCTGGAGTGCATCTTTGCGCAAATCCACGTTCTCGGTGCGTGACGCTGCAATCAAGACCTCGACACGCTCCGGATGGCCGGGCACCGGCCCCTGGACCTCAAAATCAAGGCTCACCTCGTCAAGCGGGTACGGAATGTACTGATCCGCTTCGACGCGAATCTGCTGCTCCATGTCGTCAACCGACTGCCCGGCATCCATCTCGATGATCTTGGTGATGACGGACGAGCCGGCAACTGCAACAGCCGCTAGTTTGGCGGATGGTTTTGCCCGGGCGATGAGGCGCGCGATCGCCTCGCCGACACCCTCAACATCGGTAATGACTTTTTCGACCACGGCGTTCGCGGGCAACGGTTCCACACCGTAACTTTCGACCCGATAGCGATCGCCCGAACGACTGAGCTCGAGCAGCTTCACAGAGGTCGAACTGATGTCGAGCCCCAGCAAACTGGCGGATTTCTTCGTGATGAAGGGCAGCACGATGATCTTCCTGGTTGTTGTTGTCGGCCCGTTTTTCCAGCGGGAATATACACTTACAGAAGATTCATGTCGAAGCACATTAAATAACAGAATCCCCCGGCAAGCAACGGCGTATACAACCGAATGTGCGCCTGTTCGCCAACCAACCGATGACCTATAATCCACAACCGTCGCCAATTCATTGTTTTTGAAGGAAAAATGGTCAAAATACGGGGTCTGCCCGCGATTGTTCTCTGGGTACTTTTTACCGCCGCCTGCGGCGTCGTCCTCGTGGGCGCATCGACCTACCTGTATCTGGCGCCGGCGCTGCCCTCGGTGGAGCAGCTGCGCGACATTTCCTTTCAGATCCCTCTGCGGGTGTATTCCCGCGAGGGCAAGCTGATCGGAGAGTTCGGTGAGAAGCGGCGGGCACCGGTCGGCTTCGATCAGGTTCCCCCGGACCTGATCAACGCCATCGTCGCCGCCGAAGACGATCATTTTTTCCAGCATCGCGGCATCGACTACGGCGGTCTCGTCCGCGCGGCCTATGAACTGGTGCGCTATCGCGAAATCCGCTCCGGCGGCAGCACCATCACCATGCAGGTGGCCCGCAACTTCTTTCTGGATCGTGCCCAGCATTTCACCCGCAAGTTCAACGAAATCCTGCTGGCGCGCCAGATCGAACGGGAGCTGACGAAGAAGGAAATTTTCGAGCTCTACGTCAACAAGATATACCTCGGGCACCGCTCCTACGGCGTTGCCGCTGCCGCCGAGGTGTATTACGGCAAGCCGCTGCAGGAACTGTCCCTGGCGCAGCTTGCGATGATCGCTGGCTTGCCGAAAGCACCCTCAGCGTACAACCCCATCACCAATCCCGAGCGCGCCATGATGCGCCGCAACTGGATTCTGAAACGCATGCTCCAGCTCGGTACGATCGACAAGGCGCGCCATGAACAGGCACTCGCTGAACTGAACACTGCCAGTTTCCATGGCTCGCAATCGGAAGTGGATGCACTGCACGTTGCCGATATGGTGCGCAGCTATATATTGGAAAAATACGGACCGGAAGCGACGGACCAGGGCTACCGTGTCTACACAACCATCGACGCGAACCTGCAAAAAGCCGCAACCGATGCCGTCTTCCTCGGCCTGATGGCCTATGACCGTCGCCACGGCTGGCGTGGCGCCGAAACACACATCGACCCGGCATTGGTGCATGCCGTGCCCGGCAGCAACGGGCGCAACGGCAGTTGGCCGGAATCGTTGGCCGGAATACGGCAGGTAAGCTATCTCGAGCCCGGCATCGTGATTGTTGCCGGTGCCGATTCCGCAACCATATTGCGCCGTGGTGGCGATACCGTCTCCCTGCCGCTGGCGTCGATGCGATGGGCGCGCAAGTACCTGAGCGCCGATGCCATGGGGCCTGCGCCAACAAAAGCTTCCGAGGTGCTACACCCCGGCGACGTGGTCCGCATCTATGCCCAAAAAAACGGCAAGGGCTATGCGTGGAGTCTTGGCCAGATTCCGGCGGCACAAGCCGCGCTGGTCTCATTGAAACCCGAGGATGGCTCAATCGTGGCCCTGGTCGGCGGCTTCAGTTACATGCAAAGCCGCTTTAATCGCGCCGTGCAGGGCAACCGGCAGGCCGGCTCGGCGTTCAAGCCAATTCTCTATGCATCAGCGATTGAGCGTGGCTTCACGCCTGCCTCAATCATCAATGATGCGCCGATCGTATTCGAGGACGCCGGAATGGATAAGGCCTGGCGGCCCGAAAATGACAACGGAAAATTCTACGGGCCCATGCGGCTCCGCCAGGCGCTGTATCTGTCGCGCAATCTGGTATCCGTGCGGCTGATCATGCAGATGCCGATCGACTACGTCGTCGAATACGCAGCGAACCTGGGCATCCCGAAAGAAAAGTTGCCGCGCAATTTTTCGCTCGCGCTGGGCACGGCAAGCCTTTCGCCGCTGGAAATCACCGGCGCCTATGCGGTCATCGCCAGCGGCGGCTATCGCACCTCACCCTACCTCATCGATCGCATCGAAGACGGCAACAACAACATCATCTGGCAAGCCCAGCCATTACGCGTCTGCCGCAGCTGCAGCGACGAATCCGGTACCCGCGCCCCGCGCGTGATGGACGAGCAGACTGCCTACATCATGAATTCCATGCTGCAGGATGTCGTGCGTCGGGGCACGGCAACGCGCGCACTTGCTCTTGGCCGCGACGATATCGCCGGCAAAACCGGCACCACCAACGATACCCGCGATGCCTGGTTCGCCGGCTATAACCCGACCCTGGCCACGACGGTGTGGATGGGGTTTGACGCACCACAAACTCTCGGCAAGGCCGAGTACGGCGGCACGGCGGCATTGCCTGTCTGGATGGACTACATGCGCGTCGCCCTGGCGGGCAAACAGCCTGTGTACCTGTCGCAGCCGCCTGGTATCGTCACCGTGAAAATTGATCCGGCCACCGGCACGCGCGCGCAGCCTGGTCAGCCTGAAGCAATTTTCGAGATTTTCCGCGAGGCGCATCAACCGCCGGCGGCGCCCGGCGGCAGTGGCGGCACCAGCACCGAAGCGTCGGTCGAACAGTTGTTCTGACAATTGTCCTGGAGGGGCCGACGGGGAAGGCCCAAACGAAAGAGCACCCTGTCGGGTGCTCTTTCGGCCAAGGCATGAAGTTATGCTGACGCTTACTTCTTGCGGGAAAGAACCCCGAAACGCTGCTTGAACTTGTCGATGCGACCGCCCGTGTCCATCACCTTTTGGGTGCCGGTGTAGAACGGGTGGCATACGGAGCACACATCGACATGGACATCTTTGCAGAGCGTGCTTTGGGTGGAGAATACGTGGCCGCAGGTGCAGGTCACCTTGATCGCCGCATACTGCGGATGGATATCCGGTCTCATGGGTTTCTTCCTCGATTTCGTTCGCCGCGTCGCTACCTGGGCCGCGCTGCCGTTGCTTTGGGGCAGCCGCCGGGCACCACACGTCATTGCCAACGATCAACCCGTCCGGGGCCGACCGCAAGGGAGGCGGGATGATAGGCACCTCGTCCAGGCTTGGCAAGCGCGGAATACCCCCGTGCTAGACTGCCGGTCCGCTCCTTCCTCAGCCTGATTCAACCCGCCGTGCAGCTCACCGTCGTACGCGTTGCCGTGCCCTCGCCATTGCGCCGGTTGTTCGACTACACACTGCCCGCCGCGTTTGCCGGCGGCGAAATCCGTGGCTGCCGGGTCCGCATTCCGTTTGGCACCCGCGAGGTCGTCGGCGTTGTGCTGGAGAGCGTTGCCCGCACCGACATTCCCATCGAGAAACTGAAAGCCGTCCGGGCACGCATCGATGACCGGCCAGTGCTCACGCCGGATCTCCTTGCCCTGTGCCGCCAGGCCACCGCCTATTACCACCATCCGCCCGGCGACGTGATCGCCACCGCGCTGCCGGTACTGTTGCGTCAGGGGGAACCGGCCGGGCGCCGCCGTCTCACCGTCTGGCGTGCCACAGCCGGCGGCCGCGCTGCCCCTTCGAGCGCGGTCGCCCGGGCGCCAAAACAGGCAATCGCCCTCGCCGCGCTGTGCGCACAGCAAGCCGGTATTCCGCGTGCACTGCTGGAAAGCCTCGGCATCGAGCGTACTCACCTCGTTGCGTTGCAGAAAAAAGGGCTGGCCGAAGAGGCGCAGATCGATATCGAGCCTGCCGAGCAGTCAACACACGGCCGGTCGCTGCTGGCCGAAGTACCGCTTGCGGCCTCTGCTGATCAGGCGCAGGCCATCGACGCAGTGCGCGCGCAACAGGACGCTTTTCGCGTTTTCCTCGTCGAAGGCGTGACCGGCAGCGGCAAGACCGAGATTTATCTGCAACTGGCCGCCGATCAGCTCGCGCGCGGCAGGCAGGTGCTGGTGCTCGTTCCGGAAATCGGTCTGACGCCACAGACCGTCGAGCGTTTCCGGCGGCGCTTCAACCGGCCGGTCGTCGTGCTGCACTCCGGGCTCAACGATCGCGAGCGACTCGATGCCTGGCTCGATGCCGCAGAAGGTCGTGCGGCCATTGTGCTTGGCACCCGCTCAGCGGTGTTTACACCACTGGCAGCGCCGGGCCTGATCATCGTCGATGAAGAGCACGATGCATCGTTCAAGCAGCAGGACGGTTTCCGCTACCACGCACGCGATCTTGCTGTCCTGCGCGGCCGCGACGCAGGCATACCGGTAGTACTCGGCAGCGCAACGCCTGCGCTCGAAAGTCTGCACAATGCGGCCAGCGGCAAGTACACGCACCTGCGCCTGACCGAACGGGCAGGCAGTGCTGCAAAACCGCGCATGAACGTGATCGACATCCGCAAGCAGAAGCTCGTCGAGGGTCTCGGCGACTCCCTGTTGCGTGACATGCGCACGACACTCGCGCGCGGCGAGCAGGTACTGCTGTTCATCAATCGCCGCGGCTTCGCCCCGGCACTCGTCTGTCACGACTGCGGCTGGACCGCCGATTGCCGGCGGTGCGATGCGCGCTACACCCTGCACATCGATCCGCGCCACCTGCATTGCCACCATTGCGGCAGTGAGTCGTCGATCCCGCGCGCCTGCCCGCGATGCGGCGGCACCGACCTCGTCGCGGTCGGTCTTGGTACTGAGCGTGTCGAACAGTCACTGGGCATGCTGCTGCCAGGCGTGAGCCTGTTGCGCCTCGATAGCGATACTGCGCGACGCAAGCAAACCCTGCCGCGCCTGCTTGCGCAGGTTCATGCCGGCCAGCCGCTGGTGCTGATCGGTACGCAGATGCTCGCCAAAGGCCATCATTTTCCGCACGTCACCCTGGTTGGCATCCTCGATGCCGACAGTGGTCTGCTCAGCGCCGATTTCCGTGCCGGCGAACGGCTCGCCCAAGTTCTGGTGCAGGTTGCCGGGCGCGCCGGGCGGGCGCAAAAACCCGGGCACGTCCTCGTGCAGACGCGCCAGCCCGATCATCCGCTGCTGGTGCGTCTGTTGCGCGACGGTTACGACGCCTGGGCACGCGATGCACTCAGCGAACGCTTGCTTGCCGAACTGCCACCCTACAGCCAGATGGCACTGCTGCGGGCGGAAGCAAGCCGGGAAACAACAGCGCTCGACTGGTTAGAAAACCTCAAGATTGCTGCTGCCGGATTGCTCGACGAGATCGGCGGCAATGTTTTGCTAATGGGGCCGGCACCGGCGCCGATGGCCCGTCGTGGCGGGCGCTATCGCGCACAACTCCTGGTGCAGGCCGGCACGCGGTCTGACCTGCACCGTTTTCTGCAGCTGTTCCTGCCCGTCATCGAAGCCGACCCCGAGTCCCGGCGCGTGCGCTGGTCGCTTGATGTTGACCCACTCGACCTTTACTGAACTGCATCGGCACTCCTGAAGTAGAATCGCGCCTTTCTCCGACCGGGCATCTCCGCTTCCATGAAGAACGCACTTTCCGCCCTGCTCGGCCAGGCCGTGGCGAAACTGATCGCCGATGGCACCCTGCCCGCAGGCACCACCGCCGACATCCGCCTCGACGCTGCGAAGGACAAGTCGCATGGCGACTTCGCCACCAACCTCGCGATGGCACTCGCCCGGCCAGCCGGCCAGCCGGCACGGGTAATTGCCGAAGCACTCGTCAGGGCGCTGCCGGCAAACGCAATCGTCTTGAAAGTGGCGATTGCCGGCCCCGGCTTCATCAACTTCTTCTTGGCGCCGGGCAGCCAGTTCGCTGCGGTACGGCACCTCCTCACCGAGCTGCATGTCTTCGCCCGGCCGAACATCGGTAACGGCGAGCGCGTACTGCTGGAGTACGTTTCTGCCAACCCGACCGGCCCGATGCACGTCGGCCACGGTCGCGGCGCGGCTTTCGGCTCAGCACTTGCGAATCTGCTGGAAGCGACCGGCCACCAGGTACACCGTGAGTACTACATCAACGATTTCGGTCGCCAGACCGATGTACTTGCCGTCAGTCTCTGGCTGCGTTACCTCGAGCAGTTTGGTGCCGCAGTGCGTATCCCGTCGCGCGCCTATCCGGCCGCCTATGTGCAGGACTGCGCACGACTGCTGGCCAACGAATACGGCGAGCGCTTCCGCAAACCGTACGCCGACCTGATCGATGGCTTGCCGGCAGACCCGGAAGAAGATACGGCCGAGGCGAAAGCGCAGCGCGAAATGCATATCGATGCACTGATCGAGCGCTGCAAGCAAATGCTCGGCAATGACTATCGTGTACTGCAACAGTTCGGTCTCGATGTGCAGATGCAGGATATCCGCGCGACACTCACGTCGTTCAATGTACGCTTCGACCGCTTTTATTCCGAACGGGCGCTGGTGGAAGGCGGCTTGGTAGACAAGGCGCTCGACAAGTTGCGCGCTGCCGGCCATGCCTACGAGCACGACGGCGCACTCTGGCTGCGCACCACCGCGCTGGGCGATGAGAAAGACCGCGTCCTGGTCCGCGATGATGGTACGTTCACCTACTTTGCGTCCGACATCGCCTACCATCTGGAAAAACTTGAGCGCGGCTATGACACCCTGATCGATGTCTGGGGTGCCGATCACCATGGCTACGTCGCTCGCGTGCGTGCCGCCATTGAGTTCCTCTCCGGCAAGGGCGACCGTTTCCATGTGGCGTTGATCCAGTTCGTGACCCTGGCCTCCGGACGCATGGGCAAACGCAGCGGCAACTTCGTGACCCTGCAGGATCTGATCGATGAGGCCGGCACCGATGCCACGCGCTTTTTCTATCTGACCCGTTCCGGCGACCAACACCTTGAGTTCGATATCGATCTGGCACGCTCGCACAGCAATGAAAATCCCGTTTACTACCTGCAGTACGCCCACGCCCGCGTACGCAGCATGTTCCGCGCGCTTGCCGAGCGCGGCTGGCAATACGACGCCCAAGCCGGCATGGCGGCGCTGACTGAACTGCCGGAGCAAGCCGCTGCCGATCTGGCGAAAAAACTCGGCCAGTGGCCGGAAGCCATCATCGCCGCCGCGCGCAGCAAATCGCCGCACACTATCACGCACTGGCTGCGTGAGCTGGCGCAGGAGTTTCACGGTTATTACAACACTCACAAAGTGCTGGTTGACGATGCGCCGCAACGCAACGCGCGGCTGGCTCTTTCTGAAGCAGTTCGCCTTGTGATCGCCGATGGGCTGGGGCTGCTCGGCGTCAGCGCCCCCGACAGCATGTGAGGAAACAAATGTCCCGCAACGCCAGCAAGAAGCGCGGCGCCCAGCCGCGCCAATCCTCGGGGGGCCACAGCGGCAAGAGCTGGGTTTTTTTTGTCGGCGGCTTGTCGCTCGGCCTTTTGCTGGCGGCTGGCGTATACCTGCTGAAAATTCTGCCGACGGCGATGGAGTTGCGCGATCGCGCCAGCGCCGCAGAAGTTGCCTGTGCCGATACCGACGGCAAGAAACCCTCCACCAATGGCAGCAACGTCACTGACAAGGCAAACAGCAAGACCGGCAGCGAAAAACCGGTGATCTTCGAGTTTTATTCGATGCTTCCGAAACAGGAGGTTATCGCACCGGCAATCGGCGACAAAACAACAACAGCAACACCACCACCATTGCCGACCAGCAACGGCAAACTGCAGGATGCGAAAACCCAAAAGACAGGAGCATCCGGCACTGACGACGGACGTTTCGTGCTGCAGGCAGGATCATTCCGCACCCGCGCCGAAGCAGATCGCCGGCGCGCCGAGCTGGTGCTTTCCGGCCACAACGTCGCTGTTCAGGATGTCACTACCAGCAAAGGTGACAGCTGGTTCCGCGTCATGGTCGGGCCGTTCGGCAACGAAACCGACATGCAGAAAGCCCGCCAGCAACTGACCGACATGAAAGTTGATACGCTGCCGGTCCGTCTGAAGTAACCCGTCCGAGGATTTCCTCATGGAACAAATGCACGGCACCACCATTATCTGTGTTCGCCGTAACGGCCAGGTCGTCATCGGCGGCGACGGCCAGGTCACCCTCGGCAACACCATCATGAAAGGCAATGCCCGCAAAGTGCGTCGCCTGGGCAACGGGAAAGTGATCGCCGGTTTCGCCGGCGGTACCGCCGATGCCTTCACCCTGTTTGAACGCTTCGAAGCAAAACTTGAGAAGCACGGCGGCAATCTGACACGCTCTGCGGTTGAGCTGGCAAAAGACTGGCGCACCGACCGCATGCTGCGGCGCCTTGAAGCCCTGCTTGCCGTCGCCGACGGCACCGCATCTTTGATCATCACCGGCAATGGCGATGTGATCGAGCCGGAAAACGACATCATCGCCATCGGCTCCGGTGGCCCATTTGCGCAGGCCGCCGCCCTCGCATTGCTGCAAAACACCGCACTTGATGCGCGCACCATCGTTGAAAAGGCTCTCGGCATCGCCGGCGATATCTGTATCTATACCAACCGCAACGTCACCATCGAGGTGCTCGGCGCATGACCGACATGACTCCACGCGAAATCGTCAGTGAACTTGACCGCTACATCGTTGGGCAAAATGCCGCCAAGCGCGCCGTAGCCGTCGCGTTGCGTAATCGCTGGCGCCGCCTGCAATTACCCGAAGACCTGCGCCACGACATCGTGCCGAAAAATATCCTGATGATAGGCCCGACCGGCGTTGGCAAAACGGAAATTGCCCGGCGGTTGGCAAAACTTGCCAACGCACCCTTCATCAAGGTGGAAGCAACGAAATTTACCGAAGTCGGCTACGTGGGTCGCGACGTGGAAACCATTGTTCGCGATCTGGTCGAGACGGCGATGAAGATGCAGCGCCAGGATGCGATGGCCGCTTCCCGTGCCAAAGCAGAAGAAGCCGCCGAAGAGAGACTACTGGATGCCCTGTTGCGCCCAGCGCGAGATGATTACGCCGCTGCGGGCACTGCTGCTCCAGCTCCCCAGGCCGGCGACTCGATCACCCGCAACCTGTTCCGGCGCAAATTGCGCGCCGGCGAACTCGATACCCGTGAGATTGAAATCGAGGTGGCGCAAACGCAGGTAGGCGTGAACATCATGGCGCCGCCCGGTCTCGAAGACATGACCAGCCAACTGCAAAGCATGTTCGCATCGCTCGGTAAGGACCGGAAGAAAACCCAGCGCCTGACGGTGAAAGATGCGCAGAAACTGTTACGCGACGAAGAAGCAGCAAATCTGGTCAATGACGATGAAATCAAGGATGCCGCGCTGCGCGCCGTGGAGCAGGGTGGCATCGTTTTCATCGACGAAATCGACAAGGTATGCCGGCGCGGAGAAGTGAGCGGTGCCGATGTCTCACGTGAAGGCGTGCAACGTGACCTGCTGCCGCTGATTGAAGGCTGCGCAGTAACCACCAAATACGGCACGGTGAAGACCGATCATGTGTTGTTCATCTGTTCGGGCGCATTCCATCTCTGCAAACCCTCTGATCTGATCCCGGAACTACAGGGCCGGCTGCCGATTCGCGTCGAACTCGATGCGCTCAATGCCGACGATTTTGAACGCATTCTCAAGGAACCGAACAACTCGCTGACCATGCAGTACCGCGAACTGCTCGGCACCGAGGGCCTCAAGGTGGCATTCACCGACGATGCCGTTCGGCGCATCGCCGAAATCGCCTTCAAGGTGAACGAGCGCACTGAAAATATCGGCGCCCGGCGCCTGCACACGGTAATGGAGAAGCTGCTGGAGGATGTGTCGTTCGATGCCGCCGACGTGGCACTGAAGCAGTCCGGTGCGCCGCTGACAATCGACGCTGCCATGGTTGATCGCGTGCTTGGCGGTATCGTGCAGGACGAGGATTTGTCGCGCTACATACTTTAATGAAGTTACGTTTTAAAGAAGCTGCGGGTTGAGCAGTTTTTCGATGTGCGCGATGGTCGTCGCGTCGGAATTCTCCAGCGTGATATGGCCGATTTTGCGGCCCGAACGCTCAGCCTTGCCGTAATCGTGCACATGCAGCCCGGCAATCGCCAGCAGTGCCGCCCGATCCGGCCAGCGCCCAAGCACGTTCCAGGTGATCACCTGCCGCCGCAAAGACGTGTCGCCAAGTGTGAGCCCGAGCACCGCCCGCACATGATTCTCGAACTGGCTTGTCAGTGCGCCCTCAATCGTCCAGTGGCCGCTGTTGTGTACGCGCGGTGCAAACTCGTTGATTAAAATGCCACTGCCCGTGCGAAAGAACTCAACGGCCAGCACGCCGCGATAATCGAGTGATTGCATCAGCGCCCGCACACAGCGCTCACCCTCTGCAACCTCGTCGCACGACAGCACGCCGTCATCAGGCTCGGTGCGCACGAGAATGCCGTCACGATGCACATTGATCGACGGCGTCCAGAAACGAATTTCACCGGTGCCGCCGCGCACACCAACCAGCGAAAATTCGCCGCGAAAATCGACTTCCGTCTCAATGGTGTACGGCGCTGCCCCGGCAGGAATCGCGGCAATATCGGCCGCTGTTTTCACCCGCCACTGACCACGACCGTCATAGCCACCTCGCGCCGCTTTCACGCGGCAGGGAAACCCGACTTGCGCGCAGGCGCCCGCAAGATCGGCATGCGTGCTCGCCTGCCCCCACTGCGGCTGCGGCAGGCCGCACGCCGCCAGATACTCGCGCTCGCGCCGCCGGTCACGCTTTAAATCCAGCGCGGCCGGCGTTGGCCACAAGGGCGCATGCCGCATGACTTGCGCAAAGACACCCGGATCGATGGTCTCTATTTCTGTGGTTGCCGCATCAAGCCCTTGGGCGAAACGTGCGACGGCCTCCGGGTCTGCCTGCGCAAAACGCTCGCCAAAACAGGCGAGCGCCGCGTCGTCCTGCGGCACCAGAAACCGGCAATGCACCCCAAGTGGCATGGCGGAAAACGCAAGCATGCGGCCAAGTTGACCGCCACCAATGATGCCGAGGGTTTTCATGACGAAAAAATTCCGGGCCGGAACGTACTGATGGAGAATATTTTAACGGGGAATATCAGCCATTATTTTCCGGCAGGCGCGGATCGTCGTTGGCAAGCACCTTGTCGGTTTGCTTGCTGCGCCAGGCATGCACTTTCACGCGCAGCGATTCATCGGTGCTTGCCAATGATTGCGCGGCAAACAATCCGGCATTGATCGCCCCGGCCTTGCCGATCGCAAACGTTGCTACCGGCACCCCACCGGGCATCTGCACAATGGACAGCAGCGAATCAAGACCGTTGAGATTAGTCGACGGCACCGGCACGCCAAGCACCGGCACCGGCGTTTTTGCGGCGATCATGCCCGGCAGGTGCGCTGCACCGCCGGCGCCGGCGATGATGAACCGCAGGCCACGTGCTTCTGCCGTGGCACCGAACTCGAACAGGCGATCCGGCGTGCGGTGCGCAGAAACAACTGTCACCTCGTGCGCAATGCCGAGAGCCTCGAGCGTCTGGGCGGCATGGCACATGGTTTCCCAATCGCTGCGTGAACCCATGACCACCGCCACCAGCGGTTTGTGCAAACTCATCGGTCGTGCTCTCCGCGTGCCTGGCAATAAAACGAATGATCCTGCCCGCATCAGGGCAAGGGCAACATCCCTGCCAGTGTACCTGTCTGCACCCCAAAGGCGGCAGCCCAAGCGTGGCCGCAGTCGGCAACTGCCCGAGCGGTCTTCGGGTATCCGCCTGGCATGCAGGCGTCCGCACCGGGAACCACCACCATCCGGCCGGGCATGGGCCGCCGGGGCACTGTTAGAATGGCGCCCCCTGCCGCCGTCCGGGAATGCCATGCTGGCCGCCGAGAAACTCCGCTTCGAACTCGCGCGTTACCATGGGCTGCGTCAACACCGGGACGAAGCCTTCCGGGCGCGTCTGCACGCATTGCAGGCGTTTCAGGTACGCCGGCTGCATCACACGCACGCGGCACTGATTGCCGACCCGGTCTTTCACGACGCCACCAACCTGTTTCTCAACGACATCTACGGCGGCATCGACCTGATGCCGATGGCGCGCGAAATTGAGCGCGCACTGCCGCGTGCGATACGCCTGCTGCCGGATTCGGTGCTTAACACCTCGGCCATGGCCGCCGAGGTGATGACCCTGATTCAGGAGCTCGATGAGCAATTGGCAGCCCTGCTGTTCGAGACACGCGGCGTATCATCCATCACGGTTGACAATTATCTGGCCGCCTTTCGCGATATGGGCCGCATGGACGACCGCCTGCGGCAAATGACCCTGGCGGCCGAACTCGGCCACGGCCTCGACAAATATGTGCGCAGCAAAATCATTTTCGCCGCGTTCCGCCTCGCCAACCGTCCGGCGCACCGATATGGGTTTGGCATCCTGTACGATTTTCTCGATCGCGGCTTCCGGGTGATGCGGCCGATGGGCAGCACGCACGCATTATTCGACCGCATCACCCAGGAAGAACGCACGCTCATCATCCGCATCCGGGACGGCGAAGCCGATCCGTTCCGCCTTGGAGGTCAGCCCCTGTGACCGACGACTCCGGCAAGACCAAACAAGACACGACCCACTTCGGTTTTCAGACCGTTGCGCGCGATGAGAAAGCAAAGCGTGTCGGCGAGGTTTTCCATTCGGTGGCCGGCAAGTACGACCTGATGAACGACCTGATGTCGATGGGTGTGCATCGGCTGTGGAAGCGTTTCACGCTGGAAGTCAGCGGCGTGCGCACCGGCCAGCGCGTGCTCGACCTCGCCGCCGGCACCGGCGATCTCAGCATGCTGTTCGCCGATCGCGTTGGATCAACCGGCACGGTCGTCATGACCGACATCAACGACTCAATGCTCGGCGTCGGCCGTGATCGCGTCACCGATCGCGGCTATGCCGGCAACATCCAGTTCGCGCTGGCCAACGCCGAGAAACTTCCGTTTGCATCCAACAGTTTCGATATCGTCAGCATTGGTTTCGGCCTGCGCAACGTCACCGACAAAGATGCCGCGCTGGCCGAGATGACCCGTGTACTCAAACCCGGCGGCCGGGTACTGATTCTGGAATTCTCGAAACCGGTGATCGCGCCACTGTCGCGCCTGTATGATCTCTACTCGTTCAGTGTGTTGCCGAGACTCGGCCAGCTGATCACCGGTGATGCTGACAGCTATCGCTACCTCGCCGAATCGATCCGCATGCACCCTGACCAGCAAATGCTGCGCGGCATGATGGAAAAAGCCGGACTCGCGAAATGCGAGTTTTTCAACATGACCGGCGGCGTCGTCGCCTTGCACCGGGGATTCAAATCGTGAGCAGTCGCGAGCCCGACGGGAAAGCCACGTTACGCGGCGATTCTTCCCTGCGCGACAGCGCCACTGCCGGCCGCCTGCTGGCGCCCGTCTTCGGTTTGCTCGAACGGGCGATCAATGACGCGCTGCGCTACGATCCGGCAACGCGGCAACGGCTCGCTGCGCACCAGGGCCGTGTGCTCGGCATCGAGTGTCGGCAGCCACCGGTGAATGCGTATTTTCTGCTCACCATCGATGGCGTCGAGATATACGACAGTTGCGAGACCGTCGTCGATGCCACGATTCGCGCCGGCGCCATCGGCCTGCTGCGTCAACTCGTCGCCGAGCGACCGGACATTGTGCCGGCCGGCGGCGAAGTGCAGGTGGCCGGTGACGCGCAGTTCGTGCAGGAACTCGTGCGGATCGCCCGCGATATCGACATCGACTGGGAAGAACCACTGGCACGCATCGTCGGCGACATCGCCGCCCGCCAGGTTGGCGATCTGCTGCGTGGTGCTGCCTTGTTTCTCAAGCGCGCGACGACCAGCCTGCGGCGCGATGGCGAGGATTTCGTTCGCCATGAACTGGCGCTGTTCCCGTCGAAACACGGCATGCGCGAATTCCTGCGCGATGTCGATGAGCTGCGCCTCGACACCGACCGCGTTGCCGCGCGAGTCGCCGCGTTGCAGGCCCGCCTCGATCGCCTGACCGGCCCGCAGTCACAGAGCTGAGCCGATGAGCAACGCCGGGCGCATTCTGCAAGTTCTCAACACCGTTGCCCGCTATCGTTTGTTGGCACTGCTGCCTGGCCATCCGCTGGTCTGGCCGGCGCGGGCGCTGCTGTGGCTGTTCCCGGCGCGCTGGCTGCCGGCGCCGATGGCGCCGGAGGCCGCGCGCCTGCGTCTGGCGCTCGAAGAACTCGGGCCGATTTTCATCAAGCTCGGCCAGCTGTTGGCGACGCGCCGCGATTTGTTCGACGATGCCGTCTGCGACGAGCTGGCGAAGCTGCAGGACCAGGTGGCGCCATTTCCCGACAGCATCGCGCACGCGATGATCGCCCGCGCCCTCGGCACACCGGTGCCCGAAGCGTTTACCCGCATTGAGGCAACGCCGCTCGCCGCCGCATCGGTGGCACAGGTCTATGCGGCACAACTTGTCGACGGCACCGACGTCGTCATCAAGCTGCTGCGCCCGGGTATCGCCGCCGCCATCGAAGCCGATCTCTCGGTAATGCGCATGCTCGCCGGCGTGCTGGAAAGCACGTGGCCCGAGGCACGCCTGTTTCGGCCAGCGCATATCGTCGCCCAATATGCCGATACCATCCACGCCGAGATCGATCTGCGCCGCGAAGCGCAAAACAGCGAGCGCATGCGCCTGGCCTTCGAGCGCTCGCCGTTGCTGTATGTCCCGCGCATGCACATGCATCTGGTGCGCGAAACGATGCTGGTGATGGACCGTATGCACGGCATACCGGTAACCGACACCGCTGCCATCGATGCACTCGGCATCGACCGCCGGCTGCTGGCCACACGTGGCGTCGAGATTTTTTTCACTCAAGTTTTTCGCGACAATTTCTTCCACGCCGACATGCATCCGGGCAACATTTTTGTGTCGCGCGAACATCCGCAGTCGCCACAGTACATTGCCATCGACTGCGCGATTGCCGGCAGCCTGACGCGCGACGACCAGTTGCTGCTTGCCCGTCTCACGCTCGCCCTGATGCAACGCGACTGGCGGCGCCTCGTGCGTCTGGTCGACGACAACGGTTGGCTACCAGCCGGTACCGACCTTGACGGGTTTTGTCGCGAAGTCGAGGCAATTACCGGGCCGGTCATGGACCGGCCCATTGCCGAAGTGGCGTTCGCACCCACCGTGCTGAAACTGTTCGCGCTGGCGCGGCGCCATCACGTCACTGCCCCGGTGCAGTTCATGCTGCTGATCAAAACGCTGGTGCACATTGAAGGGCTCGGCCGACGCCTTTATCCGCAACTCGACATCTGGGGTATCGGCCGGCCGCTGCTTGAAGAATGGTTGTACGCACAGTTCAGCCCGCCGGCCATCGCGAAGGAACTCGCGCGCGCTGTGCCCGACTGGCTGGCGGGCCTGCCGGATCTGCCCCGTCACCTCGACGACGCCTTCCGCGCCCTGCGCAACACCGAGCGGCGTGCAGCAGCCGCCCGCGACGAAATGATTGCCCGCGAGCAGCGTCTGCTGCGTATCGTGGTAATGACCGGCACCGGCAGCGCGCTGCTGCTGGCCGGCGTGCTGCTGGTCGGCATTGCCTTGCACCCGGCGGGTCCCTGGCTGGCCGGTGCCGGCGTTGTCCTGCTGGCGTCAGCATTGCGTCACTGATCTGCAAGTATTTCGTCATCTTTGGCCCCTACCGTGGCTGTGCTTCCCATTCCCGCCATCTTCACGGGTGCACAGCCATGGCAAACCAAGCGCAGAATAATGACGTCGATTTCGACGCCGATATCATTACCAACGAATCGCACAACGATTACCTCGGCGAATGGGTGGAAACGCGTGTCTCACGCCGCCAGGTCCTCGGTGGCGGCCTGGGCGCCGGCGCCGCCATGATGCTGGGCAGCTTCGCCCTCGCCGGTTGCGATGACGACGATCCGGCACCGGCGGCTGGCGCGCCGGCGCTCGGCTTCACCGCCGTCGCCAAAAGCCTCGACGACATCGTCTATGTGCCGGCAGGCTACTCCTTCTCCGTGCTGTATGCGCTCGGCGATCCGATCGACGGCAGCACGGCAGCCTGGACAGATGCCGGCACCGAGAGCGGCAATTCTTATCGGCAACGCGCCGGCGACCACCACGACGGCATGGCGTACTTCGGGCTCGGCGATGATGGCCGCGATGACGACAACAGTGATCGCGGCATCCTCTGCATCAACCACGAGAACATCACCCAGGTTTACCTGCACGCAAGCGGCTCGACCTTCGCTGCCGATGCCGTCCGCAACACCAATGAAGCCACGCGTGAACTGTATGCGCACGGCATCAGCGTGATCGAAATCGAAAAGGACAGTAACGGCGTTTTTCAACTAATCGCAGGTTCTGCCTACAACCATCGCATCACGCCAACCACGGCAATGGAATTCAGCGGCCCGGCGGCCGGATCACGCTTTCTGGTCACCCCATACGACAGCACCGGTTACAGCGGCCGTGGCACCATCAACAACTGCGCCAACGGCCAGACTCCGTGGGGCACCTACATGACCTGCGAGGAAAACTGGGCGTTCTACTTCCAGCGCGACAACGACACCGCCGAACGCACCGAGGACGATGACCTGCTGCTGCGCCGCTATGGCATCAAAACCGGCAACACCGGCAGCTACAAGTGGTCAACGGTAGCCAGCGGTGACGATCCGGACAAAATTTTCGCGCGCTGGAATGCTACTGCCGCGAACGGCAATGCCGACGATGGCTCGGAAGACTTCCGCAACGAACCAAACACCTTCGGCTGGGTGGTGGAAATCGACCCGTTCAATCCGGACGCCACGCCGAAGAAACGTACGGCTCTGGGTCGCGGCGGCCACGAGGGCGCCGTCTTTGCGCCGGCAACAAGCGGCAAGCCGATTGTCATTTACATGGGCGACGATGCGCGCTTTGAGTACCTGTACAAATTCGTCTCTGCCGAAAACTGGAACCCGGACGACGCCGCTGCCGGCCTTACGGCCGGCGACAAGTACCTCGACGCGGGCACGCTGTATGTCGCGAAGTTCGCCGCCAACGGCAGCGGCCAGTGGCTCGAACTGACACACCTGAAAAATGGCCTCACCGGCGACAATGCCGTGTTCGCATTCACCTCGCAGGCGGCAGTGGTCGTTGCGGCGCGTCTCGCCGCCGATGTCGTCGGTGCCACCAAAATGGATCGCCCGGAGTGGACGGCGGTAAACCCGCGCAACGGCGAGGTCTACATGACCCTCACCAACAACAGCCGGCGCGGCGACGGCAGCGTATCGAGCGAATGGGCCGAACAGGCAGCCGGCGCCGACATCGCCGTCGATGCCGCCAATCCGCGCTCGTACGACTCCGCGTCCGGTTCGTTCTCGTCCAGTCTCAACGGCAACGTGCACGGCCACATTATTCGCTGGCAAGAGGCAGGCGGCGTCCAGTCGGCGACAACATTCACCTGGGACATCTACCTGTTCGGTGCGCCAGCCAACACGCAGAAATCCGGGGTGTTCGCCGGCACCAACCTCTCGTTGCTCGATGACAGCAACGACCTGTCGAGTCCGGATGGCCTCTGGTTCGATGCGCGCGGCATGTTGTGGATCCAGACTGACGACGGCGCCTATACCGACACCACCAACTGCATGATGCTGGCCGCTGTCCCGGGCAAGGCGGGCGACGGCGCCACCTACGACGTGCCGAAAATCTCCGGCACGCAAAAAACCTATGTCGGCGAGGCACCGGGCAGCAATCTGCGCCGATTTCTCGTGGGTCCGAAGGGATGCGAAATCACCGGCGTGTGCATGACCCCGGACTACAAGAGCCTGTTCGTCAACATCCAGCACCCGGGCGAGGACGGCGACCTTGCCGCCTTCCAGAGCCACTGGCCGGATATCGAGAACAATCCCGCCAGCACTGCCCGCCCGCGCTCGGCTACCCTCGTGATCCGCCGTGACGATGGTGGCCAGATCGGCGTCTGACGGCCAAAAACAGTGGTGGGGGCTTAAGGAAAGGGTCGGTTCGCCGGCACTTTTCCTGACCCGGCGCGCAACGGCCACGCGGCCAGTGCGGTATCCTTGTGGCTCGCCACCCGGATTGCGTGCCGCCCGCCATGACCGACATTCTCGACGCCCTCTACCAGACCATCGAACAGCGTAAACACGCTGACGCCGGCACGTCGTATGTCGCGCAACTGCATCGTCAGGGCATCAACCAGATACTGAAAAAAGTCGGCGAAGAATGTGCCGAGACGCTGATCGCTGCGAAGGACGCCGCCGTCACCGGCAATACTCACGATGTCGTCAAGGAAACCGCCGACTTGTGGTTTCACTCTTTGGTGATGCTCTCGCATCTGGGCGTCAGTCACCGCAATGTACTCGCCGAACTGGAGCGTCGTTTTGATCTCTCCGGCCTTGCCGAAAAAGCCGGCCGCAAGTCTTGATCGTACCGTCAGACACATCATTTCAGGAGCAACGCACCATGATCAGTACCGGCCAGATTATTGTCATTCTTATCGTCGTCCTGTTGCTGTTCGGCACCAAGCGCCTGCGCAACATCGGGGGTGATCTCGGCGCCGCCATCAAGGGCTTCAAGAAGTCGATGAGCGACGGCGAAAACGAGGCTCAGCAGCCACCGGCGCAACCACCGAACCCGCAAATTGCCCAGCCGCAGCAACCGGGCAAGCAGGTGATCGACCAGTCAGCGCAAAAGCAGGACGACCACAAGTCCTGAATAACTGCACCGCATCGCCATGTTCGATATCAGCTTCGGCGAACTGCTTGTTTGCGCGATCATCGCGCTGCTGGTGCTCGGCCCCGAACGCCTGCCTGGTGCAGCGCGCACCCTCGGCCGCTGGGTCGGCCGTGCCCGCCACACCGTAAATCACTTCACTGACCAGATTGATCGCGAAATCCGCGCCGAGGATCTCAAGCGGCGTATCGAGGACGAGATGAAGAAGGCTGGCGTCGATGACATCAACCGGCAGGTCAGTGAAGCGTTGCACGCACCACTACCATTGATAGGCCCGGATCACCGACCCGATCCGGGCAACAACAGGATCGCGCCGCCGGCCACTGCTCCTGATATCGTTCCCGCGCCGCTACATAACGCTACGCCTGGCACCGATCCCGAGCCAACGGCAACACAAACAACTCTTGCTGTCGGCGACAAGGCGCCATGAGCAAACGGTTGTCGGAGCCTCCCCGCGAACAGACGCTGATTGAGCACCTGCTCGAATTGCGCAACCGCTTGCTGCGCACCGTCATCGTGGTGCTGGTTCTGTTCCTGGCGCTGCTGCCATTCGCCAACGAAATCTATCAACTGCTGGCCAGACCCCTGCTCGACGTAATGCCCAATGGCACATCCATGATTGCCACCCAGGTCGCAAGCGCGTTCATTGTGCCGATGAAGCTCACCGGCTGGGTCGCGTTGTTCATTGCGATCCCCTATGTGCTGTACCAGGCCTGGGGGTTCATTGCCCCGGGCCTTTATCAACACGAGAAACGTCTTGCGGCACCCATCCTCATCTCCAGCGTGCTGCTGTTCTACGCCGGCATGGCGTTTGCCTACTTCCTGGTTTTCCCGCTGGTATTTTCCTTCATCACCGCAACGGCGCCGGTCGGCGTGCAGGTCATGACGGACATCGACGCCTATATGTCGTTCGCACTCACCACCTTCCTTGCCTTTGGTATCGCCTTCGAGACCCCGGTGGTGGTCACGCTGCTGGTGGTCACCGGCATCACCAGCACCCAGGCCATGGTCACCGCGCGACCCTATGTCATCGTCGCCGCGTTCGTCGCCGCCATGGTGCTGACGCCGCCTGACGTGTTGTCGCAATTTCTCATGGCGATACCCATGTGCCTGCTGTTCGAGCTCGGACTGCTTATAGGCAAAATGATCGAGAAGCGACGCGCGGCCACCCAAGTCGACGCCCCCCACACTTAATGTTTCTCCTGCGGAAGATGCCTTAACTGCTTGAAAGATTGTTTTTTTTACCCAACCGGGTATCTTTGCCTGTAGCCGGGCGAAGAATGAACGCTTCCGGGCGCGCTTATGATGTCGGCGAGAACAACAAGACCGGCCCCAGGGTCCGGATTGACGGAGAGCACTTATGACCAAGTTCCTTGCGCGTGGCCTGATGATGGTGCTGGCGGCGCTGATGCTGGCCTCCTGCGGCGGCGGCGGTGATGACGCGGTCGCTCTGCCGGGCATTTCCAGCTACACGCTGACCGTTGCGACTGTCGACGCGAGCACCGGCACGCCGGTGACACAGACTTCTGCCGCTGCGCCGCTGCGCATCGTCGCAACGCTGTTGGCGCCCACAACCGGTGCCCCGGTCCCGGGAGCCACCATCCAATTTGGCGCGACGGTTGGCCGGCTGGCCGGCGGCTCGGCGCAAACTGACGGCGCCGGTGTCGCGTCGGTCGTTCTGAATGCTGGCTCAACGGGCCCAGCGGCAGGCACCGTCACCATCCTCTTTACAGATCCGGCCGGCAACGTCGCGACCGCGGCGCAAGCCGTTACCACCACGGGTGATGAGTCCACCGGCACGGGCGGCACGGGCGGCACGGGCGGCACCCCAACGACTGCCGGCCTCAGCATAACGCTGGTAGCCCGCGACGGTGCCGGAAACGCCATCAGCACTACGAACCCGGTGACGTCCCTCAACCCTGGGCGGTTGATCGCCACCGTGACCCTGGATGGCGCACCGGTGAATCTGGCGCTGGTCACGTTCACCTCCCCGACTGTCGCCGAACTTTCCCAGGCAACAACAGCAACAACAGCTGCCGGCGTGGCCGAAGTATCGTTAACGCCACTGAGCAGCGGGGCGGGCCTTACCACGGCGACGGTGGACTACCTCGGCCAAACGGCTACAAGCAGCGTTGTGATCGTGACCTCGGTGACAGCAACGGCACCTGTCGTTCTCCAGCTTGGCAGCTTCAATGGCGCCACATTCTCCAATGCTGTACTGAAAGCCAGCGCCACGGCGGCGATCCAGGCCGGTAGCACTATCACCGTCAGCGCCGATGTCGTGGACGCGGGTACGGGCCTTGCGTACACCACGCCGATACCCGTTGCCTTTACGTCCGACTGCGCCAGCCTGGCGACGCCCACTGCCATCATTGACGCCACCGGCACCACCGTTGCGGGCCACACGGACATTACCTATCGCCCTAACGGCTGCGTGGGTACGGACATAATTCGCGCGACCATTACCAATGGCGCATCAACGCTAAGTGCGCAAGTGACAGTCTCGATTGCCGCCGCTACCGTGGGCCAGATTGCCTTCATTTCGGCAACGCCGGATGTAATCGCCCTTGAGGGCACCGGCGGCTTTGGCCGGCTGACGCGTTCGGAAGTGAAGTTCCGTGTGCTGGGTAACGACGGCACGCCCATCAGCAATCAACTCGTTTGTTTTGGATTGTCCACCTCCGTCGGCGGCCTGACAGTCAACGCGAGCTCCCCATCGGATTCCGCTGGCGATGTGATTGCCGTGGTGCAGGCCGGTTCGGTGCCGACTTCGGTGCGCGTTAACGCGGTAGTCGATTATGACAACGATGCGAACTGCGCCACGGTACCCAGCCCGGCCAAGTCGGCAGTGTCTGATGTACTGGTAGTGAGCACCGGCTTGCCGCATCAAGACAGTTTCTCGCTGTCGATCGGTACGTTTAACCCACAGGCCGGCGATTACGACGGTGTCACTGTTCCGGTATTTATCTATGCGGCAGATCACTTCAGCAACCCCGTGCCGGATGGCACGGCCGTGACTTTCTGGTCAGAACTCGGTTCGATCGAACCGTCCTGCACCACCGTCAACGGCACCTGCTCAGTCAACTGGCGCAGCCAAGACCTGCGCGGCAATGCCGATGCCCGCGCCCCGGGCGCGACCCCTGCCGGAAATGGCCTGTCCACACATGACCGCCTGAATCGCTCAACCATTGTTGCCTATGCCGTGGGCGAGGAATCTTTTCAAGATATCAACGGTAATGGCCGCTATGACGTGGGCGAGACCTACACCGATCTGGCAGAGACAGTGAAGGATAGTAATTACAATGGAGTGCGCGACACGCCAGCCCAGGTCGGGACAACATTCGCGTCGCAGTTCAAGGACGAAGAGTTCGTGGACTTCGATCAGAATTCAGCATTTGACGCCGCCAACGGCCGTTTCGATGGCGTGTTGTGTGCGACGGGGACGGCGTCTACGGCCTGTTCCGGTGACGCCACGGTCAACGTGCGCGACTCGGCCCTGCTCGTGATGTCCACGGATGCCGCCAGGATCTACATCGTCCACCCGAATGTGGATTTATCAGCGATCGACTACACACGCGACACAACTTCAGCCGCCCTGAACGGCATTATCAGCGGCATGATTCAACCACCGGTGGATGCGTTCTACACGCAGAGTGGGCAAGAGATATCCGGTGTTGTGGTTCATGATGGCAGCGCGCGATCTGTCGGCGTCATTGTCACGGATGCTTACGGCAATGCGCCGCCAAAGGGGACGACCGTAAAAGCAGAAGTGAACCCATCCGGCGTGGCGGAAATTGTCGGGGCGGCTACCGCCACGGTGGGCTCGCAAACTGAATACTTCGCCACAAGCTTCCTGGTGGCACGCCCTACAACGTTCCTCATTGCCGATGGCTCCCTGATCATCACCGTCACCCCTCCCAACGGTAATGCGCAGACAACGAGCATTACGATCGACGGCACACCTTGATCATCTTGATCGTCGGCTTGGCTCATGCAGGTGTGTAGCGATACTGCGCACACCTGTTGGGGATGGGGGTATCGGCAGCACACTGTTTCAGCTTGCCAACTTCCAAATCCGATACGATGAAGTAAATGCAGTTGGCGTCATGCTGTGCGCACAAAAAAGCCAACCATTCTCATGCAGGACTTTTATCGGCGCAAACCAAAAAGAAAAACCCGCCACGGCT
>CBDDRC010000044.1:0-33491 GCA_965232985.1 uncultured bacterium
GCCTTGATGACGATTCTGCTCGACTTCAACGTGTTCTTTGCGCTGCTGGATCCGGCACATGTTCAGCACGACGCAGCGCATGAGTGGTTCGCGGCGCAGGGCCAGCAGGCATGGGCCAGTTGCCCACTGACCGAGAACGGGGTGCTGCGCATTGTCGGGCACGCCCGCTACCCCAATTCGCCGGGTACGCCGGCGGCGGTGGCGCAATTGATGGCAGGTTTGTGTGCGCTGCCGGGCCATGTGTTTTGGCCAGACGACATCAGCCTGCTCGATGCCGGGAAACTGGACAGCACGCGTTTGTTGAGTTCCGCGCAAGTGACGGACAGCTATCTGCTGGCACTGGCCGGCGCACATAATGGGCAGTTGGCAACTTTCGATCGCCGCCTGGTTGTCGATGCTGTGCATGGCGGCGCACAGGGGCTGCACCTGATTGGCTGACCGGTGGCAAATTGCCCAGGCCCAGCCCGCGCTACCGCGCGATTCAGCCGCTGATTTTTCGCTTGATCCCCGTGGCCGCCAGGATACGGCTGGAGATTTCTTCGATCGAAAGTTCCGTCACGTTCAGGAACGGCAGGCCCTCGCGCTTGTAGATCGTTTCGGCTGCCCGCACTTCCATATCGCACTGGTGCGCCGAGGCATAGCGGCTGCCAGGCATCCGCTCGTTGCGGATCGCGGCAAGACGATCGGCGTCCACCAGCAGGCCGAAGATTCTGGCCTTGTGCGGCTTGAGCACTTTCGGTAATCCCTCGCCATCGAGATCTTCTTCAGTGAGCGGATAGTTGGCGGTGCGCAGACCGTACTGCAGGGCGAGATACAGGCTGGTTGGCGTTTTGCCGCTGCGGGACACACCGACCAGGATGATATCGGCCTGGTCGTAATGGCGGGTGCGGGCGCCGTCGTCGTTATCGAGCGCAAAATGCACGGCGTCGATGCGCGTTTTGTATGCCTGGCGGTCGGAGACGGCGTGCGATTTGCCAACGCTGTAGGAGGAGTGAGTCGACAATTCCCCTTCCAGTGGTTGCAAAAAAGTGCCGAAAATATCGACGAAAAACGCGTTGGCCTTCGCGAGTTCAGCACGTACATCCTGGTTTACCACCGTGTCGAAGACCAGCGGCTTACCATCGCTCCCGGCGGCGGCGCGCTCGATGCGAACGACCGCTTCCCGGGCTTTATCAACCGTGTCGATGAACGGCAGCGTCGCCTTTTCGAACTCGATGTGCTCGAACTGGCTCAACAAACTCAAGCCCAATGCCTCTGCGGTCAGGCCGGTGCCGTCGGATACAAAGAACGCGAAGCGCTTGGGCATAGCTTTATCCTTTTGATTTTCCTTGTCTATTTCGAGCAGTGATGGCATCTGTTCAGCAGGCTTATGTCCGTGGGAAGGGGGACATTTTCCAGTAGAATTCCCGCCCACGCCATCGCGCCCACAAGGCAGATGGCGGGCCCCGGCCCCTGAATCCTCAAAAGGAGAATCCGCAGTGAAGAACGCCGCCGCGCAAGACTACGTCCTGTGGTTCCAGGACTTGAACAGGCATGCCGTTGACCGGGTGGGCGGCAAGAACGCTTCCCTCGGGGAGATGATCAGCCAGTTGAGCCATGCCGGCGTCCGGGTGCCCGGCGGCTTTGCAACCACGGCGCAAGCCTACCGCGACTTCCTCGCAGCCAGTGATCTCGATCAGAAAATTCACGGCATTCTCGATGCTCTCGACATCAATGACATTGCCGCCCTGACGGCGGCCGGCAAACAGATTCGTGACTGGATTGTGGCAGCGCCGCTGCCGCCGGCACTGGAGCAGGCGATTCGCGAGGCGTTTGTGCAAATCAGCGAGGGCAACCCGGATATGCCGGTGGCAGTGCGCTCGTCCGCCACCGCCGAAGATCTGCCCGATGCCTCGTTCGCCGGCCAGCAGGAAACCTTCCTCAACATTCGCGGCATCGACCATGTACTCACCGCCGTAAAGCAAGTGTTTGCCTCGCTGTTCAATGACCGCGCCATTGCCTACCGCGAACACCAGGGTTTTGAACACAAGCTGGTGGCACTCTCGGCCGGTATTCAGCGCATGGTGCGCAGCGAAACCGGTTGCGCCGGCGTGATGTTCACCCTGGACACCGAGAGCGGTTTCAACGGCGTGGTGTTTATCACGGCTTCCTACGGTTTGGGCGAGACGGTGGTGCAGGGGGCGGTAAATCCCGATGAGTTTTACGTGCACAAGAATACGCTGTTGAATGCGCGCCCGGCGATTTTGCGCCGCAATCTCGGCAGCAAGGCCATTAAAATGATTTACGGAAAAACCGGCCACACCGGCAAATCGACTGAAACCGTCGAAGTGCAGCCGGCCGATCGCAATCGTTTCTGCCTGACTGATGAGCAGGTTTCCGATCTTGCCCGGCAGGCATTGATCATCGAAAAACACTACGGCCAGCCGATGGACATCGAGTGGGCACTCGATGGCGATGACGGCAAGCTGTATATCGTGCAGGCACGCCCCGAAACAGTGAAGAGCCGCGTCCGCTCCAACATCATGGAACGTTACCTGCTGCGCGGCAAAGCGGAGGTAATCTGCGAAGGCCGGGCGATCGGCCAGAAGATCGGTTCCGGCCCGGTGCGCATCATCACCAGCATCAAGGAAATGGAGCGCGTGCAGCCCGGCGACGTACTCGTTACCGACATGACCGACCCGGACTGGGAGCCGGTAATGAAACGCGCATCGGCCATTGTCACCAACCGGGGCGGGCGCACCTGTCACGCAGCGATCATTGCGCGCGAGCTGGGCGTGCCGGCGATTGTCGGCTGCGGCAATGCCACGGATGTGCTCAAGGATGGCCAGTTGGTCACCGTCTCCTGCGCGGAAGGCGACACTGGCCTTATTTACAACGGCAAGCTGGAGTTTGATATCCAGAAGAGTTCGATAGACAACATGCCGAAATTGCCGTTCAAACTCATGATGAACGTCGGCAACCCGGACCGTGCTTTTGATTTCGCGATGATTCCGAACCAGGGCGTGGGTCTGGCCCGCCTGGAGTTCATCATCAACCGGATGATTGGCGTGCACCCCAAAGCGCTGCTCAATTACGACACCCTGCCGCGCGACGTAAAACAGGCGGTAGACAAGCGCATTGCCGGTTACAAGTCGCCGGTGGATTTTTACATCGAGAAACTGGTTGAAGGCATTGCCACGATCGCGGCGGCCTTTCACCCCGAGAAAGTCATTGTGCGGCTATCGGATTTCAAATCCAACGAATACGCCAACCTGATCGGCGGCAAATTGTACGAGCCGGCAGAAGAAAACCCGATGTTGGGTTTCCGTGGCGCATCACGCTACGTTTCCGACAACTTCCGCGATTGTTTCGAGCTTGAATGCCGCGCACTGAAAAAAGTGCGCGAACAGATGGGCCTGACCAACATCGAGGTGATGGTGCCGTTCGTGCGTACCGTTGGCGAGGCGGCGCAGGTGTTGAAGCAACTGGCCGAGTGCGGTCTCAAGCGCGGCGAGAATGGTCTGCGCGTGATCATGATGTGCGAGCTGCCCACCAATGCGTTGCTGGCCGAGAAGTTTCTCGCGCACTTCGATGGTTTCTCGATAGGTTCCAACGATCTTACGCAGTTAACGCTCGGCCTTGATCGTGATTCCGGCATCGTGTCGCACCTGTTTGACGAGCGCGACGAAGCCGTGAAGGCGCTGTTGAGTATGGCGATTGACGCCTGCAAAAAGCAGGGGAAGTACATTGGCATCTGCGGCCAGGGGCCGTCCGATCACCCGGATTTTGCGCAGTGGCTGATGGAAAAGGGCATTGATTCCATTTCGCTGAACCCGGATTCGGTTATGGATACATGGTTTTATCTGGCAGAAGGGCGGGCGTAGGCGGGCCCGCAAGCTCAGCTCGGCTTCAGGCGGGCGATCTCGGCGGGCCGAACCATGCTCTTGAGCATTCGCTTTTCAGGCGGTTAACCCCTAGACTGCGCGCGCCGCCCGCCATACCAATCAGCGGGCGTGTCACCTCCCAAGATCCCCGATCGTTCTTCGATCACGAATCCGTCTGCCTCGATTGGTGTTGTGCGTCAGTGCAACAGGCCGTCGCAGGAGTTCAAAAATCATGTCATCCGCAAATAACTTTGCAGCCCTCGGGCTTGCGCCGGCGCTGCTGCGCGCCGTCGAAGAAGCCGGCTATACCGTGCCAACCCCCATCCAGCAACAGGCGATACCCGTTGTGCTCGCCGGCCGCGATCTGCTTGCCGCTGCGCAGACCGGTACCGGCAAAACGGCCGGCTTCACGCTGCCCATCCTCCAGATCCTGTCGACGCGCGCCGCGACGGTGGTGAAACCGGGCCGCCCGCGTTGCCTGGTGTTGACGCCAACGCGCGAGCTCGCCGCGCAGGTCGAAGAGTCCGTGCGCACCTACGGCAAGCATGTGTCGCTCACCTCGATGGTGATGTTCGGTGGCGTCGGCATGCAGCCGCAGGTCGACAAGCTGAAAAAGCGCGTCGATATTCTCGTGGCGACCCCGGGGCGTCTGCTCGATCACGCAGGTCAACGCACGCTGGATCTGTCCGGTGTCGAGATTCTCGTGCTCGACGAAGCCGATCGCATGCTCGACATGGGTTTCATCCACGACATCAAACGCGTGCTGAAACTGCTGCCAGCGCAGCGCCAGAACCTGCTGTATTCGGCGACTTTCTCCGACGAGATCCGCCAGCTCACCCAGGGGCTGCTGCACAATCCTGCTTCGGTCGAGGTTGCGCGGCGCAACACGGCTTCCGAACTCGTCACCCAGCGCGCCTACTTTACCGCGAAAGACCAGAAGCGTTACCTGCTTGCGCATCTGGTCAAACAGGGTGGCTGGGAGCAGGTGTTGGTATTCATGCGTACCAAGCACGGCGCCAACCGGCTTGCCGAATTTCTCGAGAAGAACGGCCTTACGGCGATGGCAATACACGGCAACAAGAGCCAGACGGCGCGCACCAAGGCGCTGGCGGAGTTCAAGGCCGGTTCGCTGCGCATTCTGGTTGCTACCGACATCGCCGCGCGCGGTCTGGACATCGACCAGTTGCCGCATGTGGTGAACTACGAACTGCCGAACGTGCCGGAAGACTATGTGCACCGCATCGGCCGCACCGGCCGTGCTGGCAGCACCGGCGAGGCGATTTCGCTGGTTGATCCGGAAGAACAGAAATACCTGCGTGACATCGAGCGCATGATGAAACGTGAAGTGCCGCGGGCAATTGCCGAAGGCTTCGTACCGACGGAAGTGCAGAAACAGGCTGCGTCCGACGACTACAATCGGCCGCGGCCGCCGATGGCACCGCGCGGCCGCAGTGGCGGCGGCGGTGGGCGTGGTGATCAGAGCCGCAGTGGTTCGGGCGGTGGTGGCCGGTCGGGTGGCGGCGCCATTGCTGCGCAACCGTCGCGCGGCAATGGCCCGTCGCGCGGCCACGGCGGCGGTCAGGGCGGTGGCGGGCAAGGCCAACGCAGCGGCAATCGCTGAGTTCAACGCTGCTGCCGGATACAGTAGCAAGTAGCAACGGCGCGCGCCGTGCCGGGCAGCGTTCTCCTTGTAACCGGTGAGTGGTTCCGGAATGCTAGCCACTTTCTGCTGGCATTTTGTTGGAGTGTGCATGGTGGCCACCACTGTTTCTACTGGTTGCGGCGCGGTCGAGGGTATCGATCGTGGCGATCACCTTGAGTTTCGCGGCATTCCCTATGCGGCGGCCCCCATTGGCGAGCAGCGGTTCCTGCCGCCGCAGCCGCATGCCGGTTGGGCCGGTGTACGCGCAGCGCAGGTTTACGGCACGGCAGCGCCACAGGAATTGTCGCCGCTGATGGGCGTTGATCGCGTCAGTGACGACTGCCTCTACCTGAATGTCTGGACGCCGGCTGCGGATCACGCGCAACGCCCGGTGCTGGTCTGGTTTCACGGCGGCAGTTATATCGCCGGTTGCGGCCATCAGCTGCTTTATCACGGTGCGCGGCTGGCAACCTCGCAGGATTGCGTTGTCGTTACCTGCAACTTCCGTATCGGTTTATTCGGTTTCGGCAATTTCGGCGCTGCGTTGGGCGGTGATTTCCCTGCTGCCACCAATGTGGGTACACGTGATCAGGTTGCGGTGCTGCAATGGGTGCGCGACAACATTGCCGCGTTCGGGGGCGATCCGGCCTGCGTGACAATTTTCGGCGAGTCGGCCGGCGGCATGAGTGTGGCGACGCTGCTTGGTGTGCCCAGCGCGCGCGGGCTTTTTCAGCGTGCCATCGTGCAGTCCGGTGGCGCGGATTTTGTGGTGTCGCGCGAGGATTCGGTGCGCGTGGCGCAGGTCGCTCTCGATGCGCTCGGCGAGTCGCGTGGTGCGCAAATCGACGCGCTGCTCAAGGGTGATGTCGCTGCCATCGTCAAGGCACAACGCAAGGCGCTGAAACTCACGGTTGATCGCGGCTTGCGCGGCACTACGCCGCAGTTTGGCATGTCGCTGATGCCGGTGGTCGACGGCGATTTTCTGCCGCAGCGACCGATCGATGCGATTGCCGCTGGCGCGGCCAAAGACGTGCCGTTGCTCGCCTCGGTGATGCGTGATGAGTGGAACCTGTTTGTGTACAGGCCGCAGCCCGGCGGTGGTCATGGCGACGAGGCCGGGCAGATTGATGAGGCGCGCCTGTTGCATCTTTGCGAGCGGGCCTTGCCGGGGCATGGTGCCGCTGCGCTGGCATTTTACCGCACGGTGTCCGGCCGCAAAAATAATGGCAAGTTGCTGGATCTGTTTTGCTGGCTGGAGACCGACCGCATGTTCCGGGTGCCGACGCAACGCCTGCTGGCGGCGCAGGCGGCGCAGCAGCCGCTGGTTTTTGCCGCCCAGTTCGAGTGGGAGAGCCCTCAGTTTGGCGGCCTGATGGGCGCCTGTCATGTTGTTGATGTGCCGTTTGTGTTTGGTGGTACAGGCTCGCCAACCGGGCAGTTTTTTACCGGCGGTGGCGAAGCGGCCGCCGCGCTGGCCGACGAGGTGATGCGTGCCTGGGCGACGTTTGCCCGGCATGGCAAACCGGCGGCGGTTGGTGGTCTTGACTGGCCGGCGTTCGATGCAAAATGCCAGGCCATGCACTTGGGCCGGCAGGTGCGCATCGATGCCATGCCCGGCGCAGACGAGCGCGCATTCTGGGATTTTCTTGCGTAAATTTTGCTGTTTTCCGATATCGATCGAGGTGTCTTTTCGTGGCCATCAAGCAACACATGCAGCAGCAAATCGACGCGCGTCTGCGCGAGGGTTTCGAGATTACGCGCCTCGAGATCATCAACGAGAGCCACGACCATAACGTGCCTGCCGGTAGCGAAACCCATTTCAAGGTGGTGGTCGTGTCGCCGGCGTTCGAAGGTTTGTCACTGGTGAAGCGCCATCAGGCGGTTTATGCGCAGTTGCAGGCGCAACTTGCCGGCGGCGTGCATGCGCTGGCCTTGCATACCTATACCGGCGCGGAGTGGGCGGCACGCGAGGCGGTACCGGATTCGCCGGCCTGTCGCGGCGGATCGAAACAGGAGCAGCGCTGAGCCCGACGTGCGTGGTTAATGCGTGGGTGGCGGCAGTGCGCCGAGCAATTGCTCAAGCGCAGTGTGCGGCAAGCCGTTTTGGGCAGCGTGGCGGATGTAAGTGCCCAGCATTTGCCGCGTTTGTCTGTCCACCTTGCTGAAGTGGTGGCGCAGAAACGCCTCGGCGTCGAAACCGGGCACCCAGGGCACCAGGCGCAGCAGCAGTGCGATGGCCTGCCGGTTGAGCAGCAGTTTGAACCTGATCGGTTTGCGCACGGCAAATCGCGCACACTGCCCGCTAAGGGCTTCGTGCGCGGCGGCGACGGCAATTTTCAGAACCTCATGGTGCGCATAGCGTTCGATGCGCCAGTCAACCAGCTCCAGGCCGGCGATCAGCGGAATCGTCAGTGCCGACATGCGCGCCGCGTGGGCAGGCAGATCGTTGCGCACTGCTGCCCGCAGTCCGCCGCGCGTGAGCGTGGCAGCAATCGTCGCGCTTGCGGCACATTCGGCATCGAACTGCGCGGCAACGCCCGGCGGGAGCACGCAGGTGATGCCGTTCTGGCTGGCCGGCTCGTGCGGCAGCGGTGATTGCCACGCCGAGAACTGGATCAGGCCCTGCACGATGAGGCGATCTTTTGCGCCATGCTCGCGCAGATACTGAGAGTCTTCCGGGTCAGGCTGCAGCACGACCAGCGTGGCGCGGCCGGTGGCAGCCAGGAATTCGTTGAGCCATGGGCCCCGCAGCGCATCGGAAGGCGTAGTGAACCAAACTTCGTCCCAGTGGCTGGCGGCCACTTCCGCTGGCGTCGTGGCAACGGCGATCTGGGATATCCGCTCTTCGCGCAACGTAAAAAATCCCTGGTGGTAGAGCGTGAGGCCCTGTTGCAGGTGCGCGCGGTGATGTTCGCGCACATAGAAACCGACCTCGGCGCCGCCCTTGAGCAGTGCGGCCGCGAATACTGTGCCGGTTGCGCCGGCGCCCACGATGAGGATGCGCATGTCAGTGGCTGTGCAGATATTCGTTGATGGCCTGCAGGACGATATCGGTGACTGTTCGATCCTCGTAGATCGCCTTCAGCTTGAGGCGTTTGTGCAGCGCTTTCGGTATTTCCATGTTCAGGCGCTGCAGATCGTCACGCGATCCGGGGGCGCGGTTCTTGCGCTTCGGTTGCAGCTTTGCTTTCGCTTTGCGCGCTGGCGTTACCTTGGCCGCCGGTGCGTTGCTGGCCTGATCGACGAAATCCAGTTGTTTCATGGGGCTCTCCGGAGACGCTGCAGGAGCATATCGGCTTGCCCGGACAACTCAAGCGGGCGGACAACTGGCCTTTGCGTCTAAAATCATAAGCATAAATGATCATATAATCCAGGCTGCAAATGCTTTGAGGTGGCCTGCAAGGCCGGATGATCGTGGTTCGGGCAGGCAGCCTGCCGTATGGCCGAGCGGTTGCCGGCGACTAAAAAAGGTGGTGGCGCACACAGATAGTTCGTGAGGTGGTCGGCATATCTGGCAAAATCTGCGCATCTTTCAAGGAGCACTATTGAAGCTGCTGTCAATAGTGCGTACTTTTTGCGCAACGACTCCTTTAATGGCTGAATTTTCAAGAGCTTGGATGACCATGCAAATTCCGGACAACGTCACCCCCCTTGATCAGGCCCGTCCCGAGGCGGACCGCGCCTGGCATGAGAAAAAAAAGGAGCGAACCCGTGCCCAGTTGGTTGAAGCGGCAGTTCGACTGATTGCAGACCGCGGTATTGATGCCACCACCGTCAATGACATCGCGTCCGATGCGTCGGTAGCGCCCGGCACCTACTACAACTACTTTCCCTCACTCGACGCGATGCTCGAAGAGCTCGCGGCGATGGTCTGCGAAAACATTGAAGTGAATTCCCGGCAGCGCAGCCGTGCGCGTGACCCGGGGTCACGGATTGCCTTGGTGCTGCGTGCCCATTTGCACCGCGCCCGCGAGGATCACGTGTGGGCTCGGTTGCTCGTGCAGTTCGTGTCACGGCCGGCCTTCAAGGTGCGCTCGACCCTGTTGCACGGGCTCGAAGACGACGTCATCGACGGCATCGGCAAGGGCCAGTTCACTGCCGAGGCGGACGAAGCAGCGCCGGATCTTGTCATCGGCGCGCTGGTTCTTGGTTTGTTGCGCGTTTCCGACGGGCATGTCGGTAGCGATTACGACCGCAGCCTTACTGCCAACATCCTGCGTGGCCTCGGCATGGTGAGCGCTGCGGCACTGGAGCGCGTGCAGCGCGGAATTTGAGCGCTGTGCAGCGAAAAGCCGCGTAAAAATATCGCGCTGCGTTTTGTTGGCAGTTTCATCTTCCGCCGTCCTTGCTGCTAGAGTTGGGTCCTGCCAGCAGACAGGATCCGCATGTGTCGTCCACGCAAGAGCGCGAACCCCTCAATCCTTCCCTGAAGCGCCGTGTCGGCCGCCGGCATTGGCGCGACATGGTCCACTGGTTTGATCCCCGCCTGCTGCTGCGCACCCTGCTGACGGTGATGATTGCGCGCGCGTTCGCCACCTATGCCGACCGGCGCGAGCGCGAAGCAGCACGACCGCTTGACGGCCCCTATCGTTACGACGGCACGGAAGAGTTATGGCTCGATTACGTTGCCGATCTGGGCGATGGCTGGAATGCGACGGCCACCATCGCGAGCCTGCTCGCCGCACCGGTACTCGCCGTAGATAGCGAGGTACTGCCGCACGGGCGGGTGCTGGTTATGGGCGGCGATCAGTGTTATCCGGCTGCTTCACGCGAAGAATACCTGCATCGCCTGGAGGCTCCCTATTACAGTGTGCTGCCACACAGTGACGACAGTGCCCCCCGCGATCTGTTCGTGCTGCCGGGCAATCACGACTGGTACGACGGCCTCGCAGCTTTTTCGCGGCTGTTTCTACAGGGGCGCTGGTTTGCCGGTTGGCGTACCTCGCAATCACGCAGTTACTTTGTATTGAAACTGCCGCAACGCTGGTGGTTCATCGCTGTCGATGTGCAGCTCGACAACGATATTGATGCGCCGCAACTGGAATACCTGCGCCATGCGACCAGTGCAGTGGCCGCAGGTGATCGCGTCGTGCTTGTCAGCAGTGTGCCTTTCTGGCTTGAGAAAAACGACAGCATGCTGCGCCGCAATCTGGCGTTTCTTGAACGCCGGTTAGTGGAGGAGCGGGGGGCCCGTGTCTGGCTGTCACTCGCCGGCGATCTGCACCATTATCAGCGTTACGCCATTGCCGGTGGCCCGCAACGCGTCACGGCTGGTGGTGGCGGCGCATTCATGCACGGCACTGCCTGGCACCCGGAGGTGCTGGCAGAAAAAACCACTGCCATCCCTGCGCGCTGGGTGCGTGAAAAAACTTTCCCGTCGCCCGCCCGATCACGGTTGCTGCTGTGGCGGCTGCTGGCGTTCCCGGCATTCAATCCGTCTTTTGCCCTGTTTCTCGGGGCGATGCTTGCGTTGTTGCTCTGGGGTGTCGATGCGGCCAGTCATGGCATTTTCTTCGGCAGTATCGCGTTCAACGGCGGCAGGTCGCTGGGCGCGCTGATCGAGACCTTGCCGGCCTCGCCCTTGCTGTGCGCTGCGCTCGTGGCTTGGTGCTGGGCATTTGTTGCCTTTGAGGAGCCGCCGGAGCACTGGTCGGCGGGTTGGCAGCGCGCGGTGCGTTTGCCGCTGGGGATGCTGCATGGCCTGCTGCATCTGGCGATCGGTTTGCTGCTGATCGGTACGTTTGCGCCATCGCCATCGCCATCCGCCGACCCGGTCGATTTTTTTCTGCACATGGCTCTGCTTGCTGCAGTGCTGGCGGGTGCTTGCGGCATCCTGTTCGGTGCCTGGATATTCGCGGGCTATCAATGCATCGGCGCGCACCGTGACACCGTGTTCTCCGCGTGCCGGATTGAAGACTGGAAGAATTTCCTGCGGCTGCACATTACTGCGGATGGTGCCCTGACGCTGTACGCCATCGGGGTGCGGCGTGTTTGTCGCCGCTGGATCGAGCGCGTGCCGCAGGCGCGCGGCGAAGCATTCGTTGAACCGGGCGATGGCATTACGCCATCGCGCCGTGCAGAGCTGGTTGATAAAGTCGTTATCAGGCCGTGATCTCGGGAGTCGTGTGATGGAACACATTGATGTGATCGTGATTGGCAGCGGTTTTGGTGGTGCGGTGATGGCCTGTCGTCTCGCCGAACAGGGCCGCAAGGTGCTGGTGCTGGAGCGTGGCCGGCGCTGGCAGACGGCGGATTATCCCAGCGTGTCGAACCGCAATTGGTTCTGGCGCGAGGCAAATCCCGATCGGCATCATGGCTGGGTCGATCTGCGCCTGTTCGGCGATATGTCGGTGGTGGCGGGGTGCGGGGTCGGCGGCGGTTCGCTGATCTATGCCAATGTCTCGATCGATGCGCGCCCGGAAGTATTCGCACACGGCTGGCCGGGCGAGATTACTGCCGACGGTTTGCGGCCCTACTACGAGCGAGTGGCCGGCATGTTGAAACCGGCACACCTGCCGCGCCGGCAATGGACGAAACGCACCCTGCTGATGAAGGAGGCTGCGGAATGTTTGGGTGAGGGTCATCGTTTCCGGACGGTGCCGCAGGCCATCACCTTCGATCCGGATTGGCAATACGAGCAGGAAGATCCGTTCAATCATGCGCGCTCGAAAACCTGGACGAATGCTTTCGGGCAGCAGCAGGGCACCTGCATTCATTGCGGCAACTGCGACATCGGTTGTCCGGTGCAAGCGAAGAACACGCTCGATCTCAATTACATTCCGCAAGCGGAGCAGCACGGCGCACAAGTACGCCCGCTGCACCATGTGCGCAATATCGCGCCGACTGCCGATGGCGGGTATCGCATTTCCTTCCGCGATCTGGGTGCCGGGCGCAACGGTCATGTTGAGGCACGCAATGTTATCGTCGCGGCAGGTTCGCTTGGCAGCACCGAATTGTTGCTCAAGTGCCGCGATCGCGAGCGCACGTTGCCGAAGCTGTCGCACCTGTTGGGCCGGCGCTGGAGCGCCAACGGCGATTTCGTGACGCCGGCCTACTATCGCGGCCGCGATATTTCGCCAACACAGGGGCCGACGATTTCCGCCTGCATCGATTATCTGGACGGCGCATTCCAGGGTCGGCCGGTGTTTATTGAAGACGGCGGTTTTCCGGACGTACTGGGTAATCTGCTGGAAAAAATGGGCCACAGCTGGCTGGGGCGCCGGCAACTGCAACGCCTCGGTCTGCTGCCGGCCGGGGTGCTGGAAGTGCTGCGCAAGCGCGACCCGCTCGAACATCTGATGCCCTGGTTCGGGCAGAGTCGCGACGAGGCCAACGGGGAGCTGTATCTGGGCAGGCCCTGGTATGCGCCCTGGCGCAAGGATCTCCTGAAGATGCGCTGGGACTATCGGCCGAACGAGGCAGTCATGCAGGCGATCAGCGCGCTGCATGTGCGGCTGTCAGAGGCGACCGGCGGGGTGCCGATGACGCCGCCGACCTGGAGCCTGCTGCGCAATCTGATTACACCGCACCCGCTCGGCGGTTGCCCGATGGGCAGCACTGACGCAGAGGGCGTGGTCGACCATGCCGGCGCCGTCTTCCATTATCCGGGCCTGTATGTGGCTGACGGTGCCATTGTGCCCACCTCGATAGGCACCAACCCGTCCAAGACCATTGCGGCGCTGGCCGAGCGTGCAGCCGAGCAGGTGCGCCCGTAACGGCGCAGTGAACCGGTGCGTGGCGCCCCGCCCTGTCGTTGGCTAACATCGGTGCAAATGAGGTGGTGCTGATGGCCGATTTCTTCAACGTGGTGTTTGCCGGCGAGATCGCCAGGGGTTCCGACCCGGTGGCGGTGAAAGCCAATATCGCGCGCCTGTTCAAGGCGAACGACGCCATGATCGAGAAATTGTTCTCCGGCCAGCGTATCGCCGTGAAGAAGGCGGTCGATCAGGCCACGGCGATGAAGTATCGCGCGGTCATGAAACAGGCCGGTGCCATTGCCAGCATCGAAGAGGCTGACGCGCAGGGCCGGCCGCTGGCAGTGCCGCCCGCCGCGCCGGCCGCAGTGAAGCCCCCGACCATGGCGGATCGCCTTGCGGCATTGGCCGCCGAGCACGCGCAAAGCAACGCGCTCAAACCCCGCGCCGATGCACCGCCGCCACCGGCAGATGTTGCGCAGGCCGGAAGCTGGCGGCTGTTTCCAGCCGGTTCGCTGCTCGTCGAAATCAAGTCGATGCCGGCGCCGATGCTGCCGAATATTTCCGGCATCAGCCTCGCTAACCCGGGTGCTGAATTGCTCAAGGACGAGGAGCGCCGGCAGCTTGCCCCGGCGCCGGTTGCGGTGCCGGATATCAGCGCGATCAATCTGGCGCCGGTCGGCGGCGATCTGCTGCAGGCGGAAGAAAAGCTGTCGGTCACCCCGGTGCAGGTTGACGTATCAGCGCTCAGCATGGCGCCGCCGGATACCGAGCTGCTCAAGGAAAACGAGAAGCGCGTTGTCGTGCCGGTCGTCGTCGATGTCAGTGCGATCACCGTGGCGCCGCCGGGCGCTGACCTTGAGCAGATCAAGGATGACAAAAAACCCGTCAATCCCGACATCAGCAAGCTGAAGCTCGCCTGAACGCAAAGTGATTTGCGGTTAGTCCGGGGTGACTTCGATGGTCTTGCCGGTACGTTTGTCCTGCAACAACAGCTTGTAGCCGCGTAACGTCGGTTGCCAGTCAAGCATCGCAAACCTGTTGCCGGCATAGGTGAGGGCTGGCGTTACCACATGCTCGGCCTCTGCGCGCCATAGCGGATAGTCACCACGAAAAAGTTTTTCGGTTTCCAGCAGGTGGCGGGTGGCCAGCGCCACGAAATTGCCTTCGCGGCCAAGGCGAATTTTCTGCGCGGTCATCTCGCGACGGATATCGACAATGCGATCGTGCGCGCTGCGATCCGCAGGGCGATTGCCGAGATATTTCTCGACTTCCTTCAACGTGCCTTCGACCAGAAACAGCTCGCCGGTACGGGCCCGTTCCAGTGCCTGCCCGAGCGTGACATCCCGATCAAGCATGCGCTGCACCGCTTTTGCCAGCGGGCTGCTGGGTGTGAGCGATTCGAGCAGCAGTTTGAGCGTAATTTTTGCACCGGTGGCATCGTCGGCAGCCAGTTGTTGCCAGGCCTTGCGGATTTCCGGGTGCTCGGTGAAGGCCGCGCTGGCGAGGGTCAGCTCGCGCAGCAGGCAGGCGTTGGCGCCCAGCAGCTGGACACGAACATATTCCGGCATGGGCGCACCCATGCGCAGGCGTGACCAGGTGTGCCACTGGCCGGCGCCGACGTTGGCCCCGACATCAATGACGCGTTTGCCGTCCTGGTACCAGCGGTAAGTGATTTTGCCGGCGCCCAGCGTGGTTGCGTGGATGAAAATCTCGCGCGTGCCGGGGGCCAGGTACAGCAGCCGGTCCTGCGGTTTTTGCGCCTGTACCCGGCTGGTGAATTGGGCGGCCCCGAGCGCGGGTGCGCCATCTGCGGGACAGTCGCGTGCTGCCGCCGCGTTGACCGTCAGCAGGGCGAGAAGAAAAGTGATCAGGCGGCGCGGCATTTGCGGCATGACCGGACTGTAGCAGTCCACGCAGGAAAAAAAAGGGCCGCCTTGCGGCAGCCCTTTTTTCAGGCTTGAAACATCAAGCCTGATGGCTGGCGCCGATCAGTGGAACTGCTCTTCTTCGGTCGAACCCTTGAGTGCCGTCACTGAAGACGTGCCGCCCTGGATCACCGTGGTCATGTCATCGAAGTAGCCGGTGCCGACTTCCTGCTGGTGGGCAACGAAGGTGTAGCCCTTCGCGGCCGCAGCGAACTCCTGCTCTTGCAACTTCACATAGGCGGTCATGTCGTTGCGGGCGTAGTCATACGCCAGCTCGAACATGCCGTACCACATGTTGTGGATGCCGGCGAGGGTGATGAACTGGAATTTGTAACCCATGGCCGACAGCTCGCGCTGGAATTTGGCGATGGTCGCGTCGTCGAGATTTTTCTTCCAGTTGAACGACGGCGAGCAGTTGTAGGAGAGCATCTGGTCCGGGAACTGCTTCTTCACGGCTTCGGCAAACTTGCGCGCTTCGGCCAGGTCCGGCTTGGCGGTTTCGCACCACAGCAGATCGGCATAGGGTGCATAGGCGAGGCCGCGCGAGATCGCCTGATCAATGCCGGCGCGCGTTTTGTAGAAGCCTTCGTCGGTGCGCTCACCGGTGCAAAACGGTTTGTCGTTCGCGTCGAAATCGCTGGTCAGCAGGTCGGCGGCGTTGGCGTCGGTGCGGGCAAGCACGATGGTCGGGGTGTCGGCAACGTCAGCAGCCAGACGCGCGGCGAGCAATTTCTGCACGGCTTCCTGCGTCGGCACCAGCACCTTGCCGCCCATGTGGCCGCACTTCTTGACCGAGGCAAGCTGGTCTTCCCAGTGCACACCGGCCGCGCCGGCTTCGATCATCGCCTTCATCAATTCATAGGCATTCAGCACGCCGCCGAAACCGGCTTCGGCATCAGCGACGATCGGCAGGAAATAATCGATGTAATCCTTGTGGCCGGGGCCGACATTCTTGCCCCACTGGATCTGGTCGGCGCGCTTGAATGAGTTGTTGATGCGCTGGACAACCGCCGGTACCGAGTTGACGGGGTACAGCGACTGGTCCGGGTACATGGTCATGCCGGTGTTGTTATCGGCGGCAACCTGCCAGCCGGAGAGATAAATGGCCTGCACACCTGCTTTCGCCTGCTGCACGGCCTGGCCGCCGGTCAGTGCGCCCATGGCGTTGACGAAATCCTTCTCCGGGCGGAAGGCCGGCTTCGCGCCTTCGGTAATCAGTTGCCACAGTTTCTCGGCGCCACGGCGGGCGATGGTGTTTTCCACCTTGATCGAGCCACGCAGGCGAACGACATCCTCGGCGGTGTAGTTGCGCTTGATGCCTTTCCAGCGCGGGTTGGTCGCCCAATCCTTCTTGATGCGGTCGATTTCCTGCTGACGATCGTAATTGCCGACGGTCATGGTGGACTCCTGATTCAGTGACGGAAGCCCGGGAGGGGATCCCGAGTGCGGCGCAATATAGGAGTCGTGGCATAATTTCGCCAATTTATCGTTCTTATCTTCGGTATTTTCCCCATGAATCTTGATCGAGTTGACCTTAACCTTTTGATATCACTTGATATTCTCTTGCGGGAGAAGAACGTGACACGTGCTGCAGAGCAACTGGGCATTACCCAGCCGGCCATGTCGAACAGCCTGCGGCGCCTGCGCGACATGTTCAACGACCCGCTGCTGGTTCGCTCCAGTGAGGGCATGACCCCGACCGAGCGGGCGCTGGAGCTGCAACCGCGCATCCGGGCGATGCTGGTCGAGCTGCAGCAGGTACTGGAGCCACGTCAGGATTTCCGGCCCATCTCCAGTACCCGGGTGTTCCGCATCATGGCCAGCGATTATGCCGAGGCCACCCTGTTTCCTGCGGTGGTGAAAGCGCTGCGCAGCGAGGCACCGAAAGTGGTGCTGGATATTCTGACCCCGTCGGATGTCAGCCCGCGCGATCTGGAGCAGGGCAAGGTTGATATGGCGATCAACCGCTTCAACGACATTCCGCAATCGTTTCATCAGACCACGCTGTGGAAAGACGATTTTTCCTGCGTGCTCAACGCCAGCAACCCGGCCGCCGAACGATTTAACCTCAAGACCTATCTCGATGCGCAGCATGTGTGGGTGAGCAAGACCGGCATGGGCGTGGGGTTCGGGGTGACCAGCGAGAAATCGGTGTCACTGGGCTGGGTTGACCAGGCACTGGATCGCATCGGCAAGCGCCGCCGTATTTCGATTTTTACGCGGCACTACTTTCTGCCGGCACTGCTGGTACAAAACAACGATCTGGTGGCGACCCTGCCGGCGCGTATGGCGACGCTGCAGGTCGAGTCGAATCCGAAACTCGTGCTGCGCGAGCCGCCGTTCCACATTCCGGAATTTGAGTTGAAGATGGCGTGGAGCCCGCTGCTGCACCATAACCCCGCGCATCGCTGGCTGCGGCAACTGATCCAGTATGTGGCACGCCGGGCGAGCGGCGAGGGGGGCGGAACGGGCTCGCCGGCCGGCAGCGGGTGAGGGTCAGGCTGGGGTGGCGCCAGATCCTGCTGACAGGCGGGAATGATTGTCGTTACTATCCGGCTCAACTGATCCAGCTCAACCGATCGAATCCAACCGCCATATCAGGACAGGGACGCGCCATGACCTTCCGCCATCCGGTTGCCCGTGCGCTGGCCGCCATTGCCCTTGTTGTTTGCCCGGCGCTGGCCGGTGCTGTTGTGACTTACGACGGAACTGACGGTGTTGCTGCCAATATTTTCAACAGCAACTCGCAAGCCGATGCCTGTACCGGCTGCCACAGCACCGCGCGTACCGACTACGACAATACCGCCACAGTCACGACGGCAGATGACCGCAACTATGCGCCGGTCGGCGTTGACTTCAATACCTATGCTGCCGCGACCAGTGGCACCAACGAATCACGGGCGGTAGCACGTGTCACTGAAGGCAGCATGCCGCCGGCCGGGTCACTCAGCGTCGGCGAGCAGGGCCTGATGTCTTCCTGGCAGTCTGGTGGCTATCTGCAAAATGCCGCACCTGTGGTCTCTACCTCAGCCGCAAGCGGGGTCGGCCCGTATGACGCCACCCTGAATGGCACGGTGTTTGAAAACGGTGCGAATACCACCGTCAGTTTCAAATATTCGACGTCACAGGCCACGGCCAACGCAGGCAATGGCACGTCCGTGGCGGCTACCAGCCCCAGCGGCACCGGCGGCGGGGCGAGCAGCAGCAGTTTTCCCGTGTCTACCGGCAACATTTTTTCCTGTGGTACGACGTACTACTACAGCGCACATGGCACTAATTCGGCTGGATCCGACTTTGACGCCACGTCGGTCAATTTCACGACGAGCGCCTGCACCAATATCACTACCACCACCATCGCAAACAAGCCGGAGGCAACCACCTATACCGTGGGTGCACCGCTGGCGACCATTGCGGCCACCGGCGGTGACGGCAGTTACAGTTTCTCGGTGGTTGCGGGTGCTTTGCCGGCTGGCCTGAGCTTGAACAGTAGTAGCGGCGCCATCACGGGCACCACGCCGAATCTGCTCACCAACACCCCGTATAACTTTACGGTGCGCGCCAATGACGGTATCGGCGCGACTGACGATCAGGCGTTGTCGCTCACCATCACGGCCGACAACGACGCGCCAGTCTTCACCTCAGGCATTGGCCCGACCAGTGCGGTTGAGGGTTCTGCATATCACTACGATGCCGACGATACGGTCAACGTGACGGAGCCGGAAGGCCAGACACTGACTTTCAGCCTGAATGCGGAAGCGATTTCCGCCGGCATGACCATCAACAGCACCAGCGGCCTGATTACCTGGACGCCGGTAAACGGCGGCCCGGCGTCGGTCAATGTGGTGGTCACGGTGACTGACGGCACCAGCAGCCCGACTCTGTCGTGGACCATTACGGTGGCCGCCACCAACGATCCGCCCGCGATCACCTCGTTCGCGCCGGCGACGACCGGCACCGAAGATGTTCCTTTTTCGTATCAAGTTACGGTCGCCGATATCGATGACGATGCCGGTGTTGCGGGCAATATTTTCTACCAGTTAAGTGGTGCGCCGGCCGGCATGAGCATTTCCGCTCTGGGCTTGATCACCTGGACGCCGCTGGATACGCAACTGGCCTCCCCCGGCCCCACCAATGTCGGCCCGATTACGCTGACCGTTGACGATGGCAACGAAGACAGTTCCACGCCGACTATCGGCAACAATGGCGTCAAAACGTTCAGTATCGTCGTCACTTCGGTGAACGATGCGCCGGTGATTGGTGCGATTGCCGATCAGAGCGTCACGGAACACAGTGCGTTGACGCTGACGGCATCGGTGAGTGATCCGGACGACGCCAATGACGGCAGCAATCTGGTCTGGTCGCTGCCGGCGGGCTCACCGGCCGGCATGACGATTTCCAATGTGTGGGGCAAACTGGGCCGGATCACCTACACGCCGGGCCAGAACACGGTGCCTGCGGCTGTGCCATATCTCGATGTGCTGGTTACCGTGCACGTTGATGACGGTCATGAAGACGGTGTAACAACGGCAGTGCAAACCTTTACGTTGCGGATCAATAAACTCGATACCGACGGCGATCTGGCTGCCGATTACAACGACAATTGCGTCAACACCAGCAACGCCGATCAGGTTGATAACGACGGTGATGGTGTCGCTGGCGGTGTGGGCGGAAGCACTGGCGGTGATGCCTGTGACACTGATGATGACAACGATGGCATCTCCGATGTCGTCGAGATTGCGAATGGTCTTGATCCTCTCGTTGCCGCTGACGCGGCGGACGATCTGGATGGCGATGGCATCAGTAACCTCGACGAATTCAATGCCTGCGGCGGATTTGATCCTGTGTGTCTGGGCATCATGAATGACACGGTCGGGCCGCTCATTTATACCAATGGCGACATTGAGGTAACTGCTACCGGTTACTACACCGCCGTCGCAGTTTCCGCGACGGCTACCGACATGGTGTTCGGCCTGCCGGTTCCAGTGACGGTCAGCGTCGATGACGATGGCCCGTACCGGCCGGGCACGCATGTGCTGACCTGGGCAGCCGCAGACGATGCCGGCAACCTGACAACTGCAACGCAGACCGTCACGGTTGTTCCCACCGTCACCCTGGGCGGTACCCGTGTTGTCGGCGAGGGTCAGACGGCGAGCGTGCGCGTGCTGCTGAACGGCCCGTCGCCGCAGTATCCGGTCGCAATCGCTTACGCCCTGAGTGGCACTGCAGGTGCAGCCGATATCGGAATCGCCACCACCGGCACGCTGACGATTGCCAGTGGCACGGAAGGCTGGATCAGCATTCCGGTGCTGGCGGATGCTCAAGCCGAGCAAGACGAGTCCATTGTGGTGACATTGCTCGCAGTCACGGCCGGCAAGGCGGTGCTGGTCGACAGCGTCGGCACGACGACGGTGCAGATCGTCGAAAACGCGGCAGCACCGCGCGTGTTGTCATTGTGGATTGAGCAGAACAACGAGCAGCGCGCCATGGTATACCGCGACGGTGGCCTGGTCAGGGTCAACGCACTGGCCAGCGATCCGAACGGCGATCCGCTTGCCTACGATTGGTCGATGAGCGATCCACAGCTCGCGGGCACTGCTGCCGCCGCCGATTTCACCTTCGATCCGGCCGGTACCGGACTTGCGACCGGTTCCTATGATGTTGTGGTGCGCGTATCCGATGGCGCGCTGGTCACCGAACAACGCGCAACGATTGTTATTGCAGACAATGCGCCGGTACTTGCAGCGATCGACTCGGACGGCGATGGCGTCAATGATGATGTTGAAGGCGGTGCCGACAACGATCAGGACGGCCTGCTTGATTACCTCGACCCGATCGATACACCCGAGCAGGCTGCATTGCGGATTGACGGCAGCGATACCGGATTATTGCGTCTGGCCTTTACCGAACCGGGCGTGACACTCGTCGCCGGTTCGCTTGCTCTTGCGCAACAAGGCGGCGGAATTCAGGTCGCCGCCGGGCGCTTGATTGATGGCAATGGTGATGCCCTTGGCGACGCCGGCTATGCGTATGTTGGCGCGATTTACGATTTCGAGTTGCGCAACGTGCCGGCCAGCGGTGTGGCATCGGTTGTCCTGCCACTGCCGGTTTCCCTGCCGCCGGGTGCGCAGTGGCGCAAGTTCATCAATGGTGGCTGGTTCGCTTTCGCTGAAGGTGCCGACGATGCGTTGGCCTCGGCGGTATCGGCCAGTGGCGTATGCCCGGCGCTGGACGATGCAGTGTGGGCAGCCGGCCTGCTGGCAGGTAGCGACTGCGTGCGGCTGACACTCAGCGATGGCGGTCCGAACGATGCGGATGGCGTCGTCAACGGCGTGATCCGCGACCCATCGGCTCCGGCCGTCGCGAGCGAGGCTGCTGTGCCGGAAGCGCCTTCGGGTGAATCCGCCGGCAATGGCGGGCTGCTCTTCCTCGTCCTGCTGTTGCTGGCAGGCGCAAGAATCTTTCGGCGCAAGGATTGAACGCATGAAAAACCCAATTCGGGCCGCCGGCTGCCTGTTGCTGGTGGTTTGCACAGCGCAGGTGTGGGCTGAAGAAGACGAATCGCCCTGGATGATCGACGGTGAGCTGGCAGCAGGTTACGACAGCAATCTGACCCGTGCCGGTTACAAGCGTGATGTCGTCGAGGATGAGCAGCTTGTCGGTTCAATGGCGGCGGCGTGGAATCATGAATTCGGCATGATGAGTGCGATAACGTTGCGCGGCTTTCTCGAAGGCGAGGCATACGATGAGGTCGACACCCTCAATCGTGCCAGCGCCGGGGTGCAGGGCATTTATCGCTGGCAGCATTCCCTGGGTTTTGCAGCGCCGTTTTTTCAGGTGAGCGTGGCCGGGCAGGTTGACGATGTTGCCAGCGGTCTGCGCGACAGCAACCGCTACACGGTGCAGGGCTTCATGACCAAACGGCTCACCGACGCGCTGCGTTATTCCGTCGGTGCAGAAGGCAGTTATCAGGAGGCCGACGGCCGCGTATTCGATATTGCGCAGGGGCGCTTGTTCGTGAATGGCGATCTTGCGCTCACGCCCAACTGGGCAATGTACGGAACCTGGAGCCTGATTTCCGGCGATACGGTGTCGTCGGCGCAATTGCTTTTTTGCAACGGTGCCGCTGCCGGTGACATCTACGGGCTCATAAACGCGGCGGAAGAAATCGAGGTGGACCCCGCACTCAACGAGGCGCTGTGCGGCACCTGGCTTTCCTATCGCATTCCGGCAACCTCGCACGCTTTCGTGCTCGGCTTCAATCGCGGTTTTGGCCACAATATGTCGTTCGATATATCGGCCCAACATGTCATCGTCAATGCAGACGGCAACAATGAATATCAGCGCACTCTCGTGCGCGCCGGCGTTCTGGCGAGGTTCTGATGAAAATGAACTATGGATTGTTCGTGCTCGCCTGTGCCGCGCTGCTGGCGTCCGGTTGCAATGATCGTGGCGATGAAGCCGTTGCAGCGCCAACCCTTGCTGCCGAAGCGCCAAACAGTTTCCTCACCTACATCAATACCCAGGCGAGCCTGCCGGCGGGTGATTACGAAATCGTTGCCGCCACCAACATTGCCGGGGGCAGCGGCGATTACCTGTTGGAGATTACCCGTGACGATGGCACAACCCAGCAGCTGCCTGGCCAGTGGGTATCTTCTGGCGGCGAAAGCGCGAGCGCGGCGGGTAACCCGCGTCATGCCATTACGCTGGATCATGCGGGCGGCCTCAAGGTTGCGCTGACATCGACAGTTGACGGTTACCTCTATCTGGTACGTGGCGGGCAGGTGCTCGCCGAGGACGACAACAGCGGCGCGAACGGCAATCCACTCATAGACCTCGCGCTCAGCCGCATCAGTTCCGTGGCCTACGCCGATGCCTATTACGCAGCGGTCGACCCGAACGCTGAGCGCACCACGATCGAGGATTTCAAGCGTAAGAACTGCTTTGTCGCCGGCAACCCCGCTTGCGCCGCCGAAACCATTGGTCATGACGCGCATGTCGTCTTTCGCGACAGCAAGGATCTCGGTTATGGCCGTAACATGTATGCGCGGCGCAACAGCGATGGCTCGGTGGCATTTTTTGTCGAGAACTATGTGATTGCATTGCAGCCGGGCAGCGCCAGCAACTATGGCCCGGTGAACGTTGACGCTGCCGTGAATCAGAATCGCGAATACTTCCGTGGTACCAACGCCATCGAATTCAGCCCGCTTGATCCGGCAAATCCGGCATCCGCAAAAATTACCCGGTTCTTTACCTACAATCCGGCGGGCACGCGCATCACCTCGGCGGATCTTGATGGGCGCGGGGTCAAGCACATGCCGGGCATGTGTTGGGTCTGTCACGGTGGCCGCACGCTGCCGCTGGACGAGAACGGTGATTTTCCGCTTCTGGCGTTGCGTTCCGCCAAGTTCAATCAGCTGGAACTCGACACATTCGATTACTCCGCGCTTGCCGGGTACACGCAAGCCGCGCAGGAGACGGCTTTCCGTACGATCAACGGATTTGTGCACGACAGCTACACGGCCATGGCTGCTCGCGATGATGCGGAGGCCGGCAAGTGGTACGCGAGTTTCGCGCTTGATATCGCTGAGGGCCGTTACGGCGGCGCCGGATTGCCCGCACTCACCTATCAGACCGATTATGTGCCGGCCGGCTGGCAGCAAACGGTTGATCGTCCGCAAGGCGTTGCGCAGTTGTACAAGCGCGTGATCGAGCCGCATTGCGTCGGTTGTCACGCCCTGCAGGGCGGCAATGCCGCCGAGAATGTGCCTGGGCTTGCCAATGCCATCAACTTCAGCAGCTGGGAGCGATTCATCAGCAATCGCGAGCGCATCATCGATTACGTTTTTCAGCGTGGGGCGATGCCGCTGTCGTTGCGCAATTTCGAGGATTTCTGGCGTGATCCGCAAGACAAACCGGCGCTGCTGGCGGCATTCCTCAGTGAGCCGACATTGTTCGATGCTTCCGGGCATGTTCTTGAGCCGGGCCTGCCGGTTGCACATCCGGGCACTGATCGCACCGTCCGCTCGCCGGTGGCGCTTGACGGTGCGGCCAGTCCGTTTGCCCAGGCATATTTGTGGGAGATCGTTGCTGCGCCGCTCGGCGCCGATGTATCCCTCAGCGACAGCCGCAGCGCGGTGCCGGTGCTGACTACCGATACCGACGGCGATTACGTGCTGTCGCTTACGGTCGTCAATGCGTTGGGCGCAAGTGCACCTGCGACTATCACGGTCACGATCAACAGTGGTGCGACAGACCAGGCACAGTTGACGTTCGTGAACGATGTTCTGCCGTTGCTGGAGAACGGGGTTTCAGGGATAGCCTGCACGAGCTGTCATTCGGCGACCGGGAGCGGAAACTACCCTGGTATTCCGGTTTCGTACCGAACGGCGGATAACCCGAACGTTTACCGGGATGTCGTGATGCGCGTGAACTTTGCTGATCCTCAAAACAGCCTGCTGGTACGCAAACCGACCGGTCTGCAGCACGGTGGCGGGGTGCAAATAGATCGTGCAACGGTAGAGGGCCGGGCCGGCTACAACACCCTTTTAAACTGGATTCGTGCCGGCGCGCCTTGCGGTACCGGTGTGGTTTGCGCCAATCAGTAGCCGCGCCGGGGCGTGCTGTAGCCCTTCACGGAAGAAAAGGGCGGGGTGCGGCCAACGATGGCCTCAACCAGCATCAGTTCCTCATCCGTGTGGTTTTTCATGGGTGCCGGCTTGATCAGCTTGCCGCCCTCGGGATTGGCGAGGATGTAGCGGGGTGCATCGTGGTGCACTGAGGTGATGATCTCGGACTCGGCCGGGTTTTGGCTGGCGTTGATATCCACCACGCCGTAGCAGGTGCATACGTAGCTGGCGTCCGGTGCCGCTTCTGCATACACACCCGTACCGCGGATGCCGATGGTGGCAGTGGTCGTCGACAGGGTGTAGCTCTTGCCGGTCTTCGGCCGGTCACCGAATACCGACAGCAGGGCGCCACTGACTAGCCGCAGGCCCTCGGCGAATGCATTGTTCGAGGAGGCGAGCTGGATTTTGCTGTTCTCGCGCAAAATGTGTGCGTCTTTGCCCACCCGGAAAATCACCAGGCTGTTGCTGCCCGTCTCCACGGTTGATGTGGTCTTGATCTGGGTTTGCCGACTGGCCTTGTTGCCATCAACACGAACCGTGCCGCGTACATCGTAGATCGACCGGCCGGGTGGCAGTTCTTTTGGCACCTGGCCGCCCAGCGCATGCACCAGCGGTGCCAGCAGGCTGCCGCCGGCAAGGATGAAGCCGGAAGCGAAACTGCGTTGCAGGAAGCGGCGGCGCTCTTCGTCAAATTCGAACATTTGGCACACCTTCTGAAGTTGAACCGGCCATGGATTTATAGCACGGTCGGCCCATGATTGAAGCACGCTTTTCCGGTACGATGTCGCCCTTCCTGTCGTGCCCCGGGCGACCCCTCAAAGCCGGTTCCGCTCAGGCACTTTCAACCTGCAAGAGAGCCCCGCCATGACACAGCGCATTACCATCGGCCAACTCGCGATCGCCAAGGAAATCCACGACCTGATCGTGAACGAGGTGGCGCCGGGTACCGGGGTGGTGCCGGGCACGTTTTGGTCGGCGCTGGAGAAGATGCTTGCCGACCTGATGCCGAAGAACCGGGCGCTGCTGCGCAAGCGTGACGCCCTCCAGGCGCAGATCGACGATTTCCACAGGGCGCGTCGCGGCCAGCCGCATGACGCGGTTGCCTACAAAAAGTTCCTTGCTGATATTGGTTACCTCGTCCCGCAGGGCCCGGCCTTCACCATCGCCACCGAAAATGTCGATGACGAGATCGCCCACATTGCCGGCCCGCAGTTGGTGGTGCCGGTGAAGAACGCCCGCTACGCACTGAACGCGGCCAATGCGCGCTGGGGTTCGCTGTACGACGCGCTGTATGGCACCGACGTGATTCCGGAAACCGACGGCTGTGAAAAAGGCAACGTTTATAACCCGAAGCGTGGTGCCAAGGTCATCGCCTTCGCCCGGGCGTTTCTTGATGCCGATGCGGCGCTGGTTGAAGGCTCGCACGCGGATGCCGTGAAGTACGCCGTGGAAGGCGGCAAGCTGGTGGTGACGCTCAAGAGCGGTAAAAAAACCACGCTCAAGCATCCGGGCGAGTTGATCGGATACGCCGGCGATGCGGCCGACCCGTCCGGCGTGCTGTTTCGGCAGCACAGCCTGCATATTGAAATCCAGATCGACAAAAATCACCCGATCGGCAAGGCCGATCTGGCAAACGTGAAGGATTTGTGTCTTGAGTCGGCGGTCACCACCATCCAGGACTGCGAGGATTCGGTGGCGGCGGTGGACGCCGCAGACAAGGCCGAGGTCTACCGCAACTGGCTGGGCCTGATGAAGGGCACGCTCACCGAAACGTTCGAGAAAGGCGGCAAGAGTTTGACCCGACGCATGAATCCGGACCGCGTATTCACTGCGCCGAACGGCAAACCGGTAGTCATGCACGGCCGCTCGCTGATGCTGGTGCGGAACGTCGGCCATCTGATGACCAACCCGGCGATTCTTTATCAGGGCGAGGAAATTCCCGAAGGCATCATGGACGCAATGATTACTGCGCTGATTGCCAAACACGATCTGCTCAAGAAAGACGGGTTGCGCAATTCGCGTACGGGTTCTGTCTATATCGTGAAGCCGAAAATGCATGGCCCGGAAGAAGTTGCTTTTACGGTCGAGATATTTGGTCGCGTCGAGGATGCGTTGGGCTTGGCGCGCAATACCCTGAAGATCGGCATCATGGACGAAGAGCGCCGTACCACGGTCAACCTCAAGGAATGTATTCGGGCGGCGAAAGAGCGGGTGATCTTCATCAACACCGGTTTCCTTGACCGTACCGGCGACGAGATCCACACCTCGATGGAAGCCGGCCCGGTGGTGCGCAAGAATGCGATGAAAAAGGAACGGTGGATCCAGTCCTACGAAAACTGGAATGTGGATGTGGGTCTTGCCTGCGGGTTGCAGGGCCGGGCGCAGATCGGCAAGGGGATGTGGGCCATGCCGGACCTGATGAAGGATATGGTCGAGACCAAGATCGCGCACCCGCATGCCGGCGCCAGCACCGCCTGGGTGCCATCGCCGACTGCCGCCACGCTGCATGTCATGCACTATCACAAGGTCAACGTGAAAGGGCGTCAGGGCGAATTGCAAGGCAAGGTGCGCGCGACGATTGACGACATTCTCACCATCCCGTTCCTCGGCAGTGCCAAGCCAACCGCGCAGGAAGTGCGCGAGGAACTCGACAACAACTGCCAAGGCATTCTCGGTTATGTCGTGCGCTGGATTGATGCTGGTGTCGGCTGCTCGAAAGTGCCGGATATCAACGATATCGGCCTGATGGAAGATCGTGCGACGCTGCGCATTTCCAGTCAGCACGTCGCCAACTGGCTCTACCACGGCCTGTGTACGGAAGCGCAGGTGATGGATGCGCTGAAGCGCATGGCGGCGAAAGTTGATCAGCAGAACGCCGGCGATCCAACGTATCGGCCGCTGGCGCCGAATTTTGCCGACAGCATCGCGTTCAACGCGGCGTGCGAGCTGGTATTCCAGGGCCGCATCCAGCCGAACGGTTATACCGAGCCGGTGCTGCATCGCCGTCGGCGCGAGGCGAAGGCACTGCACGGCGGTGCAGTCGGCAAGGGCTGCGCGGGCTGAACGACTTTTCGTCGGGCGGATTCAGGGGTTGCCATCGCCTGTTGCCGTGGCTGTATCGATCAGTCCCGAATACCGAAGAAGCGGCGAATTTTTTCGAGCATTTCGCTACCTCACAAGGCCTCCTCACAGTGTCAGCCGGCGCAGTGCCACGCAAGGCGCGCTGCGCGCGTATGCCTCGTCGAACCAGGCGGCGCGATCACGCGCGGTGGTCAGGCTGCGAAAGGTGATGACTGCTGCGCAAGATTCGTATTCGGGGCGACGAATCAAGCCGGTTTCATCGACCACCATGAATGCTTCGCGCGTCATGGCGTACTGGTCGCGCAGTTCGCGCAGCTCGATGAAGGAAGGAAAGCGGTGCCAGAGTGTGACCAGGCGATGGGTTTCCTGCACAGCGCGCTGCGGATCGACAATCAGCAGGCGAATTTTGGCGATCTTGGCGCGCCGGGCGATAAATTCTGCGAGCAAATCGGTGAAGTGCTCGCGTCCGTAAAGCGCCGGTTCAGTGTCGTGGGAAACGATGCGGATGGTACGGGTGGCCTGGGTGACCATGCGATCGGTCGCCGCTTCCAGCTCGGTAAACGAGGTGGTGTGAATCACCGCCTCGCTGCTGCCGAGTATCTGCGTTTCGATTTCGTCTGCGGCCATCTGTCACCTCCGTGCTGTCTGTGCGGGTGCGGCGCTGCAGATCGGCAATCAGGCCAGTGTTTTCACCATCAGCCGATGCGGGATGCCGGCTTCGATGAAGATACCACCATCGACCAGGAACCCGGCAGACTCATAAAAGGATGTGGCGTGGGTCTGGGCGTGCAGGAAGATTTCCTTGAGGCCTCCGAGCTGCGCTTCGGCAATCGCGGCGTCAAGCAAGGCGCGACCGATGCCTTCGGTACGATGCTCCTCCAGCACGCACAGGCGACTGATCTGGCCGGTGGGCAGTAGCCGGACGCAACCGATGGCATGGTCGGTGCCGTCAACGGCAAGAAAATGAACGCTGGCTGCGTCGTACTCGTCCCACTCCATGTCTTCCGGGACATGTTGCTCCTCGATGAATACCTTGCGGCGAATTGACGACAGCGGCAGGCGATCTGCAGTCCAGGTTGTTTTGCGAATACGGATGTCGTTCATGACTTCTCCGGTGAGCCCGAATCGGGCAGGTAAAGGTGGCCGCTGTTGAACAGGCGCAGAATGAGCGTCGCGGCGGCTTCGTCCGCGAGCAGTTCACGCAGTACGGGCGGATCAATGACGCGGTGATCGGCGATCAGGGCGGCGGCAACCAGCAACTTGGTGGATGCGTGTTCCAGCACCAGGCGTTCGCCGTCCACGTACAGCGCTGGCGCTGGTGCCGGCAATGACGCAGCCGGCACCAGCAGAAACCGGCTGCCTTCGTCGCGGCGTACTGCGCCGGCTTTTATCAGCGCTTTGCCCAGCGCCGCTTTGGTCCAGCGTTTCGCTGGCGTTGCCGTTGCGTGCGCTGCGTATTTGGGTTCCGACAACGCGCGACCAAGAAATTCTTCCAGCGCGCCGGGCATCTTGATGAGATGGGTGATGCGGGTGCGCAGCGCGGCGATTGCCTGCGGCTCGAGCGCGCCGGGATGTTGTACAGGCTTGCTGCCGCTATCGCCGTAGCGTTGCAGTTCCGGTGTTTGCTCGACAAGGTAGTTGCAGAAGCCGTCCAGCAATTCGCGATCGCTCGGGGTGCGAAAGCCGACGGAATAAGTCATGCACTCGCCCTGGGCGATGCCCCAGTGCGCAAGGTGCGGCGGCAGGTAGAGCAGGTCACCGGGTTCGCAGACGAACTCCTGCGTCACCTGCATGTTCTGCAAAATGCGCAAGTCCGGGTGTGGCAGCAGATCCTGATCGCCGGCTGTCTGGCCGATGCGCCAAAGGCGCGTGCCGCTGCCCTGAATGAGGAACACGTCGTAACTGTCGTAGTGCGGGCCGACACCGCCACCGTTGACGGCATAGCTCACCATCAGATCATCGATGCGCCAGTGCGGCAGAAAATTGAAGCGCTCGAGCAACTCCGCCGCATCCGGCAGGAAATGGTCCACCGCCTGCACCAGCAACGTCCAGTTTTCTTTCGGCAGCGTCTTGAATGTTTTTGCCTTGAACGGGCCGCGTTTGAGCTCCCAACTGCCATCGGCATGCTGGAGCACGATGCGCGACTCGGCGTGCTCGTCGAGCGCGAGGCCGGCAAGATCGCCGCCATCCATCAGCCCGGCGATTTCCGGCACGGCGTTCTTCACGAACAGAGGTTGCTGTTGCCAGTAATCACGCAGGAACTGCTGCGGCGTGAGAGTGCCGAAGCGGCGCAGGCTGTCCTTGCCAAGCCAGGTCATGAGCGGATCAGATCTTCTTCGCCTGCGCGGCGGCGGTGCCGGTGTACGTTGCCGGTTGCAGCGCCAGCAGTTCGGCTTTCGCAGCGACCGGCAGTGCCAGCGATTCGATCAGTTCCCGCATGCTGTCATGTGTCATCGGCTTGCCGCGGGTGAACGCCTTCAGTTTTTCATACGGTTGCTCGATGCCGTAACGGCGCATCACCGTCTGGATCGGCTCGGCGAGCACTTCCCAGGCATGATCAAGGTCTTCCAGCAGGCGCGGTGCATTGACCTGCAGCTTGCTGATGCCTTTGAGCGCTGCCTCATAGGCAATCACCGAGTGGGCAATGCCGACGCCAAGGTTGCGCAGCACGGTGGAATCGGTGAGGTCGCGCTGCCAGCGCGACACCGGCAACTTGGCGGCAAGATGTTGCAGGATCGCATTGGCGATGCCGAGATTGCCTTCGGAGTTTTCGAAGTCGATCGGGTTGACCTTGTGCGGCATGGTCGAGGAGCCGACTTCGCCGTCGATGGTGCGCTGCCGGAAATAGCCCAGCGAGATGTAGCCCCAAACGTCGCGATCAAAATCGAGCAAAATGGTATTGAAACGCTCGATGGTGTGGAACAACTCGGCGATGTAGTCGTGTGGCTCGATCTGCGTGGTGTACGGATTGAAGGCAAGATCCAGCGACTCGACGAAAGTTTTCGCGTTCGCTTGCCAGTCGATGCGCGGGTAGGCGGATATGTGCGCGTTGTAGTTACCCACCGCACCGTTGATCTTGCCGAGAATTTCCACCTGTTCAAGCTGGGCGATCTGCCGCTCAAGACGAGCAACGACGTTGGCCATTTCCTTGCCCAGCGTGGTGGGCGATGCAGTCTGGCCGTGCGTGCGTGCCAGCATCGGCAGTTCGGCGTTTTGGTGCGCGAGCAGGCGGATGGTGGTGGCCAGGCGCTTCATCATCGGCACGATGATGTCGTCGCGGCCCGCTTTGAGCATCAACGCATAGGCGAGGTTGTTGATGTCTTCGGAAGTGCAGGCGAAGTGAATGAATTCGCTGACCTTCTCCAGTTCGGCATGGCCCTGGATGCGTTCCTTGAGAAAATACTCGACTGCCTTCACGTCGTGGTTGGTGGTTTTCTCGATGTCCTTGATGCGCTGGGCGGCGGCGCTGTCAAAACCGGTAACGATGGCGTCGAGTGCGGACTTCGCACTGGCAGACAGCGCCGGCACCTCGTCGATGTCGGGATGCGCGGCGAGGCGCTCCAGCCAGCGGATCTCGACCAGCACCCGGAAGCGGATCAGGCCGTATTCGCTGAACAGTGGCCGCAGTGCATCGACCTTGCCGCCATAGCGACCATCGACCGGGGACAAGGCAGTGAGGGCGGTCAGGCTGGCGGTTGGGGGCATCGGGGCGGCCTCGCACGAAGAGGCCGCAATTCTATAGAAAACCGGGGGCGTCGTTCGCGCATGAAGTGTCGTTCGGGGGAAATTGATTGCGGGATTTCGAAGGGTGTGCCGGTCGCCACTGTCATGCATCTGAAACCATTGCCAGCAGTGGCAGCCACTGTTCGTTCGCGGCTTGACAGGTAATTCAGGCAGCAGGTAATTTCCGTCTGTTGGTAAGGCGTTTTGCTTAGTTGTACTTGGTGCGCCAGATTCTTTGCCTAGTCCATAGCCGAGCCTGCCGACGATGAAACCGCTGACGACGTCGCGCCAACGCCCGTCGCATCAGCCAAACCGCGTGGCAAACGCAGCCCCGCTGCCGGCGCACTTGCCGCGTCACGTCATCAACCACGAACTGACGGCCGAAGAGCGTCAGTGCGCCTATGGTGCCGAGAAAGTCGTTAGCCCCCCTTGGCGGTTGTGTTATGCCCCATTGACAAGGGCTATTTTCTGTAGCTACAGTAAAGACCATGCAAATAGAGTTCGACCCTGAAAAGGACGCACCAAACCTTGAAAAGCACGGGTTTCGTTGGCGTTAGCCGAGCAACTGGATTGGGATGCTGCGCTCGTTTGGGTTGATGAGAGGTTTCCGTACGCGGAATTGCGCATGATTGCGCTAGCGCCAGAGACGAACACTCTTTACTACGTTGCTTTCGCTGAGAAAGACGAAGCCCGAAGAATCATTAGTCTTCGCCGTGCCACCCGACGAGAGGTGACCCACTATGTCCAAAGCATCTAAGAAGCCCAAGATTGTCATGCCATCTGAGGCCGAGGACCGTCGCATTATTGCTGCGGCCAAGCGGGATCCTGACGCGCAGCCTTTGACGGACAAGCAACTCAAGGCAATGGTTCCGCTGAAGGCATTGCGCGGCAGGCCGAAGTCGGAAAACAAAAAGAGGCTTGTTTCTGTCCGCTACAGCCAGGAGGTCATCGAGTACTTCCGATCAACCGGCGATGGTTGGCAGGCTCGTATGGACGAGGTGTTGCGCAAATACGTTGCCCGTCATCGCAAAGCGTCGTGAGGGGGGCTAACCCTTCCGTAAGAGACTTCCCGTCAACTCCAAAATGATTGATCCCGCTGGCCCGGCTTTGTCCGGGCCACTTCGTTTCTGTAACACCAACGCCGCGTCAGCTTGCAACGGTTGCCAGACTGCATTTCCGTAATCGGTCTTGTTGGGCGCCATAACTGCTGCGCCCGGACCACTGTATAAACCGCACCCGGAGGCCTCTATCGTTCTGCGGTGATGCCCTTGGCTCGAGGATCAGTCGAAACAAGTGATGGCAACCAACGGGTTAGTCAGGCTCTCTCCGGGTCGGTCTGACCCGTTGATCTTCCCGTCGAATGACGGACACCGGCACTACGCTACTTTCCTTGCTTCGAACTGCTCCGGGCTCAAGTAGCCAAGCGACGAGTGCAAGCGGTGACGATTGTAGTAGACCTCGATGTACTCGAACACCGTTTCACGCATCGCCATGCGGCTCCCGAACTCCTCGCCCTGCACGGCCTCGACCTTGAAGGAGTGGAAGAAACTTTCGGCAACGGCATTGTCCCAACAGTCGCCCTTGCGGCTCATGCTGGAGCGCATCCCGTACTGCTTTAGCAGGCTCTGGAAATCATTCGAGCAGTACTGACTGCCGCGATCGGTGTGCACGATGACGCCACCGGGTCTCTTGCAGCGGAACCATGCCATTGTCAGCGCGTCGCAAACCAGATTCGCCGTCATGCGTTCGCCCATGCTCCAGCCGACGACTTTGCGTGAGTACAGGTCGATGAGCACGGCGAGGTACAGCCAGCCTTCCGGCGTTGCCAGATAGGTGATGTCGCCGACCCATTTCTGGTTCAGCGCGCTCGCAGTGAAATTGCGATTCAACAGGTTCGGCGCTACCGGCAGTTGGTGGTTCGAGTTCGTCGTCGC
>CBDDRC010000045.1:0-4459 GCA_965232985.1 uncultured bacterium
TTCCCGAACTCAGAAGTGAAACGCTGCATCGCCGATGGTAGTGTGGCATTGCCCATGCGAGAGTAGGTCATCGTCAGGCACTTATCCCAAAAACCCCGCTCAGTACACTGAGCGGGGTTTTTGCTTTGGCGGCGGATAACGCAGTATTGTTCCTTGCCTCTTTCTATCTATGGGCTATTTGCCATGTTCCCCGCTATGCCGATTTTGCGATTACTGGCTGATGGGACATTTCATTCCGGTGAGGCGCTTGGTCATGCGCTATGTCTCTCTCGTACTGCAATCTGGAAGCAGGTTCAATTGTTGTCCGGCGCAGGGATTGGAGTTGAGGCGGTGCGCGGCAAGGGCTACCGAATTCCTGGCGGCCTGGATCTGCTGGATATCGGCCGGATAAAAGCTGGTTTATCGGGGGAATCGCGTGCCGCACGATTGGTTGTCGATTTGTTTGATGTCGTAGACTCAACCAATGCGGCGGCATTGTCCCGCTTGCGGGTCGGGGAGAGGACGGGCTACGCCTGTCTGGCTGAGTCTCAAACAGCAGGAAGGGGGCGGCGCGGCAGGGCATGGGTTTCACCCTTCGCCTCGAATATTTATCTGAGCATCATTCATGAATTTGCCGCTGGCTTTTCAACAATCGACGGGCTAAGCCTTGCTGTTGGCGTTGCGGTTTGCGAAGCATTGGAGTCGCTGGGGATTGAGAGTGTTGGGCTGAAGTGGCCAAACGATATAATTTTCGACGGTGCGAAGTTGGGAGGCATACTCATCGAGGTGGCCGGTGATATCGGTGGTGCCTGCCAAGCGGTTATTGGTATAGGCGTGAATGTCGCAATGAATACGAAAACCGCGCAGGCAATTGATCAGAATTGGACAGATCTGACGCGTGCGGGGTTAGCTCGGGGCCGCCGCAATGACGTCGCGACAGCCGTGTTGGATGGTGTCCTTTGTTGTGTGCGTGAGTTTGAACGTGATGGATTAACCGTTTTCTTGTCGCGGTGGCGCCGCTTTGACTTGCTGCTTGGCCGGCATATTGATGTTTTGTCTGGCGATACCGTGGTGTCCGGCGTTATGGAAGGCGTTGATTCAACTGGCGCACTGATAGTGAGATCCGACGCAGGGGCGCGCATGTTTCGCAGTGGCGAGGTCTCGGTGAGAGGGTGGCAATGAGATTGCTCCTTGATCAGGGGAACACTAATCTGCGCTGGGCCGTTGTTGAAGGTGGCAATCAAATCGTCACAAGTGGCGTGGTGCCCGCAGACAGGCCTCTTGGCGATGCGGTGCGTAGCCTCCCCGATGTTGTAGCCGCCAGCATTTCTTCTGTGGTTGTCAGTTCGGTGGCGAGTAGCACCCGCAACAGGGAGTTATCGGAAATTGTAGTGCGCACATTTGGCAGCGCGCCAAAGTTCCTGACTGCCATGGGCTCGTTGGCCGGGTTGAAAAACGGCTACCGGGACGCGGCTCGGCTCGGGTGTGATCGCTGGCTGACGATGTTGGGGGCGCGCGCGATTCAGGATGGACCGCTATTGGTAGTCGATGCGGGTTCTGCTGTTACTGTCGATGCCGTCAGGAGGTCCGGGGAGCATCTGGGTGGATTCATCGTCCCGGGGTATGCACTGCAATGCCATGCACTGACGACAGGCACGGCCGGCGTCGGGATTGCCACCGCGACGCCTGAGCGGGGGTGGGGCAGGGATACTCAGACTGCGGTAGTAAATGGAGTTGTGCTCGGTCTGGCGGCGCTGATTGATCGATCCTTGCGTGAGTTGCGGCAGGGGGTTGATGAAACAGTCTCGCTGGTGTTGACTGGCGGTGATGCACATCGCATTGCGCCATGCTTGGAGTCTGACTATCTGCTCGACGAGGCCCTCATTTTTCGAGGCATGATAGTGCAGATGACCACTGCCGGCTGATGCCGCCAAAGTAACCAGGATATGTCAGGGAAAGCGATGCGCTGGGTATTTGTCGGGGTGATTGCACTCAATTTACTGTATCTCGGCTGGCAGCTTGCAGCTGCCGAGGAGGCCCTGCCTGTTGCGCAGGCAGAAATCACGACGACCGCGAAGAAATTTCCGTCTGCGTTGCGGCTGCTTGCAGAAAGGGCCGAGAGAGTCTCGCCTCCAGCCGTTGCTGCGGACGCAAGGCCGGTCGAGGGCTGCCCTGCGGTGGGCCCATTTGCGAATGATGCGGATGCGGATCGCGTAACCAAGGCGCTTGCGGCGCATCATATTGATTCATCGGCAGTCGGAATTGGTCGCATGGGCGCGCCACTGTATTGGGTCTATCTGCCGCCGCTCTCGACGCGGCAGGGGGCAATGCGGAAATTGCGGGAGCTGCAGGCCAAGGGGATCGACAGCTTTGTTGTGACGGAGGGGGCTGATTTAAATGCCATTTCGCTTGGATCATTCGCTAGCCACGATTCGGCCCTGGGGGTTCGCTCTCGCATGCATGCCTCCGGGTATGAGGTTGGGATTCGCGAACAAACCCAGGACATCCGTCAGGTGTGGGTTGTTCTTGCAGATCCGCACGCACAGGGTTTCGCGGAATTTGTGCCCGCAGATCTGCAGGCAAATATCCGCCTCGAACGACAAGCCTGCCCGCGTACCCGTTGAACCCGGTGCGCCACTCTTCTATGATCGCCGACCCTTTGGGGCGCTGCTGGCGTAGCTCAGTCGGTAGAGCAACTGATTTGTAATCAGTGGGTCGGGGGTTCGATTCCTCTCGCCAGCTCCAATATCCAGGTGTTTTAACCGACCTCTCCTGTTGACAAGGGGGGGGTCGGTAACGACAATGATCGCCCTTTTTGGAGGGGTTCCCGAGTGGCCAAAGGGATCAGACTGTAAATCTGACAGCTCACGCTTTCGGTGGTTCGAATCCACCCCCCTCCACCAGATTGATTGGATCGGCTTAACTGAAGGCGAGTGTGCTGTCGCAGGGCAGGCCCGGCAGGCGCTGCGGGCATAGTTCAGTGGTAGAACCTCAGCCTTCCAAGCTGATGATGCGGGTTCGATTCCCGCTGCCCGCTCCATGCAACACGTTGTTTTTGTTTGTGTTTCAAGGCTCATATAGCTCAGTCGGTAGAGCACTTCCTTGGTAAGGAAGAGGTCACCGGTTCGATTCCGGTTATGAGCTCCAGTAAGGAAGCCGACTGGCGGGTTGCCAGCCGGCTTTTGCGCGTCTGCCGGGCATCGTGTCCGGGTTGTTGTTGTCAGCAGCCAGTGGCGGGCCTTTGGAGCCTGTCCGCTAGAAGTTAGCAAAGGGGTAATACCGTGGCAAAGGAAAAATTCGAGCGCAAGAAACCGCACCTGAACGTGGGCACGATTGGCCACGTGGATCATGGCAAGACGACGTTGACGGCGGCGATCACGACAGTGCTGGCGGCGAAGTTTGGCGGTTCGGCGAAGAAGTACGCCGAGATTGACGCGGCGCCGGAAGAGAAGGCGCGCGGGATCACGATCAACACGGCGCACGTGGAGTACGAGACGGCGAACCGTCACTACGCACACGTGGATTGCCCGGGTCATGCCGACTACGTAAAGAACATGATTACCGGTGCGGCGCAGATGGACGGTGCGATCCTGGTGTGCTCGGCTGCTGATGGTCCGATGCCGCAGACGCGTGAGCACATCCTGTTGGCCCGCCAGGTAGGCGTGCCGTACGTGGTGGTGTTTCTGAACAAATGCGACATGGTGGATGACGCCGAGCTGCTTGAGCTGGTCGAGATGGAAGTGCGGGAGCTGTTGTCGAAGTACGACTTCCCGGGCGACGACACGCCGATCATCCATGGTTCGGCGTTGAAGGCGTTGGAGGGTGACAAAGGCGAGTTGGGCGAGCAGGCGATCATGAAGCTGGCCGATGTCCTGGACACCTACATTCCGGAGCCGGTGCGGGCGATTGACAAGCCGTTTCTGATGCCGATCGAGGACGTGTTCTCGATTTCCGGTCGTGGCACGGTGGTGACGGGTCGTGTCGAGCGCGGCATTGTGAAGGTGGGCGACGAAGTCGAGATCATCGGCATCAAGGAGACGGTGAAGACGACGGTGACCGGCGTCGAGATGTTCCGCAAGCTGCTTGACGAAGGTCGCGCGGGCGAGAACTGCGGCGTGCTGTTGCGTGGCACGAAGCGTGAGGATGTCGAGCGCGGTCAGGTACTGGCCAAGCCGGGTTCGATCAAGCCGCACACTGAGTTTGAAGGTGAGGTGTATGTGCTGTCGAAGGAGGAGGGCGGGCGTCACACGCCGTTCTTCAAGGGCTATCGGCCGCAGTTTTACTTCCGCACAACCGATGTGACGGGTGCGGTGGTGCTGCCGGAAGGCGTGGAGATGGTAATGCCGGGCGACAACATCAAGATGGTGGTGACGCTGATCGCCCCGATCGCGATGGACGAAGGGTTGCGTTTCGCGATCCGCGAGGGCGGCCGTACCGTGGGCGCCGGAGTCGTTGCCAAAATCATCAAGTAAGGTGTTGC
>CBDDRC010000046.1:0-4505 GCA_965232985.1 uncultured bacterium
GGTATTGTCGGTACCGATCAGCAGATAGCCGATGATTTTCCCGTCGGCATCGCGCAGTGCCGTTACCGAAACGATGGCCGGAAAGCGGCTGCCGTCCTTGCGGATATAGGTCAGCTCGTAAATATCTTCAATCCCGCGCGATGCCTTGAACACCAGAGCCTCAAAGCCCGGCGTAATCGGCGTGGCCAGCTCCACACTCAAGGCCTCGGCACGCGCAATTACTTCCTGCGGGTCGGAAATATCGGCCGGAGTAATCTTGTTCAGCACGTCGGCGGCCGTGTAACCCAGCATCCGCTCGGCACCCACATTGAAAATCTGGATCACGCCTTTTTCGTCGGTGGCGATGCTGGAAAAGTAGGCGCTATTGAAAATGGCGTCCTGCAACGCGCCCGTTTTCAGCAGGGTTGCCTGCCGCTGAAACTCCATGATGCCAACTGGGACGTCCTGCTTTGTGCCAGAGCCTTTTCCGGAACCGATTTTCGACATGTTTCTTCCTTCGAAAAAGATCATCAGAGCACCTGTGCAGATATGACACGACGGCATTTTCCATGCCGTCATCAATACTGACAGTCTCTGCTTGTTTGCGATGGCGGTATGTTCGGCAGGCCACACAAGCGGCCGCAGGCGCAAAAAGCGGGCCTGCACTACCGGAGATATGCTGTATCTTGAGGAAAGTCGACGATGAACTATTGCCTAGCGCACATCGGCAAACAGACGGATAAATTCCTTTTTTACCACCGCGTAGCACTCACAGGTGCGGGTTTCCAGCCCAACCCGATCGAGCACGGCAATGTGACCGCGCCGGTAGCGAATAAACCCGGCCTGCTGCAACTTCCCGGCGGCTTCGGTAATACCTTCCCGACGCACACCGAGCATGCTGGAGATCAATTCCTGCGTCATGACCAACTCCTGCGAAGAAGATCGATCAAGGGTCAACAACAGCCAGCGGCACAACTGCTGCTCTACCGAATGGTGCCGATTGCAGACCGCCGTCTGCATCATCTGCGTCATCAGCGCCTGGGTGTAACGCAGCAACAAGCGCTGCAGCAGGCCGGCGCGGTTGAACTCCTCTCTCAGCAGGCGGCGTTCCAGCCGGTAAGCGTGGCCGGCAGTCTGTACCACGGCCGAACTTGGCATGGTATTGCCGCCCATGAACAGCGAAACACCTATGACACCTTCATTGCCCACGCCGGCAGCTTCGGCTGAGGCACCGGACTCCGAGACATAGTGCAGCGACACAATGGATGTGGTCGGAAAACAGGCATGCTGCAACTGTTCGCCCGGCTCGTAGAGCATTTCACCGAGCAGCATCGGAACCAGCTCCAGATGCGCAGCCAAACGCTCAAACTCTGCCGCAGGTAGCGCGGCGAGCAGATGATTTTGCTGCGGACTATGCGCTGATGTCATCACCGGCCTCTGCACTTCCATGCGCTATTTTCTGAGGGTGCATTCCACGCCGACGCCACGATAACCAATAAAACGGCCGGGTCGGTTGAACATCGGCTCGCCGCTCACCCGAAACTGCTGTTGCGAGCCATCCGCATTGACGCGGCTGAAGATAAAATCGATGAACGGCTGCCGGGCGGCAATGGTGGCTTTTAACGCCTCCCGCTCCGCCTCATTCCACCCTGCCGCTTGGGGCGCGCCGGCGCCTGCTGCCAGCGGCTCGACCTGAACCCCGAGCATTTCCAGGGCCGGGCCGGAAACCTTGGTGAAATGTCCGTTCTCGTCCTGCTCCCAGTACCAGTCCGAAGCGAGTTCAGTCAGGCTGCGGTAGCGGGCTTCGCTTTCGCGCAATTCGGCGGTGCGCTCCTGCACGGTCTGCTCCAACAACTTGCTGTAATTTTCGAGTTTTTTGTACAACAGCCGTACTTCCAGCATGTTGTGGATGCGCGTCCGGACCTCGATGAGATCGAACGGCTTGCTGATGAAATCCTTGGCGCCGGCCTCCAGGGCACGCAATTTGTGGCCCGGTTGCGCGGTGAGCACAATGACCGGCAGGTAGCCATCGGCATCGTTGGTTTTGAGCGCTTCCATCACCTGGAAGCCATCCATACCGGGCATCTGCAGATCAAGCAGAATCAGGTCGTAGCGGTTTTTGCGGTGCAGCGCGCAAACCTCCAGCGGATTCATGGTCGAGGCTACACAGCTGTAGCCGGTTTCGCCCAGCAACTGTTCGAGCAAACTGATATTGGACTCCTGGTCGTCAACAATCAGTATGCTGGCAGCGAGAATGTCAACGGTGGTGATCTTCATACATTTTCCGGTTTGTTTACGCTGGTCATTTTTTCTTTTGAAATTTTCAGCGTTTCATTCAGCGCATCCATGAACTCGTTGACCTTGATCGGTTTGGTGAGATAGCGAAAAAAACCTGCTGCCAGACCTTTTTCGATATCGCGGGGCATGGCGTTGGCGCTGAGCGCCAGCACCGGGATGTGCGCTGTCAGCGGGTCATCCGCCAAAATTTTTAGCGCCTGGATACCATTGATGCCAGGCAGATTGATGTCCATCAGAATGATATCCGGGCGGGTGGCGCGTGCAATCTCGATGCCGCGCAGGCCATCCCGTGCACTGAGCAGGCGGATATCGGATCGGCGCGCAATGAGCTGCTCGACCAACAGCAGGTTGGCCGGGTTGTCTTCCACATAGAGCAGGGTGAACAACCGCGTATCGTCTTGATCGTGCACCGCTGCAACTACTGCGGACTTGGCCATGTCGGCAGCTTGGCGTGCATCGGTCAGGTCAAGTTCGAACCAAAACACACTGCCCTGCCCGACGATGCTGTCCGCGCCGACCACGCCACCCATCAATTCGACCAGCCGCTTGCTCATCACCAGGCCGATACCGGTGCCTGCCTCGGCGCCCGTTTCCTGCCCGAGACGGTTGAACGGCTGGAACAGTTGGGCGAGTTTTTCCGGGGGCAACCCTTCGCCACTGTCTTCGATACAAATGCGAATGCGGCCCGGTGTGCTCGCATCACAGGCCACCACAACTGTTCCGCCGGTCTTGTTGTATTTGATCGCATTGGAAAGCAGATTGATGAAAACCTGCTTTACCCGTGTGCGGTCGGCTTTGACAAAGCAGGGTATATCCAGAGCAGGGAAAACCACGCTGACGCCGCGCTGCTGTGCCTGCGGTTCAATCATGGTCTGGCATTCGTGCATGACATCGGCCAGCGACATTGGCTCCAGCGACAACGACAATTTGCCGGATTCGATCAGTGCCAGATCGAGAATTTCGTTGATCAAATCCAGCAGGTACCAACCGGCTTTGAGAATCTGATCGGCACTGCGCTTCTGGGTCGGCGTCAGCACTGGGGAACCGGATTCCAGGAGTTGGGCAAAACCGAGAATCGCGCTCAGTGGCGTGCGCAGCTCGTGGCTCATGTTGGACAGAAAATCTGATTTGGCGAAGTTGGCTTTTTCCGCCACGGCTCTGGCGTTCTCCAGTTTTATGTTGGTTTCCTGCAGCGCCTGATCCAGTTTCCGCTGCGCTTCCTCAGCCTTCTTGCGCGCGGTGATATCACGCAGAATACCGGTGAAATAACGCTCGCCACCCAGCCACATGTCACTTACTGCCATCTCCATGGGGAAAACGCTGCCGTCCCTGCATCGGCCCGCCACCTCGCGCCCAAGACCAATGGCGCGCGCCGCATCGCTCGCACCGTAATACGCGAGGGAAGCATTGCCATCGCGCTGATCCAGATCAAGCTCCGGTATCAGCATGCTGAATTTTTGGCCGGCCAGTTCGGCGGCGGCATAGCCAAACATTCGCTCAGCGGCCGAATTGACGATCTCGACGATGCCACCACGGGCATGGAAGGTGATGATGCCATCGGCCACGGTATTGAGAATGGTCTGGATCAGCGCGGCACTGTCGCGCAAGGCCTGCTGCGCTGCATATTCACCGGTGACATCACGGAACACGAGCACGGCACCGATCACCTGCGTATCACGATCGCGAATCGGCGCGCAACTGTCGGCGATATCGCACTCTCTGCCATCACGTGCAATCAATACGGTATGGTTGGCGATGCCCTGTATCGTGCCCTGCGTCAGAGTTTCCATGACCGGAATGGTGGCCGGCTGCCGGGTTTCCTTGTTGATGATATGAAATATTTCGTCCACCGGGAGGCCGATGGCTTGCGCCTGCGTCCAGCCGGTGAGCTTCTCGGCAAGGGGATTGAGGATCGTCACCCGCGCCTGTGCATCAGTGGCGATCACGGCATCGCCAATAGAGTGGAGCGTGACGGTGAGTTTCTCTTCGCTCTCCCGCAAGGTCAGGTTGGCCTGTTGCAGGCGCCTGTTCGTCTCTTCTTGAATCTCAAGCAAATGCTGTCGATCGGCTTCAACCTGCTTGCGCGCGGTATTGTCGGTACCGATCAGCAGATAGCCGATGATTTTCCCGTCGGCATCGCGCAGTGCCGTTACCGAAACGATGGCCGGAAAGCGGCTGCCGTCCTTGCGGATATAGGTCAGCTCGTAAATATCTTCAATCCCGCGCGA
>CBDDRC010000047.1:0-98750 GCA_965232985.1 uncultured bacterium
GGAGCGTGCATTTCGTTTGACTCAGCATGCGCTCGGAATTCTCATCTCTCGACGAGTTGCTTCCAATAACAATGCCGAGTTCCCTCAACACCGCATCGGTAAGCACCCACACGTATTGCCTGTTCCAGACTGTTAAAGAGCGGTGGCCGTATCGACCGAGGCGCGTATTCTACGGACGGCCGTCAGACTGTCAACCTGCTTTTCAGTCTTTCTGCCAGGAGACTCAGCGTACTTTTCGCGGCCACGGCAGCCATCGTTTCGCATCAAGCATGCGCTCGGCCAATAAACAACCTGTAGCAATCAAAAAAACAGCCGTTTGTGCCAAATCGACCTTCTGCGCCATACCTTGATGAAGAATTGCCAACGGCACGATCAGGTAAACCAGACGATGCAACCGTACCCAGCGCAAACCCAGTCGGCGTTGCGCTGCTCGCGTCGACGTGAAGGCAAGTGGCAGCAGCAGCAACCACGCGACGAAGCCGATGAGAATATAGGGGCGCTTGCCGATATCCTCGACGATCGGGCCCCAGGCAAAACCCTGATAGATCGTCGCGTAAATAATCACATGCGAAGTAGCCATGGCGAATGCGGCCAAGCCGACAGGGCGACGCCACTTTGCCAACACGGGCTTCCGGATAAATCGGCGCAGCGTCGAGACGCTCAGTGTTGCGACGAGAAAAATTAATGCAAAAAAACCAGCTTGGTGCAGCAACCATTTGGCCGGATCAGGCCCGCCGCGACCTGTCGCTGCAAGAAAAATTCCGCCGGCGCACAATACCAGCACAACGAGTGAAACGAGCAGGCCCGGCATGATCGGTCAAAAAAACCGGCGCAAATCAAGCCCACGATACATCGAAGCAACCTGATCCGCGTAGCCGTTGAACATCTGCGTCTCGACCCAGTTGGGCGAAAAGAGCGAGTTCGGCAAACGTCGCTCGCGCTTCTGGCTCCAGCGGGGATGATCAACACCAGGATTCACGTTGGCAAAAAACCCGTATTCATCCGGGGCAAGATCAGACCAGGTTGTGCGTGGCTGCCGCTCGACAAGACGGATGCGTACGATCGACTTGATACTTTTGAAGCCGTACTTCCATGGCACAATCAATCGCAACGGTGCTCCGTTTTGCGGCGGTAGCGTGCGGCCATACAGACCAACGGACAACAACGTCAGCGGATTCATGGCTTCATCAATGCGCAAACCTTCGACATATGGCCAACGGATAAGATCGGCACGCTTTTGTCCGGGCATTTTCTCAGGATCCTGCAGGGTCTCGAACACCACGTATTTTGCCCGCGAGGTCGGTGCCACCCGTTTCAGCAGTGCAGCCAGCGGGAATCCGGTCCACGGGACAACCATCGACCACGCCTCGACACAGCGAAAACGGTAAATGCGCTCCTCCAGAACCTGTCCGCGCAGGAGATCCTCAAGCAGGTAATCGCCAGGCTTGCCCACTTCACCGTCGATACGCACGCGCCAGGGCTGGACGATAAAATTCGTGGCGTTCTCTGCAGGATCAGACTTGGCGGTGCCGAACTCATAGAAGTTGTTGTAGCTGCTGACATCGGCAAACGGCGTCAGCGACTCGCCGGGCACTGCGTAGGTCGTTGCAACACGGGAAGCAACCTGCTTGCGCAGCCAGGCCGGCACACGCGGATCGTCGGCCGCTGCGGAAACGAGTCCAGGGGCAGCGGCCACAGAATCCGGCAGCATGCCAAGCGATGCAAGTGCGGCGCCGGCCACCAAAACATCACGTCGCGAGAGAAATACCCGCTCAGGCGTGATATCCGAAGAAAGAGGATCGTTAGCGGATGACAGGCGGATCAACATGGATTTTCTCCCGTGATCTTCGTATGACCGCCGCTGCGCTCAGGAGTGCCTTGGCTGGCGGCGTACGCGGCGGATCACAGCACCGACCGGTCCGGATAGCGCGTAAATCAGGGCGGTGCCCCAGAGCGCTGTCGCCGGATCGGTCTGGACGACGGCAATCACCAGCGCGCCGATCAGCAGCGCGAAGAGCGGCACCCGACCGGCATGCAGATCCTTGAAACTGTAATAGCGGATGTTGCTGACCATCAACACGGCGGCCGATGCCGTGATGAACGCCGCGACAATGGTGGCCGTGCGATCCACGGCAATACCGTGCTCGGCAGCCACCCAAACCATGCCGGCAACGGCAGCGGCAGCGGCAGGGCTCGGCAAGCCGGTGAAATAGCGCTTGTCGCTGACTTCCAATTGCACGTTGAACCGGGCAAGGCGCAATGCCGCACAAGTCGCGTAGATAAATCCGACCGCATAACCGAACTTGCCGAAACCCGACAGCGCCCAGGCGAACATCACCACGGCCGGCGCAAGGCCAAAGGCGATCATGTCCGAGAGCGAATCGTACTGGGCACCAAAGGCGCTTTGCGTGTTGGTCAGCCGGGCAACGCGGCCATCAAGCCCGTCCAGGACGCCGGCAACAAATACCATGACCGCAGCGCGCTCCCACTGTTGGTGCATCGCGGCAAGAATCGCCGAGAAACCAAAAAAGAGCGCCGCCGTGGTGAACAGGTTCGGCAGCAGATAGATGCCCTTGATGCGAACCGCACGGCCGCCCTCAACGATACGCTCCATGACCTCGAGCGTAACGCCGTCGTGCTCGTCATGATCACCGTCCGGGCGCTGATCGTCCGCTGGCTTGTGGTTCTGATTCATCAAGAATCTCCCTGGACTAAAGCCCATCATACCGGCTTGCTGCCGCAGCAAGCTCAGTTGCGCGACTTGTCGACCAACCGATTCGCGGTAATCCACGGCATCATGCCACGCAACTTGGCGCCAGTCTGTTCGATGGGGTGGGCAGCATTCAGGCGGCGGTAGGCAGTCATCGATGGATAATTGCCCGCACCTTCCTGGATAAATGCCTTGGCGTACTCGCCGGTCTGGATGCGCTTGAGCGCCTCACGCATCGCCTTGCGCGACTCCTCGTTGATCACCTTCGGCCCGGTGACGTATTCACCATACTCGGCATTGTTGGAGATCGAGTAGTTCATGTTGGCGATGCCACCCTCGTACATAAGGTCGACAATCAATTTGAGCTCGTGCAGGCACTCGAAATACGCCATTTCCGGCTCGTAGCCAGCTTCAACCAGTGTCTCAAAGCCCATTTTCACCAGCTCGACGGCACCGCCGCACAGCACCGTCTGCTCACCGAATAGATCGGTTTCCGTTTCTTCGCGGAAACTGGTTTCGAGAATGCCGGTGCGGCCACCGCCAATGGCCGAGGCATATGAGAACGCCACATCGCGCGCCCTGCCGGTCGCATTCTGGTAGATGGCGACGAGATCCGGAATGCCACCGCCTTTGGCGAACTCTGAACGCACGGTATGACCCGGGGCTTTCGGCGCCACCATGATCACGTCGAGATCGGCGCGCGGCACAACCTGATTGTAGTGAATCGCAAAACCGTGCGCGAAAGCCAGCGTGCCGCCTTTTTTGATGTTTGGCTCGATCTCTTTCTTGTAAAGCTGCGCCTGAAACTCATCCGGGGTCAGGATCATGATGATGTCGGCCCACTTGACGGCATCGGGCACCGGCTTGCATTCAAGACCAGCCTTCTGGACCTTCGCCACCGTCGGCGAATCCGGACGCAGACCGACCACCACGCTGACACCGGAATCCTTGAGGTTCAGTGCGTGGGCGTGGCCTTGCGAGCCATAACCGATGATCGCGACCTTCATGCCGCGGATGATCGAAATGTCGCAGTCCTTGTCGTAGTAAGTTTGCATCGCGTTTCCCCTTTCGTGAGCTAGGCGGGCCCATGGCCCTGATGTTGAAAGAAAGTGTTGAAAAAAGTTGGTGGTACGGTTTACGGCGTCAGTACTTTTTCACCACGCGCGATACCGGACACGCCAGTACGCACGACTTCGAGCACATGCTCCTCACCAATGGCGTGAATAAATGCATCGAGCTTGTCCGAAGTGCCTGCCAACTGCACGGTATAGACAGCGGCAGTGACATCGACAATCTGGCCACGAAAGATATCCGTGGTGCGCTTGAGTTCCGCGCGCTGCGCACCGCTTGCCTTCATCTTGATGAGCATAAGCTCACGTTCGATATGGGCGCCCTCGGTGAGATCGACCACCTTGACCACCTCCACCAGCTTATTCAACTGCTTGGTGATCCGCTCGATCTTCTGCTCGTCTCCGGTCGTGGTTAGCGTCAGACGCGACAGCGTCGCGTCCTCGGTCGGCGCCACGGTGAGTGTGTCGATATTGTAGCCGCGCTGCGAGAACAGGCCGACAACACGCGACAATGCGCCAGACTCATTTTCCATCAGAATTGAAATGATACGGCGCATGACTCAAGTCCTCTGCGTCTTGGACAGCCACATGTCGCGCATGGCGCCATCGCTGATATGCATCGGGTAGACGTGCTCTTCCGGATCGACATAAATATCCATAAACACCAGACGATCCTTGAGTTTGAAGGCCTCTTTCATCGCCGGTTCGAGGTCTGCAAGTGCGGTGACCTTCATGCCGACATGACCGTAAGCCTCAGCCAGCTTGACGAAATCCGGCAGTGACTCCATGTAGGAGTGTGCATGACGGCCCTCGTACTGCATGTCCTGCCACTGGCGCACCATGCCCAACGAGCGATTGTTCACGTTGATGATCTTCACCGGCAGCTCGTACTGTTTGCAGGTAGAGAGTTCCTGGATGTTCATCTGGATGGAACCTTCGCCGGTAACGCAGGCGACGGTCGCATCGGGGTAGGCCATCAACACGCCCATTGCCGCCGGCAGACCAAAACCCATCGTGCCAAGACCGCCGGAGTTGATCCACTGCCGCGGCTTGTCGAACTTGTAGTACTGCGCCGCGAACATCTGGTGCTGGCCGACATCCGAAGTGACGTAAGCGCCGCCTTTGGTCACCTTGTACAGCGTCTCGATAACCTGCTGCGGTTTGATCGGATCCGTGTCTTTCGCATAACGCAGACCATGAACCTGGCGCCAGTCGCCGATTTGTTTCCACCACAAGTCCAGCGCGTTCGTATCCGGTTTTTCGCCGGTCTGCCTGAGCAGAGCGATCATGTCGGTCAGCACCTGCTCGGCAGAACCAACTATCGGCACGTCGGCGCGAACGTTCTTGGAAATCGACGCCGGATCGATGTCGATATGAATAAAGCGCGCATCCGGGCAGAATTTTTTGGTGCTGTTGGTGACCCGGTCGTCAAACCGGGCGCCAACAGCGAACACGACGTCGGCGTGGTGCATCACCATGTTTGCTTCGTAGTTGCCATGCATGCCAAGCATGCCGAGGAACTGCTTGTCGGTGCCCGGAAAGGCGCCGAGCCCCATCAGGGTGTTGGTCACCGGAAAACCGAGCATGTGCGCCAATTCCGTGAGCTGCGCACAGGCTTCGCCCTGAATGACACCGCCACCGGCATAGATCACCGGGCGCTTCGCTTCAAGCAGCAAGTCCACTGCCTTGCGGATCTGCCCGGCATGACCGCGCACCGCCGGATTGTACGAGCGCATTTTTACTTTCTTCGGATACTCGTACGGGAACTTCACCGACGGAGCAGTCTGATCCTTCGGAATATCGATCAGCACCGGGCCCGGGCGGCCGGTGGTGGCGATGAAAAATGCTTTCTTGACGATATCCGGAATGTCGGCCGCGTTGCGTACGGAAAAACTGTGCTTCACGATCGGACGCGAGACACCGATCATGTCTGTTTCCTGAAAAGCATCGTCACCGATCCAGTCGCTGCGCACCTGACCGGACAGCACGATCATCGGGATCGAGTCCATGTAGGCCGTGGCAATGCCAGTGACCGCATTGGTCGCACCGGGGCCGCTGGTCACCAGCACCACCCCTGGCTTGCCGGTGGCACGGGCGTAGCCGTCGGCCATGTGCGTGGCCGCCTGCTCGTGGCGCACCAACACATGCTTGACCTGCTGCTGCCTGAAAAGGGCGTCGTAAATATGCAGAACGGCACCGCCTGGGTAGCCGAAGACGTATTCAACGCCCTCGTCCTGCAGGCAGCGGATCAACATCTCCGCACCGGACAACTGTTCCACTGCTCGTTACCTCTTGCGCGTCTGCTGACGCATCTGTTGCGCGCTGTCTGTTTGATACGCCGACGGCAACGAAGACGCCCCGCGCAGGCGGCCTCGCAAGGACCGACCCGCCGCGGGGACGGCCGAACCGTCAACCTGGGCTACTTCTCGTTACGGCACGGCCGGGGCTCTGCCCGTTGGGGGAGAAGCCCGATTCCCGGCGAAACTTGCTTCACCGGAACTGCGACGTGCATCAGAGCGGGAGAAAATGCAGTGTTGCTGCTGACTAACACCTTGCTGGCGGGCAAGGTGTGCGCCCCTGGCGGCCTTTCGGGGGGTTGCCCGCGGATGGCCGTCTGCCTGTGGCAAACGCGGAATTCTCGCACAGGCTTGCCGACTGTCAAGCAAGCAATGCCGCAGCGGTACTCGGGGGAGCCCGTGCTAACATCCGTCAATTCCTCAATACAACAAGGGGTTAGGAACATGAACAGGTTGCAGGCCACGGTGGCGGCGATAATGGCCGCCGGCGCATTGACGCTGCTGGCGACGCCAGCTCAAGCAGACACGATCATGAAATGGGTCGATGCCGGGGGCGTGACCCATTACGGGGAAAAGGCACCGGAGGGCGCCAAGGCGACCACCGTGAAGGTGACCGACACCACCTCGTCCGATGCCGATGCCGAGATCGACCAGCTGAACAAAAACCGCGCGGCCACCAAAGCAGCAAAGGATACACAGAACGCGCAGAAAGACGGGAAACCAGTCAGTCTGGTTGCCCCCGGCATGGATGAAGCCAACAAGAAGGCCTGCGAACAGCACCGCCAGAACCTCGATACGCTAAAGTCCGGCCGACGCATTCGGCTGCTAGATGCACAAGGCAAGCCACGCGCGCTGAAAACCGAAGAAATGCAGGCGCAAATCGATTTCGCAGAGAGCGAGCTGCGACGGTGCGAGCAGCTTCAGAAGCTGGGGGGCGGCGCGGCGGCCGCACCTACCCAAAAGCCCTGACCGGGCAGCACCCACCGATCAGCGATTGCCACGCAGGATATCAATGATCTCCCGCGTGGCCTGCACTACCCGGACAATCTCGCCGTCAACATCGATGGTCACCGTTCCCTTAGGATCCGCCGGCAGTCGCCACTGCTTGCGGGTCTCTGCCGTCAGCGGCACGCCTGCCGCGTAAATCGTCTCCGGCATCACTTCGCCGCGCGCAATTTTCGTCTGCCAGCCCGGCGGCAGTTCCTCACCGCGCGCAGCCTTCTTCTGCAGGCCTGGCGGCAGCGGCTTGTGCTTGCCGTCCTTGTGCTTGCCTGCTTTGTCCCGTTTACCGTCCCTGTCTGCCTCATCAACATCGTGCTCGTACCGCTCCGTTCTCTCGCTGCTGCTGTACCGCTCCAGGGCCGCCCGCTCTTTGACCGAAAAGCGCAGCTTGTCGTTGCCCACTGTGTAGGTACGTGTTTCGCTTGCACCCACCTTGCGCTCGGTGTCGCGATCATCGGCAAAACTGGCGCCGCTACCGGCAATCGACAGATAAATCACAGCTCTGACGAGAAACTTCTGAACCTGCATGGTGAGACTCCTTATCGCCGCAACGCGCTGATGCGCGATACCGATTTGATGAGAAAAGTCGTTGCGTGACTCTGTGACGCGGGGATCGCACAGCGGTTCCCGTGGCGGTCGTAAAAATTCACCGCCGCGAGAACCACGTCACACCCTGCGTCACACGCGCTTCTCGAATACCAGCGCATCGCCCTCGATCGCCGCGACGATACGATCGCCGGGCAGGAAGCGACCCGACAGGATCGCCTGCGCCAGCGGGTTTTCGATCTCCCGCTGGATCGCGCGCTTGAGCGGCCGCGCACCGTAAACCGGATCGAAACCGGACGCCGCCAACCGATCCATCGCCTCGTCGCTGATTTCAATCGCAAGATCGCGTTCAGCAAGCCGCTTGCGCAGGCCGGCAAGCTGGATGTCGGCAATGCCGCGGATTTGTGCGCTCGACAGCGGATGGAACACCACGGCGTCGTCCAGTCGGTTGATGAACTCCGGCCGGAAGTGACGACTGACGACTTCCATCACCGCCGTCTTCATTTCCTCGTAGGTGCCGCCCTCCCGGGCGAGATTCTGGATCAGGTCCGAGCCAAGGTTTGAAGTCATGACGATCACTGTATTTTTGAAATCCACAGTGCGCCCATGCCCGTCGGTGAGGCGACCGTCATCAAGCACCTGCAGCAGGATGTTGAATACGTCCGGATGGGCCTTCTCGACTTCGTCGAGCAGGATGATCGAGTACGGCTTACGCCGCACCGCTTCGGTCAGATAACCACCTTCCTCATAACCGATATACCCCGGCGGCGCGCCAACCAGCCGCGACACGCTGTGTTTCTCCATGAACTCGCTCATGTCGATGCGGATCAGTGCCTGCTCGGAATCGAACAGAAACCCGGCCAGCGCCTTGCACAACTCGGTCTTGCCGACACCGGTGGGGCCGAGAAACAGGAACGAGCCATTCGGCCGGTTCGGATCGGAAAGGCCCGCGCGTGAACGACGGATCGCGTCGGCCACCGCCTTGATTGCCTCGTCCTGACCAACAACGCGGCCGTGCAGTGATTCTTCCATGCGCAACAATTTTTCGCGCTCGCCCTCCAGCATCCGCGTCACCGGAATCCCGGTTGCCTTGGACATCACTTCGGCAATTTCCTCCTCCGTCACCTTGTTGCGCAGTAACTGTTTACCAGCCGGCTCCGACTGGCCTTTCTCCGCCGCCTCAAGCTGTTTCTGCAAGGCCGGTATCTTGCCGTACTGCAGCTCGGACATCTTCGCAAGATCGCCCTTGCGCCGCGCCGCCTCCATCTCGGTTTTAGCCTGCTCGAGTTGTTCCTTCACCTGGCTGGCACCGGCAAGCGTCGCCTTTTCGGCCTTCCATATCTCCTCAAGATCGGAATAATCCTTTTCCAGTTCGGCGATATCTGCCTGAAGTTTTTCGAGGCGCTTTTTCGCCGCCTCGTCGGTTTCCTTCTTCAGCGCCTCGCGCTCCATCTTCAACTGGATGAGGCGGCGTTCCAGGCGATCCATTTCTTCCGGCTTGGAATCGATTTCCATGCGGATGCGCGAGGCAGCTTCGTCAACGAGATCGATAGCCTTGTCGGGCAGCTTGCGATCGGAAATATACCGGTGCGACAGGCGCGCGGCAGCAATGATCGCTGAGTCGGTGATCGTCACGCCATGATGAACCTCGTAGCGCTCCTTGAGGCCACGCAGAATGGCGATGGTGTCCTCAACCGACGGCTCGTCGATCAGCACCTTCTGGAATCGACGCTCAAGCGCGGCATCCTTCTCGATGTATTGACGGTATTCGTCGAGCGTGGTGGCGCCAACGCAATGCAGCTCGCCACGGGCAAGGGCGGGCTTGAGCATGTTGCCGGCATCCATCGAGCCCTCGGCCTTGCCGGCGCCGACCATGGTGTGAATCTCGTCGATGAACAGAATGATGTTGCCTTCCTGCTTCGACAACTCGTTAAGCACCGCCTTGAGGCGCTCCTCGAACTCACCGCGAAATTTCGCTCCGGCGATCAGCGCACCCATGTCGAGCGACAGCACTTTCTTGCGCTTCAAACCTTCAGGCACCTCGCCGTTGACGATGCGTTGGGCCAAACCCTCGACAATCGCTGTTTTACCAACACCCGGATCGCCTATCAGTACCGGATTGTTCTTGGTACGGCGCTGCAATACCTGGATCGTGCGCCGGATTTCTTCATCGCGACCGATATCCGGATCAAGTTTGCCGCTTGCCGCGCGCGCAGTCAGATCGATGCAGTATTTGGTGAGTGCTCCCCGGGTTTCCTCGGCATTGGCGTCCTGCACGGTTTGTCCTCCTCGCATGGCGTTGATGGCGGCTTCAAGCTTCGTTTTGTCGGCGCCACATTTTTTCAGCGTCTTGCCGGCGTCACCGCGATCGTCGAGGATGGCGAGCAGCACGATTTCGCTGGAAACGAACTGATCATTGCGTTGCTGCGCGAGACGCTCGGCGAGGCTCAGCACGCGACCCAGATCCTGCGACACGGTAACTTCACCCGTTGGCGTCTGCACCGTCGCCAGTTTCTGCAGCAGCGATTCGAGCTCGCGATGCACACGCACCGGATCGACGCCGGACTGCGACAACAGCGGCTTCAGCGAACCGCCCTGCTGGTCAAGCAGCGCGACCAGCAGATGGGCCGGCTCGATCTGGGTGTGGTCACGGCCCACGGCCAGCGACTGTGATTCCTGCAGCGCCTGCTGCAGAAGGGACGTCATGCGATCAGGGCGCATCGGGATGCCTCAAGAAAAACGGATGGTGACGGCCAGAAGATGAGGCAGTTTGGCAGCGTTTCAAGGTTGCCGGGGCTGACGCCAGTCAGAAACGCCGACGCTGACCGGCATCAATCGCGCCAGACTAAGGTCGCAAAACGGCCGGTCAGCGGGGCGCGACGGAACGAGTAAAAGCGGCTGTTTTCCGCTACCGTGCAATGCTCGCCGCCGGCCACGGTACGCACGCCGAGCCCGGCCAGCCGCTGCCGGGCGAGCGCGTAGAGATCGCAAAGATAACCGGGTGTGCCATCAGCGCGCGTGATCGCGTTGAAGGCGGCGGCAGCGCGCCGGTCATGGGCAACGAACGCCGCCCGTACTTCGGCGCCAGTCTCGTAGGCCGCCGGGCCGATACAGGGCCCAAGCCAGGCATTGAGGCCGGCGCCCGGTATGTCCATGGCCGCGACCAGCGCTTCGATCACACCGTCGCACAGGCCTCTCCAGCCAGCGTGGGCAACGCCAACCACCGTGCCGTCACGGGCAACGAGCACCACCGGCAGGCAGTCGGCGGTCAGCACCACGCAGGCGACGCCGGCTGCGCGCGTGAAGGATGCATCTGCCTGCGGCGGCGGCAGCGCAGGATCAACCGTTGCCGCATCGACCACCTGAATGCCATGCACCTGCGCAAGCCACGCCGGCTGGCGCGCAAGACCCAGCACCTGCTGCAAGCGCACGCGATTGGTACGCACCTCGGTTGCATCATCGCCGACATGCAGCGCGAGATTGAAGCCATCATAGGGCGGCACGCTGCCGTCGCCCTGATCACCATCAGGGCCGTCAATGCCGCGCCGCGTGGTGACGACCGTGTGCACGTTTGCCGGCGCCGGCCATACCGGAACCAGCCAGTCGCGGGAAATGTTCTCGCGGGCACAGGGCGCCATCAGCCGTTGATCCTCGCATCCTCGGCCAGCAGATCCAGCAATACCACCATGTCGTCCGGCAAGGGCGCGTGCCAACCCATGAATTCACCGCTGCGCGGATGCACCAGGCCAAGCCGTATCGCGTGCAGCGCCTGCCGGGTAAAACCACGCAGCCCCTCGGCGAGGCCAGCCGTGCAATAGGCGGGCATATGCACCCGACCGCCATAGACCGGATCGCCCACCAGTGGGTGACGGATGTGCGCCATGTGGACGCGAATCTGGTGAGTGCGGCCGGTTTCAAGTTTCAACCGCAAATGACTGTGCGCACGAAAACACTGCAGCACGGTGTAATGCGTTACCGCCGGTTTGCCGCCAACGACAACCGCCATTTTCTTGCGATCAATCGGGTGGCGGCCAACCGGTGCCTCGACGCGGCCGTCACGGACGACCAGACCATTCACCACCGCCTCGTACTCGCGCCACACCGACTTGTCCTGCAACTGGCGCACCAGTGCGGTGTGCGCCTCCAGCGTGCGCGCCACCACCAGCAGGCCGGTGGTTTCCCTGTCGATCCGATGAACGATGCCGCAACGCGGCAGCGCGGCCAGCGACGGGTCGTAGTGCAACAGCGCGTTGACCAGGGTGCCGGCCTCATGGCCGGCAGCAGGATGGACGACAAGACCGGCGGGCTTGTCGATGACGAGGATGTCCTCGTCCTCATAAACGATCTCCAGCGGCAGATCCTCGCCCACCCAGTCGCCGACGACTTCCACACCAGCGTGCAACACCAAACGCTCGCCACCGATCATCCGGTGCTTGACCGTCTGTTGCTGACCATCGACGGTCAATTCACCGGATTCAATCCACTGTTGCAGGCGCGAACGGGAGTAACCCGGGAACAATTCCGCTGCCGACTGGTCAAGGCGTTTGCCGGAGTGTGCATCCGGCACGGTGGCATCCAGCGCGATACGGTTCTGTGTCAGTGCCATGCGTTGCCCGGAAGCCTGTGGTTAAATGTCAGCCCCGTATTCTAGCCCCGCCACCATGCTCGCAAGCGTCCGCCGACTGTTCATCCTGACCCTCCTGGCCACGCTGCTGGCTGCCGGCTGTGCCTCAAAACCGGAAAAGGAACAAACGGAGGGCGAGATCTACGCCGAAGCAAAGAAAAACCTCGACCGTGGCAACTTCGTTACCGCGCAGAGCAAATTGCAGGATCTCGAGACGCGCTTCCCGTTCGGGCGTTACTCGGCGCAAGCACAGCTGGACATGATGTACGCGCAGATGCGCGCCCTCGACTATCCGGCTGCCACCACCACGGCCGCGCGCTTTTTGCGCCAGAATCCGGGCGATTTGCACGCCGACTATGCGCTGTACATCAAGGGCCTCGCCAATTACTGGATGCAGAGCGGCGTGCTTGAACGGCGCTCGCCCGTCAACCCGGCGCTGCGGGACCTGTCGACGCTGCGTGAGGCATATGGCGATTTCGCCACCCTGATAGCGCGCCACCCGCAAAGCCCGTTCACGCCCGATGCCCGCGCCCGCATGCTGTATCTGCGCAACCAGTTGGCCGAACAGGAAATCGGCAATGCCTGGTACTACGTGCGCCGTGGCGCCTGCATCGGCGCGCTTGGCCGCGCGCGCTACGTGCTGGAGAACTACCCGACCGCGCCGTCTCTTGGTGATGCGCTGGTCATTTCGAGCGAGTGCAATCACCGGCTCGGCGAAACACAGGCCGCCGAGCATTTCCTTGCCTTGCTGAAACTGAATTTCCCGCAACACCCACGGCTGCACGCCGACGGTACCCTGCATGTGCCCGAGGGCCGCAATGCCGAAGGGCCGTCGTGGCTACACATTGTTTCGTTCGGGTTGATCGACTGAACGCGTCCGTCAGATTCCCGGCTTCCAGGCATTGGTGATCGGATAGCGGCGATCCTTGCCGAAACCACGTTTCGTTACCCGCGGCCCAATCGCCGCCTGGCGCCGCTTGTACTCGTTGCGATCAACCATGCGCACCACACGGTAAACCGTGTCCTTGTCGAACCCGCGTGCAATCACCTGCTCGGCGCTTTCATCTTCCTCGACATATAACCGCAGGATCTCGTCAAGCACCGGATATGCCGGCAGCGAATCGCTGTCTTTCTGGTCAGGCGCGAGCTCGGCAGACGGTGGGCGTTCGATGACGCGCCGAGGGATCGGCGGCGCTGCTTCCCCGTTTGCCACTGCCAGCGCATTGCGGTATTCACTCAAACGGAAAACGGCAGTTTTCAGCACGTCTTTCAGCACGTCGAAGCCACCGGCCATGTCCCCGTAGAGGGTCGCGTAGCCAACTGCCATCTCGCTTTTGTTGCCGGTGGTGAGCACCATGTAATGCTGCTTGTTCGAGAGCGCCATCAACAACACGCCACGACAGCGCGCCTGCAGGTTTTCCTCGGTAGTATCGCGCGCCGTACCGGCAAATGATTCGGCGAGTCCGGCCATGAATGCATCAAACATCGGCCCGATCGGAATCACCCGGAAACCCACGCCGAGGATCCGCGCTTCCTCTTCAGCATCGTCGATGCTTATTTGTGCGGTATAGCGAAACGGCATCATCACCGCCTCGACACGATCAGCACCGAGCGCATCAACGGCGATCGCCAGGGTCAGCGCCGAGTCGATGCCACCGGACAAGCCCAACAGCGCACCACGGAAACCGTTTTTATTGATGTAATCGCGCACGCCCAGCACCAAGACATCGTACAGCGACTGGTCTGCCGTGGGCACCGGTGCACAATCCGCGCCCTGAAAATCACCCTGCGCGAAATCGACCGCCAACAGGGACTCCGTGCAGTGCGGCGCCCGCGCAACAACCTTCCCCTGACGATTCATGGCAAACGAGCCGCCATCAAACACCAGTTCGTCCTGCCCGCCGACCAGGTTGACGTAGGCGATCGGCAAGCCGGTCTCACGCACCCGTTCGCGCACGATCTGCTCGCGTTCAACCTGTTTGCCGGCGTGAAACGGGCTGGCATTGAGCACCAGCACCACCTCGGCATCGGCAGCACGGGCCTGCGCCAGCGGCCCGGCGAACCAGATGTCTTCGCAGATTGCGATCGCCACGCGTACACCGGCAACCGCAACCACCAGCGGGGCGCTGCCGGGCACAAAATAGCGGCGCTCGTCGAACACCCGATAATTCGGCAGCTCCTGTTTGTCGTATTCGCCGACGACAGCGCCGTCGATAATCACCAGCGCGCTGTTGTAAAGACCAGGGGCGCCACTGGCCAGCGGCCGCGGCGCACCCACCACCAGCAGCAGGCCCGGCTCGGCGCTTGTAAAGGCACATAGCCGCGCAACTGCAGCAGCCACGCGCGGCACCAGGCTCGGGCGCAGCAGCAGGTCTTCAGGGGGGTAGCCGGTGAGCGTGAGTTCCGGGAAAACCACGACCTGTGCCGCATGCTCACGCCGGGCCCTGTGCGCCGCCGCAATGACGCGATCGCAGTTGCCGTCGATGTCACCCACCAGGAGGTTCACCTGGGCCATTACGGTACGCAAGATCATCGATGGTGGTCCGGACTATTGAACGAAGGCGTTGATTCTCGTAGAAAAGCGGCGGCCCCGAAACCACCGCGGCGCATACGGTAGACTGGGCCATCATCCCACACCGGAAGATCCCGCATGTCTCGCTTATTACTGCTCGTCGCGATCGCCGCCGTTGCTTGGTACCTGTTCCGCCGGTTGCGTAATCCGCCCGGCCAGGCCAAGCCGCCGGCCGGGCCGCAGTCCGGGCCGGCGCAGGCGCCCATCACCCGCTGCACCGAGTGCGGGGTTCATGCGCCGGAAAGCAACGGCGTGCATTACCAGAACCTGTTCTTCTGCTGCCCTGAGCACCTCAACGACTACGTCCGCAAACTCGGGCCGCAATAAACAAATCGCGCGCGAAATAACCCACGAGTACCGCAGGCAATGGACCGCAGCACCCACACTACCGGGCCAGCCAGTCAGCGCCTGGGGCCGCTGGCAATCTACAGTTACTACCGCGTTTTCCTTGCTGCAGCACTGGTGCTGCTCTTCGTCATGAGCCTTGATCGGGCAGAGCGCCTCGGCAGCTACCGGCCAGACATTTTCCTGCTGACGAGCATCGGCTACTTCGTCGTGAGTCTGGCGTCATCGCTGCTGGTGCGCATGCTTGACGGGCGCAAACACCTGCAGGGCGCCATCCTCGTCGCCATCGACATCGTCGCGCTGACCGTGCTGGCGCACGCCAGCGGCGGGGTGTTGAGCACAGTAGCGCCACTGATTGTTGTCACCGTCGCTGCCGGCGCCATTCTCCTGCCCGGCCGGATTGCGCTGGTCGTGGCTGCCACTGCGACCCTCGCCATGCTTTACGTGCAATTTTATTTCGCTCTGTCGCGCAACCTGCCGCTGACGAGCGGGAGCACGCAGGTCGGCTTGCTGGGCTTCGCGTTCTTCGGCATCGCCATCGCCACCAACCAACTGACCCGACGACTGCAGGCCAGCGAGGCTCTGGCTACGCAGCGCACCCAGGAACTAAGCGAGCTGGAGAATCTCAACTCGCACGTCATCCAGCGCATGCGCACGGGCATCCTCGTGATCGACAACCAGGGCACAATCCGCCTGGCAAACAGTGCTGCCCAGCACATGCTGTCACCGGACGACTGGCAGCCGGCCGTTCAGCTTGATGCCATCAGCCCGGAATTAGCACAGCGCATTGCCGCGTGGCTGGCCGAGCCATCCCAACGCTCCCCTCCGTTGCGCAACCACGCCGGAGGCCCCGAGGTGGACGCCAGCATGGCGTCGGTTCGCCTCGGCGACCACCGCGCGACGCTGGTATTCCTCGAAGACATGACTTCACTTTCCCAGCACCTTCAGCATATGAAGCTGGCCTCGCTCGGCCGCCTCACCGCCAGTATCGCGCACGAAATCCGCAACCCGTTGTCTGCGATCACGCACGCAGCACAATTACTCGATGAGTCGCCGCAACTGACGGCTGACGATCGGCGTCTCGCGGAGATCATCCAGCAGCAGGCATTACGCCTGGACCGTATCGTCGAAAGCGTTTTGCGGTTGTCGCGGCGGCAGACGCCGCGCACGGACCTGCTCGATCTGGTGCCGTGGCTGCATCAGTTCCGTACCGACTACCTTGCCACGCACACACCGAACGATGAGATCGATATTCGCGCAGAGGCTCCCTCGGTACAGGTTCGTTTCGACCCGAACCACCTGCAACAAATATTGCAAAATCTCTGCGACAACGGCCTGCGCCACGGTCGCGCCCTGCACGGCAAGGGCCGGGTTGTACTCGAAGTCGGCACTGCGGCGGTAACCGAATTGCCGATCCTGCGCATTATCGACAACGGGCCCGGCATCGCGACGGAGAATTTAGCCAACCTGTTCGAGCCGTTCTTCACCACCGACGCCAGGGGCACCGGCCTTGGCCTATACATCGCCAGGGAACTGTGCGAGGCTAATCGCGCGCGTTTGGCTTATATTCCACCAGCGCAAAGCAATGCCGATGGCCATTTCCAGATAACATTTTCTCACCCCAAGCGAATCGCCAACTGAGCGAGCACGATGACACGAAGTCACGCCCTCGTTGTCGATGACGAACCGGATATCCGGGAACTCATCGCGCTCACCCTGTCGCGCATGAATATCCAGGTCACAACGGCCGCATCGCTTGCCGACGCACGCAAGAAACTCGGCACCACTGAATTCGATCTTTGCTTCACCGACATGCAGCTTGGCGACGGCAACGGACTGGATCTCGTCCGTTACGTCCAGCAGCATTGCCCCGGCACACCGATCGCCATGATCACCGCCTTCGGCAGCATGGAAACGGCCATCGCGGCGCTGAAGGAAGGCGCATTCGATTTCGTTTCCAAACCGGTCGATCTGCAGCGTTTACGGGATCTCGTTGCAAGCGCACTGAAACTGCGCCAGCGTAGCAACGGGCGTGCCGGCCGTGGCGATTCTGCCGACGATGCCCGGAACGAGCTCGTCGGCAACAGCGCACCGATGCAGCGGCTACGCGCCCAAGTGAGCAAATTGGCGCGCAGTCAGGCGCCGGTATTCATCAGTGGCGAGTCAGGATCCGGCAAGGAAATGGTAGCCCGCCTGATCCACCGTCTCGGCGCGCGTGCCGAGCATCCGTTTGTGGCGGTCAACTGTGGCGCGATCCCGTCTGAACTCATGGAGAGCGAATTCTTCGGCCATCGCAAAGGCAGCTTCACCGGCGCGACAGCCGATCGTGAGGGCCTGTTCCAGGCAGCCAATCACGGTACCTTGTTTCTCGACGAAATCGCCGACCTGCCGCTCAGCATGCAGGTAAAGCTGCTGCGGGCAATCCAGGAAAAATCGGTTCGCCCGATCGGTTCGGAAAAAGAGGTAAAGGTTGATGTACGCATCCTCAGCGCCACGCATAAAGACTTGCATAAGGAGGTGGAAGCCGGACGCTTCCGCCAGGATCTCTTCTACCGGATCAACGTGATTCAACTCGACGTACCCGCCTTGCGCGAACGCGGCAGCGACATCCTCGTACTCGCCGAACATTTTCTCGGCCAGCTTGCCGGCGAGTGGCATGTCGAAACGCCGCAGCTGTCGCCGGCAGCGCGCGCCACCCTCAGCCAATACCGGTTTCCCGGCAACGTGCGTGAACTCGAGAATATTCTGGAGCGCGCCGTCACGCTTTCAGACGACAACCACATTGGCGTTGAACACCTGCGTTTGGGCGAGGCGCCGGCCGAAGCCAGGCTCCCGCCGGCGCATGAACGCCCGGCGCAGCAACCCGACGAGGCACTGGAGGATTACCTGCAACGGATCGAGAAGGACATGATCCTCAAGGCACTGCACGAAACGCGTTGGAACCGCACCGCTGCCGCCAGGCGGCTCGGCATGACCTTCCGCTCGCTACGCTATCGCCTGCAGAAACTCGGCCTCGACAGCGGCAGCGACGAGGCCGACTGATTCTTCAGCAAACCAGCATGTCGCGCCGCGCGGCCAGCGCATAGGGTGTCGGGTCGAACGGCAGCGCCTCGCCCAGCAACATCGCCACGCCCTGCGCCACGGCTGCCGGTGCCAGCACCAGGCCATTGCGGTAATGCCCGGCATTGACGAAAACACGCGTGCCCGGCAGCCGATCGATGTACGGGATGCCCGCCGGCGAACCTGGCCTCAACCCAGCCCACTGACGCTCGATCTCTGCCCTGCGCAGCGCCGGCAGCATGTCGATGGCCGCCGCCAGCAGCGTCGCGCGCGCCTCGGCCGTGGTCGTTGCGTCGTATCCGCTGTATTCGAGCGTGCTGCCGGCAAGAATGCGTCCGTCACGTCGCGGGATGAGATACCGGCCATCCTTCAGCACCATGCAGCGCAGCAGTCCCGGTTGCGGTGCGAACAGAATCATCTGCCCGCGCACCGGCACGATCGCGGGCGCCACGCCGAAAGGACGCAGCAAGCCTGCCGACCAGGCGCCGGCGGCAACCAGAATGGCATCGCACACTTCTTCCCGACCGTTGACGCGCAGTTGCGCGTCGGCATCGCCCGCCTGCAACGCAACTCGCGCCTGCCACAGGCACCTGGCCGCCGGATGCACCGCGATCGACGCCAGCAGTGCGCGCAACAAACGCGGATTGCGCACATTGCCGACCTCCGGCATCCACAGCCCTTCCTCGGCAGCACCGAGACCCGGCTGCACGGCAGCGAGGCCGTCGGCGGCATAACGGATCACCCGGCGGCGCTGACGGCGACACCAGGCCAGCGCAGCGGGGATATCGGGTGGCGCAATCATCAGCATCCCGCACGGGTTGTATTGCGGGTCGATGCCGGTTTCCGTGCGCAGCTCCTGCGTCAGTTGTGCGTACGCCTGCTGCGCGCCGGCAGCCAGCACCGACACGGCCTCGCCATAACGCCAGGGATACAGCGGCGACACGATGCCACCACCGGCCCAGGATGCCGCGCGCGCCGGCGCGCCCTGATCGACCAGCAGCACGCGATGGCCGCGCGCCAACAACGCGCGGGCAGTCAGCAGGCCGATAATGCCGGCACCCAGAATGGCAAATCGCGGTGACATGAAGGCTGTTCCTCGCAATCGACGGCGGGCGGATCACCGCTGCCACGGTGCCGACTCCCTGCGCAGCATGGCGGGCAGTTTGCATCGGAGGCCGTCGACATGGAACGTGGTTTCACCCTCATCGAGTTGCTGGTGACCGCAGCCGTGCTGGCTATCATCCTGGGCATCGGCACCCCGGCAATGCAGGCGCTCGTGCGTGACGCGCGCATGCACGCCCTGGTGAGTGGTTACCTGCACACATTCAATACGGCGCGAGCCTCCGCCCTGTCGGCGGGCAGGAATATCTCGATATGCCCGACGGACGCAAACGCAACCTGCGTATCCGCCTGGAGCGGCACCATGGCGACATTCTTTGACGATGATCGCGACGGTCAGCCCGCCCGCGCCGACGACATCATCGATCACATCCATATAGCCGGGGCAGACAGTATCCGGGTGACTTTTCGTGCGTTTGCCCGCACCCACTACGTTGCATTGCGTTCGAACGGGCGCTACCGGCAAAACGGTACGTTCCGCTTTTGCGTGCCCGGAAAGAGCGCCGGCAGGGCAATTGTGATCAACGCCGCCGGGCGGGCACGCACGCAGGCCATCAGCTGCGAGTAAAAAAGACCTGCCTCACCATGCCTGGCATGTCGCCGCATCGGCCCCCGGATCCGCGCTGTCGTTTCCGGGGTAGTAACAACGCCTGCCCGTCTCGTCGATCGAGTAGGCGCCCGTACCGGCCACGACGCTACCCGTGACCGGGCGGGCAACCAGGTCATACGTCTGCCCGGTCAGATTATCCAGCGTCACGGTGTAATTCGGGCTGGCGGCAATATTGACGTTCACGCCACCACGCAATGCTGTCATGGTGGCATCCGTGTACGAGTAGGAACCCTGGTAGTAACGGCTCATGGCGTCATTCAGGGAATTGATCTCCGCCATGATGCGGGACTGCTCCGCTTGCCTGCCGGCACCGGAGAAAGCTGAAATGGCGATGCCCGCAATGATCGCGATGATGGCCACCACGACCACCAGCTCGATCAGGGTGAAGCCGCGCTGCCTGGGCACATTCAAATATGAGTTCACGTCTTTTGTCCTCAATCTTCGTCGACAATGAACCAGCGCGACCGGCGCATCTGCCCAAAGGCGGCACCACCGAACGGACAGTTCACCCCTGGCGCGCACAGGTTCGCGCCCCTGTTGACGCGCACACCCACCGCCACATCGAGCTCCCCTCCTTCACTGAAGATGATCTGCGCCGTGTCGGCCAGCCCCGGCAACCCGATGTCCCGGAAGCGACTTTGCGTCGTACTGGTCTCCAGCGGAGTCGTCAGGCCGATGCCGTCAAAGCCAACCAGATACAGACGCGTCTTGCCGATATCCGGGACACAGGCCGAACTGCTGGGCTCAATCACATAGGTGGACCACAGAATGCCGCTGTTGAAGATGATCGGGCTGCCGATCCCCTTCTCGGCAACGGCCTGGTCAAAATTGAAATACCAGCCCGGCTTGGTCATGTCGGCCGGTGCGGTCACCGCGTTGGTGGTGATGTTGTCGAGCGCGGCCGGCGTGATGGTCGGATTGGTGGCAGGCACCGCCTGGAAGGCGCCCTTGTCCTTGAGAAAGAAGAAGGCTTCCCGCGTCACCGTTGAATGGGGTTCCTCGCGATAGCCGGACGACAGCGCCAACAGGATGTCACTGCCGAGGAAGGCAACGCTTGGCGAATCGTAGAAGCGCCGGTTGTCCAGCACCGGATCCGCACCGGCCACCGTTGCCCCCAGGGTTGCAACCAACACAACCTTCTTGATCAGGGTGCTGGCGCTGTTGGCTGCCTTGTCGAGATCAAAGCGGAATACCTGCCCTGCCAGATCAACCACGTAGATGGCGTCATAGGCGCCATCAGCGTTGCGGTCGATGAGCCGCGGGGTCGCGACGATGCTGTACTTCATGTTCGCGATGGCCGGATGTTCACTCACACTCAGCTGCGAACTCTTCCAGATCAGCTCGCCGGTTTCCGGATCGACGATGTAGAGCTGCGAACCCTTCTGCACGGTATCGGTGAAACCAACGCCGAGCTTGTTGTCATAGGAACCGTCGTCATGGAAGGCAGGGTCATAGCCACCACCAAAGACCAGCACACGGCGACTGTGACCAGCCCAGAAAATACGGTTGACCGACATCGCCGACCAGGTCTGCCCCATATCGACAAAGTCGCCGGTGCCGCCGTCAATCACCCACTTCAGCGTCGGGCTGGGATCGGTGGCGTTGATGTGTGCGTTGCTGACGTCAAGCGCATAGTAGTTGCTGCCGCCGCGCCTCATGCCGGCAAACAACAGCACCCTGCTCAGCGCACCGGTTGTTGTGTCGACATCACGCAGCAGGGTGAAATCGCCATCCATGCCATTGATGTAGCCGGTACTGGTAATCGACTGCGTGTTTTGGTGCAGCTTGCCGGCGTTGCTCAACAGCTCCTGCGGCACGAACGCAAACAACTCTTTGCCGGCCTTGCCGCCACCGGTGACGGTATCCAGGTTCACGGCAGTGTCGGTGCTGGTGTAGGGGCCGGCATTGACTGCATGCAACAGGCCACGGTTGTCGCCGTAAAACACCGTGATGGCCGTGTTCGACGGCGAGCTGTCGTACGCGACGATCCGTGGCGAGTTGTGGATCGCGGCGCCCCAGCGGAATTCCGAATTATCCGCCGGCGTGCCCCGCAACCAGTTGATGATTTCCGTGCGCCGCACATCGATCTGCGCCTGGGTTGCCAGCGAGCCGCCCGCGACCAGGTAGTCAGGCAGCAGCGGCATACCGAGCACGTTCTCGTCGATGGCCGTGTTGGTGTCGAGAATCTCCTCGGTCAACGCCTGATCAAGGGAGCTGCCGTTGGCGCCCAGATAAGTGAAGATGCGCCGGGTACTCGCAGTGTTCTTGCTGGCCGCACCGCCAAGGGTGACATCGGCGCCATCCATCATCGCGTTCCAGAAACTGTACGCCGTGCTCATGAAAAAGGAGCCGTTGACCAAATCGATGGCGGGAGCGCCATAGGCATCGGCCACCACACTGTTCAACAACTGGTAGCGCTTGAGGTTGCCCGTCCAGTCCACACGGGTGGATGGTTTGAACAACGTGTAGTAGAGCTGATCGAGATGCTCAAAGCGGTTCAGAGCGTTCACCGAAATGCCAGGTGCCGCCACACTGGCGCCGGAATCCGAAACCAGCTTGATCAGTGCCAGCAACTGCTTGACAAGTTGCGCGGACGAACTGGCCTGTTTGGACGCACCACCACCGCCGTCGGCAACCGAACGCAGCGTACCGCTACCCGGGTCGTTCTGCGTCCAGTCCACCGCGCCCTCACCGCCACCGGATCCACCGGCCGTGGCGCCGAAGTTGACGGTATAGGTGCGCACGGAGGCCTTGCTGGCGGCGCCTGCCGGATCGAAACCCTCGTACAGGATCTTTGCAGCATCGATGACGCAGTTTTTCGCGGAGCTGCCGGACACACTGCAACTGGTCGATGCACCGACGCTGGTCGCAAAATCGCTGTAGCGAGTGGCCAGATCACCTGCCAGATCGGCGTCTTCGTTGTTGTCGGCGACATAGACGAGGGTATTGCTGGCGCAAGCGTCGGTCGCCAGTTGCGGCGGCACCGGAGTCCCTGTGTCCACGCTGCCCTGGTCTACCACGTTGTCGGTGGCGAAGCCGCTGAACTGGCCGGCAAGGTAACGGGCATTTTTCAGGTATGCCTCACCCATGGGCTGCAATCCGCTCATCGGCAGGTCCTGCACGCGCTGAACCAGGACGTTGCGGCCGGTGGTCTGAACCGACGTGCCCATGTCATCAATCACCAACTCCAGTCGGGCTGCACAGCTGCCGAACTGGGCCGGATCGACACCGGCAATGCCGGCCGACAGGTTGCGCTCCCAGGCACAGGCCTTGCTGACACCGGCCGCCGTGCCGCGCAAGACGAAGCCGAGCGTGTTCTCGTTGGTCCAGTTCGATTGATCGATCTGCGCCTGCACGATGTCGGCAAGATTCGGGCTCTCGTAAACCGTACCTGCCGTCCAGGACGAAACGTTCCATTCGAGCTCATCCGTGGTGCTCAGCGTATCCAGATGATTCGCATCGAGGAAAAATGCTTCGGCATTGCCTTTCTTGTTCAGGATGCCGGCTACCCGGATCTGCTGCGGGCTGCCACTGGTCGCGGTCAGCTTGAGTTTCGCCGAGACGATTTTCGCACCCGGCTGAACAGGTGCCAGCGCGAAGCGCAAACCGACCTTGGTCGCACTGCTGAACCAGAGGTTTGCGCGCTCGTCGATACTCGTTGCCGTGATGCTCTCCGGCATCTTGTCCTTGTGGACATCCATCATTCCGCTGGAAAACTGATTGACGTCTTCCGACATGGCCCCCACGGCCAGAGTGACAGTGCGATTGGTCTTGCAGGCCGTGGCGTCGCCGCTTGTGGTATCAAACTCGATGACCAGACGCGCAGCCTGCGCCGGGTCGGTGTCGTAGGATGTGGCCTTCAGGAACCACGAGGTGCCGGACGTGCGCGAGACCTTGAACGCCAGACCGTTGCCCGAGCACCAACCGCTACGATTGACCTGCTCCTCCACCAGATCCGTGACCTGCAGTTCCGGTTCGGCGCCGGTGATATCCCAGGATCCGATATCGCGTGACGACCATGTGCGTGAGTTCAGATCCTGGACGGCAAAGTCACCGGCAGAAACGTTTGTATCAATGCCCGCAACGGTGTAGGTCAGCGAGCTGGTGTTGCTGTTTGCCTTGGTGAATACCAGCCTGGCCTTGGTGATGGTCGCACCGGGCGGAATCCGAACGTCCGGGAAGTAGAAACCGGAACTCTGCAGCGTGCCCGCCGCCGGCGGCGTGTCCGTATCCCAGAATTGGCCATCGCCACCCGCCGATTTGGTCAGCGTAAAACTGTCAGCCTGGCCGGCATCGCGCGTGGCCACGACCAACTTGTAAAAACGATCCTTCACCAAACCGGTCGCATTGATCGTCGCGTTTTTGTCGATGGTGACGATCTTGTTTTCATAGGTAGGCGGCGAGCCCGCCGCCTTGCACAACCCGATCTTCGGACCGCTGGTCTGCAACGTGGTACCGGCGCGGCAGACAGAGCTGTAATAGCGATCGTCATTGAGTTGCTTGACCACCGTCGGGTCCGTTTGGTCGATGAGGAACAGCACCGGGTTGCTCGTCGCTGCTGCAGTGGCGTCCAGCAGAAAGGTCTGCGTCGTGGACGATGCCGAGGTGTGCTTGTAGTAATAGACCCTGTTGCCATTGCCGGGGGCAGCCTGCCAGTTGGCCTCCGTGGTCACACTGTCCTCGATACCATCCGCTGCCGTACCACCCAGCCCGGCCCCGCCGGATGAGGTCCAGCTTCCGGCGATGGTATCGCCGTAGGGCGACGAGCCCGCCGGCAGGATCCCGATGTAGAGGTCGTCGGTCAGGCTCACACTGCCGACCGCCCGCTGCACGGCATCGTGGGCCGATGCCGCAATACGCTTGTCGATCGGACTGCTGAGCGTGCCCGAGGAGAGCGTACTGATCACAGCGCCGACACGTATCTGCTCCTGGGCAATCTGGCCAACGTCCCGGGTGCCGTCGTTGGCGTAATCGGTCAGATTGATCAATACCTCTGGCGGCGCCGAGGTGACGACCGCCCGCAGCGCATCCTTCATGTTGTAGTTGATCTGGTTCAACAGGGTGTCGGTGAACCGGCTGGGGGTACTGGCCTTGCAATTCGCATCCAGCAAGCTGCACGCGGTCGACTTGGCCGTGTTGGTGACGACCGAGATAACCGAACCACCGGTACTGACCCCACCCTTGGTATAGATGTCGATGTCATCGGCATGCACCGGCGTCGACGACAACAGGGCAGCCAGAACCCAGGCATAGGCGCCCACCGGAGCCAGACAGGTGCGCGGACCGCCTGACCACCATTGCGCGCGGAGAATTCCTATCAGTCGATGCATCATCAGGTGCCTGTTCATATCAACCCCCTTCACTGTCGCCCGACGGGCCGAGCATGCCCCAATCCTGGGCATGCACAGATGTCACATTGGTATTCGGCACGGCGCCATAGGCGCGTACCTGGATCAGGATCAGGCTGGCGCCGTACTTCTGATCAAACGCCTGGAGCTGTCCGGCGCCGGAATCCGGCGGTGCCAGCCCGACCACGGTGGTCACTGTTGCGTTGCTGCCCGGCAACGCGGGGCAGTCACTCCCGGCGTTGAAATCCGGAGCCCCATCGGCATTGGTAATGCCGTCGGAATAAACATTGATGGTGACGCCGTCCGGGTCTTGGCAGACGCGCTGTGGATTAACGTTCACCGCCCGATTGAACAGATGCGCAGGGTTCGACGGCAGAATGGGAGGAACCGCATTGATCTGGTTGCGCGCCTGCGTCAGCGCCACATTGAGCCCCGATTCGGCGGCCTGAAACGCCAGGTTCTCGGTCTGGCTGTTCACCGATACCCGGCTCTGAAACAGCGCCACACGCATCGCTGCCACCCCGAGGATGGAAACAACGATCAGCACGATCAGCGCGATGAGCAGCGCCATGCCCCGCTCCCGCGATGGCCCGCGCCGCCTGCGCGCTGGCATGTCCACCCGATGCTGGCGATTCATCACAGGATCTCCTCAACGTTGCGCAACGCGACCGTCTTGGTGAAGAGGCGACGCAGGCGGCCATCGGCCGGCACGGGTTGCGGAACAGTCTGTTCGAGCACGGTGTAGGTCAGGCCCGCCGGCACCACCGCGCCCGCATCGTTTGGCGTACGCAGCAGCAGCGCAATGCGGACACTGCGCACCACCTGCAACTGGCTCATCGCCAGGCAGTCTGGCGGCGGCGCGGCGCCACGGGCCAATGCAGCCGCCATCTCCGAGGCTCTTATGTAGGCCGTGGGTTGCGCGGTGCTGGGGGCACAGGCGCCCGGGGCCGCCGGATCCGCCGGGTTGTGCTGAAGGTCGACCCCGTACAGCACCTGGAAACTCTCGACGTTGTCGACCAGGACCTGCGGCGTACCGGTAAGATCGAATCCGCCTCCGCCGTTGGGGACTGCACCCTGGCACCGCAATTCATTGATGCCACCCGCATTCTGTGCAACCCAGTATCGGTTGCTGATGAGGGTGGCGGCACCGACGCTCTCGCCGGTGCAGAAAGTCTCGCCGGCCACCTGCGGGGCATAAACGACCGCCAGGGTGTCGTGCGTACCGGCGGCTGTCACCACGTCATTTGCGATATTTGTCCAGTCAAACGCCTGCGTCGCCGTGGGATAGCCGGGGAACCCGGCACGCAGCAGGTCGCGGGCGATGAAATCCAGTGCGTAGGTACCGCCTTCCTGCGTCAACGACATGGCGTCCTGCATGCGGAACGTCTGTTTGTTGGCCGAAAAAATCTGGACCACGGCGGCCACCACCAGCGCCCCCAGGACCATCGCCACCATCAATTCAACAAGACCTATGCCCTGCGCCCGGCCAGAGCCGCAGCAACCGGGTGTACGGTGAGAAGTTCTCGGGATTGTTTTCATTGCGCCATCACTCGCATGGCAACACAGTTCGGTGTTGCATTGTCCGTACAGTTGGCCGGATCAGTGCCGCTCCAGGAAACAAAGACGCAGCGATCCAGTGGCGTACCGGCAACACCGGCGCAGTTGCGCAGATCGACGCGACCGGCCGGCAACAGTTCGTTGGCAAGGTACTGAATTTCCTGTACGTCAAAGGTCGCCATGACCGCCGGAGCACAGCCGTTTTGATTGGCGTTCGTCGTATAACAGGTAGTCCCCCAACTCGTTGGGTCGCCGGCCGGAAGAATGACCGCCGGAACGCCATAGAGCCCCGGCGTACTGTAAGTAGCCAGCGCCGATGGATTGGCCCGGATACGTTCCACCAGTTCGGAGGCAATCGTCATTGCCTGCGAGCGCGTGTGCGCCACCCCGGTCGAATCGAGCGCACGCACCTGCAGGCCGGCAAAACCCATCACGGCGATGCCCAGCACCAGCATCGCCACCAGCACTTCGAAAAAGCTGTACCCGGCCTGCCTGCTCACGGCCTGCCTCCTGCCCATGCGGCTGTCCTGCCTGTTGTCCGGTGTCATGGGTGCGATGTCCGGGTAATGGTTGTGCGGCCCAGGGCATTGACGACGATCACCCGGCCGGGGTCTCCCGCCTCCGCGCCTGCCGGATACACGCTGAAGGAAGGGGGGGGCGTCACCCGCCCCTCGCGGTCGAAGGTGACACTGTTGTTTGGGGTTGTCGTCTCCAACACCGTTGCTGAGGAGGCGGCGTGATCAACGACATACAGGACGGCATCATCGGACACGCGGACTGCCCGCCAGCCTGCGCTCCAGTCACCATCGGCACCGGCACCAAGGCGCTCGAGCCTCATCGTGGTGCGCTCCGCAACGGCCCGCGAGCGAATGTCGTTGATGGCACCGACCAACTCCGAGGTGGCGCCGCTCACCGCAGAATCGCGGGTGAAGGAACCGTACATGGGGACCCCGATCGAAACGAGAACGGCGATGACGACCAAAGTCACCAGCAGCTCGATCAGGGTGAACCCCCGGGCCGTCCGCCTGCCGCTCGTCCGCTCAATCACTGCGTTCATCACTGCCCTGCCATACGGATGCAACTCACTGATCTCACTATATTTCCTGCTCGTCTTTCCGACAAAACCAGCACGACGGTCGGGCCTGCGAGTCGATCGGCGGGAACCGCCGGGGCGAGGCTGCGACGGACCGCACACTCGGAGTGACGCTGACATCACAACTGACGGCATCCGCCAGTTACTGACAATCGACGGCAAATCTAGCCGACGCAGGCGGAGATGCATCGTCAAGAGGGACAGGCGGTCAACCGGGCGGACCACCAGCAGGCTCGGACGGCGGCAGCCCGGATGGCAGGGCGCGAATCGCCACTGAGATGGTGGAGCGGTAGGAGAGGCGGTGCGCCCCGGGGAAAAATTCAGCCGCGCAGTTCGCGCGGCATCGAGAAGGTGATGTTTTCCGGCCGGCCGGCCATTTCCTTGACGCTGTCGGCGCCCAGGGTTCGGAGCCGCGCCAACACCCCGGCAACCAGCACCTCGGGGGCGGAGGCGCCGGCGGTCACGCCGACCGTGGCGGCAGCGGCGACCCATTCGGGACGGATGTCATCGGCACCATCGATCAGGAAAGCGCGGGCGCCGCAGCGCTCGGCCAGCTCGCACAGGCGATTGGAGTTGGAGCTGTTGGGCGAGCCGACCACCAGCACCACCTGCGCTTCGAGCGCCAACTGGCGCACCGCATCCTGACGATTCTGCGTGGCATAGCAGATGTCGTCCGTGCGCGGGCCGTGAATGGCGGGAAATCGACTGCGCAACGCCTCGATGATGCGCGCGGTATCGTCGACCGACAGGGTGGTCTGCGACACGTAGCTGAGGTGCTGCGGATCGCGCACGACGAGTGTCGCGACATCCTCTTCGTCTTCGATCAGATAAATGGCGCCGCCGTGGCGCGCATCGTACTGACCCATGGTGCCCTCGACTTCCGGATGGCCGGCGTGGCCGATCAGGATGGTTTCGCGGCCGCTGCGCGCGTAGCGGATCACTTCCATGTGCACCTTGGTCACCAACGGGCAGGTGGCGTCGAACACCTTGAGGCCGCGCGACTTCGCCGCGTCCTGCACCGCCCGCGAGACGCCATGTGCGCTGAAAATAACCAGCGCGTCATCGGGCACCTCGTCGAGTTCTTCGACAAACACCGCGCCGCGCGCCCGCAGGTCATCGACAACGAAGCGGTTGTGCACCACTTCATGCCGCACATACACCGGCGCACCGAACACCTCGAGGGCGCGATTGACAATGTCGATGGCGCGATCGACGCCGGCACAAAAGCCGCGCGGGTTGGCGAGCAAAACGTTCACGATTCTTCCTCCACGCGAGCGACGGCACGAAGCACGACTGTCGCGTCCAGAGCTTCGACACCGAGAATTTCCACCTCGAAGCCGAGTTCGCGGCCGGCCAGGGGATGATTGAAATCAACCGTCACATGATTGTTGTCGAAGGCAGTGACAACACCCGGCAGCTCACCCTTCTTGTCGGCAAACGAGAGCATCAGGCCACGCGCCAGCGTCACATCGGCAGCAAACAGGCTGCGATCCATCACCTGTACGTTATCGGCATTGTGCTCGCCAAATCCGCTTCGCGCATCGATCACCACCGAACGGCGATCGCCGGCTTTCAGCCCCAGCAAGGCGCGCTCGAAGCCCGGCAGCAGGCTTGCATCGCCGACGGTGAACGTCGCCGGGCCGCGCGTGCGGGTTGAATCGATGATCTCGCCGGAGAGGAGCCGCAGGGTGAAATGCAGTGTCACCTTCGTATCGGCACCGATGCGCAGCGGCTCGTTCACGCCGACTTCTCCTCGTTTTTTTCCGGGTTGAAGAGCATCTCACCGATCAGCATCAGCGCCCCGACAGTGATGGCACTGTCGGCGATATTGAAGGCCGGAAAATGATAGTCGCCCCACCAGACATCGAGGAAATCGACGACATAACCCAATGTGACGCGATCCCAGAGGTTGCCGAGCGCACCACCGATCACCAGCGCCAGTGCGCAGGCCAGCCAGCGCTGCCCTGCTTTCAATTGCCAGATCCACGCCGTCATGAACACAGTGAGCGCGACGGCGATGCCCGCAAAAAACCACCGCTGCCAGCCGCCGGCGTCGGCAAGAAAACTGAACGCTGCACCGCTGTTGTACGCCAGCATTAGATTGAAGTGCGGAAACACCGCCACCGGCTGGTGCAGTGACAGGTGCGCCACCGCCAGACTCTTGGTCCACAGATCAAGCACAATGACGAGGATACTCAGATCGAGCCAAAGCACCGTACGCACGAGCCGTTTCTGCATCGGCTCAACCCCCGCAACAGACACCGATGATTCACGCATAGCGACGTTGCTCCCCGTTGCCCGCCACGTTTTCGATGCAACGCCCACAAAGTTCCGGGTGCGCCGCGTGCGCGCCGACGTCGGCCCGATAATGCCAGCAACGCACACACTTGCCATGTGTGGATTTCGTCACCCGCACCCGCAATCCGTCGAGCTCGGTGCCATTGCCGCTGGCCGCATGCAGATCGTGCACCTGCGCCACCGACGTAATGAGTACGAAACGCAGCTCATCGCCAAGCTTGTCGACGGCACGACGGACTTCCGGCGCACACCACAGCTCGACTTCCGCCTCCAGGTTGCCACCGATCACACCATCATTGCGCGCCATTTCCAGTTGCTTGTTGATCGCTACCTTCACCGCAACCACGGTGTCCCAATCGGCGACCGCGAGCGCACCGTCGGCAATCGCCGCCGGCAACGCATACCACTCGGCAACAAACACGCTCTCACTGCGCGCACCGGGCAATGCCTGCCAGATTTCCTCGGCGGTAAACGAGAGAATGGGCGCAATCCAGCGCACCAGCGCTTCGGCAATGTGGAACAACGCCGTCTGCACCGAACGCCGCCCCAGCGAATCCGCCTGCATGGTGTACTGGCGGTCCTTGATGACATCGAGATAGAAACCACCCAAGTCCACGGCGCAGAAATTGTGCACTTTCTGGTAGATAAGGTGGAAGTTGTAGTCGTCGTACGCGGCGACGATTTCGTTCTGCAGCGCTGCTGCGCGGCCCAGTATCCAGCGATCAAGCTCAAGCAACTGCGCGTCCGCCACACTGTGCACTGCCGGATCGAAACCGTTCAGGTTCGACAACAGATAACGCGACGTGTTGCGGATACGGCGGTAGGAGTCGGCAATGCGTTTGAGAATTTCATCAGAGACTGTCATTTCGCCGCGGTAGTCGGTGGCGGCAACCCACAGGCGGATGATGTCGGCACCGAGCGTCTTCATCACCTCCTGCGGCGCCACGACATTGCCCAGCGATTTGGACATTTTCCTGCCCTGTGCATCGACGGTGAAGCCGTGCGTCAGTACTGTTTTGTACGGCGCTACGCCTTTCGCGGCCACCGATGTGAGCAGCGACGACTGGAACCAGCCGCGATGCTGGTCGGAACCTTCAAGATACAAATCGGCAGGGCTGTGCAGTTCCGGGTGCGAATCGAGCACGCAGGCATGGGTAACGCCGGAATCGAACCAGACATCGAGCGTATCGAACACCTGCACGTAATTTTCCGCATCGGCACCGAGCAATTCGCGCGCATCGATATTGAACCAACCATCGATGCCCTCCCGCTCAACCAGCCGCGCCACCTTTTCGATGAGCGCCAACGTATCCGGGTGCATCTGCTGGGTGTCCTTGTGCACGAACAGTGCAATCGGCACGCCCCAGGTGCGCTGGCGCGAGATGCACCAGTCCGGGCGCCCCTGGATCATTCCCTCGATGCGCGCCTGCCCCCAGTTCGGCACCCAGTGCACCCGACGGATTTCAGCCAGCGATTGTTCGGCAAGCCCCGCCTGCGACATCGAAATAAACCACTGCGGCGTTGCCCGGAAGATGATCGGCGTCTTGTGGCGCCAGCAGTGCGGATAACTGTGTTTGATGTGCTTGTGTGCAAGCAGCACGCCCATTTCGGCGAGCTTCGCGATGATTGGCTCGTTGGCCTTGTTGACGTGCTGACCGGCGAACAGTTCCGTGCCGGGCACAAACACGCCGTTGCCATCGACGGGGTTGTCGACCGGCAAATTATATTTCGCGCCGACGATAAAATCGTCCTGCCCATGCCCCGGCGCGGTATGTACGCAGCCGGTACCGGCATCGGTGGTCACATGCTCACCGAGAATCATCGGCACCTGGCGCGCGTAAAATGGATGTTGCAACTTGAGGTGTTCGAGCTGCTCGCCCCTGAAGTGGCCGAGCACCTGCGCATCCTCAATGCCGTAGCGCGCAAGGCAAGCGCCCTTTAGTGCTTCGGCAACAACGATCTGCACGCGCTTTTCGTTCTGCGTGCCGGAAACCAGCACATAATCGAGCGCCGGATGCACGCTCACCGCCTGGTTGGCCGGCAGCGTCCAGGGCGTGGTCGTCCAGATCACGACCATCACTTCGCCTGCCGCCGCGAGGTGCGTGCGGCGATTGAATTCGGCAAGATCGACAACACCAAACCCGACATCGATCGACGGCGAGATTTTTTCTTCGTATTCCACTTCCGCCTCGGCCAGCGCGCTGGCGCAATCAAGGCACCAGTGCACCGGCTTGCTGCCCTTGTGCAGGTGGCCGTTGGCGATGATCTTGCCGAGCGTGCGGATGATGTCCGCCTCGAAGCGGAAATCCATGGTCAGGTAGGGCTTTTCCCAATCACCGAACACACCCAGACGCATGAAGTCCGTGCGCTGGCCTTCCATCTGCGCCTGCGCGTATTTTCGGCACTCCTTGCGAAAGGTGGCGGCATCGATTTTCTGGCCCGGCTTGCCGAACTTCTTCTCGACATTCAGCTCAATCGGCAGGCCGTGGCAATCCCAGCCCGGCACATAGGGCGCATCGAATCCCGACAGCGTCTTCGCCTTGACGATAATGTCCTTGAGCACCTTGTTAACGGCATGGCCAATGTGGATGGATCCGTTCGCGTACGGCGGGCCGTCGTGCAGGATGAATTTCGGCCGGTCGGCACGGGCATTGCGGATCGCGCGATACAGGCCCTGCTGCCGCCATTTCTTCAGCGTTTCCGGTTCACGCTGGGCAAGGTTCGCCTTCATCGCGAAAGACGTTTCCGGCAGATTCAGGGTCGGCTTGTAGTCAGTCGTCATCGGGGTGCCAGTGGCGTATCCATTCCGGTTGTCGTTCGGGACGTTATTGCTGCTTTTGGTTCTCGACAAAATTATCATCAACGCGCTTTCGGTCGACAAAGAAAGCGCGTGCGGCGGCCACGTCACGGCCAATCTGCGCCTTCAGCGTATCAATGCCGTCAAAGCGCATTTCGTCGCGCAGCCGCGCCAGGAATCGCACGGCAATATGCCGGCCGTAAATTCGCTCCATGAAATCGAACACATGGACCTCGACGCGCTCCTCGATGCCGCTGACCGTCGGGCGACGCCCGACATTGGCCACGCCGGTGAGTACCACGCCGTTGATGCCGCGCACCTCTACCGCGTAAACACCCGCGAGCGGCGAGCGCAGGCGGTGTAGCGCAACATTGGCCGTCGGGAAGCCGATTTCGCGGCCACGCGCATCGCCGTGACACACCCGACCGGTTATCTCGTACGGATGGCCGAGCAACATTGTCGCGCGGGCAAAATCCCCCGCCGCCAGCGCCTCGCGAATTGCCGTGCTGCTGACCCGTGTGCCGGCGATGACAATGCTGGCCGTGTTCTGCACCGTGAAGCCAAAGCGTTGCCCGGCGCTCTCAAGAAGAGCAAAATCGCCACTGCGGCCGGCGCCAAACCGGAAATCATCACCGATCACCAGGTGGCGCACGCCAAGACCATCGACCAGCAGGCGCTCGACGAACTCACCCGCCGTAAGCGCACGAAACTGCGCATTGAACTGTATGCAGAACACCCGCTCAACGCCAAGCGCCCGCAGCGCTGCGAGCTTGTCTCGCAGGCGCATAAGCCGTGCCGGCGCTCTCGCACCGGCGAAAAATTCCTGTGGCTGCGGCTCGAACAGCACTACTGTTGAGGCAACGCCCAGGGCGCGTGCGCGCGCCGCCACGTCGGCAACAATCTGCTGGTGGCCACGGTGGACGCCGTCGAAGTTGCCGATGGTGGCCACACAACCCCGATGCGCCGGGCGCAGATTGTGCGTGCCGCGGATCAACTCCATCGGGACTCCGGGTGCCGGCCCCGCAGCGCAGGTCCCGGTCTTCATGGGGAAAGGGCGCGATTATACGGGACGCGAAGTATCAGTAACGCAAAAGGCCCAGTGCCGCTTGATGACGCGCTCAATGGCGCTCAATGGCGCTCAATGGCGAAAGTGCCGTGGGCGCAGGCCAAAAACAAACAACACACAGAAATACACGGCCATCCCGGCCGAGACCACCGCCGTCAATGACCAGACACGATCAAACCAGCCGGCCGAGAAGCGCCCGCCCAGTTGGTCGCACAGCGCCCAGACCGCCAACCCCATGAGCAGCGACGCAACACCCAGTTGCGTGGCAAACCGGCTCCAGCCGGGCTGCGGCACAAAGCTGCCGTTGCGTCGCAGCCCGGTATACAGCCACCAGACGTTGAGCATGGCCGCCAGCGAGCTGGCGAGCGCCAGACCCACATGCGCCAGCCACCACACCAGGATCAGGTTGAACACCATGTTGGCAACCATCGTCCGGATACCGATCCGCACCGGCGTCATCATGTCCTGGCGGGCGAAATAGCCCGGTGCCAGCACTTTGACCAGCATGAAACAGACGATGCCCAATGAAAAAGCCTGCAGCGCAGCGGCCGATTTCGCTGCATCGGTCGCGGTAAAACTGCCGTGCTGGAACAGCGCCTGCAACAACGGCTCGGCCATTACCCCAATGGCCACGGCCGCCGGCACGCCGACCACCAGCGTCAGGCGCAGTGCCCAGTCGAGCGTACGGCTGAATTCCTCGCCGGATTTGTTGACGTGTTTTTCCGACAGGCTCGGCAGAATCACCGTGCCGATGGCGATACCGATAACGCCGAGCGGCAACTCGGTGAGGCGTTCAGCGGCGTAGAGCCAAGTCACCGACCCGGTCACCAGGAACGACGCCAGAATGGTGTCGAGCAGCAGATTGATCTGCCCGACCGAGACCCCGAACATCGCCGGCAACATCAGTTTCAGGATCCGGCCAACGCCCTCGTGGTCACCCGCGCGGCGCGGCCGCGGCACCAGGTTGATCTTCGCCAGATACGGGAACTGGAAGGCCAGTTGCACCACACCGGCAATGAATACGCCCCAAGCCAGCGCCATCACCTCCTTGCCGGCCGGCATGTAGTCGGTGAGCAACAGCGCCGCGCCGATCATTGACAGATTAAGCAGCACCGGGGTGAAGGCCGGCACGCCGAAGCGGCCATAGGTATTGAGGATGCCGCCCGCAAGGGCAGTCAGCGAAATCAGCAGCAGGTAAGGAAAAGTGATGCGCAGCATGTCGCCGGCGAGCGCGAACTTGAAGGGCTCGTCGATAAACCCCGGCGCGAACAGGGCGATCACCAGCGGCGCACCGGCGATCCCGGCAACGGTGACCAGCAGCAGGATGAACCCGAGCCGCCCGGCCACCCGGTCGACCAGATCCTGCACCGCCGCGTGCGGCCCCCGGGTTTTGTACTCCGACAGCACCGGCACGAAAGCCTGGGCAAAGGCGCCCTCGGCAAACAGGCGGCGTAAAAAGTTGGGGATCTTGAACGCAACGAAGAAGGCATCGGTGGCCGCAGAGGCCCCGAAGACATTGGCGATGACCACGTCACGGACGAGGCCGAGCACCCGGGACAGCATGGTCATGATGCTGACCACCCCGGCCGCCTGCATCAGCGAGCGGCGACCGCCGCCCCCACCCTGCAACCCGGGTTCCTGCCCCCCCGTCACCGGCGGCTGCGCCATGCGCTCCTGTCCTCTTGATCACCACCCGGCGGCACTTTCATCCAAAGCTCCATCCATGCCCGCGCGCATCGAACCGCACGGGCACCTGAAAATCGGGGCGCAGAAAGCGCGGCAGTGTAGCGAACCAGCCCCGGATTAACCACGCAAAACAGGCAGCTCGGCGTTGACAAGGCCCGGTGTCGCGGGCATATTTGCCGCCCTCGCGCCGGACCCTTCCGGGGTTCCCGCGCCCTTCCAGAGAGTTTTTAGCGAATACCGCATTCGAGGAGCAACACCGTGGCCAATACCAAACAGGCTCGCAAGCGCGCCCGCACGTCGGAGAAAGCCCGCGCCCACAACGCCAGCCTGCGCTCCATGGCCCGCACCTACATCAAGAAAGTGCGTGCCGCGATCGATTCCGGCAAGAAGGAAGAAGCAAACACCGCGTACCGCGAAATGACATCGGTTCTGGATCGCGTGTCCGACAAGGGCATCTTCCACAAGAACATGGCTGCCCGCAACAAGAGCCGCCTGAACGCCGCGATCAAGAAGATGTCCTGATCGACGCGCAGTAACGAAACAAAAAAACCGGCCCTCAGGCCGGTTTTTTTATGTGCGCAAATGCCCCGCGACTGTGCCGCAACGATCGCTCAGAAGACAACCATGTTGTCGCGATGCATGATCTCTGCCTCATCGATATAACCCAGACGCTCAACGATCTGCGCGGTGCGTGCACCGGCAATGCGCCGCGACTCGTCCGCGCCGTAGTTGATAAGCCCGCGGGCCACTTCGCGGCCGCCGCCATCGACACAGGAGACAACCTCGCCACGCGAGAATTCGCCATGCACCTCGCGCACACCCACCGGCAACAAACTCTTGCCGCCATCGCGCAACACGCGCACCGCGCCGTCGTCGAGCACCAGCGTACCGCGCATCTGCAAATGCCCGGCGATCCACTGCTTGCGGGCAGCGACCGGCTCGGCGTCCGGCAACAGCAAGGTGCCGACATCCTCACCGGCAACAACGCGCGTCACGACGTTGTCGATGCGCCCACCGACGATCACCGTGCGGGCACCGGAACGCGCCGCCAGCCGCGCTGCCCGAATTTTCGTCGCCATGCCACCGCGCCCGAAGCCAGTGCCACTGGTACCGGTTGCCTTGGCCACCAGCGACTCATCGGCCGCACGCGCCTCACGAATCAGCGGCGCCGCAGGATCGACCCGCGGATCGCGCTCGAACATGCCCTGCTGATCGGTGAGAATCACCAGCGCCTCGGCTTCGACGAGATTGGTGACCAGCGCGGCGAGCGTGTCATTGTCGCCGAAACGGATTTCGTCGGTGACGACGGTATCGTTCTCGTTGACTACCGGGATCACGCCGAACCCCAGCAACGTGCGCAGTGTCGAGCGTGCATTCAGATAGCGACGCCGGTCGGCGAGGTCGTCATGGGTCAGCAGCACCTGCGCGGTATGCAGGCCGTGGCGTGCGAACTGCGATTCCCACGCCTGTACCAGGCCCATCTGGCCGACGGCTGCGCAGGCCTGCAATTCATGAATGGAATCCGGGCGCGCAGCCAGACCGAGCCGCACCATACCCTCGGCAACGGCGCCGCTTGATACCAGCACCACCTGGGCGCCACTGGCGCGCAATGTTGCGATCTGATCGACCCAACCGGCGATCGCGTCGCTATCCAGGCCACGGCCATTGTTGGTGAGCAGGGCGCTGCCGATCTTGATAACCCAACGCTGCACCCGGCGCAGTTGCCCGCGCTGGCTCACGGCATTGCCATCATGCTGGTTCATGATCGGTAAATGATCTCAAGGTTACTGTCATCGTCATCACTGTCGTCGTCATCGTTGCCCTGGTCTTCGCCGATGCCGCGGCGCCCGGCACGCGCCGAGACACGCAACTCCTGCACCTTGCGCCGGGCTTCTTCCTCAAGGCGAACCCGCATCGCGCGTTCACGCTCGGCTGCATCCGGATCCTCGGCCTCTTCACGACGCCATTGCTCAAGGCGACCCATGATCGCCTGGCAAAGCTCGCGGGTGCCCTCACTGGCCAGCGCCGACATACGGAATACCCGGCCGCTCCAACCCACCGCTGCACACACCGCAACGATGCGCTCATCGGCATCCTCGGGCAGCATCATATCGATCTTGTTGAACACCAACCAACGTTCGCGCTCTGCCAATGTAGCGCTGAATTTCTTCAGCTCTTCCACCAACACGCGAATGCCGATGGCCGGATCGCTGCTGTCCGGCGGGTCGATATCGACGATGTGCAGCAGCAAGCGCGTGCGCGCCAGATGCTTGAGGAACCGGATGCCAAGGCCGGCACCTTCCGCCGCGCCTTCGATAATGCCCGGGATATCGGCCATCACGAAACTGCGTTCGGCATCAACACGCACCACGCCCAGATTAGGCACCAGCGTGGTGAACGGATAATCCGCGACTTTTGGTTTGGCGGCGCTCACTGCGCGCAGCAGCGTCGACTTGCCGGCATTGGGAAAACCCAGCAGGCCGACATCGGCGAGCACTTTCAGCTCGAAGCGCAGCTTGCGTTGTTCGCCCGCAGTGCCCGGCGTGTGTTGACGCGGTGCGCGATTCACCGAGCTCTTGAAGTGCAGATTGCCAAGACCGCCCTTGCCGCCTTCCGCGAGCAGCAGTCGCTCGTGGTTGTGCGTGAGGTCACCCATCACCGTTTCATCTTCGAGATCGATCACGGTAGTGCCCACCGGCACGCGCAGCACGATGTCTTCGCCGGCCTTGCCGTAGCACTGTGCGCCCATGCCGCTCTGGCCCTTGTTGGCACGGAACAGGCGCGCGTAACGGTAGTCGATCAGGGTGTTGAGATTTTCGTCGGCCTCCAGCCAGATTGAACCGCCACGGCCACCGTCACCGCCATCCGGACCGCCGTTGGCAATGTTTTTTTCGCGACGAAAGCTCGCGGAGCCGTCGCCGCCCTTGCCGGCAACGACTTCGATCACGGCCTCATCAACGAACTTCATGCCACACCTCAACTCGCGGAAAATCACCGAAAAAGATCAGCCCATAAACGTAAAAAGCCCCGCGACGTTGCCACCGCGGGGCTCTTCCAATATCCAGTATCCAGTTCCGCCACAGCCGGTTCCGCAGAACCGGAACAAACTCAGGCAGCAGGAATGATGGAAACGAGTTTCCGGTTGGTCTTGCCCTTGATCTCGAACTGCACGGTGCCGTTGACCGTCGCGTACAGCGTGTGGTCGCGGCCCATGCCGACGCCGGCGCCGGGGTGCACTTTCGTGCCGCGCTGGCGAATGATGATGTTGCCGGCAACGACCTGCTGGCCGCCGAAGATTTTCACGCCCAGGCGTTTGCTTTCGCTGTCGCGACCGTTGCGGGATGAGCCCGCGGCCTTCTTGTGTGCCATGGCAATCTGCTCCTACTTTTTCTGCCCGTCAGGCCTTGATGCCGGTAATCTTCACCGCCGTGTACCACTGGCGATGACCCTGCTGCTTGCGGTAATGCTTGCGGCGACGGAACTTGATGATATGAATCTTGTCGTGACGGCCAATCTCGGTGACTTCACCGGTGACCGTGGCACCGGCAAGCACCGGTTTGCCGACCTGCACGTTGTCGCCGTCGGCAACCATCAGCACTTCAAAATCGACTTTCTGACCCTGGTCGGCGTGCAGCAACTCTACCTTCACGACGTCGCCTTCGGCGACGCGGAGCTGCTTGCCGCCGGTACGGATGACCGCGTACATGGCATTTCCTCTATGGATGGCGCCTGGCAGGCCGACAAGGCCGTTTGCAGAACCAGGACGCAACAGTTCGGGGCGCGCAATTCTAGGGAAAGGCCCCGGCTGAGGCAAGGCATATCGCGCCACCGCGCGCCAGGCTTCCTTGACGCCCCCCCGCCCCGCTCCTAGCATGCCCCAGCCTGCCGGCGCGTACCCGGCCCCCATGCTGCCAAGCCCGGAACCCCATGCAATTCAAGGCCATCGTGGCCCCGGTCGCCGACGACTTCGCGGCCGTCGACCAGTTCATTCTGAGCCGCCTGGAAACCCGGGTGCCGCTGATCCGTGAAGTAGCGGAATATATCGTCCGGAGCGGCGGCAAGCGCCTGCGCCCGCTGGTGGCTCTGTTGGCCGCCCGCGCCGGGGGCTATACCGGCGCTAACCACGTCAATGTGGCCGCCATCATCGAGTTACTGCACACCTCCACCTTGCTGCACGACGACGTGGTGGATGCCTCGGATCTGCGGCGCGGCCAGCCAACGGTCAACGCCGCCTGGGGCAACCCGGCAGCGGTGCTGGTTGGCGACTTCCTGATTTCACGCGCCTACCAACTCACCGTCGAACTGCGCGACATGCGCCTGCTGGAGATTCTTGCCGACGGCACCAATGTGATCTCCGAAGGTGAAGTACTGCAGTTGCTCAACGTGCGCGACCCGGACACCACCGAGGAGCGCTACCTCCGGGTGATCCACGCCAAAACGGCGAAAATGTTCGAATCGGCAGCGGAAGCCGGCGCCGTGCTGGGCGCGCGCAACGAAGCAGAAGCAAAGCACAACCGGCACCTGCTTGGTACTTATGCGAAGCATGTGGGCATCGCCTTCCAGTTGATCGACGATGTGCTCGACTATGAGGGCGATGCCGACGAAATGGGCAAGAACATCGGCGACGATCTTGCCGAAGGCAAGCCAACCTTGCCGCTGATTTTCGTGATGCGTGAAGGCACCGCCACTGATGCGCAACGGGTGCGCGACGCAATCCGCCATGGCGGCCTCGACCAGCTCGATGCGGTGATCGCGGCAGTCCGCCGCAGCGGCGGCCTCGCGTACACCCGCCGCATGGCAACTGCGCAGTCCGACCAGGCTATCGCCCTGCTCGCCGGTTTGCCGGCCTCGCGCTATCGTGAGGCGCTCGAAGGGCTTGCGCGTCTTGCGGTCAGTCGCAACCATTGACTCTGAGCGGCACTCTTCGATCGACAATAAGCGCCGAACTGCCGCACCAACACGTGGTCGAACCTCGACGCCACAACACCTTTTCCACCGCAACTGCAGAGGTATCCCTTGCGCATCCTCCCGACCGCTTTTCTCGCCGCACTGCTGCTGTCCGGCTGTACGCTGACTCCGCAGACCATTAATGTCACGCCGACCATCACCGTCGCACCGGCAAGCTTCGGACGCGGCCATTCAATCAACGTGATGGTGCAGGACAATCGCCAGGATGCAACGATCGGGTCACGCGGTGGCGTTTACCGGAATTCGAGCACGATCCAGTCCGCCAACGATGTCGCCGAGGCAATCCGCGCGCAAACAGCAGCGGGACTCGTGGCACAAGGCTACACGCTGGCCGGCACCGAGGCCGAAAGCATGCTGCGCATCGGCATTGATCAGTTGAGCTATGTGGTACCCCCAGGCGCCCTCGCCACCAGCGCCGACATCACCGCTACGCTGCGCATCGCGGCGCAACGCGACAACCGGCAACTGGAGACCACCTACAAATCAACCGTGAACCGCCGCTTTCCGGTGACGCCAACCGCCACCCAGAACGAAACATGGGTCAACGAAATGCTGAACGAAACACTGCAGCGTTTCTTTGCTGATCCGAAAATGCGCGCATTCCTCACCGAGTAAACCGTGCTGCAGCACGCAGAAACGCAGAAACGCAGAAGAAATGTTCATCAGCCCTGCCCGCTTATCATGAACATCATGCCGCTGCCCAGCAGCGACACGCCGCCGTCGAGCGCCACAATCTGTCCGGTCATGTAACGGCACAGCGGGCTGACCATCGTCAACGCAAAATCCGCCATCTCGTCGACGGTGGTGTAGCGCTGGATCGGCAAGTGTTTGGTCACTTTCTGCGCCGCACCCGGTGACAGCAGATCAGCACCGACGGTATTGGCAACATAGCCCGGTGAAATGCCGTTGACGCGCACGTTGCGCGAACCCCATTCGATGGCCAGCGTCCGCACCAGCATGTTCACGCCGGCCTTGGCACTGCACACATGCGACTGCAAAGCCATCGGCATATCCGCCTGCGGTGCAGAAATTGCCAGACACCGCACATCGTCCAGGGCAAAAAAATCACTGGTGGCCCGAAAGGTATGGAACGAACCCTTGAGGTCAATATCGACCACGGCAGCAAAACCATTGCTGGAGAGTTGTGCCGCCGGCGCAAGAAAATTACCGGCCGCGCCAGCGACCACAATCCGGTACGGGCCGAATGCTTCGGCTCCCTGCTGCGCGGCCGCGTGCATGGCCGGGTAATCGCGCACATCGGCGGCAATGCCGAGCGCCTCGCCGCCAGCATCGCGAATCATCTGGACGGTGCCATCGAGCTTCGCCTGGGTGCGACCGATCACCACGACCTTCGCGCCGAACCCGGCAAACCGGCGGGCTATCCCCTGATTGATGCCACTGCCACCGCCGGTGATGAAGGCAGCCTGGCCGGCAAGCAAGTTGCCCTGAAAGACATCGCGCGCTGTTGAAGTCATGCCGAAACTCCTGGAATGGCCTGCCGTCCGCCAGGATAGCGGCCCGGGCGACACAGCGTAGCGCTCAGCCGCACGCCGGCAAGCCGGCGCCGACCGATCGGGGGCCTTTTCCCGTCGCCGCAGTCTGGTCAGCGCCCGGAATGCCGATACAATCGCCCTCGAACGACCCTTGCCAAAATCAGAACAAAGGGATCCCGCAAAGGGGTTCTACCAAACGTGCCCGGGGGGCCTATGCTGCCGATCCGTTCCATTCGCCTCGTTGCCGTGCTGCTGGCCCTGTTTCTGGCCGCCTGCGCGAGCAATCGGCCAGCTCCTGCGCCACCCCCGGACGAAATCGCCGCCTTTGTCGGCGAAGAGCGGGAAGACGCCTTCATCAACCAGGACGGGCTCAAAATTTTCGGCCGTTCCTGGCTGCCGCTGAGCGAACCGCGCGCCGTCGTGGTGCTCATCCACGGTACTGCCATGCACTCTGGCCTCTATGACGAGTTCGGTCGCTATCTGGCCGCCAAAAACTATCTGGTTTACGGCATTGATCTGCAGGGCTGGGGCCGCTCCGACGGCATCGGCCCGCGCGGCGACGTCTACAACCACGACAAGTACGTTTCCGACGTCGGCATCTTGATCGACCAACTGCGTGCGGAATACCCGAATCGACCGGTGTTCGGGTTCGGCGAAAGTCTCGGCGGTACCGTCGCCCTGCTCGGGCAGGTGCAACGGCGAGTGTTTTTCGACGGCCTGATCCTGTCCGCACCAGGCTACAAGCCGAACCCGAAGCTGCTATTCATACGCCCACCGGCAATCTTCGCCAACTGGGGCCTGTCTACGGCCGCCTGGTGGGGTTCACATTTCGAGCGCTGGCCATTGTTGCCCACCAATCTCGGACTGCGCATGATCGTGCATGACAAGCAAGTCCAGAAGCTCATGCTGGCAGATCCTTACGTCACGCACACCTGGCTGCCGGCGCACTATGTGACCGCGCTGATGGAGGCCAACAAGTTTCTCAAGCAGCGTATCGAAATGATTCATGTACCGCTGTTCGTGCTGCAGGGCAGCAAGGACGAACTGATTCCGATGAGTTCGGCCGAGGAAATTGCGCACCACACCTTGAGCCGCGACACCCTCCTCAAGGTATACAAAGGCGCGGGCCACGCCCTGATGCTGCAGCCGCAACGCTATGAGGCAATGACCGATATCGGCAAATGGCTGGATGACCGGACTTCACCGCGCTAAGTTCGCTACCCTTACTTTAAGGAGCAACCCATGAGCCACACTCTCACCCGCATCCCCGTGCGCCGTATGGACTTCGCATTCCCGACAGACCTGCCACGCTACTGGTTCAAGGGCAACTCCTGGCTCACCCATTTCATGAACGGCATGTCTGCCGTGTTTCCCGATGGCGAGCGCTTTTTCATTGAAACCGTGCGCAATTTTCAGGATCAGATCACCGACCCGCACTTGCAGGCGCAGATCCGCGCCTTCATCGGCCAGGAAGCCAACCACGGCAAGGAGCACGAAGCCTTCAATGCGCTGCTGGCAGAAAAACACGGGCTGCCGCTCGACCGCATTGTCGCTACCGTCAAACGCGGTTTGGGGTTCGTGCGCCGTCGGCTCAGCCACAAACAACAACTCGCGATAACCATCGCGCTTGAGCACTTCACGGCGATCCTTGCCAACCAGTTGCTGGAACACCCGGAAATAATGGTCGAACTTGATAGCGCCTGCGGCGACATGTTTCTTTGGCACGCAGTAGAGGAAACCGAACACAAGGCGGTGGCATTCGACGTGTATCAGGCAACCGGCGGCGATTACTGGACGCGCGTGCTGGCGATGGCACGCGTCACCGTGATGTTCACCGCCCACCAGCTGTACTTCCAGCTCATGCTGCTGCGCCGCGATGGCAAACTCACCGACTACAAATCCGCACTGGGTTTTCTGCACTACATGCTGATCGATCCGGGGCTGGCGCTGAAAATTATTCCGGACTATCTCGCTTACTACCGTCGCGACTTCCATCCCTGGCAGCACGATAATCGTGCATTGATCAATCGCTACATCGAGAGTTACCGCAACAAGGAACTGCACGTCGCCTGACGCACCCCAGGAACCCAGCCGCCATGACTACGCCCGCACAGACTACATCTGCACCGACTGCGCCCGTACCAATACCTATCCGGCGGATGGATTTCCACTTCGCCGACGACACGCCGAAATACTGGTTTCGCGGCAACCCGTGGATCACCCACTACCTCAACGCAATGAGTGCGGTGTTCCCCGACGGCGAACGGTTTTTTATCCAGAGCGTACGCAACCTCCAGCCAAAGATCTCCGCCCCGCAATTGCAGGCAAACATCCGCAGCTTCATCGCCCAGGAGGCGTGGCACGGCAAGGAACACGAAGCCTTCAACAAACAGCTGGAGGAAAGACACGGCGTACCGATGGCATCAGTCACCGGTTTCACCAAGAAATACTTGCTCAGGGCAGCTAAATATCTGCCGCACATGTTGCAGCTGGCAATCACCATCGCTCTGGAGCACTTCACGGCCATCCTTGCCAACCAACTGCTGAAAGAGCCGGAAGCATTTGAGTCGCCCGGCACAGCCGAAACGGCGATGTTCCTGTGGCATGCAGTCGAGGAAACTGAACACAAGGCGGTGGCTTTCGATGTTTACCGAGCAGTATATGGGAAGGGTATCGGTGCGTATCTGGTACGCGTCATTGTGATGTTGCTCGTCTCAATCTTCTTCCTCGGCTTTATCTCGGCATTCCATCTGCGCTTTCTGTGGCGCGACGGCGAGCTGTTCAACCGACAGGCGTTCAGCGGTTTCTTTGAATTTGCGTTCGTCAGCCCCGGGCCGATGCGCAAGATGATTCCGGATTATCTCGGTTACTACCGGCCGGCGTTTCACCCGTGGGATCACGACAATCGCGCACTTATTGCCGAGCGTGTTACTGCTCTTGCCGGCAAGGAACTGCGCAGCGCCTGATGGACTTTAGTTTTTGCGCCATCCCGATGGTGTAGTGCCGGTCCAACGACGAAAAGCGCGGGTGAAATTGGCCACGTCGGAATAGCCCAGACGATCGGCAACCTGCTCAATGGTGAGATTCTTGCGCGCGAGCAGCAGCAATGCCCGCTGCTCGCGCACGTCGTCAAGAATCGCGCTGAACGAGGCACCCTGCTCGGCGAGCTGCCGCTTGAGCGTGCGTGTGGAAACATGCAACTGCCCGGCAACGTCTTCAAGCGACGGGAAGATGCGCTCGGCTTCCTCCACAATCCGTCGCACGCGGCCGGCAAGCTGCACGTGTTCTCCGAGCGCGGCCAGCTCGCGCTCGCATTGTTCCAGCGCAATGCGGGTCGCCTCCGGGTCGGCCATCAGCAGCGGCAGCTCAAGGTAGGCCGCATCAAATACGATGCGGTTCATCGGCTGGTCGAACACGATCACGTTGCTGCCCATCATGGGCAGGAAGCGGACGATATAGTCCGGTTTTGGAAACGCCAACTCGGCACGGCCCGTGAGTACCTTGCCGGTTACCGCCGTGCTCATTTGCACAAGCCCGACGCAGACCGCAATCAGGGCCATCTCGCGCAGCGGCTCAAGATCCGTGTCGATCCCCAGCGACAGTGCTGCGGCGTCGTCCTCGACAGTCAGATGCAGATTGATTGCCGTGCTGCGCAAGGGCGCGAAACGCTCGGCTATCAGCAGGGCTTCACCGATGTTGCGGGCGGTCATCGCCGCAAAACCGATATACCCGTGATGCGACACCTTCATCTGCAAACCCAGCAACACGCCGAGCGCTGATTCCCCGGTGAGCAGCATGGCCTGTTTGAGCAACTCGTTGGCTGTCGCCAGCGGGACGCGGGCACCCGGTGCCGCCAGTTGCGCATGCGTCAGCCCGGCCTCCGCGAGCAGTTGCTCCCCAGGCAGGCGCCAGGGCGCCAGCATGTCGATGACCTGGAGGACGTAGTTACCCGGCAGGGCAGTGGTATCGCGGGAAGCTGAGCGCATCCGGGGAGTGGCCCATGATGACAATAGAGTGACACAAACTAACCTGTGGCCTGCGTATCCACAATGGCATCTTCAACGTTCGCTTTTCTTCCTGTCTCAGCAAGGGGTTACACCATGACCGCCGCCACCGTTACCACCGCCATCAAGCCGCAGAACGCGGCCGCTGATATCCCGATGCGCCGCATGGATTTTGACTTCGCCGACCAGACGCCCCGTTACTGGTACGACAACGACCCGTTCCTCAGCCTGTACTGGGCCACCCTGTCCAGCCTGTTCCCGGAAGGCGAACGCTTTTTCGTCGATTCCGTGCGCCACTTCCGCGGCCAGATCACCGACCCGGTATTGAAGGCACAGATCGCCGGTTTCATCGGCCAGGAAGCGATGCACACCCGGGAACACCAAACTATCAACGCGGCAATGACCAAAATGGGCGTCGACGCTGAACGCATCGATCGCCAACTCAAACCATTACTGGGCTTCGTGCGCAAGATCACCACCAGGCGCATGCAACTTGCCGCCACCTGCGCCCTCGAACATTTCACCGCCACCATTGCCGAACAGCTGCTGCGCGATCCGGAGCACCAGGCCAAGGGCGAACCGGAGGTGTTGGGCCTGTGGCTGTGGCACGCGTTTGAGGAAAACGAGCACAAGGCCGTCGCCTACGACGTGTACCAGAAGATCGGCGGCACCTACCCCGAGCGCGTCATTGTCATGGCTGTCACCACCTTAGCTTTCCTTACTGTCACCACCTGGTGGCATGGCCAATTGCTGGCCAAGGAAGGTGAGCTGTTCAGCCTGCGCAGGAATTTCAGGAGCGCTGCCTACCTGTGGGGACGCAAGGGCCTGTTCACCCGCCTGCTGCCGCAATACCTCGACTACTACAAACCCGGCTTCCACCCGAACGACCATGACACGCGCGAGCTGCTCGTTGAGTGGCGGGAAAAACTGTTCGGCGAAAACGGCATGCTGCGCAGCCAACTCAAAAGACCGGACGGCAAACCACTGTACTGAAGAAGGCAAGCGCCCCTTCAGGGCATGTCATTCCGCCCGTAACGCATCAATCGGATCGACCTGCGCTGCCTGCCAGGCCGGCCAGATACCGGCGACCGCACCAACCAGCGCCGACAACACCAATGCCAGCAGCAGATAAAAGGGTTGCGGTGCGAGCGGCAGGCCCGGCGCGCTGACCATCAGCAAGCCGACCAACACCGCAAGCAGGACAAGGCCAAGCAACCCGCCGAGCGTCGCCAGCGCAATCGACTCGCCGAGGAATAGCGTCAGTAATTGCCGGCGTGTACAGCCCAGCGCGCGCAACAGCCCAATTTCCTGGCGCCGCTCGGCGAGCGCCGTGGTCATGATCGTCAACACACCGACGCCACCGACGAACAACGAGATGCCGCCAAGCGCGCCAATTGCCACCTTCAATACCGACAGAATCCGGTCGAGCGTTTTTAGCATGTCTTCCTGCGAGGTTATGGTGAAATCCTCGCCCCCATGGCGGGCAAGCAGTGCCTGTTTGAGTCGCTCAACCATCGTTGCCGATTGCACCCCGGATGCATGCTTGAAGTTGATCTCTATGAGTCCTTCGCGATTGAACAGCGCCAGTCCGCGCGCGGCCGGAATATAGACAATGTCGTCCATATCGAAGCCAAGCATTTGCCCTTTCGGCGCCATCACCCCGACCACGCGGTAGCGTTGGCCGCCAATCCGGACATGCTCACCGAGCGGGCTACGCTCGGCGTACAACTCGCGCCAGACCTTGTGGCCAAGCACTGCGTAGGCACGCGGTGCAACCGGATCATCGTCAGGCAGGAAACGGCCACGCTGCACTGTGAGTTGCCAAGCATCGGCAGCGCCACTGCCAACACCCATGATCATGGTGTCGCGCTGTCGCGCACCGGCCTCGACACGACCGGTACCCTGCACAATGGGTACCGTTGCCGTCACGCCCGGCACTTTCGCCAACGCCAGCGCATCCTCAATGGTCAATGCGCGCTCGGTGCGCAACAGGCCGGTCATACCGCCGCCGGTTTCTGTCTTGCCCGGGTTGATCGAAACGATGTGCGTACCGAACTGATTGAACTGCACCAGCACATAAGCATGCACGCCTTCGCCAATCGCGGTGAGCAGAGACACTGCAGTGATGCCGATACCAATGCCGAGTGCGGTCAGCCAAGTGCGCAAGCGGCTCGCACGCGCCGCACGCCAGATCCAATCAAGCCAATCGAGGAAACGCATGCTGCCGTTCTCCGCAGAAATTCTCAGCGTCGTCGCGTCAACGCTACAACGGGATTGAGATTCGCGGCGCGGCCCGATGGCAGCAGCGCGAATACAAGCCCAGCGAACAGCGCAACCGCAATCGCGCCGACGACAATCGACGACGGCACAGAGAATGGAATCGACGGCCAAATTCCGCGCCCTGCTGCGAGCAATGCAAACCCAACAGCAACACCGATCACTGCACCGGCGAATGACATCAGCCCCGCCTCGATGAGAAAGAGAGCACGTACCGTGCGACTGTCCGCACCCAAGGCTTTTAATAAACCGATCTCCTCAGTGCGCTGCGTCACCGAAATCAGCGTGACATTCATAATCAGGATGCCGGCAACCAGCAGGCTAATACCGGCAATACCGGCGACGGCAAGCGCCATCGTACCGAGGATGGCATCGAGTGACTTCAGCATCGCATCGGGGCTGATCACCGTGATGTCTTCTTCGCCATCGTGGCGCTCGGTGAGTAAAGCGAGAATGTCGGCGGCGGCACGGGTTTTCGACGCGCCGGGACGCACCTGCACCAGCACGCGAAACATGGCCTGCGTGTCGTAAAGCGCCTGCGCATGATTGACAGGAATAAAAACCGCGTCCCCGAGACTCATGCCAAACTTGTTCTGCTCACCAAGAATACCGATGACGCGGAAACGACGATCGCCAACCCGCAACCACTCGCCCAGCGCATTGTTGCCACGAAACAGTTCGGCGCTCAGCGTCGGGCCGATCACTGCCACTGGCGGCTGCGCGTCCGGCGGCAGATCCGGGAAAATTGTGCCGCGTACCAGCGTCATCTGCCGCACCGAAAAATAGTCGCGCGTGGTGCCGACGACGATGCCATCGCGTTCGCGCGCACCGCTGGAAACAGTACTGGCACCGATCAGAATTGGCGCGACATTCACCACCATCGGCAGGCGGTGCAGCGCCTGCGCATCGGCCAGCGTCAAATCGCGCGGCGCCGTACCCATGACCGGCGGCATACCGCCGGTGGTGTCCTGACGGCCAGGCAGCACGGCAAGTGCGTCCGTGCCCAAGCTGGCGAATTCGCCGGCCACATACAACCGCGCGCCCTCGCCAAGGCCGGTCAGCACTACTACCGACGCAACTCCCATGGCCATCGCCAGCAAAATCATCATTGATCGGAACCGCTGACGGATCAGCGCGCGCGTCGCATAGACGAACAGATCCGCGATGCGCATCGGCTCAACTGCGCTCATCGGTCGCGATGCGACCGTCGAGCATGTGTATACGGCGTTTCGCACGGGCACCCAGTACGGCATCGTGGGTGACAATCAACAAGGTAATGCCAGCGTCATTCAACTGCTCAAGAACGCGGATCATGTCCTCACCGGATTTCGAATCGAGATTGCCGGTGGGCTCATCGGCAAGCAAAATTTCCGGGCGCATGACAATAGCTCGGGCTATCGCTACCCGCTGACGCTGCCCACCGGAAAGTTGCGCCGGCACGTGTGTGCCGCGATCGAGAATGTCAAGCCGACGCATGATGTCATCGACTGCAGTGCGGCGCTGCGCCGGCGGCACACCTCCGAGGGTCAACGGCAATTCGACATTCTCGCGCGCAGTAAGCCGCGGCACGAGGTGGTAAGCCTGGAAGACAAACCCGATGCGCCGACGGCGGATATCCGCACGGCGCTCTTCGCGCAGCGCCACGGTGTCGATGCCGTCGATACGGTATTCGCCACGATCAGGACGATCCAGCAAGCCGAGCATATTGAGCAGCGTTGATTTTCCCGAGCCGGAGGGCCCCATCACCGATATGTACTCGCCCGGCACAATATCGAGGTTGATATCAACCAGTGCACGCACATCCTCATCGCCGACATGAAAGGTCTTGTGGACGCCGCGAACCTCGATCATCGCGCCCGCTCCATTATTGCTTTCCCGGTTCGACCGCCTGCTCCGGCTCAACCGTAGCACCGGCGACGATGCCTTCGCGGTCGATCGACACGGCAACCCGATCGCCTTCCTGCAAACCGCCCAGCACCTCGATCCAGGTCCAGTTGCTAATGCCGATTTTCACCTCGCGCTGCACCAATTTTTTCGTCTCCCGGTCCCATAGCAACACCGATTTCCCCTCTATCAGCGCTTCCGCTGGCAAGCGCAGCACGTTGTCGTGACGGGCGAGAATGATATCGACGTCGGCGGAATAACCAGCAAGCAACAGGATATCGCCGGGAACCTGCTCGAAACGCACGTCAACGTCAACTGTGCGCGCCTGCTTTTCCTTGTCGACGACATAGGGCGCAATGCGTTCCACGTGCGCCGGGAAAGTGCGGCCACGGAAAGCGTCCATGGTGATGCGCGCCGGCAGCGCAGGCTTGACGCCAGCCGCATCAACCTCATCGATCGGTGCGGTGACGTACAGGCAGGAATCGTCGAGCAAATCGACTGCCGGCGGCGTCGCCACGCCCGGTGGCGACGGCGTCACGTACTCGCCGATCTCACCGTTGATTTCGGCAACAATGCCGGCGAACGGCGCGCGCAAGCGGGTCTCCTCAAGCATCGCATTCTGCACACGCACTGCCGCCCGCGCCGTCGCGACCTGCGACCGGGCCGCACCACAGACGGCGTCGGCGACCTGCATCTTCGTTGCCACCTGGTCAACCGCATCAGCGGAAACGAGTTGCTGTTTGGACAGCGCGTCGACACGTACGGCATCGCGGGCACTCTGCGCCGCCGTCAGACAGGCCTGTTGCTCCTGCTGGCCGGCCACCGCGAGCGCAGCGCGCGATTGCGCAACCTGCGCTTCGCGATCGTCGTTCCATAGTTCGAGCAGGATGGCGCCCTTCTTCACATGGTCGCCCTCCTTCACCAATAACCGTTCGACGCGGCCCCCCATGGGCATCGACAACTTCGAGCGCTGGCAGGCCTTGACCGTGCCGGCCCGGGTATTGGAGGCCACCTGCTCGACCGTGCCACGCTCGACCGTGGCAAGCACAGCCTGCAGCGGCTCGCGCGGCCAGAACTGCCATGCCAGCACCCCAAGTACAGCCAGCACGGCAACACCCATCAGGAACTTCCGCATCAATTCGTCACTCCGGCAAAGAAACGCGCCAGTGAGGATACCTGACAGCACCCTTCACCGCCCCTGAGCCACCGGTCAATGGCGGTCCGGAGGGGATGTCCGACAAGCGGCGCCGTGTCGATTCACGCACGCTCTATCATTTGCACCCGTCATGCTCGACCGGTCTGATCGGACCGATAACTGCCAAATGGAGAACCATCATGGGCGATCTGAAAACTCTGTACACCCAGCAGGAATCGCTGTTGGGCCGTGTCAGGGAAATCAACCGCAAGCTGTGGCTCGCCGGTCTGGGCGCCGTCAGCAAGGCCGAAGCAAATGGTCGCCAGCAGCTCGACAAGTATGTCTTTGCCGGCGAGCAGGTTATCGGCAGCGAGGCGGCACTCAAGCGCCGTTATGTAGTAGCCGCCCGCGGCCTGGTCGTTACCTTGCGCAAGGAGAGCGATGATCTGATCAACAGACTGGTTGAGGCTGGCAGGGATCAGCAGGTCGAAACCACCGCGCCGGACAACACGTATGTGCTGGCTGCCATCGGCGCCGTCGCGACCCTGCGCGATAGCAGCCAGAAGCTCTTCGACGATCTCATCGCCACCGGCGAAAAGCGGCAGAGTTCGCAGGACTAAGACGCAGGATACGCAGGGCTGGTGCGGCCGCTTCGGGTGCCGCAATCAACGCGTCGTGTAGTCCGTACCCGTGTAGTCCGTACCGATGTCCACCAACTGGCGGACATCCTTTGCTTCCAGGCCGACAATCATCGGGCATTGCGTCTGCGGATATGCCATGACGTCGTAGATTTCCGTAACGGACCCGGTAATCGCAACCTTGTGCATGATCTCGCCGTCGCTCAGGCGAATCACATAAACGCCACACTCTGACTCAACGCCGCGCTGCGCCAGCTCAGCGTCCAGCGGTAACCCCTTGAAGGTTTTGTCGCGCGGCCTGGAAAGGCCAACGAGCGCAAAATCGCCATGGAAACGCAACCCGCGCACGAAGCCCGGGCACCAGGTCAGGCGATGGTATTCGCCGGTCTCGACATCAATCCGGCCCAACCAGCCGCAACCGGCTTCAAGCACCCACAAGCTGCCGCGATAAAGCCGCGGCGTATGCGGCATCGACAGGCCCCGGCAAACAACCCGGTTGGTGCGCACATCGATAACAAGACCGCCATCGGTGCGGTGCTCGCGCCACCCGTCCCGCACGTTGCTCTCGCCGATGATCGTCGCGTAGGCGAGCTCGCCGTTGTCCAGGCAGAAGCCATTGAGGTGGCAACGATCCTCACCCGCGATTTCGGGCACAAACGGCGGCCTCCAGAGCGGCGAGAAGCAGCCTTTTTCCTCAAGCTGGGCGATGCAGTTGTACCCGGTGATCACGGCGAGCAGGCGTCCGTGGCCGTCGATGGCGATGTCATGGGTATCAACCGCGCCAGTGACGTGACAGCTGCGCGGCAGCAGGATGGTGTCCCAGCCGTCATAGAGGCGCCCTGGACGCAGACCGTTCTGGAAGCGCCACACCGCGTATTCCGTCGATAACAGCAGGCCGTCCTCGACTGGCACCATCGCCATGGCACGGCCGAAATTGCGCTCGCTGACGGTGAGCTTGCCGCGATTGGGGCCGATCAGCACGACCTTGCCGGCCTGGTAGGTTGTCAGCAGCAGCGCCATGTTGGCGTGCCCCAACCAGGCAATAAAACCCGGCGAGAACGTCAGGTGAAACGGATTCTGGAGCAGGCCGTCGCGTGTATCGTCACCGACGATGCGCGCCTGCGTGGCGGCGGTCTGGCCCGGATCGCCTGCGGCACTGCCCGGCGCGACGTTATCGACCATGGCCGCCTTCCCCCGATCTGGTCAAAGCAGGGTGGAGTTTGCCGAAGAGGGTGTAACCGAAAAAGTGCAAAGCTAACCCCAACAAAAAGAAAAGCCCGCCAACAGGCGGGCTTTTCCCGTGCAATCGCGGTGAGGCGATTACTGGGCAGCCGGAGCAGCGGCAGCGTCAGCAGCCGGAGCTTCAGCAACCGGAGCTTCAGCAACCGGGGCCGGAGCGGCTTCAACAACCGGAGCAGCAGCCTGCTCAACCGGAGCCGGAGCTTCTTCTTTCTTGCCACAAGCAACAACCAACAGGGCCGCAATGGCCAGAACAGCGATCTTCTTCATGGAGGTATACCTCAAGGAGACGTACAGGGTAAGGAAACGTACAGGGTCACAGGGACAGCCAACTAACCACGTGGTTCTGCCGTTGCCGGCAGCTATGACCCGACCTGCCCGCATAGGCAAACCAGAATCATAAGCATCTCCTGCCCTTGGAAGGACATGCTTATGGCTCCGGGGATTTCAATCGAGTCACCTGCGAATCCGCACCGATTGTCGGACAAATCGGATTTCGGCAGGCGCGCGTACTATACGCAGATTTCCCCAAAAACAAAACTACTGCCACACGGTGCCCCGCCCGCCTGTGCCATGATCCAGTGGCCACCCGCACGAGCCCGCCCGATGACCCGCAAAGACGACGACAAGAAGAACGACAAGCGCTTCACCGCCACGACACCTACCCGCCGCTTTCTCAAGCTTGCCGGGATGTCGACCTCGATCGCCACCCGGGTCGCCGCCTCATCGGCAAAGTCGCTGTTTCTGTCCGCCGAGCAACGCGAGAAAGAACGCCAGAAAATGCTGGCGAAGATCGGCAGTGAAGTCGCCCAGACGCTCGGCGAGATGAAGGGTGCTGTCATGAAGGTCGGGCAGATTGCTTCGCAGATCAAGGATCTGCTGCCTGAAGAGTTCGCCAGGGCGCTGGAAAAACTGCAGAAGGAATCACCCTCAATGCCCTTTCGGGTGATCCGCAAGCAGATCATCGACGAACTCGGCGCGCCGCCATATGAATTGTTCCGGGAAATGGATGAGGAGCCATTCGCGGCCGCCTCCATCGGGCAGGTACACCGGGCAGTGCTGCTCGACGGGCGCGAAGTCGTGGTCAAGGTGCAGTATCCCGGCGTCGAGGAATCAATTGAGTCCGACCTCAAGCACCTGCGCCGCATCCTCAAGCTGGCCGGCCTGTTGAAAGTCGATGAAAAAGTCATTGATGAAATCTTCAACGAGATCAAGGCACGGCTGCATGATGAGCTCAACTACGAGCAGGAAGCGGAAAACCTGCGTGCATTTCGCGAATTTCATGCCGCCGATGCCGACATCGTGATTCCCGAGGTGGTTACCGAGTTCACCCGCCGGCGCGTACTGACGCTCACCCGGGAAACCGGCGATTCGCTCGAAACCGTAGCCACGTCGCCCGCATATGACCAGACGCTGCGCAATCAGATCGGGCGGCGGATTTTTGATATTTTCGGCAAGCAGATTTTCGTGCACCAGGCGGTGCACTGCGACCCGCATCCCGGCAATTTTGCTTTCCGCCCGGATGGCTCGATCGTGATCTACGATTTTGGCGCCGTAAAACGCCTGACGCCGGAGGACATCACCGCCTACCGCATGCTGATGACCGCTACCTACGCGCGTAATTTCGCGGGGATTGATGCCGGCCTCATCGCGCTCGGCGTGCGCAAGACCGACGGTCCGCGGCCGGAAGATTCGTTCTACGAACGCTGGATTGAGATTCTCCTGCCAGCGTTCAGCCACGAGCCGTTCGATTTCGGCAAGTCACGCATGCATTTCGATGTGCTGAAACAGGCACGTGCCACGCCGCTGCGTTATCTCGACTCGTTTCAGCCCTCGGCACGCACAATGCTGGTGGATCGGGTGATCTCCGGACATTACTGGACTCTGATGAAACTTGGCACTGTATCCGCGATGCGCGACCTCACCGAGAAATATACCGGGCCGGATCAGGCGGCATGAGTTGCTGATGCAGTGTTCCGCATCAACGGTGCCGCCGGGCACGAATATCGTTCAGATCAGCCGGATTTGAGCGCCTGCTCGAGCTCAGCGCGCCCCTGCGGCGACGCCATCGCGATCACGACTTGTCCCGGTGCAAGCAGATACGCATCGGATGGATTGAATTCCCACGCGCCGCCGGCGCGCACCGCCACAATCACAAAATGCTCGCCACGGCGCTTCACATCACCCAGCGGGCGTTGCCCGCAGCTTTCCGGCACATGCACTTCTTCGACCCGCAAATTGAGGTTTGATCGCAGCATCTCATCGAGGAAAGTGACGACTTGCGGCCGCACCATCGCCGAGGCGATGCGCATGCCGCCGGTGAAATCCGGCGAAACGATCGCATCAGCACCGGCCTTGCGCAGTTTCGGGATATTCCTCACTTCGTGGCACCGCGCAACCACACGCACCTTGGGATTCAGTTGTTTCGCCGTCAACGCGATCATCAGATTGCGGCTGTCGTCACCGGTCACCGCAAACACACCTTTCGCGTCCTCGATGTCTGCCGCGAGCAGAATGTCGTCGTCGCTGGCATCGCCAGCAAGGTGCAACAGGTTCGGAAGATGCTCAAGCTGCGCCGCAAGGCGTGCTTCATCGGTGTCGATGACGACAAACTGCCGCTGCGTCGCAGCCAGTTCATCGGCGACATTGCGCCCAACACGGCCGAAGCCGCAGACGATGTAGTGACCCTTCAGCTTGCGGATCTCCTTTTCCATGCGACGCCTCCGCAGCGTGTAATCGAGATCGGATTCGAGGAAGAATACGGTAAGGCTGGTAAACAGGAAGGTAATGACGCCAAAACCGGCGATGGCGAGGCAACCGGCAAACATCCTCTCGGCAAATGTATCGAGGGGAATGGTCTCGCCGTAACCGACGGTCGATATCGTGATCAACGTCATGTACAGCGAATCGCCCCAAGGCGGCGCCGGCTCGGCACCCAGGCGAAAGCCGAGCGTGCCGAAGAAAATTACGGCGGCCAGCACGACAAGGGCGATGTAGAAGCGCCGCAGGATACGCGGCAGCGTGGTACTGCGTACCGGAATGCGGTGCCGCATGCCGTTGGCGCTCCCCGGGAACAGGTGATGCAGTTTGCTCATGGACAAGACCGGGCGATGCTCAACGGATACGACGACTGCCGGAGCCGTCGGCAGCGATGTCGCGGTCGAAAAACGCACGCAGGATCTGACGCGTATCATCATCCAGCGCACAGACAAGATACTTGCCCTCGCGCTCAACCCGGATCAACCCTGCGCTGACCAGCTCCTTGATGTGATGCGAAACCGTCGGTGCGCCAATTTCCAGCGAATGGATGAAATCGTAGAGCGCACAACTGTGTTCCGGGCCGAGCGATTGTCGCTGCCGGCGCAGAATCTCAACGTAAATCTGCAGGCGGTTGGAGTTCGACAGCGCCTTGAAGGCCCGGGCCAGGCGCGCGGCCACATCATCGGAACGCAGGGCGACAGGACTGTTGCGTTTCATGGCCCGACGATAACCGGAAAGTTCGACGGGCATCAAACCATTCATCGGATTCACTTTGATGCTTGTCGAAGCGTCGCCTAGTTTTACGGTGCCCGAACATTGACGGCACTTACCCACGGCGCACCCGGCATGAACCCAACCCTCGACAGCAGTTTGACGCTCCCCAATGGCACGGTGATCCCCAACCGCTTTGGCAAGAGCGCGATGAGCGAATCGCTCGGCACCTTTGACAACCGCATGACCACCGCCCTGCCACGCCTTTACGCGCGCTGGGCTGCCGGCGGGGCCGGCCTGCTGATCACCGGCAACGTGATGGTCGATCGCCGCCATCTGGGCGAACCGAACAACTTCGCCCTGGAAGATGATCGCGACCTGCCCCTGTTACGCGCCTGGGCAGCCGCCGGCAGCGCCCGGGGCGCGCAGTTGTGGATGCAAATCAACCACCCTGGCCGCCAGGTAGTCAAATTCCTCGACCCGGACCCGGTAGCGCCATCCGCCGTGCCATTCCGCAAGGATATGCAGGCCCTGTTCGCGACACCGCGGGCGCTAAGCCATGCGGAAATTGAAGACATCATCCACCGCTTCGCCACTACCGCGCGCCTTGCACAGCAAGCAGGTTTCGGCGGCGCACAGATTCACGGCGCGCACGGCTATCTCGTCAGCCAGTTTCTGTCGCCGCGCACCAATCTGCGCACCGACCAGTGGGGCGGTTCAATCGAAAACCGCATGCGTTTCGTCGTCGCAATCTACCAGGCCATGCGCGCCGCCACCGGCCCGGACTTCGCACTCTCGATCAAGATGAACTCGGCCGACTTCCAGCGCGGCGGCTTCACTGAAGAGGAATCGATGCAGGTGGCCAAAACACTCGCCGATCTCGGTATGGATCTGATCGAAATTTCCGGTGGCACTTATGAGCAGCCGGAAATGAGCGGCGGTAATGTGCGCTCCTCAACGCGCGAACGTGAAGCGTACTTTCTGAAATACGCCGAAACGATCCGCGCCCGCATTCCGCAAACGCCGCTGATGGTCACCGGTGGTTTCCGCTCGGCGCAGGCCATGCAGCACGCGCTCGCCTCCGGCGCCACCGATATCATCGGGCTCGCCCGCCCGCTGGTGGTTGAGCCCGACCTGCCCAAACGCATCCTCGCCGGTGAAGATGTGACATCGGTAATCGCCCCGATCACCACCGGCATCCGCCAGATCGACGAGATGGCGATGATGGAGGTGAGCTGGTATTCACGCCAGATCCACCGCCTGGGCGCCGGCAAGGAACCGGCGCAACAGCCCCGCGGCGTCTGGTCACTGCTGGCGGTACTCGGCGAGATGGCCGCAGTCGGTTTCAAGTCCCGTCGGCTGCGGGCCCGCGGGTGAAAAAACAGTCCCACTTCGATTCATGCCCGCAAGCCGCCTGCAACTACAGGGCCTGTGAGCTCAGGCGGCCGGTGCGTACAATGCCGCCCCATCACGAATCCGCATGCCGAGGTGGCCGATGAAAGGACTGATTACCGTACGGTATCGTGTTGGCCCATCAACCGTGGCCGGCGCTGGCAAAGGCTTTTTTGTCGCAGAAAAGATTCGCGCCGGGCACATCCTGATCGCACCAACCAACGCCACGCACACGGTACGACTCGCGGAAATATTCTCGCCACAATCGCATCCGCACGCAGCAAGCTCGGTAGTCTGGTTCGAGGACCACTGCGTGGTAAGCCCCGATTATCCGGACGACTTTTTTATCAATCACTCGTTCACCCCAAACGCTGTCTGGCATCTGGGCTTCGTGTTTGCACTGCACGATCTCGAAGCCGGCGAGGAGCTGTTCCTCGACTACCGCCATCTGATCGCGCCAGGGATCCCGCTCGATTTTCGCGACGGCACGACCGGCGAGGAGATTGTCGGCCATGCCTGGAAAGACAGCCTGCGTATCACGTCGCAACAGGTGCTGGCGCTCGCCGAGCAGATGTAAAAAAGCCCGGATTTACCGGGCTTTTTCCTTCACGCATATCGCTTAAAGCATACGCCGGAGATTACCAGCGCGGGGCACCGCGGCCTCCGCCGCCGCCCCCACCACCACCACCGAAACCACCACCGCCGCCACCGCTACGGCCACCACCACCGCCGCCGCCACCGCGGCTGTCACGTTCCATGGCCATATTTACCTTCAGCGGACGACCGCCGAGGTCACGCCCGTTCTGCTCGAGGGCTTTCTCGGCCGACTGCTGGGTCGCGAAGGTGATGAAGGCAAAACCCTTCGGGCGACCCGTCTCGCGATCCATGATCATGGCAAGATCGGTGATCTGGCCGTACGTCGAGAACAGGGCACGCAACTGCGCCTCGTCGACCGAGTACGGGAAGTTACCGACGTACAATTTATTCTGCTGCGACATTACAAAAACTCCGGTTTCAGGTTTTCCCGGCAGAGTCGCCGGCGTCGGCAGGTGCCGGCGCATCGGACGGCGACTCCGCCGGCACATCGCCAGACGCAGGGCTCTTGGCGAGCTTGCGCTGGTTTTTCTCTTCCTTCTTTTTCTTCTTCGCCAGCTCGCGCTGACGCTTCTCGAACGAGTAGTTTGGCTTGGCCACGGTTCACCCTGCGGAAGGAACATGCGGCGAACGACAGAGGGCAGGCCGGTTAGTCCCCGATGCATGCCCGCCGAAACTCGCCGTCGCAAGGGCCCAGTTTACTCCGGGTAGGCGGTCGCGCGGGAAAATAATTGCGCCCGCCACGCCAGACGGGCGTGCCAAGCCGGCTTCATGGTCAGGCGAGGGTCGTATTTGCCACCCCGCAGTCACTGCCCGCCGCGCCATCAGCCCGCAGTATCGGCAGCAGCTTTACGCTTGCGCGCACCTTGTTTGCCGGCCGTCGCCCGGAGGGTCACCGGCACCCCGTTGATGATCGCCATGCCGGTGAGCGGGTCGAACAGTTGCTCGTCGGTGATGTCGTTGATGCTGACGCCGGGGGCCATCGCACGGGCGACAGCAAGCTCGACACCCGCGCGATCGTGCCCAAACCCGTGCGGTACCGAAACAACGCCCGGCATAATCGCGTCGGTCACTTCCGCCGGCAAACAAATACTGCCGATGCGCGAGGCGACTTCCACCTCAGCGCCGTCTTCAATGCCTAGCGATTTTGCGTCCTGTGGATGGATCATCGCCGTGCAGCGGTTCTTGCCTTTCACCAGACGATGGCTGTTGTGCAACCAGCTGTTGTTCGAGCGCACATGGCGGCGCCCGATCATCAAAAAGGAATCGTCGGGCTGCTGCTGCAACCTGGCGACCAGGCGCGCCACATCCACTTCGTAAAGCGCCGGCGAGAGATTGATGGTTTTATCCTTTGTACCCAACCGTTCGGGCAGTGCCGGCTCCAGCGGGCCAATGTCTATGCCGTGCGGATGCGCTTTTATTTTCGCCAGCGTCAGGCCGCCTTCGGGTTTTTTGTCGGTGCCGTATGGTGAGTTCGCGAGCAGCTCACGCACTACCGGATGCGCCCGCATCCGGGTGAGCACATGTTTGCGCATCCGTGAGTACAGCGGGCCGGAGAAGCCATTGCTGAGCAGAATATCGTCGAGACGGTCAAGAATGCCGGCCCGATTGCCATAAGGCCCGAGACGGATCAGCAAATCGACGATGCCCTCATCGCCAAGTGCTTTTACCACCGCGTGCATGGCGCGCGCCGACAGCGTCGAGGCGAGGCCGCGCGACTCAAGCCGGGTGGTGAGTTCAAGCAGAATTTCCCAGTCGTGCAGGGTGCCAGCCGGCTTCGCCAGCATGGCCGGTGCCCAGCGTATGGTGTTGCGCACCGCCACCACATGGAAAACCGGATCGAACTGCGCGTGCTCAAGCACGCCGGTCGGCGGCAGAATGATGTTGGCGTGGCGCGTGGTTTCATTGATGTAGATGTCGATCGACACCATGTAATCAAGCTGTGCGAGCGCCTGATCGAGCTGCCTGCCATTGGGTGTCGATAGCACCGGATTGCCGGCATGAGTAACCATCGCGCGAATCTGCCCGTCACCAGGGGTGAGGATTTCCTCGGCCATGGTCACCGCCGGCAGCTCGCCGCCGAATTCCGGCAAGCCGCTGACGCGGCTTTTCCACACCCCGAAGTGGCCTCCCTGCCCAAACGTCGGTGCCAAACCGACGATATCGACCGCCGGTTTGGTGAACATCAGCCCGCCCGGTCGGTCGAGGTTGCCGGTCACAACATTCAATGCGTAAACAAGCCAGGCGCTGACAGCGCTGAACGCGCTGGTGCAGGTACCGACGCGGCAGTAGGCAATGGCGCTCTTCGCCGCTGCAAATGACAAGGCCAGCTCGCGGATCGCTTCCGGCGCGATGCCGCAATGCGGTGCCACCGCTTCCGGCGTGAACGGACGCACGCGCTTCTGCAGCGTTTCAATACCATCAGTGAACTCGGCGACACGGCCAAGCTTTACTTTGCGTTCGGCAAACAGCACGTTGATCAGCGCTGCAACGAGCAGGGCATCGGTGCCCGGACGCACGAAATGATGCACATCGGCGACCGCCGCCGTTTCCGTGCGGCGCGGGTCGATCACCACCACCTTGCCCTTGCGCTTCTGAATCGCCTTCAGCCGATTGGCAATGTCCGGAACGGTCATGATCGAACCGTTCGATGCCAGCGGATTGGCGCCGATGCAGAGGAAAAAATCGGTGCGGTCGATGTCCGGGATCGGGAACAACACCTGGTTGCCGAACATTTCCAGGCACGCCAGCATGTGCGGCAACTGATCGACACTGGTGGCGCTGAACCGGTTGCGCGTGCGCAGTGACCGCATGAATGCCGGCAACATCAACAAGGCGCCATGATTGTGTGCCGTCGGATTACCGGCATAAAAGCCCAGCGCATTGCGGCCATGTTGCTGCTCGATGCGGTGCAGATTGGTGACGACTTCGTCGAACGCCTCTTCCCAGCTGATCTGCTCCCAACCATCGGCAGTGCGCCTTACCGGATAGCGCAAACGATCAGGGTCGTTCTGCAGATCCTGCAATGCGACCGCCTTCGGACAGATATGTCCACGACCCAACGGATCGTTCTTGTCGCCACGAATCGCCACAATCTCGTCGCCGCGATGATGAATCTCGACACCGCAACAGGCTTCGCAGATATTGCAGGCACGGTAGTGGATCTGGATGTCGTCGGCGCTCATGGGCACTCCCGCGAAACTCGATGGCTGGCGATTCGGTGGTTGGCGTTACCGGTAGCTGCTGTGGCCGGTTACTGGCAGGCCAGGTGCCTGCGATATCCAAGCAGGCAGTTTCCGCCGCGCGCCGGGTGCATACAAGTCCCGTCCGGCTCCGGTACCGCTCAAAACAGCGTTTCCAGCGCCCCGCCGTCCACGCGCAGGTGCTGGCCATTGATGAATGCGCCGGAATCGCCCGCAAGAAAGCAGACCAGCATCGCCACGTCTTCCGGCGTGGCGATGCGCCCGCAGGGGTTTGGAAACTCCCGCTCGACAATCATCTGCTCGACACTCGGCCAATCGGTCGGCAAGCCCTTGCGCCGGGCCTTTTCAGTGTAAAACGCTTCAACCTCTGCGGTGCGGATAAACCCCGGCGCGACCGTATTCACGGTGATGCCGGTGCCGGCAAGCTCGCGGGCAAGGCTCACCGTGGTATTGGCAAGCGCCGCCTTGGCTGCGTAGTAATGCGGCATGAGGCTGTTCGGGCGCAGCGTGCCGACGGTGCCGAGATTGATGATACGACCGGACGGATTCGGCGCGCGTGCACGCATCGACGGCACAATCGCGCGGATCATGTGCACGGCCGACAACACGTTGCGTCGGTAGATATCGAGCCAGGCTGCGTCGCCGGCGTCCTGCCACTTGCCTGGCGAGATCGTGCCGTAGTTGTTGACGAGGATATCAACCCGCCCGTGCATGGCGAGTGCCGCGTGCGCCACCCGCGCAGCATCCGCTTCGTCAACAATATCGCCGGCAACATGCAGCGCGCCGATCGCGTCAGCGGCGTCGCGCGCTGCCGCTTCGCCAAAGCCATGAACGATAACCCGCGCACCTTCGGCAGCCAGCATGCGCGCAATCACCGCGCCGGTGCCGCGATTGGCGCCGGTGATCAACGCCACGCGGCTCTCAAGCCCCAACTGCATGACTCAGTGCCCCGAGACCGGAGTCGAGAAAAAATCGATCCCCAGCGCCTCACCGAGCTCGGTGAGTGCGATGCTCGGGTCGGCCACCTTGATCGTGTGCATGCCCATATTCCGCGCCGTCTTGAGGTTGACACCGAGATCGTCGAGGTAGACGACCTCTGCCGGCTCGACATCAAGCACTTCACAGGCAATTTCGTAAAACCGCGGCTCCGGTTTGCGCAGGCCAACCTTGCTGGATTCCAACACGTAATCAAACAATTTCATCACGGATGCAACCTCACGGGCTGTTTCTGCATCCAGGCTCATGCCCGGGCCAATACCTGTGGCGATGTTGTTGGTCAGGCAGGCGATGCGAAAATCGTCGCGAATGCGCTTGAGCACCTCGACCATATAAGGCCGCACGGGAGTGGCGAGCAGTGGCAGCACGTCGCGACCGGGCACGGCATGGCCGCGCGCGACCGTTTCCGCAAGAAACAGGGCATCGAATTCAGCCGGCGATATCTCGTTGCGTTCGAGCTGCGCCCAGGCATTGTGCTCATGGTTGACGGCATTGGTCTGGCGCAGGAAGTCCGGCGGCAGACCGCGTTGTTGTTCGTAGCACCGGAACGACTCGAACGGGCTGGCGGTGATGACGCCACCGAAATCCCAAAATACGGCGCGAAACGGGCGATGCATGGCATCCTCTTCGGCAATCGTGCAACAGGCAAACCGCGACTGCGGCGGCAGGCAGTCTGTGACGGCCACTGCCGGCTGGCAAGCATGCGGTGCGGGCCGTACACTCGGCCGTCGCCACGCAGCCCCCTGGAATCATCATGCACCGTCCGCCCGTCCCTACCACCGGCGCACTCGCCAGCCGCCTCGCCGACTCCGGCTACCTCGCCTCCGAATCCACCGCGCTGGCCGTATTTCTCGCGCTGTCACTGAACAAGCCCGTGCTGGTCGAAGGCCCGCCCGGCGTCGGCAAGACCGAACTCGCCAAGGCGGCCGCCGCGATCCTCGATCTGCCGCTGATCCGCCTGCAATGTTATGAGGGCCTCGACGAAAGCAAGGCGCTGTACGAATGGAAGTACGGCAAGCAGTTGCTCTACGTGCAGGTGCTCAAGGAACAGCTTGGCGATCTGCTGCGCGGCACCAAAGGCCTTGAAGAGTCGGTCGCCCGCCTCCACCAGTTCGGCGACATTTTCTATTCCGAGGAATTCCTCGAACCGAGGCCACTGCTCAGCGCACTGAAACAGGAAAACGGCTGCGTGCTGCTGATCGACGAAATCGACAAGGCCGATGCCGAATTCGAGTCCTTCCTGCTGGAAATTCTCTCCGATTTCCAGGTTTCCGTGCCGGAAATCGGCACGATTAAAGCACGCTCCATGCCGCTGGTTTTTCTCACCTCGAACAACACCCGCGAATTGTCCGACGCGTTGCGTCGCCGCTGCCTGCACCTGCATATTCCGTTTCCGGAGAAGGCACTGGAACAGCGCATCGTTGAAGCACAGGTACCCGCAGTACCTGCAGCACTGCGTCGCCAACTGGTCGATTTCGTGCATGCACTGCGTGAACTGGATCTGAAGAAACATCCGGCCATCAGCGAGACCATCGACTGGGCACGCACGCTGTTGTTGCTGCATACCGATGCGCTGAGCGCCGAGGTGGTCAGTCGCACGCTCAACGTGCTGCTCAAGCACGAGGACGACATTGCCGATGTGCGCGCCGAGTTGCATGTTCTGCTGAAGAAGTCGTCATGAACATGCCCGGCGTCCTGGCAAGGTAATCGCGGGCCTCGAAGGAACAGCACCATGGCTCACGCCGTCCTGCTTGATTTCATCCGCGCCGCGCGCGGGGCCGGCGTGCGGATTTCTACCGCCGAGTCGCTCGATGCAATGCGCGCGGTTGATCTGGTCGGCTACGCTTCGCGCACCACCCTGCACGACACTCTTGCTCTGGCGCTGGCCAAAAGCGTTGAAGAAAAACGCCTGCTCGACGACACCTTCGCCCATTTTTTCACCGCCAGCCGGTTGTCGGCGATCGATGCTGCCGGCGAGGCAGATCAGGTATTCGTTGGCGCCCCGATCGATATGCCGCCCATGCCGCCGGGTGAAGGTGGCAACGGCTCACCGGCCGGCGGTGGTGGCGGCGGAATGCCGCAGTCAGCGTCAGCGCTGGGGCAAATGCTGATGCAGGGCGATGCCAACGCACTCGCTGTGGCCATGGCGCAGGCCGCAGTGCGCGCCAAGGTCACCGACATCCGCGTGCTTACCCAGAAAGGGCTGTTTGGCCGCCGGGTGCTGCAGGAAATGGGCAGCGAGCAGCTCGACATCGAAATCATCGGCGCCGAAGACAGCGACAACGCCGGTACGCGCGCGCTGGGCAACGAGCTCAAGCGCCGCCGGCAGATGCTGCGCGATGAAGTGCGGGATCTGATCGCTCGGCAATACCTGTTGCAGGCCGCACAAGCCAACCGGGAACTGCGCGAGGAGATCATCCGCGATGCGAACCTGGCCACACTCGGCGAGTTCCGTGGTGTCGAGCAGATCGTCCGGCGGCTGGCCAAGAAAATCGCCGCGCAACATTCGCGCCGACGCCGTGTCGAGCAACGCGGCCTGCTGGACGTACGTCGCACGCTCGCCCGCAATATCCGTCACGACGGCATCCTGTTCGAGCCACAATGGCGCAGCAAGCGTATCGACAGGCCAAATGTGATCGTCGTCTGCGACGTGTCGAACTCAGTGCGTACTTACGCGAAATTCCTCTTGCTGTTTTTGTACAGTCTTGCCGACGTGCTGCCACGGGTGCGCGCCTTTGCATTCTCGTTCCGGCTCGGCGAGGTGACCGAACTGTTCCGTGAGCACGACTTCAGCGATGCCGTGGCGGCAACGCTTGAGGCATACGGGCTGGGCTCGACCGACTACGGCCTCGCGCTTGAAGAGCTGGAAAAGCTCTGCTACGACAGCGTCGACCACCGCACGACGATCATCATGCTCGGTGATGCCCGCTCCAATTATGGCGAGCCGCGCGCCGACATCCTCAAACGCTTCAGTGAGCGGGCACGCCAAGTGATTTGGCTGAACCCCGAACACGCCACCCGCTGGGGGAGCGGCGATTCGGTGATGCCCCGCTACCAGCCGTACTGCACGGTTGCCCAGACAACCCGCACGCTGGACGACCTTGAACGGGTGGTGGAGCGGTTGTTGAAGCGGGCCTGAATGGGCCCATGTCGTCATTGGCAACCTGCCGACGAGCGGAATAAGACAGCGCACAACGCAGCGGCCATAATCGGGCTGCCGCCGCGCTCGAGCACAACGCCGTCGGCGGCACGCTGTCATGTTCGAATCCCATCGCAACACCCCAAAAGGAGCTGCTCGTGAACGCAACCCTCTGCCTCGTGGTTTACATGGCCATCGTTACCTGGCTCACACTGCTTGCGGCGAGCGTGATTCGGGCCCGGGGATGGACGCTTCCGGGAATGAAGATCGCTGCCGGAAATCGGGACGTACTGCCTGAAGCAACCCCTTTTTCTGGCCGGGCCGAGCGAACCGCGCGCAACACCCTGGAGGGTTTCGTGTTGTTTACTGCCATTGCCCTGGTGGCGCAGACGGCCGGCGTTACCCATCCCAACGTGGCCGCCGGAGCTAAACTGTTTTTCTGGGCGCGTATCGTCTATATCCCGGTGTACTACGCAGGTATTCCTTATCTGCGTACAGGTGTATGGCTGGTCAGCATCCTGGGCCTTGCCATGATGGCCATCGCGGTTCTGCAGGCAGAAATCTGAGGCCGTACCAGACGCTTAATCCGATGCCAGGCGATCGGGCAGTTCCTTAGCTGCCCGCGGAGAAGTCCCCGCCAATGACCAACGCCAGGCCCGCTTTTTCCGGCCATACCCGCCTGATCGCCGAGCGGCTTGTTGAAGCCGCGTTCCCGGCCGGCGCGCAATTGCCGGCGCCGGATGCCCATGAATTGCTCGGCGCCGCAGAAAACTCACTGACTGCAAGCCCGGCGCTGCTGCGGCTGGTAAAGGGCCTGCTGTGGTGGCTTGAACTGCGGTACCTCGCCACCCACGGCACCCGCTTTTCCGCAGCGAACCGGGAAGCGCGCAGCAAATTCCTGCGCCAGCAGACAGGCAGCCTGTTCGCCGGCAGCCTGCTGCGCGCGCTATCGGCACCGTTTCGCACTGCTTATCTGCTCGACGAAACCAATCTCGCACGCATGCAGACGCGCAACGGCGTGCGCGTGCCGGCTGCCGTCGAGGCAGCACGCTGGCGTGATCAGGTGCGCACGGCCGCGCAGGTGGGCGCCGATGAAGAACTTGAATGCGATGTGGTAGTGATCGGCACCGGGGCCGGCGGCGCGGCCGCCGCCTATGAACTCGCCTGCCGCGGCCTCGCCGTGGTGCTGATCGAAGAAGGTAACTACTATGATCGCCGCGACTTCAACGGCCGTCTCACCGAAGTCATTCCGAAACTCTATCGCGGTATGGGCGCAACGGCGGCCATCGGCAACAACATCATCCCGATTCCGATCGGCCGCAATGTCGGCGGCACGACAACGATCAATTCCGGCACCTGCATGCGCACACCCGACAGCACGCTTGCCGACTGGCGGGCGCAGGGCCTCACCGATTTCACGCCGGAACATCTCGCGCCGTATTTCGCGCTGGTCGAGGAAGTGCTGAAGGTACAGGCAGCCGAGCCGAAATACATCGGCGAGATCGGCAAGGTAATCGGCGACGGCGCGCGTCGGATCGGCATGACCGACATGATGCCGCTGCGCCGCAATGCCGAAGGCTGCGACGGCCAGGGTCTGTGCCAATTCGGTTGCCCCACCGACGCCAAGCAGTCGACCAACATCAGTTTCATTCCCCGCGCACTGGAGCGCGGAGCCTTCCTGTTTACCGGCTTCCGTGCCGACACCCTGCTGCGCCGCGCCGACCCAGGCAGCAATGCCGTTACCGGTATCATCGCCCAGGGCTGCAACGACAACGGCGAAGCAATTACGCTGAGCATCAAGGCACGCGCGACCGTCATCGCGATGGGCACGCTGCTGACGCCGAATTTCCTGCGTGCCAATGGCATACGCAGCGCATGGCTGGGCAACAACCTGTCGATCCACCCGTGCGGCGCCGTTACCGCCTACTTTCCGGATCGCGTCTTCGCCAATTCGAACACCATCCCGCAGGGTTTTGGCGTTTACGATCTGAAAGAAGAAGGCTTGATGTTCGAAGGCGGCACACCTCCCTTCGTCGCCCACGGCATGCTCAACCCGTTCCAGGCCGAGGATTTCGTCAAATTCACCGAGCGATATCAGCAAACGGCGTACTTTGGCCTGATGATCAAGGACACCACGCGCGGCAAGGTACGGCGCGGTTTTTCGCGCGACCTGCCGCTCATCCGCTACAACATGAACGCCGCCGATTTCACCCTGTTCAAACGCGGCATCGACCTGCTGGCGAAAATGTATCTCGCGGCCGGCGCGCAGGAAGTGTGTATCCCCGGGCTCACCCGCATGACCATCGTGCGCAACGAGCAGGAACTCGCAGCGTTCTGGGCGAGCAATCCGAAGCCGCGCCACTTTCTGGTCACCGCCTACCACCCACTCGGCACGGCGCGCATCGGTGCGACACCCGCGCAAGGCGTATGCGACAGCGAACACAAGGTATGGGGCACCGACGGACTCTACGTGATGGATGGTTCAAGTGTCCCGTCGTCGCTCGGCGCCAACCCGCAGGTCACTATCATGGCGATGGCGACACGGGCGGCACGGATGCTCGGCGAGAAACTGTCGTCATCGGCCACCTGAAATAAAATCTGCCGGCAACACAACAAAGCGAGGTAATCACCATGGCCATCGGCATCATGCTTGAAGAAACCATGAGCGGCTGGATCCAGCTTGACGACGAGCCCGCCAGACAGCCGTTTGCATTCACCATCCGCGCGTTCACGCCGCAGATTTTTTCGCTGTCGGCACCGCGTGCGTTCCGCGGCGTCGCCCGCCTCGCCGGCACCGAAGTGCCAACCCGTGGCGTGCTGACCATCAAGGTCACCGGGCCACGCTACGAACTGGACTTCATGCACCCCAGGCTCGGCGCATTGCACGCCGCAGGTGAGAAAACCTATTCCGCCAACCCGGCGAAGCTGCTCGCCTCACTCACCACCTGCCCGCTGACTATCTGCAAGGACGGCAAGCCGGTCGGCGCTGCAGAAGTTGCCTACCGTGATTCAATGATCGCGTTTCCGTTCAAGGCAGTGCGTCTGGTCAGTGAAGAAAAGGCGTTTGGCGCCTTCGCCTGAAGGCAATCAACATGACGGGCAATAGCGCATGAGCAGGAATCTCGAGTATTGGCAGGGCGCACGCTACCAGCCCGGCCAGAAAAAGGGCCACTACGAAAGCTGGTTTCTACGCGGCAACCACCCGGTGCGCAACGAAGCGTTCTGGATTCGCTACACGATTTTCTCGCCACAGGGCCGCCCCAACGACGCCATCGGCGAACTGTGGGTGATCCACTCCAACGGTGAAACGAAGAAAATTCGCGCTGCCAAGGAAGAAATTCCGATCCGCGACTGTCATTTTGCGCCGCGCGGCCTCAACGTGAAAATCGGTTCCGCGACGCTGAAACCCGGCGAGCTGTCAGGCCACGCCGGCCAGCCGCACCGCATTCGCTGGAACCTTGCGTACCGCGATGGCAGCACGCCGATGATTTTCCTGCCGGAAAGCCTCTATGAAGCGCCGCTGCCAAAAGCGAAAGCAGTGGCGCAACGCCCACACATCATATTCAGCGGCACGATTGAGGTTGATGGTGAAATCATCGCGATCGACGATTGGGTGGGCAGCGAAAACCACAACTGGGGCAGCAAGCATACTGACACCTACGCTTGGGGCCAGGTCGTCGGCTTCGACAACGCGCCAGAGGCATTTCTTGAGTGCATCACGGCGAAACTGAAATTCGGCCCGCTGTGGACGCCTCCGCTGACCATCATCGTGCTACGCGTCGAGGGCCAGGACTGGCGCCTCAATGCACTCACGCAGTCATACAAGGCGCAAGGCAGTTGGGTTATCGACGGGGAAAATTTCGCCTGGCAATTCGACAGCGCCGACAAGGGCGCGGGTGTGCGCATCCACGGCCGCATCCATGCCACGCGCGAGGACTTCGTCGGCCTCACCTACTACAACCCGCCCGGCGGCAGCCACACCTGTCTGAACAGCAAGGTCGCCGCCTGCGAAGTCACCCTTGAGCGCCCCGGCAAACAGCCACTGACGCTCAGCACGCAACACCGCGCGGCATTCGAGATCCTCACCGACGACACCCACCACGGGGTGCCGCTTGCCACCTGATCGCACTGACCCGTCGTTACGACCAATGCCGGATCTGCATTACCAGGGATCTGCTGCCAGCGTGACACCACCCTCACCAGCGCGGATACTCCGGCCCCATGACCGGCCCACTGATTTTCGCCGCTACCTATTCGCGCCTGCTCGCGCGCGAGCTGCAGCTCGACATCGACAGTGTTGCGCCGCTGCTGGCCGGCACGTCGATCTCGCCGCAGCAACTGTTCCAGCTCGACGAGTTCCTGTCGTTGCCCGACCAGGTGACGATTATCCGCAACGCGTTGCGTATTTCCGGCAATCCTGCACTCGGCCTGCAGATGGGCTCGCGGTTGCACCTCGCCGCGCACGGCCCGGTCGGCGTCGCCGCCTACAGCTCGGCAACACTTGGCGACGCGATCGAAACGCTGGCGCGCCACCAGAACATCCGCGGGCAATTTGCCGGCATGGCGATCGAGCGCGATGCCGATGACGTGCGGGTGATCTTCAACCTGCGTGTACCTTACGATGAAATCGGCCTGTTTCTGACCGAGGCGCTGGTTGCCTCGGCGAAGGGCACGATGGAATTCCTGCTCGGCCGCACCATCGATGGCGGCAGCATTGAGTTCGCCTGTCCGGCGCCGGCGCATGCCGCGATGTATTCACAGTACCTGCACGCGCCTTTCCGTTTCGACGCGCCACGCACGCTGCTGAGGATGCCGCGGGCACTCGAATCTCTGCCGCTGCCGTTCGCCGATCCGGTGGCAAAACAGCAGGCCGAACAGCAATGCGAGCAGATCGCCGCAGATCTGCGTCAGCTCGGCTCATTCGCGTTTCGCGTCACCACCATCCTGCGCAACAACCCCGGCCAGTTATGGACGCTCAACGACATTGCCGTATCGCTGCACCTGTCGCCGCGCACGCTGATGCGCCGGCTCAAAGACGAAGGAATCGGTTATCAGCAATTGCTCGACAAGGAGCAGAAACGGCTCGCCACACTGCTGCTCGACAACCCGCGCCACACCGTCGAATCGGTTGCTTCCGCGCTGGGCTATCACGATGTATCCACCTTCCGGCGCGCCTTCAAACGCTGGTTCGACGTGCCGCCGTCGGAATACCTCGCCCGGCGCCACACCGGGCATTGACTGTCAACAAAAGCCCCCCGGCTGGTCAGCGCAGCACTTCCGGTTCGGTAGCGGTTTATGACAATCTCCCGGTATCAGGTGGAGGTTTCCCCATGGTGAGTGTTTCGCCGTTGCATACCGAACAGCCGACAGTCGCGTTTACCGCCGACGAGATCGCGCTGTTCAAGTCGCTGCAGACCAAGCCGGATGTCGCCTGGCCAACCGTGATCCTGTTGCTTGTCGGCTGTGCCTACGTGAGCGCCATTGGTTACCTGACGATGCAGATACATGTGCTGCCGGTACTCACTGGCGGCGTGCTTGCTGGCATTGGCGGCTACTTCCTGTTCAGCCCGATCCACGATGCGCTGCACCGCTCGGTGTCCAGGCACCCGTGGGTCAACGACTTCATTGCCATCCTTACCGTCAACCTCATGCTTCCCTACAGCTCGCACAAACTGCTGCGCTGGGGCCACATGCAGCATCACCGTTTCACCAACGAGCATGCAAAGGACCCGGACAAATTCCTGACGGACAGCTGGCATGCACCCATCACTGCCTGGCCATTCTTTGAATTGTTCTACGTGCCGGATTACTGGCAGCATCGCCACGAGCGCCCGCGCGCCGAGGTAATCCAGGTCTTCACGCAACTGGTGCTGGGCATCGCGCTGCTGGCGTTGATGGTCTGGTGGCAGGGGCTGTGGTTCTTCGTCTACTGGTTCACCGTCTCACGCGTTGCGCTGTGGCTGATCGTCGCGGTATTCGTGTATCTGCCGCACCAGCCGCATACCGTTCTGCAAAAAGATTTGCCCTACCAGGCAACACTGCTGCGCACCGGCAAGGAATGGCTGCTGACGCCACTCATGGCATATCAGAACTGGCACCTCGTGCATCATCTCTACCCGAACGTGCCGTTCTACCGCTACAAGCAGGTATGGAAAGCACGCGAACAATTCCATGAGTCACAGCGCCCGGCTCGGGTTCGCGCTTTCCAACTGGTGCCGCATCATCTGCATCAGCCGGAAGATTCCTCGTCATGGACAAACGCGAACAATTAACAACTGTCGTCCGTCTGTTGACCGTGATCGGCATTCTGCTGGTGATGCTTGTTTTCCTGCGCGCCTGCCTTTCACCGCCGGCATTGCCAACACCCAAAACATCGGCCTCGCCCGATGCGCCGGCAGCAGGCAGCGGGCTGTTGCCCGATCGCTACTGAACCATCATCGCAGCGCTGGCTCCGGGTTCATGGCCCGACCGGTTTGAGCAACGCCATCGCGTTCTGTAGACGCTTCGCACGCGCTGGTGCCGCCAGCGCCACGAGCAGGTGATTGACACGCCAGTCACGCGCAAAATCATCATCCCTGGCAACGATCAGATCATTGACCTGCGCTGCAGCCTGCTGCAACTCGCGCTCGGCGCCGGCGAGCAGCAAGTGGCCGATCGGGTCGGTCGCATCACGCTGTGCGCACTCACCCAGGCGCACCAGGCAAGAAAACAACGCGGCCGACAGCGGATCCGGGAACCCAAACCGCAGCCCATGTACGAGCATGTAGGCGGCCACGGCGGCCGAGACATGCGTGTCCTCGATCGTACGAAACGGCCGCGCGTAATCGACCCAACCATCGCCAGGCATGAGCATCTGCGGCTCGACGTACACACCATCGAATTTCGCCCGCCCATGCGGCAACGCCGCCAGAAAACCAACATCTGCGCGATCGGTGCAGGTAATGCCGGGCAGGCCCGGCGGCAGCATCGCCAGCACAGTGCGCACGCGGCCATCGGGCGCAACGCCATGCCGCGCAACAACCAGCAAGGGATCGGCAGCAGCACCACCGGTGACATAGGATTTTTCGCCATCAAGACGAAAACCGCCGCCTGCGACCGGCGTCAGCGTCGTCAACAATTCATCCGGCCGCTGGCGCTTGCCCTCACTGAGCAGCAGCGCTGCAAACGCTTCCTGCGGCAAGCTCGGCAGCAGCCGGCGCAACGCCGCCTGATAGCCGCCGGCAAAGCAGAACGCGAGTTGCCCGGCCACCAGCCCGGCATCAACTGCGGTGTCAAAGCTGTTTTCGCCGACGCAAAAAGTGGCGCGCCACTGCGTCAGCGTCGCGGGCGCAAGCTCAGGGGCCGCTACGGCGGCGCGCACGCGATCAGCCAGTACGCTCTGCTTCATGATCACTGGCCTTGCAAACAATGATGAAAGGGGACACAAAAAAGGCGGGCAAACGCCCGCCTTTTTTTCGCGAACAACTTACTTCAGGAAAAACCATGCCGCTGCAGCTGCCGCCACTACGACCAGGATACCGACCACCATCATGCCGCCACCGCTACCACTTTCGTTCTGCACTGCCGTATCCATTTTTGGTTGCACTTTAGTCGCAGCCGTCGTGCTCGCCGGCTTCACAGGTTTGGCCGCAGGCACGGCGGCCGGCACATCGGTTTTCGGGCGTGTGCCCGTCGCCACACTCCCGCGAAACTGGGTATGTTCCTCGCCTTCCTCGTCGGGGGCCACAACCTTCGACGGCGCCAACCCTGTTGGGCCTGCGACCTCGAAGCTGAACGTATCGAAACGAACCTCGTCACCGTGCTTCAGCTCACCGTCGGCAACCTTCTTGCGGTTGATATAGGTGCCATTGGAAGAATTCAGATCCTTGACGAGCAATCTGCCGCCAACCACCTGTACCTCGGCATGCTGACGCGAGACGTGATTGGCCGGCAACTGAATATCGCAATTGTTCGCCCGACCGATGACCATCTTCCCGGTTGCTGCCACCGGGAAAGACTTGCCGACGATTGATCCGGTCTTGGCCTTCAGCACCCACCCACTGCCCTGCTTGCTGGTCGTCGGCGTCGCGATCGGAATGTTGGCAAGTGCCGGCGAAATCGCCGTGGCACCTTCCGGTGCCCCACTGATTTCCTGCTTCGGATCGATCAACAGAAACTGCACATTGTGGATAGCGATCATGTCGGCAGAACGCAACTCGGTGCGCCGCGCGATACGCTTGCCATTGACAAAAGTGCCGTTGCTGCTGCCCGTATCGGAAATGAAAACCTGATCGCCCTCGACCCGGATCTCGGCGTGAAACGGACTCACCCCCTCATCGGTCAGAACGATCTTGTTCTGCGAGTCATTGCCGATTGCGTAGCGCGCCTCGACGAGCCAGATGGCCGGTTTCCGCTGGTCCTTGAACTGCAACTTGAGCATGTTGACCCCTATCCCCTGTGACCCGGGTAATCATCCGGCCAGCGCTGCCCGGCTTCCCCAGGCCCGCCAAAAAGTCGCATCTACTGTACCGATTGCACCGGATCGACACTACCCTCGTGTGCCGCGTCTGTCGCCGCTGCCGGACTGTCCGGCGGACTGATCGGCACGGGAACTTCGGCTTTCGTATCGGGCACAGGCGCGGCAACGGGCGCGTCAATAGGCGCGGCAGACTGCGGCGCCGGCACAACCGGGGCCGCAGTGACGGGGTCTGGTGACGACGGGGCGGCCAGCGCCTCGCTGGTTGCCGGTGGGGCAGGCTGTGCTCCATCTGCCGGCTTGTCCACATGGAGGCCCGAGAACAGCCCGCCCATATCAGCCGGCAACATCTCATCTTCCTGCACGCGCGCGATGTCGCCACGCGCATCGATATCAAATGCCAATGCGCGCACACCCGTGTACTTCGCCCGGCTGATTTCGCCGGCTGCCTTGTTGTCCGCCACAATGGTCGGCCGCAGGAATACCATCAGATTCTGCTTGCCGCGCTTGACACTTTTGGATCGAAACAAAATACCAATCACCGGGATGTCGCCGAGCAATGGCACCTTCTTCACCTGCTCGGTGATGCGATCCTCGATCAGGCCACCCAAAACCACCGTCTGGCGATTGCCGGCCAGCACCGTCGTCGAAATTGAACGCTTGCTGGTGATGAGATCGGAAGACTGAATGCTGTCTTCCTTCGGCTTCACGCTCGACACTTCCTGACTGATCACCAGCTTGACGTTGTCGTCGTCAATCAATGTTGGCGTCACCTTCAACTGGATACCAACGTCTTCGCGTTTGATGGTGGTGAACGGATTGGAAACGCCATCGCCCGTGGAGGTTGAGCTGCCGGTAATGAACGGCACATTCTCGCCGACAATGATTTTTGCTTCCTGATTGTCGAGCGTCAGCACGCTTGGGGTCGACAGCAGGTTGACGTTGGCATTTGAGGCAAGCGCCTGTAGCACTCCGCCAAAATCGATGTCGCCATCGCTGTTGCGCCTGCCGGCGGCAAAGGTGATGCCATCGGCCAGACCCTTGCTTGCACTCGGATTGGCAATCGTTGCCGCGATATCATTCAGGCTGCGGCCAACGCCGCTGAAATTAATACCGACGAGACCGTTGTCCGGATCGCCGGATCCCCACTGCACGCCGAGGTCGCGCCCCGTGGTGCCGCCCACCTCGATAATTGCCGCCTCGATCAGAATCTGCGAGCGGCGTATATCGAGCTGCGACACCACCGCCTTGATTTGCTGCATCACCGACGGCTCGGCGCGAACAACCAGCGCATTGAGCGACTCGTCGGCCTGGATGGCGATCTTGCCACCCACCGGGTTGGTCAGCGCCGCGGCGCCGCCCTCCTTGCCGGCAGCACCCGACGAACCGCCCTCCACCATTCCCTTGAGTATCTCGGCGGTTTTCTTCGCCTCGGCATGGCGCAGACGAATAACCTGCACGGAACCGGTGTTCGCTTCGGCCGGCACATCGATGGTACGGATCAATTTCTGCAGGCGCGCCCGTGCTGCCGGCTCGCCGCGCAGAATCAGGCGGTTGGTGCGCTCATCGGAAACCACCCGCACGCGGCCGGCAGAAATTGAATTGCCACCCGCACGTGCGGCAGCACCCTTGGCAGCATCACCACCGCTGGCAAAGTTGCCGAGCATGTCGATGACATCGCCAACCCAGGCGTGGGCAAGCTGCACCACTTCCAGCTCATCGGCATCCGCACCGTCGATCCGTGCAATCACCTGCTCCAGGCGTGCGATGTTTTCACCATGATCGGTCACCACCAGCACATTGGCTCCGGCAACCGCAGCCATGTGTCCGGACTGCGGCACCAGTGGCCGCAACACCGGCACCAGTTCGGCGGCTGAAGAATTGTTGATCGGGATGACGCGCGTGATCATATCGTCGCCCGTCGGCCGCGCGCTGGTGTCGAGCGGAATAGAGTCTTGCTTGGCGTTGCCGTCCGGCACGATCTTGATGACGCGGCCCGTTGGTACCGCAGCAAACCCGTTCACGCTCAACACCGACAGGAACACCTGGTAGACGGTGCTCGAATTCATCGGCTCCGGAGCAATGACAGTGACTTTGCCTTTAACCCGCTGGTCGATAACGAAGGTTTTGCCGGTCATCGCCGAGACCTGATCGACAAACGCACGGATGTCCGCATCACGCAGGTTGATGCTCCACTGCCCTTCGGCAGCCTGTAGCGGCGCCGCGCCAAAGGCAACGAGCAACGCGATCACTGCCAGCGCCCGGCGCAACATTCCCTCGCCATTCCCCTCAGCCATCATGAGTCTGCTTCTTTTTACTCTGTTCATCGGGTCGCGAGCGCCATCGGCCTCACAACGGATAATTCACGGTGAATGTCTGGCTGCCACGACGAATTTCGACACGCGCCTCGCCACTGGCCTTCACCTCATCAACCAGCCGTGCATCGTTCTGCACATTGCCCAGCGGCTGGCCATTGACTGAAAGCACCACGTCGCCGGGGCGCAACCCAAGGTTACGCACGGCATCGGCGTTCGTACTCTCGCCAACAAGATAACCTCCCCCGCTGGCAGCCTTCAGTCCAAACTCTCCGAGCACAGCATCGGGGTTGTCCTTGATGTCATGCGCAAGATTCGCCAACACCGTTTTCACTTTTGAACCCGCATCGCCGGCATCGTTGCCACTCGCATCGGCGGCCGCACCGGTAAGGCGTTCCTTCAGGTTGCGAAATCCCGCAGCGATGTCGAGCCCTTGCGGTGCGCCGACGCCTCCTGCTTCAGCACCTGCGGATCCGGCAATCGGTGCCGCATCAAAAGCCAGCGTTTCCAACTGACCGCGCCGTCGCAACAACACTTTGTCCGCCTCCACCTTCTCGAGCGTAGCCCCGCCGGGCACCGCTGCGCCGATACGAAACAGCTCACCTTCCTTGCCACGCTCTGCAATCACCGCGCCGGACAAACGGTCATTGCCGGTACTGAATGTACCCAGCAACTGCAACGACAGGCTGGTGGCTGGCGCCCGCTCGGTCCCGGTGGTAACCGGGGTCGCTGCATCCCCGAACAATTTCCAGTTACGGGCCGTTTCCGGTGTGTATTGCGGACGCTGAACAAGCGGAGTCGTTGCGGGCATGGTGATGCCGCCTGCAGAGGTCTCGAGGGGCCCCTCAACAACCAGCCAGACCAGCCTGGCCAGGGTGCCCGCGATGAGCAGGACCAATACCACGCTGGTCGTCACAACCAGCATCTTGGGCCAGTTGCCGGTCGCCAACGACTTGAGCCGTGCGACGGGTTGCATCGTTGTTGTGTCTTTTCCTGAAGTAAGCAGGGCAAGTTATCGGCCTGCAAAGGAAAAATCAACTGTAGAACCGTTGCCGTCAGTGCAGTGGCTGGCGCAGTTCGATAAACGGGGTCCCAGGCGGGCGCTGGCTCTTGCTGAGCCAGCCGACCATTTCCGCAGCACGCTGCAGAATCACGAGATGCATTTCATCCGTCCTGAAGTCGGCATCGGCCGTCGCCAGGGTCTGCCCCGGCGCCGGCTCGCCATCGACAACCAGACGAAGTTTGCCATCGACGACCGCAAACTGTCCGCGCAACGCCGGCACAGCCAGTGGGGCCGGCCGATTGGCGACCTGCACGGATCCCGGCCCCCAGGCGCAACTGCCCTGCGCGCTGATGGCCTCACCACGCCAGTCTGCCGATATGGCAACACCCTGCAGCCGGAGCGGCTGGTCGATCGTCATGCCCGAGCCGGAGAAAATCCGGGCCAGCCGGGAGCCGGCCAGCTCACCCTGATTGATCCGCAGTTCAAGCGCCCAGGGACGCAGGATGAGGTGCCCCTGAGCCGACATGCCCGTTGCCGACACCTGCCAGCTCCCGCCTAGGCCCAATAGCAGCAACCGCCACGCTTGTAAGTCCCAACTCACTGCGTATTGCCCGTGAACTGTGGCTATCCGGGCTTGCCCATGCCACAGCGAGCCGGCCGGATCGACGATCTTCAGCATCGGAGGGACCGGCAAAACAGCAAGCACCAGGCGCGCCGGCACGAACGCCACAAGACTCGCCAGGAATGCGAGCAAACCCAGAACGATCAGGCTTCGGCGTGGGTACATCAGCGGATGAGGCTGGAAGGAGGCCGAGGCAGGAAGGGTAGTGTGACAGCTGCGAAAAGTGCCGCCGTTGATCTGCCGGCACTGCCCACGAAGCTACCCGCCCGGTCAGAACGGGATATCGTCATCGAAATCCGCAGCCGGCGCCTTCGGTGCCGCTGGCTTGCTGCGCGCGGCACCGGCAGCAGCGGGGGCCACAGCCGGCTGTTGGTCAAAACCCTGATCGAAGCCCTGGTCTGCACCACCGTCCGCGCTACTGCTGCCGCCAGCGCCTCTCGAATCGAGCATCTGCATCTCGTTGGCAACAATCTCGGTGGCATAGTGTTTCTGGCCGTCCTTGTCATAGGTGCGGGTACGCAGCGAGCCTTCGATGTAGACCTTGCTGCCCTTCTTCAGGTACTCGCCGGCAATTTCAGCGAGGCGATTAAAAAAAACTACCTTGTGCCACTCGGTCCGCTCCTGTTGCTGACCGGACTGCTTGTCTTTCCAGCTCTCGCTGGTAGCAATGGTGACATTGGTCACCGCACCGCCGCTCGGCATGTAACGGGTCTCGGGGTCACGCCCGAGGTTGCCGATCAGGATGACTTTGTTGATGCCTTTTGCCATGTCCCTTGCCTCCATCGAACTTCCCCGGCCACATGCCGGGAATCAATATGTTGAGCCGCGCAGCCAGCCGGCAACCACCGCACTGCCAGTTTTGCCGCGCCACTTTAGCATGCAGGCCGAATCACGCCAGGCGCGACTCAACGCAGTGCTTCGTGCAATCGCGGCTCGTTGTACTGTGCGCCTTCAACCGTTACATAAGCGATCCCGTCTTCCGCCACCACAGTGGCCTCAAGGACACCTTCGACTGCCAACAGGCGCTTGGCCGTCTGCCGCGCCCCGGCTGCATCAATACCTGCCGGTAAGACCAGTTCAAGGTTGCGCCACCGGGTTTGCATACGCAGGCTGGACACAAGCATCGCCCAAGCGACAAATAATGCGGCGCATACCACCAGTACGGTTTCAGGTTCAAGAATGCCGGCAAGACCGCCGCCGACCAACCCGCCGGCAAATGCGCCCAGAAACTGACCACTCGAGTACACGCCCATGGCTGCACCGCGGGCACCGGCCGGACTCATGCGGCTGACCAGTGATGGCATCAGCGCTTCAAGCAGGTTAAACGCCGTGAAGTAGAGCAGCAGGCCTGCCACGACACCCCACAATGAACGATGCGCACTGGCAAGCAGCAATAAGGAAAGCGCCAACCCGAGGGCGGCCACCACCAACATACCCCGCACGCGACCGGTGCGCTCCGCCGACATCATCAGCGGCGCCATGACCACCAGCGATAGCAGGATCACCGGCAAGTAGATTTTCCAGTGTGCGGAAGCCGGGAGGTGCTCATAGGTGACCAGCGAAGGTGGCACGACGACAAACACGGCCACCATGACCAAATGCAGCAGGAAGATGCCCAGGTTGAGACGAAACAAACCCTGGTGACGCAACACCCGCCGCACCTGCGGCAACACGCGGCGACGCCTCTCAGACACGACGACAACCGGTGTCGGCACATACCAGATGACCAACGCAAGGCTGGCGACAGCCATGGCCGACGTAAACAGAAACAGGCCGCGCAGGCCCGCCATGCCGGCGATCAACGGCCCAAGTACCATTGCCACACCAAATGACAACCCGACCGTCACCCCGATGATTGCCATCGACCGGGTGCGGTGCGACTCCCGCGTCAGATCCGACAGCAGGGCCATCACCACCCCGGATATCGCGCCACAGCCCTGGAGCGCACGGCCGATGATCACGCCCCAGATCGAATCACTGCCTGCGGCAACAACGCCACCCACTGCAAACATCAGCAGCCCGACAAAAATGATCGGCTTGCGCCCATAGCGGTCGGAAACGACGCCGAAGGGAATCTGCAGAATGCCCTGCAGCAGGCCGTACGCGCCGATTGCCAGGCCGATCAGCAGCGGCGTCGCACCGGCAAGCTCACGTCCGTAAATGGCAAATACCGGCAGTACCACAAACAAGCCGAGCATTCGCATGGCAAACACCGCCGACAGGGCTGCCGTGGTGCGCCGCTCGACAGCACTCATTGGATCGGGTCGGGTTTCAGGAGGGGTCATGAACAGCGAAGACAGGGGCTTGGTCGGAAGCCGGCCGATTCTAGCAGGGCCGTAGCAAGCGCCGCGAAAGAATACCGGGATAGTGGCAGGAGAATGCTGTGGCATAATACGCCATTGTTCTGATCCAACGTGGATCCGCGCCTGCCGGACGACAATGACCGATGCCTCATAACGACCATAATGATCCAGCAATGTCGGCCGCCATTATTCTTGTTGGCAGCCAACAACTGCAGAATTCCCTGCTGTCGAACCTACTCGTCAGTGGCGGCATCAAGCGCTGCATTTCCACCGACACACCCGATGTGCCGCTGGAAGCGGCCGATGCCGCCACACTTTTGTTCCTCGTTGATGCATCGACGCTAAAGCCTGCGGATGCCCTTGATCTCATCGACGAACTGCCAATCGCCGACCAGAAAGTCCGCATCGCCTTTTTCAATCTCGACATCGGCGGAGACATCGAGTCACTGGCGGCCCACCCGGCAATGAATGGCGTCTTCACACGCGACTGCCCGCAGGATCAGTTACTGAAAGGTGTAAGGGCAATCCTCAACGGCGAAGTGTGGTTGCCACGCAAGATCCTTGAGCGCTACATGGCCAAGAACCGCACCTACAAGCGCCCGTCGAATGCGACTGCCGCCTCACTGACCGATCGCGAGATCGAAGTGCTGCGCGTCATGTCCACCGGCGCCAAGAATACGGAAATCGCCGAGCGCCTCAGCCTCAGCCCGCACACGATCAAGACGCATATCTACAACATCTTCAAGAAGATCAATGCGTCCAACCGCCTGCAGGCGGTGAACTGGGCGCAGGCGAACCTCTGAGCAATCGCCAGGCATTCTGGCCTCCTTTACGCAGCGCGCGCGTATACTGCCCGCCCTAACGCTGTCATCGAGCGCGCATACCATGGACAAGATCGTCGTCCGCGGCGCCCGCACCCACAACCTGAAAAACGTCAACGTCGAGATCCCGCGCGACCGTTTTGTCGTCATCACAGGCCTGTCGGGTTCCGGTAAATCATCTCTCGCATTCGACACGCTCTATGCGGAAGGCCAGCGCCGCTACGTCGAATCGCTGTCGACTTATGCCCGCCAGTTTCTGTCGATGATGGACAAGCCCGATGTCGACCACATCGAGGGACTCTCGCCAGCGATCTCAATCGAGCAAAAGTCCACTTCCCACAACCCGCGCTCCACCGTCGGCACCATTACTGAAATTTACGACTATCTGCGCCTGCTGTATGCCCGGGTCGGCGAACCGCGTTGCCCCGAACACGGCGTGTCGCTCGCTGCGCAGACAGTCAGTCAAATGGTCGACTTAACCCTGGCACTGCCGGAAGACTCGCGCGTAATGTTGCTGGCGCCGGTCATTCGCGACCGCAAGGGCGAACATTTCAATATCCTCGACAATCTGCGCAGCCAGGGTTTCGTGCGCGTTCGCATTGACGGCAAGGTATATGAAATAGATCAGGCTCCCGCGCTTGATAAAAAACGCAAACACACAGTCGAAGTCGTCGTAGATCGCCTGAAGGTAAAACCGGATATCCAGACGCGCCTGGCAGAATCTTTCGAAACCGCACTGCGCCTTGCCGAAGGCATCGCGCTGATCGCGTTCATGGACGACGAAAAGCGAGAACCCTTGTTGTTTTCGGCGCGATACGCCTGCCCGCACTGCGGCCACAGCATTGGTGAACTGGAACCCAAGCTCTTCTCGTTCAACAGCCCGTCCGGAGCCTGCCCGTCCTGCGACGGCCTGGGTGCCAGACAATTCTTCGATCCTGAACTGGTAGTTGCCGATGCAAGCCTGAGCCTTTCCGAGGGCGCGATCCGCGGCTGGGATCGCCGCAACGTCTACTACTTCCAAATGCTGCAGTCACTGGCCAAACACTACAGTTTCGATGCCGACAAACCATTTGGCAAACTACCGAAAAAAATCCGCGATGTCATCTTCCATGGCAGCGGCGAGGAAGATATTGAATTCAGGTATCTCAACGACCGCGGCAACCGCGTGTTGCGTCGGCATCCGTTCGAGGGCGTGATCAACAACATGGACAGGCGCTACCGCGAAACGGAATCTGCAGCAGTACGCGAAGAACTGTCACGATATCTCACCCACGCGCCATGCTCCGCTTGCAACGGCTCCCGTCTGCGCCTCGAAGCCCGCAACGTATTCGTCGACAATCGCTCACTACCGGACATCGTCCATATGCCGGTTGGTCATGCGGAACAATACTTCGCAGCACTGAAGCTCACCGGCAAGAGCGGCGAGATTGCCGACAAGATCCTGAAGGAAATTCGCGAACGGCTGCAATTTCTGGTCAATGTCGGTCTCGACTATCTGGCGCTGGACCGCAAAGCCGAGACCCTCTCCGGCGGCGAAGCACAACGCATCCGGCTGGCCAGCCAGATCGGGGCCGGCCTCGTCGGCGTCATGTATGTGCTCGACGAGCCCTCGATCGGCCTGCACCAGCGCGACAACGAGCGCCTGCTGCAAACCCTGCATCGCCTGCGCGACATGGGCAACACGGTACTCGTCGTCGAGCACGATGAAGACGCGATCCGTAGCGCCGATTTCATCCTCGACATCGGCCCCGGCGCCGGTGTCCACGGCGGCCGCATCGTCGCATCAGGAACATTTGCGGATATTTGCAGCACTCCGGAATCGGTGACCGGCGAATACCTTTCGGGAAAACGTCGCATCGAAATTCCCGCGCAACGCCACAAGCCGGACAAGGCACGCATGCTTTCCATCAAGGGCGCGCATGGCAACAATCTGAAAGGCGTTGATGTCGAGATACCGGTCGGCCTGCTTACCTGTATCACCGGTGTTTCCGGCTCCGGCAAGTCGACCCTGATCAACAACACGCTTTATCCGGTGGCAGCCCGAACGCTCAACGGTGCATCGACAGGCATCGATGCGGCGGCCCCACACGACGTCATAGATGGCCTCAAGCATTTCGACACAGTCGTCGACATCGACCAAAGCCCGATCGGTCGCACGCCGCGTTCGAATCCTGCAACCTATACCGGGCTCTTCACGCCGATCCGCGACCTGTTCGCCGGCACACAGGAAGCCCGCTCACGCGGCTATCAACCCGGACGGTTTAGTTTCAACGTCAAGGGCGGGCGGTGCGAGGCATGCGAGGGCGACGGTGTGATCCGCGTCGAGATGCATTTTCTGCCCGACGTCTACGTTCCCTGCGAGATCTGCAAGGGGCAGCGCTACAACCGGGAAACACTGGATATCCGCTACAAGGGCCGCAACATTCACGAGATCCTCGCCATGACGGTCGAGGATGCCGTCGCATTTTTTGCGGCGGTGCCTGCTATCCACCGCAAGTTGCAGACCTTGATGGAAGTCGGTCTTTCCTACATCACGCTCGGCCAGAACGCGACCACGCTATCGGGCGGCGAAGCACAACGGGTCAAGCTGGCCAAGGAACTCTCCCGGCGAGATACCGGCACCACGCTCTATATCCTCGACGAACCAACTACCGGCCTCCACTTCCATGACATCCAGCAATTGCTCAACGTTCTCAATCGACTGCGTGATCACGGCAACACTGTAGTCGTAATCGAGCACAACCTTGATGTCATCAAGTGCGCCGACTGGGTTATCGATCTCGGCCCGGAGGGTGGCGACCGGGGTGGCCAGGTTCTCATTGTCGGGACACCCGAAACTATCGCCAGGAGCAGTCGTTCGCATACCGGACGTTTTCTCAAGCCTCTGCTCGCAGGCAAACCCCGCTAACGAAAAAGGCGGTGGGAAACCCCACCGCCTTTTTCAATCCCAGGCGTCGACCAGACGCCGCAGCACATCAGCCAGCGTTACTTATCCTCGGTGTCTTCCGCAACCGCTGCGGTTACACGATCAACAAGCTCGACGTACGCCATCGGTGCATTGTCTCCGGCACGGAACCCGGCCTTGAGCACGCGCATGTAGCCACCAGGGCGAGCCTTGTAGCGCGGCCCGATCTCGTCGAACAACTTGGCAACAGTCTCTTTCGAACGCGTACGCGCAAACGCGACACGACGATTGGCAACCGTATCATTCTTGGCAAGGGTGATGAGCGGCTCAACGACGCGGCGCATCTCCTTTGCTTTTGGCAGTGTGGTACGGATGGCTTCGTGCTCGATCAGCGCGATGGCCAGGTTGCGGAACAGCGCCGTGCGATGCGCCGATTTCCGGTTAAGTTGACGACCAATCTTGCGATGACGCATGGCTCTGATTCCTGACTTTCAGTACTGGCGACCCATTCAAGGAGCGCCGCAATTTAACGATATTTGGCGTTGAGTCGCTCATCATTCCTGAGGCTGGCCGGTGGCCAGTTCTCAAGACGCATCCCGAGGGCAAGGCCTTTCGACGCCAGCACATCCTTGATCTCGGTAAGCGACTTCTTGCCGAGATTCGGCGTCTTGAGCAGTTCGACTTCGGTACGCTGAACAAGATCGCCAATGTAATAAATATTCTCGGCCTTCAGACAATTTGCCGAGCGCACCGTGAGTTCCAGATCGTCGACCGGGCGCAGGAGAATCGGGTCTATCTCGGGCCCGGAGGACTCAATGGCTCCCATTTCACGATCACGTTCCAGATCGACAAAAACGGCAATCTGTTGCTGCAGAATGGTCGCCGCGCGACGAATCGCTTCTTCCGGATCAACCGTACCGTTGGTCTCAAGATCGATGACCAGCTTATCGAGGTCGGTGCGCTGCTCGACCCGCGCCGCTTCGACAACGTAAGCCACACGCCGAACCGGGCTGAAAGACGCATCAAGTTGCAAACGGCCAATAGACCGGGTCTCGTCTTCATCGCGCCGACGCACATCGGCAGCCACATAGCCGCGACCGCGTTCAATTTTCAGGCGCATCGACAGTTCGGCATTGCCATTGATATGGGCAATCACATGCTGCGGATTGACGATTTCAACATCGTGATCACGCTGAATGTCAGCCGCCGTGACGATACCTGGGCCCTTTTTGCGCAGAATCAGGGTTGCCTCGCTACGGCTATTCATCCGTATAGCCAGACCCTTCAGGTTCAGGAGAATATTGATCACATCCTCCTGAATACCTTCAAGCGTGCTGTATTCGTGCAGCACACCGTCAATCTCGACCTCGGTGACGGCAGCGCCGGGAATGCTCGAGAGCAGAATACGGCGCAGAGCATTGCCCAGCGTATGACCGAAGCCACGCTCAAGCGGCTCGAGCGTCACTTTGGCGTGGCTCGGGCTGAGGGCCTGGATGCCGATAGCCTTCGGCGTCAGGAAATCGGTTGCAGCGTTCGCCATACGTGATTTCCTCAGAGAATTGCTTACTTCGAGTAAAGCTCGACAATCAGTTGCTCGTTGATCTCGGCCGGAAGGTCAATGCGCTCAGGACGGGTCTTGAATGTCCCTTCCATTTTCTTGTCATCAACCTCGATCCAGGGCGCAAAACCGCGCTGGGCCGCTAACTCCAGTGCGCTCTTGATGCGCAACTGGGTCCGTGATCTTTCGCGAACGGCGACAACGTCGCCCGGGGCTACCTGATACGAAGCAATATTGACTGCCTTGCCGTTGACCAGGATCGCCTTGTGGCTGACCAGTTGTCGCGCTTCAGAACGGGTTGAGCCGAAACCCATGCGGTACACAACGTTGTCAAGCCGCGATTCAAGCAATTGCAGCAAGGTCTCGCCGGTATTGCCTTTGGCGCTCGCAGCCTTACCGTAATAGATACGGAACTGACGCTCCAGCACACCGTAAATACGGCGAACCTTCTGCTTTTCACGCAACTGGTTGCCGAAGTCGGACTGGCGGCCACGGCGGGCTGTCCCGTGCTGACCTGGCGGGGTGTCGGCCTTGCATTTGGAATCAAGGGCGCGGATGCCGCTCTTCAGTGCGAGGTCTGTGCCTTCGCGACGGGAGAGCTTGCACTTGGGACCAATATAACGTGCCATTTATCAATTCCCCGTATCAGACGCGACGGCGCTTCGGCGGACGGCAGCCGTTGTGCGGAATCGGCGTGACATCCGTGATGCTGTTGATCTTGTAGCCACACGCATTCAGTGCGCGAACGGCCGACTCACGGCCCGGACCCGGACCCTTGACGCGAACATCCAGGTTCTTGAGTCCATATTCCTTGGCGGTATTGCCGGCCTTTTCGGCGGCTACCTGGGCAGCAAAGGGTGTGCTCTTGCGGGAACCACGGAACCCGGCTCCACCTGATGTAGCCCACGCCAAGGTATTCCCCTGACGGTCAGTGAGCGTAATGATCGTGTTGTTAAACGATGCATGAATGTGAGCAATCCCGTCAGCGACCGTACGGCTGATCTTCTTGCGGGCGCGCCCTGCGTCTTTCGCGGATACTTTTGCCATCTGCTTTTACCGTGCGCCGATTACTTTTTGATCGCTTTACGCGGGCCCTTACGGGTCCGCGCGTTGGTCTTGGTCCGCTGGCCGCGCACCGGCAAGCCGCGCTTGTGGCGAAGACCGCGATAACAACCAAGGTCGATCAACCGCTTTATATTCATGCTGACTTCTCGACGCAGGTCGCCCTCAACCGGAAACTTCGCAACCTCGCCGCGAACGGCATCCAGTTGACCATCCGAGAGGTCCTTGACCCGGGTCGTCGGCTTGATGCCGGCGCCCGCGCAGATCGTCTCCGCACGGGTACTGCCAATACCGTAAATATAGGTAAGGGCAATGACGGCGTGTTTGCCGTCCGGAATGTTAACGCCTGCGATACGGGCCATCCGTATTACTCCACTCGTCTCTTACTGCATGCTTGACTCAATTCCGTCACCGTATATCGGGAGGCAGCCAAGCACCGAAAAAAGGGCGCTGAGTCTAGCCTTGAAGACCCGAATATGCAATGACGGGGCGAACCTCAACCCTGCCGCTGCTTGTGCCGCGGCTCGGCGCTACAAATTACCCGAACCGAACCACGGCGCCGGATAACCTTGCAATTGCGGCAAACCTTCTTGACTGACGCCTGTACTTTCATGACTGCACCCGATGGACTGGAAAACCGGTTATCACCGAACCCCTGAACCGTAGCTCTTGAGATTCGCCTTTTTAAGAAGTTTCTCGTACTGGCCAGACATCATGTGAGCATTGACCTGGGCCATAAAATCCATAACCACCACCACCACGATCAGCAACGAGGTGCCCCCAAGGTAAAAGGGAACATTCAGTGTCGCATTCAAGCCAATAGGCAAGAGACAAACCGCGATCATGTAAATCGAACCGATCAAGGTCAAACGCCCCACCACGTCATCAATGTATTTGGCGGACTGATCTCCCGGGCGAATACCGGGAATGAAGGCCCCGCTGCGCTTCAGGTTCTCTGCTATTTCGCGTGGATTGAACATCAGCGCCGTATAAAAGTAGCAAAAAAAGACAATCAGTCCGGCAAACAACAAAAGGTAGAGCGGCTGCCCGGGCGCGAGCGCAAGAGACACCTCGCGCATCGCACTGGCCACCATTCCCTCCTGCCCTACCCCGACCCACTGCCCCAGGCTGGCCGGAAGCAACAGAATGGAGCTGGCGAAAATGGCGGGGATAACACCCGACATATTGACCTTAAGCGGCAGATGGCTCTGCTGCGCGGCGTACATGCCGCGGCCCTGTTGCCGCTTCGCATAGTTCACGGTGATCCGCCGCTGACCACGCTCCATATACACAACACCAAACACCACGACCGCGACAAGGAGGACAACAACAAGGAGGGCAAACACACTCAACTCACCTTGCCGGGCACTCTCCAGTGCCTGGAGAATCGCGGATGGAATGCCTGCAACAATGCCGGCAAAAATGATCATGGAAATACCGTTGCCAACTCCCCGCTCAGTGATCTGCTCCCCCAGCCACATCAAAAACATCGTCCCGGTCGTAAGGCTGACGACGGCCAGAAAGAAAAACGATGCGTCCGCTTTGAGTGCAACACCCTGACCGGCCATACCAGCCGCGAGCCCCCATCCTTGAACCACCGCAATCGCGACCGTCAGATAGCGCGTGTACTGTGAAATTTTCCGCCGACCCGACTCCCCCTCCTTACGCAACTGCTCAAGCTGCGGATTCACCGACGACATCAGTTGGATGATGATCGATGCGGAAATATACGGCATGACCCCGAGGGCCATGATGCTCATATTCTCCAGCGCGCCGCCGGAAAACATATTGAACATCGCCAACACACCATCCTTATTCTGCTCAAAGAGCCTGGCCAAACCTACGGGATCAATGCCGGGAACGGGAATATGCGCACCAATACGAAACACGAGCAAGGCCATGAGCAGAAACCCAATCCGTCGCAGTAATTCGCTGACGCCGGAATTGGAAAGACCCAACCCGGATGGGCCTACACTCTGGAGCTTCTTACCCTTAGTCATCGCGAGTGATGCCTGCTCAGACGTCTACAACTTTGCCGCCAGCCGCCTCGATGGCCGCCCGCGCACCCTTGGTAAGGGCAACGCCCCTGACCGTGATGGCGCGGTTGATCGAGCCGCTCAGGACAATTTTCGCGCGCAGCATATCGCCACGAACGATATTTGCCTGCTTGAGCGCCGGCAGATCGACCGTATCACCCTCAATATTATTGATCTCGGACAGACGAACCTCTGCGGTTCCCATTTTCATGTGCGACGTAAAACCAAATTTCGGCAAACGCCGCTGAAGCGGCATCTGGCCACCTTCAAAACCCGGCATGATGCCCTTACCAGTGCGAGCCTTTTGACCCTTATGGCCACGACCTGCCGTCTTGCCAAGGCCACTGCCAATGCCCCGACCCACACGCTTGCGAACTGTTTTGGAGCCTTCGGCCGGGCGCAATTCATTAAGGCGCATCTGATTATTCTCCCTCTACGCGGAGCATGTAGCTCACCTGGTTGATCATGCCGCGAACCGACGGAGTATCCTCAACGGATACGGTATGTCCGATGCGGCGCAGGCCAAGACCCCGAACGCATGCCTTATGTGCTTCCACACGACCATGCACACTCTTGGTCAGCGTTACCTTGATCTGTTTGTTCGCCATGATCCCTGTCTCCGCTGGTCCCGAATACTTAATTCAGGATTTCCTCGACGGTCTTGCCGCGCTTGGCAGCAACCTGTTCCGCCGACGTCATGTTTTTCAGCCCATTGAACGTGGCGCGCACCACGTTCGCCGAGTTGGTTGAGCCGTAACACTTTGCCAATACGTTCTGTACACCAGCCACTTCCAGCACGGCACGCATGGCACCGCCAGCAATGATCCCGGTACCTTGCGATGCCGGCTGCATGTACACACGCGAGGCACCATGAGTCGCGTTGACCGGATGCTGTAGCGTCGTACCGTTCAGATCAACCTTGATCATGTTGCGGCGCGCTGCCTCAAGCGCCTTCTGGATCGCCAACGGCACCTCGCGCGCCTTGCCGCGACCAAAACCAACCTTGCCCTTGCCATCACCCACTACGGTCAGTGCCGTAAAGGACATGACGCGGCCGCCCTTTACCGTCTTGGCTACGCGATTGACCTCGATCAATTTCTCGACCAAGCCCTCGTTCTGCTCAATTTTCGCCATGATGCACCTTTAGAATTGCAGACCGGCTTCGCGCGCACCATCGGCCAACGCCTTGACGCGGCCATGGTAGCGGAAACCCGAACGATCAAATGCCACCGCCTCAATACCGGCCGTCTTTGCGCGCGCAGCAATGAGCAAGCCAACTTTCTTGGCAGCATCAATATTCCCTGTGGAACCTTCGCGCAATTCCTTCTCAACGGTCGACGCGGTCGCCAGCACACGATCGCCAGAAGCGGTCGTGATTTGCGCATACATGTGCCGCGGCGTACGGTTGACGCAGAGACGATAGGCGCCGTTGTCGCGGATCTTCAGGCGCGTACTGCGTGCTCGACGCTGCCGTGAAATCTTTTTCTCTTTCATCGTCTTTGCCTCACCGAATTACTTCTTCTTAGCTTCCTTCTGCCGTACACGCTCGGCGGCATAACGAACGCCCTTGCCCTTGTACGGTTCCGGCGGACGGAAACCACGGATTTTCGCGGCCACAAGACCAACGAGTTGTTTGTCCAGCCCCTTGATGACGATCTCGGTCTGCGTCGGCGTTTCTGCCGTGATACCTTCCGGCATCTGGTACGCAACCGGGTGGGAAAAACCAAGCGTCAGACTCAGGTTGCGGCCCTGAGCTTGCGCACGGTAACCAACGCCAACCAACGCAAGCCTCTTCTCAAAACCCTTCGACACACCCTCTACCAGATTGTTCAGGTTGGCGCGGGTGGTTCCCGCGCGCATCCACGCATCGCTCGAAGGGATACGCGGCGCGATCTTTACCGACTCACCCTCAACCACAACCTCTATTGACGCATCCACAACCAGGCTAAGGCTGCCCTTGACACCCTTTACCGTGATCTCTTCACCAGCAACAGTAAGCTGCACGCCTTTTGGCAAGGTGATCGGTTTTTTGGCAACTCGTGACATGATTGCTACCTGCTTTAATCGTCTTTGCGGTCGCCGCTTACGACACCTGGCAAATGACTTCGCCGCTCACGTTGGCCTTGCGGGCAGCGCGGTCAGTCATCAGCCCTTTATTGGTCGACAGTATCAGCACACCAAGACCCTGCTTCACGCGGTTCAACTTCTCGACCTTCTTGTAGACACGAAGACCTGGGCGGCTAACACGGGAAATCTGCTCAATAACCGGCTTGCCTTCGTAATATTTAAGGTCGACATGCAACACCGCCTTGGCGGAATCATCAGTAATGACGAACCCGGAGATATAACCCTCTTCTTTCAGCAGCCGCGCAAGCGCAACCTTCTGCTTGGACGAAGGCATTTCCACCGATTTCTTACCCGCCATCTGCCCGTTACGAAGACGGGTAAACATGTCGGCCAACGGATCCTGGAGACTCATTCTGTTGCTCCCGATTCTTACCAGCTGGCCTTGTAAAGGCCAGGAATGTCCCCGCGCATCGCCGCCTCACGCAGCTTGTTGCGGCCCAAACCAAACTTGCGATAGAAGCCGTGCGGGCGCCCCGTCAAGCCACAGCGATTACGCTGGCGACTCGGGGAGGAATCACGCGGAAGGCACTGCAGCTTGAGCTGTGCTTCCCAGCGCTCGTCTTCCGACGACTTCGGGTCACGAATAATTGCCTTCAGCGCAGCGCGCTTGGCGGCAAATTTTACCGCGAGTTTCACGCGTCGCTTATCACGGTTAATCATCGAAAGCTTGGCCATACCTGAATCCTGCTCTCTCTTCCTTCGTTATTACTTGCGCAACGGGAGGTTGAAGGCACGCAGAAGAGCCCTCGCCTCCTCGTCGGTTTTGGCTGAGGTGGTGATAGTAATATCCATCCCGCGCAACACATCGATCTGGTCGTAATCAATCTCGGGGAACACAATCTGTTCCTTGAGCCCCATGCTGTAGTTGCCGCGGCCATCGAAAGAGCGGCTATTCAAGCCACGGAAATCACGAACACGCGGGATCGCAACACATACCAGCCGCTCGAAAAACTCGTACATGCGCTCACGGCGCAACGTAACCTTGACGCCTACCGGCCAGTTCTCGCGAACCTTGAAAGTCGCAATCGATTTGCGGGCCTTGGTGACAACCGGCTTCTGGCCGGCAATTTTTGTCATATCGCTTACAGCGCCCTCGATCGCCTTGCGATCCTGGGTCGCCTCACCAACACCCATATTGAGGGTGATTTTGGTGATGCGTGGCACTTCCATCACATTCTTGTACCCGAACTCCTGTTGAAGTTGCGGCACCACCTTGGTGGTATACAGATCCTTGAAGTTGCTCATGGTGTATTACCCTCAGCCCCCAACGACTTCGCCGGTAGACTTGAACACACGCACCTTATTCTCACCGTCTACCCTGAAGCCGACGCGATCGGCCTTTTGAGTCTTCGGGTTATAGATGGCTATGTTCGAGCCCTGAATCGGCATCTCCTGCTCGACAATGCCGCCGCCAATATTGCGCGCCGGATTCGGTTTCTGATGTTTCTTGGCGACGTTAACACCGGAAACAACGAGACGGCCATCCGGATAAACGCGGGTAACGGTGCCCCGCTTGCCTTTGTCTTTGCCGGTAATGACAACCACTTCGTCGCCGTTTTTAATTTTCAACATGACACGGGCCTCAGATAACTTCCGGCGCCAGAGAAATGATCTTCATGAATTGCTCGCCACGGAGCTCGCGCGTCACCGGGCCGAAGATGCGGGTGCCTACCGGCTCCTTTTTGTTGTTAAGGAGCACCGCTGCGTTTTCGTCGAAGCGAATGACAGAGCCATCCGGCCGACGTACACCCTTCTTGGTACGAACGACAACCGCGTTCATGACATCACCCTTCTTCACGCGCGCACGCGGAATGGCATCCTTCACGGAAACCTTGATGACATCACCAACTGTCGCATAGCGACGCTTGCTGCCGCCCAGGACCTTAATGCACTGGACCCGTCGTGCACCGCTGTTATCAGCGACTTCAAGTACGGTTTCTGTCTGGATCATGCGCGTTCTCTCCCGTCATCACTACGACTGGGCACAAGCCTCAGCCGGCGCGCTCAATCACTTGAACCAGGCGCCACGCCTTAGTCTTGGAAATCGGACGACATTCTTCAATCGTCACGACGTCCCCCTCATGGCACTCGTTACGCTCGTCGTGCGCATGTATCTTGCTCGACTTGCGTACAAACTTGCCGTATTTCGGATGCTTCACACGGCGCTCAATGAGCACCGTGATCGATTTGTCCATTTTGTCGCTGACGACCTTGCCGGTCAGCGTGCGCTTGACATTGCTGGCTGCAGCAGTGGTCATATCAGTTGCCCTTCTGTCCCAGAATGGTTTTGGTGCACGCAATCTCGCGGCGCACCTCAACCAGCTCGTGCGTTTTCGTCAACTGACCTGTTGCCTTCTGCATCCGCAGCTTGAACTGCTTTTGTTGCAGATCGCGCAAGTGTTTGGTCAGGTCTTCGGCATTTTTCTTGCGCATCTCGACAGCGTTCATTACATCACCGTCCGCGAAACAATCTTCGTCATCACAGGCAACTTGGCGGCCGCGAGAGCGAAGGCTTCCCGTGCGACCTCATCCGAAATGCCTTCCATCTCATAGAGCATACGGCCCGGCTGAATCTGGGCTACCCAATACTCAACACTGCCCTTACCCGAACCCATCCGAACCTCAAGGGGCTTCTGGGTGATCGGCTTGTCCGGAAAAATCCGGATATAAAGCTTGCCGCCACGCTTGATATGCCGACTGATGGCGCGGCGAGCCGCCTCGATCTGGCGCGCCGTGATCCGGCCGCGGCTGGTCGCCTGCAGCCCGATGGTGCCAAAGGAAACGCGATTCCCGGTCTGTGCAAGACCCGTGTTACGGCCCTTATGTACTTTCCGGAACTTGGTGCGCTTTGGTTGCAGCATGACCTCTTACCTCACTTGCTGCTGGCAGCGCGACGCTTGGCTGGCTTCTTCGGAGCAACGACTTCCTCGGCAACAACAACCGGCGCGGCTTGCATACCACGCTCACCAAGTACTTCGCCTTTGAAGATCCAGACCTTTACGCCAATCGTGCCATACGTGGTTTCAGCACGCGCCGTCGAGTAATCGATATCGGCGCGCAGGGTGTGCAACGGCACACGGCCTTCGCGGTACCATTCGGTACGGGCGATCTCGGCGCCACCCAACCGACCGGATACCTGAACCTTGATGCCCAGAGCACCCTGCTTTTGTGCATTCTGCACTGCCCGCTTCATGGCGCGACGGAACATGATGCGGCGCTCAAGCTGACTGGCAATGCTTTCGGCAACCAGACGGGAGTCCAAGTCCGGCTTGCGGACTTCCTCAATATTGATCTGCACCGGAACGCCCATCAGCTTTGCCACTTCCCGGCGCAGCGTCTCGACATCCTCACCCTTCTTGCCGATCACGACACCCGGGCGCGCGGTGAAAATAGTAATGCGTGCGTTGTCAGCCGGCCGGTCAATCAGAATATTCGAAACAGATGCATTCTTCAGACGACGGAACAAGTACTCACGCACTTTCAGATCGCTGAGGAGGTAGCTTGCATAATTCTTTGGGCTCGCATACCACGTCGAGTTGTGCTTGCGCACAATGCCGAGGCGAATACCAACCGGATTTACTTTCTGACCCATCGGTAACTCCGATTACCTGTCCGAAACCTTGATCGTGATATGGCAGGTCTGCTTGCTGATCCTGTCCGCACGGCCTTTGGCGCGCGGCTTGACTCGCTTCATGACCAAACCCTCGTCGACAAAAATAGTCGACACCTTAAGCTCGTCTACATCGGCACCCTCGTTGTTCTCAGCGTTGGCAATTGCCGACTCAAGAACCTTCTTGACGATGCGGGCTGCCTTTTTGGGGCTGAACTGCAGCACATTAAGTGCTCGGTCAACCTTCAGGCCGCGCACTTGATCGGCCACCAAACGGGCCTTCTGGGCGGAAATGCGGGCGCCATGGAGACGTGCTGCAACTTCAATTGTCATAACTGCCTCCCCCTTATTTCGCCTTCTTGTCCGCTACATGACCGCGGAATGTACGCGTCGCAGCAAACTCGCCGAGCTTGTGGCCGACCATCTGCTCGGTGACATGCACCGGCATATGCTGGCGACCGTTATGTACCGCGATGGTCATGCCAACCATCTCGGGAATGATCATGGAGCGGCGCGACCAGGTCTTGATCGGCTTTTTGGAGCTTGTTGCCGCTGCGGCCTCTACCTTTTTGAGCAGGTGGAGGTCGACGAACGGGCCTTTTTTCAATGAACGGGACACAGCCAGATCCTCTTCGTCGATTCGCCTTACTTCACGCGGCGGTCGCGCACAATCATGCCTTGTGTGCGCTTGTTCTTACGGGTTTTGTAGCCCTTGGTCGGAACACCCCAAGGCGTGCACGGGTGGCGACCACCCTTGGAGCGGCCTTCACCGCCACCATGCGGGTGATCAACCGGGTTCATTGCAGAGCCGCGCACTGTCGGACGCACGCCAAGCCAACGCTTTGCCCCGGCCTTGCCATAAGAGCGCAGATTATGTTCGGAGTTCGAAACCTCACCAATCGTTGCGCGGCAGTCCGCATGCACCCTGCGCATCTCACCGGAGCGCAGACGCAGCGTCACAAAACCACCCTCGCGCGCCAGCAACTGAACGGCAGCGCCAGCACTGCGCGCCAATTGGGCACCCTTGCCGACCTTCAGCTCAACACAGTGAATAGTCGTACCCAGCGGGATATTGCGCAGCGGCAGGGTATTGCCGATCTTGATTGGTGCATCCGCACCAGACTGCACGGCGTCGCCAGCTTTCAAGCCATTGGCGGCAACGATATAACGACGCTCGCCGTCAGCATACTTGAGCAGGGCAATATGGGCACTGCGGTTCGGATCATATTCAAGCCGCTCAACGATGGCCGGAACCGAATCCTTGTCCCGACGGAAATCGACGACACGGTACAGTTGCTTGTGGCCACCGCCAATATGACGGGTGGTAATCCGCCCGGTATTATTACGGCCGCCGGTCTTCAGTTTCGTTTCGACAAGGGCGTCGTGTGGACGACCCTTGTGCAGATCGGAATGAACGACCTTTACAACGAAGCGGCGGCCAGGGGACGTCGGTTTAGTCTTGACGACAGGCATCGGTCAGTTCCTCACTCGGCGCCGACAAAATTGATGTCGAAGCCGGGCTGAAGCGACACGTACGCCTTCTTGGTGTCGCCGCGGCGACCCTCAAAACGACCAAAACGCTTGCTCTTGCCCGGAACAACGGTGGTTTGCACGGACTTCACCTTGACCGAGAACAGCTTCTCGACCGCAGTCTTGATTTCCGTCTTAGTTGCATCCTTGGCAACCTTGAACACAAACTGGTGGTGCTTGTCAGCGACAATCGACGCCTTCTCCGACACATGCGGAGCCAGCAGCACCTGATATACGCGATCCTGATTCATGCCAGCGACTCCTCAACTTGCTTGAGTGCTGGAACAGTCACAATCACCTTGTCGTAGGCGATCAGTGCAACCGGATCAATGCCAGCAGCGTCACGTACATCCACAAACGGAATATTACGGGCCGCAAGGAAAAGATTTTCGTCCAGACTCTCGGTGATAATCAGGACATTCGAAAGGCCAAGACTTTTCAGCTTGCTGACAAGCTCCTTGCTCTTCGGAGCACCAACCGTAAAATCATCCACAACGAGCAGCCGATCCTGACGCACCAGCTCGGAAAGAATGCACTGGAGTGCACCGCGGTACATCTTGCGGTTAACCTTCTGGTCGAAGTCGCGCGGGCTGGCCGCATGAATCTTGCCACCACCGCGCCAAATAGGGCTACGAATAGAACCGGCGCGCGCACGACCAGTACCCTTTTGCTTCCAGGGCTTCTTGCCGCCGCCGCGCACTTCGTCACGCGTCTTCTGTGCCTTGGTGCCCTGGCGCGCGCCCGCAAGATACGCGGTCACAACCTGGTGAACCAAGGCCTCATTAAATTCCTTGCCAAACGCAACCTCGGAAACGGATACCGTTCCGCCGGATGCCTTGTTGAGATTCATCAGTCAGTTCCTCTCTCTGAGGCTCAGGCTTTAACCGCTGGACAAACGATCAAGTCGTTGCCCGGCGCGCCCGGAACAGCGCCTTTGACGAGAAGCAGGTTCCGCTCGGCATCTACCCGGACAACCTCAAGACTCTGCACGGTCACCTGCTCATTGCCCATGTGGCCGGCCATCTTCTTACCCTTGAACACGCGGCCCGGCGACTGACGCTGACCAATCGAGCCTGGAGCACGGTGCGCACGCGAGTTGCCGTGCGTGGCATCCTGCATCGAAAAATTCCAGCGCTTGATCGCACCCTGATAACCCTTGCCACGCGAAACGCCGGTCACATCAATCTTCTGACCCGGAACAAAGCGCTCAACGGTAATGGAATCGCCAGCCTTCAGGTCCGCAAGATCGGCAGCTTCAGCCCGAAATTCCCACAAACCGCGGCCCGGCTCAACGCCAGCGGCAGCAAAATGCCCTGCCTCTGCCTTGCTGAGACGATTCGTCTTGACGACGCCTGCCGTTACCTGAATCGCCGTGTAGCCATCGGCCTCAGCCGTCCTTACACGGGTAATACGATTGGGCAGAACCTCGATGACGGTAACCGGGATCGATTCGCCGCTATCGACGAAAACCCGGGTCATGCCCGCCTTACGACCGATCAAACCAAGTGTCATTGTCAACCCCTTCTATTGCCCGACGCCGATCAGCCAAGACTGATCTGAACATCAACGCCCGCAGCAAGATCCAGCTTCATCAGTGCATCAACCGTCTTGTCGGTCGGGTCGACTATGTCAATCAGGCGCTTGTGTGTGCGCACTTCATACTGATCACGCGCAGTCTTGTTGACGTGCGGCGAGGTCAGAACGGTGAAACGCTCCCGACGCACAGGCAGCGGAATCGGTCCGCAGACCTGGGCGCCCGTACGCTTGGCGGTATCGACGATTTCGGTGGCGGACTGATCGATCAACTTGTGATCGAATGCCTTAAGCCGAATTCGAATCCTCTGGCTTGCCATTGCAACCAACTCCGAACACAGGTTTTCAACGTGAAAAAACCATCCGCCCTTATTTATCCAAGGGGGGAGAGCCTAATCACGGCCCCGGGAACTATGCCCCGGTTGTCAAAAATAATGCCCCCTGCAGGACTGGTCCTATCAGGGGGCGCGAACTATACCCCGGAAAGTCGGGGTATGCAACACCTTACTTGATGATTTTGGCAACGACTCCGGCGCCCACGGTACGGCCGCCCTCGCGGATCGCGAAACGCAACCCTTCGTCCATCGCGATCGGGGCGATCAGCGTCACCACCATCTTGATGTTGTCGCCCGGCATT
>CBDDRC010000048.1:0-12180 GCA_965232985.1 uncultured bacterium
GAAAACGCCGGGAGAAAGTCCGCGATCAAAGTGCCTGCCGATCAAGACAGTGCCAGTAGCGGGCCGACAGTAAACAGAAGCGCGCTTGAAACGCTGTTCGGGCAGGGCATCTGATGGCCATCGAGATTTACAAGATCCCGCTGGCGAATATCCCACAGCGATTTCTGATCAGCCTGGGCGGCAGATCGCTGACAATAGAAAACCGCTACAACGCAGAGGCGCGTTACTGGACAATCTCGCTGTTCGACGGCGATTCCGGTGACGTGATTTTTACCAATATGCCGTTGGTGACTGGCACTGATCTGCTGCGGCAGTACAAACATCTGGGGCTCGTGGGTAAATTATTTGTTCTTACCGACGGCGACAACAACGCGACGCCGACTGAAAAGAGCCTGGGCGTTGACTCTAACCTCTACTACCTGGTTGACCAATGAGCCGCCAATATATCCGCAGTTGCAACCTGGTGGTATCAGGCGCGGGTGGCAGCGGGCTGGATCTGTCGAATATGCGAATAGTGTTCACAGTCCGGAAAACGGACTCGCAGACGCCCAACACGGCGGAAATACGTATCTACAATCTGGCGCCAAACACCGCGCAGCAGATACGCGATGAATTCCAGGCGGTGAGTTTGCAGGCGGGATACGAGCACAACAAAGGCGTTATTTTCACCGGGAACATCAAACAGGTGCGCATGGGTAGGGACAATGGCACGGACAGCTATGTTGATATCGCGGCAGGTGATGGCGACGAGGCGTACAACAACTCGGTCGTCAATACCACGCTGTCTGCTGGGGCAACCCAGTCGGACCAGATCAACACCGCGGCCAAAACGCTGAAGGGCGTGGACAGGGGCTATGTCGCCGACACAGGCGGCCAAGGGCTGCCGCGCGGCAAATCCCTGTACGGTATGACGCGGGACTACATGCGGCAATCAGCGGCCGCCAGCGGCACGACGTGGAGCATCCAGGACGGGCGTCTGCAGGTGGTGGAACGGTCGTCGGTACTCCCCAACCAGGCCGTGCTACTGACTGGTCAAACGGGGCTTATCGGATCGCCCGAACAAACGAACGACGGTATCCGGGCGCTGTGCCTGTTGAATCCCATGCTCCAGGTCGGCGGCCGCGTTAAAATAGATGCGGCAGTCACCGAGGCGAGGGCCAGTGCGGACACGGAACAAAAACCAGCAGCGATCAGCGCGGATGGTGTCTACCGGGTGCTAGCCATCGAGCACGCGGGCGATACGTTCGGCGACACATGGTTCAGTGATTTAATTTGTCTGGATGTTGATGAATCAGCGCCGGCCGACAAAAAGGTGAAGAAGACGTGAGACGCGAAGAGAGAGTCGATGACCCCGAGGAATCTCTGCGCCTCGCGATGGAAAACGCACAGTCACAGATGTGGACGGCGCTGCCCGGTCTGGTAGTTTCGGTAAACCTGTTCGCGCAGACGTTATCCGTACAGCCGGCGATCCAGGGAACCATTACCAGCGCGGATGGTGAGGCGCAATCGGTGAATCTGCCCCTGCTGGTTGATGTTCCCATCGTCTGGCCGCGCGCGGGTGGATTCGCGCTGACGTTTCCGGTTGCGATCAATGATGAGGTTCTTGTCGTTTTCGCCAGCCGCTGCATCGATTCGTGGTGGCAGTCCGGCAAGATAGATACTCAGGCCGAGGTGCGAATGCACGATTTGTCCGATGGGTTCGCCATCCTCGCGCCGACCAGCCAACCCCGGCGACTGGCCAACGTCAGCCAGACCAATGCACAGCTCAGGGATGTGGCCGGGACAACGTTCGTCGAGATGATGCCGGGCGGCGCGATTCGCCTGAAGGCAGCGAGCAATATGGTATTAGACGCGCCTAATATAACGATTACCGGAATGGTGACGCAGACAGGCGGCATGAGCATAGGCGGCATCGTGTTCGGAACGCACACCCACAACGATCCTCAGGGCGGCTCGGTCGGCCCTCCGGCAAATGGTTGAGGATAGGCCGTTGAAATACCGTAAACTGGACGCAGCCGGAGATATGGTTTTTGGCAATCAGTCAGCGGATTTTTACCGCGACCAACCCGAGGCGGTGGCGCAGGCAGTGCTGACACGCCTGAAACTGTGGACAGGCGAATGGTTCCTCGATACAACCGAGGGCACACCGTGGCAGCAGGCGGTACTGGGCACGAACAACACCAGAACAGCAGAGCCTGTTATCCGCGCCCGGATACTCGGCACGCAGGGAGTTAAAGAGATTATTGATTTCCGTCTGGACATTGACCCTGACAGCCGCACCGCGACGATCAGCGCGGAGATCGATACCGTCTACGGGCAGGCCACACTGCAGGGAGTCATCTAGTGGCGCTGGGCTATGTCGACGAAACCGGGTTTCACTACCCGGACTATCCTACCGTCCTCGAGTATTACAAAAACCAGTACCGCGCGATTTACGGACAGGATGTGTATCTCGAGCCTGACTCACAGGACGGCCAGTGGCTCGCCATCATTGCGCGCTCGGCATTCGATGCATATTCCGTGGCGGCAGCAGCCTACAATTCGTTTTCGCCGCTGACCGCGCAGGGTGACGCGCTATCGCGTAATGTGAAGATCAACGGCATCGCGAGACTGGTGGCGAGTTACTCGACGGCGGACCTCACGATTATCGGCGCGCCAGGGGCCGTCATCACCAACGGACAGGCCGAGGACACACTCGGTCAGAAATGGGTATTACCGGCATCGGTAACGATCCCCGTTGACGGCCTCATCATCATCACCGCCAACGCTGCCACCATCGGCGCAGTCTCGGCGGCGGCGGACACCATCAACAAAATAGCAACGCCGACACTCGGCTGGCAGTCAGTAAACAACGTGGCGGCGGCAACGCCTGGCGATCCGGTTGAGTCTGACGCGGAACTACGAATACGGCAGAGTCGATCAACAATGATTCCGTCGCTGTCGGTGATGGAAGGAATTGAAGGAGGAATCGCCTCGCTACCGGGCGTCAACCGCGTGCGCGGATATGAAAACGATTCGTCCGCCACCGACGTGAACGGATTGCCGGCGCACAGCATCACGTTCGTCGTCGAGGGCGGCCTGACTCAGGATATCGCACTGGTTATTGCCGCCAAAAAAACACCCGGCACACCAACCACGGGCACCACTGTTTTTACGACGACGGATGACAACGGTATCCCCAATGTAATACGTTTTCATCGCCCGGTGGTCGAGGAGATCACCGTTGAGGTTTCGCTCAAGGCGCTGCCCGGCTTCTCGTCGGCCACTACCGAGCTGATCAAATCCGCCATAGCCGATCACATCAATGCGCTGGATATCGGCGACGATATCTACGTCTCTAAACTCTACGTCCCGGCGAATCTTGGCAATCCGGATATCGCCAACACGTTCAATATCACTCGGATCCGAGTGCGCACCAATGCGGGATCGCTATCAACAAATGATCTCGCGCTGATGTTTAATGCCATAGCCGTCTGCACGCCGGCATCCGTCCTGGTGCTGGTCACTTGACACCTGCGCAGTTCACCCAGGCTGTAATCAATGACATGCAGCTGCCGAACGACGGCTCGCAGCTGGGCTATGCCCGCACCGTATGGGCATTTACCTGCATGGGCCTTCAGGCGCGCGGTGACTTCACCCCGACGTGGTGGCATACCAGCAACCCGGCATGGAAGACATCTACCCCATGGACAGCGATCACACCCTGGTGGCAGATCATGCCCATGGTCGGCAACACGATCGACCGCCCGCAGGTGGAGGTAGGCACTATCGCCACCATTGCCCGCCTGGCTGGGACGCAGACATGGGTAACCATCAACAAATCAAAAAGCGGGTGGTGGTACGTCGGTGACCCGGCCGGAACGCAGGTCGGATCGCTGGTACATACGCCAGGCACTATTCCTGGGTATCCAACCGACATATTTACCATGGCCGGCGGCACCACAACGTTGCACGGCGGGTCCGGCGTATTCACGCACAATCACACGCTTTACAACGGAATTATTCATTGTGTCGCGGCCCGCATGGTGGGACCCAATGCCGCGCAAGCGCATGTTGCGCTGTGGTCTGGCATGGACTACTACCCATTCAACGGCGCCTCGATCAACCAGACAGACGGTTTTTGGCCAAGCGTCTCGACGGGGCGGCTGAAAAAAATTACCACGTCATGGCAGATATTCTGCACCGCCCCACTGGATAATCCAGGCCACGCCGGAGACGACGCCAGCTACCCTTCCGGCAATGCCGGCGTCTTCATGTCGGTGGCGGGCTTGCAGGCCAACCCGGTGGCTGAGCCGTCCGGGCTGTTGCCTACTACCGGCCCTGCGCAAAACCAGGCGCCAGTCGTCAATGCCGGTGCCGACCGATCCATCACGCTGCCAAATACCGTGGCACTCGCGGGGACTGTCACGGATGATGGGCTGCCGATTGGGTCGCCGGTGACATACGCCTGGACAAAAGTTTCAGGCCCCGGAGTCGTGACATTCTCGGACAGCACGATATTGAATCCTGTGGCGACGTTCGGATCGTCGGGGACATTCGTGCTGCGCCTCACAGCGAATGACGGCAGCCTGAGCGCGGCCGATAATATAACGGTCAATGTTGCGCCGGCATCCGCGCCAACCAACCAGACGCCTGCAGAATTTATCGCCGAGGTCATCTCGGATATGCAGAGCACGAACGCCGGCGTAATCATAGGGCAGCAGTTTGATAGGTACGCCGCCGTGTATATGGGGATGGCGGCGCGCGGCGACCAGACGCCAGTATGGTGGGTTCCGACCGGCCCCTATGCGTCGTGGACAAAAGGGCCTGCGGCGTGGACAGCCACGTCGCCGGAGTGGTGGGCGTTTCCTCTGTCAGGCAACACCGCCACAAACGTGAGCATAGAAATAGGCCACATGATCACGATAGGCCGGCTGGCAGGCACCAACACATGGGCCGTCGTCGTGGATGTGGGCGGTGGCATTGCCACACTGAACGATTCCAACGGTGGATATATATCAGATATCACGCCAACCGCGGGGACTGTGCCGGCGTACACCAGCAGTATATACGCGTGGACTCCTGGCACCGGCGGCGGGAACAGGATCCACGGTTTTTCGGGCGTCTCCGAGATCAATGTGCAGTTGTACGACGCTGTAATTCATTGCGTCGCGATGCGCTTGGTCGGACCCGAAGCGGATATCGCGCAGTTCGCGCTGTGGTCGTCACTCTATTGGTATCCAGACGTTGATTATGTGATCGGCCAGAACGATAACGGCCCGGCATTTCTGCCGCAATCGTGCAGCAGCCGCCTGAAATTGATAACCGATGATTGGTCATACACCGCCTGCGCGCCTATCAACCCACCGGGCCGCGGTGCAAGCGCCGGTGATTTCCCGCTGGGCGATTCGTCCGGCGTCTACGCCAATCTCGCGACGATGGTATCCAACCCGCCGAGCCAGCCTGTTGGACTATTGCCGACAGACCAGGCGCCCAACCTCGCGCCTGTCGTTAGCGCCGGCACGGATCAAACGATCACGCTGCCTAGTGCAGCAACGCTCGCGGGTACTGTTACCGATGACGGGCTGCCCGGCACTGGGTTAACGCGTGTGTGGGCAAAAGTTGATGGGCCTGGAAACGTTGCATTTTCAGACGCCGCCGCGTTGAACCCTGTGGTGAATTTCAGTTCGGCAGGCGTCTACGTGCTGAGCCTGACCGCGAATGACGGCGCATTGATTACCACGGACACGGTAACGATAACGGTCAATGCCGCGCCGATATTACCGCCGCCAGTGAACCAAGCGCCTGTCGTCAGCGCGGGGCCGGACCAAACGGTGGTGATGGAAAAACAAATCGGTGGCGTTTTCACCACTACCACGACGGCCACTTACTGGGGGTCGCCACCGCCGCCGCTGGCTCTGGTATCGCTTGGAGCATTGGCGGGGAACATGACCCTAACCAAAGACACGGCAGCGACTTACTGGGGGTCGCCACCGCCACCCGTTGCTCTAATGTCCGATGGACTGCTGGCGGGGAACACAATCCTATCCCGAACCACAACCGCCAATTACTATGTGCTGTCCACCGCCCCCCAAAAATTGGGCGTATTCAATTCCTCAACATTCAACAGCGGCATGCTGGGGGCTTAAATGTTTGAACTATTCTCTAACAATGCCGGCTCATTGTTGAACGGCGCCATTACTAATACCGCTACCAGTGCGGCGCTCACTCCGGGCACCGGAGGCCGTTTCCCTAGCCCATCTGGCGGGGATTACTTTCGCCTTACGCTCGTTGGTATTTCTGGCGGGGTTGAGACCTCGTGGGAAATTATTAAAGTCACTGCCCGCAGCGGTGACACGCTGACTATTGAGCGCGGTCAGGAGGGCACAGCGGCGGTCAGTTGGCCGTCTGGCACTCGGATTGAACTCAGGCCGACAGCGGGGCAGGCATCCAGGCTTGAAGAAAAAGGGAAAACTGCGGACAGCTACGCAGTCTTGCGCGCGATAAACGGCGCAAGCGGTCGTGGTGTAATGCTGCTGGGTCGCGCCAGTGTTGGCGACGGCGGCGGGGGTGATTTCATATGGGACTCATCCGACCTTTCCGCCGAGGTCGCAGTTGATGAGGTGACAGCGGGTCAGGGTAATGGTGGTGTCTACGTCGCCCCCGCATCGGCCCCGACAGGTGCGAGCGGGGCGTGGGTTCGGCAGTATTCGGGGCGTATTAACGTCAAATGGTACGGTGCAACGGGCGACGGCGCAACGGACGACTACCCGAGTTTTTCCGCTGTTTCCAAATTTGTTGGGTTCTTGGGCGGCGGTTCTATTTATGTCCCCTCTGGTCATTACCGGTTCACGCAGGCGGGCGACAGTTTTCTGATGCGCTCGCATATGGAGTTGTTCGGCGATGGTTATTCCTCGTTTATCGATTCAACGGCGAATACCATTTTTATCGACGGCATGAATCCTGACGAATATCCATTGCTGACATGGAGCTTGGGTGCCGCAATTGCGGTCGGGGACACCGGCATAACATTGAACGTCGCGGCAAACGCCAATAATTTTACTGTTGGCGACTTGGCCATCCTTCGCTCTGTATCCAGTGATTCAACCGTCCCAGCAGGTTACGATTTCCCGAGCTTTGTGGAACTGGTGAAAATCAAGTCGGTAAACGGGGGTACGGGTTTTGTCGAATTTGAAGATCCCATCGAGGATGCTGTATTCGATCCTGAATTGGCCCTGTCGAATCTCGATCCGGGTGTGGTTGAGGGCATCCATATCCACAATCTTCGCTTGAGAGCCGCCTACACGAGTGCGTCCTCCCCGCTGAGATTCCATGGGGGCATTTACAGATCGAAAGTGCATGATCTTTGGACTGAGGGTAGCCACTGCCTGCTGGCCAACGGTGTGACAAAGAGCGAGATATACTCTATAAACAGCATCATCCACGCAACAGCCGGCATCCTGTGTCGCATCGTAGAGCTCAAAAGCGGATCGTATCGCTCAGAGGTACACGATATCAATTGTGTGATCCTCAACGAGGATGGGAACACCACTAAAAGCACTCCGATAGATGTTGGTGAGCGTAGCAGGGATATAACTGTCAGGGATATAAAGTGCTACGCGCCAAATGTAGACTTTTTGGCGTGCGTTAGTATTGCCGGTGCCACCAGGGTCAAACACAAAAATATAAGTGTGGTGGCCAGGAACGCGGGGTATGGGTTAAATGTCTGGAGTGCGGATAACGAAACCGGCACATACAAGAATGACTTTGATAGCGACATCGAGAACATCCGTATAAGGGTTCTCGGGATGTTCACTGTTGGCATTTCAGTAACAGACCAAAACGCAGGCACCCACACATTGAATGTGCGTTCGCTTCACATTGACGGGGTGAACGGTGACGCCTATTCGGAAGGGGTAACTCCGCTAGGTATGGTTTTCAGCAACCAGGTGGCGGACATTGAGTTTCACGACATCAAGGTCGACGGCCCGGTCAAAGCGCTTTACGCGGGTACCGATGTGCGTATCTACGACAGTAAGATAGGTTGGTACCAAACCAAAGAGGCACGGGGCAGGGTCCGCTTTTACAACTGCGAGTTTACTGGCGTAGCCCCTCCACGGAATGCCATGTTCGGCCATTCAATCGTCGTCAGCACCACGACACCCAACAATGTTGTCCAATCATTGGTTTTGCCGCAGGACTTGCCCTACAGGGTCGGCGACAGAATCCGCGTCAAGGTTTATGCGAGCATCCCCAGTGGGCGGGCGGCGCCGGTGCATCTTGCACTTGCAACGCAGGCCGGCGTGCTGTATCAGCAGGACTGGCCTACCGCAAACAACGGAGCGGCAGTGATCGAGGGTGATATTGTCATTACTGCTGACTCGCTAGCGAGCGTTCAATACCGGGCCATGTTGCACGCGATCAACAAAGGCGTCGCGGAGGGTAGCACCACGTTGCAGACGGGCGTGAATACCACCACCACTGATATTGTTGGGCAAGTTCGAGCGTGGGTGGATAACGGCGCGGACTCCTTAACAATTATCCGCACTGAGCTTCAGTTCGTCCCGTTTGACCAGGGCCTTTCTTGATGGCGGATCTGATAACGCTGGGAGAACTGTCGGGTAATACAACCCTGACACGCAGTGACACTGTCACAACCCTTGTGCCTGAAGGCACGCTGGAGGGCAAAACAACCCTGAACGGCATAGCCACCGATGACGATCTGCCAGGTCTGCTGTCTGGTTGGGGCCGTGAGTGGGGTAGATCATGGGGGGGCGTTCCTGGCGGCACGCTGACTGTCACATGGACAAAGGAGTCCGGCCCCGGAGCAGTGACATTTTCCAACAGCGCGGCGGCGGTTACAGAGGCAACATTCAGCGCACCGGGGACCTACGTTTTACGGCTCACGGCGGATGATGGCGAATTGAGCACGTTCGATACCGTGACGGTGAAAGTTAACCCGCCGCCTACTTTGCCACCGCCTGATCCAGGGCCGGGTCCAGGACCTGATCCAGGGGCGGGTCCAGGACCGGGTCCAGATGAAGAACCAGAAGTGGAATTTGATTACCTGTCGTTGATAACGCAGGAACACAAGTAAATGAAGCCAAAATTTCTTGCCACCGTCGCGGCATCGATCGCGCCGTTCACAGAAATACAGGCGGCGATGCGTAAATTCAAACAGGACTTCGACGTTGATATCGCCGTGGGCGCGCAGCTCGATACTGTGGGGATTTGGGTCGGCGTCAATCGCACGCTTGGCATACCGATCACCGGGACGTACTTCACCTGGGGCGGCACCAAAGCCGAGGGCTGGGGCAGCGGAAAGTGGAAAGGACTTGGCGATGCATCGTTTGGATTCACAACGCTACCGGACAGCCTCTACCGATCGCTGATCAAGGCCAAAATCCTGGCCAATAATTGGCGCGGCGATATACCCGGCGCCTATGCGATAATCAACGCGGCGATGCAGGTAGACGGGGCTGTCAATATCATTGATAACCAGAACATGACGATGACCGTGCGCATTCAGGCTGGAATTCTGCCGGCGTCAAAACAGGCGATGATTACGCAAGGAATATTGCCGATCAAACCGGTCGGCGTCACCGCGATCTACGAGGTGCTCTAGAGTGGCAACAAACGAAATACTCCCATTTGCCGAGAGCGCGAGCGCACCGAACCTGCTCACGCAGGCGCAATACGCTGATGATCCCGAGCGGCTTTCGGGTAACCTGCCGGATATTGCGCGGCAGGAGCTGGCCAACAAGGTTTGGAAACAGGCCGCCGCGGTCTGCGCCGGGTTCGGCGAGTTTTTGAAAAACAGCCAGAGTGCCAACATTACCGACACCCTCACCCCCGCACAGTTCGCGGCCATCGTATTGGCCGCCATCGGCGGCGGCATCCAGAACGGATCGTACAACACAGCGATTGCAGGCGGCACGGCGGATGCCATCACCGCGACCTATGTCCCTGCCGTTACCACGTTGGTGGCTGGGCTCACGCTGCTGGTGCGTGCATCATCGGTAAACACAACGACAACGCCAACGTTTGCGCCCAATGGGCAGTCGGCAAAACCAATTGTGAAGGGCGCTAATTTTCCACTGGCTCTTGGCGATATCGCCGGCGCCGGCCACTGGCTCGAATTTTAGTATGACGCAACGCTCGCAAAATGGGTGCTGATAAACCCGGCAAAGGGCGTCATTGCCCCGCCGCTGGCGTCAGAAACTGTGCAGGGTGTCATCGAGCTGGCAACGCCTGTCGAGGTGTCAGGCGCCACAGATCCGACGCGCGCGGTAACGTCAGCATCGCTGCTAAAATCTCCGGCCGTTTTCAAGGCGGTGGCAATTCTGAACACTGACCCGCCGGGCGGCGGCGTTACGATCACAGATCAATACAATGTCGCGAGCGTTCAAAAAATAGGACCTGGGCACTATCGTATCAATTTCGCCAACGCGCTGCCCAATGCGTTATACGGCGTGACAGGCTCGGCAACGGGCGGAAACTACACGTTCGCCGCTGTCGTGGTCACGGCATCCGCTGGCGGGAATTACCTGCAGAAAACGACGACCGCCGTGCAGGTTTATGTGTTGTCGCTGGCAAACGGTGTCGGCGTCGATGTCGGCGAAGCGAACATACTTATATTCTGAATTCTGATTTTCTGAGGGGGTTGAATTGCCCAGCATCACAGAACCACGCAGCGGCATACAGTACGGGTGGGCGCTCGACGAGGACGGGTGGAACGTCGGGATGGACGCCAACCTGCTGTCGATCGGCAGGTTCGCCTATCACCTGTCGGTCAAGTCGCGCTCGCTGACTGCCCCGCCGGGCAGCCCGACAAGCGGAGACACCTATATCCCCGCGGCCAGCGCGACAGGCCCGTGGGCGGGAAAGGCCGGCCAAGTCGCGGTTTATACCCCAGCGGGCTACGTGTTCGGCGTCCCGCGGCGCGGGTGGACTGCGGTGATAGAGGATGAAGGCCCCGCGGGTGTAGGGCAATTGGTAGTCTACACGGCAACCAATACGTGGGCGGTGCTGAACGCCGCCACTGCCACTGCGCTGATTGCAAAAGACGAAGGGGTTACCCTTACATCGTCGACCAATACGCTCAATTTCACCGGCGCCGGCGTCACCGCCACAAACTCTGGTGGCGTGGTGACCGTCAATGTCCCCGCCGTCGCCAATCTGTACGCCTACACCGGCAACTGGACCGGCAAACCGGCGGCCGGCACATTCGGCAGGCAGGCGCTGATAAACGATTACGGCGCCAACGGTTACAGCATTTGGCAGGACAATGTAACCAGATGGACGCGCGATGCACCGCTTCGGATATACCAGAACGGCAACCTCAACGCGTCGGTGACGGGCACCACGGAAACACTGATGCAGGCGATCCCGGTAAAGGGCGGCTCGCTGGGCCTGAATGGTGAGGCGGTAATAAAGCTGGCTCTAGAGTTTTCTGCCACTGCCAGCATAAAAACCGTTTGGGTGAGAATAGGCCCCGGCGCGTTTTCGGCATCACATCCGCACATTTGGGTGCATAACAGCGGCACAGGATCGAACGCCTCTGCCTCGGGAGTGTGTGGTTTTGTGAACAGGAACTCGGAGAGCGTACAGAAGGGAACCGTCACGTCGTACAATTGGGGTTATGGCACCACGACTATCGCACTGGAAACCGCTGCGATCAACACAGCGGCCGACTTCAATATTTTCATATCCGGCTACACCAACGGCTCTGGCTCATTAACGTTGCTCGAGGCATCTGTGGATATCATTCCGAAATGAGCCGCCGACTGATAGGCACGCTCACCGATCCCAGCGGTACGCCGCTTGCGGGCTGGACGCTCGCGATAGACGCGCTGCGGAATCTCACCCCATCAGTCCCAATCGGCGCGCGCGAGTCGGTGGTGCTCGACGCGGCCGGAGCCTATGACGTTGTTATCGATGACGGCCTGTATATGGCCCTGCTGTATTTCCCCAGCAGCCAAAATCCGCGCCGGCTGGGATCGTTGCTGGTAGAGCCTGGCAGTGATGTCGATATCCTCACCCTGATCGAATTGTATACCCCGCCGGGATCATCTGGAACTGTCGGCCTGTCGTTGGCGGTTGCCGACGAAGGCGTGCAGCTAACCGGCTCAGCGGCCAGCCTGAAATTTACCGGCGCGGGCGTGACGGCAACGGCTGTTGGCGGCGCGGTGACTGTCGATG
>CBDDRC010000049.1:0-63742 GCA_965232985.1 uncultured bacterium
CTCATTCGACGTGATCATCCTCGGTGGCGGCGCCTCCGGCCTGATGTGCGCCCTGCACGCCGGCCGGCGCGGACGGCGCGTGCTGGTACTTGAACGCAGCAACAAGGTTGGCAAGAAGATCCTCATGTCCGGCGGCGGCCGCTGCAATTTCATGAACCTCGTCGTTACTCCGGAAAATTTCCTGTCGGAAAATCCGCACTTCTGCATTTCTGCGCTGCACCGCTACACCCAGTGGGATTTCCTCGCCCTGGTTGAAAACCACCGCATCGCCTGGCATGAACACAAGCACGGCCAACTGTTCTGCGACGATTCCGCGAAGAACATCCTCGACATGCTGCTCGCCGAGTGCGAGCAGGCCGGCGTCAGTATCCGAACGCACTGCGACATCACCGGGGTGCATGCCGTCGCGAACGACAGCTCCCGTTTTCAACTTGACACCAGCCTCGGCAGTTTCAAGGCCTGGTCGCTGGTCGTGGCAACCGGCGGGCTTTCCATTCCCAGCATGGGCGCCAGCGGGTTTGGTTACGAATTGGCCCGGCAGTTCGGCCATGCCGTGCTGCCCACCCGGGCAGGCCTGGTCCCTTTCATGTTCAGCGACGGCTTCAAATCCATTTCCGCAAGACTTGCCGGCATTGCGCATGAGGCCAGCGTCAGCAATGCGCGCGCCGCCTGCACCGAAAGCATTCTCTTCACTCACCGCGGCCTGTCCGGGCCGGCCGTGCTGCAGATTTCCAGCTACTGGCAGCCCGGCGAGGCCGTGCAGGTAAATCTGTTTCCCGGCGAAGACATGAATGCCTGGTTGCGCGCGCGCAAAACCTCGCAACCGCGCACACTGCTGCGCACGGCACTGGGCGAGCGCATGGCGAAAAAACTGGTAGAAGAGTTGCAGGTGCTGCTCTGGCCAGCGCATGGCGAAACCGCGCTGGCGGAAATTCCGGATGCCGTACTTGCGCGGATTGCGGAAGGCCTTGGCAACTGGACACTGCGGCCGGCCAGTACCGAGGGCTACCGCACTGCCGAGGTTACGCTGGGCGGCGTCGACACCAACGAGTTGTCATCGCGCACCATGGAAAGCAAAAAACAGCCGGGGCTTTTTTTCATTGGCGAGGTGGTGGATGTCACCGGCCATCTCGGTGGCTTCAATTTCCAGTGGGCCTGGTCTTCGGGCTGGGCTGCCGCGCAGGTTGCCTGAATAGTCGCCGATTACTGCTGATTGAAATCAGCCAGCCAGCGCCAGGATGCGACGGCATCGCCGAAGGCGTGAAAATCGGGATTAAGCAACGACGCTTTGCTGTTGTAGCGCAACGGCAACAAGTCCGGGCCCACCAAATGCCCGCCGGCGGCTTCAAGCACGGCTTGCGCAGCAGCGGTATCCCACTCGCTGGTCGGCCCGAGCCGCGGATAGAAGTCGGCCTCGCCTTCGGCCACCCGGCAGATTTTCAGCGAACTGCTCATGTTGGCAAGTGCATAAGGGCCGAGCTTGCGCTCAAGCTGCGCCAGCAGTGCCGGCAGGCGCTCGCCGCCATGGCGGCGACTGGCGACGACCGTCACCGGCGCGGCGCGCGCTTTTGCCGCGGCCAGGGTGCGGACGTGAATCGGCGTGCGCCCGGCGCTGTCGGCGCGGAAAGCAATCGCACTGCCAGCACCACTATGCACACCCTGCATGCCCGCATACGTGACGGCGGTGGTCGGCACATACACCACACCCAGCACCGGCACGCCCTGTTCAATCAAGGCGATATTCACCGTGAACTCGCCGCTCTTCGCAACGAATTCCTTGGTGCCATCGAGCGGATCAACCAGCCAGTAATGCGGCCAGTGCTGCCGCACTGCCCAGGGCAGCTGTTCGCCTGATTCTTCCGACAGCACCGGCACGCCGGGCGTGAGCACCGCCAGCGACGCCTCGATGATGCGGTGCGCAGCGAGGTCGGCCTCGGTGAGTGGCGACGCGTCGGCCTTGTCGGTGACGGCAAAACCTTCCGGGCGGTGATAGACGATAAGTATCGCGTCCCCCGCCTGCCTGGCGATGGCAATGACCGGTTCAAGCAGCGCCGGCAACGGTAATTCGCGCATGGATAAATTCTCTTGCGCCGTTGGCGGCGCTGTTTTTCGAGGACATACTGATGCATCTGCAACTTGAAGCCGGCAGCGTCCCCGATATGCCCTCACTGGTCAACTGGAATGAAGTCCACACCGTGCTGCTCGACATGGACGGTACACTCCTTGACCTGTATTTCGACAACTACTTCTGGCAGCACTTCGTCACCGAGCGCTACGCCATCCAGCGCAATACCTCGTTTGCGGCGGCCGAAATCTTCCTCAAGGAACGCTTTGGCCGCGAACACGGCACCTTGAACTGGTACAGCGTCGACTATTGGTCCGCTGAGCTGGGCCTCGACATCGCCGCAATGAAATACGAAATTCGCCACCTGATCCGCCCGCGCGATACCACCATCGCCTTCCTCGATGCACTCAAACGTCACCATGCCCAGGTGCTGCTCGTCACCAACGCGCACCGGCGCAGCCTTGAGTTGAAAATGGAGGAAACCGGGCTCGGCGAGTACTTCGACACCATCATCTGCTCACACGAACTGCACAAGCCGAAGGAAGACCCGGCGTTCTGGGCGGCGCTCGCACGGGAACATCCGTTCGAGGCAGCGCGCACACTGCTGATCGACGACAGCCTCAGCGTGTTGCATTCAGCGCAGCAGCATGGCATCCGCTGGTTGCTGTCGATCGCCAAACCGGATTCGCAGGGGCACGAGCGCGACACCGCGCCATTTCACGCGCTGCATTCTTTCGACGACATCATGCCGATCCCGGCGGTGCGCGGATGAAAACCGACCCAACCGGCGAGCGCACCCGCCTCGACAAATGGCTGTGGGCGGCGCGCTTTTTCAAGACCCGTTCGCTGGCGCAGGAAGCCGTCGACGGTGGCCGCGTGCATTATGAAGGCCAGCGCGCGAAATCCTCGCGCGACGTGCAGATCGACGCGCGCATCACCATCACTATCGGCCACGACACCCGCGAGGTGATCGTCACCGGGCTGGCCGGCAAGCGCGGCAATGCCAAAGAAGCCGCCTTGCTTTATGTCGAAACGCCAGCGAGCATCGCTGCCCGCACGCAGGCCGCCGTGCAGCGGCGCGCGACTGCCGCATCGAATCCGGTGCCGGATCATCGCCCGGACAAGAAGGAGCGACGGCAGATTCATCGTTTTCGCGAGAACAACTCCTGACGGCCATGACCAGCACCGACTACCGCACGAAATTTCTGTTCGAAGGCCTCGCCATTCGCGGCGAGATCGTGCGCCTCGAAGCAACCGTGCAGACCGTGCTCGCCAAACACGCCTATCCCTTGCCGGTGCAGGCGCTGCTCGGCGAGGCCCTGGTGGCCGCCGCCTTGCTCGCCGGCACAATCAAGTTCGACGGGCTGCTGGTGCTGCAGGCCAAGGGTGAGGGCCCACTCACGCTGCTGATGGCCGAGTGCTCGCACAGCGGCAAGCTGCGCGCCATTGCCCGCTACGAGGGCGACGTGCCGGACGCGCCGCTGGTGCACCTGCTCGGCGGCGGCATGAGCCACCTCGCCATCACCATCGACCCCGCGCAGGGCACCCGCTACCAGGGGATCGTCCCGCTGGACGGCCTGTCGCTGGCCGAATGTGTCGAGCATTACTTCCGCCAATCCGAACAACTGGGCACGCGGCTGTGGCTGATCGCGGGCCAAGGCCGGGCGGCGGGCCTGTTGCTGCAGGAGCTGCCCGCCGCCGCCGGCAATGTTCCCGATGCGGATGCCTGGAACCGCCTGTGCCGGCTCACCGACACCCTGACCGGCGCGGAGCTGCTGTCGTTGCCGGCCGAAACCCTGCTCAATCGCCTCTTTCATCAGGAAGATGTGCGCCTGTTCGACGCAGAAAGCCTGGAGTTCGCGTGCAGTTGCAGCCTGGAGCGCACCCGGAACGCGTTGCGCTCCCTTGGCGGCGCCGAACTGCACTCAATCCTCGCCGAGCAGGGCCGGATCGAGACCACCTGCCAGTTCTGCAACGAGCGGCGAACGTTCGATGCCATTGATGTCGAAACCCTGATCCGGGGCGACTGACCGATAAATCCCCGCCAGACCCACCAACCGTCCTTACGCGCCCGGCCCGGTTTCGGTAATAATCGCGGGCTCCCGCTACATGCCCCGTCTTCGAGAACTATGACAACGCTCAGGATTTATCAGGATCTCTCCCGCACCCAGCTCGTCGAACTCGCTCTCCAGCGCAAGGAAGGCCAACTCGCGGACAACGGCGCCCTCAACGTCAACACCGGGCACCGCACCGGCCGTTCACCGATGGATCGCTACATCGTCGACGAACCGTCGACCTCGGCGCAGATTCACTGGGGCAGCATCAACCGCGGCTTTCCGGCCGATCGCTTCGACGCGCTGTGGAACCGCGTCAGCGAATACCTGGGCGAGCGCGATCATTTCATCTCGCACCTGCATGTCGCAGCCGACCCGGCGCATTACATCCCGGTGAAGGTTGCCACCGAAACCGCGTGGCATTGTCTGTTCGCCTGCGACCTGTTCATCGTTCCGGAAAAATTCAACCCGGCACACAGGGATCAGTGGCAGGTAATGAACGTGCCGAGCTTCGAGTGCGTACCGGAACGTGACGGCACCAATTCCGACGGCTGCGTCATCCTCAATTTCGCGCAAAAGAAAGTTCTGCTCGCCGGCATGCGTTACGCGGGCGAAATGAAAAAGGCGATGTTCTCGGTGCAGAACTTCCTGCTGCCGGCCAAAGACGTGCTGCCGATGCACTGCTCGGCAAACGTCGGCGATGATGGCGGCGTGGCGCTGTTCTTCGGTCTTTCCGGCACCGGCAAGACGACGCTGTCGGCAGATCCGGAACGCTACCTGATCGGCGACGACGAGCACGGCTGGGCGAAAGGTTCGGTGTTCAACATCGAGGGCGGCTGCTACGCCAAGTGCATCAATCTCTCAAAGGAAAACGAACCGGTTATCTGGGATGCCATCAAGTTCGGTGCGGTGCTGGAGAACGTCGTCCTCGATGACAACACTCGCATCCCGAACTACGACGACACCACCCACACCCAAAACACCCGCGCTGCCTACCCGCTGACGCATATCGCCAAACGCATCGTCGAAAATCGTGCCGGCGAACCGAAGCACGTCATCTTCCTCACCTGCGATCTCTACGGCGTCATGCCGCCGGTCGCGGTGCTGAATAACCAGCAGGCGGCGTTCCACTTCCTCTCGGGCTACACGGCGCTGGTCGGTTCGACGGAAATGGGCTCGGGTGCAGGCATCAAGACCACCTTCTCCACCTGCTTCGGCGCACCGTTCTTCCCGCGCCACGCCGGCGAGTACGCAAAGCTGCTGATGAAGCGCATCGAGGAATTCGACTCGAAAGTGTTTATCGTGTCGACCGGCTGGAGCGGCGGTGCGCACGGTACCGGCAAGCGCTTCTCTATCCCGACCACCCGCGCGATCATTCGCGCCATCCTCACTGGCAAGCTCGACAACGTCGCCACGCAGCACCTCGACATCATGAACCTCGAGGTTCCGGTCGCCGTGGAAGGCGTTGACAGCAAGCTGCTGGTGCCGAGCGCCACCTGGGCCGACAAGGCGCTGCATGACGCGAAAGCCCGTGAACTCGCCGGACTGTTCATCAAGAACTTTGATGACAAGTATCCGGATGTGGATCAGGCGATTCGGGCGGCGGGGCCGAAAGGGTAACGGGCGCCACCGATAACAATAAAAAAGGTCGTGCCGGTTGCCCGGCACGACCTTTTTCTGCTGCCGCAATTACTGCTGAACTTTCTCGACAATCTGGCTGACAACACCTTCAACGCGGCGGTTGGCGGTGCGGCCGTCCGGCGTGCCGTTGTCGGCGATCGGCTGATCCGGGCCATAGCCTTTCGCGCTCACCCGGTCACCGGCGATGTTGAACTTCTCGATCAGGGTTTTGCGCACGGCCTCAGCGCGCACCTGCGACAACTTGCGGTTGGTGGCAGCAGCACCCGTGTTGTCCGTATGGCCGCCGACTTCGACCGAGGTTTGCGGATACTGGTTCATGAAATCGGCCAGCTTCTGGATCTCGGCGTTACCGGCGGCATCAATGCGCGAGGAGCCGGTCGGAAACTTGATGTTGATGGCGATCGTCACTGTTTCTTTCAGAACCAGATAGCAACCCGCCTCATCGACCTTGGCGCCCCGCTTCGAATCCGGGCAGTTGTCATTGGCATCGACCACGCCGTCGCCGTCGGTATCGACCGGGGCGGCGACAACCGGAGCGGGAGCAGGAGCTGCTGCGGGAGCAGGGGCCGCTACAACAGCCGCAACCGGCGGCGGCGCCGCTTTCTTGGGAGCGGCAACCGGCTTCGGCTCACAGCCCATCTTGGCCTGGTCCTGCGTGATGGTGCCGGTCTGCCAGCACTCGCCGTAGCTGTTGTGCCAGATTTTGCTATCCGTGTTGTCACCCCAATAACCCGCCGGAGCTTCGTGGGCGGCAGCGGCGACAGATATGGTCAACAGGGCTGCGGTGAAGATGATACGCATGATGTGTCTCTCCTGAGAATGGGCTGGCACTTTTGGCATAAAAAGCGGGCAAACCGTAGCACAGCAACATACGCTCTACCACCCGACGCGCGGCCCCTGATGACGTATCCTCTGCCACCTTATGTATTGAGCGCCCGCAATAGCCGGCGACGCGACGACGAATGGCAGCCATGAATGCAGTCACCGAACGTGCGGGCTTTGCCTATGCCGCGATTGTAATCGCGCTGTGGTCCGGCTTCGTACTGGTCAGCCGCATCGGCGGCACCAGCGAGTTGTCGCCGCTTGATATCACCGCACTGCGTTTCGGCACGGCCGCGTTGGTGCTGTTGCCCGCCTGGCTGTTCTGGAAACGCGTGCCGCTGTTCAACCTGCGCATGCTTGCCCTCGCGCTGATCGGCGGCATTGGCTACTCGCTGAGTGTCTATGCGGGCTTTCATTACGCACCGGGTGCGCACGGCGCGTTGTTGGTGTCCGGTCTGCTGCCGTTCATGCTGGCACTGTTCGTCTGGTTGTTGCTCGGCGAAACACCGCGCCGACAACTCCAATACGGATTGTTGCTGATCGCCGCTGGCGTCGGTTGCCTGGCATTCGACACTTTTTTGCGCGGCGGGGAGCACGGCGGCAGCATTGCGCTCGGCGATGCCTTGTTGGTCACCGCATCGCTGTGCTGGGCGCTGTATACGGTTCTGATTCGTCGTTGGGGTTACCCGCCCTGGGAGACGACCATCGGCGTCGCGTTGCTGGCCGGGTTGTTGTACCTGCCGGTGTATGTGTTGCTGTTGCCGTCATCCCTGGCGCAGGCGCCGATGATGACGCTGCTGTTGCAAGCCGTTTATCAAGGCATTTTCGTCGTCATTGTGGCGATGGTGCTGTATATGCAGGCGCTGGTGCGACTCGGGCCGGCGCGCCTTGGCGCGATGATGGCGATGGTACCGGCGATTGCCGGTACTGGCGTGTCGCTGGTACTCGACGAACCGCTCACGGTGTGGCTTATCGCCGGCCTGCTGCTCACCAGCAGCGGCGCGTGGGTCGGCGTGCGCAAGTAGGTAACGTTTCAATCAACAACAACTTTGTGAGCTGAATAAATGAACGAACAGGTATACGCACTCGACGACGACGAACTCGACCAGCTCGACGAATTGCTGGAAAAATACACCACCCGCGAAGAAAGCTACGATGTCGAGCAGCTCGACGGATTTTTCGCGGCGCTGGCAATCGGCCCGCTGGCGGTGCCACCGTCGCGCTACCTGCCGGTTATTCAGGGTGAAGGCGAACGGCAGTTTGATACGCCGGCGCAGATGCAGGATTTTCTGGTTCTGCTCACCCGCCACGCCAACGCCGTATCTCGCAATCTGCTCAATACGAAAAAGAAAACCACGGATTACATCCCGGTAGTATTCCCGGACGATGTTTATGAGACGCCCGCCGACGCAATCAAGTATCTCGGCATGAAATGGACGCTCGGCTTCATTGAAGGGATGCAGATGTACGAAGACGCGTGGGACGCCGCCGCAACCGCAAGCCCAGCGCTCGAGCATCTCGAAATGCTGATCACTTCGCTGATGCTGAATGAGGAAGCCGACCAGCCACCGCTAACCCTCGACGAGCGCCTCAACGTATTTGCCGAAATCCCGCTGGCACTGAAACATGCGGCGGGCGCATTTGAAGAAGCCCGTCGCGAGGCGATGAAAGCGAAAAGTATTGTGCGCGCGGAAAAGGTCGGTCGTAATGAGCCGTGCCCCTGTGGCTCGGGGAAAAAACACAAACAGTGCTGCGGGAAATAGGATTTACACCGGCGCGTCCGGGCCTTCCAGCCATTCGCGCCACACGGCAAGCGCCACGGCGAGCACTACCGGGCCAATGAACAGGCCCACCGCACCAAAGGCAGCGAGCCCGCCGAGCACACCGAAGATCACAATGATGAACGGAATTTGCGTCGCGTTGCTGATGACCAGCGGCCGGATGAAATTATCGATCCAGCTCACCAGAAAAGTGCCCCATGCAGCGAGCCCGACACCGCCCCAGAAATCGCCGTTGATTGCCATCCATACCGCAACACTGCCCCACGCGAACGGCGTGCCGAACGGGATCATCGCCACCAGCATCGTCACCGCCGCGAGAAACAGCGGGCTGGGCGCCCCGAAAATCCAGTAGCCGATGCCGGCCAGTACGCCCTGCGCAACCGCCGTAATCACGATGCCGTAAACCACGGCGCGCGTAGTGGCACCCGCAGCATCAATGTAGTCGCGCTCGCGATTACCAACCAGCAGACGCATACCGGCAGTGACCTGTGCCAACAGTGCCTCGCCGTCACGGTAGATGAAGAAGGCCGTCAGCAGCGCGAAGCCGAGTTTCGCAAGATTTTTGCCGACGCCGCCGACGAGCGCAGTGATCTCCTGGCGCCACACACCGACCAGGCGCGCGGACTCGAGACGCAGCGCGTCGGGACTGCTGCCCAGGCGCTGCACAATCCGCTCGATCTCCTCGCCAATTACCGGCAGTTTTTGCACTTGTTCCGGCAACACCAGTGCGCCGCCGGCAAGTTTGCTGCCCAGCGCCTGGTAAAGGCTCACCAGTTCACCTTCAAGCAACAGCACCAGCCAGGCGAGCGGCAGTACCAACGCAGTGGCCAGCAATACGGTCATCAGCAACGCTGCCAGATTGGGGCGTTCGCCCAGCTGCGCGCGCAGCCGCAAATACAGCGGCCAGGTGACGTAGCAAAGGATCAAGGCCCAGGCAATTGAGGCAAGAAATGGCTGGACGATGCGAAAGGCGAGCACAACAAGCCCGAGCAGCAGCACGCCAAGCAGCGCACGTTTTGGCAGGGTTGATATGGCCATCATTTTTTTCACTGGTGAATTCCGGCAGCAATTTCCAGATCGGCGATGCCGCGCTCAATGTAGTCGAGCAGTCGCTGCATGGACGGCAGGGTACGCCGACAGGCGATGAACCCGAACTCCAGCGAACCGGCGTAACTGGTGAGCGTGATGTTCAATGCCATGCGATCGAGCACGATTGATACCGGATAGATGCCCTGCAGGCGCGCGCCGTTCCAGTACAGAGGATGCTTTGGCCCTGGCACGTTGGAGATGATGACATTGAAACTTTGCCATTTCGGATTAATGCCGGTGAGCAGGTTCAAACCTGCTGGAGCGAGCGTAAGCGCTGTGTAATTGATGATCTCCTCCGGGCTCATGCGTGCACAACGCTCCTTCGCTTCGCGCACCGAGTTAATCACCAACTCCATACGATGCGCCGGGTCGGCAATGTGGGTGCCAAGGTTGGCGAGAATCATCGCGATCTGGTTGCCGCCATCGCCGTCGTCGGAGCGCACCGACATTGGCACCATGGCGATCAATGGCGCGTCCGGCAACGCGCGCTGGCTGATCAGGTAATCGCGCAGCGCCGAACCGCAAACCGCCAACACCACATCATTGAGCGTGCAGTGGAACTCTTTTGCAATTGCCCTGAAGCGCAGCGCAGGGTACGACTGCGCGGCGAAGCGCCGCGAGCCGGTGATGGCTTCATTGAGAATGCAGTGCGGCGCCTGGAACGCCGAGACATACGTTTCGTGCCGGCGTGATTTCTGCACGCTTTTGTAGACTTCGCGGACCACGCTCGGAATCGTGGCCAATTGCTTGCGGGCATCGAGGCCAATCTGCGCCAGCGTAATCACCGCATCCGCTGGCGACATCGGTTCGCGTTCGCGCTTGCGCGGCGCCTGCGCCCACACCGGTGCCAGATCGCGGGTGTGCGGATCCGGCGACAACGAACGCGCCATCAAGCGCATTGCCGCAATGCCATCGGCCACCGAGTGGTGAATCTTGCTGTACAGCGCAAAGCGGCGCTCGGAGAAGCCTTCAATCAGGTGCGCTTCCCACAGCGGCCGCTCGCGATCAAGCAGTGCCGAATGCTCAGCAGACACCAGCGACAACAGTTCGCGGATGCGGCCCGGATGCGGCAGTGCTTCGTGGCGGAAATGGTGGTCAAGATCGAACTGGCGATCCTCTTTCCAGAACGGACGACCAAACCGGGTGGCCAGGCGCTGGTTGAACGGCGCGGTTGGCGCGTTGTACGCGCGCAACATCTCGGCAAGTTCGCAGACATAACCATCCCCGGCGCCTTCGGGAAACTCGAACAACTGCAAGCCGCCAACATGCATCGGCTGCTGACGGCGCTCCATGATCAGGAACAACTGGTCCGCAGGGCTAAGGGCTTTCATGACGACTCCGTTGATACGTTTGGCGAATCAAATTCCTGGCCGGCGCAGTGTTCACGGCCCGGCACCCGGCGCCGCCTCCACCTGCACTGCATCGTCCGGCACCTTGCCACCTTTGAACGGCCAGCGCTTGCCGGCACCGTCCATCAATTTGCGGCTATCGCGCACCGCAGCATCGGTATTGTCGAGCAGCCGGTTCACCTTGGGCACTGCCGTTTCAATCGCCCTGCTTGCCGCTTCGGCGGTTTGCCGGGCGCTGGCTGTCGTTGCGTCGAATTGGGTCAGGCTGCGGTCAGTTCGTTCTGAAATCGCTGTCATCTGCTGCTCAAGCACAAGCAGCGTGCGGTCCGCGTTGTGCAGGGTGCGCTTGAGGTCGTCGCGTGCCAGCGCATCGACATCGGCGACCAGCCGATCGATACCCTTGCGCGTTGCGCGCAACTCAGTGGTCAACTTGCGCAACTCCGCCATCGTGCCGCGAAAATCGCCCTGCGGATCGTTCAGGTAATCAAGCAGTTGGGTCGAGCCATCAATCACCGGCAAGGCCCGCGCACGCAGATCGGCGGCAATGTCGGAGAGTGCGGGCGCGGGCTCGAACATCAACGCATCGCCGCCCTTGAGCGAGGCCAAGGCCGGATTGCCGCTTCTGACCGCAAGGTAGCTGTCGCCGATCAACCCTTCACGCGCCACCGATACCAGTGAGTCGGCCTTGATCCATTGCAGATATTTGTCCTCGATCAGCATCCGCACATCGACGCGCGCAGCGCCGTTCAATTCAACACGGCTGACTTCGCCGATCTTGAAGCCGGACAGCTTCACCGCCATGCCAGGCCGCAGGTCGGTACCCGTCGGCGCCTCGAGAAGAATTTCGCTCTTGGTCGCAAAATAGCCCTGCTGCCATGCCAGCAGCAACAGCAAGCCTGCGCTGGCCAACAAGCCCAGCAACACGAAGACGGCAACCTTGGCAGTGAGGCGCCGGAAGCGCGGGTCGGCATCGCGGAGCAAGGTCACGGCACCTCGGCCTCGGCAGCAGAGAATGACAATGGCGTGAAACCCTCGGGCACCTCGCCAGCAACGACAAGCAGGACGGAACCGGCCAACTCCTCGGCAAGCAATTCACGCAATAAGCGCCCCGCCGCACCGGCCGGCACAGCCCGCCCTTCGAGCAGGAGCAGTCTGGGGCGCGCCAATAACTGACGCAACCAGCCGAGCAGGCGCAGCTCATCCCCGGCGAGCTGCGCCGGCTGCTGCGCCAGCAGCCGGACCACGCCGGGCTCGTCGTAACCGCAACGCAGACACCAGGACCGCATCCGTGCCTCCAGCGCCGGCAATGATGCCGGCATGTGCCATTGGGTCGCCAACAACACGTTCTCCCAGGCTGACAGGTTGCTCAACAAACCACCCGCTGCCGGCACCCAGCCAACCGCTTCCGGGCCCAGCTGCCGCCGCGCCCCGGCCAGCAACTCATCGAGCGATGTCTCATCCAGCGCTGCATCCAGGGCGAACCAACCCGGACCTGGCAGGCGCAAAACCCGGTGCGCGTGGCTGATGTCGACTGGCCAGCTCACAGCGTCACCAGCAGCAGATCGAGGCTGAACACGCACGCCAGCGCGCGCACGACCGCACGCGAAGCGGCGATCGGCACGTCGGTGAACGATCTACCGGCCGCGAGCCCGGTATGGCAGGCCACCAGCGCGATCGTGATACCAAACAACAGGCTCTTCATGATGCACAGCAACATGATGCCAATGCTCATCGATTCGTCGATGGAGGCAAGCGCGGCGAACATGTGCGCCTGCGCGGCAAATGCACTGCCGGCAAGCATGGCCGCGAACGCAAAATAGATCGTCAACAGCACGCTGCCGGTCGCCATGCCGGCAATGCGCGGGATCACCAGGTAATCGAGCGGCGGCACGCCAAGCCGCAAGAGCAGGCGCACCTCGCCGTTGACCTGCATGGTCGCCAGTTCGCTGGCCATCGCCGGCGCGCTGCGCGCCGCCACCAGAAAGGCCGTGAGCAAGGGCGCCAGTTCGTTCAGCGTGATGGTCAGCAGGATATCCATCGATTCTTTCGGGCTCTCGCCGAAAGAGCGCAATTGGTCGACGATGATGCCGGACACGGCAGCGCCAACCAGCAGCACCAGCGGCAGTGATTGCAGCCCGGAAAAATAAACCTGCTTGAGGTAAACGCGGCGTGTGGGTAAACGCTGCCACAACACATTCACGCGCAACAACGAGAGCAGCATCTCGCGTAGGCGAAAAACGGGCGTGCGCTTCATGCCCGCGCCCTGTTCTTTAGTGGAACGGGTGGCGGAGGATAATCGTCTCCACCCGATCCGGCCCGGTGGAGATAATGTCGATCGGTGCGCCTACCGTTTCCTCCAGCCGCTTGATGTAGTTGCGCGCAGCGATCGGCAGATCCTCAAGACGTTTCGCGCCGACGGTCGATTGCTGCCAACCGGGCATGTCCTCGTAGATCGGTTCCAGGCCTTCGTAGCTGTCGGCATCGGTTGGCGACGCGGTGACAATGCCATCGGCATTGCGATAGCCGGTGCAGATGCGCACGACATCAAGGCCATCAAGCACATCAAGTTTGGTCAGGCACAGGCCCGACACCGAGTTGATCTCGATGGCGCGCCGCAAGGCAACCGCATCGAACCAGCCACAACGACGCGCCCGCCCGGTGGTGGAACCGAACTCGTGGCCGCGCGCCGCCAGATGCTTGCCGGTCCCGTCAAACAGTTCGGTCGGAAACGGACCACCGCCAACCCGCGTGGTGTAGGCCTTGGTGATGCCAAGCACATAATCGAGATACAGCGGGCCGAAACCGGAACCGGTGGAGGTGCCACCGGCGGTGGTGTTTGAGCTGGTGACGTAAGGATAGGTGCCATGATCGATGTCGAGCAGCGAACCCTGCGCGCCTTCGAACAGAATGTTTTCACCGCGCCGCCGGTAATCGTGGAGGATGCCGGTAACGTCGGCGATCATCGGTTTGAGTTGCTCGGCGATCAGCAGCGCATCGTCGAGCGTCTGCTGAAAGTCGACGGTCTCTACCTGGTAGTAATTCTTCAGCATGAAGTTGTGCAAATCCATCACGCCGGCCAGCTTCTCGGCAAAACGTTCGCGATGCAGCAAATCGCCCAGACGCACGCCGCGCCGCGCGGCCTTGTCTTCGTATGCCGGGCCAATGCCACGCCCGGTGGTACCGATTGCCGCCTTGCCGCGCGCCACTTCGCGCGCCTTGTCGAGCGCCGCATGATACGGAAGGATCAGCGTGCAGGCCGGCGACAGGCGCAGGCCCTCTCGCACCGGTACATTGTTTTGCTCCAGGCCAATGATCTCCTTCATCAAGGCATCCGGGGCGAGCACCACACCGTTGCCGATCAGGCAGGCAACTTCGCCGCGCAGAATGCCTGACGGAATCAGGTGCAAAACGGTTTTCTTGCCGTCGATCACCAGCGTATGGCCGGCATTGTGGCCACCCTGGAAACGCGCGACGCACTTCGCTTCGTCGGTCAGCAGATCGACGATTTTGCCCTTGCCCTCGTCACCCCATTGAGTGCCGAGCACGACCACGTTCTTGCCCATAACCTGTTCTACCCGTATCGCCTTCGGAGCACGCCGAAGGACGAGTGTCGAATTCGCAACCCGATCATCACAGCGCCTCAGCGCGGCATGACATCCCAACCGTTGGTGCCATGCACCAGCACACGGTCACACTTCAATTCATCCATGGCTATCGGCGCACCCGACAAGCCACATACCACCCGTTCGCCCGCAGCGCGCAGTTGCGCGATACGGACGGCGAGCGCGGCATCGTCGCTCGCGGGCGCAAAAATTCCGCGCGGCGGCGACACAAGTTCGCCAACCGCGATGTCGGCCAGCGTCTTCACATCGACACTGAAACCCGTCGCCGGACGTGGCCGGCCAAACACCGCGCCGACGCCATCGTAACGGCCACCTTTGGCGACGTCCTGGCTGCGGCCGGCCAGGTAGGCGGCGAACACACAGCCGCTGTGATAGCGGTATCCGCGTAACTCACACAGATCGAAACACAGCTCAATGTGCGGATAGCGCGCCCGGATGCGGTTGCCGATCGCGGCAAGATCGGCGATGGCGCGTGCCACCTCGGTGCCGGCACCTGCCAGCACCGCCTGCGCCCGCTCCAGCACGGCAGCATCGCCGGCCAGATCGACCAGCGCCCGCAGACGCGTGCGCGCACCGGCATCGGTGACGTGCGCCGCCAGGAATTCCTCAAGCTCAGGCACCGCCTTGCGCTGGAAAATATCGAACAATGCCTGTTCGTCGTTGCCGTCGAGCGACAGCCCGGCAACCAGCCCGCGATAAATGCCGACGTGGCCCAGATCAAGATGCACATCGCGGCACCCGACGATGGCCAGCGTCTCCAGCATCAGGCTGACGATTTCGATATCCGCCTCAATGCCGGCATGGCCAAACAATTCGGCACCCGCCTGCAACGGCACACGCGAAGCAGCCATCCCGGCCGGGCGGGCGTGCAACACCGTCCCGGCGTAACAAAAACGCTGCGGGCCGGCGGCCTGCAACGCATGGGCATCGATACGGGCGACCTGTGGCGTGATGTCGGCACGGATGCCCATCGCCCGCCCGGAAAGCTGATCGGTCAGGGTGAAGGTTTGCAGCGACACATCCGGGCCGGCGCCGCACAGCAACGAATCGAGAAACTCGATCAGCGGCGGCATCACCAGCTCATAACCCCAACTGCCGTACAGATCCAGCAGACGGCGGCGCAACGATTCCAGCACCCGCGCCCGCGACGGCAGTGCTTCCTCGACGCCGTCGGGCAGGAGCCAGCGATCAACCCGGGACATGGCGTTTCACCCGTCAGCGACCCTGCATCTGCCGGAAAAAGGCGTTGTCCGGCTGAATCACCATCACGTTCTCCGGGCCGGTGAACGATTCACGGTAGGCCAGCATGCTGCGCCAGAACTGGAAGAATTCCGGGTCCTTGCCGTAAGCCGCAGCGTAAATCGCTGCCGACTTGCCGTCGCCCTCGCCGCGCAACCGCTGGGACGCGCGGAATGCTTCGGCCAGCAACACTGTGCGCTGCTTTTCAGCCTCGGCGCGGATCTTCTCGGCTTCCTCCTTGCCTTCGGCGCGGTGCTCGCGGGCTTCACGCTGACGCTCGGTGCGCATGCGATCGAATACCGCGCCCACCGCGCTTTCCGGGTAATCGACTTTCTTGACGCGAATATCCAGCACTTCGACGCCAAACTCCGTGCGCACAAGCGTGCCGACATCGGTTGTCAGTTCCGCCATCATCTCGTCGCGCGCGCCGGAAACCACGTCGAGCAGCGTGCGCTGCGAAACTTTATTTTTCAGCCCGTCGATCACGCGCTGCACGAGCAGGTTCTGCGCACGCGCCATGTCCCCGCCATTGGTTGCGGTATAGAACTGCTGGTTGTCGACGATACGAAATACGACGTAGGCATCAACCACCAGGATCTTCGATTCCTTGGTGAGGTATTCCGTTGGCCGGGTATCCATCACCTGCACCCGCGCATCAAAAAATACGACATTCTGCCAGGGCAGTTTGAAACCGAAGCCCGGCGGCAGATCCGGATTGCGAACCTGACCGAACTCGCGCAACAGCGCCCGCTCGGTCTCCGGGATGGTATAGGTGCACGTCCAGACGAGCAGCACGCCCGCCAGCAGGCCGATGATGGCCATCAATTTCCTGTCCATCAGCGGTTCTCCTCGCGACGTGCCCGCAGGCGTTCGGTGGCGTGTTCCGGCACAGTCGGTGCAACCGAAACCGGCGCAGAGTCGCCGGCTGCCGCTGCGGCAGCGGCAGCCGCTTCCGGCCGCAGCGCCGCAGCCTTGGCACCGAGCACCTGCTCAAGCGGCAGGTAGATCATGTTGTTACCCTTGGTGTCGAGCATGACCTTGCTGCTCTTCGAATACACTTCCTGCATCGTTTCCAAATAGATGCGATCGCGCGTCACTTTCGGCGCCTTGCGATACTCCGCGTACAAGCTGTTGAACCGGGAAGCATCGCCTTCGGCGCGCGCCACTTGCTCCTGCTTGTAGCCCTCGGCTTCCTGCAACATGCGCTGCGCCTTGCCGCGCGCTTCCGGCACGATGCCATTGGCGTAGGTTTTTGCTTCGTTGACGGTACGATCCTTGTCTTCTTTGGCGCGCACAACATCGACAAAGGCATCGCCGACGCTCTTCGGCGGCTGCGCCTCAATGATGTTCACCTGCGAGACGACCAGGCCGGTCTGGTACCTGTCGAGATAACCCTGCAGCCGCGGCTTCATGCCGATGGCAAGATTCGCGCGCCCCTCATTGATCACCTGATTGAGCGTCGAGTTGCCGACCACATGGCGCAACGCGCTCTCGGTGGAATGACGCAATACGTCTTCGGCATTGGCTACGCGCAACACATAGGCACGCGAATCGCCGATGCGGTACTGGACTGCCAACTGGATGGCGACAATGTTCTGGTCGGCAGTAATCATTTCCGCCTGCAAGGGCAGGTTGAGCAGCTCGCCGGTATTCACACGGCGCACCTCATCGATCAACCATGGATACCAGTGCAGACCCGCGCCGGCAGTTTCGTAGTACTTGCCAAAACGCAGCACGACACCTTCTTCGGCCTGATCGAACTTGTAGGTGCTCATGACCAGCCAGAGCACACCGAGAATCGCCAATACCGGCCCGACCAGCGAGCCGGTACCACCGCTTTGGTTACCACCGCCACCCTTGCCACCCTTCAAAAGGCCGCCGAACCAGTCGCTGGCCTTGCGCAGCAAGTCGTCGACTCCTTTCGGGCCACCGGTATTGCGGTCGCGATTTCCCCAGGGATCTTGCGGTTTACGGCCGCCTCCCGGTTCATTCCAAGCCATGGAGTTCTCCCTTGCTGCGTGAAGACGTGCTAGCGGGCAACAGCTGCCCGCCAGACGCGTGATGATTGTAGGAATCGCCCGGCGCGGCGGCAAGCAAGCCGCCTGTATCAATCAGAACAAGCGACGGGTCAAGATGCTCCTGTCGCAACAGCTCATCAAGATCGCTGCGCGGCATGCGTACCAGCAACTCGACGCTGCCATCTTCGGCCGCGTGCTCCGTCTCGACAGCGCCGCGCGCATACAGCTTCGCGCGCAGGCGACCGCAAGACGGCGGCAACCGCAGCAGGATCTGGCGGCGGTCGGCGGCGAGCCGCTCGGCAATCGCCGCCAGCAGCAGGTCGATGCCTTCGCCGGTGGCAGCGGAAACCCAGACCCGCACCGGCCGGCCCTGCTCGTCGCGCTCGACCAGCGACGTGTGTGCTGCCACCAGATCAACCTTGTTGAAAACTTCCAGCATCGGCACGGCACCGGCGCCGATTTCCTCCAGCACCGATTCGACTGCGGCGATATTGGCATCGCGTTCCGTGGCTACCGCATCGACAACGTGCAGCAGCAGGTCGGCGTCGGCGGTTTCCTCGAGCGTCGAGCGGAACGCCTCAACCAGCCGCGTCGGCAGGCGACGGATAAAGCCAACCGTATCCGCCATGATCGTCGGCCCCATGCCCGGCAACTCGACCCGGCGCAGGGTCGGATCCAGAGTTGCGAACATTTTATCGGCGACCAGCACATTGGCATGCGTGAGCCGGTTGAACAGCGTCGACTTGCCGGCGTTGGTATAGCCCACCAGGGAAATCACCGGGATCTCGCTGCGCTTGCGCGCGCGCTGACCCTGGATGCGCGCCGAGCGGGTCTTCTCCAGGCGCCGATTGATGGTGTCGACGCGCGCCTGGATCAGCCGCCGGTCAATTTCAAGTTGCGTATCTCCAGGGCTGCCGCGCACCCCAACACCGGCACTCTGGCGATCAAGGTGTGACCAGCCACGAATCAGTCGCGTCGACGTGTGCCGCAATTGCGCAAGCTCAACCTGCAAGCGGCCTTCCAGCGTGCGGGCGCGCTGGGCGAAAATTTCCAGAATGATGCCGGTGCGGTCCTGCACCGCGCAGTTGAGCGCCTTTTCCAGGTTGCGCTCCTGCGAACTGCTCAGGAAGTGATTGAACAGCACAATGTTCGCCTGGCGATCGCGCACCAGATGCTGCAACTCTTCGAGCTTGCCGCTGCCGACGAAATAGCGATTGTCCGGGAAGTGTCGGGCCGACGTGACGATCTCAATGATGTCGATGCCGGCCGACTGCACCAGCTGCTCGAACTCGGCGAGATCATCGCTGCCGTTTTCCCCGTCGATGGCAACGTGCACGAGGATGGCGCGTGAACCACCCTCGGGACGCTCAAAGAGTTGCAATCGTCAGATACCCGGCGGCTGCATGTCGCCGTTGTCCAGTGGCGCGCCTTCGCGGCCGGCCGTGGTGCCTGGCTTCGGATTACGCGCCGGAACGACGGTCGAAATCGCGTGCTTGTACACCATCTGACTGACGGTGTTCTTCAGCAGCACAACATACTGGTCAAAGGACTCGACCTGGCCTTGCAGCTTGATGCCGTTGACCAGAAAGATGGAAACGGGGATGCGCTCTTTGCGCAGCGCATTCAGGAAAGGATCCTGGAGGCTATGACCCTTGGACATGACAACAATCTCCAAAAAAATGTCGCCCAGCACTTTGGGCAAAACCGGGCCGCTCGCCCGGAACCCCGCCTCAAAAAAGCAGGCGGCAAGTCAAACCATTCTCATTCGCGCTGCACTGGCACCGTCCAGGTGGCGTCCTGTTGCAGCAGTTTCAAGGTATTGCCAACGAGATCGGGCGCCTCGGCATCCAGCCACTGCAACGCATCCCAGCCACGCAGCCACGTCATTTGCCGCTTGGCCAATTGACGGGTGGCGATGATACCCCGCTCCACCATCTGCTGATAGGAAAGCTGCCCGGCAAGGTATTGCCAGACTTGTCGATAACCCACCGCCCGCAGGGCCGGCAGATCCGGGTGCAGGGCCGGCAGGCCCAGCGGGGGCTGCTCGCTCCGGGCGCGCAGGCGCTCGACCTCAGCCACCAGGCCCGCTGCCAGCATGTCCTGGAAACGCCGGGCGATGCGCTCGGCCAGTACCGCCCGGTCAGCCGGGGCAATGGCGAACCGGGCAAGCCGATAGGGAAAAGCGGCGGCCGCTGGCGCCGGCACCGCCTGCAGCGCCGTCAGCGATTGGCCGCTCAGCTCGTATACCTCCAGGGCACGCAGAAGGCGCTGCGGGTTGCGCCCATGCTTGGCGGCGGCTTCCGGATCAACAGCCGCGAGGCGCGCGGCGAGCGCTTCACGCCCAAGGGTTTCGAGTTCGCGCTGCAAACGGGCGCGCATGGCCGGATCGGCCATCGGCAGCGCGGACAAGCCGTCTTTCAGCGCCTTGAAATAAAGCATCGTGCCGCCGACCAGCAGCGGGATGCGGCCGGCGGCGTGGATCCGGGTTATCTCGATGAGCGCGTCGCGCCGGAAATCGGCGACGGAATATGGCTCGGCCGGGTCACGAATGTCGATCAGCCGATGCGGAGCGATGGCGAGGATGTCTGCGGCGGGCTTGGCGGTGCCAATATCAAGGCCGCGGTAGACCATCGCCGAATCGACGCTGACGATCTCGAAGCCGCGCCCATCCGGCGCGCCACGCTGCACCAGCTCGACGGCGAGCGCGGTTTTGCCCGAGGCCGTCGGGCCCATCAGGAACACGACCGGCTGACGGGCTTCAGCGTCCACGCAGGAACAGCCGGTCGAGATCCTGCATCGACAACTGCGTCCAGGTCGGGCGGCCATGGTTGCACTGGCCGCTGCGCTCGGTTGCTTCCATGTCGCGCAGCAACGCGTTCATTTCCGGCACACTGAGCAGGCGGTTGGCACGCACTGAGCCGTGGCAGGCCATGGTCGCGAGCAATGCGTCGCGCCGCTGCGTCATGCGCGCGCTGCTGCCGTGCTGGCGCAGATCGGCGAGCACGTCGCGCAGCAATTGGGGAACATCTGCCTGGGCAAGCAGCGCCGGAATTTCGCGCACCAGCAACGACTCGGGGCCGGCACGTTCAACAACAAAACCCAGCTCCACGAACAATTCCTGCGCATCGTCGGCCGCATCCGCCTCACGTTCGCCAACAGCAACACCAACCGGCACCAGCAACGGCTGCGTTGCAACAGCCTGGGCGTCGTAGGCGCATTTCAGGCGCTCGTAAGTGATGCGCTCGTGCGCAGCATGCATGTCGACCAGCACCAGCCCCTGCGCGTTCTGCGCAAGAATATACACGCCATGCAGTTGCGCCAGCGCGTAGCCGAGCGGTGGTGTGGTGCCATGGCGGGTAGTCGTTTCCGGCAGCGGTTGCAGCGGCAACGCGGCATCGGCAATGCCACCGCCGGCCGCATACGGCGTGCGCAACTGCGCGTATGCCGCCATCTGCTGCTGCATCGTCGCCGGCGATACCGCCGGCTCCGGCAAGCGGAACGCGCCCTGGTTTGCCGGCGAATTCAACCCGTCGGTTACAGCCGGCCCATCAACGCGCGCCGGCGCCTGCTGCACATCGGGTCGCAGATCAGCGAGCACCCGATGCAGCGTGCGAAACAGGAAATCATGCACCAGGCGACTGTCACGAAAACGTACCTCGTGCTTGGTGGGGTGCACATTGACATCAACGATCGCCGGATCGAGTTCAAAATACAGCACAAAGGCCGGGTGGCGGCCGTGAAACAGCACATCCGCAAATGCCTGCCGCACCGCATGGGTGAGCACCCGATCACGCACCATGCGCCCATTGACGAAGAAGAACTGCAAGTCCGGCTGGGCGCGCGAGAAGGTCGGCAAACCAAGCCAGCCCCACAGCCGCAGGCCAGCGTGCTCAAGATCAATCGCCACCGCATTGTCAACGAATGGCGTGCCGCAAATCTGCGCAACGCGCCGCTGCATTTCCTGCGGCGCCGCCGCCGGCTTGAGCGTCAACACGGCACGCTCATTGACTGTGAGCGTGAAGCCGGTGCCGAAATGACTGAGCGCGAGCTTGCGCACCACATCCTCGACATGGCCGGCTTCGGTTTTTTCGGTGCGCAGGAATTTGCGCCGCGCCGGCGTGTTGAAAAACAGGTCGCGCATCTCGACGGTGGTGCCGCGTGCGTGCGCCGCCGCCTGCATGGTGGTGGCCATGTCGCGGCCTTCGGCGCTCACCTGCCAACCGGCGCCGGATTCATCGCAGCAGGATGTCAGCGCAAGACGCGACACCGACGCGATCGAGGCCAGCGCTTCGCCGCGAAAGCCGAGCGTGGCGATCGCCTCAAGATCCTCCAGTTCGCCGATCTTGCTGGTGGCATGGCGGGCAAGCGCTAGCGGCAGATCATCCTGCGCAATCCCAAGGCCGTTGTCGCGCACGCGCACCAACCGCACACCACCTTCCTCAATGACCACCTCGACACGCGTCGCGCCGGCATCGATGGCATTCTCAAGCAACTCCTTGACCACCGACGCCGGCCGCTCAACCACCTCGCCAGCAGCGATCTGGTTGGCAAGACGCGGATTGAGTACCTGAATGCGGCTCATGCTGTGTATATCCGGCCGGCAGCGGCCATCACGATTTCGGTATCTTCAAGGTTTCACCGATCCGCAGATTGGTGCGCTTCAGGCTGTTGGCGGCTTTGATTGCCTGCTGCGTGACGCCATATTTCTTCGCCAGCCAGCCAAGGCTCTGGCCTTTGCCCACCCTGTGCAACAGGAACTCTTCCTTTTTCGGCAGCGGTCTCGCCGCCGCAGCGCTCGCGAGCATAACCGGCGCCGAGGCGTGCGACGGCCCGTCACGATTCGCCGCAAATACCGTGCCCGGTGGCGGATACTGCTCGAAATAACGCCGCACCCCGCTGACAATCGCCGTTGCCAGGCGTTGCTGGTAGGCAACCGTTTTCAGCAGGCGCTCCTCATCCGGATTCGAAATAAAACCTGTTTCAACGAGGATCGACGGCATGTTCGGCTCCTTGAGCACCATGAACCCCGCCTGTTCAACGCTGCCTTTGTGCAAACGCGAAAAACCGCCAAGCTGATCGAGCACGCTGCGGCCGACGTGCAGGCTGTGGCTCATCGTGCCTTCCATGATCAGGTCCGAAATCACGCTGACCACGTCGTCATCGGCTTGCGGCGCAACCCCGCCAACCTGGTCGGCACGGTTCTCTGCCTCGGCGAGGTAGGCGGCAGTGTTGCTGGTAGCGCCCCGGCGCGACACTGCAAACACACTGGCGCCGCGCGCCGAGCGTTTGGTAAACGCATCCGCATGAATGGACACGAATATGTCGGCGTTGTGTTTGCGCCGCGCCATGGTGCGGCGCTCCTTCAGGCCAACGTAATAATCGCCGTCGCGAATCATCGCCGGCTGCATCCCGGGCTCCTGCAGCAGCAGATCGCGCACGGCGCGCGCAATCGAGAGAACAATATCCTTTTCGCGCGTCCCCTTGGCGCCGAGCGCCCCGGGATCCTCGCCGCCGTGACCGGCATCAATCGCCACGACAATCTTGCGTGGCCCGGCACCGGGCGTCAAAAAGTCCTCGGCAGTTTTCGGTTTCTGCTCGATCGTCTGATCGTACAGATCAACCACCAGGCGATGGCCGTACTGCTCATTGGGATGCAGCGTAAAACTGTTGACGCGTACCGCGACGGCAAGGTCGAACACCACGCGCAGCGTGCCGTCGGCCTGCAAGCCGCTGCGCACCCGGCGTACCGGGCTGTCCTGCAGATCAACCGCTTCGAGCTTTGCGCGCAATTCGGCAGCGCGAAAATCAATGATCACGCGCCCGGGCGCAACCTCCGGCAACACCTGATACTGCGGCGGCTCGGAAACATCGAAGACAAAGCGCGTGTACTCCGGCGCCCGGTAGATACGCACGTTGTCGATGGCCGTCATCGCCTGTGCGATGGCCGCGACCAGACTGCCGGCGAGCACGCAGAGCACAATGAAGGATTGGCGCAACGACAGCATCAGCGCGGGAATTCCATGTGGGTAAGAATGTCGGCGCCGCGCTTGCTGCGCGCCTCAAGCACCGCGCGCCGGCCGTCGCCATGCACAACCAGCGCCAGCACCAGATCGGGCGCAGGCAAGAAGCCGGCGCCGCGCGCCGGCCACTCGACCAGTACGACGGAATTGCCGGCATCAAGTTCCCGTACACCGAGGAATTCGAGCTCTTCGGGATCAGCGAGCCGGTACAGATCAAGGTGATAAACGACTCCGGCGGCGAACTCGTAGGGCTCGACCAGCGTATAGGTCGGGCTCTTCACGCTGCCGGCATGACCGAGCGCGCGCAGCAGGCCGCGCACCAACGTGGTCTTGCCGGCACCCAGATCGCCTTCCAGCCAGATGCAGCACGGCCGCGTGAGCGCACGACCGAGCGCCGCACCGAGCCCGGCGGTCGCTTCGGCATCGGCGAGATCAAGAATGCGTGTGCGTGCCGACGACAAGGCCGTTCACCAGTTCGCGCAGATAGCCGAGCAAGTCGGTGGCGAGCAGACCGCGCTCACCGTGCCGAGCGGCACAACGATCCGCCGCCGCGCCGTGCACCACCGCGCCAACCCGCGCCGCATCCGGCAACGATAAGCCCTGTGCAATCAACCCGCCGATCACGCCCGAGAGGATATCGCCCATACCGCCGCTGGCCATGCCGGGGTTGCCCACGGTGGCGACCGACACCGGGCGCAGATCGCCGTCGTCGATCAGCGTGCCGGCACCCTTGAGCAGCACCGTGCCGCCGAAGCGCATCTGCACCGAGCGCGCGGCGTGGAAGCGATCGGCCTGCACCGCCGCGCCATCAAGATTGAGCAGCCTGCCGGCTTCACCCGGATGCGGCGTGAGCACCCAGTGCGGGTCGCGGCGGCGCGCCGCGAAGGCATCGATGGCGCCCACAGCAATCAGGTTGAGTGCGTCGGCATCGAGCACCATTGGCTGTGCCGAACGCATCGCCCGTTCGAGCAGCCCGCGCCCCCAGGCCGCCGTGCCAAGCCCCGGGCCGGCGATGACCACCGTTACCTTCGCCAGCAGCGCTTCCAGTTCCGCCGGCTGACTGATGCCGTGCACCATCAGCTCGGGGCGCCGGGCAATAAACGGCATAACGTGCTCCGGCCGCGTTGCCACCGACACCAGCCCCGCCCCGACGCGCGCCGCCGCTTCCGCAGCCATCAGCACCGCACCGGCATAACCGTGGTCGCCGCCGATGACCAGTACGTGGCCAAAGCGCCCCTTGTGGGCGTCGCGCGCGCGCCGTGGCAGCAGATTGGCAATCAATCCGGCATCGATGCGTTCGCACGACGCTTTTACCCGCGCATACACCTCGCGCGGCACCATCAGCTCATCACAATGGATGTCGCCGCACAGTGCCGGACCACGGCCGGTGAACAGACCCTGCTTGAGGCCGACAAAGGTGACCGTCGCGTCGGCGCGCACCGCCGGACCGCGCTGGGTGCCGGTGTCGGCGCACAACCCCGAGGGAATATCGAGTGCCAGCACCGGCACGCCACAACCGTTGATGGCCTCGATGAGGCCGATGCAGTCGCTGCGCACGTTGCCCTTGAGGCCGGTACCCAGCAGCGCATCGACGATGAGATCGGCCGTACCCCCGACGACCTGGTCGAGTTGAAGCGCCGGATCAAGCGCATCGAGCATCGGCACCTGCGCGGCAACGGCCTGCTGCATTGCGGCGCGCGCATCGCCCGCGAGCGCCTCGCGCGAACCGACATGCACCACGGTGACATCCTTGCCGGCACGGCGGGCGAGACTGGCGACAACGTAGCCATCGCCACCGTTGTTGCCGCCGCCGCAGCACACGACGATGCGCCGGGCGTCCGGCCACTGTCGCTGTATAATTGCGAACGCCGCCTGCCCGGCCCGCTCCATGAGCGTCATGCCGGCAATCCCGAACTCCTTGATCGCGCATGCATCCAGCGCCCGCACCTGGTCGGCTCGATACAGGTCGCGGGGCAGGCTTTTCGGTGTCATGGCGGCGGCACTTGTCTCGCAGAGAGTTTTGGCGGGAGCCTCGGCAAGAGGCGCGCAGGATCTTAGCCGCATTATACGGGCGCAACGCAGCAGGCAAACCATGACAAACAGGCTGCCGGGCACCCGGGCGATGACCACCATCACCGAACAACTGCGCATCTGGGCCGGCGAACTCGGTTTTCAGCAGGCCGGCATCGCCAACCTCGATCTCGACCAGCACCTGCACCACCTTGAGCGCTGGCTTGCCGACGGCTTTCACGGCGAGATGGACTGGTTCGTGCGCCACCTGGCACTGCGCCGCGACCCGCAACAACTCTCCCCGGGCGCACTGCGCGCGGTGCTGGTGCGCATGGATTATCTGCCGCCGGAAGCTGACATTGCCGCTGCGCTCGCCGACGGCACGCGCGCCTACATTTCCCGTTATGCGCTGGGCCGCGACTATCACAAACTGATCCGCCGCCGGCTGGCGAAGCTGGCCGAACGACTTGCGCGCGAAGCAGCCCCGCACGGCTATCGCGTCTTCACCGACAGCGCGCCGGTGCTGGAAAAAGCCCTGGCTGAAAACGCCGGGCTGGGCTGGATCGGCAAGCACACGCTGTTGTTGAATCGCAGCGCCGGCTCGTGGTTTTTCCTGGGCGGTTTCCTCACCGATCTGCCCTTGCCGGCGGACGCGCCCGGCAGCGCACACTGCGGCAGTTGCAGCGCCTGCATCGATATTTGCCCGACGCAGGCCATCGTTGCGCCTTATCGGCTCGATGCCCGCCGCTGCATCTCCTATCTGACCATCGAGCTTACCGGCAGCATCCCGGAAGAATTTCGCGCCCCCATCGGCAACCGTGTGTTCGGCTGCGACGACTGCCAGCTCGTCTGCCCGTGGAATCGCTACGCAAAAGTGACGCAGGAAGGCGATTTCAACGCGCGACACGGCCTCGACCGGGTGTCGCTGGTCGAGCTGTTCGGCTGGAATGAAGCCACGTTCCTGGCGCGCACCGAAGGCTCGGCGATCCGCCGCGCCGGCTATGAGAACTTTCTGCGCAATATCGCGGTGGGGCTCGGCAATGCGCCGCGCTCACCGGCTGTTATTGCCGCGCTGCACTCACGTCAGAGCGACCCTTCCCTGATCGTGCGCGAGCATGTGGCGTGGGCGCTGCAGCGGCAGGCCAGTGCGGTGAATTGAGCACAGATTGCCGCCGGCTCAGTCGTCCTCGCCGTCATCAACTTCCACTTCCGGGAAACGGAAAAACGATTCGCGGTAAAAACGCAGCTCGTTGATCGAATCGCGGACATCCTCAAGCGCCAGGTGACTGCTGTTCTTGCGGATACCTTTGACGAGCTCCGGGTACCAGCGCACCGCAAGTTCTTTGATCGAACTCACATCAAGATTACGGTAATGGAAAAACGCTTCCAGTTTCGGCATGTGCCGCCACAGGAAACGACGATCCTGGCAGATGCTGTTGCCGCACATCGGGCTGGACCCGGCGTCGACATACATGCGCAGGAACTCGATGGTCGCCGCTTCAGCCTTCGCCTCGTTGGTGGTGCTGCGCTTGATCCGGTCGACCAGGCCGCTCTGACCATGCTGGCGCGTGTTCCACTCATCCATCGCGTTGAGCACGGTATCTTTCTGGTGAATCGCGAACACCGGGCCTTCCGCGAGGATATTGAGGTGCGGGTCGGTGACGATGGTGGCGATTTCGATGATCAGGTCGGTGTCGGGGTTAAGGCCCGTCATCTCCAGATCGATCCAGATCAGATTGCCGTTGCGCACCGCCATGTCGTCCACTCCCATCTTCACGAAAAACATCGCCGCCGATGCCGCGATTGCCGGCGATCATAGCAGAGGCTAACCTGCCTTCGACTCCACCCACACGGAAGCCTGATGTCCGGCCGCAAACTCACCCGCCAGCAAACCCAGCGCGTCAACGCCCAGCAGGACAAGCGCATCCAGCGTATGCAGGGCCGCAAAGACGAGCTCGACGAGACGAGTCTCGGCGCGGAAGAAGAAGGTGTCGTCATCACCCGTTTCGGCAAGCAGGCCGATATCGAACCGCGCGTGCCGGCGCTGCCCGGCGAGGTTGTTCGCTGCCGCCTGCGCACCACCATCGACAACCCGGTGACCGGCGACATCGTCGTCTGGCGCCGCCAGCCGCCGCAAGCCGAAGGCCTGTCCGGTGGCGGCATCGTCGTCGCCCGCCTGCCGCGGCGCAGCGAACTGCAACGCCCGGACAACTACGGCAAGCTGAAAGCGATCGCCGCCAACATCGATAACGTCGTCGTCGTGTTTGCGCCGCTGCCGGCGCCCTCCTCGAATCTGCTTGACCGTTACCTGTCTGCCTGCGAAGCCAGCGCGCTGCCGCCGATGCTGCTGCTCAACAAGAGCGACATCGTCGACACCCCCGGCCATGCTGAGGCCCAGCGGCTTGCCGCGCTGTACACGAAAGTCGGTTATCGCGTGCTGCACTGCTCGTCGCGCGAAGAACACGGCCTCGATGCGTTGCGGGCGACGCTGTGCGGGCATACCAGCGTGTTCGTTGGGCAATCGGGCGTCGGCAAGTCGTCGCTCGTCAACGCGCTGCTGCCCGGTACGGCGCTGGAAACAAAGGAGGTCAGCGACAGCTCCGGCCTTGGCCAGCACACCACCACCTCGGCCCGCCTGTTCCACCTGCCGGACTTCAACGGCGCGCCAGGCGGCGACCTCGTCGATTCTCCCGGCGTGCGCGAATTCCAGTTGTGGCACGTTGATGAGGACGCGCTGGAAGCGAGCTACATCGACTTCGCACCCTTTCGCGGTCATTGCCGCTTTCGCGATTGTCGTCATCTGCGGGAGCCGGACTGCGCACTGCGCGAGGCGGCAGCACGTGGCGAGCTTGCTGCCGAGCGCCTCGAGAACTTCCTGCGCATTCGCGAAGGGTTGAAGGACGCGCCGGAAATTCGCTAGTAGAATGCCGTCGTCGCCTTTGCCGGATCTGCCGATGACCGCCTTGAAAATCGCTGCTCCCGCCCTGCCGCGCCTGCTTGCACCGGAGGTACTTGTTGCCCGCCTGCAGGATGACAATCTGCGGATCGTCGATCTGTCGCAGCAGCGTGTTTACGATGAAGCCCACGTGCCCGGTGCAGTGCATCTTGACTGCAGGCGCACACTTGCCGGCACCCAGCCGGCACCCGGGGCATTGCCGCCGGAAGACGCCCTGAGCGAATTGCTGTCGTCACTGGGCATTGGGCCGGACACGCACGTTGTCGCCTGCGACGACGAAGGCGGCGGCTGGGCCGGCCGCTTTTTGTGGCTGCTGGCGATGGTCGGCCATACAAAGTGGTCGTACCTCGACGGCGGCATCCATGCCTGGATGGCTGCAAAACTGCCGATCGAACAGCACCGCAACACGCCGGCGCGCAGCACTTTCGTCGCCCGGGTTACCGGCGCGGCGGCGGTCGACAAGGAATACATTCGCAAGCACATCCACGCCCCGGGCTTCGCCATCTGGGATGCGCGCTCACGCGACGAATTCGATGGTGTGCGTGCACTCGCCGCACGTGGCGGCCATATCCCCGGCGCAGTCAATCTCGACTGGGTCGACTGCATGGATCGCACCCGTCATATGCAGCTGAAGGATCTCGCCCAATTGCGCGCAACCCTCGCGAACATCGGCATCACCGCCGACAAGAACATCGTCACGCATTGCCAGACGCACCACCGCAGCGGCCTGAGCTGGCTGGTCGGCACGCTGCTCGATTTTCCGAACATCCGCGCTTACGCAGGCTCCTGGAGCGAGTGGGGCAATGATCCGACCCTGCCGGTCGAAACCACGCCATGAGCCGCGATCGCCTGCTGTCACTGTGGCAGTACCCCATACCGCAGCACTTGATTTCGCGCCTGATGGGCCTGGTCGCCAACAGCGAAAGCCCGGCGATCCGCGACCGGTTCCTCAACTGGTTCGCCAACCGCTACGGCGTGAATATGGCCGAGGCGGCGAATCCGGATCTCGCCTCCTATCGCACCTTCAACGAATTTTTTACGCGGCCACTGCGCGCCGGCGCCCGCCCGATTGATACCGATCCGCACAGCATCGTCTCGCCGGCCGATGGCGCGATCAGCGAACTCGGCCCCATCACCGACGACGCGATCATGCAGGCGAAAGGTTTTTCCTACAGCGCGCAAACACTGTTAGGTGGTGATGCCGCACGCGCCGCGCCATTCCGCGACGGTAATTTCATCACCGTGTATCTCGCGCCGAAGGATTACCACCGCGTGCACATGCCGCTGGCCGGCACCTTGCGCGAAATGATCTACGTGCCGGGCCGGCTGTTCTCGGTGAATACGCGCACCGCCAACGGCGTGCCGGGGCTGTTTGCGCGCAATGAACGGGTGGTGTGCATTTTCGACACCGCCGCCGGGCCGATGGCGCTGGTGCTGGTCGGCGCGATCATTGTGGCCGGTATCGCCACGGTGTGGAGCGGCACGGTGACACCGCCGGCCGGCCCGCTCCAGGTGACTTCGTTCGGCGCGCCGCAAAAACCGGTGCGCCTGGAGAAGGGCGCCGAAGCAGGCCGCTTCCTCGTTGGCTCGACCGCAATTGTGTTGCTGCCGCAAGGCGCGGCACAGTGGGATGGCACCTTGCGTGCCGGCGCGCCGCTGAAAATGGGGCAGCGAATCGGAGCAATTACGCGGCAATAGTGGCAGTCAGGCCTGCGGCGACGCGAAGGCCAGCACCGCATCGATAGACGCCGCGCCGGTACGCAGCATCAGCAGCCGATCCACACCCAGCGCAATGCCACTGCACTCAGGCAGGCCGGCTGCGAGCGCCGCGAGCAGGCGCTCATCGAGGGGTATTTCCGGCAAACCCCGTGCAGCACGCGCGGCGTTGTCAGCAACGAAACGGCAGCGCTGCTCGACAGCATCGGCGAGTTCCAGATAACCGTTCGCAAGCTCCATGCCACGCATGTACACCTCGCAACGCGCCGCAACACGATCGCCATCGTCATTCACAATGACGCGCGCCAGGGAAGCCTGCAGGGCCGGGAAATCGAACACGAACACCGGCTGCACATGGCCCAGTGACGGCTCGATCAGCATCGCGAACAACAAATCGAGACAGGCAACAGCGTCAAGCGCCGCCGCGTCGCCGAAGGTCGTTTCGCGCAATACCAAAGTGCGCAACATGGCAGCATCTGCCGTGTGCGGATTGATGCCGAAACGCGTCTCGAACAGGGCGCGATAGGTCGTGCGTTCACAACGTGCAAATGCTGTGGCCACGCCCGGGATTATCTGTTCGGCTGCAGCCGAACCTGCCGTTGCAAGCAACAGCGCTTCCATTTCGTCCATCAGCGCCGGCAACGTGAAGCCGGGGCGATACCATTCCAGTATCGTGAATTCCGGATTGTGGCGCGCACTGATATCGCCGGCCCGGAATGCCTTGCCAAGCTGGTAGATCGGCCCGCTGCCGGCAGCGAGCAGGCGCTTCATGGCAAATTCGGGCGAGGTTTGCAAAAACAGGGGGCGCAGTAAACCTTTCCCCTCGATGGCAAATGCAGCCAGGTGCAGATCTGTCGCTGCGGACGAACACAACAGCGGCGTCTCGACCTCAAGTACGCCGCGTAACGCGAAGAAGGCACGGATATCGGCGTTGAGGCGGGCGCGCTCACGGAGCATGTCGAGGTTTGCGCCTGGCCGCCAGTCGCTCATGCAGTTCACGCTCCGTCGCACATCAATGCGGGTGCGACCATCAACGCAGGGTTACTTGGCGGCGCGCGAGTGATATTCGCCGGTGCGGGTGTCGATCCTGACCACTTCACCCTGCTGCACAAACAGCGGCACCTTCACCATGGCGCCGGTCGACAGCCTGGCCGGCTTGCCACCTGAACCCGCGGTATCGCCCTTCACGCCCGGATCAGTCTCGACAATTTCCAGCTCGACGAAGTTCGGCGGCGCGACGCTCAGTGGTACGCCGTTCCACAGTGTCACCAGACAGATGTCTTCTTCCTTCAGCCACTTCTCGGCGTCTTCGACCGACTTGTGATCAGCCTGCAGCTGCTCGAAGGTTTCGGTGTTCATGAAATGCCAAAACTCGCCGTCGTTGTAGAGATACTGCATCTCGCGATCAACGACATCGGCGCCTTCCAGCGATTCGCCGGACTTGAAGGTCTTTTCCCACTGGCGACCGGTCTTGAGGTTTTTCATCCGCACGCGGTTGAAGGCCTGACCTTTGCCCGGCTTCACCATTTCGTTTTCGGTGATCATGCACGGATCACCCTCGTAAATGACCTTCAGGCCCATACGCCATTCGTTGGTAGAATAGGTCGCCATTGTTCTTCCCTCATTATTGGTACGCGGCGCACGTGGCGTGCCGGCTGATCACGAAAGGCGCGCATGATACCCCAGCCTATCCAGGTAAGGCAGGCAGTACCCGCCACCGCCCGGTGGCAACGCTCGCTTGCCGACCTCATTACCGAGCCGCGCGAATTACTGGCCATGCTGGGCCTCGACCCGGCCTTGCTGCCGGCGGCGCTGCTCGCCAGCGATTCGTTTCGTCTGCGGGTACCACGCGAGTTTGTCGGCCGCATGCGGCACGGCGATGCGGCCGATCCGCTGCTCAGGCAGGTGCTGCCGCTGGGCGAGGAAATCATCGCCGTACCCGGGTATACCGGTGACCCGCTGGCCGAATCCCGCCATACCCGCACCCCCGGCCTGCTGCAAAAATACCAAGGACGGGTGCTGGTGATCGTCAGCGGTGCCTGCGCGATCAATTGCCGCTACTGCTTCCGGCGCCACTTTCCCTACGCGGACAACACCCCCGACAGCGCGCACTGGCAGCACGTTTTTGCCACCCTCGCCGCTGACCCGAGCATTGAGGAAGTGATCCTCAGCGGTGGTGACCCATTAATGGTTAGTAATCGCCGACTTGCGTGGATCATCAATGAACTCGCGGCTATCCCGCACCTGTCCCGCCTGCGGGTACATACCCGGCTGCCGGTGGTGATCCCCGACCGCATCGATCAGGAGTTGCCTGGCATCCTCGCCGGCAGCCGCCTGGCCCCCATCGTTGTCATCCACGCGAATCACGCCAACGAACTCGACAACGGCGTTGCCACCGCCATGGCACGTCTGGCCGCCGCCGGGGTTAGCCTGCTGAACCAGTCGGTACTCCTGCGTGGCGTCAATGATTCGGTCGCGGCCCTGGAGGAGCTGTCCCGCCGCCTGCTCAGCTGCCGGGTGCTGCCGTATTACCTCCACCTGCTGGACCCGGTCGCCGGGGCTGCGCACTTTGATGTTCCCGAATCGGTAGCAACCGACCTGCTGCGCATGCTCATCGCACGCCTGCCGGGCTATCTGGTACCCCGCCTGGTGAGGGAAATCCCTGACCGGCCAGCCAAGACGCCCGTCACCTTCGACTGGTAGAGTCGATCACAGTCGATGTTGGCCAAGCCCGTGCGCAGCCGCTATAGTTAAAACCTCTTTGTGCTGCCACATCAGATACTTGGCAGATACTGTTCAGACATCATCACAACAACAGGCGTCGATCGACCGGAACCGCCAAGTCAAGCCATGGAGCAACCCAAAAGCATCCGCCTCCGCCTACCGGAGCAGGACCTGTACCACTTGACCCTGGGCAGCACTAACCCCAAGAAAATGCAGGAGTGGGTTGAGTCGCTGCCAATGGTTAATGTGGGTGAGTCGTCGCGCCAGCTTTATCAGTTGATCCAGGAGCTCAATCGCCTCAAGACCGATGGCAAGTCGCGCTTCGCGCTGCTCGAAGTCGTGCGTGCGGCGCTGGTCCATGTCGAGCGCCAACTCGGCAAGCATTACCTCGGGCAATCGGTTGTGCTGCCGGAAAAAGCCCGCAAGATTGCCAGCCTCGCCAATGCGTTGCAGGTTCATCTCGCCATCGGCTACAAGCTGGTGGCGATCGATACGGTCCGCAAGGCGCGCGACAAGGACATCGGCCGTATCGCCACCACAGCCATTCACCGGGCGATCACCAGCATGGGCGAGACCCTGCTGCGCGGCTACCAGCTCTACTTGCCGACGCCGCGCTTCCACTGGCTGGAACTGCACCAGTTGTATTTGCTCGCCGCCGGCCACGACCTCGAGAACATCGAGGTGGAAGACAACAGTTTCAAACGGGTGCAATCGTCCACCGTGCGCGAAGCGTATGTGCGCACACTGCTGCTTGCCACCGCCCGGCCAAACCAGCTCCGCCAGCAGGAAATCGAACTGGTCTGGGATGCCACCGAGGAATGGTGCGATCTTGTTGCGATCAACGACACCCGGCAAAACAGCGATATTTTCGCCTTCGATCTCCAGGCGGACGCACCACCCACCTACCGCAAACTGGCCTCGCAACATACCGACGAGATATTGCGCTCGATTGATGCCAAGGGTCTGTCCGGACGACTGAAGCTCGCTGCCGATAGCGGCCTGTTGCCGGAAAAGCATACCGAGTTCGCTTTTCCGCGCGGGTTCAGTCGCGAGCTTGCAATGCATCTGTCGCAGGCGTGGGGCAACCTCACGGAGCGCGCGTTTGCCCGTCTTGCGGCGAGCGGCACCATCGAGATCTGCGTTGGGCTCGGCGCCACCCATTACTTCCTCTCCGACGGCGCCGATTTCGACAGCCAGATTCGTGGCAGCACGCTGAAGGTCCTGCATGAGGAGCACGACAATCCATTCCTGCGCGCGCGCGTCGGCAGGAGTGGCGAGCAGATCGACGTCACCGATGCCTGGTCCCAGGCTTTCGATGGCGGCGCCGCCCGGATGTCGGATTCCGTCAATTTCTCCGGCGTCGCACTTGGCAATGTTCATGGCCTGGTGGCGGATCAGAATCGCCAAAGCGTGTCGAAACAAAAGTTCGACAGCTACCAGTGCTCGATTGTCAACAGCAGCCCGGGCGGTTACTGCGTCGAGTGGGCGGGTGAGATGCCCAGCCACATCCGTACCGGCGAGCTGATCGGCTTGCGCGAAGGCGGCATGGCCACCTGGAGCGTCGGCGTGATCCGCTGGGTAAAGCAGTTGCCTGGCAAAGGCGCGCAGCTGGGCATTGAGTTGCTTGCCCCCAGGGCCACCCCCTGCGCCACCCGGGCAATCAAGTCTTCCGGCGACATGACGGAGTGGATGCGCACCCTGCTGTTGCCGGAACTCCGGGCGATTGGCCAGGAGGCAACCCTGGTCACGCCGTCAATCGCCTTCAATATCGGCTATAAGGTTCTGGTCAATCTGCAGGGCAACGAGACCCGCGTCGTTCTGCACCGCCAGCTCAATGCAACGCCGGGTTTCCGTCAGTTCATGTTCCGCGACCTGGACCAGCCCGCCAGGGTCGCAGAAGACCCCAATGCCAGCACCGCAGGGGGCGAGGACTTCGACTCGATCTGGTCGAGCCTGTAAAGCCTGCCCGACCGCGAATCCGGTTGTGCGGCAGTTACACCACAATCCAGTTGCAGTTGCGGCACAATCACAGGTTCGCTCCGGTTGATTACCCCGGGCGACTTTCCGGTTTCAGGCATGAGTCAACAACCTATCATCGAGACAATCCGACTGTTGCTGCTCCACGAGTCCCAGGATGAGGCGGAGCTGCTGCTGAACGCCCTGCGCAAGGCGGGCAAAGCCACGCGCGCGGATTTCGCTCGCAACGAAGAAAGCCTGGTGACGCTGCTGAAATCCGGGGAATGGGATGCGCTGCTCGCCCGGCCGACGGTTGCCGGCTGTACGCCCGAGAAGGCTATCGGGCATGTACGCAAGCTTGGCCGCGACCTGCCGATGATCATTCTCGCCGACGACAACAATTCGGCCACGATCCTCGCCGGCCTCAAGGCGGGTGCCCGCGATGTCGTGCCGCGCGGAGAAACCGAGCGCCTGCTGCTGGTGCTTGATCGCGAAATGGGTAATCTTGCGACGCTGCGCGAGAAAAATCGCCTTGCCGGCGATCTGCGCGAAAGCGAAAAGCGCTCGGAAATGTTGCTCGACACGGCGCAGGATGCGGTCGCCTACGTTACCGACGGCATGCATGTACAGGCCAATGCCGCCTATCTTGCGCTGTTCGGTTACAGCGATTCCGACGAGCTCGCCGGAGTGCCAATCATGGATCTGGTCGCCGAGCGCGGGCACAAGGAATTAAAGGATCTGCTGCGCCGCCGGCAATCATCAAAAGAGAACGACAAACACGAGATTACCTCCCCCTGTCTGCATGCCGACGGCCACGAGTTCGAGGCGAGGATGGTGTTCTCGCACGCCGTCTACGATGGCGAGCCCTGCACCCAGGTCATGATCCGCTCCGTCGCAGCGCCAGCTGGTTTCAGCGACGCTGAACTTGAGGCGAAACTCAAGGAAGCCGCGAGCATCGACCCGCTTACCGGGCTACGCAACCGCCAATACTTCATGGGGCAGGTCGACGCAGCGGTAGCTGCTGCGCGCAGCAAAACCCGGCCGGCCACGATCTTCTTCATCCAGATCGACGACTTCCAAACCCTGCGCACCTCGGTGGGTATCGGCGGTGCCGATACGGTGCTGATCGAACTCGCCGCCCTGCTGCGCAGCAGTGTTGCCGAGAATACCGGTGCGCTGTCGCGCTTCAGCGACGAAACATTCTCGATAATTATCGCCAACGGCGACATCGAGAAAGCCCGAGGCTTTGCCGAGAAAATCCGCAAGAAAATCGACGATCACCTGTTCGAGGTGCAGAAAAAAACGTTGCGTGTCACTGTGTCGATTGGCGCTGCGATCATCGACGAAACCGTGCCGACCGGCCAGGATGCCCTCACTTATGCGGCCGATGCCGCCGTGAAAGTGCGCCAGACGAACAGTGCCGGCAACGGCGTGTTCGTTCGCAACCCGATCGACATGATCGATGCCTCCACCGACACCGGCATGGCCAAACACCTGCACACGGCGCTGGAAAAAAATCTGTTCAAGCTCTATTGGCAGGCCATTCTCAACCTTGAAGAAAATGCCGAGGAAACCTACGAGGTGTTACTGCGCCTGCCGCTCAAGGACAAAGAGCTGCAACCGGCCGACTTCCTGCAGGCGGCTGCCGCCGCCGGCCTCAATACCAAGATCGACCGCTGGGTTATTCTCAATGCGCTCAAGGCGCTGGCCGAACACAATGCGAACGGCCACAACGCCCGCATCATGGTAACGCTGACCAGCGACTCGCTGGCCGATGCCTCTCTCGTGCCGTGGATCAGCGTCGCACTCAAGGCGGCGAAGATCGGTGGCGAGTCGCTGATCCTGCAGTTCACCGAAACGGACGCCTCAACCTACCTGAAGCAGGCCGGCCAGTTCACCAAAGACGTACGGGCGCTGAAAATTCACACGGCGATTACCCGCTACGGCGCCAGCCATACGCCCAGCAAGGTGCTGGCCCATCTCACCGATGTTACCTACGTGAAACTCGATGGCTCGTTCATGCAGGAAATCGGCACCGACCCGGGCAAGCAGGCAATTTCCAAGTGCATCAAGGAAGTGCAGGGTTATGCCAAGAAAGTGATCGCCTCGCACGTCGAGAGTGCCGGCGCCTTGCAGACGCTATGGGGTTATGGCATCAACTACATCGAGGGTTATTACGTCGCACCGGCATCGGTAGCGATGGATTATCCGTTCAGCGATCAATAGCCAGTAGCCGTTGCCCACGCCACGCATCAGATCAGCGCATCAGCTCGGTGCGATCACGATCCCGTACGCCGAGCAGATATAGAATTCCGTCAAGACCGAGCGTGGAAATCGCCTGCCGCGCGGTCTCGCGCACCAGCGGTTTGGCACGAAAGGCAATGCCAAGCCCGGCAATCGACAGCATCGGCAGATCGTTGGCGCCATCACCCACAGCAATCGCCTGTTCGAGCGCAATACCTTCTTTCTGCGCGATCTCGCGCAACAATTCCGCTTTACGCTCGCCATCGACGATCCGGCCGACGACATTGCCCGTGACTTTACCGTCGCGCGTTTCGAGTTCGTTGGCAAACACGTAATCAATGCCAAGCCGCTGCTGCAGGTAATGGCCCATGAAAGTAAAGCCGCCAGAAAGAATCGCCGTCTTGTAACCGAGCGTCTTCAGCGAAGAAATCAGGTTTTCGGCGCCTTCGGTCAACGGCATGCTATCGATCACCTGTGTCAGTGCCGCCGCATCAAGCCCCTTGAGCAGCGCCACGCGACGACGGAAACTTTCCTGAAAATCGAGCTCGCCGCGCATTGCCGCCCCGGTGATTTTCGCCACCTGCGCGCCAACACCGGCAAGTCGCGCCAACTCGTCGATCACCTCGCCGTCGATCAGCGTTGAATCCATGTCGAAAGCAACGAGGCGGCGGTTGCGCCGATAGGCGTTGTCGCGCTGGAAAGCGATATCGACATTGAGCCTGTTGGCAACATCGAGAAACTGTCGGCGCAAGTCCGTTGCATGCCCCGGCTCGCCGCGCACGGTCAATTCGATGCATGCCCGTGAGGCTTCGGCCGAGAGCTCCGCAGCCACCGATTGGCGCCCGGAAAGCCGCGCAATATTCTCAATGGTCAGGCCGTGCCCGGCGATGATCGTGGTGACTTCCGCCAGTTGTCCGGCCGTGATCGTGCGCGCCAGCAGCGTGACGATATAGCGGGCATGGCCCTCGGTAGCAACCCACTCTTCATAGGCACCACCTGCAACCGGACGAAAACGCACCGACACGGCCATCTCGTGCGCCTGGAACAGCACATCCTTGAGAACGACCGAAGAATCGATGCCCGGCGGCATCTCGACCAACACACCCAACGACAGCGCGTCGTGAATTACGGCCTGGCCAATATCCAGGACATTGACCCGGCTGCGGGCAAGAATGCGCATGAAGGCGGCAAGCAGGCCCGGCCGGTCGTGACCGGACACCTGAATCAGCAGAATTTCGCGCACGGCAACAACGACTCCAGCGGTGATTTGCGCAGCGGCTGCCACTTTATCAGTAAATCACCCGCAAACGAGCCGGCGAACTCACCGGCGGCTAGCCACCGGGCAGCGGGCGCGTCACCGGCTTCCTGCTATACTCGCGCGCATTCCACGGCGACTTCAGTCCCGACCAAGTGTCCCGACCGACGTGACATTCAGCGCCAACCCAGCCCGTACTTCCCTGCGCGATCGCCTTCGGCGGCTGACCGGCCCCCGGCGGGCGCTCTTCAATGTGCTCGTTGCAGCACTGTTGCTGATGGCGGGCGGGGCAGTGCTCGTCTATGTGTTGATGCGGGCGGTGGTTAGCGAACAAACAGCGCAGTTCGGCAGCGCGCTGGCCAGTGAGTCGGCGCAACGCGCCGCCGAGTACCTCGTTCATAACGATCTGGTCAGCCTCAACGTGATTACCGGCAGCCTCTCGCAACTGCCCGGGATCGTCGGCATCACGATCTATGATCGCCACCGCCAGCCACTGGCCCAATCCGGGCTGGTGCAGGCAACGCCGGACACACTCGTCGCCAGCGCCGATATCCTCACCGAAGAAAACGAGTTGCGCGGCACTGTTGAGATACTGCTCGATCCGCGCGCTGCCGCGCCGGCCTTGGCACGCTTTGACTATGCCCTGTTCGGCTGGGCCGGCTTCGCCGCCGTGCTGTTGCTGGTGGTCGCACGCCTGCAGCGCGAACACATCTCAGGCCTCAGCGGTGAAGGCAGCAAGGATCAGCATGACGCGGAACGTAACGGGCTGGCCGTGGCACGCGCCGAACAACCCGCACCACACACTCCTGCGGCCGATGCAGTTGCCGACACCCGGCGCATCGCAACGAACGACGAATCGCCGCTGGCGCGCGTACCGGAAGGCCCGATGTTGCGCATCGACATCATCAACTACGCAACCCTCGAACAACGCCTCGCGCCGCATCTGCTTGCCAATCTTGTTGCTCTGTACGGCGACATGCTGGCGCGTGCCTGTGCGTTCTACCAGGGGCAGGTTGCCCGGCCGATCGACCATCAGTGCCTGATCACCTTTGCGCATGCCGGCGCCAGCGAGGAAGAAGTGCTGTTCCGCGCCATCTGCTGCGCCCAGTTGTTCTTCGGCGTGGTGCGCGAAACAAATTCCGCACTCAAGGCGCATGGCAAAACCACCATGCAATTCACCGCTGCACTGCACCACGATCAGCGCCTCGCCACCGGCGAACGCGCGATCGTGACCTGGGAAATCTGCACTCAGGCCGGCACGGCCGGGCGCCTGACTGTGACCGATACCGTCACCGATTATTCCTCCCTCGGCGAGCGCCTGGTCATCGACGCCAGCCATCGCCAGTTGTTGCAGATCGAATTGCCGAACGCCGGAGAAGGCGCGGCGCGGCTGCAGGATGTGCTGGCGCTGGGTGTGCTGCGCCTCGCCGATCCGTACGAGGAATTGCTCGCCCGGCAGATCAAGCGTCTGTGCGAACCGACAGCAGCCTAGTGTCGGCAGACAGGGATATCACCGCTCAACCGACAGCTTTTCGACTTTCTGGAAGCCGCGCGGCAACAGGCTGCCACGCCGGCCGCGCTCGCCGGCATAGTGCGCCAGATCGCTGCCCTTCAACTTCAGGTAGCGCTTGCCGCTTTCCACGATCAAGGTGTCGCCCTTCGAAACTATCGCGACTGCGTTTACCAGTTCGGTGCGCGCGGCGGCAGCCTTCGCCGGAATATCAATGATCTTGTTGCCCTTGCCTTTGCTCATCTCCGGCAGATCCCTGACCGGGAACACCAGCAATTTGCCTTCGCTGGAAACAGCGACGATCAGGTCGTGGTCGAGTTCGCGGATCAGTATCGGAGGCAGCGCCAGCGCGTTGTCCGGGCAATTGAGCACCGCCTTGCCGGCTTTCTTCGGGCTCGCCAGATCACCCAGCGGCGCGACAAAACCGTAGCCGGCATCGGAGGCGAGCAACACCCGCTGGCGATCCTCGCCCATCACCACGCCAACAAACTGCGCGCCTGACGGCGGATCAAGACGCCCCGACAATGGCTCGCCCTGCCCGCGCGCGGAGGGCAACGTGTGCGCCGGCAGCGAATAACTGCGCCCGGTCGAATCGAGGAAATATGCATTCTGGTTGCTGCGACCGAGCGCCCTGGCAAAGAACTCATCCCCGGCTCTGTAGGAAAGCGCAACCGCATCGACCTCGTGACCTTTTGCCGCACGCACCCAGCCTTTTGCCGAGAGCACGACGGTAACGGCCTCGCTCGGCGTCAGCTCGCTCTCGTCCATCGCGCGGGCCTCGGCACGCGCGATGATGGGCGAGCGGCGGTTATCGCCATATTTTTTCGCATCGTCCTTGAGCTCGGCCATCACGAGTTTTTTCAGCAGGTTCATCGAACCGAGCACTTCCTGCAGGTGCTTGCGCTCCTCCGCGAGCTCTGCCTGTTCGCCGCGAATTTTGATTTCTTCCAGTTTGGCGATCTGGCGCAGTTTCAGTTCGAGGATAGCCTCGGCCTGTCGCTCACTGATACCGAAACGTTCCTGCAGGGTGAATTTCGCCTCGTCCGCCGTGCGGATGATGTGGATAACTTCGTCGATATTGAGGAAAGCGGCGAGATAGCCTTCCAGGATGTGCAGCCGGTCTTCGACTTTGTCCAGACGGTACTGCAAGCGCTTGCGCACCGTGGCCATGCGAAACTGGATCCAGTCCGACAGCAGATCAACCAGGCCCATTACCCGCGGCTTGCCGTCGAGGCCAATCACATTGACGTTGACCCGGTAACTGCGTTCTAGATCGGTCGTCGCAAACAGATGCTGCATCAGCTGCTCAACGTCGATGCGATTGCTGCGCGGCACAATTACCAGGCGCGTCGGGCTTTCGTGATCGGACTCATCGCGCAGATCAGCCACCATCGGCAGCTTTTTCTGCTGCATCTGCTGGGCGATTTGTTCCAGCACCTTGGCACCGCTCACCTGGTATGGCAGCGCGGTGATAACGATATCGCCGTCTTCCTGCGTGTACACCGCGCGCGCGCGGATGCTGCCGCGACCGGTGATGTAAATCTGCGCGATATCATTCTTCGAAGAAATGATTTCCGCTTCGGTGGGGAAATCCGGGCCTTGGATGTCCTGCATCAGGTCATCGACAGAGCAGCCGGGATCCTTCAGCAGCCGGATGCAGGCGTTGGCAACTTCCCGCAGGTTGTGCGGCAGGATGTCGGTGCTCATGCCCACGGCGATACCGGTGGTGCCGTTGAGCAACACATTCGGCAACCGTGCCGGAAGCACTTTCGGTTCTTCCAGGGTGCCGTCGAAATTCGGCTGCCAGAGGGCGGTGCCGTGCCCGAGTTCGCTCAACAGCACTTCTGCATACGGCGCCAGGCGCGATTCGGTGTAACGCATCGCCGCGAAGGATTTCGGATCGTCCGGTGAGCCCCAGTTGCCCTGCCCATCCACCAACGGATAGCGGTAACTGAACGGCTGCGCCATCAGCACCATCGCTTCGTAGCAGGCGGTATCGCCATGCGGATGAAACTTGCCGAGCACATCGCCGATGGTACGTGCCGATTTCTTGTGCTTGGCATTGGCACCGAGATTCAGCTCGCTCATCGCGTAAACGATACGCCGCTGTACCGGCTTCAGGCCGTCGCCGATATGCGGCAGCGCACGATCGAGGATCACGTACATCGAGTAGTCGAGGTAGGCTTTCTCGGTGTATTCGCGCAGGGGTTGATGTTCGAGGTTGTCGCTCATTGCAATGTATCCGCCTGAAAATTCTTACCCTTCAATTTTTGAAGAATAACTCTACTGATGGAATCTACAACCGCCGGTATCGCTAATCACGGCCGGCGCCAGCGCGCCAAACGGCCACCCACAGCGGCGCATAAGCCAGCGCCACCCAACCCCAAACGCCCTGCGGCCACATCAGGCTGGCCCAGCTCAATGGCGCGAGCCAGAACAGGTTGATCGCAATTGCCAGCAGCGTCACGTTGCGGTGACCGTGCGTGCGATCGCTGCCGGCGCGGCGCGCAAGATGCTGGTAGGCATGGCTGCGATGCGCCTCCGCCCCGTTCCGGCCGGCAACAATCCGGCGCAGCAAGGTTACTGTTGCGTCGGTGGCGAACAGCGCGCCGAGCACCAGCCACGCCGTGTATGTCAGCCAGCCGGCGGCAACGCTGCCCAGTGCCAATGCATAAATCATGAAGCCCAGCCAGGTACTGCCGACATCGCCCATGAAAATGCGCGCGGGTGGCCAGTTGAGCAGTAAAAAACCGAGTGTCGCCGCTGCCACCGCCAGCATCCAGATGCACTCTGCCGTGAGCGTTGCGGATAACGGCAATGTTTGCGCAAGCAGGCCGATAGTCACTGCGGCGAGCAACATGAAGATCGCCTGGCTGCCGGCAATGCCGTCGATGCCGTCCATGAAATTAAACAGGTTGACCCACCACACGCCGGCCAACAGCAGCAACACAAACAGCAGCGGCCCCTGCAACACGAGGCCGCCCGGGAACGCAATTCCCGGCAATGGCGGCAGCAACCACAACAGGCCAGCGCCGGCGATTACCTGTGCACTCAAACGCAAGCGTGATGAAAGATGGGCGATGTCATCGCACAGACCAACACCGGCAAGCAGCAACGCCAGCGCAATAATGCCGAAAAATTCCGCCTTGCCGCTCATGACGAGTACAGCGCCCGCTATGCTGCCTGCCAGCACAATACCGAGGCCGCCGCCGTGCGGCGTCGGCCGCTCATGCAGCGAACGATGATTCGGCGCCTGCACCAACCGCAACCTTTCTGCATGGCGCTCTACCCAGCCGGCAACGACCCGGCTAATGCCCGCAACGGCAACGAGAAACAGCAGCGCAAGCAGCGCGCTCATGACGGCAGATCCTGCGCCGAAAGGCGAAAAGGACGCGGCCTGAAACCAAAATCGCGGGTGGCTGCCTCGTGATCGAATACGAGATCACGATTCATGCGCTCGGCCATTGACGCGGTGATGTGGCGAAAACCTGGCAGCAGGCGCAGCACATGAACGGTCAATCTGACGAACAAAAGCGGCAACGGCATGAAGCGCGGTTTGCGGCCCATCGCCGTGAAAACAGCAGCGATCATGTCAGAAAATGGCAACGTATCCTGACCGGAAATATTGTATGCGCGATTCGTCAGCGTGCGCGCATCCAGAGCCAAACGGCAGGCCATCGCCACATCGGCAGCGTGAACGGGCTGCCGCAACCCCTGCGCCGCGCCTACCAACGGGAAAAATCCAAACCGGCGGACAAAGCGCGCCGCGGCAGCAATGTTCTGATCCTTCGCCTTACCGTAAATCAGTGTGGGGCGCAGAACCAGCCACGCCACGCCACGCGACTCAGCCCACACCTGCAGCGCCGCCTCACCTTCTGCAAGCCGCGCTGCCACACGCTGCTCGCCGACATCCGAAGAATCGCCCTTCACGAAACGGCTGGTGGAAGACAATGCAACGACTCTGCGCGCCCCGCAGGCCTCAAGCAGCGCAAAGTGCTCCGGGATCACCCAGATTGGCGCCACGATGATCCAGTCACTGATCGGCCGCACGGTGTCGCCGCGATCGCCCATTCCCACCGACGGATTCAGCATGCGCCATTCAATGCCAGGATCACGACGCGCCGTCGCGGTTCGGGACCAGGCAACGACGCCAGCATCCGGCTGCACACACAACGGCAGCAGGCAATCGCCAACCAGACTGCTGGCGCCGATTATGCCGACGACGCGCTCACTCATGCGTAACCTTCGCGCCCGGCAACAGCTTGCGGGCCTGTATGCGCAACACCACGGCAACGAAGCGCAACCATACTGCAAGACTCACCAGCCAGCGCAACATGCCCGGGTACTGATTGCGGAAAAACTTGCCATAGAAACGCATCATTCCGCGATGCTTGTGCCACTCGACGAAAACCGGGCGCGCCACGCTGCACGCGCCCTGATCGTGTACCACCGGCGCATCCGGGACGAACAAAATCTTCCACCCCTGCTGCTGAAACCGCATGCACCAATCGAGATCCTCACAGTGCAGGAAGTAGCCTTCGTCCCACAGCCCGACACTCTCTATTGCCCGACGGCGAACCAGCATAAGCGCACCGGAAATTGCTTCCACCTCAACCGGCCCGCCGGGCAACGGCTGTTCGTGCAGGTTGAAGTCGGAAAAATATTTCGGCCAGCGCGCGGCAAATCGGTTGAGCCCGAAGGTGCGCACGAGCGATCGCCAGGGTGTTGGCGCCGCGCGCCGCGCGCCGCCCTGCTCGGTGCCGTCCGGGTTGATCAACCGGCCACCGACCATGCCGGCAGCCGGGTCACCTTGCAGTGCGTTGAGCATGCGCTGCAGCGATCCTGCCTGCGGCACACAGTCCGGGTTCAGGAAGAGAAGATATTCCGCCGTTGATGCCGCGATCCCGACGTTACAGCCGGCAGAAAATCCGAGGTTGTGGCCCGTGCGGATGATGCGCAGCCGCGCGCTCTGCGGCATCGCCTGTTCGAGCCTGGCCAAGCTGTCATCGTGCGAATCGTTGTCGACGACGATAATGCGTGCCGCAGTATCCGCAATCGACGCCACACAACGCGCGAGGAAGGCGCCCGCGTTATAGTTGACGATGATGACGTCACAGTCCGCCGATAATACCGGCTGCATCGAAGCGGGCCTCCCAGGAATTATTCGTGCGGAACTCCGCCACGTTTGCGCTCGTCGGCGCAAGTGCGCCTGCCGTCTCGACCAGGCCAGACAATTGATCGCCGGAGCCAACGAGAAGCACGCCGTCATCGCGCCCGCGCAATGCCATCTCGCCGAATCGCGTCGACACCACGGGCAACCCGAGCGCCCGGTACTCATAGTACTTAATCGGGTCAACCGATGCCGTCAGCGGCGTCAAACAAAAAGGAATCAGGCCCACCGAAAATTCCGTCATGGCGCGGATCGCCGCCGCATGATCGCAAGCCGGCGCCAGCGACACGTTTGCCGGCAAGGCGCCGGGCGGTGGCAGATACAGCGGCCCGATCAACCTGACCTGCGCCTGCGGGTTCTGTTCGGCAATTTTTGTCACCAGTTCCCAGTCGAACCAGGCGCCGATGGTACCCACGTAACCAATCACCCCGGTCTTCGGGCGCGCCGGCAATGCCGCAACCGGCGGTAGCGTATCGGTTGCGCAGGCGTTGAGCGCCAGCGTCGCCTCGATATCTTGCGCCGCAAAACGCCCCGCCAGCGCAGTCGAGGAAACCAGCACCCGGGAAACCTGCGCGAGGATTTTCCCCTCAAGCCTGCTCATCGAGACTTTCGACAACCCCGAATAGAACGCCGGAAAATCGTCCATCGCGTCATAGACTGCCGACACGCCTGCCGCGCCGCGCAACACATCCAGCGCGAGCGCGGATGGCTTGCCAATGCAGATGACGGCGGCGCCCGCCGCCAGAAAATCGCTGACACGTTCCAGGGTATTGCACCACAACGGGCGATTGATGAAGGTCGAGCCGGGCAATGGCTCGATCGGGAGCGCCCTGGGCCGGACGACGTGCAGCCAATCGGGCACAACGATATCGACAGGTTCATCGGCGCGACCAACCCGTCGCCAGTCAGCGGCAGTCGGCAAACGCGTCGGATAAGGATCGACCCACAGCACCTCGCCGCGGGTGCGCGCGCGAAACCATCTCACGAAGTGATGCGGACGCTGGGCGTAGCTCGCCCACGGAACCGGCGAGAGATAAACCAGTCGCCTCAAGAAAAATGCTCTCGCAATACTTTGGCGATGCGTTCAGCACCGTGGCCGTCGCCGTAGGGTGAAACACCGCGAGCCATCGCCCGGTACGCAACGTCGTCATCCAGCAGCCGTTGCGCTTCGGTCATGATGCGCTGGTAATCGGACCCCACCAGTTTCACGACGCCGGCATCCACGGCTTCCGGCCGTTCCGTTTCCTCGCGCAGCACCAGCACCGGCTTGCCCAGCGCCGGTGCTTCTTCCTGCACGCCACCGGAATCACTGATGATGAAGTGCGCGCGCTTCATGGCAGCGATGAATGGCGCGTAGTCGAGCGGATCGCACAACGTGAAGTTGGCGCACTTGCCCAGCATCTCGTGCGCCACATCCTTGACGTTCGGATTCGGGTGCACCGGGTACAGGAACTGCACGTCCGGGTTGCGGACCGCGAGATCGTGCAGCGCCCGGCAGATGTTGCGGAAGGGCTCGCCGAAATTTTCGCGCCGGTGCGCCGTGACCAGCACCATCCGCTTGTCCGGATCCAGCGCGACATCGAGCGTGAGTTCGCGCGACGCCGTCATCAGCAGCGCATCGATGACGGTATTGCCGGTAACGACGATGGCGGTATCGGCAACGCCTTCGCGCAGGAGGTTCTGTCGCGAACTTTCCGTCGGCGCAAAATGCCAGCGCGCCAGCCGACCCGCAATCACGCGGTTCGCCTCTTCCGGAAAGGGATTCTGCATGTCGCCGGTACGCAGCCCAGCCTCGACGTGGCCGATCGGGATACGGTGATAGAAAGAGGCAAGCGCCGCAGTCATGACGGTGGTGGTGTCGCCCTGCACCAGGACCACGTCCGGCTTTTCGGCGGTCAGCACATCGTCAAGGTCGAGCAGCAGGCGCGCTGTCAGTGTCGTCAGCGCCTGGTTCGGTCGCATGATGTCGAGATCGATGTCCGGCTCGATGCCGAAAAAGGTGAGTACCTGGTCGAGCATGTGGCGATGCTGCGCCGTGGCCAGCACGCGCACCTCAGCCCAGGGCTCCTGCTTGAGCGCAAGAATCACCGGGGCCATTTTGATGGCCTCGGGGCGGGTGCCGACGACACACAATACTTTCCGTTTCTTGGTCACCACGCTCTTCCACCTGCGAAACCCGGAACGAAGATACAACCACGGCCTCTGGCTCCGGCCGCGACATGGCTGCCGATAATACCGCGAAGCGACGATGAGGCCGCTCACGATTTGGCAAGGCGCGCCCCGGCAGATGCCATGACCTGCCCTCGCCGACCCGTCTGCACAGCAACACACGAGGGGCGCCCGACCGCCGGAGCCATCAACCTGCCCGGCCCGTATCGATTACTTCGCGGCGCCTTGACACGTCAACAGCACGGCGTTTGTCGTATCAACGGCAACCGCATCCGTGAATGCAACAAAGGCCTTCGGTCCTTGCTTTGCGCAAAATTCAGCGACCAATTGATCCTCCGGCTTTTCCAGAACTGCGCTGAGGGTCTGGTCATTTGCCAAAATCTTGATCGAATAACCCGGGCCATATGAAAACGGATTGAAATACGGCTCAACGCCCGATATGAAAATAGTGCTCTCGCCGGGAAATCCACTCATCAGTGGCCGGAACGACTCGAATTGAGCTCGTGTTACCTGGCCTTTGGCGAGCGTGGCGTTGACTACGTTCCTGTTCCAGTCGCTACCCCCCGGGACAACCACCAGGATCACCGAAACTGTCAGCGCGATAACCGTCGCCGGGATACCCCTCCCGACCAGCCCGCCAATGGCAATTGCCAGGAAAAAATGGGGCGCATACAGATAAAGCGGATCCAGGTGATTTGACAGCAATAACGTCGGGCCCAACAGTATCGCAAATCCCGCCAACCCAACGACCATGACGCGCCAACCGCCCGCCATCGAAACCACGCCGCCAAACAGGAGCGCGGCGCATAAAGCTGCAGCACCATAAGCACCGAACACTTCCATGTAAAAGACATCGCCGACATAGACTGCCAGGTTCTTGAACACATCGAGAAAATGCAGCGCGTATGGGTTTGGTGTTCCAGCCGGCAATGACGGTGTGTCGGCAAACAGATAGACATACCTGCCTGCAAGAAGCGCCGTAACAACAAAGTAGGGAAGCAACTCCCTGAGCGACGCCAGGATCCCGCGCCTCCCAAGCAGCACGCTCATCAGCAGCATCACCACCACCAGGCCGATGGCAAACTCCTTGGTGCGTATGGCAAGGAAGTAGGTGGCTATTCCAAGAATATCAATTCGCCAGTCATTGTTCCGGGCTTGCGCAAGCTGCCGAAAAAGAACGGCCAGAAGACAGAGGGTGGCGCCCAGCAAATCGAACATTGCCGCCGTCCAGAACACGGCATTGTTCGATGAAATCCAAGTGGCGGCCAGAATACCCGCCAAAGCGGCCCCTGGGCGACTCATATGCGGCCTTGCTATCAGGAAAACAAGAACGCAATTCAGCGCATGAATACCGACCTGAAAAAGCTGGAAGCTGCGCCATTCCAGCCCGAACATGCCGTACATGAACTTGATCATGACGGCGCCCACAGGGCGGTCGTTGTATATCCGCTCCGGCATCAGCGAAAACAATTCGCCAAACGTCTTGAATGTCGCCCGGTGCAGCCACGCCCAGTCATCGGCAAGAAAAAACAGGTGGGAATTAACGTGCGAAAAACCCACAAACACAACCGCCAACACGATGACTGCCATGTATATGTCATCATTCTTTCCAGTCTGCCCGGCAACGCCCGCCGACCGGGAAGAAGGCGGGGTATTTTCGCTATTCATGGCAATCCCTGATTAAGTTCAGAACGCTGGCCTGACAATGGAATGGATGACGGTCGACATATTCTTCAGCCGCCGCCAGGAATCGACAATATTTCCACCTCAACCATCCGTGGCGCGAGGCGTCCTGAAGGCATAGTGTTTGTTGAGCAGGTAAAATACGACCGTATAAACAACCATGGCAAATATCTGGGCGATCTCGGCCGGGATCAGCAGCAACCTGTAGCACACGAAAAGTGCCGCCTGGTTGATTGCGAACGCTAGCGCAAATGACACGATGAATCGCAGCGCGGAAGCCGAGGCAGATCCTGAAACGACAAAAACAAAAAACCTGTTGAGCAGAAAGGCAACGCAAAGGCCAAATGCGTAGCCAAGGGCATTGGCAGCTTCCGGACTCCAGTTGAGCCCGCGCAACGCAACCAGAAAAACGCCATAACCAACCACGGTATTGACTACGCCGGCCACCAGGTACTTCAAAAACTGCTTGGACATCGATTGCCTCTTGTACCGCTGCTACACGGGCATTATTTGCCCGGCGCTGCGCGCCCGCCGTATTGCTTCCTGATCAGGTACAGGGGCCTGTGTTTTGATTCGATATAGATTCTGCCGATGTATTCACCCAGCATGCCCAGGCCAATCAACTGCAGGCTTCCGAAGAACAGCACTGCCACCAACAGAGACGCGTAACCCGGAACATCCACGCCATACAGAAGCGTTCTGGCGACAACGAATATCGCGTAGGAAACCGTGGCCAGGGCGCCTATGCCGCCGATATAAGACCAGAGCTTGAGGGGGGCCGCGCTGAAGCTGGTAATGCCTTCAAGGGCAAAATTCCATAACTTCCAGCCCGAGAACTTCGTAGTTCCCGCCACACGGGGGCTTCTCGCGTAATCCAGCGTTACCGTTTTGAAGCCGACCCACGCAAAGAGCCCCTTCATGAACCTGTGCCGCTCGGGCAATTGCTTGAGCGCATCCACGACAACCCGGTCAATCAGGCGGAAATCGCCCACGTTCTCGGGGATTTGTATGGTTGAAAGACGATTGTGGAGACGGTAGAAGCCTTCGGCCGTTTTCCGCTTGAGGAACGAGTCTGAACTTCGGTCCACCCTTCGCGCCAACACGACCTCTGCGCCCCGGGCCCACTCGCCGATCATCTTCGGTATGAATTCGGGGGGGTCTTGCAAGTCCGCATCAATGGGGATGACGGCATCGCCGGTGGACGCATCGATGCCGGCGGTCAGCGCCGCTTCCTTGCCGAAATTCCTGGACAATTCAATGACCCAAAAGCGCTCGTCCTGCGCCGAGACGAGAATCAGTTTTGCCAGCGTGTCATCCCGACTTCCGTCATCGACGCAGACTACTTCGAAGTCGATGTCCGGCATGCTGTCGAGCATGGGGCAAATGGCTTCGTAAAACAGGCGTACGCCATCCCCTTCATTGAAGAACGGGGCGACTATCGATATTTTCGGTCGCTTGTCCATATAACGACTGCCTCTGTGCGCGAATTGCGCAATTGCATTCCATCCTGCCCGTAGGAACCGCTACTGCCCGGTATTTCAGGGCATCCGGGTATGCAGGGCGCTGCGTGGCACGTTGCCTACATCAAACGACAAGAATGACAGCAGCAACTGGAAACCCATGATGATCGGCAAGGCCGCCAGCATGACGGTGCCGCTCGATGCCGCGCGCTGCTCTTCTGCAGCAGTAATCCAGCCGCTGACGCCGAACACAGTGCCGAAGATGACCAGCAGCAGGCCGACCAACAACTCAATCGAGCCTGCATTCAGGTCGCGCAGGTAATATTTGTAGATGATACGTTTCAGGAAGCGCACAAAATAAAGTTTTGGGAATGTCAGCAGCACGCGACCAATATCAAGATTGCTTTCTTCGCTGCCGTAGCGGGCCGGTATGGGAATATCCATGACCACGGCGTTGATGGTGCCGAGGCGGAACAACATGTCCGACTCGAAAAAATAACGCGGGCTTATTTTCTTCACCTGCAGCAACGGCAGCAACTTGGCGTGCAACGCCGTGTAGCCGTTGGTCGGATCCATCACATCCCAGTAGCCACTGGAAATCTTGTTAACCAGTGACAGGCCGGAATTACCGAGCAAGCGCAGCTTCGGCATCTGGCTCAGGTATTCAAGACTGAAAAAACGATTGCCCTTGGTGTAGTCGGCAAGACCACTGGCGATCGGCTTGACCAGTGCCGCCAGGTAGGCCGGGTCCATCTGGTCGTCGCCGTCCATCTTGACCAGGATGCTGTGACCGTCCTTTGCGGCAGCGAGATAGCCGGAAAGCGTGGCGCCGCCGACACCCTGGTTCACCGCGTGCCTGACCACATGCACTTTCGGATCCGGGCGATGCTCGGTGACGAAGTCACCGGTGCCCTCCGGGCAACAATCGTCAACAACGTAGATTGCATCGACAGCATCCCGTACGCCGTCGATCACGGCGAGGATGTGATTGCGTACGCGAAAGCAGGGAATGATCACGGCGATTGTCATGATGCTGTCTTCGGCTATTTCGCGGCGGATGGCGGCGAACGAGGTTCTGAGAACGATATTGTACACGGCACGGCAGTTCCGCATGTCACCACCCAGTGCGGGGCAGCCCGGCATGCCGAAGATCTGGCGGCCACTACCTGACCACAGCCGCGTCGCTGTCGAGCAGAGCACTCACCGCAATCATGAATTCATCGAAGCGCAGGGCGTTGCGACGCTCATAGAGCAATGCTCCCTCGTGCGGCCGCTCGCGCACCCGACGGAGCGATACCGGCTGTACCGCCTGCACGCCCCTGATGACATATTGAATGAACACGAAGGGAAACAGTCCCACCCAGGTCTTCCACTGCGTCGGATAGCCGAGACAGTGACGCACATAGCGCATCCGATTCGCCGGGGAAATCGCCAGCAGCCTAGGGCTTCCATTCGCAGCCAACGGCGACATAACCCTGAACAACATGCCTGGCAGGGCATAGCCGTTGTACAGGGAAAACTGGTAGGCGCGATCAATCAAGCCGAGACGCCGAGCGGCAACGATGCCGACAATATGGGCTGCATCATGGTCCTGGTGACCGCCCTCCCATGCCGGCAGGTAAATCTGCGCAATGACGCCTTGGGTTCGCATCAGCGCGACAAGCAGGTCGCAGGCATGCGACACGTGCAAATGCAACTTTCCGTCCCCGATCGCTGCCTGCTCTCCAACGAAATGAATGCGTTCTGCCCTGACGCCAAAACTGTCGAGTACAGCGCAACTCTCCGCATTGCGGGGAGCGACGGGCTGCCCGCCATAGTCACCACTGGTCAAATATACGCAGGTCGCGACCCGCCCTGCACTACGGGTCTGTTCCAGTAACCCAAAAGCCGCGTACTCATCGTCCTGATGTGCAAACAGGAAGATATCAGTCGCCGCGCTCTCCGCCTCCGGGATGTCCACGCGATTCCCTCCACGCTCGAAATATTCGGGCTCAACTGGTCAGCTGAGTGAAGTGATTACCACGATGCCACCGATGATGAGGGCGACGCCGATGAAGTAATAGGAGCTGACCATTTCCCCGTAGAACAGGTAGCCCATGAGCGGCACTGCGACGAAGCTCAGCGCCATAACCGGGTAAGCGCGGTTGAGCTCCACGAATCGCAGCACATAGATCCACGCCAACGTTGTGACGCCATAGATGAAGAAGGCCAACACCGTAAACATGAGGACGCGCGGATGCATCCACGTGCCGGCGGCGGCCATTTCAATCGCGACCTTCTTGAACAGGATCTGCCCGACCGAAAGGGCGAGCACGCAACTGATTGTTATGAGCAGGTGCTGGATTGGCATCATTTAACCTTTTAGCTTATATATGACACGTCACTTCGTCGCGGGCTGGCGAACACGGCCTACAGGTCGTCCGAGTCAATCCAGAAGAGGTGCCATCTGTCTTCAGCGAAGAGCCTGGCATCCGGAATCGACGCGTCGAGTTTCTTTACGATCAGTGAGAATACCGCCGGGGTGGAGATATAGAGACATCGTGCGAATCGGTAGCGCCCCGCCCAGTGTCGACTGCTCATGCAGACCACGGCATCCTTGCCAAGGGCCACCGCAAGATCGCCCAACGCAACGTGCAACGCGACGGCGCCATGCAGATGCTTTTCCAGCACCATGAAATCGAGCACGGCGAGTGACTCCACATTCTTGAGCGTCGTCGGCCGGCAGATGGCCAACCCGACCAATTCCCCCTCTTTGCGCAGCGCCAGGAAACGATAATCGGTTTCCGGCGCGGCCGTCCTCCATGCAAGAAACGCCGGCGATTTAACCAGCGCATTCTTGCCTTCAGCCAACCAGGCAGAGAGAAAGTTGGCGTACTCCCTGCCAACGGCGACAGTGCCCAGAAACACATCCCGGGAAAGGACATTCACCTCGTAATCCTTGTTGGCACGCACCAGCAGCCGCTGCACAACACGGAGCAAAGGGTTGGCGAGCGCAGCAATGAAGCGCAATGCAGGCGGCAGCAGCGACGTGACGCCCATCGGCCGCAGATACATCGGCAATTCGCAAACAATCTTCCAGCCGACTTTCAGATGCCCCGGAATGACTTCCGGCCGTATCGGATAACCCGTCGTAAAGCCCAGGCCTTCTACCGCGAGCTGTTCGGTCGCGTATTTTCCCAGTTTGGTGAAGATGCCTTTGCCACGCCGCTCTGGGTGTGTCATGACATCGCACACCATGCCACAGCGCAGCACTTTTCCGTCGACACTGTATTCATACGGAATGGCCGCGTAATACCCGGTCAATTCTTCCAGTTCGGCAGCGACATACTGGTAGGAATGGACGGGACACGGAAACGCCCCGAATTTCCACTGGTAGTGGGCATCGGTATCGACCGCCGTCCCGCGCGTCTCCGGAAAGCTCAATGAGAAAAGCTTTCGCTGTGAGGGATAGTCTGTCTCCCGGGAGAACGCCCGGTACTCGGCTTCCATCAGAATTGCCCACCATTCACATGCAGCACCTGGCCGGTGAGGAAGCCGGCGTCACGGCTGAGCAGATAGGCAACCAACGCACCAACATCCTGCCCCTCGCCAAACCTGCGCATGGGGATCCTGCCCTTGATGTCTTCCCGCAAATCGAGCGGAACAGTTTCAATCAAGCCGGCATTGAAATAACCGAGCGCAACAGCATTCACCGTAATACCTTTCGACGCGAGCTCAAGCGCCAACGACTTGGTCAGGCCGCCAAGCCCGGCCTTCGCCGCCGCATAGTGCGAGGCGCCTGGCATGCCGGTGGAACCGACAATGCTCGAGAAATTGATGATGCGGCCAAAGCCGCTTTCCCGCATACCCGGCATGAATGCCCTGCAGCAAATGAAGGCAGTTACAAGGTTGTCATTCAGAATGCGGACAAACTCGGCAGTCGGCAACTTCCACGACATGCTGTTGCTGGACGAACCAGCAACATTTACCAGCCGATCGACACCGCCAAAACGTTCCTTCAATTCGCCGGCAATACGGGTAACGGCGACCTCGTCCAGCAGGTCAGCCTGGACGGCGTGCGCCTTCGGGTCTAGATCGAACTCCTTGAGAAGATGAAGCACCTTGTCATTCCCCGAGCGGTAATGGAGAACGATATTTCGCTCGCCATGCGACAATAGGTAGCGGGCGACGTATTGTCCGATGCCGCCATTGGCACCGGTGATCAGAATCATTTCCCCTGCCATGCTCATTTCCTTTTGAAGTCATTCAATCCCGAAATGAAACACTGGCGAATACCAGTGGCGTCTCGGTGTGTCCCGTTGCATAAACCACGGCTGCCGCTGCCCCCGCAGGGGAACGAATATCCATGCTGTGGCTTTCGACTGCTGGTGTGCATTCAAAAACCTGGATGTCCGGCTTCAGCATCTTGCCGCTGCCATCCAGCCAGTTGACCTGCAGGCGACCGAGGGCAGCACCATCCAGGCAACGAGCGGTTGCGGTGTAGCGATAACCTCTGTCAACAACCACCGGCACCACCTGGTATGCGGGGGATGACACGCTGACAACAACACCGCCGTCGATCAGCCTCGCCTTTTCTACCAACTCCCAGCCGGCGGCAGTATCAAACGCCGTATTGCGCAACAACTCCTCGGCATAGCGGTAGCTGTTATCCAGTGAGCGCACGGACACCGTACCGAAACGCCCAACTTCCTCCGTGACCTCATTTATCGAATGCCGCAACGTTTCATCGCCCCAAGCATCATCGAGCACAACGAATTGCACCTGGCTCCTGGCAAGGGTCGCACCCAGCGCAACGGGCGTCGTCGCCTGGCTCACCTGCCCGGCAAAATCGGCGTTGTACCAGTTGGCGTACAGCGCATCCGCCTTCAGCCCGGCGGTCATCGGCGGAGTAAAGAAAGCAACGGGCGATTCCTGCGTGTTGAGCGCATTCACCAGGTCAACCGCATTCCGGATGGGTACTCGCGTACTGATGTATTCCGCACGCGCCGAAGCACTGGCCACGACCCGCGGATCAAAGGCGCCGTAGTACGTCCCGGAGGTGAAATAGAGCAGGTTCAGCGCGACCACGACAATGGCGGCAGCGTACCCGGTACGCTCAACTCTCGGGTGCATCGAGAACAAAGACCCGAGTGCAACTCCGGCTGCCGCGCTGGCCAGCGCGAACGAGGGAAACACGTAGCGCAGGTATGCTGTTTGCTCAAAGGTCAGCCACGCCGCTGCACCAGCGACGACGAGGAGCAGCAAGCCCCGGCGGTGCCATGACAACAACATCGCACCCATGGCCGGAATGATAAGCAGCAGCCACTGGAATCCTGCTGCACCCGGCGAAGCCTCGAGGAATTTTCCCGAGTCGAAAACAATGCGGTACAGGACATTCCAGGTCATCCCTTTATCGAATATGCCCGGCGCCTCAAAGTTCGTTGGCGGATAGAGCGGTGACCGAAAGTATTCGTTGAAAAACGGGAAAATGGGGTTCCCGGTTGCAAGCCATGCGGTCAGGTACGGAACCAGGCCAATGCCGAGGCATAACGCCAGACCAACCAGAATTGCGCGAGTATTTTCGGCCCGCATCCAGTTCCGGAAGGCAATCAACAGCATCACAAGAAGTACCGGCAGCACGGTGAACGTAACCGCTTTCGCCGCGAGCGCGCCGCCCAGCAGGACACCGGCCAGGACAATGTTGGTGCCGGCCTTTCCCGTTGATGACGCAAGACGCAATACCGCAAGCGATCCGCATACCACCAGCGATGCCCACACCGACTCGATGAAGAGGCTACTGCTTTCCGTAAAGGTAAGTGGTGTGGTCAGAAAGAGAAGAACGGCCCAAAGCGCACCTTTTTCTCCACCGCCAGCCCACAGGGCGACCTCACGCACCAGCGCCGCCAGCACCAGAATGCATCCCAGGTTGGTGATTCTCGCGGCCGACTCGCCGGCAAGCATATAGCCGATCGAAAACACCCAGTCGCCGAGCATGGGCATGACGGCCCAGACATAGTGGCCAACATCGAAGCCCCACTCATGCCGCCATGCCAGTTGCGCAGGGACGAACAGGTGACTGGCCAGTGCGTCGTGTCCGACTTCCGGCATGAGTGACACGAGGAAGTGGACCAGCGCGATCGCCGCCACGCAGGATTGCAGCAAGACCAGATGGCGGTCTGTTGCCGGTGGAACCGAGGCCAGGAACCTTGCCCGACCCAAGGCATCGCGCACATGCCGCCAGCCGATCAGTATCGGCGCGACAAATAGAAGACCGTATACGCCCGGATAATTGACGGGAAAATGGGCAAGCAGGCCAACCAGGGTGCCGTAGATCGCGACGCCGACCAATAAACACTCGACGCCTGTTGCGTCCACGCCCGCAATGATCCGCGACGAAAGCAGCAAGCGCCCCAAGGTGAAACTGGCCAAGCCCAGCAACAGCACGGCGAGAACAGGCCAGAGCACGCCCGCAAGAAGAGACACAAGCGCCGCTACCAGCAGGCCGGCAAACAAGGGATGGATTCGCCGCCAAAACGAGAGCGCCGCAACGATGACTGCAAGCGCCGCCCAGAGCTCCATCAACTGCAGCGCGGCAGGCAGCCGGGTTGCGGCGAATGCCGGCCAATCCATGGCCAATAGCCCGTAAAGCGTCAGCCCGGCCCCGAGCGCGACAAGCAATCGCACGATGACAGACGTCATGTCCGCCGACACCTGAATCTTCACAGTCACCCCTGCCGCTTGCGGCAATAATAAAGCTCGGTATTCATGATCCCCTGCACCGGAAAATCTTCCTTCGTATACAGCACATCGAACCCGAGCTCGTTCAACTCCTTGTCGAGATCCGTGCCGTAGACGCGGTACGCCAACACCCCGTCACCATGCTTGGCATTGGTATCGCCGTGGTATTCCGGTTCGAGCAGATGCACGTCCTTCGATGGATCCTGCGGATCGACCACCTTGGTGCGAATCAGCGTCCGTTCCAGTGAGCGCATGTGCGGCACCGTGAACAGGTAGATGCCGCCCGGCCGCAGCACGCGATGAATCTCCCTGTGCGCCAGATGATCGAGACGCACATGTTCCATGACATCAGACGTAATCACGATATCGAGCGACTCATCGGTAAATGTCAGGCACTCGAGGTTCTGGTTGGTGACGCCAGGCGCCAGCTCGGTGCCCATCGGCGTATCGGGCCGGTATTGCGATACTTCAACGTCAAACCAGCCGGAACGGCGCAGCATGTCGGGAAGCGGGTAGGAACAGGTGTGGTAATAGAATGGTGGTTGCGTGTCGTACACCCGCAAGCGCTCCGCAGAGTTCCCGGACAACGCCTCCAGCGACGGCACATCCACCGCCGACAATTCCTTTACCGCCTGCAGTATGCCGCGCGCGATGGAACGGTAGCGGCTGGTTGTCCCGCAATGCTCGCAGGTGAGCGTCTCGCGCCACAACGCAACCGACTCATAGAAATACTGCGTTTCCCGACCGCAAACATTGCACTGGCTGGCAACGGGCTTGTGCGCCTGGCCACCGACGTAGCGTGCCGGTGCGGGCGGCACTACCGGGGCCACGGGCACAGCGACGACTGCGGGGACGGCCGCCTCGGGAGCGGCCGCTGCAGGAGCAACAGCGACGGGCGGCGCCGCCATCGCCTCGTCCTGCTTTTCATAGGTGTGCGGCACCCAGGCGCCCCACTTTGCCTCGTAGGTTTTTTTGTTTTCCTCGAAAAGTTTCTGCCGATCCTGTTGCTTCAACTTGTTGAACGAAGCGGACAACTGGTGATGGATGAAAACATCTTCCGCGCAGGCAACCCGCAACCCGAGTTGCTCGACACGGCGGCAGTAATCGTCATCCTCAAAAAAGCCGCGGCCAAACGCTTCGTCGAGCGGGCCAACGGCCTCATACGTCTTCCTGGGAATCATCACGCAGAAAAAAGCGGCCGTTCGCAACGGGAAGATCCGGCCGATCCGGCGGCGCGTGTGTTCGGCCGCGCGGACGAGCATTTCGTCCATCGACTCATACGCAATCTCGATGCGCGCTTCGTTGCCGATATTGTTCGTCACCGGCCCCAGCAGACCGAGGCCGGTATTGCGACGCATATGATTCACCATCGTCCTGACCCAGCCGGGCGTAACGTAGGTGTCATTGTTCAGCAGGACGAGATAATCGCCAGATGCAATTGCCAGGCCCTGATTGTTCGCTGCCGCAAAACCCCGGTTGTCGGTATTCAGGATCAGCTTGCGGTTGTCCGCCTGCTTTACCCAACCGGCAAGAAATTCCGGCGAGCCGTCGCTGGAGGCGTTGTCGACAACGATGAGCTCGATGTTGCCGTAGTGCGAATGCGCATCGAGGCTCGCGAGACAAGCCTTGGTCAATTCGAGGTTGTTGTACGTGACAACGATCACGCTGACCGGCGGATCTCCCGCTGCCGATTCAACATGCTCGATCAGTTTCGTCGCACGGTGACCCCAGGTCTGGTTGCGGCCGAACTCCTGCCGTGCTGCCACCGCCGCCGGATCGACTTTTAGTGCGAGGTGCCGTTCAATGGCAGCACAGTACTCGTCATGATTCCGCGCGACATCGACCAGTTCGCCGAACTGCGCCATCTCGGGCAGATCCACGACCACGACCGGCTTGCCTGCGCTCAGGTATTCGTAAACCTTCACCGGATTCGTCGCCAGCGTCAGTGGAATGACCTTGAACGGCAACATGCAGACGTCGAATGCATGCAGATAACGCGGCAACTCCGCATAGGGAATCTCGCCGGTAAACATGACGTTGGGATACTTTCCGAGCACATCCTTGGCGTGCACGGTATCGGAGCCGATCAACAAGATGCAGCAATCCGGAAATTTCTTCGCTATTGCCGCGACCAGTTCAATATCGAACCATTCGGCAATCGCGCCGTAGTAGCCGATGATTCGCCGGCCTTTCGGATCGCGGAAGATATCGCCCGGCGCCCGGGCGAAGTGCGCGAACTCGCCAGCGTTGCGAATCACCACCCGGTTGCCGGTCTTGTCGGCAACAATCACGTCCAGCCAGGTGGACGTCGTTACGGTGAGATCGGCACTGGCAAGCAGCGCCCGCTCCATGGCGATCATCGCCGGAGGAACATTGCCAAAGCCTTCATGGTGATCCATGCAGTCATAAACCAGCCGGCCTTCAGGCAGCGCGGCGGCCACATTGAGCCAGAACGGGTGCTGAACCATCGACACGATCGAACCCGTATTGGCCCATGCCAGCAATTCGCCCACGCTTTGCCGCAACTGCACGATATGGTCGCCCGTCGGCACCGTGTGATAAATCAGCGGCGCGCCCTTCACGAACAACCTGATGCTGAACAGCCGGCCGGAATCGCCAAGCGGTTCGATCTCAAAGCCCGGCGCCTCGCTGTCGACCATCAGTACCGACACGTAAAAAACGCGGCGGCCGCTGTCGGCAAGCGCCTGCGCCAACTGCTGCGGGCGCTGGTGCCGGAAATGCCAGTCAATCACGCCCCAAAAAATGTAATCCGGAAGGCCCGACTGCTGAACCTCCAGCCTGACTGCGGAATCGGCCATGGTCGACAGTGCATTCAATTGCGGCTCGACGGACAACACGAAACCGCGCCGGCGACTGTGCATGTGCTGGCTGACCCGGTACCGCACTGCCGCCGGCAAGGGCACCCGGTGGTACACGCGCCGCAGCACGCCAACAACCCGGCGGCGATCATCGCCGACAAGGCCATGCCGGAGCAGCCTGGCGAAAAAACGCAACGGCTTGGTCAGGCGCCATGACAGGCTGTTGCGCATGAGATCGACCAGGCGCATGTAATCGTCGCGCAAGCGCAACGCGTCATCGCGCTCGTTGCTCACCAGCCCTGCTTCGACAATCGCGGCATCCCGCGCGGCAAGAGCCGCGTCCTTCTCGGCAAGCGCCGCGTTTCTTTCGGCAATGGCCAAATCCTTCTCGGCAAGCGCACCGTCTCGCGCGCCCTGCATGGCCTGAGACCAGGCAGATATTTCTTCAACCTTGGCGTTGAGAGCACCCACCTGGGCGTCACGCTCAACCACCTTGTCCTGCAGGGTCTTGCCCCAGACAGATACTTCCTGAATCTGACGGCTAAGCGCCAGCACCTGCTCGTCGCGCTCATGCAGCGACTCTTGCAGCGATTTACCCCAGTTTGATACTTCCTCAATCTGACGGCTGAGCGCCTCACTCTGGCGACTGAGCATCGCCATCTGCTCATCCCGTTCAGCCACGAGCTGATTGGAAAATTCCATTTGCGTAAAAAGTCTATCCGCCAGAACCAATGGGAATTTAAGTTTCTCAAACTCATCGAGCCAATTTTTTATTTGATGACGAAACGCCACATCATCAAGTTGTGTTTTATCCAATGCCACATCCAACAGCGCAATGTAGATGTCGCGCACAAGCGGAGGGCAAGCATCATCCAACAGCAAATCGTTCAAATCATAAACCGTATGCCTCAGCCCCTCATCAAGAAATTCAGACTTGTAGCTTTGTAATTCTTCTGGGTCAACATTCAACCCAATCCCTCGTGCAATCCTGTTAATCTCATTGTCTGGCGACCGCATAAGAAGGTCATAATCAACAAGCACTCCTTTGTATGTAGCGACGCCAGATAAACTCGCAACAACATAGCCCAACCACAACAAATAACTTTTCTCTGCATCAAAGCCATCTCGCTTGGCCAATGACTTAACTACGCTGAGCGGATGGCGCACAGCCATGACATAATTCACATTGAGCCGGCAATGCTCAAACACGCTACTCCAGAAGGGCAGTAACTTTGCCATTCGCGGATCTTTCAACCCAAAAGCAGAGGCATTTCCAACCTTATGACGGAGCAACTCAACAGCTCGAAGAAAGTAGCCTTTCTTGCGCAGATCATCTACATCCTCGGGTTCAATCGGGGCTAAATGATGCCAATCACTCCCTACGGCATTCAACATCTCAATATTCAGCGCATTGAGATCAATATCCTCCCAAAAACCTTTGGCATTAATATTTTCCATGGGCTGCATAAGATTATTGCCAAGCGATACCCCCAATACCTGCAACCCGCGCGTAATCGCACTGGTACCACTACGGTGCATACCTAGCACCACTATGAGCTTTCTATTTTCCATTTGCACAAAATCTCTTCTGCTTATCACCGCTGAAACTCCAGCTCTGAATGACAACTGAAATCAACGATGCCTGTTGCAAAATTCTCCGGATCAGACAATACCCTAAACATAGCAACATCAACCAAACGATGCAGATAGGTTGCACTACCGTTTACGTCACCCTGAACACCAGCGTTCAGAAAATACACGCCAGCATTCAAGGTGCAACAAAAACGGAACTCGACCTTACAAGAGGAGCCAGCCTCAACATAAGTCAGCCCGTCTCTCGGTGAACCTGCAGACACCGCCCCGCCCAACTCCATTCCCGATATAGTCTTTATCAACATACCAAAGCGCACATTGACGGCGTCACTTGTGAAAGTGACGGTATATGTGTAGCGATAGTTCTTGCCGCGTATTAAATTGTTCACTCGCTCGCCAGCCAAGGTCAACACGGCCGGCGACTCGATATGAGCCCCGCATGACTCATATTCAATTGTGCTTATCGGCATGAGGCCGGGATCGAAACTCTCTCGCACATCTTGCGCATGATCCGAGCGCGCTTCACGCGCCTGCAACGGACCATCGTCTTCATGCGGACTCTTAAGCTCATCCGCGAGGCGTATCTGCTCACGAACTGTTTCTCGCTTATCTACGGGCGCATATAAGAGTTTTTGGTAACGGCCAACAACCTGCTTTGGCAAACCCACCATAAGCTTCTCGCCTGAATCCAGCAGCACGGCACGGTCGCATAATTCAACGATGGTGCTGCCCGAGTGAGAAACAAATAAAATTGTGGCTCCGCTTGCCCGGATACTTTCAATTCTCGAAAAGCATTTCCGTTGAAACAACTCGTCGCCCACGGATAGCGCCTCATCAACGATGAGAATTTCCGGATCAACATTAATGGAAACCGCAAATGCCAAACGAACTACCATCCCGCTCGAATAGGTTTTTACCGGCTGCTCGATGAACTCGCCGATATCGGCAAAGGCCGCGATGGCATCGAATCGTGCATCCACTTCTTCCTTGCTGAGCCCCAGGACAGCGGCATTCAGATAGACATTTTCACGCCCGGTGAATTCGGGATTGAATCCGGAGCCAAGCTCAAGAAGAGCAGCAATACGGCCCCTGGTTTCCACGGCGCCGCCGGTCGGCGAGAGCGTGCCGCAAATGATTTGCAGCAAGGTCGATTTGCCCGAGCCGTTGCGCCCGATAATGCCGACCGTCTCGCCTTTCCTGACCTCAAACGAAACATCCTTGAGCGCCCAGAATTCACGAAAATACTGCCCGGCAGGCCGCCTCATCAGGCGCTGCAATCGCGGTACAACAAACTGTTTGAGCCGGTCGCTCGGCGTTTCGTAGATCTGGTAGCACTTGCCCAGACCCTGCACGCGAATCGCCACGTCATCAGAGGACATCGGCGAATCCTTTCCTGGTTTTCTGGAACCAGGCGTAACCTGCCCACGCTACCAGCGTGGCAACCAGTAAATAGACACCCAGGCCCAGCCAGTTCGGCATGCGCCCCCAGATGAGTACCTCACGGGCCTGCTCAATCATGAACGTCAATGGATTGGCCATGATCCATGGGCGGAGTTCTTCCGGCACGGCGGTGACAGGATAAAAAACCGGCGCCAGAAACATCATGACCAAGGTGATGATGCCGATGGTCTGTCCGACATCGCGCAGGAAAACGCCCAGCGATGCGAGCATCCAGGCAAGGCCCAGCGTGAGGATGACCAGCGGCAGCAGCACGACGGGAATGAGCACGACGGTCCAATGCACGTAGCTGTTGAAGAGCACAAAAGCAGACAGCAACACGCCCAGGCTGATCAGGCTGTGGAACAACGCCGCGCCCATGGCAATGACCGGCAGTATCTCCAGCGGGAACACAACTTTCTTCACGTAATTAACGTTGGCCAGAACCAAGCCGGGCGCCCGGTTGAGAACTTCGGCAAAGAAACCATGCACAATCATGCCAACAAACAACACCACGGCAAACTGCATCTTGCTTTCGTCTTCGCTCATGCCCCAGCGCGATTTGAAGACGACGGAAAACACGAAGGTGTACACCACCAGCATGAATACCGGATTGAAGAAC
>CBDDRC010000050.1:0-6228 GCA_965232985.1 uncultured bacterium
TAGATACGTATTTCCGCCGTGTTGGGCGTCTGCGAGTCCGTTTTCCGGACTGTGAACACTATTCGCATATTCGACAGATCCAGCCCGCTGCCACCCGCGCCTGATACCACCAGGTTGCAGCTGCGGAGATATTGGCGACTCAAGGTTGGTCCACCAGATAGTACAGATTCGAGTCCACGCCCAGGCTCTTTTCTGTCGGCGTCGCGTTGTTGTCTCCGTCGGTAAGAACAAATAATTTACCCACGAGCCCTAAATGCTTGTACTGCCGCAGCAGATCAGTGCCAGTCACCAGCGGCATATTCGTGAAAATCACGTCGCCGGTATCGCCGTCGAACAACGATATTGTCCAGTAACGCGCCTCTGCGTTATACCGGTTTTCGATTGTCAGCGATCTGCCGCTCAGACTGATCAGAAATCGCTGCGGGATATTGGTCAGCGGGATTTTGTAAATCTCGATGGCCATCAGATGCCCTGCCCGAACAGCGTTTCGAGCGCGCTTCGGTTTACTGTCTGGCCGCTGGCGGCTTGTTCAGGAGGCACCTTGATCGCGGACTTTCTCCCGGCGTTTTCCGTTGCGCCGGTTTTCTCAGGGCTTCTTTGTTTGCTGCGCTCGGGAACCGTCACCACTTCGACTGAGGCAATGAATATCTCCCGCAGCCGCATCGATATATGCAGAACATTCTCGGTGAGCTGATCCGTTGTCTGGCGCAACCCGGTCATCAGCATGTTTCGGTAAACGCGCTTGCCGGTCACCACGTCGAACGGCTCGCGACTGGCCTGTAGCGCCAGCAGTTTAGCGTAGGTCTCGGCGAGGTTCTCGCCCCATTGGACCGTGATGCTCAGCGCAGCAGGAACCTTGAATGCGTGATCGGTGATGGCCGAGCCATTCTGTACCGGGTAATGCGTTATCTCGAGTTCATCCTCGGCCAGCCCCTCCAGCGTGATTGTCGCGGTAAATGGCCCGATGGCACGGCGCGGCATGAAACTCGCCTCGCCAAGAAAATTGGTGCTGAACAGGGTCATCGCGCAGACCCGCGCATGTTGCGTGCCATGTCCGCATTGACGCGATTCTGCTGCCCGGCCACCGCGCGCGCCGTCGCCTGTGGATCTCCTGCCCCCTGCACCACGATATTGGTTTTTTGATCGATATTTTGCTGTGCGCCGCCTATCACCGCCTGCGCCTGCGGGCTCGGCGCGGATGCGGGAACGCCGAATATGCCAGCGGTGGCGCCCGCTGTTTCTTGAGTAATTCCAGTCCCCGTCAGCGCGCCAACGATGCCGCTGCTGAATTTCGAGAGTTTTTCAAACCCTGCGGACAGCCAATCGAAAAAACCAGAGAACCAGTTTTTTACCGTCTCCCAGTTTTTGATCAGCAGATACCCCGCGCCGATCAATGCACCGATGGCGAGGATAACCAGCGCGATAGGGTTGGTGGCCATCGCCAGATTAAACAGCAGTATGGCCACCCGCGCCGCTTTCAGCACCCCGGTGACAATGAGCGTCGCGGCAGACCACAGGGCTGTTGCTGCGGCTGTGGCGAGTGCGGCTGCACGGGTGAGCGCCATATATCCCAGAACGCCAATGAGCGCGGCGGTAACACCCTGCATTGCCGTACCGACGTTGCTGCCCCAGTCGATCAGAGACTGGCCGCCCTCGCGGAATGTGAGGAAGTCATCAATCAGCAATGCCACGGCGGTGGCGAGCAACAGAAGCTTCCCTAGCGGTGTGGCAAGAAACGCCAGGTTCAGATATTTCCAGGCGGCAGCAGCGGCGAGGATATACCCTGCCCAGCCGTCGGTGATGTTGTTCAGTTTGACGAACCATCCAATTATCGTGGCGGCCGCGGACGCGATGCGCCCGGCAATCCTGGAAAACGCGCCGCCGATCTTCAGGATCAGTTCAAGGAACGGTACGGCCGCATCGATGATGGATGGCAGAACATCCATCACCCGGCGGCGGAATTCGATCATTCGGTTCGTCACTAATTCAATATTTTTTCTCAGACGTGGCATCATCCGCGTCGCGATGGACTCCATGACCGTTTTGAACAGCAGGTTCGCTTTCTGCAACTCCACCCGGAACGCGCGCCAGGACAACATGAACACTTTCGATTGTTTTACCGACTCCCCAAAATCCAAACCGCTCGCCTTGTCTATCGCCTCCATATCGGCACGCAGCTCGGCCATGTTGGCGGTGAACAGGAACAGCAATTGCGGATCCAGGCCCAGCCGCTCCATGATACGGACCTGTTTTCCGCGCTCCATCGTTGCAAACTGCGCCTGCAGCTCGGCCATTACCTCCGTCGTCGGCCGCAGGTTCCCTGCGGCATCAACAACAGCGATGCCGAGATTCTCGAATATTTTTTTGGCGCGTCCGACTCCAATAGAGGTGTCGACAATCGCGCGGTCCAGGCTTTTCAGGCTGGCTACCGCACCCTCTTCGCCGAGTCCGATAAGCCCTGCCGAGTCGATAAATTCATCAACAGCGTCAGCGGTCGTCCTGAACTGAGTCGCCAGCCTGTCCATTTCATCAAAGCCGCTCGCGATATTCTGGACGAACGCGACGACAGCGCCGGAGGCAGAAGTGGCGGCGGTTGCCAGTGCGGTAACTTGTAATGTTGCAGATGAGAGGCCCTTGGAGAAGGCGGCGAGGCCGGCGGCGTCGATTTTGAAACCGAGGCCGACGAGAAATTGCTTGATGATTTCAGAGGTCATTTTGCTTGCGCTTCACGATACCGCGCCTCGTTTTCGTCCTGAACATCAAGGATGTCGTTCATCAGCGCCACGTCCGCGAGTGAAATGGTGCCGTCTTTGTAGCTCTCGTATTTGCACAGCCCCCGCCCCAGCGGGCGGTATAACCAATCCTCCCCATCAGGGAGCGAGACCCATTTTACCGGACGGGTTGTGGCTGGGATTCTCCTGTCAAACCCGATGGGAGTGCGGAAAAAAAACCCGCCATGTTGAACGACAGCGCCTCCCACGCCAGCTTCAGCATGCCCATCATGTTGATGTCCGAATACATGATGTTATTGCCAGTGGCCACTGGCCCCCAGCCGAGGCCCTGTTCCTGTTTGCGGCTGACGTGTTTCAGCGCGCCGAACAAAACATAATCCGCGTCCTCGTCGGACAATTCACCGACGGCCGATGCGAGCGCAGGCAATACCGCCTCGCCGCCGAGATTTGCCAGCGGTGCGATCCGTCCGAGTATTGGTGCGAGACGCCGGGCAATGTGGAATTGAGAGCGCGCGTCAATTGTGGCTATTTTGTAGGTATGACCATCAATCTCGGTTTCCATGCATTAAAGCTCCGGTGTTCCAACGCCGAGAATCTGAGCGGTTCTGCCGGCGTCGAACGTCCACTCTACTACTCCGCCCTCGCGCGCGTAGGTTTTGCTGGGGCGGCGCTTGAAGGCCACCTGGGTGAGGGTTATGAAATCCCCCTGCGCGGTGTGCCGAATAGTGATCACGTTCCGGCCGTGGAGCCCGCTGCTGCTGGACTGCAGGTTGTACATCAGCTGCAGTTGGAAATTAACCGGCGAGTTCTGCAGAAGACGAACCGTTACCAGGCTCGCATCGTTCAAGATCAGCGAGTGCATGACGCTACCGTCGGCGCCGACCGTCATCGCGTTGGAATCCTCGGCCGCCTCGATATCGATCCCCTCTTCTGCCGCGCCTGACCCGAAACCAAAATTGACCGATCCGCCGGGGCCGATGAGCGCCGCCGTGACATCCCTAAACGAATAGCTGGCCATTTACAAACCCTCAGCGGTTGACATTGATTATGGCGTCGATTTCGTGAAACGCCCCGGCCAGCTTGAGCGCTATGGTGATCGGCGGCGAGATGCGCTGTTCTCTCATGCTCTGATCCTGCAGCGCCATCGACTGGGTGTAGATGTAGTATCCGCGCGGCAGATAATCGCCGCGCTTGATCTGGCCGAACCCCTCGGCGTTCCACACACCGGGCGCCGCGAGTCCGTTTTCTATCGCGGACTCGCAAACCTGGGCAACCGCGTTGACCAGCTCATTCTGGCCTGCATCCGTCTGCGGTATTTTCGTGGCGCTGGTGTACAGCATGTTGTAGAGGGTTGTCTGAACCGAGTCGGCGAACCAATCGAGGCCGTGTATCTCATCGAAATACGCAGGCCCGGACATCACGCCATATTGCAGGATCGCGGTGTCGTTCAGGTAATTGACAAACACGTTGGCGCGTTTGTTCTTGAGCGTCTGCGCGTCGGTCTCAGTGAGAAACTCGGGGACCACGCCGGGTTCCTGCTTGTACATCAACGTGATGGTCGAGCGGTTGGCGTTGAAATTCACGCTGAACGCGCGTCCCATCATCGATGCAATCGCGTAGGGGTTGGCACTGTACTGCACCGCCGTGTGTTTGTATGCGAGCGCCTTCAGCACGCTCGCTATATCGGTGGTGTTGGTAGGGTCCAGCACCAGCGGGCTGGTGGCGGTCACGCCCAGGATACGCCGTGATGTCGCCGCCTCGATGAACGCCGCGACTGCCGTCATCTCGATGTCCGTCGGCATGGTCGCTGCGGCGAACGTCAGGCCATACCACCCGCCTGACTGGTTGGCCAGTGCGGTGACTGCATCGACAGGCGTTTCTGCTGCGTAGCCTGCGACAGGCGGAGAGGATGCGGTGGCTGCTGTCAACTTGAGCTGCGTTGATACGTCAACGCCCGTTCCCGTCGCGGTCGCGTATGTCAGGGTTGATGTCGTGCCCGTTGTTGAGCTGGTGACGATGAATTTGGATCCGTCCCATGCAACAGTGGCGCCGGTCAGCACGCCGTTGATTACCGTGGCCACCATGTTCATATTGGTGACGGACGCGAAGTTCAGCCCGGTGACGGTTTTCGCAACGCCGCCGACGGTGATCGCGAATGATCCGGTGGTGATGCTGGTCCAGTTCGACAACTGTTGATCTGCAGCGGAAAGAGCGCCGCCCTTCAGGAATCCAGCGGTCGCTGTCCTGAGCCAGCGGCCGATCATGAGGTCGGATGGTTTGGGCGACTGGCCAAAATACAGCACGGCGGCCTTGTACTCGGGCGCGGATGTACCGAAATCCGCCGCTACAGATTCGATGGTGGTGTAGGAGCGCAGTCGTTGGCTGCCGTCGATGACGTTACTGTCACCGGCGATCATCAGCGTGCCAAACCCTTTTCTGGCAGCCGCAACCGGCGAGATATTGACCGAGACGCGAACGAGGCGCCCGACGTTTAACCCTATTGGCATCTCGTTTGCTCCTCAGTTCGTGTCCAGTGTGCGTTCAAGCGTTGTCTCCGCGCGATTCGCGTAGATGACGCCGACCGATGAAACAAAATCCAGCACCGCATACTCGCGGCGAATCTCTCGGCGCAGCGTCAATGTCGTATCTGCGCGATCAAAAAACCTGCGATTCACCAACTCGGGCGCGTGGATTATATCCGATAGCTGTGCTACCGCCATGCCGGCGATCCTCAATGCCTCTGTATTTTGCGACAGACCGAGCCCGTCGCGGATTTCAGCCGCTTTCTGCAGGCAGTCAGGGCCGTAGAACGTCAGCAGAACATCGATTTCCTCGTGGACGATCATTGTCAAGCCGCTGTTGTTCGCCACCTGATAGGGATCGTTTTCAGCACGCCGCGACAGAATCGCAAACGCCATCCAATTGATATTTATATCCGGGATCGGAGCCGGGTGTATCTGCCACGCGGGGCGCACCAGATCGGGCGACAGGCCAGATACGCCGGCCAGCATTGTTCCGAGAAACCGGCGCAGGTCCAGCCCTTCGACGGGGCCTGAAATCTGCTGCAGATATCCGCCGGTGGACGAGTCAGGCACGGACCGATTCTCCAACGCAGATGGCTTTCGTGAATCCAGCGCCGTGGTTCATGAAGTTTTCGGTGACCGGCCCGACTTCGTACCGACGATCGCGCCAGACGATAATATCCGAGTAGCCGTTCTCTAATTCCGCCTGCAGCTCGCCCTGATAGTAAACGGTAATCGCGTCAGACAGCCGCGCGCCCTCTGGCAATTTAACCAGGTCCTCGTTGTTGACGCCCTGGATAACCGCGGTAATCGGAATTTCCATCTCTGCAATCACGGCCTCGCCGTTGGCGTTGACATCCAGGTAGCGTTTTATCAACGTCGCCTGATCTGTAAAATCCGGATCCAGCAGAAGCTCGGAAACGTCTATAAGCGCCATTTTTTCGGCCTGTTCGTATTTTCTCTGACGACGTATG